>DAOLIV010000019.1:0-1451 GCA_035328345.1 Chitinophagaceae bacterium | reverse complement strand
TGAATGCTTAGCCATTTAGCGGCGCTGGATGAGCTTTTGGCTCCCCATTTCTTATGTCTCGGAATTTTAGTAGTAAGTACATAGACATCCTGGACGCCTACTGCATCACAGGTCCTCATTACCGCAGAAATATTATGCGGGTCAAAAACATTCTCCAGCACCACTGCCAGGTCAAACTGCCTTTTGTTCAGCACCGATGTTAATCTTTGTTTCCTTTCAGGGGTCATTGAGTTCGAGGACTTTAGCTTGCAATAACAGCTAATTTAAGTATATTTAAGTTGGTTCTTTTATCAAATACTATAAACGATCAGGTTTATGAAATATACGCATGTCCGCAATTTTATTAACGGGCAATTTGTTGAGGCATCTTCACAAAAGGCGCTTGACATCATTTCACCTGTTGATGGAAATCTGTTATCAAAAGTTCCTTTGTCAACTACAAAAGATCTGGATGAAGCCGTTAAAGCAGCAAAAGCAGCTTTCCCTTTATGGAGCAAAACTCCCATTAAAGAAAGAGTGCAGGTTTTTTACCGCTACAAATACTTGCTCGAAAAAAATCTGAAAGAACTGGCGGAACTCGTACAGGAAGAGAATGGCAAGACTTACACTGAAGCTGTTGCCGAAGTTGAAAAAAGTATCGAGCTGACAGAGTTTGCCTGCTCACTCCCCCAACTGGTAACAGGAGAAATTTTAGAAGTGAGCAAAGGCGTTGAATGCAGAACCGAGCATGTACCGCTGGGAGTTGTTGCATCCATTGTTCCTTTTAATTTTCCGAGTATGGTTCCCAACTGGACGATACCCAACGCCATTGCACTGGGAAATTGTATGATCATGAAACCATCAGAAAAAGTGCCGCTGAGTTGCGGAAGATTAGCTCAGTTATTAAAAGAAGCGGGGTTGCCTGACGGTGTTTTTAATATTGTAAATGGGGACAGCGAAATTGTTGCTGCCATCTGTGATCATCCGGGTATCGAAGCTGTTTCATTTGTGGGTTCAACTAAAGTTGCAAAAATTGTTTACCAGAGAGCTACTTCCAATTATAAAAGAGCATTGGCTTTGGGCGGCGCCAAAAATCATTTAATGGTATTGCCCGATGCCAAACCGGATATGACCGCACAAAATGTGGCGGCAAGTATGAGTGGTTGTGCAGGACAACGTTGTATGGCAGCATCGGCTATGGTTGCTGTTGGTGAAGTGGATCATATCATCAATAAAATATGTGAAGAAGCTAAGAAGATCGTTCCGGGAGAAAATCTCGGTGCAGTGATCAGCAAGGAATCCAAGGAAAGAATTGAAGGCTATATCACTGAAGCGGAAAAACAGGGAGCAAAAATTTTAGTAGATGGTCGTAATGCAAAGGTGAATGGAAAAGAAAAAGGAACCTATGTAGGACCTACTGTGATCGATTATGTAAAACCGGAAATGAGTGTTGCGAAGGAGGAGATCTTTGG
>DAOLIV010000018.1:0-70938 GCA_035328345.1 Chitinophagaceae bacterium | reverse complement strand
CACCGCAAAAGAAAGAGCAAATCTTGAAAATGGATGGTTTACTCCTGAATTCATTGATCTGGCTGTAAAAAATATTGCCAGCGAATTCCTGGAAAGAAAAAATCTGGAAGACCTGGCTTATAACTACTCCTTAAACAAACAAGACATTCAGCCTAAAAAAATTGGAATAGTAATGGCCGGAAATATCCCGCTTGTAGGCTTTCACGACTGGCTATGCGTTTTCATTAGCGGGAATATCGCATGTGTAAAAACTTCATCAAAAGACAAAGCACTCATTACTCACATAGTTAATAAGATTACACAATGGGATGCCGAAGAGGGCCAAAGAACTCTTTTTGCGGAAATGCTTAAAGGTTGTGATGCCTATATTGCCACCGGAAGCAATAACACATCCCGGTATTTTGAATATTATTTTGGAAAATATCCCCATATCATTCGTAAGAACAGAACATCAGTGGGAGTATTAAGCGGAAAGGAAAATAAAGATGATCTTGAAAAATTATCTGACGATGTTTTTCAGTACTTCGGGTTGGGCTGCAGAAATGTCACCAAAATTTATGTCCCACCAGCTTATGATTTCACTGATCTTCTTGAAGCTTTTAAAAAATATCACTACCTGTCAGATCATCATAAATATAAAAACAATTACGACTATAATCTTGCATTACTCTTGTTGAACAAAGCACATTATTTAACCAACGGATCTGTTTTATTGACAGAGAACCCATCCCTTTTCTCCCCCATCAGCCAGCTTAATTTTGAATATTACAGTGAGATTGAAAAACTAAGGGAGAAACTCGAAGAATCGGAAGAAATTCAATGCATTACCGGCAATAATTTTTTGCCATTTGGCAAAACACAGTGCCCTTCCATCCTGGATTATGCTGATCAAACAGATACTATAAAATTTCTTACAAACTTGTAACAAAAACCTGCTTTCGTTTTAAACCAAATGGTGTTAAATTTGTAAGCGTACAAAGTACGAAGACTTTAGTAAATATTTGTTAAACTGATCTTAACCGGCAAATTTGTGAACTGACAGTTTGTTACTTTGTAATGTAAAGGCACATAATTTGAAAAAGTGATAAAAATCTAAATAAGAAGCGCTATGAAACTCAAACAGATTTTATTGATTATTGCTGTAAGTGCGGTATCTGCCGTTGGCAGTGTATGGATTTACAGTAAAACTGCCGGGAAAAACACACCGGTATTTGCACAGTCTACAGATGGAAAAGTGCCTGCTAATTACGCTGGCTTTTTTGATAATGCCGCAGATGCAGGTGAACCCATCGACTTCAGTAAAGCAGCTAATGCAGCTTTGCCCACAGTAGTCCATATTAAAACGAAAATCCCGGCAAAAAGAATTACAAATCAATTACCACGAAATAGAAACGGAAACTGGGATGACCTGATCGAACAATTTTTCAATAATAATTTCGGTCCACAAGTTCAGCCAGAACAAAGAGCATCAGGAAGTGGTGTTATTATTAGCGATGATGGGTACATTGTAACCAACAACCATGTAGTTTCAGATGGCGGGGATGGAGTTGCTGATGAAATTACTGTAACACTTCACAATAAGAAAACTTATAAAGCAAAAGTAATCGGCCGTGATCCCAGCAGCGATATAGCTGTATTGAAGATTGATGGTACAGGTTTCCCTTATTTACTTTATGGAAACTCAGATAATCTGAAACTGGGACAATGGGTACTCGCAATCGGATATCCTCTTACACTGGAAACAACAGTGACAGCAGGTATCGTAAGTGCGAAAGGAAGAAATATTGGTATTAACAGCCGCCAGAGTAATACGCCTATAGAATCGTTGATCCAAACTGATGCAGCGGTAAACCAGGGAAATAGTGGTGGAGCATTGATCAATACGGATGGACAACTTGTGGGAATTAATAATGCGATTTATGCCCCTAACGGCACCTATGCAGGGTATTCATTTGCAATTCCGGTAAACCTGGTAAAGAAAATAGTAAATGACCTGATTAAATACGGTGATGTTAAAAGACCTTACCTCGGCGTATCTGTTGAAGAAGATAAATTTGATGCGGCTGATGGTGCTCATGTTGGAAACATTGCAAAAGACGGAGGTGCCGCTTCTGCTGGTCTTAAACCCGGGGATGTAATTACAAAGATCAATGACGTACCTATCAATTCCTGGACAGAACTTCTTGGAGCTGTAAACTCATACAATGCCGGCGATAAGATCAATATCGCTTATAAAAGAAACGGGAAAGAATATATTACAACCGCTACTTTGACAAATAAAGCCGGGACTTATGATGAAGTTGCCGCCTCTTCCAATATATCAGACAAGTTGGGTGCCGACCTGGAAACTCTTGACAAACAGAAAGCTGCGAAATATGACCTGGAAGGCGGTATTTTGGTAAAGAGGATCCGGGAAAAAGGTGCAATCAGCCGTACAAGAATGGAAGAAGGTTTTATAATTACAAATGTGAACGGAGTAGATGTTTCAAGTGTACAGGAACTTTCAAAAGCTATTTCTTCTCTTAAGGGAGAGAGTATTTATCTCGAAGGTATTTATGCAGATGCAGATGGTGTGTACAGGTATCCGCTGAATTTGAACGATTAAGGATTAATAAACAATAAGATAAGGTCAGTGAATTAAATCACTGGCCTTTATTTTTTATACACCAGGTAGCTCCATCCTTTTAACTCAAGGCTGGCAGTTGCTGAAAAATCTGTTATTTGATCACTAAAAACTTCTGAATAAACACCAGATATTCTTCCATCAAGAATATCAATATGTAAATGATCTGCAGATAAATTTAAAAACACCAATACTTCATCATTTTCTTTCCTTCTCAGAAAAGCAAATAATTTACCAGGCTGATTTGTTTTTAACCGGAATGTCATAACAGAAGGATCACCTCCTCTTAATGCCGGGTTATCAGAATGTAACTGAAGGAGCTTTGTATAAAAATCCTCCAGTTTGTTTTCACCGATCCATTGTATAGTATCCTTTTCAAAAAATTCGAGCCGTTTTTTATTGGGCAATTCCTGGCCGGAGTACAATAAGGGAATACCATTCCAGGTAGCGCTGAAAACAGCAAGTGCCGCAGCCATATTACCATATTTTTCATACTCAGTGCCATTCCAGCTGTTTTCATCATGATTTGTGGTGAACCAGGCTCTCATAGTACTATCGCCCAGGTCATCATATCTTTTTAATACACTGTAGAGATCATCAGGTGACATTTTTCCTTTATAATAATCTTCCGATTTATGCATCCAGGTCCAGGAATAGCTGGCATCAAATGTTTCGCCATATTCCGGTGTGTCCAACTCATCAAATTCTCCCAACCAGAACAAAGGTTTAATAGCATCCAGCACAGGACGAGCCTCTTTCCAGAGATCAAGTTCGACCCAGAATGCAAGATCACAGCGAAAACCATCGATATCACATTCATTTACCCAAAAAGCCATAGCATCAATCATTGCTTTTCGCAGATCCGGGTTTTTAAAATCCAGTACTATTATATCATCCATCCCGGATGCAGCTTTGAAATCTTTTGTTGTCTCGTCTATCTCATAATATTCCGGGTGTTCTTTTGTCCAAACATGATCCCAACCGGTATGATTGGCAACCCAATCAATGATAACCTTCATTCCAAGTCCATGAGCTTTCTTTACCAACTCTTTAAAATCTTCCAGGGTGCCAAATTCAGCACTCACAGAAACATAATCGGAGCAGGCATAATAACTTCCCAACGATCCTTTTCTGTTCTTTTGAGAGATAGGAGTTATTGGCATGAACCATAAAGTTTTTACCCCCATTGCCTGTAATCGCTCCATTTGCGGGATAAAAGCATTAATGGTTCCTTCAGGTGTGTATTGGCGGAGATTTACTTCATAAATATTTGTATCATGTGCCCAGGCTACAGGAGTAAACCGTTTTATCATACTGCTGTTATTTATTAGTGTGGGGATTCATTTTTCTTTCATAGAATTTTCATCAAAAAACCAAGGAAAATGGAATGACAAGCAGAATGTTTTGAATCAACTAAACTTCGAGGAAGATAGGAAGAAGTTTTCGTTTGATATGATATTGATAATCAAAAATACTATGGATTAAACAAGTCTATCTTTGCACCATGAAGAGTTTTGATGTCCCTATTATATATCGTAGCCCGCTGATAACAGCCATAAAAAAGAAAAGGAAGGAAGCGGATAAAATGAAAAAGGACTTTAGCCCTACCCTTCTTGATTTCGGACCTCTTCAGATATACCTGGCCCGTCACTTTGGATTTTGCTATGGAGTTGAAAATGCTATTGAAATTGCATTCCGGACCGTTGATGAAAATCCCGGCAAACGGATCTTTCTCTTAAGCGAAATGATCCACAATCCGCAGGTAAATGCTGACCTGCAGTCGCATGGTGTCATATTCTTACAAGACACATATGGAAAAGAACTGATCCCCTTCAGTGAATTGACCCCGGAAGATATTGTTATCATTCCTGCTTTTGGCACCACGCTGGAAATTGAGCAAAAACTAAAGGACATCGGCCTTCAAACCGAAAAGTATAACACCACCTGCCCTTTTGTAGAAAAGGTATGGAACCGGAGTGAAGCAATTGCCAAAAAAGACTATACGATCATCATTCATGGCAAACCAAGGCATGAAGAAACAAGGGCTACCTTTTCCCATGCAGCGTTCAATGCACCTTCAGTAGTTGTAAAGGACATGAATGAAGCAAAAGAGCTGGCAAAATATATAACAGGGGAAAAGCCTGCATCACAATTTTATGAGGAATTCAAAGATCAGTTTTCTTCTGGCTTTGATGTAACAAAAGATCTGCAACGAATAGGTGTAGTAAACCAGACCACCATGCTAGCCAGCGATACGCAGGCTATTGCTGATTATCTCAAACAAGTAATGGTTGAGGTATATAAACCTGGAAAAATCGAAGATCGCTTTGCCGACACAAGAGATACGCTTTGCTATGCCACACTTGATAACCAGACCGCAGTTACCGGTATGTTGCAGAAAGATGCTGATCTTGCTATTGTCGTAGGTGGATACAACTCTTCCAACACTTCACACCTTGTGGAGCTTTGTGAAGAAAAACTTCCCACTTACTTTATTAACAATGAAGAAAAAATAGAATCATACAGCCAGATAAGACATTATAATTTTCACACTAAAGAAGAAATAGTAACAACTGATTATTTATCTTCTAAAGATCCTGTAAGAATTCTCGTTACAAGCGGCGCTTCCTGTCCCGATGCACTGGTGGAAGGAGTAATTGAAAAACTTATAAGCTTCTATCCCGTTTCAAAAACTATTGATGACCTGGTCAAAGAGTTTGACTAGAAAATTATTTGTAGAGCAGGTCATAATACTCATGTGCCATCCGGTTGCTATCAAACTGGAATCGAACATCCTGCATTCCATTTTTCATAACCTGCCTCCATCCCGCATAATTTTCGTAGTAAAGCGGCAGTATTTCTTTTTCAAGTATCTCATAAATCTTGTTCAGATCATAACTGTCCTGCTCGTACACAGCCATTTTTGCGTAATCAGCCTTGGGCACCACAAATCCATTATAGCCATGCTTAATAAATTCGGGAATCCATCCATCATCTGTTGAAAAATTCACAGCCCCGTTCATGGTTGCCGTCATACCGCTTGTTCCGGAAGCTTCTCTCGGCACTCTTGGATTATTAAGCCAGCAATCAGCAGCCTGTTTCAGGCTTTTGGATAATGCTAACTCGTACCCGATAAGTACAGAAACATTTTTGAATCTTTTACTTAAATGCACCAGTTGATTGAATTCACTGATGGCAGGATGGTCCACCGGGTAGGGTTTGCCCGCCCAGATAATTTGTACAGGGTATTTTGTATCTGTTATTAATTTCAGGAACCTGTCCTCATCTGTTGTGATAAGATTGGCTCTTTTATAACCGGCAAATCTTCTTGCCCAAACCATCGTAAAAACATTTGGATCAAAAAGCTTTCCCGTCTGATCAGCCACAATTTCAAATGTCCTTTTCTTCATGTACTTCTTACGTTCATCAAAACTGTGATCATCTCCTGCTTCAGCGAATCGGTTCAGTTGTTTATCAGCCCAGTAATTCCAGTTTTGCGAGTTGGTGATTGAAATGATCGGACATATCTTTTCATACTTGCCCCACATGGCCCTTGATACTTCGCCATGAAGTTTTGAAACACCGTTTGCCAGTCTGGCAAAACGTAAAGCTGCCAGCGAATGATTGAACTGGTCACTGTCATTTCCGTAAAGTTTTTTCACTTCGTCAACTGACAGACCGCAGAAATAACTCATTTTATGACAAAGGAAAATATCATGCTTTTCATTCCCCGCTTCCTCCGGTGTGTGAGTAGTAAACACCAATCTCTTCCTGACCTCAGAAATATTTTTCTTGTATTTATTATATAAATAGAAAGCAGCAGAAAGACCATGGGCTTCATTCAGATGATACAAATCAGGATTAAACCCAATTACATCCATCAACTTGGCCCCACCAACACCAAGCAAAATAAACTGGGCTACTTTGGTAGCAACGTTAGCATCATACAGACGATGTGTAATAGTCTGTGATACATAGTCATTCTCCGGAACATCCGTAGAAAGCAAAAACAGGGGTGCTGTATTAAATGTCTCTGGATTCAGGTACCATGCCTTCACCCACACGGGATGTTCATGAATGCTTATCTGGAATTTTATACCTGTATCTTCAAGAAAACTGTAATTTTTTTCATTCCAGGCCACATCAAGGGTTTGATCCTGATTTCTTTCCTGGTCATAATAACCATACTTCCAAAGCAAACCGACACCTATCAGGTTCTGTTTAAGTTCGTATGCACTGCGTAAATGTGAGCCGGCAAGAAAACCCAAACCACCACTATAAATCTTTAGCGGCTGATGAGTGGCAAACTCCATCGAAAAATAAGCAATCTTCTTTGAGTACTGCGGCTCCACAGGGTATGGAACGGAAAATTTCGAAAAATTCATGTTGTGTTTATTTTACACGAAGCTGCAATATAATTGTAAAATTTTAAATGAGTGTGAATTGAAGAACAGTGCGGAAGGTTATATGCATTATTCTTAAAAATTTTATTTCTTCTTTGCCTGCCTGGTAGCAACGGCAGGTTTCGGATTTTTCTTTTTAGCAAAGCTTGCATTAAAAGAACACTCCAGCCCTCGTCTTGAACCACATCCCTCAATTTCCTTTAATGTAACAGCCGAAGAAGAAAATATTAAATGCAATACACAAGGGTCACCGCCCTGCCGGTATTCGGCTATATTAGGCTTAATAAAATAAGCATCCCCTTTTAGTTCTCCTGTACAATCACCATTATTTTTTTCAAAATGAATGAAGAAACGGATCTTGCCGGGGCTTCGCCCATCCCGGACCGAAACAAGATTTGTCTTGCTACTGCTGTAGTCTGCAGAATATTTAAACGTTCTTGGTAAAGTATCGATCGGGTTGATAAGTTCAGTTTTATCTTCAAGCGGATCTGTCATTACGAGAGAAAATGTACCCGATGCTGCATCCAGTGCATAAACATCCTTACCCTCGCTGATACTGCCATCAGGATTCTTTCTGGTAATTGTTTTAATGATCGCAAATTTTCTATCAATGGATATTGATTGAGATGTGGCCGAAAGCTGATCAGGCTGCAATACAGGCATACCGGCAATAAAATTATTCTGTTTGTTAAACGTCATCAACATCAGCATCTTTTTAGAAGTGCTGATCATTTTTACAAGAATATAGTTCAGTTTTTCGGGTGTGGTTATTCTGCCAACTGCATAACTTTTGGGTTTATTATTCTTCCCGAATGTTTTACTTACAAAACTATCCGGTACAAACTGGGTCAGCACTTTATAGCTTATAAGCAGTGAATCATTTTCTTTTTTCCTGAATAGGGTATCATCCGCCTGGTAAGGTAACTTCAAAGGCTCAAAGAATTCAATGAAATCTGATACTTCAACAGGTTCCTCTCCCGCAAGAGAAGGTTTCTTCTTTTGCTTACAGCCGGCAAACAAAATTATTAAGGCAAGCACCACAAAATATCTTGACGGAATGGACATAACAGCTGATTGGTATCCGAATATAAACGATTCCTTCATTTCCGGCAACAAAGAGGTTGTTTCACTACTAAAAATGGTTTAGCTTTGTCTAAACTTTTTTTTAGTCATGTTGAATTATTCAACCAGTGAGGAGAATTACATCAAAGCGATCTTTCATTTACAAAAGGAAATGGAAACGGTTACCACAAATGCCGTGGCCAATGAACTGAAAACTAAGCCGGCATCTGTAACCGACATGATGAAAAAGCTAAAGACCAAAAAACTGCTTCATTATAAACCCTACCAGGGTTTTCGCCTGAGCAATGAAGGCAATAGAGTGGCCCTTGGAATCATCCGAAGGCACCGGCTTTGGGAATATTTCCTGGCAGAAAAATTAAAATTTACATGGGATGAAGTGCATGAGGTTGCCGAACACCTGGAGCATGTCAGCAGCAAAAAGCTGATCGATAAGCTGGATGAATATCTTGGTTTTCCCCGCATCGATCCGCATGGCGACCCGATCCCGGATGCAAATGGTAAGATCGAGACAAGCAGGCAGGTTTGCATCACAGATCTGCCGATCAATCAACCGGCAGTTGTATGCCATGTCAGTGATCAGTCAGCAGAGATCCTGGAACTTTTGAAACACAAACAAATTTCAATCGGCTCAAAGGTTGAAGTAAAAAGAAGATTTGATTTTGATAATACGATGGAGATCAAAATGCGGCAACAACCATTATTTACGATCAGTAATCAGCTCGCAAAAAATATTTTTGTCAAAATAGAAGGCTGACTTTTTCAGTTCATCGTTTTTTTAGAGTGCGGCCTGACCAGGTGTTTAAAGCGGCTGAAAGTCTCCGGTTTGATATTAAGATAAGACGCCAGGAATTTTTGAGGAACTCTTTGCATCAGTTCCGGGTTCTTTTCCACAAAATGAATAAATCTTTCTCTTGGTGTCCATTTGATCATCTGCATCTGCCACCTGTCTTTGATCACCATGGCATAAGTGATGAGCAGCCTGGCAAGGTGCTCCATTTTTGGTGACGAAGCATACACCGCTTCCAGGTCATTATACGTAATCGAAACTACTGTGCTGGGTTCAATGGCTTCGACAAAGTATTCAGATGGCTGGCGACTGTGAAAAGATTCCTGGCTAAGAATCATGTGACCTTCCATTGATATTTGTGTATTGATCTCGTGGGTACCCTTTTTATAGTACTTCCGTATTAGCCCCTTCGCTATATAATTGAAATTATTTTCAATCTCCCCTGCTTTTGTAAGCAGTTCTTTTTTCCCGAATCGCCTTATTTTACACACAGGCAATAAGTACTTATTAAATTCACTTTCTGTAACGTCAGTGAATTTCGTAAGGTAATTCATGAATGACTTTAGCGAATCCATCTGATTGCATTTAAGGTACAACTTTTTTCATTGATTCAGATCAACACAGATCAGTGCCCATATTAATTTTTCACCCATAGTCAATTGAGCCCGATAACCCGTTAGTTAAGATATTATTGTAGATTTGCCACCCATCATTTAAAACAAGACAATAAACCGAAAACCAATTCATTATGGCGCAAAAGATCAAAGTGGCCAACCCGGTTGTAGAGCTGGATGGCGACGAAATGACCCGGATCATCTGGCAATTTATAAAGGACAAACTCATCCTTCCCTACCTTGATGTTGATATAAAGTATTATGACCTGGGAATTGAAAGCCGTGATAAAACAGATGACCAGATCACTATTGATGCTGCCAATGCCATTAAGCAATACGGTGTCGGCATCAAATGCGCCACTATTACCCCGGACGAAGCAAGGGTAAAGGAGTTTAACCTGAAGCAGATGTGGAAGAGCCCGAACGGAACCATCCGTAACATATTGGACGGAACGGTTTTCAGGGAACCCATTGTGATCAGCAATGTACCAAGACTGGTTACCAACTGGACGGCGCCGATCATTGTGGGCCGTCATGCATTTGGTGATCAGTACCGGGCCACTGATACAGTGATAAAAGGAAAAGGAAAACTCACCATGACCTTTACACCCGAAGGTGGTGGTGAACCACAGACCTTTGAAGTTTTCAACTTTAAAGGTGATGGTGTGGCGATGACGATGTATAATACAGATGAGAGCATCAAAGGGTTTGCAAGAAGTTGTTTCAATATGGCGCTGAATAAAAAATGGCCATTATACCTCTCAACCAAAAACACCATTCTCAAAAAATACGACGGACGCTTCAAAGATATTTTTGCAGAGATCTATGAGAACGAATTCAAATCAGCATTTGAGGCAGTGGGCATTACCTATGAGCATCGCCTGATTGATGATATGGTAGCTGCTGCATTGAAATGGAACGGAAATTTTGTGTGGGCCTGTAAAAATTATGATGGGGATGTGCAGAGTGATACCGTGGCCCAGGGTTTTGGTTCATTAGGACTGATGACATCCGTATTGGTGACACCTGATGGAAAAACTATGGAAGCAGAAGCTGCTCATGGAACAGTTACAAGGCATTACCGTGACCACCAGAATGGCAAACCCACCAGTACCAACCCCATCGCCAGCATTTTTGCATGGACAAGAGGTCTGGCCTTCCGCGGCAAACTGGACAACAACCAACCGTTGATTGATTTTTGCCATACACTTGAAAAGGTTTGTATTGAAACTGTGGAAGAAGGAAAGATGACAAAGGATCTTGCCATTTGCATTCATGGCAATAAAGTAAAGCATGGAGAAAATTTTCTGTACACAGAAGAATTTCTTGAAGCGATAGACAACAACCTCAAGAAGAAATTAGGATAAAAGTTATCATTAGGATATGAATCCCGGTTATTCGACCGGGATTTTTTTAAGGACGAATAGCGTCGTTCAACTTCCGGTCCCGGCTTAACAATTACTATTTAGCAACAGAATAAATTTTCTACTTTAGTTCTACGTTCGGTCCCGCCTTAGGCGGGATCGCCGGGGGCGACGATGGGATAAAGCCCCCAACAGCAAAAATGCCCTACCGTTGTACGCAACTGTACCGACCACCTAAAAACTTATGGCAATTAACTGGGACAGATTCATAAAAAGAGACAGAGGGACATTACTTTTTGTGGGCATTTTTTTTCTTTTAGCTGCCATTGTATTACTATTACTATTTCTATACTTTGACAAAGTCAAAATAAAAAGCAAAGATGACATCGCCTATATTAGTGGACCGTTTGAAAAATATAGTTGGGTTTCATATGGAGGACGAAACGGTTCATCTCTTACTTTCAAACTTCAGAATTACAACAACACTTTTAAAATCAAAGCTGACTTTTTTTCAATTCTAAAACGAGATGAATTTAAAAAAATACCATATGGAGACACTTTAATGGTGGGTATCCCTAAAAGCTTTATGAAATTTCTTAATAAAGAAAAAGCACCATTCTTTGTATATTCAATCGCTTCAAACAGGTTGACATACCTTGACTTAAATAAAGTAATAGCAAAACATAATTCAATATTATTTATTTATGGGGCTGGGCTATTTATGATTTTGGGATATATTTTCATTTATTTTGGCAGAAGAGCAACTGTTAAGACTTCAATCTTATAGAAACACAACAGCATGCGTTTATTAATTGGTTTATTTTTTTCTTTGCTTCTTTCTGCCTGTCTGGTTGCAAAACATAAAATTCCAAAAAATAATGATAATATAACGGCAATAACCTATATAGTTAAACTCCCTCTTGTACAAGGTGATCGTCAGTACATTGACTTCTGTGATACTATACCAATTTATTATATTCAAAACCTCATTATATATAAGCTACCTTATACATTTGACAGCTCAAAGATGACTTATCATATTAAAACCGACACAATATCACAAGAACACATAATGACTGAAACCCGTTACCATTATTTTGTTTACAAAAAGGGAAATAATAACGGCATTTGGTACAAGTCAATTGAACAATTAGATTCAAATAAAATTCTTGCAGTTGATTCTATTATAAAACGAATCGGAACTCCCACAAACCTTCAAGCTATTATTTACAGCCTAAATGACTCTTTACTTGAAAGCCAAAGTTTAGACAATGGCAGCATTCTTATTGAAAAATATATCCCAAAGACGAAGCTGGACGACTCATACAATGACACAACTTTGTTTTATTATTCAAAAAGATTGAAACCAATTCAATTTTCATTGTCACCATTTCTTGACAGTTTGAAAAACAAAAAACTTTATAAGCTACGACTTGCTTATAACGAAGCTTTCAGTGAAACATATTCAATAACGATGCCCAAGAGAGATATAATTTATGAAATAAGAGAAATGAATGTTGATAATATTGATAATCTCAAAATTCTACTTTTACGTTTTAAACAAGACGAAAAACTATTAATGAAATGACAAGAAAAACTACCGCTAACAGGCGCATTTGTGCTATTGGGGCTGCCGAATAGCGTCTTTCATCGTTCGGTTCACTGCTCAGCTTTTTGTCCGGGCTTAACAATTACTATTTAGCAACAGAATAAATTTTCTACTTTAGTTCTACGTTCGGTCCCGCCTAAGGTGGGATCGCCGGTGGGGACGATGGGATAAAGCCCCCAACAGCAAAAATGCCTGAACGTTGGCGGTAATTTTTAACGTGTACTTCTATTTTTAAAAATATAGACACTTTAAAATGGACAAATACAAAACCCTTCACATTTGGATGTTGCTCCCAATGATTATCATGCAACTCGGAATTTATAAAGACTATTGGGGTGACTTTTCTGACAATGCCTGGTCAGTTCATATACATTATTGGACAGGAACAACTTGGTACCTCTACCTAATCATTCAGCCCTATTTTGCCACTCATAGTCAACTCACCCGGCACAGAACAAACGGCATTATTGGCATGTTCATCGCTGGAGGAGTTTGCCTGACAGCTATAAGCATGCTGAACAGAGATATTGTAAATGCTCAAAGTGCCGCTGAAAATGTTGACAGGTTTGGTCCATTCCAACCGTGGTTCTTTTTAGGCATTGCAGCGATTGAAATTGTGATGATGATAGCATTTGGTTTTGCCGTCATCAAAAGCATCATTCACAGAAAACAATTAGAAAACCATTCTTGGTGGTTGATTTCAACTGTTTTTATCATTATGATGCCTGCTTTAGGTCGTGGAATACAAAACATTTATGTTGATAGACACATTAAACAGTGGCCAAATATTGATATCATGCTGCCAATTTACCCCGCAGAAATTATTATAATTGGGTTACTCCTTCTTGGTGCCTGGAAATACAAAAAATTTGCACACCCGGCTACATACCTTGCCTTGGGTGTTAATTTGTTCAATTGCCTGGTAGAGCCGCTTGGAAAATCAGAGTTTATACAAACATTTTTGAAAACTGTGGTAAAAAGCTAAAACTACCGCCAACATGAGCTGTGTAAAAAACCAAATAACTAGCGGACTATTTTATGGTTTAGTTGAATAGTAATTAGGCAGTACTCCGGTTCGGGGCTTGACGAATAAAGCCGAGCTATAGACCATAACATCAGCTACAGTAACTTTACTCAACTTCGGTTCGGGCAGAAGAATCACGGAATATCGCACAGCAGAAAGCCCTGGCCGGTATGCCGCAAGCCTGGCGTACACCCTAAATAATTCTAGTCATCAATGAAATTTTATGAAAGAACTTGAAGACTTAGCAGAGAAAGTTAAAAACCAATTAAACCTGGACTACGACACAAAATCTGTAAAATACATAGAAGAATTTATTGAAAGACAGAGAAATAATTTTGATAGTGAACAAAGTCAGGGGTTAGTTAACTCTATTGGTTCATTCGTTGGACAGTGTATAATAAAAAACTATGGTGGACATTGGCAAGTTGACCCAGACACACAAGCCGCATGTATCACACTTGACGACAATAACAAAATATTTCCATTCGCAAAAACTGCTAAACAATTTGAGAACGGACTTGAGGATTCTGTTTATTCATTCTACACTATTATTCCCGCCATATTCAAACACAGCATAACGAGCACACCAACGGAAAATGAAAATGCTCAACAAACCAGTTCGCCTGTTAACTCAAAAAAATGGTGGAAATTCTGGTAGTGCAAATGACTCTGCAGAATAGGGGCCACTAACAAATGTTGGGCGTTATGACGGCTGAACGATCACGGAATGCCGCCACATCACCAATGCTTTACCGTTGCTGCAAGACAAAAATATTTCTATTCAAGTTTTTTATTGACAATAATATTTTATCTTGAAATAGAAAGAGATTTCGACTTCGTAATCCTATCATTTAAACGGAGTTCATATGAAGAATTCACACTTCCTTTCTGGTTTAATTCTTGTTTTTGCGTTTTTCTTTACAACCAAAGCAAATTCGCAATCAATTCCTACAGTTGCTGAAGTCAAAACATTCCTCAATAGCAACCATTTCCTGGTAACTTATCGGGAAGGAGAGGCTGTCTATGGCACATACTACTTTATCGATATCCATTATTGCTCATCGGGTTTGTACGGGCTTTTAGGGAAAAGTGTAAAACAGACTGTATTAGGAAATGAACAAAGAAACAGTTGGGAGGAATACGGAAATTGGAACGTTATTGAATATAATGGAAACGTTGGAGTTTACTATAAGCCAGCTAATGCTCCAGAGAGGTTTTACCCTGTTTATCGCTTACCGAATGGAAATTTATCAACCGGTGAAGGCATTTCTATTGTAAAACAAGGAAAAGCAATTTGTAATTAATCAAATGCTTTTTTCATTCTGCTGACCTTTTCAAATCATCTTTCCAATATATCCCAGCATGATGCTTAGGTTGGTCAGCGAAACGTTCTTTACCCCCAACTTAATATCTTTAGTTGTGTAAAACTTAATTTATGATAGTCCTCCACATAGAGCATCCGGTGCCAAACTTTGACGGATGGAAAAAAGCTTTTGATGCCGATCCCGTTGACAGAAGATCATCAGGAGTTAAAAAATACAGATTATACAGATCGGCGTCCAATCCGAATTATGTTGCCATAGACCTGGAATTTGACCGTATGGAGCATGCAGAAAATACATTAAAGAAATTATCCGTCCTGTGGGGCCAGGTTGAAGGTACTGTTATGACGGGTCCGAAGGCACAGATCTTCAATGTTATTGAATCCGGAGACATTTAGACTTCAGACATAAACCAACCCGATTTTTTAAAAATTTAATCACCCTGATCATGAAACGAACCACATTAATAATACTTTTAACTACTGCTTCTTTTTTATCCGGTTTTACCATCAAGACAATAATCTCTAACAATAAAAACGAACTATCAAAAATGAAAAAAGTAACAGGTATAGGCGGCATTTTCTTTAAATGCAAAGACCCGAAAGCCATCAACGAATGGTATCAAAAACATCTTGGGTTTGAAACAACCCCTTACGGAACCAACTTTGAATGGCGGCAAGCGGAAGACAGCACCAAAAAAGGACTTACTGTGTGGAATCCTTTTGCAGAAACCACAAAATACTTTGATCCTTCTACAAAGGAGTTTATGATCAATTACCGGGTTGAGAACCTCGAAGCGCTTATTGAAGAGCTGAAAAAAGAAGGTGTGACCATAGTAGATAAAATGGAAACCTATGATTATGGAAAGTTTGTTCACATTCTTGACCCCGAAGGAAATAAAATTGAATTATGGGAACCTACTGAGTAACTCAGAGACAACTATATTCAAAATAAAGGGAATAATAAAATTATTCCCTTTATCACTTTATAATAGGTCTGCAATAATTTCTATCCTTTTTTACTGACAAACAATTCGTCAATCAGCTTCTTATTAAAATGCACAACCGGTTCATCAGTAACATCATGATAAACGGCGCTTACAAATATGGTTTGTGCTGCGCTGATGATGGTAATAACAATAAATGCTCCCAATATCGCCAAAGCGATGCCCGCAACCGGGTCAATTAAATAACCCAGTAAGAACAGTACGAGACCGACTATCAGAATTCCGACAAACTGGATCAGGCCAAAGCTAAAAGTAGCGCCCAAGCTTTCACCCCACTTTTGTTTCATCAGTTGTGAGGAACGTTTGAATGCGGCAAGAGGTCCGAGGTTTTCATAAGCAATTACCGGAACCACAAAAAAGGTGGCGATGCTCCACACCACTCCTAATACTCCTGTAATGATCTTGCCTATAAGACCTGATTCTTCCTGTACGATCTTTAAAATGGCCCCTACCGTTCCGGCAAACAGCGACCATGAAAAAATAACGCCGATGCGGCTCATGCTGAAGGCAAGGCCTTTTCTTACCGTTACTTCTTCTCCTTTAAAATAGAGGCGGGTACAATGTATCAACGCCATATTGAAAAAGACTACAACAAAATAGTTAACCACATAAAATAATAATACCAGCAAATATGAGCCTGTGGCTCCGGGTTCTGCAACTTTATCTATGTCCCAATCTGCAGATCCCAGCACAAAAAAGAAAAAGGAACCAATGATCAGTATCAACGACAAACCGGATAATACCGGGAAAATAATAAGCTGTTGGTTTGCTTTTAATATTTTAAAACTGTTCATCGCTATTTTCCAGCCATTTGAAAGGCGATCAAAAAAGCTCATATAGTTTTTTGTTAAGTGATAAATAATTACCTAAATCTAATACCCGGACATGATGTTTTAAAATTAATTTTCCTGGACATTTACGGGTAGCTCAGCCGGGTTTTTACCCTTTCTTCCCTTAGGTTTTGGATGATAAAATTGATACTTACCCGGCCCCGGAACTTAGTGCCTGGCAATAAGGTTACTATCGGTATAGAATTTTTTAGTAACAATCAAACAGGCAAGCTTTAAAAAGTTTTAACTTTGAAAGAGTTCACCACTTACCTACCCCCAACCACTGCATACAGAAGCTTAGTTACGGCTTCATGAGACACCGCCACTCCTTATGTACAGAAATACCAGCTGATATTGGCTGGCGGAACTAAAATCGTTACATATGATACAGCAATTAAAAACTTCCCCGAAAAATGTTTTAGCCATTGAAGTGATCGATGGCTTTACACAGACAGATGAAAAGCTTTGCCAGAAATTCTTCCAGGAAAAACTGGACCATGGTTTTGATAAAGTGAATGTGCTGGTGAAACTGGATGAAATGAAAATTTCAAAAAGCAGCATAAAAGCTTTCTTTGAAGATACGGTTTGGCTATTGAGAAATTATACAAAAATGGGGCACCTTGCTATTGTGGCTCATTCAGGAGTGCTGAAAGCCCTGGTGCCTGTTGATAATTTATTTTTTGCCCGGTCATCCAAAGGAAGAGAAGAACGGTACTTTGATATATCAAAACTTGATAAAGCATTTGAATTCGTCCAGGAAACTGCACAAACTAAAGAAACTGCCAATCAGTAACTTTAATTTGTAGTGGATCAAAAAAAATCTATTGATATCAGGTTCCTTGACCATGTTGCGATCAGGGTTAAAGACCTTACTATATCCGCCGATTGGTATCAAAAAGTATTAGGGCTAAAAAAAAACCAGGCACCGGAATGGGGTGAGTTCCCATCTTATTACTTGTAGGTAAATCCGGCATTGCTCTTTTTCCTGCCGATACAACCTATAAGCAACTGGATGCAACATCAAAAAATGTAAAAATTGATCACTTTGCTTTTAATGTTTCAAAGGATAATTTCGAAAAGGCTAAAAAAAGATATACCGAATTAAATCTTGATTTTGCCGTGCGGGATCATCATTATTTTCATTCCATTTACACGAAAG
Source organism: Chitinophagaceae bacterium (assembly GCA_035328345.1). Taxonomy (GTDB): domain Bacteria; phylum Bacteroidota; class Bacteroidia; order Chitinophagales; family Chitinophagaceae; genus JJ008. Next base: position 53,114 of record DAOLIV010000018.1, on the reverse strand, counting down.
ACCCCGATGGACACATTGTCGAACTGACAACAATTGTGGTGGATGAAAACAAATTTTACCGGTAACCCGGATGTTGCAAATGTCTTACCTTCCAATACCAAAAAATTAAAATCATGAGGAAACTTCTCACACTCCTGTTATTTTTCATCAGTATTTCTGTAATAGCACAAACTGATGATCCGGATCTTGCTGCCATTGAAAAAATAAAAAAAGAAGGCTTTGACCATTCAAAGGTTATGGATATAGCATTTCATCTTACCGATGTAAGTGGTCCGAGGTTAACAGCATCACCCGGTTTTATGCGGGCAGCCAACTGGGCTAAAGATGAATTGACCAAAATGGGATTGAAGAATGCAAAGCTGGAGCCATGGGGTGATTTCGGAAAAGGATGGGAGCAGTTGAAATGTTATGTGGCGATGCGTTCTCCATATTATGTGCCATTGATTGCTCAGCCATTGGCATGGACGGGCAGCACACCCGGCAATGGTGAAATAAGCGGTGAAGTTGTATTGATAAAAGCAAAGGATACTACTGAACTGATGCAATATGTAGGTAAACTGAAAGGGAAAATTGTGATGCAATGGTCAGATGCCGAATTAAAACCCTCCTTTGAAGCAGATGCCAATCGTTTTACAGAAGAACAATTATCAAAGATGGCTGCAGCAACGGCAGGCCCCAGCCAGGGAAACCAGCGGCCAAATGCAGATCAGCAGGCAAGAGAAGAAAGAATAAAACAGTTTATGCTGCAAAGGCGTATCCGGGAAATGATCAGTAAAGAAAACCCGGCTCTTATTTTACAAATGAACAGCAGGGGTAATGACGGAACTATTTTTGTAAGCAGCGGCGGTTCTTATAATAAAGATGCTGCTGTTGCACCCGCATCAGTAATGCTTTCCAGCGATGATTACCTGAGAATAGAAAGATTGGTGAACGCCGGTGAAAAAGTGATCCTGGAAGCAGATGTAAAATCAAAATTCTATGATACAGATCTGCAAGGCTATAATGTGGTGGCAGAAATCCCGGGTTCAGATCCTAAACTTAAAGATGAGATCGTTATGCTCGGTGGTCATCTTGATAGCTGGCATGCAGCAACCGGTGCCACCGACAATGCAGCCGGATGTTCTGTAATGATGGAAGCGGTGAGAATACTTATGGCTTCCGGGTTAAAACCAAAGAGAACTATAAGAATTGCGTTGTGGAGCGGTGAAGAAGAGGGATTGTTTGGTTCGAGGAATTATGTGAAAAATCATTTTGCTGAAATAAAAGATGGTAAATGGGAATTAAAACCTGAGCAGGAAAAAGTTTCAGCTTATTATAATCTCGATAACGGAACAGGCCGCATCAGGGGGGTGTACCTGCAGGGTAATGAAGCAGCAAGGGTCATCTTCAGTAAATGGCTGGAACCTTTCGCATCAAATGGCGCCGGTACAATCACCATTGATAATACAGGCGGCACCGACCATCTTGCTTTTGATGGAGTGGGAATACCCGGTTTTCAATTTATACAGGATGAGATCGAGTATGACACCCGTACCCATCATACCAACATGGATACTTATGACCATCTCGTTCCGGATGATCTGAAGCAGGCCTCTGTTATTGTGGCATCATTTGTTTATAACACAGCACAACGGAAAGAGAAAATTCCGAGAAAAGAAATGCCGGCACCAAGAACTAATCAAAGAGGGTTTTAATAATATGCTTGAACTCAATTTTAACCCTTTCCCTGAACTGGTAACAGAAAGATTATTGCTCAGAAAGATCACAGACAATGATGATAAAGCATTGTTCGCAATGCGTTCCGATGAAAGAGTGATGCAGTTCATTGACAGGCCCTTGGCCAAATCCATTGATGATGTCCGGGACTTAATCAAAAGAATGACCGACGGACTTGAAAAAAATGAAGGGATCAACTGGGCTATTAGCTTGCAATCATCTCCCCTCCTGATCGGCACTATCGGGTTCTGGAGAACTGAGAAAGAACATTACCGGGGAGAGATCGGTTACATGCTTCATCCTGATTTTCAAAAAAAAGGTATCATGCTGGAAGCAATGATTAAGGTGCTTGATTATGGCTTCAATGTTATGAAACTTCATTCTGTGGAAGCTAACGTTAACCCTTTAAACATATCCTCCATTAAGATTTTGGAAAAGAATGGCTTTGTAAGAGAAGCCTACTTTAAAGAAAATTATTTTTGTAATGGAAAATTTCTCGATTCAGCCATTTATTCCCTGTTAAACAGCAGCTAAAAGATTCAGTTTCAGTTGAAAAATATTGATAAAGATCAGGGCTGCAAAACGCTGAAAACCTTACCTTTGCGCCAATCTTAAAACAGGTAATAATTAAATAATATGCCCGATATTTTTGAACGTTTGTTAAAGCATTCTGGCCCTATAGGCCAGCACCGTGAAAGAGCACATGGATATTTTGCATTCCCCAAACTGGAAGGTGAGATAGGAAGCCGGATGAAATTCCGTGGAAAGGAAATGATTGTCTGGAGCCTGAATAATTACCTGGGGCTGGCCAATCACCCTGAAGTGAGAAAAGCAGATGCCGAAGGAGCTGCAACATATGGACTGGCCCTTCCGATGGGAGCACGGATGATGAGTGGGAACTCCAACCTGCATGAACAATTAGAGGCCGAACTTGCAGCTTTCGAAATGAAAGAAGATGCTGCCTTACTGAATTATGGATACCAGGGAATGGTCAGCATTATCGATGTGCTGTGCAGCCGCCATGATGTGATCGTTTATGATGCAGAAAGTCATGCCTGCATTATTGATGGATTGAGGTTACATCCGGGTCACCGCTATGTTTTCAAGCATAATGATGTAGAAGATTGTGAAAAGCAATTACAAAGAGCCACCACATTGATCGAAAAGCAAAAAGCAGGTGGAATACTTGTGATCACCGAAGGTGTATTTGGAATGGCCGGTGACCAGGGAAGATTGAAAGAGATCGCTGCAATGAAAGATAAATACCAGTTCCGTTTGCTCGTAGATGATGCCCATGGTTTTGGAACATTAGGAAAAACCGGGGCAGGGGCCGGTGAAGAGCAGGGCTGCCAGGATAGAATAGATCTTTATTTCTCCACTTTTGCCAAATCAATGGCTTCCATCGGTGCATTTATTGCCGGCGACAAAAAAATTATTGATTATATCCGGTACAATATCCGCAGCCAGATCTTTGCGAAAAGTCTGCCCATGCCGCTGGTAGTAGGTAATTTAAAGAGGCTGGAACTGCTGAAAACAAAACCTCAGTTAAAAGAAAAACTGTGGGAAAATGCATTAAAGCTTCAGACGGGTTTGAAAGAAAGAGGTTTTGATATCGGTAAAACTGATTCGGTGGTAACACCTGTGTACATGAAAGGTGATGTGCCTGAAGCCACAGCCATGGTTATGGACCTGAGAGAAAACTATCATATTTTCTGTTCGATCGTAGTTTATCCTGTAATCCCAAAAGGACATATTATTTACAGGCTGATACCCACTGCTGTACATACAGATAAAGATATCCAGGAAACACTGGAGGCATTTTCGGCTACCAAAAAGAAACTGGACGCCGGTGAATACAAAGTAGAAGCTATACCCGATATGGCAGACGCAAAATAAATAATTTATCGCTTTTACGGCATCCCTGCAGGATGCCGTTTTTATTTATACGGTAGCGATTTCTGATATGATTCCGCTACATTTATTGTCTCAATAAAAAGATCAAATTATGCGCAAACTTTTGTTGCTTTTATTTCTGTTGCCGCTTGCCGTTGCAGCACAAAACAAAGAAATTACCCTCGAGGACATTTACAAAAAAGGAACCTTCAGAGGTGAATTTGTCCGTGGCTTTGCCGGGGAAGATATTAACCAGGTTGTAAAAGCAGATGATGTAAAAGATGAGAATGGTAAGAAAATAGCATTGGATGATTATACTTTAAGTGCGGACCGGACCAAGATGCTGTTGAGAACAGAGAGGGAGCAGATCTATCGCAGGTCTTCTAAATCCTATGTGTACCTGCATGATATCATGAGTAAAAAGACAAAAAAGCTGGACAGTGAGAAGATCATGCATGCCACTTTTTCTCCTGATGGAAGCAAGATTGCTTTTGTAAAAGATAATAACCTTTACCTGTATGATATTGCAACAGGAACAAAGGCAGCCATCACCAATGACGGGAAATGGAATTATATAATAAACGGAAATTGTGACTGGGTTTATGAAGAAGAATTTGAATTTACCCGGGCCTACGAATGGAGTGAAAAGGGCAGTTACATTGCTTATTATCGGTTTGATGAAAGCAAAGTAAAAGAATATGAGTTCACCATTTTTGATAATAAATACAATAAACAATACGAATACAAGTATCCAAAGGCAGGTGAGGATAACTCCAACGTGGAGATACATATTTATGATGTGGCTTCACACAAAGATGTTAAGGCACAATTTGAGGAAGGAGATATTTACATCCCCCGCATCAAATGGACAAAAGATGACAACCAGTTAGTGGTCTTCTGGATGAATCGTCACCAGAATGATCTGAAGTTGTTGGCTACGGATGCCAAAACCGGTATCTCTAATACCATGTATGAAGAAAAGAATAAATATTATGTTGAAATAAACGACGACTGGTGGTTCCTGAAAGACGGGAAGAATTTTATGTTCACAAGCGAAATGGATGGCTACCGCCATATTTACATGTACAGCATTGATGGTAAATCAAAAACACAGGTAACCAAAGGGAACTTTGAGGTCACCAATGTTGACGGAGTAGATGAGGTCAATAAAAGAGTGTATTATACCATGGCATGGCCAAGACCGATGGACAGAAATTTGTTTGTAACAGATTTTGCCGGTAAAAAAACATACCAACTTACAAATGGCGAAGGCTGGCACAGGGTTGAACTCAATGATGATATGACGCAGTTTTATGATTACAGGTCAGACCTCAATACACCACAACAGGTAGCATTGTATGATATAGTGATTGATAAAAAGAAAAATATCAGTGCCAAACAAAAAGAAGTTACAGGTGAGAATGCAAAACTGGCCAGTACTATAAAAGAATACGGGTTTGGCAAAGCTGAATTTATCCGTGTTCCCAACAGCAAAGGAGATACATTGAATGGCTGGATGCTGAAGCCTGCCAACTTTGATCCGAATAAAAAATACCCGGTTCTTTTCTGTAACTATGGTGGTCCCGGTTCTCAGCAGGTAGCAAACCGTTTTGGTGCAGTGAGTGCCTGGCACCAGCTATTAGCACAAAAAGGATTTATTGTTGTAAGTGTCGACAATACAGGAACAGGTTTCAGAGGCGAAGAATTTAAAAAGAAAACCTATTTGCAATTGGGCAAATACGAGATCGAAGACCAGATCGATGCTGCCAAATATTTAGGGAACATGTCATTTGTTGACAAGAACAATATTGGACATTGGGGATGGAGCTATGGCGGATTCATGAGCTCATTAGCTATAACAAAAGGCAGTGAAACGTTCAGCGCTGCCGTGGCGGTGGCCCCGGTTACTTCATGGAGGTTTTACGATAATATATATACAGAAAGGTATATGCGGACGCCCCAGGAAAATGCCGACGGGTACGACAACAACTCCCCTATCAACTTTACTGACAGGATAAAAGGCAAATACCTGATCATCCATGGAACGGCTGACGATAATGTACATTTTCAGAATTCAACCCAGATGATCACAGCCCTGGTAAAAAGCAATATTGATTTTGAAAGTGCTTATTATCCCAATAAAAATCATGGCATCGGCGGTATGGCAGATAATACCACTTTCCACCTCTGGAGTAAGATGACCAACTGGATTATGGAGAATATGGGAAATGAAAACACGATTAAACCGGGGCAGTCTACAAAACAGACCAAAGGATTTTAAACAATACTTTACTCATCATAAAAAAAGCCAGGATAATATCCGGGCTTTTTTTATTTATGGATGGGCAAAAAAGAACCCCCGATGTTAATCGGGGGGCCCTAATCAAAAACCATTAACCATTAAACCTTATCCTATGAAAATTCATTGCTAATATCGTTAATAATATAATAATTCAAAACATTTGGTAACCATTTTTGTTCCTTTACGTATTTATTTCTATCAAAAAACCATTGTTTTTTGATTACACTCAATGCTCTATTCTTTTTTGTAGTTTTAAATCTACAATGAACCTGTCAGTAATGATTTATGCTCATATTATGTGAGCTATTAAATCATCATACACTTATTATGAGAAAAGTTGTTATTGCTATAACTGGCGCCAGCGGATCCGTTTATCCGGAGCTTCTGCTAAGAAAGCTTGAGCAGATCAATACCCAGTGGGATGAAGTGGCCGTTGTAATGACTGATAATGCCAAAGAAGTATGGCAAACAGAATTGGGTAATGATTCCTGGGAAGAGCTGAAATTCAGATTTTATTCAAAAACTGATTTTTCCGCTCCCTTTGCCTCCGGCTCAGGTCAATTTGATACCATGATCATTATACCCTGTTCGATGGGCACCCTGGGCAGAATAGCTACCGGAATGTCAAATGACCTGATTACAAGAGCTGCCGATGTGATATTAAAAGAAAGAAGAAAGCTGATCTGTGTTGTAAGAGATACTCCTTATAACTTGATTCATATCCGCAATATGGAGACCGTAACACTTGCCGGTGGTGTTATCTGCCCCGCCACCCCATCTTTTTACAGTCGTCCGAAAACTATTGAAGCAGTTGCAGCAACTGTTGTAGATAGGGTTCTTGACCTTGCAGGGTTTGATATTAAAACGTATCGCTGGGGAGAATAAAAAAGCAACCCTTTTAGAGAATTGTTTTTACTTACTAAATATATCTATGTTATTTACGTTGTCGGAATGGATGTACTCCAATTGAAAATAAAACTCCCCCACTATTCAATTTCACTTTACCAAAGCCAACACCACTTAAAGGGATTTTCATATAAGGTTCAATGGTCAATGAAAAGTTTTTGCCGATCTTTCGCTGATAACCTGCTGATAAATTAAGAACCGAAAAGAAATGATTATTCCTGTCAGGTACCGTCCACTCTGCACTTATGGTTGGTGAAGTAGGCGTATACTTATAGAAATAATCATAAGTTTCCCTTTTCATGAGGTAAGAAGAAAGACCGGTAGATGCAAACCAGTTTTGTTTTGCCGATCTGCCAAATGAATAGCTGATCAGTAATGGAATTTCGTACACTTTACAATCCGCATCTATTTTCTCCAGGTAAGGATAATAGGTATAGAAATCAGGCGGTGCTTTATAATCGGAAGGTTGAGCAGTATATAATTTTCTGGCAGTGTAAAAACCTGTTCTAATAGTAAACTTTTCCTTAATTGTGTAGCCAACTCCAACACCCCCCACGAATTTTACTTTCCCGGGTCCTTCTGAGCCTACGAAACTAAAATCAGGGCCAGTGCTTAAAGTAAAGAATAATGAATTGGATTTTTTAGATGATTGTTTCTTTTTATTGGATGGTTTGTTTACTACTGGATTATCCTGCTCTTCCTCAGGTTGGCTTGTTTTTTCTTGTTTGTTTTCCTTGTCTTCTGCTTCAACGTCTTTCTTTTCATCCGTTAACTCTTTAGCAGGATCATCTACCTCTTTTTCATCCGCTTTATCCTTGTTTGATTTGGCCAATGCTGGCTCAGTATTCTTCTGTTCAGCAGGATCATTCTTAATATCTTTTTCTTCATTATTTTTTGACGGCTTCTCTTTGTCTTTTTTAATTGTTACTATAGAGTTACCAGGTTTATCAACATTGTTTTTGCTTTTTTCAGTAGGAACGACCAGAATATTATTTTGTTTCCGGTCATTCTTTTTTACAATAGTATAATCATCCGGCACATTTTTCTTCTCTTTACCCGTCTCCTTATTTGCAGAAGGAGTTGTGGTTTTGTTTTCTTTTCCTTTGCTGCCAGTAACCGGAATTACATCTGCATTTTCAGTTTTGTTTTCGTTTTTATCCCCTGGAAATAAATTTTTGTTTACATTATTATCTATGTCTTCGTTTGTTCGTTCCGGGCTAATTACCTGCCGGGTATGAAGGTTATTGTTATCAGCCCGTTGTTCCTGTTTTACGATTTTGCTGTTAGATTTCCATGGTTTACCAACCAATAGCCAGGTGCTGCTTCCTAATAACAGGAAGAGAAATATTAAAAAGAAAAACCTTCTCCGCTTATCTTCCTTCTGGGGAAGATGCTCATCAAGCAGCTTTTCCATTTTGCTCCAGGCCATATCATCATAAGGTGGATGATGATTCTCAGCTGCTTCCCTTATCTTCTTATCGAATTTCTCAGACTGCATTTTTTGCTACTTCAGTTTCGTTCTGTTTAAATAATATTTTTTGTAATTGTCTTCTTGCTTTTGAAAGGTTTGATTTGGATGTGCCGGTTGAAATGCCAAGTTGGTTACCTATCTCTTCATGACTCAAACCCTCCAGGACAAAGAGATTAAAAACCGTTCGGTACCCGGGTGATAATTCCTGGATAGCCCGGATGATCTCTTCATACGATAGTTTATCAATTGCATCTTCACTTACCGCTTCCACCTGGTAAACTACATTGTCAAGCTGAGTAACAACCTGGTGTTTCTGATTTTTCCGGTAATGATCAATAGCTGTGTAAACCATGATCTTCTTCAGCCATCCTTTGAAGGAGCTGATCACATCTGCATAAGCTGGCTGGTAGTGGTGTATTTCCCTGAATATCTTTAAGAACCCGTCATTCAAAATCTCCAAAGCGTCTTCCTGCTTATTGGCATATCGGTCACATATTGCCATAGCATACCCGTAGAAGGAATTATAAATAATCTTCTGGCTTTCCCTTTTATTTCGGGAACAGCCCTCAACATGATAGGTTAATTCTTCTGCAGAAAGCAAATTCTGGAAATATTTCGTTTCCATAATCGTCATAAAGGTCTTCTGAGTTGCCAGCTTTTATACAAGTTAGTCAATTATTTATCATTGAAAATCAATGTGTTTAATCTAAAATAGATTTTGAGCCGCCTGCTCTCAGAATTTAATGAAAAGCAATAGAGTATAGTTAGGATTATTTAATGTCTTTCATCAAGCATCCACCGCATTATATCAAAGAGATTATTTCCAAGCCCCTGCATACGCTTCTTTTGTATTGCAAACAGGTGCCAGATACACCCGATTTATTAACTAAAAAATTATAGCATGAAAAATCTGAATTTTAAGCCATTGATGGCGATCGCAATTCTGTTTAGCTCTTTTACATTTCTTTCATCATTTTCCAGTCTTCCGGGAGGTGAAGGGTTTGAGATATACCTGAACAATAAACTCGTCTTGCAACAATTCGGAACAAAAATGAATGACATTAAAAGTATTTCGCTTTCACAAGCTGCTGCAGGAGACCAGGTGAGTATTAAATATTATCACTGTGGCCATGTGGGAAAAAACCGGGTTGTTTATATCAAAAACAAAGCTAATACAACACTGAAAGAATGGAAATATAAAGATGTTTCACAGCCGGTAGCAGCTATGAGTTTTCATGTAAGCGAAGTGCTGCAACTCCGGAAAAGTTCAAATGGTTTGCTGGGAATTTATTATTCATCCAGCGAATTACCGGAAGGAAGACTGCTTGCTAAAGTGGATATCAACTCAAAGGATGTAACTTCTAAATAAGTGTAGCCTGAAGAAAACGGGTTCGCATTATTACACTCATGTAAATAGTGCGAACCATTTTTTTATGCAAGCATTTTAAAAAACTTCATTAATTCAGCTGATTCAGTACTGGTCAGCGGTTCATTATTATCATATTTTGCCTTAAAAAACAATACCCGTTTGTGCTGGGGATATTTTGTAAGGATGATACCGATCTTTTTCCCTGTTTCTTCATCCTTGGAATATAATGGCGTTGCTTCGGGTAAATCAGATTTTGTCTTTGTGGGTTTTTTACGGATGATTGCTTCCAGCGTTGCCATTTTATGCTGGGGGATAATCTTGAGTTTATCAGCTTTATCATATAACCCCTGTAGCTGTTTTTTACTTAGTCCTCCCCTCTCCCTGTATTGAAAAAGGAGGCTCTGGATAAATGTGGAGGCCGGTTTTGCCTCCAAAACTGCCTCCAGTATATCCTTTACAATATCAACGTCTGGCCTGATCCGCTGCATAAATTGAAATATGAATGAAAATAGGAAAATGACAGGCAAACCCGGGCTTTTTTTTACTTTTATTCTCCCTTCGGAAGATCTTCACCCTTTTATGAAAATGAATATTATTTCAATTAGCCGGGTTATCATGAGATCAGCGTTTTTTATAACAGTTGTGGGCTTGCTGTTTGCAGATTGCCAGAAAGAAATAAATTCCGGTGAAACTTCACTGCCTTTTGAAATAACACCTGATACAACCAATATTAATCCCGGAATCATTGATGAAGCTTCAGGCATAGCTGATAGTAAAAAAAATCCTGGCTACCTGTGGGTGCAGCAGGATAGTGGTAATCCGCCTGAGTTGTATCTGCTTTCTTACAATGGAAATGTTTTCAAAAAAATTCACATCAAAGGAGCAATAAACAGGGATTGGGAAGATATAACCATAGGTAGCGGACCGGCCCCGGGAACTAATTACATATATGTTGCAGAAACAGGTGACAATACCGCATCATATCCTGATTATGCCATTTACAGGATGCCAGAACCTTCGTTAACGGAAGACACAATCTACACCTGGGAGAAAATAACTTTTCAATATCCCGATGGTTCACATGATGTGGAAGCGATCCTGACGGATGATGATACAAACGATATTTACCTGGTCACTAAGAGGGATTCCGTATCGAAAATCTTCAGGCTGCCTTATCCACAAAATATTGGTACCACAAACATGGCATTAGAAGAAGGCACCATGAAAATATCCGGTGCTTGCAGTGCAGCCATCTCACCAGATGGAAGAGAATTGCTGATAAAAAATTATACCAATGTCTATTACTGGAAAAGAGAGAATGGTGAGTCTATTATACAAGCTTTGAAAAGAATACCTGTTACCCTTGGATATGTTTTGGAACCGCAAGGAGAAGCTCTTTGTTTTAAAAATGATAATTCCGGCTTTTACACATTAAGTGAAAAGCCATTTTTTGCAAACTTCGTTTCCCTTAATTTTTACAAAAGAAAATAAGGTTTGTTCAATATTCATTTCAATCACTATCCTCCAGGTGAAAGTGCTGGTGATGGGCACCTGCAGCAATATGCAGCGCAAAAGCCATGATAGCTGAGTCTTTCAATAAATTCACCAGTGCAATTTGCCGCATCTCTGCACTTCCTGAATTATTATAGTTGGGTAAATGAATGGTCAATATAAAAACAAGTAATAGAATCGCCAGCAGGTAGCTCGTCAACTTGACATATTGGTTGGTAAAGTAGGATAACCCCACAAGAATAAAAGCAACCCCAACCACATACACCCAGGTTATGCCGCCCGGCAGCCATACCGGAACATACCCCATCAGATCTCTTGGATGCATAAAGTGATTGATGCCAAAAACAATTAGCACAATAGCCAGGATATAAATAGCAATCCTGGATATAATATGGTAATGTTTCATAAAAAAATGATTTGATTCCTTATAAGGTACAAAAATTAATAACCGGATTACTTTTTTGATTGAAACACAAAACCCTGGATTGAAACAAAACACATCATCAACACATTAAATCAATATTTTGGATTTTCTTTGCAGCTATGTCTTTATTTGTCGCTTCTATTAATTCAGGCAGTAACGGGAACTGTTATTATATAGGAAATGAGGAAGATGCCGTTCTTATTGACGCTGGTATTTCCTGTCGTGAGATAGAAATCCGGATGAAAAGTCTTGGTCTCAATATGGATCTTGTCAGAGCTGTTTTCATCTCTCATGAACATTCAGATCATATAAAAGGACTTGCTGTTTTAAGCCGGAAACATAAACTGCCTGTTTATATTAATGAAGCAACGAGAAGAGAGGCCCGGTTAAAACTTGATAGAAGCCTGGTAGTTGACTTTGAACATGAGAAGCCAATAAAAGTGGGGAGTCTTTCCGTTACTCCGTTTTCAAAGCATCATGATGCAGTTGATCCATACAGTTTTACGATCTCATACCAAAAAACCAATGTCGGGGTATTTACAGATATTGGTACTGCTTGTAAAGATCTTGCAAAGCATTTCAGGAAATGCCATGCTGCATTCCTGGAAAGCAATTATGATGAAGAAATGCTTGAAAACGGCAATTATCCTTTTATATTAAAAAGAAGAATACGGGGAGGAAAAGGTCATTTGAGTAATCGAGAGGCGCTGGAACTATTCCTTGCACATAAGCCTGCTCACATGACACATCTCTTTCTTTCACACCTCTCAAAAAATAATAATAAACCCGAATTGGTAGAGCAGTTATTTAATCTTCATGCGGGTAGTGTACAAATAATAGTAACATCAAGATATACTGCCTCGGCGTTATACAAAATCGGCGATGAACTGAAAAACAGCACAGCGCCGAAAAAAATAAAAAAGATTATTACTCAATTAAAGCTTCAATTCGGTTAGCTTTTATTGCTCAGCAAACTCTGCCCTTATCACATTCAATGCACCGCCGGCTTTAAACCACTCGATCTGTTGTTCATTATACGTATGATGTACTTCAATCTCATCTTTGGTTCCATCGCTGTGATTCAGAACAACAGTTAATGACTTTCCGGGGCTGAATGTATTAAGACCGAGAATATCGATCACATCATCTTCCTGTACCTTATCATAATCCTCTTTTTTGGCAAATGTCAATGCCAGCATCCCCTGCTTCTTAAGGTTTGTCTCATGTATCCTTGCGAAACTGCGAACCAATATAGCTCTTACACCCAGATGCCTGGGTTCCATGGCAGCATGTTCTCTTGATGAACCTTCACCGTAATTCTCATCCCCAACAACTACTGTTCCGATTCCATGTGCTTTATAGGCTCTCTGAACTTTGGGCACACTATCATATTCACCGGACAGTTGATTCTTTACATTATCAGTTTTATCATTGAAATAATTGATAGCGCCGATCAGCATGTTATTACTGATATTATCCAGGTGTCCCCTGAACTTAAGCCAGGGTCCGGCCATGGAGATATGATCTGTTGTACATTTCCCTTTGGCTTTGATCAGTAACCTGAGATGCATGAGGTCTGTACCTTCCCATGGAGAAAAAGGAGTCAGCAATTGCAGTCTTTTTGAATCAGGATTAACGATCACTTCTACATTACTGCCATCTTTTGCAGGAGACTGGTAACCTGGATCATCAACTGCAAAGCCTTTAGGAGGCAATTCAAATCCTGAAGGTTCTTTCAGCATCACATCCTCTCCTTTATCATTCTTCAGCTTATCGGTAAGCGGGTTAAATGCAATACTTCCCGCCATTGCTAATGCCGTAACAATCTCAGGACTGGCAACAAAGGCATGAGTAGAAGCAAGTCCATCGTTTCTTTTTGCAAAATTCCTGTTGAAAGAAGTGATAATTGTATTCTTCCTGTTCGGGTCATCAATATGTCTTGCCCACTGACCAATGCAGGGACCACATGCATTAGCAAGCACTACACCACCTGCATCTTCAAATTCTTTTATAAAGCCATCTCTTTCTATGGTGTAACGTACCTGTTCACTTCCGGGAGTAATAGTAAATTCAGATTTTGTTTTCACTCCTTTACTCACAGCATCTTTAACTATGGATGCACTGCGGCTGATGTCTTCATAAGAAGAGTTGGTACAAGACCCGATCAAAGCAACTTCCAGTTTTGCAGGCCATCCGTTTTTCGCAACAGCTTCTTTCATTTTTGAAATAGGCGTTGCCAGATCAGGAGTGAACGGACCATTTACATATGGTTCCAATGTGCTAAGATCCAGTTCAAGAACCTGGTCATAATATTTGGCAGGATCTGCATATACTTCGGGATCAGGACGCAGATCGTCTTTTATTTTATCAGCCATCGCAGCTACTTCTTCACGGCTTGTTGCTTTCAGGTAATCACTCATTTTTTCATCATAGGCAAACAAAGAGCATGTTGCTCCGATTTCAGCACCCATATTACAAACAGTTCCTTTACCTGTTGCACTCATGCTATCAGCACCCTCACCAAAATACTCCACAATAGCCCCGGTTCCACCTTTAACGGTTAACTGACCGGCAACCCAAAGAATAACATCTTTTGCAGAGGTCCAGCCACTCATCTTACCTGTAAGTTTCACTCCAATTACTTTCGGCATCTTCAATTCCCAGGGCAGACCCGCCATAACATCCACTGCATCAGCTCCACCAACTCCGATCGCCACCATACCTAAACCACCAGCATTGGGAGTATGGCTATCAGTACCAATCATCATACCACCGGGAAATGCATAATTCTCAAGAACGACCTGGTGAATAATACCTGCACCCGGTTTCCAGAAACCGATACCATATTTATTAGATATGCTTGATAGAAAATCATAAACTTCCCGATTGGTTTCGATTGCCAGTTGAAGGTCTTTTTTAGCGCCAACTTTCGCCTGTATCAGGTGATCACAGTGAACTGTCGAAGGAACAGCCACTCTTTCACGGCCACATGTCATGAATTGAAGCAGAGCCATTTGTGCAGTTGCATCCTGCATAGCCACCCTGTCCGGAGCAAAATCCACATAGTCTTTACCCCGGATATAAGGAGTTGAAGGGGCTATACCATATAAGTGAGAATAAAGGATCTTTTCTGTCATTGTCAACGGCTTACCGGTGAGCTTTCTGGCTGCTTTCACCTTAGCCGGAAGTTCTGAATATATCTTCTTAATGAGGTCTAAATCAAATACCATGGGAGAAAACTTTAAAAATAAATAGAATATATACAGGCAAATTTAAGAAAATCACATGTCTGAATATCCTGTGATTGCCGTTATAACATAGATTTTTTAATTTAGTTCCGTGAATAAACTGAAAAGCTTTGTAGAATGGAATGCATTCGGCGTTTGTTCTGCTATTGGCAACCGGATGGGCATTTCAACCGGTAAGATCCGCCAGTATTTTATCTACACTTCCCTGCTCACCATGGGCTCCCCGATTATCATTTACTTGATCCTTGCTTTCTGGAGAAATGTCAGGAAGTATATCTGGGCAGCTAAAAGAAATCCCTGGTATTATTTGTAATAAGAATCTATTCTTTAAGCGGATCGTGGTAAACAAAATATACTCCACCAATTGATATTACGGCACTTGCCAGGTAAAAAAGAATACTTATTACCGGTGCTACATGCAGATCCAATCCAAAATACCGGGCACCTTCCAGGAAAACAAGTTCACGGGTACCCAATCCACCACCCAATGAAACAGGTATTACTGTAATTATAGCTGAGGCAAGAAAAATAAATATCCATTCCGTTTCTGTTAGCGGAATTCGCAATGCCAGCATAATACAATAGATGCATACCACCTGTAACAACTGTACTAACAAACCCCAGAAGAAAGTAGGCCAGAAACCTGGAATAAAATCTTTAAAAAAATAGCGGATGATAAAATAGGTAGCAGCTACTGCAAGAATTGATCCTGCTATCAGAATAATATCATATAGTTTGTTATCAAGAACGATAACACCGAAAACAGAAAGGATAAGCCCTAATGCCAGTAAGCCGCTGAACCGGTCCAGCAAAACAGCAGCGGATAGTTTCTTATAAGAGGTTTTATATTTTCGGTTAAGCAGGATTACTTTATAAGCATCCCCACTGATGGCCCCGGGCAAAAAGAGATTATAGAACATTCCTAACCAGTATAATTTCAGGTTGACCTTTTGCGAAAGAATCAGCCGGATATTATCAAAATAGATATTCAGCCTGTACGAAGAAATGATCTTTGATAATGCCAGTGCCAGTATTGCGAAAAAGAGCCAAATCCAGTTGGCTGATTTAATAGCCTCCGCAGCTTTTGCAAAATCGATCTTGGTGGAAATATACCAGAAACAGAAAATGGTTACTGCGATTTTCAGCAACAGTACCAGGACTTTTATTGCCGGGTTTTTCTTTTTGGGAACTTCTGTATCTGTTAATACTTCTCCGGGCATGCATGATTTCTTTACTCAGTAAGCCGCCGCAAGTAAACGTTAATTCCCCAAAAAAAAAAGCGCTGCAGGTTTTCTGCAACGCTTCAAATATTCTCAAAGAGAATTATACGACTTCTTTACGATCCGTTGTACTCACTTTAAAATAGGTTTTTTCTCCTTTCTTAATCACAGAAAGTACAAGCTTTACAAAATCAACAGCTACAAAATTGCTATGCCCACCGTCTTTGGTTTTCAGCTTTCCGCTGACATTCACTAAAATTCCTTTATCATTGTATTCGATCTCATCAAAAGTTAACTCCACTCCCTTTTCTTTCATTTTTTTTACCAGTCCATTAAGTTCTTCTCTTGAAGTATATCGGGTGATTGTAATCAAAATATCTTCCTGTCCGTCTAATACGGGACTGAATTCGTCAACAATTGTCACATATTCTTTTCCTGCATGCGAAACCGGTGCTATTACTGACTGGCCCGAACCTGAACCATCATAGACCACAGTTGCTATTCCGCCTTTACCTTCGTTAGTGCCAACGGAATAAAGCTTCCCATATTTATTTTCAAACTTTTTTTTCTCAGAAGTACTTGTAAGATCATAAACTTCTGTGGTTCCTTCTGCATTTTTTACAACAGCTTTTTTATCTGATATTTCAAAGTCACCCGTCACTTTCCCGGAATTTTTTCCTGATGCTGCTTTAACAGGTGGTACTGGCGGTACTGGCGGCACGGGTGGCAATGGTGGTAAAGGTGGTACAGGCGGAGGTGGAGGTGGAAGTTTACCATATTTTTTCTCGAATTGATTCATGGCCGCTTCATCATTCAGATTATACCGCTCCACTTTGCCATCTTTCAGATAAACAGTGGCTTCATCATTTTTTACACTGATACGCTTAACATTCTCCGGCAACTTAGTACCGGGCGGCACAGTATCATTAATAATTACCGGGGATATTCCGAAGTCGTTATTTGTATTCCGGACTTCATCAGTCTTTGTCAACTCCCTGAATGAGAGCAGCACCACTGCCGATACCGGCAATAGCAAAAGAAATTTTGCAACATGAATCTTTGCTGATTTTAGTTTGTTCATCATGGCTATACGTTTTTTTAATGAAGAAAAATTGAATTGCGTAGCTATACTGTATTGATGGTTACCTATTACTTTCAGCAACAGGTACTGGTATTCTTTTTTGTTAGTCCCTTTTTCGATCACTTTCCGGTCGGCTATGAATTCGAGATTCTGGCGGATGGCTTTTTTCAATAACCAGGCAAAGGGATTAAACCAGTTCACAAGGCATAAAAACTCAGCCCACAGAATATCAAGACTATGCTTTTGTCTTACATGCACAAACTCATGCAGAATGATCTCTTTTAATTCTTCCTGATCATGCAATGACTGGTTGATGAATATAGAATTTCCGAATGAGAAGGGAATGATAGGCTCATCTACCTGGTAAACCTTTAACCCCTCAGTATGTATGGGTGTTGCTTTCTTTAAGAGTTTGCGGAATGAGATCAGCTGAATGGCAAGACGGGTCAGCATAATTAATATTCCGGCTGCCAGAACAAATGGCAATAAATTCAGAACATTAAAATTTGTACCGGTTACAGCTGGCTCCGGTGTTGTTGCAGAATGAATAACAGGCACCCATGTAATGATCTCACTGCTAACCCAGTTATTTTTTTCTAATACAGGCGATATATTTATAAAAGGAACGAGGAATGAAATAAAAGTATAACCCAGCAGGTACAGCCGGTTATGATTATAAAAAGTCAGCTTCCGTAGTATAAAGTGATAAAACAAATAAACCACCGCCAGGCTGACAGACACTTTGAACAGGTATATAATAAGTAAAGGCATGTTTTGGCTTGTGATTATTGGTTCCCTTTTTCGATCATACTGATGATCTCTTTCAGTTCTTTGGCAGATAATTTTTTCTGCTCCACAAAAAAGCTCACCAATTCTTTGTAAGAATTATCGAAGTATTCCTTCACTACATTTCCCATAAACTTCTTTTTGTAATCGGCTTCAGAAACAACCGGCCTGTAGAGATATGCATTGCCAACCATCCGGCTGCTTACATAGCCTTTCTTTTCCAGGTTCTTGATTATTGAAGCGACGGTAGTGTAAGGAGTCTCCTCATCCATATTTTCCATAAAGGCTTTTACATTGCCTTCGCCGGTACGCCATACTGCCTGCATGGTTTCCTCTTCAACATGGGTTAATTTTTCCATTTCTACGAAATTTTCGTAAAGCTACGAAATTTTCGTAGATGGCCAAATTTATTTTGCCGCTGAAATGTTAAAAGATCAGATCAGTTCTTTGAGTTGGCTGATCACTGTGTCGATCTCTTCTTTTTTATTATGCTTACTGAAAGAAAATCGCACCGGGACAAGATTGGGATTATTATTCAGTGCCCTGATGACATGACTGCCGACATCAGCACCACTGCTGCAGGCACTGCCGCCTGATACACAGATGCCCTGCATATCCAGGTTGAAAAGGATCATTTCTGATTTCTCTGTCTTTGGGAAAGAAACATTTAATACCGTATAAAGACTTTTACCGTTATAATCACCGTTGAATTGCACCCCTTTGATATGTTGAGTCAGTTGTTCGATCATATATGTTTTCAATGACTGGACATAGGCACTGTCTTTTTCCATATTGGCGTCCGCCAGTTCCAATGCCTTTGCAAAACCAACTATACCGTACACATTCTCCGTTCCTGCCCGCATATTCCGCTCCTGCCCTCCCCCATGGATCATGGGTTTTATTTTAATATTATCATTGATATATAAAATACCAACACCCTTGGGGCCATGAAATTTATGTCCTGCTCCCGTAGCAAAATGAACAGGTTTGCTTCGCAGATCAATTTTATAATGACCTACCGTTTGCACAGTATCAGAATGAAAAATTGCATTGTACTTTTTGCAGATCTCACCAGCCGCATAAATATCAAGCAAGTTGCCGATCTCGTTGTTGGCATGCATCAATGAAACCAAACAACGTTCACTATGCGAAGCCAGTTGATCTTCCAAATCAGTAAGATCCACATGACCATCCGGAAGGATTTTTACAAAACTGCTCGTGACCACATCATCATGATCAAAATGTTCTACCGCATGTAATACTGCATGATGTTCAATAGGTGAAGTAATGATATGCCTGCAACCAAGGTCATGAATAGCAGAAGCGATCGCCATATTATCACTTTCCGTTCCACCGCTTGTAAAGAATATTTCACCGGGATTTGCATTCAGAATTTTTGCTACAGATTTCCGTGCATTCTCAACGGCAAGTCTTGATTCCCTTCCATAGGAATAAATAGAAGATGGATTCCCGAAATAAGTGGTCATATAAGGGATCATTGCATCCAGCACCTCTTTATCAAGGGCAGTAGTGGCAGCATTATCGAAGTAAATACGGTTCATATCCTTTCAGTATTCAAAAGTGGCGCAAAGATAAGTATTCAGGCCACTGTGGTGAATGATTTATGCAACCCCATAAAAATCATGCTCAAACTATCAATTCAACATCAACAATTTTTTTCTACTCCCCCTGAAAGAGTTAAATTGAATCATACATTTTGCTTATGGACAACCAAAATCAACAGGACAGCCGCAGGGATTTTCTGAAAAAATCCACTGCCCTCGCTGCACTTACCATCTCCTCCACTGCATTGGTCAGGGCGGGTCAGCATGATGAAAAGATCGCTTCACTCTTCGAAAAAGTCGATCTCCACATTGAAGTTAATGGAGTGGCTCATAAACTATCCGTTGAGCCAAGGACTACTTTGCTTGATCTGTTGCGGGAGCAATTACATTTAACCGGCACCAAAAAAGGTTGTGATTATGGTCAATGCGGCGCCTGTACGGTGCATGTGGATGGAAAGAGAATCAATTCCTGCTTATCACTGGCAGTAACCAATGAAGGTAAAAAGATCACAACCATTGAAGGTTTGGGTAATGAAGATAACCTGCATCCGATGCAGGAAGCATTTATTAAACAGGATGGTTTCCAGTGCGGCTATTGCACACCCGGGCAGATCATGTCGGCCATTGCCTGCATAAAAGAAGGACATGCCAACAGCCGTGAAGAGATACAGGAATTCATGAGTGGCAATATCTGCCGTTGCGGCGCCTATCCCAATATTGTTGATGCCGTAATGGAGGTTAAAAAAGGAGGACAATCATCATGATCAATTTTGAATACTCGAGAACATCGTCGGTAAAAGCAGCACTGGATGTGCTGGCAAAAAATCCCAATGCAAGCTTTATTGCAGGTGGCACCAACCTGGTTGACCTGATGAAAAGAGGTGTTACGGCTCCGCAAAGACTGATTGATATCAACAACCTTCCGTTGAAACAGATAGAAGAAATTCCTGCAGGGCTAAGCATCGGTGCATTGGCGATCAACAGTGAAGTAGCAGAAAATGACCTGGTGAAAAAGAATTTCCCTTTGCTCTCTATGGCATTGGCAGCAGGAGCATCACCACAACTCAGGAATATGGCAACAGTTGGCGGTAATATGATGCAACGGACAAGATGCACTTATTTCTATGATACCGCAATGCCCTGCAATAAACGACAACCGGGAACCGGTTGCGGTGCACTTAAAGGATTTAACCGGATGCATGCCATTTTTGGTGCATCTGATAAATGTATAGCCGTTCATCCCAGTGATATGTGTGTGGCGCTGGCAGCACTGGATGCAACAGTTACAATCAGCAATTCCAAAGGGGAAAGAAAAATTCCTTTCACTGATTTTCACCGCCTGCCGGGAGAAACACCGGAAAAGGATAACACACTTCAGAAAGGCGAGATCATTACAGGTGTTACCACTCCAAAGAATTCATTCAATAAAAATTATTACCTGAAAATAAGAGACCGGGCTTCTTATGCATTTGCATTGGTTTCTGTTGCCGCCGCACTGGAAGTATCCGGCGATACAATTAAAAAGGTTCGTCTTGCTATGGGCGGTGTGGCACACAAACCATGGCGGTTGACAGAAGCAGAAAAATTCTTAGTTGGCAAAACGCCAACAACTGAAAATTTTCAACAGGCTGCTGAACTGGCCATGAAAGGCGCCAAAGGTTATGGTCATAATAATTTTAAATTAAAAATGGTCCCGATCGCTATTGTGGAAGCCTTATCAAAAGCTTCTGCATCAGCTTAAATTTTTTATATGGATACAATACTCAATCAAAAAGATATTGACCGGGTAGACGGAGTGCAGAAAGTAACCGGTTCGGCAAAATATTCTTTTGAATATGATTTTCCCGGGATGGTGTATGGCGTATTGGCTACCAGCAATATTACCAAAGGCACCATCAGTGCTCTTGATACCAAAGCAGCAGAAAATGCTCCGGGTGTTCTGGCCGTTATCACACATCTGAATTGCCCGGAACTACCGGGTTACAAAACCACCCCTGAACAGGAGAAACTGGCTGCAACCAAAAAAGGATATAAAGTATTTGCTGATAATATCATTCGTTTTAACGGGCAACCCATTGCTGTTGTGGTTGCTGATACATTTGAAAGAGCTACCTATGCCGCTTCGCTGATCAAAGCATCTTACAACAAAGAAAATTTCAATACGGATTTTGAAGAAGCGATCAAATCGGGAACTCCGTTAGAAGGAAATAATTTCAAGGAATATGTTCGGGGTGAAGCCAATGCCTGGAAAAATGCACCGGTAAAAATTGAAGCCACTTACACCATGCCCATCGAAGTGCACAACCCGATGGAGATACATGGTATCACTGTTGTTTGGGAAGGACCCGATAAAGTAACGCTGTATGAAAAGACACAGGCACTCAGTAACACACAGCAAAACATCATGCGGGATTTCGGATTGAAGAAAGAAGATGTCCGCATCATCACTCAATTCATTGGTGGTGCTTTTGGTTCTGCATTTAATACATGGCCGCATTCCATGGCAGCATTGATCGCCGGAAGAAAAGTGCAAAAGCCGATAAAACTTATGCTTACAAGGAACCAGATGTTCACCCTTGTAGGTTATCGTCCGCAAGCCATACAGAAATTAAGTATCGGAGCCACACAAGAGGGAAAACTTGTCGGCATTACTCATGAAGCAACAGCCATGACAGGCTCTTACAATGAATTCACCGAAGGTATTGTGAATGGTTCAAGATCATTATATAATTGCCCGAATGTAAATACTACTTACAAAGTATTTCCGCTGGATCTTAGTCAGCCGACATGGATGCGGGGACCGGGTGAAACAACCGGGGCATTTGCATTGGAATCAGCCCTGGATGAAATGGCTTATGCATTGAAAATGGACCCGATTGAATTCCGTATAAAAAATTATGCAGAAACAGATCTTGAAAGAAAAAAACCTTACTCCAGTAAATACCTGAAAGAGTGTTACGAATTGGGCGCTGAAAAAATAAAATGGAATGAAAGAAATCATGAACCCCGTTCTATGCGGGAAGGTGACTGGCTGATCGGTTATGGTACGGGCAGTGGAATATTTTCTGCCTGGAGAGGCGCTGCAAAAGCAGTTGCTAAATTATTTCCTGACGGTACGCTGATCCTGCAATCAGGTGTTACGGATATGGGACCCGGCACTGCAACTGCCATGACGAACCTTGCTGCCGAAACTATGGGTCTGTCGCACACAAAAATTTCATTTGAACTGGGTGATACCAATTTACCCCCCGGACCCTTACAGGGCGGATCGGGTACTACTTCTACTCTCGGCACTGCGGTTTTCAATGCCTGTGAGAATATGAAGAAAAGATTGGCTGAACTGGTAAAAGACAATCCTGTTTTTCATACAGAGATCGTTCACAATGTTACTGTTGAAGACCTTGTTTTTGAAAACGGGTATATGACACTGAAAACTGACAAGACAAAAAAGATCAGTTATGCAGATGTGCTGAAAAATGCAAAGCTGGGTGTGCTGGAAATATCTGAAGACTCCAAAGCCAACCCGATGCTGAACCATTCGGCGTTTTCTTATTCGGTACATTTTGTAAAAGTGAAAGTGCACAGCAAAACCGGTGTGATTAAAATTGAAAGGGCCGTAACTGCTGTTGATGCCGGAAAGATCATCAATGAAAAAACAGCCGAAAGCCAGATCATCGGCGCCGTGGTGGGTGGCATTGGCATGTCCTTAATGGAAGAAGGGGTGATTGACCACCGCTATGGCCGTTGGGTGAATAATAATTTTGCCGATTATCATGTAGCGGTAAATGCAGATGTACCGAATGTGGAAGTTTTGTTTGTTGACAAACCCGACCCGGTATTAAATCCCATTGGCGCCAAAGGCATGGGTGAAGTTGGTATCGTTGGTTTTGCCGCAGCAGTTTGCAATGCGATCTTTCATGCTACGGGAAAAAGAATTAGAGAGATACCGGTAACACCAGATAAGTTGATATAGGTAGGTACAGTTTTGCTTTGATCTTCATAAAAAACCTGTACCTGCTGTCATGTATATTTATGAGTTGGCTGCGGTTCGGGCTGAAGAATCCAGAATACCAGCACGGCAGAAAGCCCTGGACGTTACCGGCAATACAAATGATACACTTTATATACTTTGCAACGATAATTTTACTGAGTTGTAATTCACAACAGGTTGACAAAAGCTTCGGCGACAAGACACAGCAAATTAATGCGACACCACAAACCAATCAATTGCAAACCGACACAACTAAAAGACCATTTCAGGTTTTTTTCAAAAACGTAACCGAAATCAGTATGGGTTCACCATACAACTCATGCGAGATTGAAGTGATTGGTGCAGACAAAATTCAATTACCAAAAGCAACATGGCAGGACAAGCTTGCGTGGACGGATGACTCAAAAACATTAGTTCTTGTAAAATGGGATTTAGACGGCAACAATCCAGTATTTCAGCTTGTTAAGGTCGATACTGAAACTGGAGCAATTCAAGAAAGTATAAAGATGCTCGGATCTGTAAACAATCTAACTGTGACAGGAAAAACTGTTCGCTATAACAAATTTTATTATGATAAAGTAAAATCCAAAGAGAAGCTTTGTTGTGAAGTTGAAGAAAATTATGTTTTCAAATAGTACTGCCCGTAACATCGGGTTTTATGCAAGTTGGGCACGACCAGCAAACATCAACAAAGTACAAATCCGGGCTGTGGTTCGGGCTGGACAAACAAAGCCGAGCAACTGAATTTAACATCATCTACATTAACTTTACTCAGCAGCTGTTCCTGGCTGATGAATCACAGAATATCAGCACAGCAGAAAGCCCTGCCCGTTGTGCGTCATTTTATGAGCAAACTTTTCACGATAACATCATTTCTTTGTTTGTTTTTACAATCTTGTACAAACAAAAACCCGTCATTAGATAAAATAGTTCAGGAAATGTCCGACTACAAAATGTTTGAATACAAATTTGTTGGACTGACTGCTGACTCATCCCTTCAATGGGCAAGATATGAAACAATTTTATCTAAGAGTTCAGAAGCCGATCTTCTAAAATTATGCGACAACGAAAGCCCCGTTGTTCGTAGCTATGCATTTCAAGGGCTGATCGAAAAAAAGAGTTCTAAAGTTTTTGAGATATTGGTAAACCATATTCATGACGCTGGTGAATTTGACAGGACAATGGGATGTATGGTTGACCCCTGTTACGTGACGGATTTTTATCTTGAACAAGTCGGATATTTTCCCTACGACTCAACAACATCATATAAAATCACTTTTGAACAAAGAAACTATCTGGATTCACTGATGCTTTATGGAAACGAAATAACTTTAAGAATGCCCCACTACAATCAAATAAGGTTAAGTTCAAGATATCACATGCTTAAACATTTAACACATAAGGAATGGTACTATAAAAGGATAAAAGAAATAGTTTCAGCTGGAGTTATTGAAGCATTACCAGCATTAGCTAAATTCAAGAACAAAAATGACATTTCCGTCATCAAGCATGTTTATGACACGGAGGGATTGATTGGCGAAAATTTTGTGTTTGACGCAATTATTAATTTCCCGCATCCTGATTTATTTTACATAGTCGAAAAGGAAGTCAGAAACGACTTGTACCACGACAATTATTTTGACGCATCAAACTATAGATTTTACAAGGCACTTATTCAATATAGAACTCCGCTAGTAAAAGAATTATTGATGCAGACAATTTCTAAAAATGAGGGAGAAAATCAAATAAGAAGAGCAAATAGCATTAAGACTCTTATTTCAAATGATCCAAATAAAATGTTTGTTGCACTTTTGAAGTGAGAAGATGGAAAACGAACGCACAACATGATTTTCTCAGCCATGGTTCGTGTCGACACGAACCATGGCATTGGAAATATCTTTGAACTTTGGATGGAATGAAAACAACAAATGAAACATCAAGGTTACATACTAATTATTCCGGCAATTGTATTATCTGGCTTTCATACATCCTGCTCAAATAATACTCATCAATCTTACTTTACAACTTCAAATAAAAATATTGACTTAGGAATGGATATTATTGATGCCTATAATCTCAGGATTGATGAGACTTATTTGTTTTCAGATTTTGAAGAGTTTATCGCCAAAATGGGAATACCCACTAAAGTATCGGTTGCCAAAACTGAATATGAGATAAATTCAAGAGTCGGGTTAGACTCGGCAATTTTATCTGCGAAACCTACTGAAATTGTGCAACTTTATTATCTTGGAATTGAAATGCTTTTTAGCTACGATAATTATATTATTCCTTCAACTATTGACTTCAGAACATCAGGGAAAAGTATAACCTATGGATCAACCTTATTTAACACTGATTACACAACACAACAATTTAAGAAGCAGTTTCCTATATCTGGGAACCCTAAATTTAAATTACCTCAATCGTTTTTTGAAATCACAACAAAAGAAAAAGGTTCAGATTTTGAACATTTTATGCTGTTACGGAAATCAAAAGACGATCCAGAAGCAATCCTAATGATTGAGTTCACATTCTACAAGGAAAAATTGATCTTTATTGTATTCTCAAATTACTCTTAAACCCTTACACCGTGGTTCATGTCGCAAAGAAACAACAGCTATTTACTCCGCCTCCCCAATATCTCCCATCAACTGCTTCGCAATTTTATTCGCTTTTTCTTCGGTATCACTTTCAGCATAAATACGGATGATTGGTTCGGTATTGGAAGTGCGGAGATGCACCCAGTCATTCTCCATTTCAATTTTTAATCCGTCTTCAGTATTAATCGGGTTGTTTTTGTACTTTGCTTTTATCTTTCCAAAAATGGCTTTAACATCCGTGCCATTCTGCAGGTCAATCTTATTCTTGGAGATAAAATAATCAGGATATCTTTTTCTAAAAGCACTGATGCTGCCACCTTGCTCTGCCAAATGACTTAAGAATAATGCAATGCCGATCAGCGCATCCCTGCCATAATGAAAATCTGGAACGATGATGCCGCCATTCCCCTCCCCGCCTATCACCGCTTTCACTTCTTTCATTTTTGTCACTACATTCACTTCACCCACAGCCGATGGATAATAATTGCCACCGTGTCTGATAGTGATCTCTTTCAGCGATTTGGTGCTGCTCATATTACTCACCGTATTTCCTTTTCTTTTGCTCAATACATAATCAGCTACCGCTACCAGTGTGTATTCTTCACCAAACATGCTGCCGTCCTCATTTACAAAACACAAACGGTCCACATCAGGATCAACTGCAATACCGAGATCAGCCTTTTGTTTCACTACTTCTTCACTCAGTTGCACCAGGTGTTGCGGCAATGGTTCCGGGTTATGGGCAAACTTTCCGCTTACCTCTTCATTCAGCACCATAATATTCGTAACACCCAAAGCCTTCAGTACCGCAGGAACATAAATAGCACCGGTGGAGTTAACTGCATCCACCACCACTTTAAATTTTTTATCAGCAATAGCTTTTTTATTCACCAATGAATAATTCACTACCGCATCAATATGTTTTTGCAGGTAAGAATCATCAGCTATTAGTTTTCCCAGCTGATTTACCTCCGCAAATACAAAACTTTCTTTCGCCGCCAGTTCCAAAATCTTTGCTCCGGTTTCAGCAGAAATAAATTCTCCTTCACTGTTTAATAATTTCAAAGCATTCCATTGCTCGGGATTGTGACTTGCCGTGATGATGATACCGCCATCAGCTCCTTCCATTTTCACCGCTACTTCAACTGTCGGTGTGGTGGACAAACCCAAATCAACCACATCAATACCCAAGCCGGTGAGGGTATTCACCACCAGGTCTTTCACCATGGCGCCACTGATGCGGCCATCACGACCGATCACAATCCTTGTTTTCTTTTTATTTTCCGAAATAATCGTTCCGTATGCTGCTGTGAATTTTACAATATCAACCGGGGTAAGATTATCCCCGGGTTTGCCGCCGATCGTTCCTCTTATTCCCGAAATACTTTTGATCAATGCCACGATGCTTGTTTTAATGTTGGCAACAAAAATACGTTTTCACAGATAACCATCTGATTGCTTCTTACATTTGCAATATGGCTGAAACGGCATGGTACAAAGACTGGTTCAATTCTCCTTTTTATCACAAACTGTATTTTGAAAGAGATGAAAAAGAAGCTGCCGCTTTCATCAACCGTTTGATCAACTACCTGAAGCCTGAACCCCATAGCCTCATGCTGGATGTAGCCTGCGGCAAAGGAAGACATAGCCGGATACTGGCTGATATGGGTTACCAGGTTACCGGAATTGATATTTCACCGGGCAGCATTGCATGGGCCAAACAATTTGAAAAAGACAACCTGGAATTCTTTGTGCATGATATGCGGCTGCCCTTCCGCATCAATTATTATGATTATGCCCTGAATCTTTTTACCAGTTTTGGGTATTTTAAAACAAGAAGGGAACATGATGATGCCTTCCGCACTATTGCAGGTTCTTTAAAACCGAACGGCATATTTGTGATTGATTACCTCAATGTGCATTATGCGGAAGAACACCTGAACTATAATGAAATAAAAAAGATCGGTGATACCACTTATGAAATTCACCGCTGGAACGATGAAGATCATTTTTTCAAAAAAATTATCGTTACAGATCCTTCCATAAAAGAACCGTTAGAATACACGGAAAAGGTTGCCAAATTCATGTTTGGTGATTTTAATGATATGCTCAGTTTCCAGGGACTGCAGGCCAAAGAAGTTTTTGGCGATTATAATTTCGGATCGTATGATGTCAAAAAAACTCCCCGCATGATCATCATTGCCGGAAAGAAAATGGCCGAAACAGCCGACAAGGAAAAAAGATTATACAGTGACGGAAGAGCCGCCGATGCACTTACCTGAATTAATCACTCTTATTATTCATGATCATGTACTTGGCTGTTTCATAGAATGCCGAAGTGAATGCCGATAATTTCTTTTGTGCAGAATCTTTTTCAGACTTGTTATAAAAGGCTCCCCGTTTAACAGGTGTCAGTTCCTCTTCCCCTGAGTTGATATTACGGGTGAAATAAAAATCATCGGTAACCATCCCGATGCCATCGGATGTATTGGTGACGAATGCGTAATTATTTTTCTTATCGGGGTTCAGCAGGTCTCTCCCCAGCGTTGTGTTTATATAATTACGATGCAGCATACCTGCAATAGTCGGCAATACATCAATTTGTGAAACGACTTCGCTTCTTCTTTGCGCAGATAACAAGTAAGGAGCATAAAATAGCAAAGGAACATGTTCATCCGTCAATCTTTGTTCGGTCCATACTTTTGGATACACGGACTCGGCATTACCGGCCAATCCATGATCGCCTACAAAAACAAAAATGGTGTTCTGAAAATAAGATTCCTTCTCCGCCGCCTCCAAAAATTTCCGGATGCAATAATCGGAATAACGAAAACAGTTGAATTCATCCAGCGACTCAAATCCATATTTAGCCAGTACTTCATCAGGCTCAAATACTTTTACAAAGTCAGTATCAGATAATGGAATTGTTTTGCTATAGGGCCGGTGGTTTCCGGATGTTTGTATATAAGCAAAGAACGGTGCTGACTTTTGCCTGAATATGCTGTTGGCTTCTAGGAAAAGATCCTTATCACTGATACCCCACACATTCACATCCGGAATATTTTTTCTTTTTCCCGTATGCATCTGCAGGTCTTTGATATTTTCCAGCAAACCGTCAAAATTGCCAAACTTGGGATCACCACCGAGAAAATAATGTTTTTCATACCCCTCAAAATTGTTGATGATGGTATGATGCTGCAAGGCTTCAGGATTACGACTCGAAAATTTGAATAACTGTGCATCAGGAATTCCTGTAATGATAGCAAATAATGCTCTTGCCGTAGAGAAATGCGGTGTAAAGCAATGATCAAAGAAAATTCCGTTGCGGCTGATGGAGTCAAAATAAGGAGTTGCATTCAAAGGATTACCACTCATGCTGCTTTTATACATGCTGAATGATTCACATTGAACCAGCACTATATTCGGCTGGCTTTCCAGCGCATTACTTCTTGGTTCAACTTCCCTGCGATATGAAAAGTTGTTCTTATTCGGCAACTGCATCCACTCAGCCATCAATGGAAAAGCTTCTTTGGCTTTCTGTTCGTTGTAATCAGGCTTACGTAATTTGAGAGTGGCAAAAAAATTCTGCAAAGGATTAATGGCAAGATACGCTTTGAAGCTGCTGTCGAACCTGAAACAATCTTTACGGCTTAGTGGCGGCCATGAAAAGTTTCCATAAGCAAACAGTCCCAGCAGCAAAGCAGCAAATACAAAAAATTTACGGCGATAAAGAATTCCCTTCCCCTCAGTTCGGTTAATCACCTGCCAGTGGCTTCGGTGATACATCCAACGGAAGATCAGCACGGCAACGATCAGTCCGAGTATCATCCAGATCATCGGGTAAGTTTGCCACATCATTTTAAGTGAGATGCCCGGATCTTCCACAAAATTCATGGCGCCTGCATCCAATGGGGTGCGGTTGTAAGAAAAACTTCCGAAACCGGCGGCAAAAAAGAAAAAGACTATAAATGTGGTAACTGCGAGATACCAGGTCCACCATTTTTTATTTCTCGCTGAATAAAATGGTGAATACTGCGGCCACATGCTCACCAGTACGATCGGCAATAAAATAAAAGAGATCCACCGAAGGTCATAACGGATACCCATCCCGAATGAAGGAAGCGCTTCACCAAATGAAACACTATTCGGACGAAAAGCCAGGAATGTAGCCAGCCTGAAAATGGTAAAGATCAGGAGAAATATCAGCAGCAGGTTAATAACCCAGAGAATGGTTTTCGGTATTTTAAATCTGACAAACATGTTTGCTTACGCTTCAAAAAACAATTGCAAAAGAATTGAATTTAATTCATTCTGTCAATTCTTAATAGCTTATTTAGCAAAGCATTGATGCAGCAAACACTGCAACGCCTACTTTTGCATGCATGAATGAGCTGGCCGTTAATTTCTGGCATCGATTGATTGAATGGGATCAGTATTTGTTCCAATTGATCAACGGAAAAGGAGCCAACAGTTTTTTTGACGCTGTAATGCCCTTTTTGAGAAACTCATCTGTCTGGGCGCCGCTTTATCTTTTTCTCCTAGTTTTTATATTGATCAACTTTCGGTTGAAGGGTTTATGGTGGGCCGTCTTTTTTCTAAGTACGGTGGCGTTGACAGATATGACAGGCACATATATTTTCAAACACAATATTGAACGTTATCGTCCCTGTTCTGATCCTGATTTTTATATGCATGTAAGATTAGTGATCAATCAATGCGCCGGTGGTTATAGTTTTATTTCCAACCATGCGGCCAATCATTTTGGAATGGCCGTTTTTTTTCTCCTTACGATGAAAAAAAATATCGGCAATTGGGCATGGATCGGAATATTCTGGGCAGCTGCAATTGCCTATGCACAGGTATATGTGGGAGTGCATTACCCGCTGGATGTGCTGGCAGGCGCATTAGTCGGAATTTTCATCGGCACTCTCACTGCTTCTTTATTCAATAAGCGGTTCAGATTTGCTATCTTCGATGACCAACCAACTCTTTAAATGGAGATTTTTATCCTTCTGTTGTTGATTTTTGTGAATGGTTTATTTGTGATGTCTGAAATTGCCCTTGTTTCCGCCCGTAAAGCAAGGTTGGAACACCAGGCTGAAAAGGGTGATGAAAGAGCCAAAAGAGCTTTACAACTTGCCAATGAACCGGAAAAGTTTCTTTCTGCTGCCCAGATCGGGATTACCCTGATAGCCATCCTTACCGGTGTGTACTCCGGCGAACGTTTTGGGAAATACCTCGTTCCTTATATTGAACAGATCGATTTTCTGAAAGAATACGCAGAAACCATTTCAACAACGATCATTGTAATCCTGGTTACATTTCTTTCAATCATTTTCGGAGAACTGATCCCTAAACAGATCGGTTTGATGCGGGCTGAACGGGTGGCCAAACTGGTGTCTGCACCCATGAATTTTTTTGCAAAGATCACCCATCCCATTGTTTGGTTATTAAATAAGATCAGTAAACTTTTTCTCAGGATACTGAACATAAAAAAATCAAAAGATGATGCAGTAACAGAAGAAGAAATAAAAACGATGATCACGGAAGGAACGGAAGCCGGAACCATTGAGGAAGCCGAGCAGGAGATCATTGAACGGGTATTCCATCTCAGCGACCGGAACATCACTTCACTGATGACACACCGCAGTGATATTATCTGGTTCAATCTTGATGATAATGAAGAAAAGATCAAGGAAAAAATTTTGGTCGAGCCTCATTCCGTTTATCCCATCTGCGCCGGCGATATTGATAATATCAAAGGCATTGTATCTATTAAAGATCTTTACATCACTCCGGATCACCGCTTGTTCAAGGACATTATGCAACCGGCCTTGTTTATTCCCGAGAACAATACACCCTACCAGGTACTTGAAAAATTCAAGCAGGCAAAAAAACATTCCTGCTTTATTGTGGATGAATACGGGTCAGTGCTTGGACTGATCACACTAAATGATATTCTCGAAGCGATCGTTGGAGATATCCCGCAACTGGATATTGAAGATTATGAGATCACCAAAAGACCTGATGGCAGCTACCTGGTAGATGGGCAGATACCTTTTTATGATTTCCTCACTCATTTTGAAAAAACAGAATGGATGAATGAAGGGGAGCAGGAATTTGATACGCTGGCTGGTTTTATTCTTCATGAACTGGAGCATATACCCAAACCCGGAGAAACATTTGAATGGAAGGATTTCAAATTCGAAATCATAGATATGGATGGTCACCGTATAGATAAAGTATTGGTAACATTAAGCCCTGAATTAATAGAGGAACTGGAAGAAGACAGCGGTGTTTGAAAACACTAAAAATCAAAAGAAGCAACCTTATCAGGGTAATTGAGTTTGGTGCTTTTCCTGTTACCTCCAACAATGGCATGAATGATACCAACCTGGTCATCAAAAAAATCGTACAGGATCGTATCGGTCACTTCCAGCTTGCTTACAGCAGAAATATTATCAACCTCCACATAACCATAAGCGGCTTCACTTTCATTTTCAAACCCGACATAAGTTAGTGCAACAGGTTTGCCGTTTACTTTAATAGAAAGATGGCTGAATAAATATTTTTTTACCAGGGTATCCATCTTGGATTTGTCGGGTGGATTGATCAGGTCAACCTTGGTCTTATAATTCTGGGCCAGCACTTTTTCAAAATCATCTGTATAAATCTTACAGGTAATTTCCAGCGTCTTGTCAGTTTTATTATGATTGATCTCCGTTACACTAACATGAAAAGGATGATCGGTAGTACCGCTCTTAATAAATCCTGTTGCAAACAGGGGTATGAATAACCATTTAAAGAGAATAGAAGCCATTGGCACAATAAGTTTACGAATTACAAAAGTCTGGATTATTTTGAACTCCGATTGACCGGTGATGTATTTTTACTGATACAGACGAAATCGTTTCAATGTAAGATGCAGGATTTTGGATTTTATTTTAAACTGGGTTGGGAACATATTATCAGCAAAGATGCACTGGATCACCAGTTGTTTATTGCTGCCCTGGCAGCCATTTACCTGCTGAAAGACTGGAAACAGGTATTGGTGCTGGTAACAGCATTTACAATCGGGCACTCTCTCACACTGGCATTAAGTGTATTAGATGTGATCCGGTTCAGCAGCAAATGGGTGGAGTTTTTGATACCGTTGACGATCGTACTGACAGCACTGACCAATTTCTTTCAGCACAAATTCACACCAAAATCTATACGCATCAATTATTTCTTAGCTCTTTTCTTCGGACTGATACATGGAATGGGCTTTGCCAATTCCATCCGGTTCATGATGGCAAGTGACCAGAATCTTGGATGGAGTTTGTTTGGTTTTAATGTGGGGCTTGAGGTGGGACAGATAGCTGTAGTGACTGTTTTGTTATTGCTGTCTCATTTTATGGTATCAATAATGAAAGTGATACGGAGAGAATGGGTGATCTTTTTGTCGGCCGCCGTATTCGGGCTGGCATTGAAAATGGTATTGGAAAGAATTCCTTTTTAAAATAAAACTAGTCATGAAAAAATCACTTTTACTGTATGGACTGATCCTTGTCCTGGGAGGTTCAGCCGGGGCACAAATACAAAACAATGCTGCCTCTAATCATGCCAATAAATTTGAGCAGCTGGGAACCATACTTCCCACACCTAACGATTATCGAACTGCCAGCGGTGCACCCGGTCCCAAATACTGGCAGCAAAGAGTGGATTATGATATTAAATGTGAACTGGATGAAGCCGATAATAAATTATCAGGCTCAGAAACGATCACCTATTTCAATAACTCTCCTGATGTATTGAATTATTTGTGGCTGCAACTGGACGAGAACCAGCACAGCACAACGAACAATGCCAATTATCAAACCCAGAATACTCTCCCTAAACAAACAACAGATAAAGTGCTGGATCGCTATGAGGAAAAAAGATCAGACAATGGCTATGGTGTCAATATCACCAAACTGACTGATGCAACAGGGAAATCATTGAAGTATACCATCAATAAAACCATGCTGAAACTGGACCTGCCAATGCCATTGAAACCGGGTCAGAAATTTGTTTTTAACGTGAGCTGGAATTACAAAATGGCGAACCGTGGTGATTTCATTCGCTTCGGTGGCGCCAGAGGCGGTTATGAACATTTCAATGATGATGACAATAATAATTATACCGTAACACAATGGTATCCCCGTCTTTGCCGCTACAGTGATGATCAGGGATGGCAGAATCACCAGTTCACCGGAACGGGAGAATTCACGCTGTGCTTTGGTAATTTCAAAGTGCAGATGACGGTTCCTGCAGATCATATTGTGGGAGCAACCGGTGAATGTCAGAATTATGCACAAACCCTTTCACCAACCCAAATGGCCCGCTGGCAAAAAGCACAAACCGCCAAAGAACCTGTACAGATCGTAACATTAGATGAAGCACTGAAAACATCCCAGCAAAAAAGTAAAGCAAAGAAGACATGGATCTATAAAGCAGATAATGTTCGTGACTTCGCATGGACATCTTCCCGCCGCTTTGTATGGGATGCCATGGCCACTGATGTGGAAGGCAAGAAAGTGATGGCGATGAGTTATTATGCCAAAGAAGCTTATCCTATTTACAGCAAGTACTCAACCAAAGTGGTAGCGCATACATTAAAAACCTATTCTCATTTTTCATTTCCGTACCCTTATCCTGTCGCCATCAGTGTAGAAGGTAACCAGGGAATGGAATACCCGATGATCTCATTCAATCCCGGAAGAGCATTGCCTGACGGATCTTATACCGAAGGAAATAAGAACGCTGCAATCTTTGTGATCATTCATGAAGTAGGACATACATTCTTCCCGATGATCGTTAACAGCGATGAAAGACAATGGACATGGATGGATGAAGGATTGAACTCATACCTGCAATACCTGACGCAGGAATTATGGGACAACAAGTTTCCATCAAATGGAGGCCCGGCATGGACCATCACCAATTATATGAAGTTGCCAAAGGATCAGTTGGAACCTATTATGACCAACTCTGAGAACATTAACAATTTCGGGGCAAATGCATACAGCAAAGTGGCAACAGGTTTAAATATTTTAAGAGAAACCATTGTAGGTCGTGAATTATTTGACAATGCATTCCGTGAGTATGCAAGACGCTGGGCATTCAAATCGCCTACGCCTGCAGATTTCTTCAGAACCATTGAAGATGCTACAGGCGAAGATCTTGACTGGTTCTGGAGAGGCTGGTTCTATGGAACAGATGCCTGCGATATTGCTATTGACTCAGTGAAGTATGCCGTCCCTGATGTAACAGCAACTCCTCCACAGGTGAATGATACCACCATCATGATAGCTTTGGCAAAGCCTGCAGTTAACCCGTATGAAGATATTTCCAAGATCCGCAACAAAGAAGACAAGAACATTGTTTTTACGACCGATAAAGACACCTCGCTTCGTGACTTTTACTGGAAGTATGACAGGGAAATGGAAAAATGGGATTCTACTAAGTACCCCGTTCTTGTAAAACCCCAGACCGAGATGCTGGATGAAGCAGGGCAACAGAAATATGGAAGCAAGCACATGTATGAAATCTCTTTTTCAAATAAGGGCGGTTTAGTAATGCCTATTATACTTGAGTGGACCTATAAAGATGGTACTACAGAAATTGAAAGAATACCGGCACAGGTATGGAGAAAAAATGAAAAGAGTGTAGTGAAAACATTTATGAAAGATAAAGAAGTGGCTTCTATAAAGCTTGACCCGTTCAAAGAAACGGCGGATATTGATGAAACGAACAACAGCTATGGTGACATTAAAGAACCCAGCAAGTTCAAAGTGTTCAAACAAAAACAAAATGTGCCGCAGCCACAGGTTCCAAACCCGATGCAAAAAGCCAAGGAAAAGAAAGGATTCTGATTTTAAATGTTGAATACCTAAGGCCCTCTTTCATGTAAAGAGGGCTTTTTTGTTTGTAGCCCTCTTCATATAAATAAAGGTAGCAATATGGCCATGAATTGACCGCTGATACAATTCAGTGAAGGAAAAATCATGATTTGATCGTAAACTTGCCAACTTTTAACCACTGAACCTCCCTTGAAATGTTTGGCTTAGATTTGCCAACTCTCAGATTATTATCATAAACCAAAAATGAAATGAAAAAAATCACTTCCTGTTTGTTAATTGGGATTTGTGTGAGTACAGTTGCTCTTGCACAAAACATCCAGAACAATCCCGGCAGTAATCACGGAAACAAATTTGAACAGATGGGCAGCATCTTGCCGACGCCCAATGAATATCGTATGGCCAGTGGCGCCCCGGGTCCCAAATACTGGCAGCAACGTTGCGATTATGATATCAAATGTGAGCTGGATGAAAACAACCAGAGACTCACCGGCTCTGAAACTGTTACTTATTTTAATAACTCTCCTGCAGAACTAACCTTCCTGTGGTTGCAGTTGGATGAAAATCAGCATAGCAGTGTGAACAATGCCAACTACCAGACCAGTAATCCCATGGACCGTAGCCAGACACCGCAGCAGTTGGACAGGGCTGATGAAGCGAAATCTGATAACGGGTATGGTTTCATGGTAAGTAAGCTGACCGATGTAAACGGAAAACCTCTGAAATACACCATTAATAAAACCATGATGCGGGTGGAACTTCCAGCTGTATTAAAACCCGGTCAGCGTTTTGTTTTTAAACTCGACTGGAATTATAAATTATCCAATCGCATGGAAAGAGGTGGCCGTGGTGGTTATGAATATTTCCCGGAAGATGGCAACTCTATTTTTACAATGACCCAGTGGTATCCCCGTCTTTGTGTGTACAGTGATTTCCAGGGTTGGCAGAATCACCAGTTTACTGGCAGAGGAGAATTCGCATTGACATTCGGCAACTTTAAAGTGCAGATGACCGTTCCCGCAGATCATGTGATCGGTGCAACAGGTGAGTGCCAGAATTACCAGCAGGTATTAAGCCCCGCACAATTTGCCCGCCTGCAAAAATCAAAAGCAGGAAAAGAGGAAGTGACAGAGATTGTTACATTGGATGAAGCTAAAAAAGCTGAAACACAAAAAAGCAAAGCGAAGAAAACATGGATCTTCAAAGCAGATAATGTTCGTGACTTTGCCTGGGGTTCCTCCAGGAAATTTGTAATGGATGCCATGCCAACAGTTGTAGAAGGAAAGAAGATCATGTGCATGAGCTATTATGGCAAAGAAGCCTATGGCCTGTACAGGAAATTCTCAACTAAAGCAGTTGCTCATACCATCAAAACTTATTCAAAATTCACTATTCCCTATCCATACCCTGTTGCACAAAGCGTGGAAGCGGCCAATGGAATGGAATACCCGATGATCTGTTTCAACTTCGGAAGAACGGAAAAAGACGGCACCTATAGTGAAGGAACCAAGAATGGTATGCTCGGTGTGGTGATACATGAAGTGGGTCATAACTTTTTCCCGATGATCATCAACAGCGATGAACGTCAGTGGAGCTGGATGGATGAAGGGCTGAATACATTCGTGGAATATCTTACAGAAGAATTATGGGATAATAAATTCCCATCCCGCCGTGGCCCGGCAAGCACAATCGTTGATTATATGAAGCTTCCGAAAGATCAGCTGGAACCCATCATGACGAATAGTGAGAACATCGTCCAGTTTGGTCCGAATGCTTATTCAAAACCTGCAACCGGTTTGAATATCCTCAGAGAAACGATCATGGGCCGTGAATTGTTTGACTATGCATTCAAAGAATATGCGAGAAGATGGGCTTTCAAACATCCTGAGCCGGCCGACTTCTTCCGC
The DNA here is from genome assembly GCA_035328345.1 of Chitinophagaceae bacterium. Taxonomy (GTDB): domain Bacteria; phylum Bacteroidota; class Bacteroidia; order Chitinophagales; family Chitinophagaceae; genus JJ008. The sequence goes on along the minus strand of DAOLIV010000018.1, from coordinate 15,242 downwards.
ACTATGGAGGATGCAAGCGGCGAAGACCTGGATTGGTTCTGGAGAGGTTGGTTCTATGGAACGGATGCCTGCGACATTTCTCTTGACACTGTGAAATTTGCCAAAGCAGATCTTTCTGCAAAACCGACTTCTACCAAAGAAACAACCATTAAACGTCCGGTAGAGAAACCACAGGTACCCCGTTTTGATGATATTTCCAAGATCAGGAACCGGGAAGACAAGAACATCACTTTCAGAACTGATGCTGATACTTCTACCCGTGATTTTTACTGGAGATATGCCCGTGGCATGGAGCCGTATGATACCAGCAAATATGATTTCACCATTCCTGCCCGCGGTGGTGAAGAACTAACAAATAACGAGAAAGCTAAATATGGAAACAAAAACCTGTATGAGCTTACGTTCAGCAATAAAGGCGGATTGGTGATGCCGATCATTATTGAATGGACCTATAAAGACGGTACCACTGAAATTGATCGCATACCCGTGCAGGTATGGAGACAAAACGAGAATAAAGTGATAAAGACCTTCGTAAAAGATAAAGAAGTAGCCTCCGTAAAACTGGATCCGTTTAAAGAAACGACAGATATTGATGAAGGCAATAATAGCTGGAATTCAATACCGGAACCATCAAAGTTCACCATCTTTAAAACAACACAGGGCGGTGGAAGAAGAACCGGGGGTGGCCAGGAAGGCAACCCGATGCAAAGAGCACAGGAAAAGAAAGCATTTTAAAACACCTGTTTCAAATAATCAAAAGCCATCTTTTTAAGGTGGCTTTTTTTATAGTTTGAAAAGGGTTTACAGAATAGCGAATTAAATCAAGATACATCCAATGTATGCTAACCTGAGCAAATCAGAGAGCAGGTTTGATATTCCGGTTGTCATGTTTCGACAGGCCCAACATGACAACTAATAAACGTAAATTTATTTCATGAAAAAATTCATTCTCTTTCTTTCTTTCTTTTGCTGCCTTGGCTCTATTTCATCAGCAGCTAATGTAGATACCATTAGCATCTACAGTGATGCCATGCACAAGGCCTATAAATGTGTTGTTATAAAACCTGCTGGCTACAAAAAAAGTAAAGTAGAGTACCCGGTAGTTTATTTATTACATGGATACAGTGGATGGTATGCCAACTGGATCATCCGTGTGCCGGATCTGAAAGAACAGGCTGATAAATTGCAAATAATGATCGTTTGCCCTGATGGTGGTTTCAGCAGCTGGTATATTGACAGCCCTCTTGATTCAGCGATCCGCTTTGAAACCTATGTGGGTTTAGAAATACCGGCCTATATTGATGCGCATTATAAAACAATCAAAGACCGGAAAGCAAGAGCTATTACAGGACTTAGTATGGGCGGACATGGGGGACTGTTTCTTGGATTCAGGCATTCAGATATTTTCGGCGCCTGTGGCAGTATGAGTGGCGGAGTGGACATGCGGCCATTCCCGAAAAACTGGGACATCAGTAAACGGATAGGCGACTCAGCATTTTATGCAGACAACTGGAAAAATTATTCTGTAATTAATATTGTTGAAAACAAACCCAAAGATTCACTGGCAATAATAATTGACTGCGGAACAGAAGATTTCTTTTATACCGTAAACAAAAACCTGCACCAGAAATTGTTGCAATTAAAGATCCCGCATGATTATATAGAAAGACCCGGCCAGCACAACTGGGATTACTGGAGAAATGCGGTGCAGTACCAGTTATTATTTTTTAAGAACTATTTCGAAAAAATGCAGAAATAAAAATCAGGGCTTTGGAAGATTCCCTGTAGACCCATCTCTTACTTTGATCTTCTTTTTACCGGAGTTCTGTTTTTCGTATTCCTTGATCATCTTCAGCGTTGGATCATTGGCTTTTGCCAAAGAATCTGTTTTGCCTTTGCTGATATCAATCGGTCTTATATCATCATCACCTACCATATCACCGTCATCGGTTTGCAGCTTACCCATCACATAATGTTCAATTGCTTCCACCCTGCCCCATTCAGGATCATAATAAATCCATTCACCATGTTTCATCGATTGTCCTTCGTTCTTTACCACCACACGGTCAATTTCTTTGGTGGGATCTTTCAGGTCATAAACCGGTACCGTATCATAAGCTATTTTCGGATCCATGGCTCTCCAGTTCTCCACTCTCTGCAACCCGCCGTTATAAGTAAAATATTTTTGCCGGCCGCTTAATTTTCCCCAGCGGTAATTTTCCTCAGCGATCTTTATGCCCTGCAAGGAATAGCGTTTCCATGTTCCTTCTTTCTGGTCATCCACAAAATAGCCTTCCTCCTCATAACCCCTTTCACCCCTCAGGTCTGGAACTTTGACCAACCAGGGGCCCTGTTTTTTCCCATCCATATCTACCCGGTTCAGTGTATCTCCTTTAACACTAATGAAATAGTCTTTCCATTGCCCGGAAACACTAAGAGAAATAAGCAGGAATAAGCCAACAATCAATCGCATAGTTTAGTAAGTTTGATGAAGCCGCTACCAAAATTACAAACGAAAAACTGCTTATTTTATGCTTCGCCTGTTAAAAATCTCCTTCACACTGCTGTTCCTGCATCTTTACTCAGTTGTTTTTACGCAGGTTGAACCCACTCCTGCCGCTGAAAGAATGAAAGTGGCAGAGCAACGGAGCAAACTGGAAAAGAACTCGGTTCTGAATGAAATTGAGTTCAAAAATATAGGTCCTTCCATTATGAGTGGCCGTGTGGTAGATGTGGATGCCAACCCAGACGACCCGACCGAGTTTTATGTAGCTTATGCAACAGGAGGTTTGTGGCACACCACCAACAACGGGCAAAGTTTTGTTCCTGTTATGGATAGCCTTGACATGCTGTTTATCGGTGATATAGCAGTAAACTGGAAAACCAAAACAATCTGGGTAGGTACCGGTGAAGTGAACAGCAGCCGTTCTTCATATGCAGGTGTTGGGGTTTATAAAACTTCTGATAACGGCAAGCATTGGGAATACATGGGTCTGCCCGAATCACATCACATTGGTAAGATACAGTTACATCCGACCGATAATAATACAGTATGGGTGGCAGCACTGGGGCATTTATATTCTCCCAATAAAGAAAGAGGTGTTTACAAAACAACAGATGGTGGCAAAACCTGGAAACAAACTTTGTATGTAGATGATAATACCGGCTGTGCAGACATTGATATCAATCCCCAAAATCCAAACGAGGTATATGCCGGCATGTGGTACCGGGTACGTCGTGCATGGAAATTTGAAGAAAGCGGAAAGACAAGTGGTATTTATAAAAGCACAGATGGCGGTGAAACATGGAAACTGGTTTCAGGTCCCGGTTCAGGATTTATGACAGGCGATAAGATCGGGAGAATAGGGTTAGCTGTTTATCCAAAGGATCCGAAGATCGTCTGGGCCATAGTTGATAATAACACACCCAAACCCGATACATCAAAAAAGGTGGACACATTTTATAAAAAGGAAGATTTTAAAAATATAATGAAAGAAGATTTTGCATTGCTGAAGAACAACCTGCTTGATTCCTTTTTAAAAAAGAATGGCTTCCCCAAAAGATACAATGCAAAGAATGTAAAAGAAATGGTGGCATCAGATAAAGTGAAACCAACAGCAATATGGGATTATCTTGACAGTGATGATGGTTTCCAGAACACGGGGATCTATGGTTGCGAAGTGTATAAAAGTACCGATGGGGGAATGACATGGAAGAAAACCCATGAAAAACCGATCAGCATTTTCAATACCTATGGCTACTACTTTGCCAAGATCTACACTTCTCATTACAACCCCGATAAGGTTTTTATCCTTGGCTTCTATGCACAGGTATCGAAAGACGGAGGTAAGACTTTTAAGACAATGGACAAAGGAAATGTGCATGCCGATCATCATGCACTCTGGGTGGATCCGAAAAGAGATTCACATCTTATCAATGGTAACGATGGTGGTTGCAATATTACTTATGATGATGGTGCCCATTGGTTCAAAGCCAACACTCCTTCGGTAGGCCAGTATTATGCGATTGATGTAGACAATGCAAAGCCCTACAATATATATGGTGGTTTGCAGGATAACGGGAGCTGGTGGGGACCTTCCAATCACAAAGAAGATATTGGATGGATCGATAACGGTCAATATGCCTACCGGGCCATCAATGGCGGTGATGGCATGCAGGCCCAGGTGGATACCAGGGACAACATGCTGGTGTATTCCGGTTCACAGTTTGGTTTTTACGGACGTTACAATAAAGAACGAAGAGGTTTACAAAAATTCCTGCGTCCGCAACATGAACTCGGAGAAAAACCACTTCGCTTCAACTGGCAGACGCCGATCTTATTAAGCAGGCACAACCAGGATGTCTTTTACCTCGGCAGTAACCGGGTGTACCGTTCCTTATCACAGGGTGATACCATGATCGCCATGAGCCCGGACCAGACAAACGGAAAAGTATCCGGCAATGTTCCCTACGGAACCATCACAACCATTTCCGAATCACCACTTCGCTTTGGGTTGGTATACACCGGAACAGATGATGGCAACATTCATGTCACCAAAGATGGTGGTTACACATGGGAACAATTGAATCAGTTCTCAGACCATACTGCATCCACCAGGAAAAGCAAAAAACAACAAACTTCAAACCCCAAACTTCAAACCAATCAACTTTGGGTAAGCCGTGTAACAGCCTCCCAGCACAAAGAAGGCAGGGTCTATGTTTCTCTCAACGGTTATCGCTTCGACAATTTTGCTCCATACTTATATATAAGTGATGATTACGGGCAAACATGGATGCAAATTGGTAAAGACCTTCCTTATGAACCGATCAATGTGGTAAAAGAAGATCCGAAAAATGACAGCATCATTTATGTTGGTACTGATGGTGGTCTATATGTAAGTTTTGACAGGGGTAATAGCTTCATGCTCTGGAATGCCGGTATGCCGAAGTCAGTTCCGGTTCATGATATAGCGATTCAGCAAAGAGATAATGAAATAGTGCTGGGCACCCACGGTCGCAGCTTATATGTTTCCAAACTGGAAGATGTGCAGGGACTGAAAAAAGATCCCGAGTGGATGAATAAAAAGCTGAAAGCAGAAAAAGAAAAACAAAAAACTACTGATCAGGACGATAATGAAGATGATGATAGTGCTGAGCCGGAAGAAAGATAATAATTGCCTTTAAAACGTAATTTATTTTTTTCTTTTCCTGAAAACAAGAAACAGTACCAGGACAAATACCAGCACTCCACCGCCGATGTAGTAATACATCATCATATCTTTTGGCTCCTTGTCAAGCCCCTTATCAATATTGGTCTGTGTGTCCGCAATATATTTATCAATAAAAGGGAAAGAAGGATTCATGTCTTTCACTTCATCAAACTTCAGCAATGCTTTTTTAAATCTTGACTGATCAAAAAGATTCATTGCATCTTCATATGCCAGTGATATGTCACTCATCTCCGGATCAATTTTTGCTTCTTTGATGAATTCCTTTACAATTGTTGTCGGCACAATAAAATTCATGCCCTGCACTTCCTGTCTTCGTTGTTCATCAATGCTTCCGAAAGTTGCCAGCCCGATCACTTCACCTTTCTCATTCATCACCGGGCCGCCGCTGTTACCATGGGTTACAGACGCATCAGTCTGTAACACTTCCCATCCACCTTTCATATTTTTTTTGGCGCTGACCAATCCTCTTGTAAGTGTAGCTTCTGAAACAGATTCTTCCGATAACAACGGATGAAAGGTTGCAACAGCCGGATAGCCCAGCACATACACCTGGTCACCAACCCGCAGCGCTTTATCATCACCGATGCGGATAGTAGGATAAACATGTTTTTCCGTTAGTTTCAATATCGCCACATCTTTACCCGGAATCGCTGAACCCTGGGTGACTAATTTCGCAGGAATAACTGCCGGAACGATCTTTCCCTTATCGCCACTGACACCCAGCACCACACTCAGATCCTGTTTGATGTCACCAACGGTCATTGTACGGGAGAAATACCAGGAGTTGGCCTGCTTTAATGCATCAGCTTCTTCATCTGATAGTTTCCTTCCCATTGTTTTTTCCACGCTGGCCGCATCTTCTTCCAATATCTCTTTGAAGGCTTCTTCAGCGAAATTTCTTTTTGTCATTTCATCATTCTCATCAATCACATGGGCATTGGTGATCACATAACCATCCGGAGTCACAATAAATCCGGAACCGATCATCGTCGTGTTTAATTCTTTACTAACCCTTCTTGTTCCTTTATAGAGATACTTGTCAATATCCTTGCAGAAGGCCATGATGTATTTATTCCAGAAAAGATCTTCGGTATAATTTCCATCCCTTCTTAACTGGTCCCTGATACTTTCGGCCAACAATCTTGCAGCATTCACATCAGATTCCGGTTCAATGGCGCTGACCGTTCCTTTATAGGTAGCCTGTATCATCACTGTTCCGGGTTTATTCCGCTCAGCTATTTGCACCGGCGATAATGCAGCGGTTTGAGATAAACAATAAACAGAAATGAAAAAAACAGGAAGGAAAAATAATTTCTTCATCGCAGTTCGTTTCATGAAAGTTAAACATTGATGAGGAAATAATAAAAGACAAAATCAACTCTGCATATACTACAGCGGGTGAATGTTTTAAAAACACTTGAATCGTTCGAAGCAGGCTTTTTCCAGCATTTCCCTGTCATCGGGATGTGCAATACCGATCAGTGATTTGGCCCGTTGCCGAAGATTCTGCCCGAACAAATAAGCGACACCAAATTCAGTTACCACAAAATGCACATGGCCTCTTGTAGTAACAACCCCTGCACCCGGTTTTAGGAATGGAACAATGCGGCTGATACCTTTATTGGTACGGCTTGTCAATGCGATGATCGGTTTACCTCCATCACTCAATGCAGCGCCCCGCATAAAATCCATTTGCCCGCCGATGCCGCTGTATTGCAACGAACCGATGGAGTCAGCACAAACCTGCCCGGTAATATCCACTTCAATAGCGCTGTTGATGGCAACCACTTTCGGATTGCGGCGGATAACATGCGGATCATTTACATAATCAATATCAAGGAAAACAAAAGAGGGATTATCATGCACATAATCATACAAACGCCGGGTGCCGATGGCAAAACCGGTAACTGATTTATAAGGATGAATTCTTTTCTGTGTATTATTGATCACATCGCTGTCAACAAGATCAATGATGCCATCACTCAGCATCTCGGTATGCACTCCGAGATTTTTATGATGCTTCAGTGATTTTAAAACAGCATCTGGAATAGTGCCGATTCCCATTTGCAGGGTGCTGCCATTTTCGATCAGTCCTGCAATGATCTTCCCGATTTTCAATTCTGCTTCGCCGGTCTTGCTGCCGTAATCCACTTCGGGCAGATCTTCATCATGATGCACCATTGAAGTAAAACGGCTGGTATGTATCAGGCTGTCGCCATGTGTGCGGGGCACTTTCGGGTTTACCTGCGCAATAATATGTTTGGCCGTATTAACTGCACTGCGGGCAATATCCACAGAAACTCCGAGTGAACAATAACCATGTTCATCAGGCGGTGACACCTGCACCAGCGCCACATCAATATTCATTTGTTTGCGGAAGAGATCCGGAATATCACTCAGGAACACCGGTATAAAATCTGCCCGGCCTTCATTAACTGCTTTACGGACAGAATTCGAAACAAACATGCAGTTGATGTGAAAAGAATCGGCATATTCCGGTTTGTCCACTTCAATATCTCCCTGCACAGTAATAAAAACAAGCTCCACATCTTTCAGTCTTGCAGATTGTGCAGCCAGCTGACGCATCAGGTACAAAGGAGTCTGTGCACTGCCCTGCACAAAAACACGGTGACCGGATTCAACAACCGATAATGCTTCTTCAGCAGATTTATAAGTAAAAGGCATTTTCATGCCGCAAAGCTATTATTTATAAATCTTCAATAGCTGACGATGCTTATTGAAGCATCTGATACAAATCAGAAAAACTAACGGGAAATAAACCATTCAAGTGCCAGCTCATATCCTTTCAGCCCTAACCCGAAAATACTTCCGGCAGCTTTGCCACTAACATGTGATAGTTTCCGGAATTCTTCTCTTGCATGCACATTGGAAATATGAACTTCCACTACAGGAGTTTTGATAGCCGCCACTGCATCACCAATAGCAACAGAAGTATGTGTGTAACCTCCCGGGTTAAAAATAATACCATCGTGATCAAACCCTACCCTTTGCAATTCATTGATCAGTTCACCTTCCACATTACTTTGAAAATAGCTGATCTCAACATTGGCATATTTCTTTTTCAGTGAAGCCAGGAATTCTTCAAAAGGCATGTTACCATAAATATCTGTTTCTCTTTTTCCAAGCAGATTCAGGTTCGGTCCGTTGATGATCGCAATTTTCATGCTTCGAATATATTGAATAAAGAGAAATGAGCCCTTATATCAGTCATGCCGACTGAAAGGAGACGTCTCAAATTCAGAAGCCGGAATAAACTGATGATAAGACTCCTCCCCCGATAAATCGGGATCGGAGCGACAAACCAATAAAAATGAATGATGATCAATTCATCCTCTCCTTAATCATCCCGATAAATTCATCAAACAAATATCTTGAATCATGCGGGCCCGGGGTGGCTTCCGGGTGATACTGCACGGAGAATGCAGGCTTGCCTTTCACCCTGATACCTTCAATAGACTTATCATTCAGGTTTACATGGGTGATCTCAATATGCGATGCTTTTTTCACCGCTTCAGGATCCACACCAAAACCATGGTTCTGTGTAGTGATCTCTGATCTGCCTGTCACCAGGTTCTTTACCGGGTGGTTCAGTCCGCGGTGACCATGATGCATTTTAAAAGTAGGGATATCATTTGCCAGTGCCAGCAACTGGTGACCGAGACAAATACCAAACACCGGTTTGTCTTCTTTTAATATTTGTTTCAATTTAGTTATTGCATAATCCATTGGCGCCGGGTCGCCGGGACCATTGGAAATAAAATAACCATGCGGCTGAAATTTATTTACTTCTTCCAAAGGTGTTTTGGCAGGAAACACTTTTACATAGGCGCCTCTTTCCACCATGCAATTGAGGATATTTCTTTTCACTCCATAATCCATCACTGCAATGCGGATGCTTGAATTCTTATCTCCTAATTCATAGCTTTCTTTGGTGCTGACCTTTGATGCCAGTTCCAATCCGTTCATATCCGGCACTTCCGCCAGCTTCTTTTTCAGTGTTTCAATATCTGTTGTCTCTGATGAAATGATGCAGTTCATGGCGCCTTTGGTGCGGATATGCGCCACCAATGCCCTTGTGTCCACACCTTCAATTGAAACGATCTTGTTTGCCTTCAGGTAATCATCCAGCGAACCATTCGCCAGCTTGCGGCTATAGGTTTCTTCCAGGTTGCGACCGATCAAGCCGTTGATCTTTACTGAATTGCTTTCCACATCTTCTTCTTTCACACCATAGTTACCGATATGGGCACTGTTCATGATCAGTACCTGGCCAAAATAGCTGGGGTCGGTAAACACTTCCTGGTAACCGGTCATACCGGTGTTAAAACAAATTTCTCCGGTGGTGGTACCTATTGCTCCAAAGGAACGGCCATGGGCCACGGTGCCATCTGCTAATAATAAAACTGCGGGAACAGAAGTAATAGATTGATCTGGCATTTTTTTTACAAATTGTGCAAATGTAAGCCAAAGCGGCGAGGCGAGATGACAATAAACTGAAGAGTTTTTCAGTGGTTATCAACAGGCTGAGGCTATTTCATACACTGCTCATACATTATCCATGCACTATCCATACACTATGACTAGTCCTAAAATAGCTATACAGGTGAGGAAATAAATCCTGGAATAGCTATACACCCTGTCCGGGTAATCCTAAAAGAGCTATACAGGACGTTTTTTTTTCAAATTTATGGGTTAATAAATGATTTGTGTTTGTAAGGTTTCTATCTTTTTTTAATACCCCGGTTTTTTGATGAGCTTGCTCAGGAGTAAGATAATCGCAACTACTGTGTGGCCGGATATTATTATAAGCATGTATGCTTTTTTCTACCTGGTTGTTTATCTCTTCAAAACCGAACTGGGGCTGAGCCAGCAGGCCGTCAGTTCATTAGAGCAAAAAGAGGCTTTGGATAAGGAAATGCTTGAGAAAGTAGCTAAAGCATTGAAGATAACTCCAGAATCTATTCACTCATTTAATGAAGAAGGGGTTATTAACGTGATATCGAATACTTTCAATAGTCATGATACTTCAACTATGAATGCTATTAATTATTATCCTACGTTTAACGCCTTGGATAAAATGGTTGAACTTTACGAGGCTCTGCTGAAAAGTGAAAGAGAAAAGGTGGCTTTGCTTGAAAAAATGATGGATAAGAAATAAGAAATGGGTAACCCCCGCCTGTATAAAACAGTACCTCTTTACACCAAGAGGGAGCCTGAGATCATCCGACTTATATGCAGGGGGTATGGCAATAAAGAGATGAGTGATAAGCTACGAAAGTCTTCTGCAATAAACATGGCGAAGAGTGTTTCTCCAAATCCGTATTTGCGACACTGCAATGAACATGGCGAAGAGCAACGTGTTGAAGATCAATAGCGATTTTTTCGAAATGCCTTGATTCGAGTCGTATATTTATGTGTTGTACGCAACTTTATGAAGACCTTACTACTTATAATTATTTTATTTTTTGGACACACCGCATTTGGACAATTTCAAATTGACCCAAAGGTTCGGCAAGAGTTCGACAGCCTTTTTAATCAGCAACCAAAAGACATTCAGAAAAAGCGATACATCAAAGGCTTTGACGATGGATTTGCATTGCTTTTGACTTTCAAGGAAGACACTTTGAACATTAAAGATTTCACACACATAGTTCTTGATAGCTCAATTAAAATTGTTGCGATTAACGAAGACGGCAACGAATTACCTGACACACCAAGGGACACGACTAAATATAATCAATGGCTTTCGTGTCAAGCAATCTTTCAAAAAGACACTTTAGGCATTGGCTCATTCTTCGGACTATTTTCAGGACTCGGCTTTTCAGTAAAAATTATTGGCGACAAAACTATAGGTGACTTTTTTGAATACGTACGCAGGGATAGTATTTATCGTCATAAGTTGACAGACACTAAATCAAGTGAAATTCAAGTTAAGGCACGGACAGAAAATGTTGTTTTAAGTAGTATGCCTAAAAAGTTGGGTGACATCTTTTATGGCAAAGCAACACTTGTGACAGAATCATTTTATCGTGACGATGATGAGTTCAAGAGCGGTTATATTCATAAACGATATTTCATATCATATCTATTCACTTGTGCTCTGACTGACGGTGAAGAAAAGTAGCGTACAACAGGCGGTTTGGCAATATGGCGGGGCGACGAATATATTCTCAGCTTTTTATTCGCTAATCGGCTTCAGTTCCAGCCGACGAATAACGCCAAGTAATAGAATAAACAATGAATTTTTAGTTATAAATTTAGCATCGGTTACGGGCTGACGATTTTCAAATGCCGCCACATCCCCAAGCCGTACCGTTGGCTGTAATCCTAAATGAACATTTTATAAATATGGATCTCTCATTTCTTTTTTGGAATACAAATAGCAAAAAGTGTCTTGCCGAGATTCATAATTTAGTAACTCATTATAATATTGATGTTCTTATATTGGCAGAAAATGTTGCCACACCATCGGAAATGTTATTAAAGCTTAATGCTGTTTCTACAGAATTTTACCCTAATCATCCTGTTTCCCTATGTGAAAAAATTAAGATATACTCAAGATTTCATCATGATTTTATAGCTCCAATTGAGGAATCACAAAGATTAAGTATTAGAAGCATAGAACTCCCTACGCTAGACAACATAAATTTAATTTGTCTTCATTTTGGAGATAAAGGCAGTTTTAATCCAGAAAGCCAGTCAGAAATGGCCTCTGAACTGCGAATATTGATTAATAATTTGGAAGAAAAGATTGGACATAAGAGGACTTTGATAGTTGGTGACTTCAATATGAATCCATTCGAGTTGGGCTTAATAAAAGCTAACGGACTACATGCTACAATGTCGCAAAAAATAGCACGTAAAGGTTCTAGAAAAATTCAGTCTGTAGAATATGATTATTTTTATAACCCAATGTGGAGTTTGTATGGAGATTTAAACCATCGTATTTGTGGGACTTACTATTATAAACGGGCTGAATTAGTTAACTACCAATGGAATATTTTCGATCAAATGTTAATACGACCTGACTTACTTGATCATCTTGACAACAATTCTGTGGAAATTCTAAAACATGACGGGGTAAAAGATTTGATAACAAAAGGAGGAATCCCCAATAAACAATTATACTCCGATCATTTACCAATAAAATTTAAACTAACTTTTAAATCTTAATATATGAGCAACGAAGAAAAAGACTTATGGCCCAACTTTGAAGATGTCCCGAAAATTACTAGTCCAAGGTCAGTAATGAGCGAACAGGCAAGTTTCTTGTCACAAAAAACAAAAAATCTATTAACTGCAAATATTTCTACAAATAACACAAGCGACGGAAGAATTGTAAATCGTTTTGCTATTGTTGCGCCTTTATTAAAAAATTACAGTTACAATCTTTTTGCATTGTATCATGGGGCAATTTATTACCCATGTGAAATTCTTTTTAAAGGCGTTCGTACTCCTATTCAAAACGAAGAGGAACTTCGTACTGCCATGAGTTCCATATTTAATGATGAGAGCACGAAGAAGGTTATTGTCTCCTTAATAGGCCAAAGTAAAGAATTGGATTCATCAAGTTGATATTAAAAAGGACTACAGCCAACAGGCGCATTTGTGCTAATGGGGCAGACGAATCACGGAATACCAGCACAGCAGAAAACCCTGACCGTTGTGCGTCATTCTTTATTTAAATCGCAAAAAACTTGAGCATTATTGTTCGGAAAAAACCGTCTTTTTTTCTCTGGATTGCAATCGTAGGTTTGCTTGCTGTACTCATTGGATTCGCAAAGACGTTTATCATTCCAATGGCCAATAATGAATTCAAAGCACCTCTTGCAATTCACATTCATGGTGCTTTCGCCTTTGCATGGATCATTCTATTCTTAGTACAGACCTCTTTAATTCATTTTTCGAAGTATAATGTTCATCAGACTTTAGGGTATTTTGGTATATTCATCGCTGCTGGAGTAATGGTTACAATGGTGCCGGCAGGTATGCATGTTGTAAAAAGAGATCTTAGTCAGGGAGTTGGTGAATTTGCTTATGCCTCCATAGTTGGTGTAATAACTTCGGGAATTATGTTTTTCTCATTCGTTATACTAGGCGTACTGAATAGAAATAAACCGCAAGTACATAAAAGGTTCATGTTATTATCTGTCATTGTTGTTCTATGGCCTGCATGGTTTAGGTTTCGCCATTATTTTCCATCAGTTCCAAGACCTGATATATGGTTTGCTTTAGTTCTTGCCGATAGTCTTATTATTATCGCATGGTTATGGGATAAAATTAAAAATGGAAGCATTCATCCAGTCTTAAAATATGTTGGATTATTCGTAATTCTTGAACAAACTTTTGAAGTCTTTGCATTTGGTAGCCCAGCCTGGATAAGTATTGGGAAATCAATCTACACAGGCTTTTAAAACATCAAAGAAAAAGAACGAACGCACAACAAAAGTATTTGCAAAAGCAGGGCATGACATTGTAACATCAGCAATTTGCAAATCCCTGCTTTGGTTCCGCCAGACGAATAATTATCAAATTTTGTACTTAAATTCATAAATATATTTTCAATCAGCAGCAGTTGTGGGCAGACGGAATTCTAATTCCCAACCTGCATAAATCCCAGAACGTTAGCGGTCATTGTAAGACAACCCTTGAAATATGAGTAAATACGATCTCTTGTGGAAACATATTAAGAAAAATGGCGGACAATCATTTAAGTTATCTTTTAATGAAATTAAGAATATTGCAGGAATTGCAATAGACCATTCCTTCCTGAATTATAAGAAGGAATTGCTTGAATATGGTTATGAGGTGAAAAAAGTTTCATTGAAAGACAAAACCGTCCTTTTTCAAAAAATTAATTGACAACTAATAAAACGGAGATAAGAAAAAATCCGGCTTGACATTTCACAATTTACAATCAGAATAAGAGTGAGTATCATCAGCAACCACGACAACTTCTTTTGCCTTCCAATAACTTTAACTTAGCAAAAGGCTTTTACAAAAACAAACCGGGACTAACTGATTATTCAAAATGCCTCATCTGCATGGAAAGAAAAAGTTATTCACCCGGACCAACTAACTGACACGAGAGAACAACGGCCGCTAACATTGGAACAATCAGCAGCGGTAATTCTGCTGCACGCCGGTTCGGGGCTCGACGAATCCCGGCATACACCGGGAAAGGTGCCACTGAGCTTTAGTTCTTAATTTTTAACTTTATCAAAAAGCCAGGCAGCGGTTATGGGAGGACGAATATAAATTCCAGCACAGCAGCAGCTCTGGCCGTTGTGCGCAATGCATCATCTATAAGAACTCATAATCTTTGGTTTAGATTCCATTTTAATTAAATTATTTCATGGTTGATTTGGTAAATACAAAGAAGATTGAGAAACCTGTTTTAATTGGATGCTTCGTTTTGCTTCTTTTTATGGTATGCGACACATATATTTTCCCATATGAAACACATATGGAATTTGTCGATCGCAAGATTGCTCATAAACATACAATGCGAAAAGGATCGTTTTACACTTATGAAGTCATTACTAATAAACGATCATTTGATGTTTATAGCAATTTATATAACAGTATCAGCTACAATGACACAGTTGTCGTAAAGTTATCTCGAATTACAAAATCACTTTTATCCGTCGCTGTTAAAAGCCTCTCATATAAAGAATTTAAAAATGGCTACATAACTACATTTAAGGGTTCTGTTTTTGTGCCTTTATTGCTCGCAACCATTATTCCCTCATTGCTACTTTTTAATAGGTTTCCTTCGCCACCCGGGCGACGAAATTTAATCATAATGATTGCTATTTTGACTCTTGCCCAATTATACTATTATCTTAGGAACTGAAAGAATACCAGACATTTATTAGGAGTTACCCTCTTCACGTCGATTGAATTAGCACTGCGTACAACAGTGGGCTTGGCGCTATGGCGGGGCGATTTCTATGACTCTTCCAAATGTTTTTTTCTTTTTCTATGCGG
>DAOLIV010000017.1:0-79125 GCA_035328345.1 Chitinophagaceae bacterium | reverse complement strand
ACAACTCATAAATATACGCAACTCATGGCATAGAAATATATTGGTAATCATTGCTTTTTTATGCCAGCATATATAAACCGATATTTGCAATTACAGGCTAATTCAAATGTCTTCATTAACAATCACTACCATACAAACAAAGCTTTATTGGGAGGATAAGGCGGCTAATCTTTCCATGCTGGAAGAAAAGATCAGTGGCATAAAAGAAAAAACAGAAATCGTTGTGCTCCCTGAAATGTTCAGCACCGGTTTTAGTATGAAGCCCAAAGCACTGGCCGAATCTATGGATGGGGAAACCGTGCAGTGGATGAAACGGATTGCTGCCGCCAAAAAAATAATTCTTACAGGGAGTGTAATTATAAAAGAAGGCCAGGCATTTTACAACCGCCTTATCTGGATGCTGCCCAACGGGCAATACGGTATTTATGATAAACGTCACCGGTTTGCATATGCCGGTGAAGACGAACAGTACACCGCGGGCAATAAAAGATTTATTGCTTCTGTAAAAGGATGGAAGATCAACCTGCAGGTTTGTTATGATCTTCGATTTCCTGTCTGGGCCCGCCAAAGCGCTGCTTCTGCTGGTGAAGCAGAATATGATCTGCTTGTTTATGTTGCCAACTGGCCCGAAAGAAGAAGCCTTGCCTGGAAAACATTATTACAGGCAAGAGCTATCGAGAATCAATGCTATGTGGTTGGAGTAAACCGTGTTGGTGATGACGGGAATGGAATTTATCACAGCGGTGACAGCATGATTGTTGACCCGATGGGAGAAATTCTGTATACAAAAAAGGATGAAGAAGACATTTATACTATTACTCTTGATCGTTCACACCTCGAAACGGTAAGACAGAAGCTTCCTTTTTTAAAAGATGCCGACCGGTTTATTATAATGAATGATGAACCTGGTGAAGATTAATTATTTTTTGATTGTTGATCTTTTTGAATAAGCTCCATTGCCTTTTCAACTTTAAAATCAACATTTCTTCTGATCGCTTCTATTGTAGGCAAAGCTTTTATTTCCGGTTGTACGCCTTTTCCGTTTCTGGGGGAGTCTTTATCAATTACCAGGCGGAAAAGAGGCAGGCGAAACCGTACGCCTGTTTCAGGTAATGTTACATCCGGTATCAGCCAGGCGGAATTTCCATAGGCTCCGCCACCGGTCTCCTCTCCCACCACAATCACATTTTCCTGTTTGATAAGAGCAGAAGTGAACAAGGTAGTGGCAGAAAAAGAATTACCGCCGGTAAGTATATAAACCTTTCCGTCAAAATGATTTTTCTTTTTAGGCCGGAAGTAATGTTTTTCAAAATACCCGAAGTGATAATATCCATCTTTCCTTTTCCGGGTAAAAAATGCAATGAACAATTTATTCCAGAAATGATTCTGTATATACCGGTAATAAGGACTTTTTTTACGAACTGCATATAAAGAATCCGCTACTTTGAATCGCTTATCAGTTATGTACCGGGTAATGATCGTTGAATTGGTAACGCTTCCTCCGCCATTGCTGCGTACATCAATGATCAGGTCATTGATCTTATTCTTCCGTAATGTCCTGAATGAGCGGCAGAAAAAATTTCTCAGCTTATAGCCTCTTGCAAAGGAGGAAAGATCCATCATGGCGCTTTTATTCACCGTATCAATTTTCAGCAGCCGGATATTATTCAGGTTTTCTTTTTTTCTTTCTTTTTTGCTGGGCGGGGTTATTCTTGCAAGTGTTCTTAATCTTTTTCTTGTAAGGCTGTCGGCAAAAGGATTATACGCCGGAATCGTAATTGTATTGGAGTTACCATTACTGTCGAGATATCCGATTTTGTAGTTTTCGGAAGCGCCATAAACGGAATTATATAATGATCCAAAAAAACCGCGGTTGCTAAGCGACTGGTATTTGTGGGTCAGATTATACCCGTCAGTAGACAAGAATTCAAACAAAGAATCAACAATGGAAACAGAACCAACTCCGTTAATTGAAGTTACCACTGTTCCCCGGGTAAGTATGCTATCCTTACGATCCAGGTTAGAAGTAATAACCATGGTATCGGGCCACACTTTTACACTGAATGGAAAAAGTCTCCTGATAGCTGTAGTATCGGGACGCTTTCCCCATGCTTTTGATGGCCGGACAGAAGTGTGACCACAATTAATCTTAGCGGTTACATAACTTAACACTTTTCTGAATTGGGGTTCTGTAAGAGAATCTTTTAACTGGCTCATTCCCTTATCGAAGTAGTGATCCATATTTTCTTTAGAAGTGTACCAGTACAAACCGGGATGATGTGTTTCCAGGATTTCCCTGTAGAGAGTGTAATCTTCCTGCAATTGTTCGGGGGAATATTTTTTTGCCGGCAGATACAATGATTTATTGACACAACAGCTTCCCAGCAAAAGGGGCACAGATAATAAGATCAAAACGCTCCGCATGTTTAATATTAATTCTCCTGTTACTACTGCTGCGAACGCATATGGTTCCAGCCCTGCGCAGTAATAATATGCTTGTTCCCTCCTTTCGTCATTATATAACTACCGGCTTCCGGCTCTGTCATATATCCCACCACACTAATTTCTTCATTTAACACTAATTTTTCATGATCAGATTGAGGAATGGTAAACAGCAACTCATAATCTTCCCCACCACTTAACGCACAGGCGGTAGGATCTATTTCAAATTTAAAAGCTGCTTTACGCATTTCTTCTGCTACCGGAATTTTTTCTTCGTATAAAACACAACCCAGGTTACTCTGGTTGCAGATATGCAGTATTTCAGAGCTCAGCCCATCGCTGATATCCATCATAGCAGTGGGAACAATTCCTGATGATGCAAAAAATTCAACAATATCTTTTCGGGCTTCCGGTTTCAGCAATCTGCCAATCACATAAGACTCTCCTTCAAGATCCGGTTGCACCTGAGGACTTTCTACGAATATCTTTTTTTCTCTTTCTAAAAAAAGAAGTCCCACATATGCCGCACCAAGGTCACCACTTACACAAATCAAATCGCCTTTTTGAGCCGTACTCCTTTTCACAAATTTATCGGGAGTCACTTCGCCTATTGCGGTAACAGAAATAATAAATCCTTTTTGAGAAGAAGTAGTGTCACCACCAACAAGGTCAACACCATATTTGCTGCAGGCAGCATAAACTCCTTCATAAAATTCATCCATTGCTTCAACGCTAAACCGGTTGCTGATACCAACACTCATGATTATTTGGGTAGGTGTTGCGTTCATTGAATAAATATCACTCAGATTTACAATCACACTTTTATAACCAAGATGTTTGAGCGGAGTATACATCAGGTCAAAATGCACTCCTTCAACAAGCAGGTCTGTTGTAATTACCGTTTGCTTCCCAAAATGGTCAATAACGGCAGCATCATCCCCAACCCCCAATACGGAAGAAGCGTTTTGCAATTCTATATTTCGGGTCAGGTGTTCTATCAATCCAAACTCACCCAATGTTGAAATTTCTGTTCGTTCGCTACTCATAATTCTTTTTTGTTATTAATGACCTCCAGCATTTCTTCATGAATTTCTCCGTTTGTAGCCAATAGCCTGTGCTGGTAAACAGAAAATGGATTTCCAGCCAGGTCCGTTACTTTTCCCCCGGCCTCTTCTACAATCAAATATCCCGCAGCACTATCCCATGGTTCCAGTTTATGTTCATAAAAACCATCAAAACGTCCGCAGGCAACCCAACAAAGATCAATGGCAGCCGATCCTAATCTTCTCACAGGAATTCCTTTACGTATAAAACGTTCAAATATTTCCAACGGACCATTTGGCATATTAATATAAGTGTACGGAAAACCTGTAACAAGACATGCCTTTAAAGTCTGTGTTTGACTACTTACACTGATTGATTTATCATTTAATGTGGCGCCTTTGCCTTTCTCTGCAAAAAATAATTCGTTCAGATGCGGATTATAAACACAGCCAAGGATGATCTCTTTGTTTTTTTCAACGGCAATCGAAACACAATTAAGCGGAATGCCATGTGCAAAATTTACTGTACCATCAATCGGATCAATGATCCATTTGTAAGTTGAATCCTGAACGATCTCCCCGGTCTCTTCAGCAAGAATCTGGTGATCCGGGAAAGCAGATTTGATAACATTAAGAATTGCTTTTTCAGATGCATGATCAGCTTCAGTAACAAGATTATTTACTCCTTCTTTATTGCTGATCTTAAAATCACGGTGATAAAAACGAAGAATTTCTGCGGCACCGGCTTTTGCGGCATTCAGTAGTGTGGTTTTAAGCATGGGCAAAGATAACTACAGAATAACAGGCATAAAAGGAAATCCTGTTCAGCCTATTTTGTACTGAAGACAAAATCGTCTTACTTCGCTGCACATACCATTTATTCTTTGCAACTCTCCGTTATCATAGTGAATTATAATGTCAGGCATTTCCTGGAGCAATGCCTGTATTCTGTTCAAAAAGCAATAAAAGGAATGAATGCAGAAGTTATAGTTGTTGATAATAATTCTGCCGACGGCAGCATTGATTACCTGGAGCCCATATTTCCCACAATACGCTTTATCCGGAATAATGAAAACAAAGGATTTTCCAAAGCATGTAACCAGGGTCTTCAGTTAGCCGGCGGCGAATACATACTTTTCTTAAACCCCGATACCATTATTCCGGAAGATTGTTTTCAGAAATGTATTTCTTTTTTTCAGCAGCATGGAGATGCCGGGGCTATCGGAATAAAGATGCTGGATGGCAGCGGGAGATTCTTAAAGGAGTCTAAAAGATCCTTTCCCGATCCGCTTACTTCATTATATAAACTTTTTGGTTTTTCGAGGCTTTTTCCGGCATCACCGGTATTTTCAAAATACCATCTCGGACATCTTGACGAAAACAAAAGCAACGAAGTAGATGTATTGGCAGGTGCTTTTATGATGGCCAGAAAAAAAGTATTGGATGAAGTAGGAAGTTTTGACGAAACATTTTTTATGTATGGTGAGGATGTGGATCTGAGTTATCGTATTCAAAAAGCTGGCTACAAGAATTATTATTTTGCCGGGAGCAGCATCATCCACTTCAAAGGAGAAAGCACCCGGAGAGGGAGCATGAATTATGTGAGAATGTTTTATAAAGCTATGTCAGATTTTGTGAGAAAGCATTACGGCGGAAGTAAAGCCGGTCTTTATATTTTTCTGATCAACCTGGCCATCTGGCTGAGAGCGGGGCTTACGGCGATCACAAATTTTATACGTCGCATTGGTTTGCCATTATTAGATGCAGGCATTTTACTTTTATCGTTCTGGTTGATGAAAAATATCTGGACGGGTTATGTGCGGAAAGAAGTCCTTTATGAAAATGAATTGCTGTGGATTGCCTTTCCTGCTTATACCATATTTTTCCTGGTTACGGCTTATTATGCAGGATTGTATGATCGATCGTATCGTCGTTTTGGTTTAGCTGGTTCTGTAATGCTGGCAACCGTTTTTTTGCTGGCCGCTTATTCGTTGTTGCCGGAACAATACCGTTTTTCAAGAGGCATCATTTTATTTGGCGCCTTGTTCGGTTTTGTGATGATGAGTATTTTAAGATGGGTATTGGTAAAAGCGAATGTCTTAGCTGGTAGCCGGGAGAAAGATGAAAAAGCAAATACATTAATTGCCGGCTCACCGCAGGAATATAATAATGTAATGCAGATATTAAGTGAAGCCGGGCTGCAGGAACGGGTATTGGGCAGAATCGCCGTTATTGAAAACGATAACTCGGCACTTGGTAGTAAAAAACAGATAAAAACAATATTTGTATCGGTCCCTTTCAGGGAAATTATTTTTTGTGAAGGCGTTTTGAGTTTTTCAGAGATCATTGAAATACTAAAAAATCTTCCCGCGGGTATTATTTCCAAAATTCATGCTTCCGGGAGCGGAAGTATAGTTGGCAGTAAACAAAAAGACACAAGCGGCGAAGCTTTATCCGGGCAAAATGGGTTTAATATCAGCAACCCCTATTATCGAAGACTGAAAAGACTGATTGATGTAATAGTTGCAAGCACCGGAATAATTGGTATTCCTGTTCATCTGTTTTTTGTAAAAAAACCATTTGGATTTTTGGCAAACTGTTTCAATGTATTATTTGCAAAAAGATCATGGGTGGGATATACAAGGGCTGAACAAAAATTACCTCCAATACGATCAGCTATTATTGGTTGTGGTGGTGTACCTGTATCGGTTGATCTGAATTTGCCCGACGATAGTTTACAAACACTGGATTATTGGTATGCACGGGACTATAAACCTGCAACAGATATTAAAATAATCCTGAAATCATACAAATATCTTGGCCATTAATTCATTGGTTTCTCCCTTATATTCGCAACAACTAGTAGCGAACATTCAGTAACTTTAATATACACCACTTTCCTCTATGGCGACGATCATTGATATAAAAATTCCAAGGGCTTTGGCCGCTGCACTTAGAATTCCTCCTAATGATCCCCGCCGTCAGCAAATACGGGTCTTAAAAAAATTATTAAAGAAAGCAAGGTTTACTGAATTCGGTCAGCACTACAGGTTTGATGATATTTTATTAAGCAAACATCCTGGTAGAAAATTCCAGGAACTGGTCCCCGTTCATGATTATAATAAGATATATGATGAGTGGTGGAAGAAAACACTGGAAGGGGTGCCGGATGTAACCTGGCCGGGAAAGATCAAATATTATGCGTTGAGTTCGGGAACATCTGATGCATCAAGCAAATACATCCCTGTTACAAAAGAATTATTAAGGAGCAATACTGTGAATTATTTAAGGCAGTTGTTCAGTCTTATTAAATATGAGGAAGCCAATAAAAGGGCAATGACCAAGGGTTTCCTGATGCTGGGGGGTGCAACAGATCTGAAAAAGGGGAAAGCGGGTTGGTATGCCGGTGACTTAAGCGGAATACTTGCCAAAAAAAGACCTTTTTGGTTCCAGACATTTTATAAACCGGGCAGCCGAATCGCAGCCATTGCCGACTGGAACCTGAAGTTGAATGAAATTGTAGAGCATGCAAAGGAATGGGATATTGGCTACATTGTTGGTGTTCCTGCATGGTGCCAGATGTGTATGGAAATGGTGATAGAACATTATAAGGTTAAAAACATTCATGAGATATGGCCAAACTTTTCATTCTTCGTTCATGGTGGAGTAGCTTTCGAGCCTTATAAGAAAGGATTTGAAAAGCTACTGGGTAAACCGATCGTGTACATAGAAAATTATCTTTCCAGCGAAGGGTTTATCGGGTATAAAACACGAGAACATGCAAAAGGAATGCAGCTGATATTGAATAATAATATCTTCTTTGAGTTTGTTCCTTTTGATGATAAAAACTTTGATGCCGACGGAAAAATAAAAGAAAAACCCGAAGCAAAAATGATACACGAAGTGGAAACAGGTAAGGAGTATGCCCTTTTGATGAGCACCAATGCAGGGTCCTGGCGATATCTTCTGGGAGACACCATAAAATTTGTTGACCTGCAAAAGTGTGAAGTGATAATAACCGGGAGAACCAAACATTTTCTAAGTCTTACCGGCGAACACCTTAGCGTTGAGAACATGAACAAGGCCATTGAACTGGTGAGCGAAGAACTGAATATTTCTATTCCCGAGTATACTGTTGTAGGGTTTCCGTATGAAAACTTTTTTGCACACCGGTGGTATGTTGCTACGGATGACCAGGTAAATGCAGAAGTGCTTAAAAGCAGGATTGACCAGAGCCTCCGGGTGTTAAATGACGATTATGCAACAGAAAGAGACAGTGCCCTTAAAGAAGTCTTCCTGGAGGTTTTACCGGAAGAAAAATTTATGCAATTCATGCAATTAAAAGGAAAACTGGGAAGTCAGCATAAATTCCCAAGAGTAATGAAAGGAAGTATGCTGGAAGAATGGGAAAAATTTTTAGGGACCGGCACAATATAATTTTCACTTTCTAAAACCTCATGCTGCATTCTAAAAGAGGTTTTTTACTTTTATTATATGCTTGAGGCCATGTTAAAGGGGCTGACATTTGGTTTGCTGCTGAGCATTTCAGTGGGGCCCATCCTGTTTTCTGTTATCAAGCAAAGCCTGAATAACGGTCATAAAGGCGGAATGGCTTTTGTTTTTGGAGTATCAGCCAGCGATATCACTTTAGTGCTGATAAGTAATTTATTTACTGAGCTTTTTAAAAGTATACAGGTATATAAAACAGAAGTGGGTATAGCGGGCTGTATATTCCTGGTATCTATGGGGATATATTTTTTGTTTTTCAAGAAAGTGAAAGTTAATGAGCAGGGCAAACAGGTTTTCAGTTTCCGGAAACGAGATTATGCCAAAATATTTTTGTCCGGCTACTTTATGAATACTTTGAACCCCGCTGTTTTTATTTTCTGGATCACTACCTCTACTGCAGTGATCACCCATACTGTTAACCAAAGGATTGTTGTTTTTGTAACCTGCCTTGCGTGGGTGTTGGGAACAGATATACTGAAAGTATTACTGGCCGGAAAGATCCGAAACAGGCTTACGCCACATAATATTCATATTATTAATCGCATCAATGGTATCATCCTGATCGTATTTGGAATTGCCCTGATCTGGGGCCTTCTTGTCTATGGAAAAAGGCTTTAACATTATTGTTATCTCTTTCAGGATAGTTTTGCGAATTAATCTGATATAAAGTTGAAAGCAAGAGATTTTTTCAGGAAGCTTTGGAAATGGACAAAAAAGATTTTCATAATTCTTTTTATTGCCCAGTTATTCTATATCATTTTATTGAAATGGGTTGATCCGCCAATTACCGTAACTCAGTTTGCGAGCTGGATAAGTGGCCATGGACTAAAAAGGGATTATGTTGGAAGAAACTCCATCTCTTCAAACGCAAAGCTTGCTGTAATTGCTTCAGAGGATCAGCTCTTTCCTGATCATAGCGGCTTTGATTGGAAGAGTATAAAAAAAGCAATGGCATACAACAAAAAAAAACCAGGAAGAGTGAGGGGTGGCAGTACAATCAGCCAGCAGGTGGCAAAAAATGTTTTCTTATGGCAGGGAAGAAGCTGGATAAGAAAAGGGCTCGAAACTTATTTTACTTTCATGATCGAATTGATATGGGGCAAAAAAAGAATTCTTGAAGTATACCTGAATGTAATAGAAACGGGGGACGGAATTTTTGGAATTGAAGCAGCCGCACAATCTTATTTTAATAAACCAGCGGGTAATTTATCTGCACAGGAAGCAGCCATGATAGCAGCATGTCTTCCCAGTCCCAAGCGATATAAGGTAAAACCACCATCTGGTTATATTATAAGCAGATCAAAAACGATCATGGGGCAAATGAATAATCTAAGGACTGATCCGGATATTCAGAAGTTGATAAATTCTTCATCAGCAACGAAAACTAATCAATGACCAGGTGGATTTTATCACTGTTTTGAGTAGCATTCCTGTAACCACATTTGATCGTAAACCTCATATAGTAGCTTCCTTTTTCAAGACCCGGATTTATAATAAATGTCTTTTCGCTTAACTCAGCAAGATCGTGGGCGGATATTGGCACAACAATATCCTTAACCCATCGATATTTATTGAAGATACCTATCTTGACCGTATCCTCTTCGATTTTGTGGTTTAAAATATAGTGGGAGTAGTATTCCGGGGTATTAAAATGACATTGAAGGGTAAGAGAGTTACCGCTTTTATTTACATGATACTTTTTTTCGGATGTAGTAATATCGATTTTTGCAAATGAAAGAAATGCCGGATCATATTTATATCCGATCCATCCAAGCGGGGTTTTCAACGAATCTTTAAACCGGAATAATTCATATTTATCCAAAAAGAAAACCGGTTTGCCCAAAATAGAATCTTCAACCGGCCAGAAATTGTAATTGTTTTTTCTTTCCCTGTACCAGTTTTGCGAATAAGTGATTTGTCCGCTGTAAAACCAATATTTGGAGGCTCTCTGGTAAGAGTTACTGAATACGATCGGCAAATCATTTGTCCGGGTTCTCATTTCTTGTGGCCACTTGTTCCAGCTATGATATAATTCTTTTACTTTTTTTACAGGAAGCACATCTGATATCATAACAATTCTGCCTGCCAGCATTAAGATAAGTGTAACAGGAACTGTCTTTGCAAAAACCGAAATCCATTTTTTCTTATCAAATAAAAACTGGTGGGATAATATTATAAGCGGAACAAGTGCAGGCGATGTCCAGTTTCCCTCTACTTTTCCCCTGAAGGAGCTAAAGAGAAAAAATATATATAACCCCACCATAGTGAACTTAAGGGCCCTTTCTGATTTATTAACCGGTTTATAGAGGAATGCCGCCGGCAATAATATAAACCCTGCAATGGGCCCCGGCAATAATATCTGCCCGATCAAATATTCCAGGGTAAACGAAAATTTGTAAGCATTTACATTGCTTTCAAAAAGATGATATTTGAAACTTATCCAATTATGATTGTATTGCCAGTATAAATGAGGCGTAAAAAGAATGAATGCAATTGCAACAGCAAGATAGGCCCGGTATTTCAGCAATAGTTTAGGATTGGATAACAGGGTAAAAAAAATGATCAGCACGGCGTGGTACTTACTGTATAGCAATAGCGCCATTGAAAGCCCAAGCAAAGCGGCGCTAAAAAGGGAATAGTCACGGATAAATTTTCTGTAGCAGAGAAAAAACAATGCAGTAAAAAAGATCAGGGGAATATCGGGGACGGCAATAAAACCACTTACCTGGATCACAGCAATGGAAAGGGCAATACAATAAAACAGTAACGGATTTTTCTTTTCTGTGAGCTTTTCTATAATGAAAAGAGACAATACGTTTAGCAGCGCAGGAAACAGCCTGACACCTAATTCATTTGGAAAAATTGCATAACCCGCCTTGATCAATAAAGCGATCATTGGGGGATGATCAAAGTAACCCCAATCCAGGAATTTTGAATAAACCCAATAATACGCCTCATCATCCTGCAGTTCTGTTAGGCCAGATTGTATCAGGGCAAGGAGTAACCAGCAGGCATAAAAAATAAGTTTGTGATTTTTGGAAAGAAATTTCCTCATAATAACAAAAACCAAAACTAAGAATCCAGAACCGTGTTTACAGCATTAATTGCTGATTTCAATCTTTCGTCGTAATCTCCGCTTATTTCTTTCCACGATACAGACTGATTAATAAGAATATCCTTATAAATCGAGAATAATTTTTTTCTGGTTTGAAGATCGGGGTATTCACGAAGCTCATCCTTTACCCATGGAAGATCAGTGTTGCACAAAAGATACAGGTCATATCTTCTTTTTACGATCTGGTCCAGTATCCACTTATGGCATTTGCCAAAAACAAACTCACACCACACTTTCATTACATACATATCGGTGTCAATAAAAAGTACACCCGGTTTACGGTTGAATTTTTTTATATACTCTTCTTCCAGCGCCACCTGCCCTTTGGCAATTGTCAACAGATCGTCATATTTATAACTCTTGCCATGTTTTTGTAAATAATCCCTGGCATACTCGGGGCACCAAAGTGTATCATAATGATTTGCAAGCTGTTTGCACAAGGTGCTCTTACCGGTGCTTTCCGGTCCCAGGATTACTATTTTTTTGAGCTCCCGCATAGCCCGGATATTTAAAACTTTTTGCTGCCGGTTGTTGTTAATACTATTGCTAACATTTTTTAAAATTAAAACAAACAAACATGTACTACAATCAGTCATGCGCCGCAAAAGGCAATTATTCCGGGAACAGGGGACGGCACCTGCTTAACCGTTCGATGCAAAGAGCAGCCGTAAATGTTTATAAAACAGATAACAGCTATGAATTGCTGGTATTTGCACCGGGTCGTATCAAGGAAAATTTTCACCTGCAGGTAAACGGAAATGAACTATCGGTTTCCTATACACCACCTGAAGGCTTTCCAAAATTTGACTGGGTGCAACGGGAATACAGCCGTGGAGGTTTTGTAAGGACGTTTACCTTAAACGAAAACATTGATACGGCGGCAATTTCAGCAAAATATGAGGATGGTGTGTTGCAGGTAAGTCTTCCTGTTGTTGCAGGTAAGCAAACCAACAAGCAGGAAATCCCGATTCTGTAAAAACTAAGTTGGTTTTGGTTAGATGTGAGGCGGCTGCTCTTTAGCGGCTGCCTTTTTTGCTTTTTTCATCCATTCGGCTAATCCTGATATTGCCATCACTAACAGAATCAGGTAATAAACACTGGTAAATACCAATCCCTTTACAAAATAAAGCGGGATGGACGCTATGTTCGTAGCGATCCACCAATACCAGCTCTCTACTTTTTTTCTTGTCATCAGCCACATACCGGTAAAAGCTGTGGCAGAGGCAAAGGCGTCTCCCCATGGAATGGCGCCTTCAAAAAATTTTTCTTTGAGATAAACAAGAGAAAAATAAATAACGACATAGAAAAACAGGAAAAACGATAACTGGTACCACCACATTTTCTTATCGGACCAGGTCACATGCAAAACCTTTTCATGCTGCTCATCTTTCCGAAGCCACATATACCAGCCGTAAAGACTCATTACGGTATAATAAAAATTTACACTGGCCTCACCGGGCAAATGATATTTAAAACTGAGATAGATATAAATAATCGTGTTGATTAATCCAACGGGGTAGACAAGTATGTTCTCCATTCTGCTAAACCACACACTGGCAATGCCCGCAAAAACGGCCATGTATTCCAGCCAGGTAGTTTGCCGCATCCCTTCCAGAAATTGCTGATATAGCTCTTGTATCGACAAATTTTCTTTTGCTGTAAACATAAATGAAAAAAGCAAACCTTTTGGGTTTGCTTTGCTGAATGTGGTTTATCCAAACAACCTGGAGCCGATAAACAAAAACAAGGCTCCTTTTGCCGCACACCAGCATAAATAAAGTATAAGTGCTCTCTTACCGTATTTACGGAAAAAAGTTTTTCCAACTATTAGCTTCATTTTATTTAGCAAGTTTTCTTTTTTTGGTAAAGGGGATGATCATCGGAGCTTTCTTTTTATAGTTTTTATACTTCTCTCCAAAATGTGTGATCAGGTCTTTTTCTTCAAATTGGATTGCAGTCAGGATATAACCCGTGGTGAGAAGAGCAAAAAACAGATGCGTTATCGTCATTGTTGAAGCTGACCAGAAGGCGATAAGAAAACCTAAATATAAAGGGTGTCTTACAAAACGATAGAACAACGGAAGGCGAAACTGCAATGGTTTATAAGGCTTGCCTTTAAAATAAAACCATACCTGGCGAAGTCCGAACAGGTCAAAATGATTGATCAGAAATGTGCTGATAAAAACAATGCCCCAGCCTAACAGGGAAACAATAAGCAAGATCGTTTTCACGGTTTTGTTTTGTACGGACCATATAACACCACCGATCGGTTGCCATTGCCACATCATTAGTATCAGGCAAAGACTTGCCAATAAAACAAAAGTGCTGCGTTCAAGTGGTTCCGGTACAATGCGTATCCACCATTTTTTAAACGAAGGTCTTGCCATAATACTATGTTGCAAAGCAAACAGCAACAAAAGAGAAGCGTCAATCAGTATTGCTTTCCCGGTTGAAACAACGGCTCGGCCATCAATACTTTTAGGGACAAATAAATTTTCCACGAAGCCTATGGCATAAAGGATGGTTCCGAAAAAGGCGAAATAACTGATAACGCCATACATTAAATAAAGGAACTTTTTCATGTTGATAAATTTTTCAATGATGATTTGTTGACTCTTATTTTGATTATGAGGCAAGATTACGTCAGCTCAAAAGCGTAACGCTCCGTATTTGAGTCGATGCAGTATCTTAATGTGTTTATCGTTTTTTCTGTTTAGAGTTGGAAATCACATTAATTGAAAGTGTTATACTCATGATATCAATATATCCACTCAAAAAACGACAACTTCGGATAGGTAGGACTTCCAGATATAGCTAAAAAGCAGTTAGTTGCAAAAGCGAAATACAGTTAAAGCATAAAACTCTAATTTGCTCTGACCTTTCTTTATAATGGCGATTAAGAATAACATACCACTCATTATTGCTACATGCTTTTTTACCATTGGCATGCAGGCTCAATACAGGTTCAATGATCCTGTTCTTATCACCAAGGAGCAGGGACTGCCTTCTGATGAAGTCCGTGCCATTCAGAAAAGTGCTGATGGATTTATGTGGGTGGGAACAACTGAAGGGCTTTGCAGATTTGATGGCCGGCAAATCAAAGTATATAAACCCGGGGAATTACTAGATCCTGTTGGCACATCCAATGCCGTTCATGCCATTTTATGCATTGGTGATAAAATTTGGGTTGCAACCAATCAGGGAGTTTCTATTTTGAACACTAAAGACGAAAGCTTCCACCACTATTTTTTTCGGGACGGCAACAATAATAATCCTGATGATACCCTGAACAATCAGATTTATGAATCGGTCTCTGCCCTCTATCTTGATAGGCAGGGAACCGTCTGGGCCGGTACCAAGAACAAAGGAGTATGGGTTTTCGACTCCTTGGCCCGGATTTTTAAGCGGATATTGTATCCCCGTGAATCTTATCCTAAAATAATCCCCTCGTTAGGTACCGAATACTCAATTCTAAGCTTAGAGCAGTCCTTGGATAATGATTCTATCATCTGGGCTGGCACCACTGCTGGTCTTGAAAAGATAAATAAGTATACCAGGTATGTGGAATGGTACACATTTACAAAACCGGAAAAAGATTACCAGGTTGCTTTGAATGCTTTCCGCAGGTTGTATCATCATGACGATGGTCTGTTATATGTGGGGAGTTACAGAGCCGGTATGAATGTGTTTGATCCTGTTAGCAAAACATTTACTCCGCTTGAGATGAAAAACCAACATTATTTTGATGGCCCTGTCAACAGTATCATTCGGAAGAGCAAAACGGAATTATGGATTACAACCAGCCAGGGCCTTTACATTTATGATATTGAAAAAAAAGCTATAACGAACTTCTGGATCAATAACCAAAAGGAAAATAAGATATACGGTATCAACTATATTGATGATGAAAAAAGGATTTGGACCATAGTCAGACCGGGTATTCGGTATTTTGATTATACCACCCAACAGTTTGTTCATTACTCATTCACTCATTTATCCAATAATTCGATGCCGTTTTCTGCTTATGTAGGAAGCGACGAAAAGGGGGATACCATTACTGTGTGTCCGTTATTCGCTAATGCGATTTATAAGTTAAACAAAGCAACAAGATACTGGACAAAACTACCCTTTAACGGTCTCAACAGGTTTGCAGAAAGCGAAATTATTGTAAGAGGATTTCAAGAAATTACTCCAGGTAAATACCTGGTTGCTACCGACCGGGAATTATTTGAATACTCTGTTAAGACTGGTGAGATTTCTGTAGCAAAGAATCATCCGAAAGTAGAGTATAACAGGTGGGGAGATATTTTAAAAGATAGCCATGGGGACATATGGCTTTGTGCTGATGCAGATGGCCTGATCCGGTGGAACACTAAAACAGGAAAATATAAAATATACAGGGAAGAATTAACCGTAGGAAAAGGGAATAACCCATTTATCAGAACAAGCCTATTGTTTGAAGATAGCCAGGGTAATGTTTGGTTTTCTAGGGTTGGCGGTTTTTCAGTTTACCTGAGAGCCAGGGATTCAATTGTAAATTTTATTTATAAGGAAAACACAGAAAATTCTTTTGCACTTGCCAGTGGTTTTTCTGAAGACAGAAACGGGAAAATATGGGTAAGCAGCGAAAATGGCTGGTTCGGATATATTCAGGCAAATAACCCGCAGAAAGGGATTATCCGAAAACTCAATCTTCGTGAAAAAAATATTAATGGTTTTTTCTCTTCGTTGGCTACAGACAGGCAGGGCAATGTATGGGGTTATACTGATAAAGTTCTGGTTCGTATTAATGCTGATGACCTTTCCTTTTCTACTTTTAGTTTTGAATATGGCGTAAAGGATCCTGAATTTTTCAGTTTTTCTTTTTTGCCATCGGGGGAAATAGCCTTTGGGGATCGTACAGGCATTACCCTTGCTAATATTGAGGAATTAAAAAGAAATACGGAATTACCGGTACCTTATATCTCACAGGTAAACCTTCTGAATCGTCCTGTTAATGCGTCTCTTTATTCCAGCGAACTCTCTTTAAAATATCGTCAGAATTTTATTACAATCTTTTTTTCTGCCAAAGCCTTTACAATGCCTAAAGGGGTAAAATTCAGATACCGCTTAAAAAACTTTGATGGCTGGAATAATTCAGATGGCTTGTTTGCTAATTATACAAACATTCCTCCCGGAGATTATGTATTTCAGTTGCAGGCAGCTAATAATGAAGGAATGTGGAACCCCGCAATAACAGAATTGCCGGTTTATATTTCCAGGCCATGGTATCTTACATGGTGGTTCCGCATCGGGTTTGTATTACTTGTTGGGGGACTGTTTTATTGGTGGTATAAGTATCGCATTAACCAGGTAAAGAAAAAAGAAAAACTGAAAACACAATATGAGAAAAAATTGGCCAATGTAGAGATGACGGCACTGCTGGCACAGATGAACCCTCATTTTCTTTTTAACAGCCTGAATTCAATTGATAGTTATATTATAAAAAATGAATCAGGCAAGGCATCTGAATACCTGAACAATTTTGCCCGGTTAATGAGATTGATCTTACAAAATTCAAGATCCAATTATACAAGCCTTAAGGACGAAATTGAATTGCTTGAACTGTACATGCAAATGGAAAGCCTGCGATTTAAAGATAAATTCAGCTACGAAATAAAAGTTGAAGAAGGGCTGGACGTGGCTTCCATTGTGATTCCCCCAATGCTTATTCAGCCTTATGTCGAAAATGCGATCTGGCATGGACTGATGCATAAGAAGGATGGAACCATCGGGAAAGTAAAGATTGACATCAGCGAAAAGAATAATAAACTTGTTTGTGTAATTGAAGACAATGGAATAGGTCGTGAAAAAGCAGAGGAGATAAAAACACAGAAACCCGGTAATCATAAACGATCGATGGGCATGCAGATCACCCGTGACAGAATTGACCTGATCAATAAATTGAATAATACAGATACCAGTGTGCAGATCATTGATCTGAAAGATGAAAATGGGAATCCCGCAGGTACCCGGGTGGAGCTTGTCATTCCCTATTAATCACTTTAAAATTTGTTGTATGATAAAAGCAGTGATCATTGATGACGAACAACATAGTATTGAAACATTGAAATGGAAGCTTGAAAATTATTGTTCTGATGTGGAGATAATAGCTTCATTCGAAAACCCGGCGGATGGGATATCGTTCTTAAAAAAGAATACACCCGATCTTTTGTTTCTTGACATTGAAATGCCGATGTTGAATGGTTTTGACGTATTGGAAGAATTAGGGCGGGATCTGCCCTTTGATATAATCTTTACAACCGCTTACGACAATTTCGGTATACAGGCCGTAAAATTCAGTGCCCTGGATTACCTGCTCAAACCTGTTCAGAACAAAGAACTAAAAGAAGCAATTGATAAACATTTAAAAAAGACGAATCAGAAAATTCCGGCAGAACAAATTGATGTGTTATTGAACAATGTGCATGCGGAAAGAAAAGGAAAAGTTGGAAAGATTGCCCTTGCCTCAAAAGAAACAATTGAATTTGTAGATCCGCAGGAAATTATTTGCTGCGAAGCAAATAGTAATTATACAAATGTGCATATGCAGGAAGGACAGAAAAGAGTTATCTCAAAAACATTGAAAGAGTTTGAAGACATGCTCTCGGTTTATCATTTCTTTCGTCCGCATAATTCCTATTTAATAAATCTGAAGCGGGTAAAAGAATTTGTCCGGGGCGATGGGGGCTATCTTGTTATGGAGAATAAAATGAGAATACCCGTATCTAAAAACAGGAAAGAAGAGCTTATGGATTTATTAGGATAGCAGTTTTCTTCACTCATGATACAGTACCAGCACTCATATAAACAAGGTAGCTGATCAAATACCACTTTCAGCACCGGGCCTGTCGCCGACTTTTGCATTAAGACACTTATTATTTGGTGGCAGATATGTATACAGAAATAGAAATAAGAGCTTCTGATGGTAACATGCTTAAAGCTGATTACTATCCTCCTGTTCGAAATAACGGAAGAGTGGTGATATTGGCTTCAGGCGCAGGAACATCTAAAGAGTTTTACCGGGAGTTTGCTTTTTTTCTGACTCAAAAAGGTTACCCGGTTTTTACATTTGATTACAGGGGAACAGGAGTTGCAACAAACAAAGAAATACGCAAATGCAAGGCAAGCATGCATCAATGGGCTGTGCAGGATATGGATGCGGTGATCCTTTATGCCAACACAAAGTTTCCCAAGCAAGAGATCATTTTCATTGGACATTGCATTGGCGGCGAAATGGCAGGATTAGCAAGAGCCAGTCAATATATCAGCAAGATTATTTTAGTCAGCAGTGCATTATCGTGTAAAAAACTATGGCCTGTGAAAGACAGGATAAGAATTTTCTTTTTGAAGAAGGCTATTCTTTTCCTGAATAAAGTATATGGCTTTTTTCCCGGAAAGAAAATCGGTTTCCTAGGTAATCTTCCAAAAGGTGTAATAAAAGAATGGACAGATTGGTGTGATAAACCCAACGGGTTGTTTGATTATTTTCCGGATAATAATTACAGGAAGCTTCGGATTCCTTTGCTGGCGTTCAGCTTTTCTGATGACTGGCACTGTCCTCCCAAGGCAGTCCAGGAATTACTGAACAGGTTTCTTGATGCAGAAATTACATGGCAGCATCTTAAACCGGCTGATATCGGGGTAAAAAGAATCGGGCATAATGGATTTTTCAAAAAAGAACTAAAAGAAACATTGTGGTCTTATATGGCACATTGGATCAATAAAGAAGAAATAACGATAAAAAGAAAATCAAGATCCTGGGTAGTAGGATTTTATTAAAAGGCCTGAATACAATTTTATTATGGCCTTTTATATTTTTTCCATCCACGTAAATAAAGAACACCCTTTGTAGTATTGAAACGGGTTGCAATTTGCCTCCACCCCTTTTTGTTATCAATCACCCAAACAAGAAAATGAAGATGTGGCATGGCCGCATAGCCGGTTTTTCCACTGAGACCGATAACCTGCCCCTGTTTTATCGTATCGCCAACATTTACAAGAACTCCATTATACTGAAGATGCCAATATCCGGCACGGGAGCCGTCTCCATGTTCTATCACAATATGATTGCCATATGGTCTGTATTTTCTGTTCCATCCTCCCCTGTCGCCATCTTCTTTAACTCTCACAACAACTCCGCCCCGGGCTGCATAGATTTTTGTTCCTCTTTTCATTTTAAAATCCAGCGCTGCTCTTTCCTTATGTGAAAAAGGGCCGAAATAACCTTGCACAATTCTGTATGCTTTACCTTTTTCATAAGGCAGTGAGTATATGTAACTGGTATCATCTTTGATAATCCCCTTTCGGAGTAATTTGATTTCTTTTCTGAGGGGATTCTTGCTCACCGAGCATGCAGAAAAGGTTATAATAAGAATACCTAAGAAAAATTTTATCACAATTAGGAATATACTGAATTATAACGGCAAATATGTGTTCATCCTCAAATTTTCCCGCTTCATAATAATTTAATTCACCCTGTTACTAAAATAGGGTAGCTTTTCTCTCCCATTTAATCATTTAAAATCTAAGATTATGACAACAAAAGAAGCTGTAATGACAGCGCAGGAGGTAGCTGACCGGTTTAATGAATTAGCACAAAGCGGGCAGTGGGACAAAATCCAATCTGAGATGTATGCTGATGATGCAGTTAGCATTGAGCCGGAACATTCACAGGGATTAAAAACTGTTAAAGGCAGAGACGCCATCCGTGAAAAGGGAAAACAATTCCAGGAAATGGTAGAAGAAATGCATGGAGGCTATTCGAATGAACCCATCGTTGCGGGCAATCATTTTGCTGTAGCTATGGGTATGGACGTAACCATGAAAGGTATGGGTAGGATGGAAATGCATGAAATTGCAGTGTATGAAGTAAAGGATGGTAAAATTGTAAAAGAGCAGTTCTTCTATTAAGAGGCCTGCAAGGGTTGGTAAGTGATCTGTCTTTTGTTGCTTATTTAATAACAGCATTCAAATACAGGTCACTTTCTTTTTTATAAATCGGTTACTTTGCGGCATGCACAAAAAAATCTTATTACTTGGGAGCGGTGAATTAGGGAAAGAGCTGGTAATAGCCTTGAAAAGATTGGGACAGACTGTTATAGCGGCTGACAGTTATGCCGGTGCCCCTGCCATGCAGGTTGCAGACGATTACGAAGTAATTGATATGCTGAATGGAGATCAACTGGATTCAACCATAGCTAAACACAAACCCGACCTGGTGGTTCCGGAAATCGAAGCTATCCGGACTGAAAAGTTTTATGAATATGAAAAGCAAAATATCCAGGTAGTACCGAGCGCCAAGGCGGCTAACTACACAATGAACAGGAAGTTGATCCGTGACCTTGCAAGCAAAGAACTTGGGCTAAGAACGGCAAAATATTTTTACGCCACAACATTTGATGAATTTAAAAAAGCAGTTAACGAAACAGGGTTTCCCTGTGTGGTAAAGCCATTGATGTCTTCTTCAGGAAAAGGGCAAAGTGTTTTAAAGAATGAGAACGATCAGCAAATCGTATGGGATTATGCTATTAATAATTCAAGAGGCGATATAAAAGAAGTGATCGTCGAAGAATTTATTTCATTTCATACAGAAATTACTTTATTAACTGTAACACAAAAAAAAGGACAAACACTATTTTGTCCGCCGATAGGACATAGGCAGGAAAGAGGGGATTACCAGGAAAGCTGGCAGCCTGTTGCAATCAGTGAAAAAGATTATAATGATGCATGTGCTATGGCTAAAAAAGTAACGGATGTTTTAACAGGGGCAGGAATATGGGGAGTAGAATTTTTCCTGACAGACAAAGGCGTTTATTTTTCTGAACTAAGCCCAAGACCGCATGATACAGGAATGGTGACTTTAGCGGGAACACAAAATTTATCAGAATTTGAATTGCATGCAAGAGCAATCCTGGGATTACCTATTCCGGAAATAAAATTAGAAAGAGCAGGCGCCAGCGCTGTTATCCTTGCAAACAGATCAGCAGAAACATTTACAATTAACGGAATTAATAAAGCACTGGAACAAAAAAATACCGATATAAGAATTTTTGGAAAACCAACCACAAGACCTTATCGAAGAATGGGAGTAGCGCTGGCATATGATAATATCGGTGCAGATACAGACCAATTGAGAAGTAAAGCAAAAAAAGCGGCTGATCAGATTTCAATTGATTGACAATGGAAAAAACAAACCTCGCAGAAAAGCTCTCTGCAATTCATGATCACTGGAACCCTCATGTTGTGGGTGAACTTAACGGGCAAATGGTAAAGCTGGTGAAATTTAAAGGAGCATTTGTCTGGCATCATCATGATAATGAAGACGAGCTGTTTTATGTAGTGAAAGGAAGTTTTGATATGCATCTTAAGGATAAAGTGGTCACAATAAGTCAAGGTGAATTTATTATTATTCCAAAAGGAACAGAACATAAGCCTGTAGCGAATGAGGAAGTTGAAGTTATGTTGTTTGAGCCTGCAGAAACATTAAATACCGGTAACATTGTTAATGAAAAAACCAGGACG
Source organism: Chitinophagaceae bacterium (assembly GCA_035328345.1). Taxonomy (GTDB): domain Bacteria; phylum Bacteroidota; class Bacteroidia; order Chitinophagales; family Chitinophagaceae; genus JJ008. The sequence continues at coordinate 57,453 of DAOLIV010000017.1, read as the reverse complement.
GATTTAAAAAGGATATAAGCCTTTAATTACGGCATTTTTCAATAGGTATTTCTGTAAAAACGACCCGGCAAAAGATAAACATCACCTTGTTGGGTGTGAAACCGGGTTGGCAACCCGGTAAATTTTTCATTATCATCAAATCCGCTTACATCAAAATGTAAATGAGGGAATGCAGAAAATCCTGTATTGCCACTCAGGCCAATTACCTGGCCGGTTTTAACGGTGTCACCTTTTTTTATAAATACATCGCCGGTATTCAAATGCCAGTAATGGGCTATAGAGCCATCTTCGTGACGGATGAAAACATAATTACCTTCTGAAAGCATTTCCTTTTTTAATCCATGGCGATGAGAATTTTTTCTTGTTGCAATCACAACTCCATCTCTTGCAGCACAGATTTTAGTTCCCTTTTTTACCTTAAAATCAATAGCGATCATATCATGATGGCTGAACCAGCTTTTATAACCCTGTACCACAAATACTTTCTTGTTCTTTTCAAACGGAAGGGAATATACCGGGCTGTCATCTGTTTTATCAAACCCGGTGCCTGGTAAATAGCTGTTATTCTGAAGCATAATGCGACAGCTCGTACATAGAAGTAGTAATATTGCTCCGGTGGCCCGGATCATACTTTAAGGTATAAAAATAACATCTCAAAAAAAAGCCAATCTTTAGATTACCAGAAACTGAACGATGAGCTCTTTCAAATGTTCTTCTCCGTTCGTCACAATTAAAAACCTGTCAGAACATTTTTTCTTAGCTTTAAATGTCTCCTCCCTAAGGAATAGAAATCGTATTTCTTAACTACATAAAATATACATGAAGTGAGTTGTAAAATTTTCAAAGTAGATTATTCTAAACACCGATGAAAATTTTATGGCAAATAACATGTGGCAATAAAACAATAAAATTTACACATGAAAAAGCTAATTGTAATTGTGCTTATCGGCGTTTTGGGAGTACCGAACCTGATGGCACAGATCGATGCCGGATTATTCCGTTATCCGGATGTTTCAAAAACCCAGATCGTTTTTACTTATGCAAATGACCTTTGGGTAATACCTAAAGAAGGCGGCACGGCAATTAAATTGAGTTCACCGGCAGGTGTGGAGGTGTATCCAAAATTTTCTCCTGATGGAAAAAGCATTGCATTCAGCGGCAATTATGATGGAAATTATGACGCTTATGTTATTCCGGTAAATGGTGGAGTGCCTGTTCGCTTAACGGGTCACGGTTATCCGGATCGTGTGGTTGACTGGACCAGTGATGGAAAAAAAGTTTTGTTTGCTTCTGGTCGTGAAAGCGGAAAAGCAAGGTTTAACCAATTCTACACTATTCCTGCCTCAGGCGGTGCCGCAGAAAAACTTCCGCTTGCTTATGCCGAATATGGCTCATACTCTCCTGACGGAAAACAGATCGCAGTGGTATTTCGTTCCCAGGTAGGACGCAACTGGAAAAGATACCGTGGTGGCTGGAAAGCAGATATACAGATTTTCAATTTTGCAACGAAAGAATCAACACCGATAGGTAATGAAGAAGATGCAGGTAATGAATTTCCCATGTGGAATGGCAATGCCATTTATTTTCTTTCTGACCGGGGAAAAGAACTGAGAATGAATCTCTGGAAATATGACCTGGGAAACAAATCATACACACAGCTTACAAATTTTAAAGATTATGATGTGCATTACCCTTCTATGGGTCCTGATGATATTGTTTTTGAAGCAGGGGGTAAAATGTATCTCTACACGATTGCTACAGGTAAACAAAAATCTGTAGATATAAATGTAATTACTGATCGCACCATGCTGAAACCAAAAATTGAGAATGTTGACAAACTGGTACAGGATCTTTCAATCAGTCCTGATGGCAACAGGGTTTTGATCCAGGCGAGAGGAGATATATTTTCAGTGCCGGCTGAAAATGGATATGTAAAAGATCTCACAAGAACTTCAGGTGTTGCAGAACGCTACCCCGCATGGTCACCTGATGGTAAATATGTGGCCTACTGGAGTGATCAGTCAGGTGAATATGAATTGTGGATTATGGAGCCCGACAAGGAAGGTTCTGAAAAAAAACTTACCAATTATGGCGCAGGATTCAGGTATACACCATACTGGTCGCCCGACAGCAAGAAGATCGCTTTTATTGATAAGGCGATGCAGATCAAAATATTTGATCTTACTACAAATAAAACAACTGATGTAGACCATGCATTGAGATTTACGCATGGTGCACTGCAAGGCTTTTCAGTTAGCTGGTCAAGCGACAGCCGCTGGATGGCTTACAGCAGGGATTTTGATAATAGCCATGGAGTTGTTTTTATTTATGATTACCAGAATAAGAAAAACAACCAGGTTACCAGTGGTTTTTATAGTTGTACAAATCCCGTATTTGATAGTGAAGGGAAATATTTATACCTGTTTACAGATCAGTCTTTCAATCCTTCCTACAGCGATATTGACAATACTTTTATTTATGCAAACAGCACCCAGCTTGCTGCTATTGCATTAACAAAAGAAACTCCGTCTATACTGGCGCCGAAAAATGATACGGTAGCGGTAAAAAGCGATGAGGCTAAAGATGAAAAAACCAAGGATGATAAAAGTAAAAGCAATACCGAAGAGAAAAAAGCGGATACAAAATCAATAGCTATTGATTTTGATGGAATGGAGCAGCGGCTTGAACTCTTGCCTCCCTCAGCCGGTAATTATAGTTTCCTGGCATCGGCAAAAGGTAAGATCGTTTATATCAAATCTCCTAATACCGGCGATGTTGATGGAAAACGGGCTTTGAAATATTTTGATCTTGATAAAAAAGAAGAAAAAACAATCCTGAACAATGTTGGTAATGCACAAATGTCTGCCAACAATCAAAAGATACTGGTATCACAGTCGGGTAAATATGCTGTTATTTCTCCCAGCGAGAATCAAAAATTTGACAAGCCATTAGCGCTGGGCGATATGCAGATGATGATTGACCCGGTAAAAGAATGGAAACAGCTTTTCACAGATGCATGGCGTTTGGAGCGGGACTATTTTTACGATGCTGGTATGCATGATGTGGATTGGAACCAGGTAAAGACCCGTTATTTAAAAATGCTGGATGGCGCCATGACAAGAGAAGAAGTTGATTTTATTATTGGTGAAATGATCGGTGAATTAAATGCTTCTCACACTTATCATGGAGGAGGAGATGTAGAGAGTACCGAAAGCAAATCTGTTGGATACCTGGGTATTGACTGGCAGGCAGATGGTAATTATTATAAAGTAAAAAAGATCATTCGTGGCGCTGCCTGGGATGCTGAAGAGAGATCTTCTTTGGATGCGCCGGGTGTTGCAGTTAAAGAAGGCGATTATATTCTTGCAGTAAACGGAATTCCGCTGACAACCGACCAGGAACCATTTATTGCTTTTACAGGTCTCTCAAATAAAACAGTGGAGATCACTTACAATTCAAAGCCATCTTTTGACGGTGCCAAAACGGCTATTGTAAAAACAATGAGTGATGAAGGTCGTTTGCGCAATCTCGCATGGATTGAAAATATGCGCAAACAAGTGGATGAAGAAACAAATGGTGAAGCAGGATACATTTATGTACCAAGTACCGGAGTTGACGGACAAAATGAATTGATCAGGCAGTTCAATGCGCAATGGAATAAAAAAGCATTGGTGATCGATGAGCGATTCAACAATGGCGGACAAATACCGGATCGGTTTATCGAAATGCTGAACCGTGATCCTTTAGCGTATTGGGCTATCCGGGATGGCAGTGACTGGCCATGGCCACCTTTTGCACATTTCGGCCCTAAGGTGATGCTTGTAAATGGCTGGAGCGGCTCTGGAGGTGATGCATTTCCTGATTATTTCCGTAAGAAAAAATTAGGGCCATTGATCGGGGCAAGAACATGGGGAGGACTTATAGGTATCAGTGGTGTGCCCGAACTGATCGATGGAGGAGGAATCACGGCTCCGACTTTCCGCATGTATAATCCTGACGGAACCTGGTTCAGGGAAGGTCATGGTGTGGAACCGGACATTGCTGTGCCGGAAGATCTTGGTGCAATGGCTAAAGGAATTGACCCGCAATTAAAAAGAGCTATTGCTGAAATAAAACAATTATTGAAAACAAAAGGATATAAACCACCTGAAAGACCTTCGAAAGAAAAGAGAGGATTTTAAAAAATAAAAGGGCCGAACCAACGGCCCTTTTACTACCTGTTATTTTCTTCAAGTTGCTTCAGCACCTCATCCATTTTCAACTGTAGCCGCATTATTTCTGCCTGCGCTTTCAGGTTCACCTGGTATTCTATTTCTGCCTGAATCCGATCCTGTTCAGCAAGACCCCGCTGGCTTGTTAAAACAAGTATGGTAAAAAGAAATGAACTAAGTGTCAGAATAAATCCCAAAAAGAAAAATGTCGGAGGATTGTCTGCTAAACTAACACCGGTATGATGCTGATGATAATACCACCAGGTTTGAAAACCTATCCAGCCAAGCATGAATATGGCAGCAAAGATCAGAAAGCGGCTGCTTGAAATATACCGGGCGGCACGATCCACAAATCTTTTATAAGATGCCGGTTGCGGTTTCAATGATTGTTCACCGGCCATGTGTTGCCGCATGGATAATGCGTTTTTTCGTAACCGGTCAACCAATACTGCAAGAAGTGTCCGGGAAAACTGGGGATGTTTATCCAGGTAACTATAAAAAGAACCACGGTCAATTGTCAGTAATGTTGTTTCCTTTATGGTTCTTGCAGTTGCGGTGTGGGTACCTCCATCAAGCAGTGAAAGTTCACCAAAAAAACTTCCCTCGCCCTGCACGGCAAGTGTAAATTCTTTTCCTTCTTTGTTACTATAACTGATCCTCACTTCACCTTCTTCGATCACATATAATTTATCTCCCGGTTCATCCATCCAGAAAATTGTGGTATGTGGTGCAAAGGCTTCTCTTTCCAGCCTGTTTAACAGGTCCCGCAGTTCATCGGGAGAAAGAGTAGCGAAAAGGGGTATCTCCCTCAGCTTTTCGATGGTCATAACTAAAGAGTTTAAAATTTAGAAAAAAGACTACTAAAGTTAGTGCAAGCTATGAACCATCGCTTCAAATCAGTTTTGCAAAACTTTTTTTCCTTTCAGGATCACATCACCGCTGCCGGTTATTTTAATATCTGATCCTTTGATCTGGATACTCCCGTCTTTTTTTAATATGATGGACGCCTGGCCGGTTTTAATTACGATTTCATCTTCTGCCTGTATCAGCACTCTTTTTTCAGGCACCAACCGGTTTTGAGAATACCCTATCAGGAAAAATGCAGTTGCCAGGGCTGCCAGCAAAAAAATCTTTTTCATATTTAAATATTGATTGAAGAAATATATTGGGTAGATCAGTTCTTTACAAGACTTAACTTTTCAAGTTCTGAATTGATCAGAAAGATTTCTTCTTTGCTCAGATCAACATAAACTGCTTTTGCATTTTCAATAGCCTGTTCTGCATTTCTTGCTCCGGCAAGGGCAATTGTAATTCCGGGTTGTTCAATGGTCCACTTTAACACCAGTTGAGATAGTGTTACATTTTTACTGTAAGCTATTGGTTTTATTTTTTCGAGAAATTCATTGGTTCGCCGGATGTTCTCGTCGGTAAAAAGATAAATGCCTGCACGGTGGTCTCCTTCTGAGAACTTATAACCCGGTTTCATTTTGCCGGTCAGCAAACCCCTTTCCATCGGGCTGTAAGCCAGTATTGACAAATTGTTTTTTATGCAATAAGGGGCTAACTCTTTTTCATTCCCCCGTCTTGCCATATTATATGGGACCTGGTCAGAAACAAGATTAATGTATTTGCCCGCTTCTTCCAGTTGCTCCCATGAGTAATTGCAAACACCGGCATGTTTTACTTTTCCCTGCTGTATTAATTTTTCTACAGCCTCCATAGTTTCTGAAACGGGAGTTGTTACATCCGGCCAGTGTATCTGGTACAGGTCAATATAATCTGTGCCTAACCGGCGCAGGCTGTTCTCGCATTCTTCAATAATGCTTTCTTTACCGGCATATTTATATATATCAATATCATTTCCATTGTTATCCTTGCTATGAAAATAAAAATCGCCTTTATCAAGATCCCATCGCAAACCATACTTGGTTAAAAGCTGAATCTTTTCTCTCGGCAAATCCTTTATTGCTTCGCCCACAATCTCTTCGCTGCTACCCATTCCGTAAACAGGAGCAGTATCAATTGAGGTTACTCCAAGATCATAGGAGGCTTTAATAGCATCTACTGCATCTTTTCTTTCAGTGCCACCCCACATCCAGCCGCCGGCAGCCCATGCACCAAAAGTGATCACTGAAACTTCAAGATCTGAATTACCGAGTTTTCTGTATTCCATAAGAAAGCTTTTTGCAAATAATACAGGTGCAAAGTAACTGAAACCTTAAAACTGACAGGAAGAATAATTATCAGAGCCCGATGATATTCTTGTCAATATATTTTCCTCCCGCAGCCACTTCTTTGATAGCGACCATTATTTCTGAATAAGGAGAAATTTTGGTTACATAACCTTTGGCACCAAGACGAAGCATATTTCTGCAGTACGATGGTTCTGTATGAAGTGATAGGCCAATTATTTTTATGGCAGGAAATTGTTTCAATATTTTCCGGGTAGCCTCAAAACCGTTTACCGGAGACATGTTAATATCCATCAGGATTATATCGGGTTCCAGGCCAGCAGCCAGTGTCATAGCTTCTTCACCATTCTTTGCTTCACCCACAAGACTGATATTATCATGAGCAGAAAGGAGGACTTTCAAACTTTCCCGCATGTGGTGATTGTTGTCTGCAATTAACACGGTGATCAGCTTCTGCATAGATAAACCAAGACTACGCAATTCACCGCCACTGCCAGGGATACTGAATATGTATTTTAAATATGTGTAATGAATGTACAAAGGTAATGCTGGAAACCACAGGGGAATATAATCCGTAAGGAGTATTTTCTTACAATACGTATTTCCTGCTACCGGTTATGCCAATACTATCTACCTTATACTAGATGGAAAGATCAGTTGTATTGATAAAACTGATCAGCGAGGCAGTATTCTTTAAACCCAGCTTCTTCAGGATGTTATGACGGTGAACCTCAGCCGTACGTGTAGAGATATTTATTCGCTGGGCTATTTCTTTACTTGAGAGTCCTTCTTTGATGAGCTTGACAATCTCTATTTCACGCAGCGATAGCTCTTTAATATCAGGACCTTTAGATTCTGATCCCAATGCTACTTCAGAGATAATGTTTTTGATTTCCATACACACATAGGTCTTTCCGTTCATAACGGCTTCAACGGCTGCAAAAATCTCCTCATGCGATGAGTTTTTTGTTACATAGCCTTTGGCCCCCATCTGTATCATTTTTTTTGCATAAGCCGGTTGACTGTGCATGGAAACTGCAATAATGCGGGTACCGGGAGAATATTTCCTGATTTGCGGAACAGCATCCATACCGGAAGCGCCGGAAAGATTAATATCCAGCAAAACAATATCGGGCCTTTTGGTTTTGATCATTTCAATAGCTTCATCAAACTCACCGCATTTGCCAATTATTTCAATTTCCGGTCTTCCGGAAAATAACTGGCTCCACATTTCTCTTACAAGCTTATGATCCTCTACAATACCGACTGAAATTTTTTTCATATCTGTTTATTATGGTAAAGGAATTTTAATATCAATGGTACAACCTTTCCCGGGTTCAGAGATAGTCAGCATTTCTCCCTTATAAAAATCAACCCTGCTCCTGATGTTCTTTAGCCCGATCCCTTTTGCTTTTATACCAGTATCAAATCCTATTCCATTATCGGTTATATTAAAGAAAAGAAAATTATCAGTTTCGTACAATTTTATGAAAACATTACTTGCTTTTGCATATTTCCTTATATTATTCAATTGTTCCTGTGCAATCCGGTATAACATCAGGTCAAGGTTTTTATCGGGCTTCCTGTTTTCGTCAAGAGAATACTCCATTTCAACCCTGAAATCACTGATAAGATTTATTTCTTCTATCAACTCTTTCAGCGCTTCTTCAAGACCAATATCGCCCAATGATGGAGAAACCAGTGATTTAGATAATTTCCGGATCTCTTCTATTGCATAGTTTACATTTATAAGGCTTTTATCAGTAAGGTCCTTGTGTTGATTTTCCCTGTCAAGCGACATACTCAGGTAGATTTTTACCGTGGCAAGCACCTGGTTGATATTATCATGTAATTCTTTTCCTATTTCATTTCTTTCTTTTTCCTGTGCCTGTATGGTTACTTCAGTAATTATTTTTTGCTGACGGATCTCCTGTTCGGCCAGTTCTGTTTCCAGGTTTATTTTCTCAGTAATATCAGTGATGGCCCCGATCATTCTTGACGGACCTCCTTTTTCATTGTATAATATATATCCCCGGTCATATACATATTTATAGGAACCATCCGCACAGCGAAACCTGAATTCGCCCTGCCAGTGTTTTTTTCGTGAATGGATGTGATTGTTAATTGATTCCATGATCTCTTCCCGATCTTCCGGGTGAATGAATTTATTCGTCCAGGCCTGATCATATTCCATATCATTAACATCGTAACCGTATGTATTGATGATACCCTCACCCCATGTTCCTTTTGATAGCTCAAAATTCCATTCCCAGATAGTATCCAGCGTAGCTTTATTTACAAACTCATACCGTTCATTGCTTTGACGCAATCTTTCAACCATTTTTTTTCTTTCAATACTATAGTGTATAGTTTTCCCGAGTAGTTGTTCATCAAATTCTCCTTTAACAAGATAATCCTGTGCCCCCAATGAAATAGCTTCCATTGCTGTTTCTACATTTGACTGACCTGAGAAAACAACGATAGGAGTTTTGGGCATCAGGTGATCCATTGTAATAACGGAGTCAATTCCAAAACTGTCAGGAAGGCTGAGATCGAGAAGTGCAATATCAAACATGGATTGCTTTACCAGTTCTGCCGCTTCTGCCATACTTGTTGCATGAACAATCTTCCCATCCGGCAAACGGCTCATCTTCAGGTATTCTTTAATGAGTGTATAATCACCGGGATTATCTTCAACGATCAACAGGTTCAGTATTGATTGCTCATTACTCATGAATGCACTGTTTTTGGAAGCTTTACAATTTTTATCCAGAATTCTTTTATTGTCATTATCACATCCATAAAATTCTTTAATCCTACAGGTTTGGTGATATAGCAATTTGCATAATTGCTGTAGGAAGCAACTATATCGCTTTCGGCATTTGAAGTAGTGAGCATGATGACAGGAATAGCTTTTAATGTGTTATTGCTCTTGATCTGGGCCAGTACTTCAATTCCATCAATCCTGGGCAGGTTAATATCCAGCATTATCAGGTCGGGCAATTCGCTGTTTTCCTGCTTCAGGTATTGCAATGCAGACTCACCGTCCCTGATCACTCCTACATTTTTATCCATATTTGCTTCTTTCAGGGCTTCAAGGGTTAATACAACATCTCCTTCATTGTCTTCAACCAATAAGATCCTTACATCGTTTGTCATGATAAATTTTTTGATATAGTAAATAAAAATGTGCTGCCTTTCCCGGGTTCTGATTCCACCCGGATTTGCCCGCCATGTTTCTCAATGATCTTTTTACAAATAGATAACCCGATGCCGGTACCGGAATAATCCTTTTTGCTGTGTAACCGCTGAAAGATGATAAAAATCTTTTCAAAAAACTTAGACTCAATCCCAATGCCATTATCCTTTACATAGAACTCCCAGTGCTCATTGTTGTTTGCACAACCCACTTCGATTACCGGTGATTTTTCACTTCGATATTTTAATGCATTGGCTACCAGGTTCTGAAACAACTGGATTATTTGAGGCTGCACCGCTTTGATCACCGGTAAAGGATGTATGATGAGTTCTGCATGGTTTTCTGCAATAGATAATGCCAGTATTGCTTTGACCGAGTTCATCACTTCATTACAATCCACATCTTTGATCGCTTCTTTTTCTGTACCCACTCTTGAATATTGCAGCAGGTCCTGTATCAGTGTTTTCATTCGCTCCGAGCCGTCCACTGCAAAATCAATATACTGCCTGCTTGTTTCATCCAATGTATCTTTCATTTTTTTTTCGAGCAGATGCAGGAAACTGCTTACCATGCGTAATGGTTCCTGCAGATCATGAGAGGCCACATAAGCAAAACGTTCCAGCTCTTTATTCGATGCCTGTAACTCTGCTGCTCTTTTGTCCAGCATTTTATTCGCATTAATAAGATTTTGCTCTGCTCTTTTTCTTTCTGTAATATCTACTGATAAAATAAAGACACCTTCCGGCACCGGCTGAAAGCTTAACTCAAACCAGCCCTGTGAGCCATCAGGAAATGTAAATTCATTTTCAAGATGTATGGGTACTCTTTCTTCAAAACACTTTTTATAAACATTATAGATTTCTGTTTTTTCAATACCCGGATATTTTTCCATTACGGTATGACCAATCAATTCTTCACGGGAGTATTTTGCATGCTTTAAGAAGGAGTCATTCACATATTTATACTTCCAGTCAAACCCGATTATTTGAGCACCCTCCAACATATTGTCCATGGTATGGTGCAATTGTCTTTCCAATGAAAGACTTTTTTCTTCTGATTCTTCCCGCCTGATATCCAAACGGGTTAACCTGTTGGCCGTGGACCAGATAAGCAAGAGGCCTACGATCATAAAGGATATTACGAACAAGGCATTTCCCAAACCCACAGTCACCCATGCATTCCAATGCGCCAATAACTGGAGATAACCCAATATTAAAAGAATCAGTACCATCAGCGGGAATAATCGTCTTGCCATGATATTACCAGTGCGGAAACCGGTGAATAAACCCGTGATACCAACATGGGGATTAATAAAGGATGCGGCAATGGAAAGCAGGAATAACAAAACGGACGTATGAAAGGCCATGGAGTTGACAAGCGATAATGTATAAAAGGATGGCACACTATAGATATACCCTACCATCGCAAGGAATGAGATCAAAGTGACAAAGTGAAGAAGAAGCTGCGATACGACTTTAGAGGTTCTGTTATTTGAATTGAACAATAAAAAAACGATACCCATTACTGTAAAACAAAATGATGTAGCGGCAGACATCCTGCCGGGATAACGGAGGCCTTCTTTTACAGAATCAATGTCGGTGTATAAGAATTCATCAATTCCGGTGTTATAATGAAACAGGTATTGCGTTAGTGTTATAAGGCCGATCAGTAAAATGACAGCGGTACACAAAAAATAACTGCGCCTGATGTTTTTATTGTCCCGGTAGTAATTAAGGATCAGCAATGCACCCGAAAAAACAAAGCACAGCGCTGAATTAATTTTCATGGAAACAAAATCCGGTCCGACTGTTTTCAGGAACTGTATATCAAACAGCCAACCTGCAACAACAAACATGCCGGCCAGGATGATGAAGACACCGGTGCCTTGTGTAATATGCCTGTAGTTCACCCTCATGCCGGTTCGGGTTGTACTTATCGTTGGTTTAAATAGCAATAACAGAAAATAGTTCTTTACAACAAACCATTTGCCAGTCCAGGGCACCCTATCAAGCTCGGGAAAAATCAATTAATTCAATCTGCACTGTTATCCGCCGGGTAAGGTTTATCTGCTGTTTTTTTCAGTACTGAAAACTATGTTCAGCATTGCGGTTCAGGTTTGTAAATAATGAACTGTAATCATAGCGGATCACGGAGTTCTCCTTATACACAAGTTCGGAAAAAAATATAATAAGAAGCGAATATCAGGTAATAGATTATACTGTAATATTACTAAGGGTTTTTCCGCCGATTGAAATATTGAAGGGATAAAAATGTCAGGCTCCAAGAAAACCTCTCAGCAATTCAGGATTGCATCTGAGGCGTAGTTGTATAAGGGCCTTGTCTTTGATCTGTCTTACTCTTTCGGGGGTCAGATCAAATCTTTTTGCTATTTCTTCGAGACCAAGACTTAGTTCAGTGCCAATTCCAAAGAAATAGCAAAGTGTTTCCCGTTGTCTTTCGCTTAACTGCATCAATGCACGGGATATTTCTGTTTTCAAAGATGAGGAAAAAGATTCCGTTTCATAATGATTGACGCCATCCGGATTTTCAAATGTATCCAGTAAACAGCTCTCCTCATCTTCATGAACCGGTGAGTCAAGGCTTACATGCTGTTCATGCAGCTTCATTTGCGACTCGATCTCTGCAGGGTCCATCTGCAGCGCCTCAGCAATCTCTTCGGTTGTTGCATTTCTTTCCAATGATTGCTCCAGTACCGCATTTGTTTTATGAATCAGCCTGCCCAATGATTTACGGTGAAGCGGCATACGGATCATTTGTGCATCATTGGCCAATGCCATCAGGATGTTCTGACGTATCCACCATACTGCATAGCTGATGAATTTAAAACCTTTTGTTTCGTCAAACTTTTTAGCGGCATGAATGAGGCCGATATTACCTTCATTGATCAGGTCGGAAAGTGACAGGCCCTTGCCCTGGAATTGTTTGGCCACTGAAACCACAAAACGAAGGTTGGCATTGGTCAGTTTATCCAGCGCTTTTTTATCGCCCTGTCTTATCAGTGGAAATAGTTTTGTTTCCTCTTCAGGAGAGATCATTTCAAGTTTACTGATTTCCCGGAGGTATTTATCCAGGCTTTGTGATTCACGGGAAGTGATAGTCTGGCTGATCCTGAGCTGACGCATACTCATAGCATAAAGTTTTTAAAAGGGAACGGATTACTGAATGGGTTCGTAATCCTATAATTTTGGTTTTTTCAAGGGCTGCTGCAGGTTAGTGCAGCAGTAATTATTTTAATTGGTTCAGGTAGCGGGATGGCGACTTTTCATGAAAGGGAACGGTGGTACGGATCTTCTTTTGGTCTTTCCGGTGTATGGATCTTCTATTGGTTTTTCAGGATATTGAAAAGTATCATCTCTCTCCGGTGTAAAGATGCGGGTATGATGATAGCCGAACCAAAAAACAAGACCATTATTTCAGCGTTATAGGCATTCAATTTACCTGCCCGTACGTATTTATTCATAGCTGTTATACAGTCACGGGAAAACGGAAGATTGCTGCAACTGGTATCACAACTGAACAGGAATAAAAAACCATTGCCGGAGTGACAATGGTTGCTGTTGCGAAAACCATTTTTTGAGAAAACTCAGAGACTGCTCATATCAATTACGAAACGGTATTTTACATCACTCTTCAGCATTCTTTCATAGGCTTCATTGATATAATCCATGCGGATGAGTTCAATATCACTGACGATATTATGTTTGGCGCAGAAGTCCAGCATTTCCTGTGTTTCGGGCAAACCACCGATCAGCGACCCTGCAATACTCTTACGGCCAAAGATGAGATTGAAAGCGGGTACCGTTGCCGGCGCCGAGGGAGCCCCCACACAAACCATTACCCCGCTGGTGCGAAGCAAGCCGAGGTAAAAATTATAATCATGATCAGCTGATACTGTGTCGAGGATAAAATCAAAATAACCCATCACTTTTTTCACCTGTTCTTCATCCGAGGTAAGAACAAACTTATGAGCGCCGAGGCGTTTCGCATCTTTTTCTTTGGAAGGAGAATGGCTGAGCATGGTTACTTCTGCTCCCATAGCAACGGCCAGTTTCACTCCCATATGTCCCAATCCGCCCAAACCTAAAATACCCACCCGGGTTCCTTTGCCCACTTTCCAGTGCCGCAAGGGAGAATAGGTGGTGATGCCGGCGCATAATAAAGGGGCTGCAGCATCCAGCGGCAGGCTATCTGCAATATGCAATACAAAATCTTCATGCACCACAATGGACTTGCTGTAACCGCCATGTGTGTGACCGCCGCTGATCTTATCCGGAGCACAATAGGTGCCCGTGGAGCCCTCGGTGCAATATTGCTCCAGACCCTCTTTACAATTATCACATTCCCGGCAACTATCCACGAGGCAACCCACCGCTGCTTTATCTCCGGCTTTGAATTTTTTAACATGGTTACCCACGGCCGTTACGATGCCAACGATCTCATGCCCCGGTACACAGGGATATACGGCATTGTGCCATTCATTACGAACGGTATGCAGGTCACTGTGACAGACACCGCAATATTTAATTTCAATCTGAACATCATGGGGACCGGGTTCTCTTCTTTCAATGTTCAGCGGAGCCAATGGGGTGGTGGCGCTTTGTGCGCCAAATGCTTTTACTTTATTCATTTGGTATCAGTATTTATCAGTGAAAGAGCTTAAAGGTAACTGGTATCGGGGTTGGTTCATGTAAATAAACTGTTATCAGAGAAAATTGTTTGTTCGTTGCTAAAAAACTGTAACTTAATTTCCTGATTCCCCCGATTAAACACTCTTTTCCCGCACCCCGCCCAACATTATTTTAAATTTTAAAAAAACAAGTATGAAAAAAGTTTTGCTATGTTTTGGTCTTGGTCTTGTGTTGCTTGCCTGCAACGACAAAGAGGATAAGGATAAAGAAGACGATGATGACAAAAAAGAAAAAATGACCAATGCCACACCTGCCGATCTGCCCTACACCGCATCTTATAGCAGCAACTTCAGCACCGATGTTTCTGATGCAGATCTCAAAATGGTGCTGATGAGTTACAAGTACTGGGCCGATGGCGACATGACGGGTCTTGCGGGTACTATGGCTGACAGTGTATCAGCAGAAATGAGTGATGGCGGTCATTTTGAAGGAGTGAATGCAGACCTGATGAAACGGTGGAGTAGTTATCGTGACAGTCTGAGTTCAGTTAGAATCGATATGGAGGCATGGCAGAAAATGTATTCTACTGATAAAAAAGATTCCTATGTGGTAACCTGGTATAAAGAATATGATACCTATAAATCCGGTAAAGTGGATTCCGCTTATTTCCATGATATCAACCAGGTAAAGAACGGAAAAATTTCCTGGTACAGCCAGTATAAGCGACCGGCAAAAAAAATGTAGCAAATAAAAACTACTGATGGTCCCCGCTATTTGCAGCGGGGACTTTCTTTTTTACAGTAGTTACCTTTATTGTATGAACCGTATTGATCGCCTGGCAGCCATACTGATCCAACTGCAATCAAGAAGACTGGTGAAAGCACAGGACATTGCTGATAAATTTTCCATCAGCCTGCGAACCGTGTACCGGGATGTGAAAGCTTTAGAAGAAGCCGGTGTGCCGGTGATCGGTGAAGCCGGAACAGGATATAAGCTGATGGAAGGATATAAATTACCCCCGGTGATGTTTAACCAGGAAGAGGCCACTGCCTTGCTGACCGCTTCCAAACTGGTGGAATCAAAAACGGATGCCGGGATCGCCAAACATTATGCGGCGGCCTTAGATAAAATAAGAGCTATTCTTCGTTATTCGGAAAAAGAACATATAGAAGACATAGATGAACATATTGCCGTGCTGCAACATTCTTCCATTGTGTATGAACCGGAAAAAGAATTGCACCTGCAACCTATATTGAAAGCCATTGGTTCTTCCTCGGTGATCGAACTAAAATATACCACATTAGAAAAGCATGAAACCACCCTTCGCAAAGTGGAACCGGTGGGTATCTATTACCTGGGCTCACACTGGTACCTGATCGCCTGGTGCCGGTTGCGCCATGATTACCGGAATTTCAGAACAGACCAGGTGCAACAATTAAAAATTACGGGGGAACAAAATTCCAAAACGCATCCGCCGCTGCAAAGCTTTATCAATAAAATGTCGCAGGACAAGGAATTAAAAAAAGTGGTGCTGGATGTGGATACTGCTGTGGTAAAACATTTAGGCCAGCAAAAATATTTCAGTGGTTTTGTAAAAGAAGAGCATCGGGGTGATCATATCCGGATGACCTTTCTTACGGCATCGCTGACGGGTTTTTCAAGATGGCTGATGCTGTTTGCCGATCATGCCACTATCATTGAACCCATTGAACTGAAAGATATGGTAACCGAAATTGCAGAAGGGATTTTGAAAAAAACCGATCAGGCATCCCTACAGCTTAAATAAAAATATCGTTACGGATATACCGGGTTTTATTTCTTTCACCACCCAGGATCATAGGCACATAGATTCACTGAGCTTAAAAAATATTCTTTATTCTACTTACCATTCGTATTTAAGGATAGTCTCTGCGCCTGTTTTCAGCGACAGCTTTTTTCAACAAGAGGATAAGCACATTGCTTTAGCACATTGGTGAAGCTGAGCCGGCAAAACGGCCGGAGGCATTCGTTTTGCCTGTCCTTTTCTTTGCCTCTTTCTTTTGGACATGCAAAAGAAAGGGGGAGAAAAATCCATCTTCTTCCCAGGCTCTAACTATCTGCACTGCGAATTCATGGGCCTTAAAAATTTTTTTTAAAAAACCCAAACCCTCCTGACATAGGGTTGTCACAACCCGGTATTTGTTTTGTATCAACAAAAAACAAACACTATGACACTTATTGAATTTTTTAAAAAACAATTTGAAGAAGAAGGAACCACCACCCGCAAATTTTTGGAAAGAGTGCCGGATGACCGGCTGGATTACAAACCCCATGAAAAATCCATGGTGATGAAATACCTGGTCACCCATCTTGCCGACCTGCCGGGCTGGGTCCATTTTACGATGACGACGGATGAGCTTGATTTTGCCAAAGGATATGATCAGCCTGATATCAAAAGCACAAAAGAGCTCGTTGCCTTTTTTGACAAACGATACCAGGAAGGGTTGTCTGTACTGACACAGGAAAATGAAAAACTGTTGGATAAACCATGGACCTTACGCAACGGGGAAAGAATTTACTCCACAGAACCGAAAGCGGATGTGCTGCGTATGTCACTGAGCCAGCAGATACACCACCGGGCACAGTTGGGAGTGTATTTGAGATTACTGAACATACCGATACCCGGCAGCTATGGCCCCAGCGCTGATGAAAACAGCTTTCAATAATATTATGCTGATGTGGCTGCGGGGTTTTATTAAATGGAGTTGTTTTGTAATTTATTCCACTGCCCGGAGTTTTATAAACGCTTCATTTTATTATAAAAGCTGATGAATCATTCATGAGCTTTTACCTGCCTGATCAATTTCATTTCGGGTATTGCTGAACATCATTGTTACCGGCTGTGTGCAATCTGTAAATTAACAGGAGAAAACGGAGGCTGATGAGAAAGCTGTTGTTTTATATGATTGGTTTGATGTGGTTTGCCTCAACAACTGCACAGGAAACAAACAGCAGTTTTGACAGATCTTTTTTCTCCGTTAATGCGGGCATATCAGTTCCGTTTCTCTGTTATGGTTCATCCGATATAAATAAAAACACTTCAGGCTTTGCGGGGCTGGGTTTTACTATTGATATCAGTTATGTGTACCGTTTCAGCAAACATGTTGGAGCAGCAGGTATGGTTTATTATTGCAGCAATAAAGCAGGAAATAAAGATGTTGCTGTTCTTTCCTCTTCTCACCGCTACCGGTTCTTTGGCGTGATGACGGGCCCTGCACTCCTTCCGGATTTTTCAGACAGGTGGACACTCGCTATTGCACCCATGGCCGGTGTGGCAAGGGTACTTACACCAAAGTTGCAATTGCAGGATGAAACATTGCTGAATGAAAATAAGAAGACCTGTTTTGCATGGGGCGGCAGCCTGGCATTGCGTTATCATTTATCGGGTACTAGTTTTCTTCAGTTAAAAACAGATCACCTGAACATGAAACCACAGTTTAAACCAAAAGCCGGAGATGCGGGTAAGGGTGAACAGCATATTGTGGTGCTGAATGTGGATGCCGGTATCGGGTGGGAGTTTTAGTATGTAATGTCCCATACCATTCTCTTAACTTCATTGGATGGCTGATGTACATGATAAGACGACAAGAAGCTACAACATGAGCCGCATAAATGCGAAGAATACAAAACAACAATATTTTTTATACTATCTGACTTCATCTATAAAGAAATGAGAAGATAATCTACTATCTTACTCCATAATGAAGCGTAGCTTTTATTCAGATACAATTAATAACTTTTTGCAAGCGGATACTAATCATATATTAGGTGTGCTTGCTCATAATAATGAATTTTCACTTGAACAAACACAGCGATATGTATGGGAATATGAAATCGCATTATTAAAAAAGATTCTTACGAATTACAAAGGAAGAATCTCTATTGAATATTCTATTCCCCGAATGGGTAGAAGAATTGATGTAGTGCTAATTATTAAAAATGTGATTTTTGTTTTAGAGTTTAAAGTTGGTGATAAAGAATTTCCGCAATATGCCATTGACCAGGCATTGGATTATGCTCTCGACTTAAAAAACTTTCATGAAACAAGTCATAGGCATTTGGTAGCCCCGATATTAATAGCAACAGAAGCAAAAAATATTATTCCTACAATTTCTACTACCCCTCACAACGACAATATTTTATTTACTGTCAAAACAAATGCATTTTCATTGGGAGAAGTATTAAGAGATGTTTTGTTGTTTGCTCAAGGTGATGATATTAACACCGAAACGTGGGAAACTGGTCGCTATTCTCCAACTCCAACGATTATCGAAGCTGCAATGGCTTTATATAATGGACATAGTGTTGCTGAAATTTCAAGAAGCGACGCTGGGGCAATTAATCTTACTGAAACAAGTAATGCTTTAAGAGAAATAATTCGTCAATCCAAAGAAAATAATGAAAAGGCAATTTGTTTTGTAACTGGTGTACCTGGAGCAGGCAAGACTTTGGTTGGGCTTGATATCGCCACGAAACATCTAGATAAAGAAAATGATCTTACCTGTGTTTTTCTTTCTGGCAATGGACCGTTAGTAGCAATCTTGCGAGAGGCCTTAACAAGAGATAAATATCAGCGAGAAAAAGAGCTTGGTAACAAGGTGAGAAAAGGAGAAATTATGAGTGAAGTAAAACTCTTCATTCAAAACGTACACAATTTTAGAGATGAAAGTTTAAAAGATGAGAAGGCGCCTTTTGAGCATGTTACCATATTTGACGAAGCCCAGCGAGCATGGAATCACACACAAACTGCAAACTTCATGTTGCGAAAGAAAAACACCCCAAACTTTCGTATTTCTGAGCCAGAGTTTTTGGTTGGAGTGATGAATCGACATATTGATTGGGCAGTTATTATTTGTTTAGTTGGTGGGGGGCAAGAAATCAATACGGGAGAAGCGGGCATAAGTGAATGGATTGAATCTTTAAACCGAGCATTTCCTGAATGGCATGTATACGTTTCCGATAGATTGCACGACAGTGAGTATGCAGCAGGTAAGGCTTTGGAGATTTTGCAAACACATAAATATGTAACTACAAACCCTTCATTACATCTTTCTGTTTCACTTCGATCTTTTAGGACGGAGCATGTTTCTCTTTTTGTAAAAAACCTTTTAGATTTAAATATTGAGGAAGCTATAAAAAATTATGAGGCGATAAAGGATAAGTATCCCATTGTTCTAACTCGAAACATGGAAGTTGCAAAGAACTGGTTAAAAGAAAAAGCGAGGGGTACAGAACGATATGGAATGATTGTATCTTCTCAAGCAATAAGATTAAAACCCTATGCAATCGATGTAAAATCACCAATGGACCCAATACATTGGTTTTTAGATGGAAAGGAGGATATACGATCTTCTTATTATTTAGAAGACGTTGCAACCGAGTTTCAAGTGCAGGGTTTAGAGCTAGATTGGGCCTGTGTTACATGGGATGCAGACTTTAGACATACGCTGAAAGGATGGAAATGTTTTTCTTTCGTTGGTAGTAAATGGAATAATATCAACAAGGACGAAAGACAATTGTATTTGAAAAATGCTTATCGTGTTTTATTAACTAGAGCTAGACAGGGAATGGTTATAGTTATTCCAGAAGGAAATAAGGAAGATCATACAAGAAAGGCAGAATACTATGACCCAACATTTGATTACTTGAAGGAAATTGGCTTAAAAATAATATAGTCCAGTTCAAATTGAATTTGCTAGAAAA
Source organism: Chitinophagaceae bacterium (assembly GCA_035328345.1). Classification (GTDB taxonomy): domain Bacteria; phylum Bacteroidota; class Bacteroidia; order Chitinophagales; family Chitinophagaceae; genus JJ008. Next base: position 37,460 of record DAOLIV010000017.1, on the reverse strand, counting down.
GAAAGCTCAGGAAGAACAATTTTTACTTCAATATTCTTTTCATCATCTTTCCAATATACGATATAATTTACGCTTGCTTCTCTTAGTTGAAAACCATTCTTTTTAATCTCTGCTAATTTATCAAGAAATCTTTTTGAAAACTTTAATACAAGTTCACCTTTTTCATTCTTACAACCCTCATCAGAAATTTGTAATTTGTCCCCACTTGTCAATGTATCAACCCGTCTTTGAATGTATTCAAAGTAGCCCAAGTTCAAATCCTTGTGTGATAAATGCAATGCCAGTCCACTTGGTGGTGGATATTGGTTGTTGTTCTCAACTCTTTCCAAATCCTCCGTTTGGAATTTGTCAAGATAAGCTCCATCCAAATGAATTATCAATTTTTGCTTTGCTCTTGTCATGGCAACATAAAGCTGTCGCTTCTTTTCGCTCTCACTTACATCAAAGTTTTCAAGAAGGAGGTAAACATTGTCAAACTCTTTTCCTTTTGCTTTATGAATTGTTGAAACGAAAATTGTTTCTCCGCTTTCACTGATAAAATCTTCAAGTTTTGATTCGCGGATAAAAACTTCAAAATCAGATTTATATTTCTGCTTAGTATTGGTTGCTTCAAAATCCTTTATTAAGCTGTTGCAGATTTCAAACTTGGAACTTGCCTTAAACCTGTCAATAGTTTTTCGTTTGGCTTTACCCCAAATCTCATCACTAATTGTAAACATTTCATCGTCTAACTGCAATTCATTTAGAAAAAAGCGAACTTCTGCAAGATTATACAAACTGAAGCTGTCATTCGTTTGAATCAATTTCGCTTGTAAGCCATTTTTGGTTAACAGCCCCGCAACCTGAAATGCTTCTTCGTTTTTATGGGTTAAAACGCAAGTTGTTCCCGAAAGTCCTGTTGAAAGTATTTCGTCAATTAATGGTGTAATGATGTTCCTATTCTTGTAACGGACAATTCTAATTTTTCCATTGTCGGTTTGGTTAGCTTCAATCGGAATTTCTTTTAACCTGCCGTCAATAGTTTTTACAAATTGGTTCGTAAAAGAAACCAAGTTACTTTTGCTTCTGTAATTTTTTATCAATTCATACTTAGTCGCTTTCTTATCTGTAATAAAACTCACCATGTATTTTGAGTCTGACTTGCGGAGCTTTTCATAAATATTCTGGTCATCATCTCCAACCGCAATCACTCTCATTTCTTCGTTTTTTTCCATCAGGATATTTATTAAATCAAACTCGTCCTTACTCATATCTTGCGCTTCGTCAATTACCAAAACCGTTTTAGTAATTCGATTTGTTTCAACTTCGTTATTTCTTATTTTTTCAACTGTGCTTTTAATAATTGCATCTGCTTTTTCCAGTGTTCCGACTTTCCCTAACAAGTCAAAACAGTAGGAATGAAATGTTTTAATGTCAATGAAGTTGGCAGCATTGCCAATTAATTCAATTAACCGTTTTTTAAACTCAGTCGCTGCTGCTCTTGAAAATGTTACCATGAGCAATTGGTCATGCTTAACATCCTCCATCAAAAGAAGTGAGGCTAATTTGTGAACTAAAACTTTTGTTTTTCCGCTTCCTGGTCCAGCAGCTACCACAATATATTGTGAGCCTTTGTCGTCAATAATTCTTCTTTGAATATCGGAAAGAGAATCAAAAAGCTGTTTATATTTTTTAGGAGTGATATTTCGTTTAATTTCTGATTCTCTGCTGCCCGGAAAGTATCGCTTGAGAAATGAAGGAAAGTTCAACTGAAAATAGTCATCAACAAATTTCAAGGCACCTGCATAGTCATCAACCATTTTTTTAGCATATTCTCCAACTATATGAATCTGCTGAATCTTGTGGTCGTAATACTGACTAAGTTTTTGATAATCCTGTTCCTTATATTGCACTCGTGAATTTTGTTCAATTCTATCAATTGAAAGTCTGTTGTAAACTACTAGAAATCCTCCTTCAATTTTTATTGCTTCAATTCTTGACAGATAGAACAATGCATCCTCAATATCTTCAATTTTTGGTTTGATTTCAAAAAGCTGAACTTGCTTGTTAAATGCTTCTTGCAATTCAAGAACAGAAAAATCTACTAAAACTTCACTCTTCTGATTTTCATCTTCTGTTTCAACTTCAATGCTTTTGTCAAATAAATAGCCAACAATAAATTCTGCTATGATGTGCCGTTTTTCAATTTTCTCTTTCAGTTCTTCCTTCGACTGGCAACTAATCGCCGTTATATGATTCTTGGAGTAATCTTTATTGTGTCGCTTAATCCAATTCTTGATTGCCCAAAAGTTCAAGATAGTTTTTATCTTGTTTGGTGTAACATCTTTGCATCCCCTTTCCTCTGCTTGTTCATTCAATTCCTTGATGTGAAAGGATTTTTCTGATTCATCGAGCAACGGGCACAGAAAATTTTCTATTAAACCATAACAGTGAGTAATCTCAATTGAACCTTTTTTTGTTTCGCCTCTTTTGATGAATGCTTGTAAATCTTTAGCGTCAGCTAAAACCTTTTCGTCTCGTAACAAGTTTATAACAGAGATTGCATTCTTTATTTCAATGCCTAAGTTGTCTGAAATGTAATCTACTCTTGATTCCGCTTCATCTTGGGTAGCCTGCTTCCTACTCTTGCTTGAAAACAAAGATTTGACAATTCTTGTCGCCGTAATTTTTTGCTCCTCGCTGAACTTTTGTGAATGTATTATTTTTTCAATCGCCTCTTGTGTGTTCTTAGAAAGAATACTGTTTGCGAAAACTCTTGGCATATTTTGTTTTCGCTTTAAATAACCTGCTTCCTCTAAAGCTGCAATAGCGGTAGTTACCCTCGTTTCAATTTCTTTCAGATTGTCGTCCCAGCCTGCTGCTCTTGCAATCTCTAATGCAGATTTTTGAACACTTGATTTGAATTTTGTTATAAATTTTATGGCGTTCCAAATCTGCTTTATTTCATGTATGTTGATTTTGGTTTGGTTCAATAAAATGAAATGTTTGCTAAGGTCTTCTTCGTTAAATAAAATGTAACATTCAGCAGTAATGTTCTCATCACGTCCTGCCCTGCCAGCTTCCTGAACATAATTTTCAAGTGAATCGGAAATCTCGTAGTGAATTACCATTCCAACATCTTTCTTATCTACTCCCATTCCAAAGGCAGAAGTAGCAACCATTATTTGAACCTTACCTGATATGAAAGCGTTCTGGTTTTCGGTTTTCTCTTGGCTTTCCATTTTTCCGTGAAATGCTATGGCATTAAAACCATCTTCATTTAATCTATCCGCAAGTTGCTTTGCTCGTTTTGTTCTTGAAACATAGATAATGGTTGGGCAATCCCTGTCTTCAATTAAATCACGAACCGAATTATACTTCTCATCATCATTACCTTTTTCAAAAACTTGGTAATGCAGATTTGTTCTTGTGGCTTTGGAAGGAAAAATCTCCAATCTGATTTCCAACTTTTCTTTGAAATAAGCACAAATATCTTCAATGACTTTTTGCTTTGCTGTCGCTGTAAAGCATGAAACAGGTATTTTGTCTTCAAGGTTTTTATTCTTTTGAAGGGATTGAATAAAATCTCCGATGTATAAATAATCAACTCTGAAATCCTGTCCCCATGATGAAAAGCAATGGGCTTCGTCAATTACAAAACGAACTACTTTTCTTCCTAACAATAATTTTTCCGTTGTTTTTGAACGCAAAGATTCAGGTGAGATGTAAAGAATCGTTGCCGAACCGTCCTGAACTCTTTCAATTGATTTTGCTTTTTCAACGGGGTCGAGTAACCCGTTTATGGTAACCGCATCAGTTATCCCAGCTTTTTCAAGATTATCAACTTGGTCTTTCATCAATGACTGCAATGGAGAAATCACAACAGTCAAACCTTTGGCATTTTCGCCACTCATTAATGCAGGAACTTGAAATGTAATTGACTTCCCTCCACCAGTCGGGAAAACAGCCAAAATTGATTTGTTGTCAACGGCTGCTTGCACAGCGTTTTCTTGTAAGGGCTCACCTGCATAAGTTCTGTAAGCATCATAACCGAAATATGTTTTTAGTGCCTTGTGAATGTCTAACGCCTGATTACAATACTCACACCCAGTTAAGCATGAGTTGCTTCTTAGCAGAAACATTATCCTTTCAACTTTGGGATAGTTTTTTAAAACCCAGGGCGGTGTTATTGAATATTTGTTGTTACAATTAATAAGAGCTAAACAATAAGCTAATTCAATTGGATGTTCTGAAATTAATCTTTTGAGGTCTGCGTTTTCACAGATACTTAATCTAAATTTTTCTCTGATTATTTTTTCGGCATTCTTCTCATTGGTTTTAAAAGCCACAAAACGAAAAAAGGAGTGGAACTCCTTTCTGTCTTTTAGAAGCAAATAGAAAATTGTTTTAAGTTTTTCATCTACTTGGTTGAAAGTTGAAACTTCGTCAAAGAAAAGGTCTTTGGCTTTTACTGAATCATTAAGTGGATTATTGGTTTCCTCGGTTTGAAGTTTGTCATCTTTCAGTAAAGCATGGTATGGCTTTGTCGGAAATAATAAAGGAGAGAGAAATAAAGTGTCAATGATGTTTGCTGAATTTACTCCCGCATCATTGAGTGCTTTCCCGATATACTTTAAGTCATGGTTGAAAATGTTGTGTCCGCAAACGAATTCTGTCCCATCGAGAAACGATATGAACTCGGCAACCGAAGCTTTATGAAAAGAACTTCCATCACCCTTGACACTTCCAATGTCAAGAATCTTATTGCTATTTAGCTCAACCTCAATATCGATAAAAGTAATACTTGCCATTATTCGGATAAGGCAATATTTAAAGTAGATATTAAAATCATATCTAATTTAGTAATCCTTATTCATTTTTTGTAAAATTTTCGATTCTTGGAGGCAATTACAAAACGCAAAACTTAATGTGGCGGCCAAAGCTTTCCATCGTGGTTGGTGTTCCTCACCAATCACACTTACTCGTCATTTCAACCTCCCAAGTTTTCCTTTCTTACATTTACAGCCAAACAAATAACAGCATGGAAACACCAACCAACGAACTGGAGCTTTTGGTAAAAATGTCGCTCATGGCATGGGATGCTCAGAATAATGCACTCAATAAATTATTGAATGAACTGTCCGATGAGCAACTGCAAAAAGAAATTGCACCCGGACGCAACAGGGGCATTTACCTGCTCGGTCATTTGGTAGCAGTAAGCGATGGCATGATCCCGCTGATGGATTTCGGTGAGAAATTATTTCCCGATCTCTACCCGGTGTTTGTAAAAGAACCTGACAACGCAACCAATGATCTGCCATCAGCAGCTGAATTAAAACGGGATCTTGAAGCTGTTAATGCAAAGCTGAATGAAAAGATAAAAACCACTACTACTGCTCAATGGTTTGAAAGGCATACAGCAGTTTCACCGGAAGATTTTGCTAAAGAACCTCACCGGAACAAACTGAATATTATCATCAATCGTACCGGTCATATGGCATATCATATCGGCCAAATGGTATTGTTGAAATAATTTATTCGCCGTGCTGCTGTTCTTCACGAACCAAATTTTATAAATGGCTCATTGTTTCATCAATAATTTCAAAACAAAAACCCCCGCCATCGGCAGGGATTTTCAGTGACCAATATTTTCCGTTATTATTTCCGGGCATGCCTGTCATATTGCAGCAGCATATCGGCTTTGCCGTCTTTATTGATGCGCCATGTTTCCATAATCTCAATCGTATCTTTTTTACCATCCAGCCGGGTATCGATGGCTTTGGCCCAAACCAGCACCCAGTCCTCATTTTTATCCTTGCTGCGAACGGGAATTACTGCATGAATGCTATCAAGAGAACTGCTGTATTTAGCCCTTTCTCTTTTCCAGCCAGCCATCAGGCTGTCTGCTCCCTTCACCATGCTGTTGTCGCTATGAAAGGCAACGATTGTATCCGCAATCCAGCTTTTCATGTTATCGAGTTTATTTTCTTCCCAGTCTTTCCAGCTTCCCTGGAGTATCATGGCCGCATATTCAGGATTACCGATTTCAAATGAAGCTGAATAAAGTGGTGTATAAGGCAGGGCTACTTCTTTTTTGGTTTCGGTTCCGCCGTCACCGGCTTCCTGTTTTTTTTCATCCTTGCAGGCATACAGCGTTGCGCCAACGGCAAGCATCAATAGAAACTTTTTCATTGTATTTATTTTGGTTTTAGAGATGACGTAATGATGACTAAAGTACCGGAAGTCTTGACGGGGCAGGCGGGGGCTGACGGGGTAAGGTTAAGGCTCTGTCAAGGTAGGGAAATTTGATCGCTTTGAAGTTTATTTCTTCAACTCACACTATCACAATCATCTGCGGCTGCTATAATCTGATTTTGAATAAAGCCTCATTTTTTTTAAATTCAGACAAACCGCACCCTGATTGTTTCATTAAAATTGTTGCGTTATGATCATTGATGTGCACACCCATTTGAATAATTACCATGAAGAACAGATCCTGCCGTTGCAGGCAAGTCTTGACAAGCTGCTGAGTGTGATGGATGAAAATAAAGTGGATTATTCCCTGATACTCACCAGTTATAAAGTGAATGAGCATCGTCCGTCTGTGAAGCAGGTAGTGGAGGCTACCAGGGATATTCCAAGTCTCGGCACGGTGGCGGGTATCAGTTACCTGAATTATAAAGAGAAAGATCTGAGAGAGATGGCGGATTATTTAAAGAGCGGTGAGATCAAGGGTTTTAAACTCTATCCCGGCTATGAACCTTTTTACCCGTATGACAAACGACTGCAGGTGATCTATGAGCTGGCAATTGAATTTGACATCCCGGTTATGTTTCACTCCGGCGATACCTATACACCCAAAGGGAAGATCCGGTTTTCACATCCGCTGCATATTGATGATGTGGCTGTTGATTTTCCGGAATTAAAAATTGTGATCTGTCATGTAGGTAATCCATGGATCAGGGATTGCATGGAAGTGGTTTATAAGAACAGTAATGTGTATGCCGATATTTCCGGGCTGGTGCTGGGTGATTTCAGTGATAAGTTTGAACGATATATGAAAGAGCAACTGGAGGAAATGATATTGTATGCCGGTGATCCGCAATATTTGTTGTATGGCACCGACTGGCCGATCTCCACTATGAAATCTTATCTCAATTTCATGAAACAACTGGATCTGCCTGATGAGAAAAAGGAACTGATCTACTGGAAGAATGCAGCGAAACTTTTTAAGATCGATGTCAGTAAATTCAGTAACGGTGTCGGTAAGAAAAAAGAAACAGCGAAAGGAACCGCCTGATAACTGCGGGTACCTGAAAACCAATCTTTAAAAAATTTTATATGACAACTCTTTCTGTTAAGCTGAAGCTGGAAGCTCCCTGGGAAGTGGTGAAGGAGCATTTGAAAGAAAATGATACCCGGCTGACCGATGATATCCTTATATATGAACCGGGTAAGGAAGAAGAATTATTGCAGCGCCTTGAAAAGATCATGTACAAACCAAGGCATGAGATCATTGCATACATTGAAAGCATTTCTTCCAATTCTGACCTTGCGGGGTGACGGCGTTTATTTTTTCAGTACCCATTCCTTCGCAAACTCCAGCACATTGTCTTTTGTACTGTGCTGGTCCTGTTTTTTTCATCCTTGCCGGCATACAGGGTTGGGCCAAGGGTATATAATAATAGAAACTTTTTCATTGTGTTTATTTTGATTTTAGAGATGATGCAATGATGAATAAAGTATCGGAAGTCTTGACGGGGCAGGCGGGAGTAAGGATAAGGCTGTATCAAGATTGGAAAATTTAATTGTTTGGCCTTTTGAATTTTTGAATTGCCTGTATTGTATTACTTTAAAACCGGTTTTGGATTTCTGATTAAATCCTGCTTTCCGATTCAGGGACCTTCTCCGGGAGCAGGCATTTCATATGGAGGATTTTCAAAAGGGTCTTCTTCCGGTAAAATATCGGGATCTTCTTCCGGAATTAACGGTTCTTCCGGATCAACAGGCTTTTCTTTTTCCGGCATCTTAACCGGATCCGGGATTTCAGAATTTTTTTTTGTTTTCTTTCCCATCTGAAAAAAATTTAAGTACTCATTATACACCAAAGGGCCAGGTTTCAGGTATCTGGCTTCCATCCGGTTCTATATGCAAGGGATGTAAAGCCTTTGTTTCATCGAGATAAATAAATGCATCGTAACGCAGCGGCAAAATTGAGGGCACATAATTTCCGTATTGTTCGTATTGCGGATTATACACCACACCGACGGCCCGGTGACCGATGTGATTTTCCATCAGCATATCATTACCGGCAAGATCATCCATCAGCAACAGTTTATTTTCATTTCCGGCTCTGTGAAGAAAATACTCCCAACTTTCTTTTTTTGCTTCCGGTAAATGCGTAACCCTCATAGGTGCACCCCAGCTTCTGCCCGCCATTACCGTTCCTTTGTAAGAACCAAACCCCACTAACACCACACCCATATCCTGATGCTGAATCCGGGCCAGCTCACCAATGTTATACATTCCATCATCTATCATATCAGTTGCCCTGGCATCACCGATATGTGTATTATGTTCCCAGACAATTGCTTTTGAATTGCTGCCGTGAAATTTCAGTAACCGGTCCAGGGTTTCAGCCATATGCCTGTCCCGTACGTTCCAGCTATGTGGCCCGCCAAGAATCATTGCCCGGTAATAATTTTCAGCATTCAGGGAGACCAATGCATTTTGTTCAACACTGAAAACATTTTCATGGTCTGTATTATACAGTGGCAGTCTTTGCCGGATCTCTTTCAGCAGATGAACAACTTCGTTCTGACACAATTCGGGTACAAACTGTGTTGCACGGGCATAGGAGGTGCCTTCATCTTTCCGGTAAGGTTCAAAACAATGAAATGCATCTTCAGCAATTTTTAATGCCGCCGGATCTGTTTTTTTCAGGTACTGCATGATGCTTTCCATACTTTCCCAAAGACTGTACACATCCAGCCCGTAGAAACCGGCTCTTTTATTTGCAGGTAATCCTGAATTATATTTTTTCAACCAATCGGCAAGCGCCACAATTTCCCAGTTAGCCCACATCCAGGTGGGCCAGCGATTAAAGGCATGCAAAACTTCGTAAGAGTTTTTGTATTCGGTATCGTAACCCTTAATAAAACGGTTAAGCCGGTAACAATCCGGCCAGTCACCCTCAACGGCAATAAAATTGAAACCTTTTTCTTCAATCAGTTTTTTTGAAATGTGCGAACGCCAGGTATAGTATTCATGAGTACCATGACTGGCTTCTCCAAGCATTACGATCCGGGCATCACCAATCCGGTCAAAAAGAGGTTGCAAATCAGCTTTGCTGTGCAGCGGGTAAGACCATTGTTTGATGGCGCTGACAGCTTCTGACTCGTTTAGAGAAGGCCTCTTTATATAATACCTTGACATTCCTGGATTTTCATTACAAGGTAAATAGGTTTCCTGCCCGATATCAATGAGTATCATCACAAATTTGTTTGATGAAGATCATTGATACAGGACCTGTTTCGCAGGAACTTCATAGGGATTAAAATATCAATACCATGAGAGAGAATAATTTATCCATCAGCAACCTGCACCATCTTCTTGATTATGAGGTGCAAAAATTCAACAGCGCCGAAGTGCAATTGAGAAATAGTTTGAATGAGTGGATACATACTGCAACATCTGTTCAGCTGAAAAACGTATTACAGCGGTATCTTGATTTTGTGAAAGAACATCTTCAAAAAATGGAAATTTTCATGGAAGAAGAGCAGGCAACTTCAATAAGCCTGGTGAACAAGGTAATGCAGGCATTGATTGAAGAAGCGGATGAGAAAATTTCGCATTGCGGTGATGCTGAAGTAAAAGATGCCTGCCTGCTTGCTGCTGTGCAGATCATTAATCATTATAAGATCAGCATATATGGCACTGCTGCGGCTTTTGCCCGGACGCTGGGAATGGAAAAACAGGCAGCGGTATTTCATGAAGCCGAGGTGAATGAAAAACAAATTGATGATCGCCTGTCCCAGCTGGCCGAACATGAAATAAATATAAAAGCCCGGGCGCCTATTGTTTTACCCGGATAAAATGTGAACGATGAAATATCGGATACATAAAGAGGTAGAGATTCCGGTCGGGGAAGTCAGCGTAAAAGGAGAAATTGTTATACCTGAGGATGCAAAGACAATTGTAATTTTTTCGCATGGAAGCGGAAGCAGCAGGAAAAGCATACGTAACCAGCAGGTGGCAGACTACCTGCACCAGAAAAACTTCGGAACACTTTTATTTGACCTGTTAACAGAAGAAGAAGACAGGTATTATTATAACCGGTTCGATATTGAACTGCTTACAAAGAGACTGGCCGGTGCGACTGAGTGGCTGAGAGAACTACCCGCCGCAAAGAAAAGCCGCATCGGCTATTTTGGAGCCAGTACCGGGGCAGCCTCTGCATTACGGGCTGCTGCATTGTTGCCGGGTATCAGTGCCGTTGTTTCAAGAGGCGGCAGGCCGGACCTGGCAATGGAATCATTACATATGGTGGAGGCTCCGGTGCTTCTGATCGTGGGTGAACTGGATCATGATGTACTGTTGTTGAACCGGCAGGCATATGCCCGGCTTAAATGCGAAAAGAACCTGGCAATTGTGCAGGGAGCATCACATTTATTTGAAGAATTTGGTGCCATGGAAGAAGTCTGTGTGCTGGCAGCCAAATGGTTTGAAAAATATTTAGAGCCAATTGTAGAAAAGTAAGTGTTCAAGATATCGGATCAAGAAAATTGATAATGCAGAACTTATTTTATGCATTGAAATTCAAACACGATGGTAATAGAAAATAAAAAAATATTGTCAATTATGAAAACACAATTAACTATCAGCAGGCCAAAAGAATACAGGAGGATAATGGTTCGTCATGATGTTCCTGAAAGAAAGACACTGGTCAAAACAAGATGGCCCGATCTGTTAAGATCCTGGATATATGCAGAAAGTTTCTCTGAAAATAGATTTAAATGGGTTGGGATAAGTATGGTTGTTCAGGCCATAGTAATCACACCAATTGTTTGTTATGTGATAATGCTGACAGGAAACTATCTCGTATTCTGGTTTTTAGCAACAGCAGCCATGTATCTTACTTTTATTCCGAGTCTTTCAGGGTTGTCAGCAAAAACTGTTTTGGTTACTTTTCTTGCCGCAGTAATAATTAACTTATTTACCATATTACTGGCAGTTGGATTATACCTGTTTTTCTGACTTAAATTTTATAGACATGTTTCGTAACAGGGAAGAGGCCGGTATGATGCTGGCGGAGAAATTAAAAAAATACAAAAATGAGGAGGGTCTTATACTGGCCGTTCCCAGGGGAGGTGTGCCGGTTGCTTATGCAGTTGCAAGGGAATTGGGGTTTCCGGCGGACATTGTACTCACTAAAAAAATCGGGCACCCGATGAATAAAGAATATGCGATTGGCGCCGCAAGTCTTACAGATTATTTTGTAATTCCTCATGAATATGTATCGGACGATTATATACATTCTGAAGTAGAAAGGATCCGCCGGAAGCTGAAAGATATGTACCGCACTTTTATGGGCAGTAAGGAACCGGAAAGCCAGGAGGGTAAAACAATTATTGTAATTGATGATGGGATCGCAACCGGTAACACCTTATTAGGCACCGTGAATGTATTGCGAAAAGGAAAACCCGGGAAAATTATCATTGGGGTTCCGGTTGCTTCAGCTGAAGCTGTTGAAAAACTCTCGAAGGAAGTAGATGAGGTGGTTGCAGTTCTTGTGCCGGATGTTTTTTACGGAGTGGGTGCTTTTTATGAAGACTTTGAACAGGTAAGCGATGATGAAGTAATGTATTACCTTGATAAACTCAGGGAACTGAAAAAGGCGGGTTGAAGAGCCCATGAAATTTTTTCCCGAAAACAATAACATTCAACCCCCACTCACAACGGGAACATGTTTTTGCAATCCGCGGCGACATTGAATTTATTTATAAAAAGAAAACAAGGAAATCATGATTTTTTGAGTGAGGGAGATCCGGTGATATATTGCTAATAATCATAAATAAATCAACTGGTTCTGATAAGTATGGTACCTTAAGAAAAAGAGTTTTTTAAATCTTTAGCAGGCTCAATATTTTAAAATCGGATGACAACTTTTTACTGGATACTGTTCAGCGGGATATTTATGGCAGCAATTGCCCTTACAGGCAGCATAACGTTGATCTTACCCGAGAAGTTATTGCAAAAGATCCTTCTCCCTTTGGTGGCACTGGCTGCGGGGAGTTTGATAGGTGGCTCCTTTTTTCACCTGCTACCTGAGGCAATTGAGCAAATGAACAACCAGTTGACGGTTTTTGTTCTGGCAGTTGCAGGCTTTGCAGTATTTATGGCGCTGGAACAGTTTATGCACTGGCATCATTGCCATAAAAAACTTGTTCATCATAAAGAACCTGTTACGATACTGATACTCGTTGCAGATGGTCTTCATAATTTCATTGGGGGACTAGCAATCGGAAGTGTTTTTATTATTGATGTGCGTTTGGGCATTGCTGCATGGATCGCTGCGGCAGCACATGAAGTACCGCAGGAACTGGGAGACTTCGGAGTGCTGGTGCAAGGCGGATGGAATAAGAAAAAAGCGCTTCTTTATAATTTTTTATCCGGGCTTACCTTTTTGCTGGGTGGCCTTGTTGTATATTTTGCCTCTTCCCGTTTCCAGGTTAATACCAATTACTTGGTGCCGTTTGGGGCAGGAAATTTTCTTTATATCGCTGCATCAGACCTGATACCGCAGATCAATAAAGGAGAAACCATCAAAAAAAATCTGCTGCATTATTTTGCCTTTATAGCGGGAATACTGCTGCTTTTCTTTCTCAGATAAAACAGTTTTATTTTTTCAGTACCCATTCCTTCGCAAATTCCAGCACATTATCTTTTGTACTGTGCCGGTCCTGCTTTACTTCAATATCCGGAAGTATCGGATTGGGATCGTTCTTATCACCGTTGGCCCGGATGAATTGCTTGGTGCAGGTAGAAAAACCCAATTGAGTATTGGGCAGTTTGTTCCAGTATAATTCTCCATAATCATTTCCGGGTTCACCCGTTGCTTCACCGATCAGTGCAGCCAGTTTAAAATCTTTTATGGCATTAGCCAGCATATTGGCACTGGAAAAAGTGTTGGGCCCGATCAGCACACAAACTTTCCCGGAATAACGTAAACCATTATTGCCCGGTTTGTAGGCTTTGTTGCTGTTAAAGCTGATCATTTTCCCGGTTTCAAAGTTCAGGTAATTCTGAAAGGAACCTGATGCATATACTTTATTGGTAAGGGCCTGCTCCTTTATGAAGGCTTTGTATTCATCACTCACTTTCCACACACTCCCGGCACTCATTAAAAATGCTTTGTCAGTGATGTAAGCCAAAAGCTTTTCACCCAATTGTGAACTGCCGCCACCATTCTGGCGGAGGTCAATGATCAAACCATTGACCGGATTTCTTTTTATATCTGTAAATACCGAGTCGAGAAATTTGCTGAACTTCTCATAATCGTTCATGGAACGAAAATTCATATAGCCGGTGTTGTTTTCCATTCTTTCAAAACTGTAATTCGCTTTTACCTCCGCAGCGCCGGATTGTTTGCGGACAGCGGCTGCTCTTTCCCTGAGTTGCGGAAATGTGGTTCCCTTAATAGTGATCTCCTTTTTTTCGCCATTGTGAATGTACTCAATACGATAAGGGGCATTGATACCGTGCAACAATAAATTGCCGGCAAAATCACGGATCACCTGCAGGTTGCGCCAATTTGTTAATCCGCCGTAAAAAGAAGTGAAATAATTCATCAGATCTTTTGAGCTTCTGCCGTTGATAGAGATGATCCTATCCCCTGTTGCCATCACACTATCATCAGACAGATCATAACGAACGATCAGCCCATCTCCATCGAACTCCTTTATGAGAACGGGGAAGATGATTGTTTTACCATTTTGAAGGCCCTGTGTATCATCAGCCGGTGGATTGAGATTGCTGTGTCCTTCATTCAATGCAGCCACTATTCTTGCAAAGCCGGGCCAGGCCTGCCGTGCCGACATGCCATCGCTAAAACTTTTCAGGACACTGTCTTTCAGTTTATACATTTTTTCCCTGCTGATCGCATGAAAGGGATTGGGATGAACATGCTCAATGGTTTGCAGCAAAAACTCGATATCCGCTTTCAACTGTTCTTTTGAATATGTTTTTGGGGCGTTCAGTTCATCAATGACCTGCGCCGGTAACGCAGCGCTGAAATAAAATGTTACAAGTAAAATGATAAACTTCTTCATTATTGTGGCAAGTTATCTTTTTTAAAATGGACCGCAATCATATAAAAAATGTCGTTCAGTTTACAGGATTTAAAAAAATCTTTCATCCTTTATCAGAACAGTTCATCCCGGCTAATAGCAACTGCCATGGCCTTGACAATCGCTTAACAATTAACCATACATCTTTGTCTAAAATTATTTTATGAAAAGGATTTTAATTTCAGCACTGGCTTTAACGATGTTCGTTACGGGCTGTACTTCTTTAAAAATGGCAGTGAGTGAAGATCTGAAACCCGCCTATGATGAGTATAATGTAAAAGGCAGGCAGGGTATCCTGATCAAACAAAAAATGAGTTTTGGTGAATTCAGTACCGACAGGGTACGCCGTTCCTGGACCAAGGGAAATTCTATGAAATTCGGTTTGGGATATATCAGCGGAGAACAACAGGAATGGGTGAATATTATATCCACCGAATATATAAATCGCAAGCAAACCATCCGTTATGAATTAAGTGATGGACAGAACCATTCACAGGTGTTTGCAGTTTCCCGGTTCAGTTCAAAGGACCTGGAGATCGGCAAGAACCCGAACAGTGTGCTGAACATCGGGATGGATATTTTCGGTATCGGGTATAAATCATCCAGCATGTTCTATGTACAGATCTTTGCTTCGGAAAAAGATAACCGTCCCTGGGAAATGGCGATAGATAATGAAGCATCACAGGCAACACCTAAAAAATATATTGGTTATCTGGCAAAGGGGAGGAATGATTATTACAGTATTGTTCCTGTAACCAAGGCCGATATAAAAGGAAAGACCGGAAATATCCTGGCAGGTTCTATTGGTTTTGAATTCCGTGATAAGGAAGGAAAAACCAAAGCCGCCGTTTCTTTGATTGACAAAGGAATGGTGTATATGGGCAGGACAACAACCGCAGAAAGATTTTTACTAGCGAATGCATGCACGGCCTTATTGCTGCAGGAGCAAATCGGTGATTAAACAGATTTGATAGTTTCATACCGGGATCATTAAAAAGGGTCCCGGTTTTTTATTTCACCAGCCTTATTGCGAGGCGGGTGAAAATTCATGGCTTATTTAAAACCGTTACCTTAGTATTCTCTCGCATCCTATCCTGACTACTATTTCTCCCTGCTCACTGATAACTGAATCAACAATTCATCAAATTCACTAAAAAATCAGTTATGAAAAAATTCCTTGTATTTGTTACATCACTGTTTGCTTTGGCATGCAGCGATAAAAAAACAGCGGAAGAGCCTGCAGAACCAAAAGCTATGACCCCAACAAACATGTATGGGTTTACCCCGGCTTATTCAGCATCATTTGTCATGGATGATTCAAAAAATACGGAAACCGTTCTGGCACTCTGGAGAGAGTGGGATGATGGGGATCTTTCGAAAAGCCGTCCGCATTTTGCAGACAGCCTCTCTTTGTTCCTGGCTGATGGCACCCAAATGATGGGGTTAACCGATTCTGTACTGGCCGGAGTGCAGCAATACAGAAGTTCATTAAAAAATATGAAAGCCACTGTGGATGCTGTTTTTGCAGTGACCAGTACGGACCGAAATGAAGACTGGGTAGCAATATGGGGAACCGAGATTTACACTAATCCGCAGGGCATGGTAGATTCGACAACACTACAGGAAACTTGGCGATTCAACAAGGACGGTAAGGTTGATCTGATGTTCCAGGCCAACAGAAAGGGTATTACTCCTCCTCCACCGGCAAAATAGCATTCATCCATTTTAGCACAAACGCATATCGCTTTTTTAAAAGCAGATATGCGTTTGTATTTAAAGTAAAATTCACCACAATTCCCAATCCACCGCAATATTCTCATTACGGCTGGTGGGTTTCTGAAGACCTTTGGTGAGTTCTTCCACTCTTTCACCAACGATCTTTTTCAGTTCACTGATCTTAAGGGTCGGGTATTTATTCATTGCTTCAAGAATGGAGTAGGTAAAGACACCGTTTTTCAGATCATTTCTTTCGAGAGCAAACTGGGTACCCGCAGCGGCAGAGATAATGGTAGCGCCGGTGCTTTTGCCCACATTCACAAATAAAGACTGCATCAGTTCAAAACTGTTTTTCAAACCCAGGTGACCTTCTTTTTTATAAGCTACCGGTTTTAATCCTTTGATCAGGGAATCAGAACTGGCATTGAGTGTAACAAGATCATCTTTATCTACCTCACCGCTATGACAGGCATCGATCAGCATCAGTTTCTTACGGGCAGGGATACTGTCCAGCAGATTTTCCAGTTCATCATAGGGCAGGCCATTCTCTTCCGGTTTATCGAAATTGACGGAGAATGTAGAGA
The DNA here is from genome assembly GCA_035328345.1 of Chitinophagaceae bacterium. GTDB lineage: Bacteria > Bacteroidota > Bacteroidia > Chitinophagales > Chitinophagaceae > JJ008. The sequence goes on along the minus strand of DAOLIV010000017.1, from coordinate 20,833 downwards.
GATAATAATCATAATCCTTGCTGAGCATACCATGACCGGAATAAGCCACGATCACTTTATCATTAACGGAACTTTGAAATAACTTTTGCTTCAATGCTTTTACAGAGCTGACCGAAACATTTTCATTAAAGAGAGTATCAATCGTAATGCCGGCACCATATTTCTGTTTCAGTTTCACGGACAGGTCACGGATGTCTTTGGAGCTGTATTGCAGATTGTATTTCGGATCTGCAAACTTATCCATACCGATACCGATAAAATGCAGGGTTTCTTTTTCTTTAACAGCAGGGGTATAATTCACAATTAAAGGCATCCGGTAGCTTTCAGTACCGTTCACATTGGTGATGGAAGCTTCAATCCGGTTCTCTCCCTGCGACAATTTAATTGTAATTGTTGTATCAATTACATTTTTGTTTCTTCTTCTGATACTGATCCCTCTTTGCCCGAACAGTGGTGCTTCATTCACCCATACATTAAAGCGGTCCAGTTTGTACGTACTGTCAACACCTTTGATGCGAAGTGACAGTGTTCCGTTCTTTTGTTCAAACTCAATATTATCCCGGTTCACAAAATCACATTCGGGCACACTGTAACCATCTCTGAAAGCCGTAGTATCAATACCGAGCTTTTTGATTCTTTTCTCCCAGGCTTTGCGATATGAGTTGATCAATGCTGTATCGGTATTACCGATTGCTTCCAGCACTTTATCAGGGCGGTTGTATTTTACGTCTAATTGCTCAAACGTAATAACTTTTAAGTCTTTGGTGACATAGTGAAGGAGTTTGGCGGCACTCACAGAGGCTTTGTAATACCCCGAAAGTAACTGTATAAAGTAATCTGTACTGTCAATTGAAAAAAAACGAAAAACAAGTTTTCCAGTCTTCAGATCCCAGCATCTCTGTACATGATCCCCTGATGCGCAATACAAAAAATCTGCATGAGAATCAATATTTGTTTTTAAGGCATAAAAATTTTTACCATCTGGTTCTTTAAAAACTGTTTTTTTGTTTGAAGCATGGTTTTCCATCACCGGATTATCACCATAAAAATCTTTCCAAAAAAATAACCTTCCTGATCTGTCATACTGGGGGTCTCCGCCGCTGATCAGAAATTGTATTTTACCTGATTCATAATCCCAGGAATAAATTTCTTGCGATGCCTCCAATTTTTGACTATTAAAGATTTGTTTTTCAAACAATACATTTTTACCATCTGGAGAAAAACAGGCTCGGAATAAAAATCCATCCTGTTTATCCAATTTATAAAGCAACTTTCCCGAAACAGCGTCCCATATCTTTGCGGTTGAGTCAATGGAGGATGTCAGAATTATTTTACCATCAGGACTGAAAAGTGCTGTCTCAATAGCTTGAGTATGAGCTTTTATATGAAGCCTGATGTCCAAATGAGTATTCATTAGATAGAGATCATTGCCTGCTCCCACGGCAATTTCTTTCAAATCCGGACTACACGAGGCCGTTTCAATTCTTCCAGCCAGTTTTTCTGAGACTTTCACCTGGTTTTTGATTTCCAGATTCCATTTTCGTATGGTTGAGTCGTCAGATGTAGAAAGCAGATTTTTCCCAGGACTGATAAATAGTAAAGTATTTACAGATCCTGTATGCCCAACAAGATTACCTTTCAGTTCCCAAGTGTTTGTATCCCATATTTTGATGGACCTGTCAATCGATGCAGTTGCAATTGTTTTTCCATCTGTACTAATGACGATATCTTTTACAGCATCATTATGATTTCTGATGGCTTTCAGTAAAATGCCAGATCTGGTTTCTAAAATTCTGATCTCTCCATTACAGACAAAAGCAATCTTTTTTCCATCATTACTGAAAGCCATATTTTCTATTCTTCCAGGTTGCAAGGAGGTGCGTACTAGTAATTTCCCATCTTTGGCATTTCTTACACGACAAATGGAATCCAAACCCGAAGTAAGGATTTTTGTACCGTCAGGACTAAAAATAGCACCATCAATTAGTGAATTATCATTCATATTATCGATTACTTCCTTTGTCTTTAAATTCACTATCCTTAACAGGTAACCAGCCAGCAGCAATATATCACCTTCATTATTATAAGAAACTATATTTACATCTCGTTTAAACCTCGGATCCATTCCTTTTATTTCCCCGATATACTCCCCGGTATAACCATTCCATGATTTCACAAGGCTGTCGAAGCCAATAGATATAATTCTGCCTCCTGCTGGACTAAAGAACGCCTTATATACGGCACTTGTGTGGCCTTTCATTGTTGCGACCAATTCCCCGGTGTAAGAATTCCATAGTTTACAGGTGCCATCGCTGGATCCAGTTACAACTCTTTCATCATCCGGACTGAAAGCAGCGCAATTAACTTCACTAGTATGTCCTTTTAATTCATGTATAAGCCTTCCGTTATTTATATCCCAGATTCTAGCGATACTATCTCCCGAAGCGGTTATTAGTTTATCACCTACCCCATTGAATGTGGCATCATAAATCACATTGAAATGTTCTTTTAGCCTGAAGAGTAATTCTTTTGTATTTGCATCCCACACACTAACACCTGTAAAAGAGAGAAGTGCCAATTTATGACTATCTGGGCTGTAAATAGCATTTATGACACTACCTGAATCTTCTAAAGACAAAAGCTCTGCTCCTGTTCTTGTGTCCCAGAACCGGGCCGTTCCATCAAGAGAAGTGGAGAGAAGTAATTTATCATCCGGGCTGAACTGGATTGAATTAATTTTCAAGGTATGCCCTACTGGTAAAACTAATCTCAGTTTTTGAGCATTTACATAACTGCAAAAAAATAGAATCGATTTTATTAAAACACTGTATTTCATATCACCGTAATGTAAAATAAAAAAAGCAGAAAATTTTTTTTCACAAAAATCTAAAAATAGAAATAGCAAAAACTTTACTAAGTCGAACTAAATTTGCACCTTAATCAACGCCAATGACGATTGCTGTTTTGGGAGCGGGAATGGTGGGCCGGGCCATCACCATGGATCTTGCCAGCAATTATTCAGTCACATCTTTTGACGTGAGTGAATCTAATCTTGATGCACTGAAAGAAAGAGATGCTTCGGTAAAAACTGTTGTTGCCGATCTTTCCGATTATTCAAAATATCCTGACTGGCTCTCAGCTTTTGATCTTATAGTAACCGCAGTCCCCGGATTTATGGGCTATCAAACTCTGGAAGCAGTAATAAGATCCGGTAAAAATGTAGTGGATATTTCTTTCTTCCCTGAAAATGCACTGGAACTTGACGAGCTGGCCAAAGAAAAAAATGTAACAGTTATTACCGACTGTGGTGTGGCTCCGGGAATGAGCAACCTGGTTCTCGGCAGGTATAATGAGGAAATGAAAATTGATTCCTTTGAATGTTATGTAGGGGGGCTACCTAAAAATCCCAAGCCACCCTTTTATTATAAAGCACCTTTTTCTCCTGTTGATGTGATACAGGAATACATCAGACCGGCAAGATTCGTTGAAGGAGGAGAGATTGTTACCAAGCCTGCATTAAGTGACCGGGAGTTTCTGCAGTTTGATAAAGCCGGAAAGCTGGAAGCATTCAATACAGATGGCCTGCGATCGCTGATCTATACTATGAAACAGATTCCGGATATGAAAGAGAAGACACTCCGCTATCCCGGTCATATTGACCTGATCATTGCATTGCAGCAATCCGGTTTTTTTGATACAACTCCTCTTGAAGTGAATCATACAATGATCGCTCCATTGGATTTTACTTCTCAGCTACTGGTTAATGAATGGAAGCTGAATGAAGATGAAGAAGAGTTCACGGTGATGAAAATAATATTAAAAGGAGAACATAAAACCCTTGAATATGATTTATACGATGAATACGATTTAGCAACACAAACCTCATCCATGGCAAGAACAACAGGCTACACCTGCACCGCTGCTGTGAATCTTTTAGCCAAAAGGTTATTTAATGAGAAAGGAGTTTTTCCTCCGGAGCTTATCGGAAAACACAAAGAATGTTTTGGTTTTATACTGGATTATCTAAAAGCAAGAAATGTGATCTGGGAAAAGTCTGAAAAATAAAAGACCCCGGATCAATTCCGGGGCTACTTCAATAGTTTTAAAACTTAATTACTTATTCAGCCTCTGCCACCACTTCTTTTACTTCAGGAATCATTCTTTTCATCATTCCTTCAATTCCTGCTTTTAAAGTGATCATGGAAGAAGGGCAACCGCTACAGCTACCCTGCAGCATCAGGTTCACCACACCATCATCATAGCTTTTGAACTGAATAGCGCCGCCATCCATTTCAACAGCCGGTTTCACATAATTTTCCAGTAACTCTTTAATGCGTTTTACCACATCATCATCATCGGCAGAAACTTCATTGCTGCTTTCTTTTTTTATAGAAACAATTTCTTCTTCATTAATAACCACCTTTCCTTCTTCCAGGTAGTCTTTCAGAAACTGCCGGATAGAAGGAATCACATCCTGCCAATCGGTTTCAGCAGTTTTTGTAAGCGTTACAAAATTGCTGGCAATAAAAACCGCTTTTATAAAAGGGAAACCGAAAAGCTCGATGGCTAAAGGCGACGGTTTTGCACTTTCAGCATCCGGAAAGTCAATGCTCTTGCCGGGATATAGAAGCTTGTTGGCCACAAACTTCATGGTTTCCGGGTTCGGGGTCATTTCCGTGTAAATGCTGATGATAGGGTTACCTGTTTTGATCATAACTCACTGATTGAACTGTAAAAATAACAATAACGACGGGTTATTGTTTACGAAGGCGGGAAAGCCATCCGGGTTTCAGTTTGTGATTGGGAGTTAATAGCTTAGGGTTGTTCGCAGATCGGAGAAACTGAGCAAATAACTACTCTTTAAAACGGCCGGTTTTTTTCAAAAAGCGTATCAATAAATAAATTATGAGCAGGGTGCCGAGAATGATCCCGATCAGCAGGTTTCTCCTGTTTTCATCGTGGCCGGTCAGTTCAGGATAATTGAGAAACAATAATAATGTGATACCTATCAGCCAAATGAATTGTGTAGTATGTTCTTTTAAGATCCATCTTTTCCAGTTAAACTGCATACTGCCGAATGTTTTGCCGATCCCTTTCAATCCCGGAAACCAGCGATTGACATTTTTGCAATACTCATCGAAACCGGGTCCGAATTTTCCCCGCAAAAAATTCTCTTCAGCCAGAACAATTGCCTGGTAAATGAATAAAAATACCGGGATCATTATCGCTACATAGAAAAGCGAATTCGCAAGAATGCCAACACCCAGCAGCATCAGTATATTTCCGACATATAATGGGTTGCGGCAATGACGGAAGATACCTTCTGTTACCAATCCTTCTGCATAAGGCTTGCCTTCTTTACCTCCTCTTACTATATATGCCAGCCCGATCGTCAATCCACGGATCAATTGGCCAAGGCAGGTAATAAACAAGCCTATGGCAATCGGCCATATATAATAATGTTCACCGAATCTGTCTTTCGGAAACAGGGGCCATGAAGGAATAAACAAGGCGCCGTAAAAGAGAATGAAGATCCAGTTACGATACTTAAAGAAAAAATTACCGATTTTAACCATGAACTATTTTTTGGTAGCAATAAGGCCGGCGAAATTATACCACTTGAAGAATACTTCGCAATGAGCAAAGCCGGTATCACGAAGCAATGTAATATTCTCACTCAGTTTATAAGGCACTAATACATTTTCCAACGCTTCTCTTTTCTGAGAAATTTCCAGTTCGCTGTAATGATTGCGGCGTTTGTAATTATAATAATAGTCAATAAAGTCACGATTGAAATTACTTTCTTCAGCAAGGATCTTTTCAACCAATATCAGCACACCACCGGGGTTGATGCCATTAAAAATATCCTTCAATAATCTTTCCCTGTAAATGGGGCGGACAAACTGTAATGTCAGGCATAATACAACAACCGAAGCATTTTCAATCTTAACTCCCTGTGCCAGGTCTGCACATCGAAGTTCATAGTCACGGGAAAAGCCGATCTCCATCAGCTTTGATTTGCATTTGTCCAGCATTTCCTGTGAGTCATCCAAACCGATAAAACGGATCTCCGGGTTTACCATCGTATCCATACCAATCATTGTGGTTCCGGTAGAACAACCGAGATCGTATACAAAACTTCCTTCTGCTGCATGACTGGCAGCCAGTTCCGCCATCATACGCTGAATCTCTCCATAATAGGGAACGGACCGGTTCACCATGTCATCAAATACCTTGGCTACATTAGCGCCGAACTTAAAATCGCTGGGCTTTTCAATTTCGTTCTTAAAAACTTCATCTTTGCTCATAATGCTTGTAATAAGAGCTACAAAGTAAAGCAATTTACCCTTCGTGAACCAACAGCCATCTTTATTGTAATAGCAGTATGAAAAAAATATATCATCTCGGTAATTGTACCACCTGCCAGGCTATCATCAAAGAAACGGGAATTGATAAAAAAGGATTTGAAATGCAGGATATTAAGTTTGAAAAGATCACAGCAGCCCAACTGGAGCAAATGAAAAAAATGTCCGGCAGCTATGAATCGCTTTTCAGCCGTCGTGCCTTGAAATACAAAGAGCTTGGCTTAAAAGATAAAAAGCTGGAAGAAAAAGATTACAAAAAATACATCCTGGATGAATATACTTTTCTGAAACGACCTGTAGTTATAATAGATGACAAAATTTTTGTGGGCAGCGAAAAGAAAAACGTCGCCGCTTTGAAAGATGCGGTGAAAAAGATCCCTGCTAAGTAATTAAAGATTATCCTCGTTCAGGCTGCTGCCCCCAATGTTCAGGCGAACGCCACAATGCTGATAATAATAATTCCCGCATGAACAAGAATTCCTTCGGAAGCCGGTCATACATCTTTTCAAATAATGCTTCGTGTGAAAGCAATTCCTGTTTGTTCAGTTCCCTGTCAACGGTCATGATCCTTGCAAAGTTTTCTTTTGAAAAACTTTCAAGACCCGTCCAATCGATATCTTCATAACGGGGCATCCATCCCATCGGGCTCTCCACAGAAGAAGTCTTTCCTTTGATTCTTTCAACGATCCATTTCAACACACGGATATTTTGCCCGAATCCCGGCCATAAAAATTTTCCATTCTCATCTTTCCTGAACCAGTTCACACCAAATATTCTTGGAGCATTCGGTAAGTCACGGCCAAATTGCATCCAGTGGTTTACATAATCACCAATATGGTAACCCATAAATGGCAACATGGCAAACGGATCACGGCGTACTTTACCAATCTCTCCGAACGCAGCGGCAGTCATTTCACTGCCCATTGTTGTTGCCAGGTAAACGCCGAAATTCCAATTGAAAGATTGATATACTAATGGAATAGCAGTGCTTCTTCTGCCACCAAAAATAAATCCGGCAATCGGAACACCATTAGGATTGTCCCAGTCTTTATCAATCGCCGGGTTTTGATATGCTGGCGCTGTAAATCTTGAATTGGGGTGTGCTGCAGGTTTACCACTGTTTGGATCCCATGGCTTACCATGCCAGTCAGTTAATCCTGCCGGCGGTTCTTTAGTTAAACCTTCCCACCAAACATCCTTATCGGGAGTAATTGCAACATTAGTGAATATGGTGTTGGCTTTGATGCTTTCCATAGCATTTGGATTTGTATCATAATTGGTACCCGGTGCTACGCCAAAATAGCCAGCTTCCGGATTGATAGCATATAAACTGCCATCTTCTCCTTTATGGATCCAGGCAATATCATCACCCACTGTTGTTACTTTCCATCCTTCAAACTCTTTTGGCGGAATGAGCATGGCAAAATTGGTTTTGCCACAGGCGCTGGGGAATGCAGCGGCCACATAGGTTTTTTGTTTGTCAGGAGATTGCACTCCCATGATCAGCATATGCTCTGCCAGCCAGCCCTCATCTCTCCCCATTGTAGAAGCTATGCGAAGTGCAAAGCATTTTTTCCCCATCAATGCATTTCCGCCATAGCCACTTCCATAAGAAATGATAAGTTTTTCCTCAGGGAAATGAGATATGTATTTTACATCAGGATTGCAGGGCCAATTAGAATCTTTTTGTCCGGTCTCTAAAGGTGCGCCGACAGAGTGAATACATTTTACGTAATTCTTTCTTTCCAAATGTGGCAATACTTCTTCTCCCATTCTTGTCATTATCCTTGTGTTTACTACCACATATTCAGAGTCTGTTATCTGAACGCCATATCTTGAATACTTTGATCCCAAAGGTCCCATACAAAATGGAATAACATACAATGTTCTGCCTCTCATGCTGCCGCCAAGAAGAGACTGTAATGTTTTTTTCATTTCATCCGGGTCCATCCAGTTATTGGTGGGGCCAGCATCTTCTTTACGACGGCTGCAAATAAAAGTTTTGTCCTCTACCCTTGCCACATCACTGGGATCACTGAAACAAGCAAAGCTGTTAGGTCTTTTTTCAGGATTCAGCGGAATAAATGTTCCTTTTTTAACGAGCAGCCGGCATAAGTTGTCATATTCTTCCTGCGAACCATCACACCAGTGAATAGCATCTGCCTCGCACAGTGAAGCAATTTGTTTTACCCATGTTTCAATTTCAGTTCTTGCAGGTGCAGTTTCTGCAGTAAAAAAATTGGATTGCTGTAACATAATATTCAATATTTAAATGTGGAACCAAAGGGCAGGGAATAGTTTTATCTGTAACGATATTTTGTGGTGTAAAAATGAGAAAATTATTTTTTCTATCTTCTGTTGCATATCAATAATTGGTATGATTCTGATTGAATGCCCTGAAATATTTATTAGGCAGGACTTTGTATTTTTTCTTCAGACAGTTTTCTTTCTTTACTTAATACACCCCAGGCAATGATAACACTCATTAGCATAAATATGGCACCAAGTAAAAAAGAAACCCCCGGAAAATAAAACGGCGCTTTTGATGTTGTAAAATATTTGAATAAATTATTCATGATCAGAGGACCGATAATGGTTGTGAGGCTCATGAGGCTTGTCAATGCTCCCTGTAATTCGCCTTGCCTGTTGTGAGAAACATGTCCGGCAAGTGTAGATTGTAATGAAGGGCCTGCAATACCTCCCAGGCAGTAAGGGATTAAAAAAACAAACATCATCCAGCCCTGGTTTGCAAATGCAAATAATGTTAACCCTAATGTATATAAAAGCAAACCGAGATAAATACTTTTTTCATTTCCTAATATTGGATTGATGATTCTTATTAATCCAGCCTGCACAGCGCCTACCAGTACCCCGACCACTGCTAAAGAAAGGCCTATCATTCCCTCGCTCCAGTTAAAACGATATTTTGTAAAAAAATTCCAGTTTCCCTGTACAGATTGAGCTGCGAGGTAAATCAAAAAGAAACATATTGCAAGACCACCGATCGAAGGTGTTTTTCTTAAGAATTGTAAAGAGCCAAAAGGATTTGCATTTTTTAATTCAAACTTTCTTCTTCTGTCAGCAGGTAATGATTCTGGTAAAATGAAATATCCATACAAGGCATTTAAAAGACATAGTCCTGCAGCAGCATAAAACGGAGCCCTGATTCCAAATCCGGCAATTAACCCACCCAATGCGGGGCCTATAATAAATCCCAATCCAAATGCTGCGCCGATCATTCCGAAATTTTTTGCTCTTGTATCGGGAGCACTTATATCAGCAATATATGCAGAGGCTGTAGTAAAACTGGCGCCGGTAATGCCGGCAATAACTCGTCCTGCAAATAACCAACTATAAGTAGGGGCCAGTGCAAGAATAATATAATCAACTCCAAAACCCAGTAAGGAAGTTAAAAGAACAGGCCTTCTTCCATACCGGTCACTCAGATTGCCGATGACAGGTGCAAAAACAAATTGTGTGATGGCATATGCTGATAAAAGAAAAGAACCGTACGAACTTGCCTCATTGACCGGAACATGTTTTAGTTCTGAAATAAGTTCAGGCATTACAGGAATGATCAACCCCCAACCCATTACATCAATGAGTAAAGTGACAAAAATAAAACCTATGGCTGCTTTTCTGGAAGTGGGCATGGTATCTGGTTCAGCACAAATTTGAAAGATTTGAAGTTATTACAGGTTGCTTTATCCATGAAATAAAAAAAGGGTTGTCCATGGACAACCCTTTTTGAAGTGTATCAAAGATATTATTTCAAAGTTCTCATAAAATTCACCAAAGACCAGATATCATTAGCTTCAGGAATTTTCTTTTTGTAAGAAGGCATGTCTTTTCTTCCTTCAGATGTTTTGTAAAACAAAGCACCATCCGGTTGTGATTGGAATGCTTTTTTAGAAAAATCACCACACTCCGTATCTAGTTGGGCTGCTTTGGGGCCATCTCCCTTCCCTTTTTTTCCATGGCATGACTGACAATGCTGGGTCCACAGGGCCTTGCCTTTGTCAATAGAAGCATCGTCGGATGCAACCGGGTTGGCCATATTTTTATACTTATCGGGAACGGGCCAGGGCTCCTGAGCTTTTTTTGTAACAAAAGCAAAAAGAGCTAAAATGAACATGCTGCCGAATAACAGGATTACATTCTTTTTCATTGCTGGAAGTTTATTTATTGATGTTTTAAAATTATGATTTCGTTGCATCTGTTTTTACTATTGGCTCTTCTTTTCTGAGCCGGAAGAGTTCATAAACGATCACAATATAGTGCCCCCAAACGGCTGCCATCAGTACAATAAAGGTAATCAACATCCATATTGGAGGATTAGAACTCCATAATGCCCTGGGCTGACGTAAAGGTTTATCGGATACCGGAACACCCCATTTTTCTGTAACTGTTGCTTCAAGGTTGCCGTATGTTTCATTATCGTCAAGCCGGGCAATCAACTGAATATTACCTGATGCGTCGCCGGGGAGGTTTGAGGGAATTTCCACGGCCGCTTCACCATTTTCATCGGTTGTTCCTGTGCCGACAGGTAACGGCTTGAATAATCTTTTTACGAAAACTCCAACTTCGGCTTCAGAGACCGGTTTTTCTTCTCCTGTGCTTTCATCAATCAATTTAATATTTAGAGAGGGGACTGAATCTTCAACAACGGTAGTTACAATCAGCTTTGCTTTTTTTATACTCACCTCTTCCTCACCCTTTTCCATTGATTTGTTAGCCGGCACCAGCACTTTAAAGTGATAGACTCCTTCTCTATTAACGGGAGCATTTTCAGTTTTAATATTCAGCACGGCTAAGCCCTTACTATTAGTTATGGCAGTACCTACTTCTTTGTCAGAAGAATCACTAACCTGGTAGAATCTTAGTTTTAAACTATGCAGATTGGTAAGACTTCCGTTGACCTTTGCTCTCACCGTTGCTTTAAGATCCAGCGTATTATCACTTTTCTGAACCGCTACAAAATCAACAGAAGGGCTTATCAATTCCGGTTCATCAACACTTTCTTCTGTTGCGCTACTATCCGTTTGTGCGTTAATATAAAACGGCAGGCTTAAAACTATTGCCAGGAGTACATTCCGGAAAAATGATTGTGGCATTATCACCTTTTTTTCTATTCTTAATAATTCTTTTTTCATATTCTCTGTTTTAAGCTGGTTGCACTTCTTCTTTTCTTACTACATGAAGATTGGATTCCGGGTGCTTATGATTGGTTTCTTCAAGGCCTGAAACCGGAACCACTGTAACAAATTTTGACATTACAGTAAAGAACAAAAGGAAGGTTGCAATACCTGCAAAAGTTAAGATCCATTCGGGCCAGGTTGCTGAATACTTTACATATGCTGCACGGGTATCCTGCATAGGCAACAACGGAGATTCCAACGTCGGCACAATAATCAGGTATCTTTTCACCCACATGGCGACTACCATTAAAAATGCAGCAATGCTTATCCAGTTTGGTTTTCGTGTTACCGGTAATGCCACAATAATTATTGGTAGAATTATACCAGCCACATTTGCAAATAATGTCCACCAGCCATATTCAGCGGGATTGAATAATTTGTTGATCACTTCGCTGTCCCATTTTTCTGACCCGAACCAACTGGTGAAATACTCTGAAAAAGTGAAGTAACCATAACCTGCAGCCAAAACCATCATGATGTATCCGAGGTATGTAAAGTGTTTTTCTGTAAAGTATTTATCCAGTTTATACATTTTCCGGTACACCCACATCGCAACGATCAAAACCCCGCAACCCGAGTAAACAGCTCCTAACACGAAGTAGGGACCAAAAATTGTACTGTGCCAACCCGGCCGCAGTGTCATACCGAATATCCATGAAAGAATGGATGCAACGATGATTGAAAGTGGTACTAATATTATTGCAAGCAGGTTTTGAGATATAATAAGATGTCTTTTCTGGCTTGCGGCACCACGATACCCGATTGAAAGAGCTTTATATAATTTTTGTTTCCATTTTGGAACATTCAGGTTAGCGTCACGATATACTGCAAAATCTTTTATTAAAGCCATATACAGGAACAGAACGCTACCGACAAAATAGGTCAGGATAGCCACTACATCCCAGGTCATCGGAGACTGCAATCTGGGGTGAATAAAAAGATAATGGAGACGATCAAACCTTCCGACACACAGCAGAATAAAAACAGGCCCGACAATTACTGAGATGATCGTCATTAATTGTGCGAGGCGGACAATCGGCTTGCCCCAGGGAACTTTTGAAAGGTGTAGTAGTCCTGCAATAATTGCCCCGGCATAACTGATACCGATAAAAAATATAAAGTTGACGATATATAATCCCCAAACAACATTGTCCCGCATGCCTGTAACACCATGTCCCTTGGCTATTTGCAAATACAGGGCATACCCCCCTGCCAGTATCCATATAAGATAGAAGAGTGTCCAGCTCCATGCCCTTTTGCCATATTTTTCTATGGTTTTGCGCTGGTAATTAAAAGCTTCTTTCTGGTAATTAGTTAGTTCCATAATTGGTTTATTCTTTTAGAATAAAATATTGTGCACTATTCCTTCTCCTTTTTTGATTCGAAGAAATCTTTATAATCCTTATACCTTTCTTTCAGATCGTCACTTAATGATTCATATCCTCTTTCAACCGGGAATTGCCTGTCTTTAGGAGGCAGGTAATAAACTCTTGGCTTGGTTCCCAGCTCTTCCATATATCGATAAGCTGCCCTGTCTTTGATCAGTTGTTTGAAGCTTAATGTTTCATCACCATTGCTTACGGTGTCTTCATTCTCATCACCGAAATAAAAAACTCCATTTGGGCAGGCCTCAACACAAGGAGGTAGCAGCCCCTCTCTAGCCCTGTCGGGACAGAAGTCACATTTTTCAACAGTACCAACTTTAGCAGGAATATTTGTTTCAGGATTTGAAATTAAATTTTTGATATCTAGTGGTTGTTCTGGTTCATTCCAGTTGAATACTCTTGTTGAATAAGGACAGGCTGCCATACAAAATTTGCATCCAATACATCTTTCATTATCGATAAGCACAAGGCCATCCTGTCTTTTAAATGTTGCGTCAACCGGGCAAACTTTCACACAAGGAGGGTTGTCACAATGAAAACATTGCTTGGGAAACCAATAGGGAGCACTGTCTTCACTATCCTTCATTAATTTAATGGTCAGCCATTCGGTTTCTTCCGGACGATAGTGCCATTTCTGACAGGCAGAAATACACTTACGGGCATTTTTGCAACGGGCCAGATCAACCACCATTACAAACTTTTTACCGGCAATTCCTTCCCTGGCCTCCAGTTTGGAAACGATAGCCATGTGTTCCTGGTGATTGAGATAGGCAGAATCAATTTCAACGATTTCTCCATCCGGTGACAATAGTTTCACTTTCTCACCTGCAGTTGTTTTTTTGGATGAACAGGAGCAGGTCAGGCTACCACAGGCAACTGTAGCGGTTGCAACCAACGTTGCGGTCTTTAAAAAATCCCGCCTGCCCTTATCAATAGATTCTTCTGGTTTCATTGTTTCTTTTTTGGGTGATTGCATTACTTACTTTTTTTGCTGGGGTTTTTCATCCAGTCGTAAATACTCTTATTAGTGGCCTTGTGCCTTTCTTTTGCCGCACTCACAATGCTTTTATCGACCTCTACCAATCTGCCGTCTGCTGTAAGCATTTTTGTTGTTTCAGCTTTGATCTTTTCAGATTGTTTGCCCATAAAAAGAGAAAGGAAATCCCGGCGTGACCGGTCTGCATCTTTTTTTATTTGTCCCATAAGATTTGAAATTGTAATGACCAATTTTTTGGCAGTGCAACTTATCTATGACAGGCTGACATTCTCATGACAGACATCAACAGTTCAAGTGAGAATTGTCACACAAGTGGATTTGACAGACATTACAAATGGGTGTGACTAAAGTCATGCAGAGGCACACTACATGTCATGAAATTGTCAGAGCCCCAAAAATAGTTTTGAGCCGTTCTGAGGTATAAAGCCCGGACGAAAATTGAAATCACTACGACAAAGACAAACTTCAAACTGACTAATATGAAAAAGTTTTCATCAATTCAATTGGCAGTTCTTTTCCTTTCAACCATGTTCCTGACAATGTCTGTTTTCCAATGCCGGAAAGCAGGAGATATTATAAAAGATCTTGACAGGACTTATACTGGAACTGCCGACTCAACAATCTTTGCTCCATTTTATGAAAGCAATACGATCACTCCATCTGACAATCCTTCAGATGCTAATGATGTAATCAAATACAGGAGCGTACAAACTATTGTTCATGAATATTGCGGAACCTCCAATTGTCATGGAGGACCTATCAAACCCAAATTTGATACCTATGCCGATATCATGAAATATATAACTCCCGGAAATCCTTCAGCAAGTAAACTTTGGGAGTATATCACTACTAACAATTTTGATAACGCCATGCCGCCGGTTAATTCTAATCATGAATTAAACACTACGGACAAGGGTATTATTTATAACTGGATTGTAAATGGTGCAAAAGAAACCCCCGATCTTAATGATTTTCGTCCTGCTGCAATTCGTTTGATTGCTGATGGATGTGGTTCAGCCAATTGCCATAACCAGGCTACCGCAACAGGTTCCTGGGCCCGTAAGGGTTTGCTGGGTCCGCTTACCGCTTCCGATACCACTCAATTTATCTATATCAATCCGGCAAATGGATCTGCAACGAATTATTGTCAGATATCTAATGTTACGCTGCGTAACCAGGTTTGGAAAGCATATAAAGACAGCATAAGGACTTTTTATGCAGATACATTGGCCAATGTAAGTTTCAAACCTTATAAAACATTTGCTAACGGCGCTATCAGCACCCGAGGACCTTTGAATACGTATGATGATATTCTGCTGGATATCTGGTATCCGAAAAGTGTACGCAGCGGTACTGTAAAAAATAATTACCTGAACGCCACCAGTTCCATGGTTTCACGCATTGATTCCACCCTGCTGTTAGCTAATCCTGCTACCGGTGTATTTGCAACCAACCACCAGGGTGATATGGCTTTTGGTGATGGCGGGTTGAAACCAAATGAAATTGCCCTGATCAAGGCCTGGTATTTTGCTGATCCCAATGTTCCTGCTGTATGGAAATACGGACTAAATAATGCCGGCATATTTAAATACAGAAAAACAGGCAATGTGATCAGGTGATGATAAATGATAAACCTAAAAAGTCAACTACTCTAAATAACTGAGATATGAAAAAGAAAATAATATTAACAGCTGTGATGACTTCCATGGTGATTTATTTGTTGTCATCCTGTTATAAAAATAAAGAAGATATTCTCGCCTTGCCGAAAGTTTCATTTCGTAATGAAGTAGTACCTATCGTAACAGCAGGTCCATGCGGATGTCACAATAACGGAACCACAAGAGCTGTTCAGTTTTCACATGATGATACTGTTTTTTATGATGCTATTCTCTCAAGAGTATCCTTGTTTGGCTCATGGGTAAATGGCGGCTCTCACCCGGGCGGGGGACAGATTGATTTTGCTCCGAACGAAAAGAACATCATACAAAGGTGGATAGCACAAGGAGATCCTTATGATGACGGATCCGGATGCACCGTTACAGGAAGCCTGACTTATACCAATGATATACTACCGATTTATACAACAACCTGTAAGGGGGCAACCTGCCATGGAGGCATTGCTGCTGCTCTTGATTATAACAAATTGGTGCAGGTTAAGACCACACTGGTTACTATTATGAACAGCGGAGGAAGCCAGGGTCACCCGGGAGGAGCATTGAGTCTGACAACATGCACTATTAATAAGTTCAAAGAATGGATTAACCAGGGACAGCCCCAGTAAGATTGAAATAACTGTATTGACTTTAAATAAAAAGTATTATGAAAAAGATATTATTCCTCCTGATTTTCTGGTTTGCTTATGGAGCAGTAATTGTAAAGGCCCAGGAAACCAATGAACCAGAAGAAAAAGAAGCACCAAAACAAAAATTTACAAGGGCAACCTTTAACTCAACAAAGATCATAAACATGCAAAGCACAGAGATTGTGAGCAAAGGTTACCTGCAGTTTATGATATCTCACCACTTCAGCCCTATCTGGAATAAAGATGCCAGCACACAGGATAATTTTGCACAGCTTTTTGGACTCAACTCCGGTCTTGCTTATACTTATTTATCTTTCGATTATTCTCCAACTGACTGGATGAATCTCGGTGTTGCTGCAGCGGGCCGGTCCCGTTATGAAGGATGGGCTAAGTTTAAAATCCTGCGTCAACAGACGGGCAAAAAGAACATTCCGGTAACTATAGGATGGTTTTCATTGGTTAATGTAAATGCAGCAAAAGATAATTCCGTTTCACTTACCTGGAACAAATATTCATTTTTAAATCAGTTGCTGATATCAAGAAAATTTTCCAGCAAATTCTCATTGCAGTTAACACCTTCTTTGGTCTATTTCAACATAGTCCCTTATGGTATCAATAACAGTAATGCAGTATGGTCATTAGGAATAGGCGGTAAATATAAAATTGCAGATAAAAAGAATTTAACCTTTGAATATTCACGTCAATTGAATATGTACGAGAACCTGATTGATAAAAATGGAAATATTATTAATTACAAGCCCGACCTGCTTTCTCTTGGAATTGAATTTAATACCGGCGGTCACCTTTTCCAATTCTACATTGGGAATACTACTAACTCATCTAATATAGACCAGTTGGCGAGAAACAATTATGATATTTCTCTCAAGAATATGGCACTTGGCTTTACCATAAACAGGGCAATGGGAATAAAAAAATAGTAAAAAAAAATTTCAACATGAGCCGGGCACTGCCCGGCTCTTTTATTTATAAGTATTACAAGAAACAACTGTTAATCAATCAATGAGAGCTGATTTCCAAAAGAATTCATAAATTCTCACGATTAAAGTACCTCAATTTTTACCTTTACCGTAATTGCCCTTATTTCGCAGCCTGACTCACAATCACACTTTTATAAAATTAATGTATGAAACAGAAATTATTTTTTGTGACCGCAATCTTATCGGTAACACTATTTTCATGTGTAAGCAGCAAGAAATATAAAACAGCACAGTCTGATTATGCCGCTTTACAGGAAAAGTATAAAACCGCTGAAAGCGATCTGAGCGATTGCAGTACAGAAAAAGGAACACTTAGCCGCCAGAAAGAGGATCTTGAAAGACAGCTTGCTTTGCAGAATACCCGTATTAAGGACCTTACCTCCCAGGTTGATTTTCTGAAAGCCAATAATAACCAGGCATTAAAGCAGTTGGAAGACCTTTCAGTAATATCTGCAGCACAGGCAGAAAGCATTAAAAAATCAATGGATAATATCGGCGCAAAAGACGCATATATCCAAACGCTGCAACAGCAAATGGCCAAAAAGGATTCTTTGAACATGGCATTGGTCATGAACCTCAAAGGAGCTATCGGCAATCTTGATGATGAGGATATTAATATCAAGGTTGATAAGGGAGTTGTATACGTAGATATCTCTGACAAGTTATTATTTACAACAGGTAAGTATGAAGTAACCAGCAAAGCAAAAACAGTTTTAGGAAAAGTAGCGGCTGTATTGAAAAATCAACCTGATATTGAATTTATGGTGGAAGGACATACAGATAATGTTCCTTATAAGAGCGGTGTGTTGCTTGATAACTGGGATCTCAGTGTGAAAAGAGCTACTGCTGTGGTAAGAATTCTTCAAAATCAATATGGATTAGACCCAACAAGAATGGCTGCAGCTGGCCGGGGTGAATACAAACCAATAGCCGACAATGGTACCCGTGACGGAAGGGCATCTAATCGCAGAACAAGGATCGTTATTCTGCCCCAACTTGATCAGTTCTTTAAATTATTAGAGACACCCAAGAACTAATATTTCTTCCTGATGTTATAAAGCCGCCGGAATTTTCCGGCGGCTTGTTTTTTTTGGCTCAATTCATAATTTGAGACATTGATATTTAGTGCGGTAAGCATGTATTTATTTTATTTGATTTCTTGAAGACATGCGTTTTGATTTCAACATTTATAGCTCACTCTTACTGCCGCCCTTTATCCAGGCAATAATATTTGCAGGTTTACTCCTGTATAGGGGCTGGCGGGAAGAAAAACTGAGTGATAGGATCCTTGGATTCATTCTTTTACTGAATGCGATTAAGATTGCTTTCTGGATGCTGGGTTTTGCCGGTTGGTATGAGACGCATGACGGGCTGACCAGCTTTATGTTCTATTTTCCTTTTAATAACATCATTCTCATCGGTCCTTTACTTTATTTCTATTTTTTAAGCCTTACAAATGCGGAATTTCATTTTGAAAAGAAGCACCGGGTACATTTGTTGATACCTGTATTGTGGATCATTTTTATAGTTTCAAAACTCATTATTGATTACACGTTTTATTATCCATTTCCTGTAAGCGAAGAAAACCAATTTGGAACTAAAGGACCTTTTGCGGAATCAGATAAAAAGTTTTTAGCAGGATTTATCTCTTATGTGGTATTCTTCTATTATCTGTATCTGACATTAAAAGAATATAAGTCATATAAAAAATATATAAAAGAGAATTTTTCTGATAATGAAGAAATCAGTTTTAGCTGGCTAAGAAATATTTTGTATGCAATAATCATCGGGGTATTAATAATTTTTCTGTTTAACATGATTGAATTAATCAGGGGAACTTCTTATGTATTTGATTGGTATTCTTATTTGTTCCTGGGATTGGCTACTTACTATCTGAGTATTTCCGGATATTTTACACAACCCAGGGTATTACATAAGCTTAATTTTATTCCCGAAAAATCTTTGCCGGGAACTATTCAAAAAGAAGATACAAGGACAGATCCAGAAAAAAATGAATGGAAGGAAAAACTTCTGATACATATGCGGGAAAAAAAGCCATACCTGAAAGCATCACTTAGTCTTGGCGAACTGGCAAACCAGTTGAACACCAACACTTCTGTTCTATCAAAAGTTATTAATGATGGAACCGGAAGAAATTTTAATGATTTTATCAATTCCTACAGGATCCAGGAAACAATTGAAAAGCTTAAAAGGGGAGAACATCAATCTCAAACATTGTTGGGCATAGCCTATGATTGTGGTTTTAATTCTAAAGC
This sequence comes from Chitinophagaceae bacterium, assembly GCA_035328345.1. Lineage (GTDB taxonomy): Bacteria > Bacteroidota > Bacteroidia > Chitinophagales > Chitinophagaceae > JJ008. The sequence goes on along the minus strand of DAOLIV010000017.1, from coordinate 1,312 downwards.
CACTTTTAACCGTTCTTTTAAAAAAATAACCGGGGTAAGTCCAAAGGAATGGCTGCATAATAATAAATAGCCCTGAATTGGTATTCGAAAACCTCTTTAAACCATTATCCGTGCTAATAAATTATGTCTGGTATAATTTGATGCTTCAGATTATCACTTGATACTCTTTTAATATGCCTCAAATCATCTTTTGCAGCGACCTGCCTCCTTTGATAGCAGAGTTTTGAGGAAATATTTTTTTAAACCTCAAAACATTTATTATGAAAAAAACATTCATCATTTTATCAACGCTTTTTATTGCAGCCTCAGCATTTTCACAAAAAGTAAGTACAAATGATTTCAAGGCTTTAGAAGGAAACTGGTCCGGGAAGCTGACTTATCTGGATTATACAAGCAACACAGAAGAAAGTATTTCAACAACAATGACGGCTTCGGTTACCGGATCGAATATGTTTGAGCTCAATTTCCGGTTTCCCGGTGAATCAGGTAAAGGGGGTTCGGATATTTATAAAATTTCAGAGGATGGAAAAGTGATTAACGACATGAAAGTGCTGGATCGTAAAGTGGAAAGCGATGGGACCTTGAAAATTGTTTTAGAGCAAAGAGGACCTGATGGGAATGATAACAAGTGGGCCACATTTCATCATGTTCTTGAGATCAGAAAAAATAATTTCAGAATGACCAAGATGGTAAAGTTCGACGATGAAAAGAATTTTTTTCGCAGAAACCAGTTTGTTTTTACCCGATAAACCAGTGAGGGGCAGCAACAAGCAAGTTGTTGTCCCTTATTTTATCTCTTCAAAAACTCCGGTTTGCTTATTCTTTCTCACATTGTCCCAGGTAAAATAGCGTCCGTTCATGGCGACATACACTCCCGGTGATAAGGTTTGTGCAAATGCCAAAGCGCTGCCAAGATTAAAAAGCCCATCTGAACTTCCGAATTTAATGGGTATCATAGCGCCGGTAAGTATCACTGTTTTGTTCTTCACTTTTTCAGCCAATAATGCAGCAGTTTCAGCCATAGTATCAGTTCCATGTGTGATGACAATCTGGTTTTCATCACAATTGTTACATTGATAGGCGATCAGTTCCCGGTCCTCGTTTGTCATCTCCATACTGTCAATCATCATCAGTGTTCTGATCTCGACCCGAACTTTACTCCGTCCTTTTTCGAGCAACTCCTGCATATGCGTATCTTTAAAAAATAACTGACCGGTTATTTCATTGTACTCTTTGTCAAAAGTTCCGCCTGTAATAAATATCCGGATTGCCATAGTTTGATTTTCAGTATGAAAATAATGGATCGGCAAAA
>DAOLIV010000016.1:0-79489 GCA_035328345.1 Chitinophagaceae bacterium | reverse complement strand
ACGTTCATCTAAGTGGCGATATAGAAACTGCAATCAAAGTTGGGCAACGTCACGGAAAGCCATTTGTTTTTAAAGTATTTGCTGAACAAATGTATAACGATAATTTCCAGTTCTTCATCTCTGACAATGGCGTTTGGTTGACAGACAATGTTCCGATAAAATATTTAAAACGGAGCGACGAATAACAGCAGGTAACATTGCATTGGCAATATGGCGGGGCGACGAATATATTCTCAGCTTTTTGTTCGCTAATCAGCTTCAGTTTCGGCAGACGAATAACGCCGAGCAGCAGAATAAACAATGGGCTTTTGTATCTTTAATCAGCATTGGTTCCGGGCGTTTAATGAATACCGCCACATCGCCAATGCTTTAACGTTGGCTGCTATTTTAAAGAACCTTCACGATGAAAAAAACACCATATCAAATACATCAAGAAATTGAAGCGGAACGGGCGGCTGAAGAATTAAAATCAATCATTGATAAACCAATTCTTGAACCGCATGAAATATGGGAAATCACACCGGAAACTTTTTATCAATGGAGAGTGAAACACGATTACCCAAGAATCCTTAGTTTTTTTTCTCAAAACCTTAAAGGGTTCGAAGACTGGAAGAAGGAGACAAACTTTACTGACGATCTTTTAATTTCTTTTGGACTAAGTAATTGTATCAATCCAAATCCTTCAAAGGACAAGAGAAAATTTATTGTGGAACGAACATGGGAAAATGAAAAAACGAAATTTATTTCATATCAAAATATTGACAACAAGTATTACAATCTTGGTCCAAATCCAGTTAACCACAAAGTAGTATCCTCTTTCATTGGATATATTGATTGGTGCAATTCAAAAGGTATACGCATAATGGAAGATTGGAGGGATAATGGAATAATATCAAGACCATCAAAATCCAATCCAGTCGGTTTCCCTCAAGCAATCGAGGTAACGATCTTAAATGGTCTTAAGCTTTTAAAGGTTGGTGGAATTGAGGTTGAGCCTGATGCTTTTAATTTGATTAAGCCAAAATATTTTGAGTTTGTCAATGCCGAATATTTAAAATTGTCCGGACGAATGGCAACCCAGGGACATCAATTGATATTTGAAAACAGTTTCTTGGATCATCTTGAATGTGAAAACCTTGACCTTGCGCTTGTCGTTTTGAATAACTGTAGCATTTCAAATCTGCATATTGCAAATTCATCTTTGCAACAATGGCAGTTCAATTTTTGTGGTGTTAACGGGAAAGCTTACGATACAGATTTTAGGATGGTTTCAATTTATGGTGGTTATTTTAATCTTGACTTCAATGCTTGTACATTTTATAACGTAGATGCTCGTCAATCTTCAAAAAACGATTTATCTTTTGAAAACACATACCGTACGTTTAAAAAAGTTTATGCAGAACATGGTGATGACAAGAAAGCCATAGAATATTTCCTACTTGAGAAATCAATGGAGAGACAACGCATCAGAAAAGAAATATTTCTTTACCCACAAGCATCACTTTTTAAGCAGACAAAAAAAGAAAAGCTGATAACTCAAGCGAAACATTCGTTACTATTTACTATCAAATATTTCTTCCTATGGTTAAACGACTTCTATTGGGGTTATGGCAGAAAGCCATTTAGAGTTGTAAGAAATTCAATCGGGTTGATTTTTCTTTTTGCCCTTATTTATTTAATGGGGCATTCGAATATAAATATGCCGCCAAAGGAAACATCATTTTCATTTTTAGACAGTATATATTATTCAACAGTAACATTTACGACATTAGGTTATGGTGACTTTACGCCATCAGGATTTTTAAGAATTGTTTCAGCGATTGAAGCCTGCTTAGGCGGACTTAGTTTGGGTTTCTTAGTCGCAGCATTTTCTAACTTCAAGTATTAATGGCCATGTGCTCTCCACAAAAAAACAGCAGCCAACATTGGTATTGCCAATAGTGGGGCTGGACGTTGGAACAATCATCAGCAGTAATTCTGCTGTACTGCGGTTCGGGCTCGACCCAACGCAACTCAACTCATCAACAGAATATGTTCTCATCTTTATATCTTTATTCAGTTTTAGCACCGGGCGGGACGAATAAATCCGTCCCGCCGAACGCAAAGCCCTGAACGTTGCACGCCATAATAATGAGACTGCGTTTATTTACAATACTTCTTATCCTGACAGCTTCCTGTAAGACAAAAACTTCCGAATGGCAGACACTTGATTTTGGTTCATTCAAACTCAAGACACCAAGCGGTTGGACTGAAATTGAAAGAACGGGAATTGACAGCTATGTTGGCGGGCTAACAAACGGCAAAGACACCCTTTCTTTTGACTATGGTTGGTATAGCCCCGACATCGGAGACGAAGACCCTAAAAAACATAAGTTCGGACAAGATACAATCAACGGCTTAATCGCAAGGATTGCAATTCCAATTACGCCAGGTGACGGTTATATCAGAATGTATATTCCGGTAAACAGGGACGACAAGTTTAGCATCAGTGGACACAACATTCAAAGCACAGACACAATTCTTAAAATCTTCAAATCAATCGTATTTAAAGAAAGTGACACAACGATTAACAGTGAGTTGACAATGTCTAAGTTCAAAGAATATCCGAACGGAACAGGCAAGACACTTGTTATGCAGAAATGTGCAAGTTGCCATGCGATGAATAAAATAGTTGAAGGCCCAGCTTTAAAGGACCTAATGCAAGACAGGACATCAGAGTGGCTTTATAAATTCTTCACGAACAGAGGTTCTGTTTCGAATGACTCAATGCATATCAAGTTAAAAGAAGTTTTTAATAATCGGGAGTGCATGACATTCCCTGACATCACAAAAGAAGAAATTGAATTAATCAGAGAAAATATAATGAATAGATGAATTACGGCGTGCAACATCGGGTTTTGCGGCAACCTGGGCAGGACAAACAATTTTCAGCAGCGGTTCGCTATCATTCTTCAGTTATGGGCTGGACCGTTTACTAAGACAAATTTATTTAGCTTTTAAATTTTCGTTCATTAATTTACATCATGGGGTCTGACACAGCACCAAATACCCAAGCTGCGCAAAGCCCCGGCCGTTGGCTGTAATATTGACGAGACACAACCACGACAATAAATTCAAAGCATTTTAAGGTGACGGAACGAATTAGCAAGGCTGAACAGGAAAGACAATTTGCTTATGCTTATAACCTTGCTTTTGAAACAAAAAGCAAAAGGAAAAACTGGAATAACATATTTGCATGTTGGCACCTTGCAGCAATAAATGGACACATACGTTCACAGTTTTATGTTGGTGTATGTTTTGACAACGGCTATGGCGTTGACAAAGACATAAAAAAAGCCTACACTTGGTATTTAAAAGCTGCGAAAAGTGGACACATGGAAAGTCAGTACAACATTGGCTTTTTTTATAAAAAAGGTGAAGTAGTAAAAAAGAATTATAAGAAAGCAGTTCATTGGTTTGCACTCTCTGCTTCAAAAGGTGACACAGAAGCTCAACGAGACTTAGGTTATTGTTACTTCTATGGACAAGGGACAAAGAAGAACGAGAAAAAGGCTGTGTATTGGTACAAAAAAGCGGCACTTAAAAATGACGGCAAAGCGTTATACAATTTGGGACTTTGTTACAAACATGGAGAAGGCGTGAAGCAATCTACTCGTTGGGCGAAATATTATTTTAAAAAAGCAACTGAGTTGGGACATACAGCCGCAAAAAAGGAATTGAAAGACTTTTAGGTGACAAGAAAATACTACAGCCAACATTCAGTTTTGCGTCAGCAGGAGGCGATGAATAAATCCTCATCGGCAATACTACTATCAGCTACATATCCGGCTTGACCGAACACGGATGAGCAACAGAATATGTTTTCAAATAATTTTTCTGTTATACCTCAACATGATGCTTAGGTTGGTCGGCGAAAAGTAATTCAATTAAAAAGCCCCAACTTTCGCCAGGGCTTATTCTAAAAATCAAACTTTCTTTATTTCGTTGTAGCTTTCTTCCCTTTCTCTTTCCTCGTTTCTTCAGCTACCGCTTCATTTCTGAATACCACCACCCCATCAAACACATCTACCAATACAGGTTTTGTTTTGTCCACATCACCCGCCAGTATTCTTTTGGAAAGCTGGTTCACAATTTCTTTTTGTATCAAACGTTTCAAAGGTCTTGCTCCGAAATGCGGATCAAATCCCTGGTCGGCTAAAAATTCCAGCAGATACTCACTGAATTGTAACTGTATGCCGCTGTCGGCCACCAGTTTTTTCAGGTGATCCAGTTGGATCTTCACAATACCCATGATCTCTTTTTTCAGTAAGGGCTGGAACATGATGATCTCATCCACCCGGTTCAGGAATTCAGGTCGTATGGTTTGCCGCAGCAATCCCATCACTTCCACCTTCGCTTTGCTGGTTGCTTCATCCAATGTTTTTTCAGTAACTCCGTCAAAAGCATCCTGTATCAGGTGGCTACCGATATTACTCGTCATGATGATGATAGTGTTCTTAAAATTCACCACCCGGCCTTTGTTATCAGTTAATCTTCCATCATCCAAAACCTGCAGCAATACATTCCATACATCAGGGTTTGCCTTTTCAATTTCATCCAGCAATACCACACTGTAGGGTTTTCTTCTCACGGCTTCGGTTAATTGGCCGCCTTCATCATATCCTACATATCCCGGAGGTGCACCCACCAATCTTGACACGGTATGTTTTTCCTGGTATTCACTCATATCAATGCGGGTCATCATACTTTCATCATCAAACAGGTATTCGGCTAATGCTTTGGCCAGTTCTGTTTTACCCACACCGGTAGTACCGAGGAAGATGAAAGAACCAATAGGTTTTTTCGGATCCTGCAAACCGGCACGGCTTCTGCGTATTGCATCTGCCACAGCAGTGATCGCTTCATCCTGTCCCACCACTCTTTCATGCAGGTGTTCTTCGAGGTGTAATAATTTCTCCCGGTCGCTTTGGAGCATTTTGGCAACAGGTATGCCGGTGGCTTTGGCCACACTTTCTGCAATATCTTCTGCATCCACTTCCTCCTTCAATAATCTTTTTTCATTGCTGGTTGCCAGTTGCTGGTTGAGCTCCTCAATTATTTTTTCCTGCTCCTTTATTTTACCATAGCGTATCTCTGCCACTTTTCCGTAATCACCTTCTCTTTCCAGTCGCTCCGCTTGTTGCTTGAGTTCTTCGATCTGTGCTTTGGCAGTTTGTATTTTTTCCACGAGTTCTTTTTCTTCTTTCCATTTTGCCATCAGTGTATCTCTTTCCACAGAAAGATTGGCGATCTCGGTATTCAGTGTTTTCAGTTTTTCATCATCATTCTCTCTTTTGATCGCTTCCCTTTCAATTTCCAGCTGACGAATCTGCCTTTCCAGTGTATCCAGTTCTTCCGGCATGGAATTCATTTCCAGTCGCAACTTGGCGGCGCTTTCATCGATGAGGTCAATCGCTTTATCCGGAAGGAAACGATCTGTGATATACCGATGAGATAATTCCACTGCTGCAATGATCGCTTCATCTTTTATACGTACATGGTGATGCGTTTCATAACGATCTTTCAAACCCCGTAAAATGGAAATAGCATCTTCCACATCGGGTTCATCCACCAACACTTTCTGGAAACGACGCTCCAACGCTTTATCTTTTTCAAAAAATTTCTGGTACTCATTTAATGTAGTGGCGCCAACGGCTCTCAGATCACCCTTGGCGAGTGCAGGTTTCAGAATGTTGGCTGCATCCATGGCGCCTTCTCCGCCACCTGCACCCACTAATGTGTGTATCTCATCAATGAACAGAATGATCTCTCCATCGCTGGTACTTACTTCCTTCACAACAGCTTTGAGTCTTTCTTCAAATTCACCTTTGTATTTGGCACCGGCGATCAGCAAGCCCATATCCAGCGCATAAATAATTTTTGATTTCAGGTTCTCGGGCACATCGCCGTTTACAATTCGATGGGCAATACCTTCTGCAATGGCGGTTTTACCTACACCGGGTTCCCCTACCAGTATCGGGTTGTTTTTTGTTCTTCTTGAAAGAATATGAAGTGTTCTTCTTATTTCCTCATCACGGCCGATCACCGGATCGAGTTTACCCTGTCTTGCCAGTTCATTTAAATTTTTGGCGTATTTATTCAGTGCATTGAACTCCTGTGATTGTGTTTGGGAAGTAACTGTTGATCCCTTTCTCAGATCTTTAATGGCAGTGATCAATCCTTTTTCAGTCAGCCCGGCATCTTTCAGCAACTTGGCTGTGGAGTCATTACCCTGTACCAATGCCAGCAGCAAATGTTCCGGTGTTACAAACTCATCACCGAATTGTTTTAATACAGCGCCGCTTCTCAGCACCACATTATTGGCTTCCCGGCTGACCTGTTGTGCGGCATCACCGGAAGTTTTGGGAAGCTTATTAATCAACTCTTCCAGTTTGTTTTCCACCAGGTTCAGGGTGACATTATTCTTCTTCAGCAGATATTCAACAGGAGAGTCTTCCTGTTCAAGCAACGCCTTTAAAATATGCTCCGTCTCAATGTTCGGGCTTTTTGCATTGAAAGCTACCTGCTGTGCCTGCTGAAAGGCTTCAGCAGCTTTTATGGTGAAATTTCCAAGATTCATATTATTAATTTGAAGATTTGAAAATGTGCAAATGAAATCCTTGATCGGTTGTGTTAATCATTATTAACAACCCTGATCTCAGAAATCAAATAACTTTAAACTTCAACTCAAATACTAATCCAAGAACTCAAATCCGAAACTATGTCATATAAAGTTAAGTCTATCTGCATGAAAGTCATAGCTGTAGTAAGTTTCCTGCTATTCTTGCAGCCGCTTCAGGCACAGTATAACTGGAGTGAACTGGACCAGGAACTGGAGTCCCGTAAAAAGCTGTTTGGCAATAATGTAGTCACTCTTATCTGGAAGGATGATTCGCTTATTTATAAAAAAGAGCTGGGTGATTTTAATATGAAGACCCAGGCTCCTATTGCCAGTTGCAGCAAATGGCTGACGGCGGCATTGGTGATGAAAATAGTGGAAGAAGGAAAAATCTCACTGGATGATTATGTGGTAAAATACATTCCTGAGTTTGAGAAATATTTTAAAAGCTATATCACCATCCGTCAATGCCTGAGCCATACTACAGGAATTGATGACAGTGAAAAATTTATCCGTAAGATCATTCAAAGAAGAAAGTTCACATCACTGGAAGAGGAGGTGAACAGTTTTGCAGCAAGAGAAATACGGGCAAAACCCGGAACAGATTTCTGGTATGGCAATATTGGTTTGAACATTGCCGGCCGGGTGCTGGAAGTCGTAACTAAGAAGAAGTTTGATATACTGGTTAAAACAAAATTGCTGAACCCGCTGGGGATGCGCAAAACAACGTTCACTGATCTGAACGGAAATCCTGTAAATCCTTCCGGCGGTGCCCAATCAACCGCTGAAGATTATATGAAATTTTTAGTGATGCTGCTGAATAAAGGCAAATACAACGGCGTACAATTCTTAAGTGAAGAATCCGTAAATGAAATGATGAAACTGCAGGCTACACCTGAAATGGTTACATATGCTCCCAAAGCTGCGGAAGGATATGGCTATGCTTCCGGTTGCTGGGTGGCAGAGCATGATAAAGATGGAAACGGAACCGTTGTGGCAAGTCCGGGTCTGTTTGGCACCTGGCCCATGATCGATTATTGCCGTGGTTATGCCTATATCGTTTTTGTAAAAAGCCTGCTGGGAGAAGAAAGAGCCAATGCACAGGAGGGTATCAAAAATGTGATTGATCACCAGATCGGCGCCGGCAATTGCCAATGATTTGCAGGGAAGCAGTAACTTGATTTAAAATTCCTTTCATGTACGAACACCGGAAAAAGCCACTTGCTCCCCGATCAAAATATTATAAGAGAATTGCCAAAAATGTATTGCTGGCTTTACTGATCATGTTTGTTTCACTCATCATTGGAATTATCGGTTATCATTATACCGGAAATATTCCATGGCTGGATTCTCTTCACAATGCCTCCATGATCTTAAGCGGTATGGGCCCCGTTGTAGAAATAAAAACTGCGGGTGGAAAATGGTTCTCTTCAGCTTATGCATTATTCAGCGGGGTTGTATTTATCACCAATATCGGTATCATACTGGCTCCTGCGATTCATCGTTTGATTCATCGTCTGCACCTGGAAGAACAATGATCATGGATCAAGCTTCCTGAATTTCTGAAGATAAGTTTTGATTGTTTCTGAATTGCTGTTGGTGGCGATGATAGCTATTCCTTTGTATTCTTCAATGCGCTGCAGCAGGTAAGACACTTCCTGGTTGGCATATTTATCATGCGCATCTTTTACATCCGTTCTTTTACCAAATAATGCATCGGCCTCATCAAAAAATAATATCCACTTGTTATTCTCTGCTGCATCAAAAATCTTTGAGAGATTCTTCTCTGTTTCGCCAATATATTTTGATACGACCATCGACAGATCAATGCGGTAAACCCTTTGATTCAGCTCCTTCCCTATCCATTGTGCGGTTTCCGTTTTTTTATTCCCGGATAGCCAGATCCTCCTGTTGGCTGAGGTATTGCTTCTTTCAAAATCTGTTTTAAGAGCATTGACAAAAGATTTTGAGGCGGGGCTGGTTGTTCTGCTGAACTTCTTTGCTACTGAATCCACAGGTAATGGCAAAGGTTTCATCAGTTCACCCTGGCAAAAAATTTTTTCATTTGCCAGGAATAAAAAAAGACCCGTCAGGGTCATTGACTGAAATAAGATTCGCATTTTCATTCTGCCAAGATTTAATTATTTAAAACCCTTTTTTCTCCGTTTCATTTTTCACCAGCACCACTTTATTCCGGTCAGCTTTATAAACAGCATCAAAAAATTGTACCAGTTCTTCATAATCACTTGCCGGGAAACGGCCGCTGCAGGATTCAATGCTTCTGAAATAAAGGAGTTTATTTTCTTTCAGTTTTACCGAGCAATTATATTTTCCAAACTTTGATTTGATCTCCGCATCTTTCGGCAGTGCCTCACCCTGGTACCCGGCGGGCAATTCTATTTCCACCGTGTCAATGTCCTTGTATTCAAACCCCAGTTGTATATCATACTTTCTTGTTGAATCGGGGCTTAGTCTACGTCCACCTCTTGTCATCAAATTAGGAACGATGAATAATCTTTTGCCGGTAACTGTTGCATAATTGGTAACAGTAATATCAAGCGTTTCGTTGATAGAAGGCAGAACAGACTTTTCTTCTTCATACTCGAACTTATTGATATCATAAGTCGCAAAATCCAGTTGTTCATGAAGGTATTCTTTCACTTTATCTTTTGACAGGTGATTGATCATTCCGTGAATATCGTCTTGCTGCAAAGCTGAATATTTTGATTTGACGTTTATTTCTAATGTCCCGTCTGCATCCAATTGTGCTTTAATTTTTCTGACCTGCAGGTTATCATTCATGCCATACTTCGGTGTATGAACCAGTTTACCTCCGTTCTCATCAACCAATAGTGCAGGTCTGTCGCATGTAAAATCACTGAGATACCCGGCTGAAAGTGTCTGGCTGGTGCATTCAAGCCACATGGTATCTTTCGCCAGCGGAACACAAAGGATCACATGATTAAATTGCTGGGATGGAAAATCAGTAGTTATATAATTGGAATTTCTGCCGGCCCTGATGATGGTATAATATGAATTTATACCGGCTTCTTTCAGGATGCTATACATATAGTTCGTCAATGCCTTACAATCACCATAAGATTTTGTAGCAACATAGGTGGCATCGAAAGGCTGCCACCCGCCAATACCTAACTGAATACTTATATACCGGGTATTTTTTTGCATGTACTGGTAAAGCTTGCTGATCTTTTCGGCAGGATCATTGATACCGTCAGCGATCTGGTGAACAGCTTGTATGATATTGTCAGGTAATTTGTCCCTTCCCTGCTTTAACGCATAAACAAATTTTCCAAAATCCTGCCAGCTCATCATACTGCCTTTATAGTCATCCACCTGGAAATCAGTGGGGCCAAATATTACCATGGGGGTAAGTTCATGCCAAAGCGGCGAAAAAGGTTCTTTAACAATCGCAGGCATATCACTGATTGACCATGTACTGATCTTAGAGTTTTTTCCCTGTGTAACTACCGGCTCTTTGTTATAAAGAAATGCCTTGTACCTGAATTGATAATCTGACGGACAAACAATGGACATGGAACTTTTCTCAACTGATAATTTTTCACTGCCCTGTGGTGTCCACGGCGGGAAAAATAAAGTGTTCTTATTTGTAACAACAGAAGTGTATTCAATAGTGTAAGGATACACCCTGTAATAAAAATTATGTCTCTTTATCCTGCTGTCATCAATCAGGTTTCCTTCGGACACACCGCTGATATCATCAAGGTCCTTTTTTTTGATCTTTTTCAGTTGCTTCCCGTTTGCATCATATAACGCACCTTCAACCGATTCAATGTCCCTGAATTTATCATAGTATTCATAAAACTCGGCCCATTTATCACCATTCTCATTCAGAATGGTAATCACATAGTGGTTTGTCAATACCGTGTTCTTGGTGCTGTTTATTTCAAACTTTAATTCCTCAAAACGTAAAACCGCATTAGCATTCTTAAGCAGATGCTGCGGAATCCTTGATACGGCGTACTCACCTTCACCTGCCATCAGTCTGCCGGTGATACATAATAACAATAAACAATACAGTACTCGTTTCTTCATTTGAATTATTTCTTCTTGAAAACAATCTGTTCCGCCTGCTTCTTTACTACCAACCCAAAAAACTCCCTCAGCATATCATATTCTTCCGGTAAGAAATAAGCACGGTTCATTGTTATCCTCGAGCGGAAAGAAATGGTATTGCCTGACTGTGAAAGACGATATTCAAAGACCCCGTCCCCTTCTTCATTTAATTTAACGACCATTGATTTAGGAAGCTCATCTACCACATAACCTGCGGGCACTTCCGTTTGTAGATTATAGGTCTCATCAAATGTAAAAGGCATTTCCACCGGGTAAGCTCTTTCTGCTGATTTAAAAGGATTTTCTTTATATCCTTCCCCAAACATAGGGTTCATATATATAATATCTTCTCCATTACTAACCATATCAAAGTCGTAGCTGACTTTTATGGGGTCGTCGGGCCTGTCAACAGAATCAATATGAAAGTTGCTGAAGACCGCTTCCATTCCAAATGATTTTTTAAGATCGGTTTTTAATTGCTCAGCTCCCTTTTCCCTGATCTTACTGCGATAACTCAGCGATTCATAATAACCGGGTGATTTTTGCATACTCCCGATCAGGTTACCCTTATCATCATTAATAACAAATACGCTGGTAAAAGAAGTTTCTTTCAGTGATTCGCTGTCAAACTGTATTGCGGTAGCTGCAGGATTGACGATCCTTGCATGCCCGTTATAGCACTCAACAGGTAAGTGACCAAATCCCAAACCCGGTTCTGATGCATCCAGGTAATAGGATTGTCCATCAATTCCCACTCTTGTGATCACATAATTGAATCTACTGAGTATAGGGTATAAAGCAAAAACATATCCATGAGATCTTGTACTAAGAATAACAGGATCGGCATCAATATTTTCGTACTTCATCATGGCTGTTAATAATAAATTGATCTCCGAAACAGTACCGTTTCTTGATTTGGCTACACTTTTTAAAGTTTGCCCGAGGAAAAGATCGCTATGATCAGTACAGGTATAATTATCCCTTACGAAAGCATAAATTCTTTTGGCTTTATCCATTGACCCCGAAGCGCCGGCTGTAACCGGTCTTACAATATCTTTCAACCACCCGTTGTCTTTACTTAACTGATCACCAAAAATCTCTGACTTTAAAAGATCTTCAGTTAATTTTTCCCAGGTTCCCATTACCCGTTTATAAACAAGTGGCTCCCGGTACTCCGATAACTGAAACTCAATTTTGGCAATATGATTGTTGATAGTTGAAGTATAGCTTTCTTCTTTGAGAGGCTTCACATTTTTCTTCACCCATTTATAATCAGCCACATTAGCATTTATACGATACCTGTCTGAACTTCCAATGCCCTGACCATCTACCACATTGAAGGCTTCTGATCTTTCTTTCCGGGTGTTAATATCATAAATCTTTTCACCCTGTGTTAGAAAAACATACGAAAAGAATTGAGGAATGGAGACATTATACTCACTCCAAATCCGTGGATATTTGCCCTGGAATTCCCATGACCGAAGATTCTGCAAATAATCTGAAATAACAGTATACTCAAATTCAATAATGGATCCTTCCTTAATATTCGGAAAAGTGAATTTCTTAACCACCCAGTTCTTATCAATCTTATCCTTGAAAACATTTGCCTTTACATCCAATTTTGTTTCCACCACTTTCCCGTTTTCCAGGTTATAAGTAACAGCTTTAAGCCTATCCAGTTGTTCTTCCAGGTCACCATCAGAATATAAAGGGATCTCTACATCTGCAACATCATACCCGTTTTTATTCAGGATATGAACTCTTTTAAAATGTTTGAAAACAAGAGAGAACCATCCTTTGTTATTTCCTTCAAAATCACTGCTGCCGATATCAGCAAGCACCACAGCATTGGCATTGCTATCCAATGAATAGATCTTTGTAGCAAAATCTTTTTCAGTAACATTCCCAAACTTTGCAGTGGATTTGTCCTGCGAATAAACAGGATTGGCTAATAGCCATAAAAGCAAAATGGATAAGGGCAATTTAAGCAGCATAAGAGGTGGTTTGTGTGATAAATTAATAAGTCCCGTAACCAATTTTACATAAAAAAAGTCAATCTTGCCAGAGGTTTGCCGGGGGGTAAACACTTATTTCATAAAAAGACAATCTATTGTATTGATTTCGTTGCAAAAAAAAAGTGTCATTGTAAAAAAAACTGCTGTAGAGTTGGGGTTCAACTATTGCGGTATAGCCAGGGCCACCCTGTTAAATGATGATGCCCGAAGGCTGGAAACATGGTTAAATAAGGGATATCATGGGACCATGAAATACATGGAAAACTATTTTGATATGAGGGTTGATCCAACCCTGTTGGTGCCGGGTGCAAAGTCAGTAATCACATTATTATTGAACTATTATCCATCTCAAAAGCAATCGAATCAAGCTCCGAAGATCTCCAAATATGCCTGGGGACAGGATTATCATTCGGTGATCCGGCAAAAACTTAATTCGTTGATTGCATCATTAAAAAAAGAGATAGGCGATATACAGGGAAGAGGCTTTGTGGATTCAGCCCCGGTCCTGGAAAGAACCTGGGCACAACGATCTGGCTTGGGTTGGGTTGGCAAAAATGGAAATCTTATCAACAAACAAAACGGGTCCTTCTTTTTTATTGCTACTCTTATTACAGATCTTGAACTGGAGTACGACGATCCATTTGCAAAGGATTATTGTGGCACCTGCACCCGTTGTATTGATGCATGCCCCACAGAAGCCATATTGCCTGGTAAAGTAATAGACGGTAGTAAATGCATTTCTTATTTCACTATTGAATTAAAAGATGCGATGATCCCGGATGAGATGAAGGGAAAATTTGAGAACTGGGCATTTGGTTGTGATACCTGCCAGGATGTATGTCCGTGGAACCGGTTCAGTCAACCTACAAAGGAAGTTGCATTCAACCCGATACCGGAACTACTGGATCTGTCCAGCAACGAATGGGAAGCGATGAGTGAAGAAAGATTCAGGAAGATCTTTAAAGACTCTCCTTTAAGTAGAAGTAAGTTCAAAGGCATTCAGCGAAATCTTAGGTTCCTGAAAAAAGATCATTAGAAGTCGTTATCCTTTTTCATATACTGAAGCTGCTTAACAAATTCAGTCCAAACTTTTTTGGCATCCGGGAATTTATAGTATTTGTAAAAAAGCTGTTGCGTTGCAGTAAGATTCTTGCCAAAAGAAAAATAATAAACAACCAGGTTCATGGCGAACTCCTTTCGCAAACCATCATCAAAATCCCCGTCGTCCTCCAAAGGCTGATAGGTCTGTTCCCCCAATTTACCAAGGTTATCATTGATGATACTTTTCAATTCAGCATCCCCCGGCACAGGAATCAAACGTCCGGATTTGTATCCCAATGTAATGGTACGGATGTCAATCGGCGCTTCATCAGTTGTATCTGTGTAACCGCAGGCATAGCAGGTAAAGAAATAACCAAATTGCTCATAAAAAGTGAATACAAATTTCTTTTGTTCTGTGATCAATGTATGTCCACCGAACATTTTTGCAGCATGCTGGTATTTGTTCCCCCCCATACTTTTGAAAATATAAATTTCATCGCAGCAATGGGCCCCACCGGTAAAATTGCTGACCAGTAATTCTTTTTTACCGTCATTATCCAAATCGTCAAAGACATAATCAGCATACATCCTGTCAGGATCTTTCAGGAATGCAGATAATGATATGGTTTTCCTGTTCTTTGTTACCAGGGTTATCTTCCTGGTATCTTTTACTTTTTCTCCCTGTTGAAAATATAATACAAGAGGATCATAAACGGATTCAATGGCACTATCCCTTTGGTACATTACGGTATCCTGCTGCGCAAAGACATTCGTGAAGCAAAAAGAAAAGATTATTGAAAGAAATGGTACCAATACTGATCTCATGTGCTGGTTATTTGCTGCTAAAATTAAATGATTGAAGCTTTGCAATAAAAAAAGGTTGCTGATGACAGCAACCTTTCAAAAATTTTAAGAAAATTAAAAACTCAGTGGCACTATGATCATTGTCTGATCCCACTCAATGATCATGTTATTCTTTTCATCAAACCGTATCGTGAGCTGTTCCGTCACCGGATCCTTTGTCATAACCGGTACTTTGACTTTTGCTATATCCTTATCTTTATTTTTTTCGTAGCTAAAAGCACCCCACTGTCCCAGTTGTGAATTCAGTATAATCTTCCATTCATGCTTATTTACTTCTGCAAACATGGTATAAGTACCTTTTGGGACAGGCTCACCACCAAATTTGGTGTCACTGTTGAAAGAAATGGTTGTTGCCTCGTCAGCTCCTAACCTCCAGACCTTACCAAACTCAACTAATCCACCAAAAATTTCACGGCCACTTTTGTAAGGACGACCATAGGTTACCATTCCATTAGCATAAGTAACGGTATCATGCGGGCTTTTACGTTGGTTGCCTTGTCCGGAACTGCTGACTGTTGCAAAAACAGCAAGTACTAGTAGTATTCTTTTCATATTATAGGTTTTGTTTCAATTACTCCTATAAAGTTAAGAAGAAAGAAAAGAATTAAAGTTTCCGAATATTACCTTTCCAATAAGGATCGCAGCTTCTGAAGCCCCGCTTCCATATGGCTGCCGTATCTTTTTTCAAACATCAGGCTTGAAAATTTTTCCCATGGATACCAGCGAAGCCTGAAGTCCATATACCATTGCACCGTATAAGAATTGGGCCTCATGCCGGGATAAATGGTCCAGCCATTACTAAAAGTTCTGCCGCCTGCTGTAGTCGTTGCAATAACAGAACTATCAGTAACTGAAGTAATTTTTGTTTCGCCACCAAAACCTTTTAAACTATCATCTTTGGAATCCATGCCCGGATACCAGGCTTGCCAATTGCGGCTATCACTTAATTGATCCAGTAATTTTTCCTTCCCTGTTTGAATATCAATTGTTCTTGTAAGACGGATGTGTGAAGGAATCAGCAATGATATGGCTGTAATAAGCAATGAAAAAAATACCAGGCTTATTATTGCAAGTTTTATTATTCGCATCAAAAATCAGGTTAAAAAATTTTACTCCCATCTTAATACCCTGACCAGGATTATATAAATAAGGATCATCCAGCCGGCAAGTATAGCCAGTTGTTCCCCACAGTCGTAAATATGAAGTCCTTCAAATGATATTTTACGGATCGCATCATTAAACTGTGTAAGCGGAAGAAAGCGACAGATATTCTGTAACCACTTCGGAAAAACTTCAATGGTAAAAAAAGTTCCGGACAGGAGCATTTGCGGGAAACCAAAAAGATTGATCAAAAGCGGAATAGATGTATCACTTTTTACAATGCTGCTGAAAATCAGCCCCACCCCCATCAACAGGAAAAGCATGATGATGGTGAATATGATCATTTCGAGGAAAGTGATGAACCCGTTTTGTAATGTGAAATGCAGAAAATTATACCCGAAACCAATTAATATAACCACACTCAGCAACTGGAAAAATAAACGGCTCATGCCGATGCCCAATAAAATATTGATCCTGCTTACGGGTGAAGCATAAAATCTTTTTAGAACCAACTGTTCCCGTAAACCAAAAAAAGTAAAAGCAATTCCAAAAAGTGTGGAGAACAAAATTGAAAACCCAAGCTGTCCGGGAAGTATAAAATCAATCTGCCGGTATTTTCTCACTTCTTCAATCACGGGTTTTTCCACTGTTACCAGGTTACTCTTCTGCGGAGACATGTCTGCTTCAAATTTCAATTTCAGATAATCCAGAACCTGGTTAAAGGCATATAATGTGTTATTACTTGCCGTGGTTGAGGATGTATGAACCACATACTTTGAAGTATTGCCTGAATCACTCACTTCACGAATATCCAGGATAGCTGTCAGCCTTCCACGAATCAGGTCCTTATTCAAACTTTCCGAATCAGAATAATCCTGTATGCGGATAACAGGGTTATTTTTCAGGTATTGAAAAAAAGCATTGGTGGTATCACATCCTTCAGCTAATGCGATCCTGTAGCTGGTAGCGCCGCCACTTCCGAATGCACCAAAGATCAAAATAAAGATGATGGGAAAAAGTATACTGAAAATAATAGCACTCGGGTTACTGAAAATAGCTCTGAAACTGGCTTTTGTAATGGCCCATAATGCACGGGATTGACTGTAAGGTTTTGACATGATTGCGGCTTGGTGGCAAATGTATTTAATATAATGCCGGGAATAAAAAGTTTCAACAAGCAAAAATTAAAGATATTTGAAGCAATGATCAACGAGGCCTATCTTTTAACAGGAACCAATCTCGGAGAAAGAATGTTTAACCTTGAAAAGGCACTGGATCTGATCAACATCGAATGCGGAAAAGTTATCGCATTTTCTTCCTTGTATGAAACGGCTCCCTGGGGCAAAGCCGATCAACCTTCTTTCCTGAACCAGGCCATTGCTATCAAAACATCTTTGAATGCCCGCCAATTGATGCGAAAAATTTTAAAAGTGGAAAAATTGCTGGGAAGAATCAGAAAAGAAAAATATGGGCCCCGCATCATTGATATTGATATTTTATTTTTTGGACAGGAAGTCCATAATTATCAATTACTGAAACTGCCACATCCTGAACTGCCGAACAGGCGGTTTGCGTTAATGCCGTTAGCAGAAATTGCTCCCGGGCTGAATCATCCTGTATTAAAAAAAAATATAAAACAACTATTGAAAGAATGCAAAGACCCATTGCCTGTGAAAAAAATATAAAAGATAATAGGAGGTTTTCCCATTTCTTTGCCACTTCTGCATGAACTATCATTTTATCACCATAGAAGGAAATATCGGCGCCGGCAAAACCACCCTGGCGCATATGCTGAGCAAACATTATAATGCCCGTTTGATACTGGAAGAATTTGCTGACAATCCTTTTCTTCCGAAATTTTATGAAAACCCGGAGCAATATGCCTTTCCATTGGAACTCTTTTTTATGGCGGAACGGTTCAAACAACTAAAAGAACTTCTGCAACAAAAAGATCTTTTTCAAAACCTGACCATTTCAGATTATCTTTTTACCAAATGTCTTTTATTCGCTAAGGTTACGCTGCCCGAAGATGAGTTTCGCCTATACCAGCGATTGTTTGAAATTATACACCAGCAACTGATACAACCGGATATTCTTATTTACCTGCATGCCCCGGTATCCCGCTTACAGGCCAACATAAAGAAAAGGAACCGTTCTTACGAACAGAATATTCCTGACGACTACCTGTTCAACATACAGGAAACCTATACTCATTATATCAAGCAACACAATGTAAAAACGCTTTTTGTCGATGCCTCCAATGCTGATTTTCTTGGAAATGAAAAACACCTGCAGGTCATCTATGAAGCCCTTGAAAAAGATTATGAAGAGGGTCAACATTATATATCTCTTCCATAGATCCGTTCTTTCGCTATATCTTTGATCAAATGTCCATCCGATTCCGTTCTGAAAGCCTGCAACCGCTTCAGCATAAAGAATTCCGAATATTTATTGTTGCCCGCTTTTTTCTCATCATGGCACTTCGAATGCTGGGAACCGTGGCAGCTTATAAATTATTCAAACTGACACAGAGTTCCTTTTCAATTGGTTTGGCAGGTTTATCAGAATTCGTCCCTGTTTTTTTATTGGCATTGTATGCGGGACATGTAATAGATAAGTCAGATAAAAGAACGTTACTGCTAAAAGGAGTTCTCACCTATTCATTATGTGTAATTGCATTGATCGTTATTACATCTGCCTGGTTTGAAAAAAATATTGATACAAAATCACCACAGGTATTTTTTTATGGAGTGATCTTTTGCACCGGGGCCATTCGGGCATTCACGGGTCCTGCCACCAATGCTATTATTGCCCAGTTAGTGCCCAGAAACATTTTGCATTTTGCAGCAAACATCAGTTCATCAACCTGGTTGTTTGCATCCATAACCGGTCATGCTTCAGCAGGATTCTTTATTGCCTGGTTCGGAGTGAACTTTACTTTTTACATAATTCTTTTTTACGTTTTGGCTGCTGCATTTTTAGTTTCTCTTATCGGCAAAAAACCTATAACAGCCATTTCAAAGAATACAAGAACATGGGAAAGCGTTAAAGAAGGTTTGCAATTTGTCTTTAGTAATAAGATCATGCTGGGAGCCATTTCACTGGACCTGTTTGCTGTTTTGTTTGGCGGTGCGGTGGCATTGATCCCTGAGTTTGCAGAAAAAATATTGAAAGTTGGCCCTATCGGTTTTGGCTGGTTGAATGCCGCTATGGACATTGGGTCAGTGATCATGATCACAACACTCACCATATTCCCGATGAAAACAAAACAAGGTTACCGGCTTCTATATGCCGTTGCGGGGTTCGGGCTTTGTATCATCCTGTTTGGCGTTTCCCGTGTTTACCTCCTTTCATTTCTCGCTTTAATGATAGCAGGTATGCTGGATGGAATAAGTGTGATCATCAGGAGCACCATACTTCAACTCACGACACCAGACGATAAACGAGGAAGAGTTTCCAGCGTTAATTCTATGTTCATCAACAGCAGCAATGAGTTGGGGCAGTTTGAAAGTGGTTTTATGGCCAAGGCGATGGGCACTGTTCCTTCTGTGATCTTTGGTGGAACAATGACATTACTGGTTGTTATAATTACCTGGATAAAAGCGCCGGGCCTCAGAAAATTTGAATACTGATCTATTCTACGATCACCGTTACATTCTTTGTGTTTAAACGATTTTGAAGCCATTCTTCCAGTTGTATCTGTCGCTGAAATGTAATTGGGTTTGTAAACCGCACAAGAGCCTGCCACAAAGTATCGTTACCATTTTTTTGCGGATTGTAACTTAATATACGTCGTAACGACATACGATAAAAAGATGAATCACTTTTCCTGATCTCTCTTGCCACACTTGCCTGTAAGCTGTCAGGTATTGCAATTTTTCCCAGTTGCCGCTGCAAACTGTCCATTTTTAAGTACATGTCTTTTATCGAAAGCCTGTTCAGGTTCATATCGCTGTTCAGGTCATCGAACATGCCTTTCGCAGCGGCTCGGCTGTCCGGCCCCTGGTGTATGATGAGGTTACAATTTGAAATACCATAGTCTTTCAGTTTTTTCTTCAATTCAACCTGAGCTATGCTGTCTATGGCGTCTCCAACCATAACTACTTCCAGTCTTGAACCCGATGGCCTGTATTCAAACTGGCTGGTAACAACAAGATGGTCTGTGCTTTGTAACTCCTTTTTTACAAATGACTCGGCGCTTTGTTTTTCAATATATTTTTTGACAATGTGATATGTTATATAAACGCTGGGTGCGATCATCAGGATAATAATAAAAGTTATCAGGAACCTGATCCCTCTTTTCCCGTTCGTTCTTTCCTCAACATCGGGATAGCCCAGAATCGTTACAATAAAATAAGTAGCAAGAGCAATAAAAACTGAATTGATTATAAAAAGATAAAAAGCCCCGGCAGCATATTGCAGGTTCAGGTGGCTGATACCATAACCCATAGTACATAATGGTGGCATCAATGCAGTAGCTATCGCTACTCCCGGTACCACATTTCCTCGTCGCAATTTGCTGGAGCCTGCAATAATACCTGCCATGCCTCCAAACAAGGCTATAAAAACATCATAAACGGTAGGCGCTGTTCTTCCCAGTAATTCTGATCCGGCTTCTTTAACAGGACTTACGAGAAAAAACAATGAGGAAGTGGTAACGCTTAGAACCACCATGATCATAAAATTCCTCAGTGATTTTTTGATCAACTGAAAATCATTGGTACCAAGGCCGAAACCAAATCCCATGATTGGCCCCATCAACGGGGAAATAAGCATCGCACCGATTATAACAGCTGTTGAATTGGTATTTAAACCCAGTGATGCAATAAAGATGGCACACACCAGAACCCAGAGATTCACACCAGTCAATACCGAACCACTTTTGATATTTTCAGTAGTTACCTGGATATTCTTTTCATCATTCGGCAATCTTAGCTTGTAAATGATATATCGAAACAGCCTGGAGCGGAAAATACGCATACCTGGATTTTTATATAATGTTAGTGAGTAGTCTTTGGTTCTGTATAAGCCTCTTTCACCTGCATGATCTTTTGAGCTTCTTCCTGGCTGGCATATTCCGGTTCAGGATCCGGTAAGACTTTAAGTACCGAATCGCATAATGAAATAATCGAGGAAGCAGAATACAGCCCAATTCCATTACCGGAATAAGTATAATCCATTAAGGTAAGTTTTACAACTCCATCCAATGAAAGCTCCATATAATGTCCATACCGGATCAATCTGAAATGAAATGATTTTTCAGGATTGATTGTAAATACATTTGACTGGATATTATTGAAAATAAAATTTTGCCGGGTGTTGTGCGGATTATAACCCCATGCCCTGATCTGTACCAGGCCGCTTGACACATCAAAGGAAATGAAATAACCGTTTCCTTCCTCATCAATATCTGAAACCAACCCGAGTTTTCCCATTCCTTCCACTGTAAGCACTCCTTCCCAGATAAATCCTGCTGAAGGTTTTTCCAGGTAAAAAATTTCATACCCGCTTCTTGATCCGCAGATCAATTTATCCTTTTCAATTTTTAAGTGTGCTGTCGAATTTGAAAACAGTGTTCTGAACTTTGAAAATTTTTCCTGAGATATTTTTTTTGTAGCCATCTCATCCCAGCGATAATAGGATTTCAGTAATAATCGTCCCCTGTCATCTGTGTCCAGTTCTTTAGGCGGTGGCAATACCCGTAAAGAATCTATTTTGCCATAAGCATAGAAGAAATTATAAATCAAAACATGATCGCCGTCATTTACTGTTCTTGCAGCATAATTCCCTTCCGGCAGCAGCACATCCGCATGAAAGGAGTGATATTCCCCGAAGAATTCCGGTGAGAACCAATACCGGATCTTTACATCTTCCCTGATGGATCCGAGCAAATAATAATAACCATTCAACTTAAAGATACAGGGACATTCCACATCATCATACACCATCGGGTATAATAATGGTTTCTTAAACTCCACTTTATCACCTTCTATCTTTACCAGTCCCACACATCCTCTCCTGGATATAGGACCATGATTGCTACGGGCACATATCAGTAAATATTCTTCTCCTTCATAAACAAAATAAAACGGGTCCCGGAAACTCAGCCATGTCCTTGGGTTATCATCAGCGCTTTCATAATATTTGCCATCAGGCTCCAGAGGAAATATGTTCGTTTTTATTTTCTTCCACTTAATAAGATCATCCGATTCTGCAATACCAACTCTTGAAATAGTGCCCCGGTCTTTGCGCCTTAACCCTGTATAAAACATGGTAAAGTTTTTTCCCGTATCAAAAACATGCATGGTCCACAGCATATCATCATCCCATTCACCCGGATCACCAACGAATAAGGCATTATGGATTCTTTTCCATGAAATCCCATCATTGGAAACTGCATGTGCAATGTAGTCGTGATTTGGGATGATCAGGTGATAAAGATGATACTTACCATCATGCATGATCACCGTGATATCACCAATTTCCCAGTCACTGTAACCTGAACCTGAATACATAGTGTGCTATTTCTGTTTGTTTAAAAATACAAAATCATTCCTTTACAGATCATTTGGTAAATTTGCATGCTTCTACAGAACAGATCTATGAAATGATGAAAGGATATTATATTCAATTATTCAGCCCACATGGTCTCATACGCAGCAAGGACCCGGAGATCGGCAGGGACAAAGACACAGGCGGACAGGTAAAATATGTACTGGAACTTCTTGAAACACTTTCTCAACATCCCCGCATAAGAAAGGTTGACCTTTTTACAAGACGTATTGTTGATAAAAGAGTTTCTTCTTCGTATGAAAAAGAGATTGAAATCGTCAATGAAAAAGCAAGAATTGTCAGGGTGGTATGCGGAGGCAATTCTTATCGTCACAAAGAATCACTCTGGGATCATTTAGATGAATTCGCAGATAAAACCATTCGATTTATTGAAAAGGAAGATGATTTTCCGGATGTGGTACACGGACATTATGCTGATGGCAATTACCTGGCAGGCCAGATCAGTGAAATGTTCGGCATACCATTTATAGCAACCGGGCATTCATTGGGAAGAAATAAAAAGAATATTCTCATACAGCAAGGACTTACTGAAGAAAAGATCAACGAGAAATTCAATATGGAACGCAGAATTGCAGAAGAAGAAAATACGCTGCAATCTGCAGATCTTATTATCGTCAGCACCCAGCATGAAATAGATACTCATTATAATCTTTATGATAACAGGGACAAAGCAAGGTTTCAAGTGATCCCACCCGGTGTGAATACAGAACTCTTTTATCCGTTTTACCGGCTGGACATGCCTTCCTTTAAGATGACAATGGAACAGGAACAGGCTTTGTACCGTATCAATTCTGAAATAGAACGTTTCCTGTTTAATCCGGCCAAACCATTGATTCTTTCTATTGGCCGTGCTGATAAGAGAAAAAATTTTGAAACGATCATTCAATCTTACGGACAGGATAAAGAATTACAGGCCATGGCCAACCTGGCCATTTTTGCCGGCGTACGAAAAGATATCACTCAAATGCCGGCAGATGAACAGGAAATACTTACCAACCTGTTATTGCTTCTTGACAAATTTGATCTGTATGGGAAAATGGCGATCCCCAAAAAAAATGACCCTAAGCTGGAAGTGCCGGAGATATACAGAGTTGCTGCAAGAAAAAAAGGTGTATTTGTAAATGCAACGCCGGGAGAAAATTTCGGGTTAACTATTGTAGAAGCAGCAGCATGTGGTTTACCTGTTGTGGCCTCACCTACAGGAGGCCCGAAGGAGATCATTGAAAATTGCAAGAATGGTTTATTGGTTGACGTGGAAGATCCGGCGGCAATCGCTGATGCATTAAAAAAAATTATTTCTGATCAGAATAACTGGGAAAAATATTCAACCAATGGCATTAAAGCCTCCAACCAGGAATATTCCTGGCAAACACATGCAGATAATTATGTAAAGATCATCAGCGACCTTTTTGATAAAAAAGATCTTCCGTCAGTCTCATTCTCACACAAGACCGCATACGGTAAAAAGCTGGCCAAAGCAAAATTGTTTGTTATCTGTGATCTTGACGGAACATTGGTAGACGGCAACCGTTCAGATGGATTGAAAGAATTTACAGAATGGATACAAGAACATAAAAGCGATGTGGCATTTGGTGTGGCCAGCGGAAGAAATAAAGAGATCACCGCCAAAGCCTTTGAAAAATATCATCTTCCCGAGCCGGATATCATGATCACTTCAGCAGGCTCTGAAATTTACTATACAGATAAATTAATTCCAGATAACGGGTGGGAAAGTCATATCAATTATCAATGGAAAAGAGAGGAACTGAAAGAAGCGCTGAAACAATTCCCGGGTATCCGCCTGCAGGAAGAAGCAGCCCAGTGGCCTTTCAAATTAAGTTACTATGTTAATGAGGCTTTCAATGAAGATGATGTAGCCAATCTTTATAAATTCCTGGATGATAAAAAGCTGAGAGTAAAAATGCTGCTGACAGAAAATCATTACCTCGACCTGTTGCCCTTCCGTGCCAGCAAAGGAAATGCAGTCAGGTATCTTAGTTATAAGTGGGAAGTGCCGCTGGATAATTTTATAACAGCCGGCAATAGCGGCAATGATAAAGAGATGCTGAAGGGAAAAGCAAAAGGAATTGTGGTTGCCAACTATAGCCCTGAACTGGAAGAGTTGAAGAAAAACAAAAATATTTACTTCGCTGAGCGGCCGCTGGCCAATGGTGTTTTGGAAGGAATACTTCATTACACTTCGCAACTTTTCAACCCGAATGGTGAAAAAAAGAATCAATTGCAAAACCAGGCGGTTGACATTTAACCCGGGGAAAAACTATTCTGCGTAACTTACAGGAAACTGAAAATAATGAAACGCAGACATTTTATCCGCAACACAGCTTTCAGCTTTGCGGCCCTTTCAGTGGCAGATCAGAAAATTCTTACTGCCTTATTCAAAGAACCATGGAAGATCACCATGCTGACAGACGACCTGGGCATTTTTGAAGAAAGGGGCGGAACTATTGCATTTGTTTTATCCAAAGACGGTATTGTGGTGGTTGACTCCCAGTTCCCTGACCAGAGCCAGCACCTGATTGATGAGTTGAAAAAGAAAAGTGAAAAGCCTTTCAAACTACTCATCAATACGCACCACCATGCAGATCATACTGCCGGAAATATTTCTTTTAAAGGAATAGCAGAACATGTGCTGGCACATGAAAACTCCAAAAAGAACCAGGAAGCTTCGGCCATAAAAAATAAGAACGAGGATAAGCAATTGTATCCTGACATGACTTACACCAGCACCTGGTGTGAAAAAATAGCGAAAGAAAATATCTGTCTTTATTATTATGGTCCAGCCCACACCAATGGTGACAGCTTTGTACATTTTGAACACGACAACATTGTGCATTGTGGCGACCTTGTTTTCAACCGCCGCCATCCTTATGTTGACCGTAGCGCTGGCGCCAGTATTAAAAACTGGATTGAAGTGCTAAACATCGGGTTGAAAAAATTTGACAAGAAAACAAAATTCATTTTCGGCCACTCGGGTGAAGGATATGATATTAAAGGAACTGCGGATGAGTTACATGCTTTCAGGGATTACCTGGGCCATGTGTTGAAATTTGTGGAAGGAGAAATAAAATCAGGAAAAAGCAAAGAAGAGATTTTAAAAACTACTTTAATACCCGGTGGTGAAGAATGGAAAACGGATGGCATACAAAGACCGTTGGGTGCAGCTTATGATGAGCTAACGGAGAAATAGCTGGCATACAACTCCATTGATTATCAACTACAATTTTTGCCAGCAGTAGCGTATATTCATGAGTTGGACAGAAATGGCAATTGACACTCCAAAATCATTTATAGTTTGACATGAAACTCTTCCTAATTCTTTTTCTTCTTTCTTTCGGACACATTGCTTTTGGTCAAGACAAAAACCTGCTACAACACAAGAAGCATTTCGACACAGAACTTAAACAATGGGCAAAAAGTTTTAGCGATTTTAGTTTGTCAGACTTTAAACTCAGTGACACTTTACGCTTCGACAATAATTATCCTCAAGACCTTAAGTCATTAAAAGAGTTCTTGTCAGCATATAAACCTATTATGACTTATTCGGTTGACAGCTCAAAATTTATTGATATCTATAGTTACCAATTAAATCTTGAAAAGAAAAAAAATTATTATGAAGCAAATCCAGACATAGACCAAGCAATATTGTTGTGCGACCCAAAAGCAAAATATTGGGATAGAATTTTCTTTGGAACAAGCTCCCAATGGATTGACGACGTGATATGGATTTCAAAAACACAATTTATTTTAGTCGGTATCACTAAGTCTGAAGATGACAAAAGGCGACCGCTGATATTATTAGGCGACACAAATAAACAGTCGCTTTTAAAATATGTTGACACAAATAAGCAAACTTTTCAGAGCGACAAAGGTTATTCATCATTAAAATTGAAGCGAATAACGATTAAAGGATTATAGAGCCACATGCTACCAACATTGGGTTTTATGCAAGTTGGGCAGGACGTTGTAACCTCAACTATTTGCAAATCCCAGCTTCAGTTCCAGCAGACGAATTACTATCAGCTTTTGTACTTAACTTCATCAACATATTTTCAATCAGCAGCGGTTATCGGCAGACGGAATACTAATTCCCAACCTGCATAAAGCCCTGCCCATTGTGCGCAACCAATTTTTTAAATACTCTTTATATGAAAAAGGTCATTACCCTTCTCCTCGCTTTACAGGTCACTTTTTGTTATTCGCAAACCTTGCCAAATTTCGACGACGTAAGACTTGAACAAGGATCAGATTATAAAACGGCCGAGCCGACAGTAATGAAGGCAGCCACCTACATCTTGTCAACTCCGTTCGAGAAGAACGACATCAGTCGCTTAAAATCGATGCAATTTCTCATTAAATGGATGTCAGGTACACCCGACTACACTTTTACACTGGATGACGTGGCCGGAAAAATCACCAAGGGTAATGACGACCTATTGGGAACTTACATGGCATGCATGACAAAATATTGTATTGACCACCCAGAATCGTCCAAGGACCCCTCGGCCGTAAAAATTAATTCACTGAAAATGCTTCTCGAATACTGCGAGAATTCCGCAAACAACATGAAAATGACAAAACAATTAAGAAAGCTTTCCGAAGCCAACAAAAAAGGCGAACTCGAAAAAGAACTATGACTGTTGGCTGCGCACAACATAGGAAGCGGTTTGCCGCTAGGCTGGCTGACAAATCGCAGAAATAATTTTTAAAAATGAATATCATCATCATAATTCTTCTTGCAATAGCCGGCATCATTGCCCTGCTGCTGATCCTTGCTCTTTTTATGAAGAAGCAGCATTATGTCAACCGGGAGATTATCATCAATGCTCCTTTACAAAAAGTGTTTGATTTTTTAAGACTGCTTAAAAACCAGGACCAGTTCAACAAATGGGCAACGGCTGATAAAAAGAACAGGAAGGAAGAGTTCAAAGGAACAGACGGAACCGTTGGGTTTATTTATTCCTGGAGCGGCAATAAAAGCGCCGGACAGGGAGAAAAGGAAATTACGAACATCATTGAAGGAAAAAGAATCGAAACAGAGATCCGTTTTATCAAACCCATGCGGGTTGCTGCTTCCGTGATCTTTGAAACAACCCCTTTGTCTGAAAATCAAACCAAAGTAAACCTGGTCAATACAGGCACCTTAAAATACCCTATGAACATAATGATACCCATGGCTGAAAAAAGATTTCCTAAGGACATGGATGAAAGCCTGGCAATCTTGAAAAATATCCTGGAACAATCATCACAATAAAAAATTATGGATAATTCAAGAGTATATAAAATGTCATTTGCCGGTGTCTACCCGCATTATATCAATAAAGCAGAAAAAAAGGGCCGCAGCAAGGAAGAGGTAGATACTGTTATCTGCTGGCTTACGGGATATGATAAAAAAACATTGAAAAAGCAAATTGATAAAAAAGTTGATTTTGAAACTTTTTTCAAAGAAGCTCCGCAACTAAATAAAAATGCTTCAAAAATTACCGGGGTTATTTGTGGTTACCGGGTGGAAGAGATCGAAGATAAGCTGATGCAAAAGGTCCGCTATTTAGATAAGCTGATCGACGAACTGGCGAAAGGGAAAGCCATGGAAAAAATATTAAGAAGTTAGTTTTGCCATGTCAAGGCATTATCATGATCTTCAGACACCATAAAATATTACCGGCACTTTCTTTCTTCATACCCATTGTATTTTTCAGCTGCAACCAGCACACTGATAAAGCAGAAGCTTTACAAAAACGGATTGACAGTTTAGAAACCCGGCTGGCAAATTCATACAAACCCGGCTTCGGAGAGTTTATGAGCAGTATCCAGGCCCATCACAGCAAACTTTGGTTTGCCGGTCAGAATAATAACTGGAAACTGGCTGACTTTGAAATACATGAGATCAAAGAAACGGTTGAAGCCATTGAAATGTATGAAAAAGAGAGGGAAGAAAGTAAAATGATCGGCATGATCAAACCTGCACTGGATAGTGTTGAACATTCCATTCAACAAAAGAACCCGGTACACTTTAAAGACAGCTATATTTTTCTCACCAACACCTGTAATAATTGCCACCGGGAAGCCAACTTTGAATTCAATGTGGTAAAAATCCCTGATCAATCACCTTTCAGCAACCAGGATTTTAAAGCAAGATCAAACTGACCTGATCTATGAAATAATAGTGATATGAATTTATCTCAACAAATAGCCAAACATACCCGGGATGTATTTTTTGGCGGCAACTGGACAGCAGTAAACCTTAAAGACAGTTTAGCAGATGTGAACTGGCAAATGGCGGTAAAAAGAGTTGATGCCCTGAATACCATTGCTGCTCTTGTTTTTCATATCCATTATTATGTAGCCGCTGTTTTAAAAGTGCTGCAGGGCGGGCCATTGGATGCGCATGATAAATACAGTTTTGATCTGCCATCCATTAAATCCGAAGACGACTGGAAAAGGCTGGTGACCAAAACTATGGAAGATGCCACATTACTGGCTGATGAAATTGAAAAACTGGATGAGCCAGGTTTGTATGAAAGCCTTGCAGACCCAAAGTATGGAAACCGCCTCAGGAACTTTCTCGGCATTATTGAACATACGCATTACCACCTCGGGCAAATATCTCTTTTAAAGAAAATGACGAAGGAACAGTAATATCATCCTACTACGGGTTGTATATTCTTGTTTAAAATATTCCTACAATCTTTATTTAAATTATAGGACTGTTTGATCATTGCACTTATCTCACCAAAATCCATGCAGCCCATTTATACGGGTCGTTTCGGTAACGGGTTTTCATCATAACCTGTGCATTATAAAATGCATCATTGATATTTTGTTTTGCAAAAAGATTTTTATAGAACTCCTGCATAAATTCTGAAGCAGCCTTATCATCCACTCTCCATAAACTCATGACAAGATTTTGTACCCCTGCCATTTTAAATGCCCTCTGTAAACCATAAACACCTTCACTTCCCTGTATATCACCTAACCCTGTTTCACAAGCAGAAAGCACAGCCAGTTTTGTATTGGGCAAATACATGTTTGATATTTCATAAGAAGTGAGAATTCCATCTTCCACCCCATCAACAGGAATTCCCTTCCATGCATTATTTGCACCAGCTAGTGCCAGACCGGAACGGATAAGCGGATTGTCAGATTGCCTGAACACAATAGCTCCTCCCATCTTTTCATCTTTCTTATTGTCTATTGGGTCAGGAAAAAAGAATCCATGCGTGGCAATATGCAGAACCGCCGGTGAATTATTACCATTTAATGATTTAAATGATTCTTCTGTCGCATTGATACCTTTATAGCCTGTTGCTTCATACTTTTTTAATTTCGCCAGGTTTTCTATAGTACTTACTTCACTTTCCGAGCCCGGCAGATAATTAAATTCATTAGCCCCTTCCCGCATTAGATCTTCAGGAATGGCCCTCGTCACCAGGTCATTTCCGTTGTATTGAACCGTAGCCTTTCTTATGCTGGCCGAATCAGCATCATATTGCACCCCGCCATACAGGATAATTTTATCTGACACTGAAATCCCGGTGGTAATTTTATTTACTACCGAGCCTGTGGTATACAACTGATAAAGCCGGTATCTGTCGCTTAATACTTCAGTTTTATTAACTGGTAATGCCGCAAAGGCTATTTTATATAAATCCCCTGCGGTTGCAAAATAAATGCTGCTGATCCCCTTCAGTTGAGCTTCCAAAGGTTCCCAAATCAAACTATACAATGTTGTAGTAGTGCTGGTTTTACCTGTATATAGTTCATTCAGTTTCTGCTGACCGGGGCTGGTCTTTTTATACTTTAGAAGGGAATCCAGTTGTTTTTTTTCAAAGAGATTTATCAAAACCGGTTCCGGTTTATCTTTTCTAAGAACCAGTGCAATATAAAAGGTACTATCCGTCCATCTTTTACTATCATAAT
Organism: Chitinophagaceae bacterium; assembly: GCA_035328345.1. GTDB lineage: Bacteria > Bacteroidota > Bacteroidia > Chitinophagales > Chitinophagaceae > JJ008. The sequence goes on along the minus strand of DAOLIV010000016.1, from coordinate 49,204 downwards.
AGTTGAATTCAATGAATTCAATTGCAGCTTCATTATTTTCCAGATTTTGTTGTATCTCTTTCCACGTAATTTCTTGACTTCCTAATCCTTTTTTGAAATCAGAAGAAATCCGGGTCAGTTCTTTTTCTATCGTGTTAGCCCTATCCTCGAGATCTTTAAAGTTAAGTGGTCTTTCGGCAACGGGTTTGGTGTACCAAAAAGAAAGTTGTTCTCTTGTATTTACCCATTGATCATACCTATTTTTTAAACCTGTATCACCTGCATTGTATATAATTTGCCTGAGATGCTGAGAGGAAGCAAGTATTAAGTTACGTCTCCAAAGCACTATATTAAATATATCTCCTTTTTGAACGTCATGTTCAGCATCCTTGTTGAATGATAAATACGAATCTTCGTAGCCTGAATATTTCATCAAGTATGTTTGTTTTTCGATTTCTGAAGTGAATTGAAATATTTTTTTCAATTTTGATCGCAACATGAAAACAGATTCATTAAAATATTCTTGTGCCTGTTTATTATTCTTGATATTCCAATATAAATTCCCCAGATTTGAGCAAGTTTTGATATAATCCGAATGTTCCTTACCAAGAATTTTTTGTTGTATTTCTTTAGCCTCAATAAACAAAGGTTCCGCGACATCATATTGTTGCATATGCGCATATAAAACAGCCTGATTATAGTGGGTCAGGGCATAATCCGGGTGATTCTTACCAAGTTTTCTTTCCAGAATATTTGAAGCTTCCCTATACAATGGTTCTGCTTTCTCATAAAGACCCATATAATAATAAAGTGCAGCAAGATTATTACAGCATAGGGCATAGTAGGACTGTTCTTTACCCAAAACATCCTTAGTCACCTGCATAGATTCTTTATAGAGTGCTTCTGCCTTTTCGACGTCTCCTAAACTTTTATAAACAACGGCAAGGTTTGAACAGCTTACAGCATAATCTAATTCTTTCTTCCCGATAGTCTTTTCCCTAATTTGCTTTGCTTCCTCATATGACAGTCTTGCCTTTTCATTTTGACCAAGAGCCCTGTATAAACCTCCGAGATTGCTACAGATGGTGGCATACTCGGCATTCTCCATTCCTACTGATTGTGCTATTATTTTTTTTGCTTCAATGAAAAGCAGCTCTGACTTTTCGTAATCTTCCATATACAGATAAAGATTTGCAAAGTTCTCACAGGTTCTTGCATATATGGGGTGTGTTTTGCCAGGATTTTTTTCCCTTATGTTTTTTACTTCAAGGAAAAGGTTTTCAGCTTCTTTGTAACGACCAGTTTCAGCATATAAATTAGCGAGATTGTCACATGAATAGGCATAGAAAGGCTGATCCTTATATATTCTTCCGCATGTCTTCCAGTTTTCAAGGAAAAGTGTTTCTGCTTCTTCATAATTACCCGACTTTTTATATAAAATTGCAAGATTTGTGGAACACATAATATAATAACGGTGTTCAACGCCCAGGGTACCGGTCCATATCTGCATTGCTTTTTTATAAAATGAGGTGGCTTTTTCAAAATCATTTGTTTGGGCATAAAGGTTGCCCAGATTGTAACAACTTGCACCGTAATCAGTATTATTATCTCCCAAAATTTTCTTCCTAATACCCATTACTTCCAGATAAATATGCTCCGCATTCTGAAATTGACGAATTAACATATATAAGTTGCCCAGTTCATTACACAACCCTATATAAGTAAAAGTTTCACTTGAATCTTTGGACAACTCTTTTTTTGCCATATTGTAGAAATCAATTGCCTTATTAGTCTCCTTTTTATTATTGAAAGCCTTTGCACTATCTGCATATTGCTTCCAAAGCTGGCAATAGGCTTGAGATGAGATAAATACAACTATAAATACAGCTACCGGTATTTTCTTGCATTTCATACACGTTGTTTTATTTCCTTAGAAAGGTGTCACTACACTAAAGTCAATAACTATAATTATAGTCAGCGAAGGGAGGGATCCGGGGTTGGATAGGTGTCCGGACAATGAACTAATTTTCTGTAAGTGAACTAAAAGGTACGCAGATTTTGCTTTATTTTTCAAGTCCCCTCTTTTTCAACAAGTGTTTTATTTAAAGGCCTTTTAATTACAGGCCGAAAGAACATTTACCCTATTCAATGAAATTTAATACCTTACTATTCACAAAAACCAACTATTATGAGAGAGGTCATGCTTGTCTTCCACTTCATCGGGCTTGCCATGGGTCTTGGCACCGGTATCGGTTTTATTTTTTTAGGCGCCGCCGCTTCCAAACTGGAAAAATCTGAACAACCCAAGTTTATGATATCCGCTTTTTCACTTGCCAACATGGGTCATATCGGCGTTGGGTTGCTTATATTATCCGGCGGCTACCTGATGACGCCTTACTGGAAAGTTTTGACGGAAACACCATTGCTGATGGTAAAGCTTTCGCTGGTTGTATTGCTGATAGTATTTATAATAACGAATAGCATTTTTATCAGCAAAGTCAAAAAGGGTGAAGCAGCAAAGTATCTTCCTAAGATCCCTGTCATAGGCAGACTTACCCTACTAACCGCCCTTGCTATTGTGGCGCTGGCCGTTTCTGTTTTTCATTAACCCTTCCAGCACATAATAGGTTATCGGGCAAAAGGTGGAATTCTTTAATGTCAGCTCCTTTCTTTTAATAATTACATCTTCATCGGTATAAGGAAACCGTTGGCAGTCGGAAGGACGCTGCTCATAGATACTACAATAATTGTCGGCCCCAAGAAAGGGACACGGTGAAGATTTGACAACAAAATCCCCGTCTTCATCTACCCGCAGGTACGTTTCAATAAATTCACTTTCCCGCATTCCCAGGTGTTTGCTGATTCGTTTAATATCCGGGGTTTTAAAACGGGGAGAATAATTTTTACAGCAGCCGGCGCATTGCAGGCAGTCAATTTTTTGAAATGCCTCCTCATGCAACTCCGGTAGTTGCTTCAGCACTGTATTCTTATCTGCCCTTTGCAAGAATTGCTTATACAATTTTTGTCTCTCTGCTGATTTTTTTTCCCAATTCTTTAATAGATCACCGGCCATGCTGCAAGTTATGTTTAATAGACTAATTAGTACTTTTATCGCCTGATGGGAACAGGCCGGGAACAATTATTAATTCTGATCAGCACACCAATTTATCTTGTGGTTATAGGACTGGAACTTTTTCTAAGCCATATCCGCAAACAAAAGACCTATACCTGGAAGGATACGCTTCAGAATATATATATGATGTTGCTGAACACTGGAATTGATCTTACATTCCGGGTGATCTATATTGGCTTTATACTTTCTTTTTTTTATGATCACAGGATCGCAGAGCCGATTGCCAATCCAATTGTATACTGGATCGTATTGCTGGTGTTTGAAGACTTTATGTATTACTGGCTGCACCGTGCGGATCATTCCATCCGTTTTTTCTGGGCCACACATGTAACTCATCATTCTTCACCACATTTTAATTTAACAGTCGGCTTTCGTTCATCAGTAATGGAGCCGCTCTATCGCTTCCTGTTTTTTATACCAATAGCCTGGCTGGGGTTTCAACCGGTTGACATTGCTTTTATTTATGCTGCCACGCAAACATGGGGCATACTGGTTCATACTGAAAAGATCAATAAACTGGGCTGGCTGGAATACGTTCTTGTTACTCCATCTCATCACCGGGTTCATCATGGTTCCAATCCAAAATACCTGGATAAAAATATCGGTATGTTTCTCATCATCTGGGATAAACTATTCGGAACTTTTCAACCTGAGATTCCGGCCGTAGAATACCAACCGATCAAATATGGTCTTACCAAGCCTTTGGAGAAAGAAGATCCTGTCAACATCGTAATGCATGAGTGGAAAAGCATAAGTAAAGATGTTTTTAGAAAAGGGCTTACCCTGAAACAACGGTGGTATTACCTTTTTGGCCCGCCGGGCTGGAGTCACGACGGCAGCCGGCAAACAAGCCGTGAATTGAGGATCATGGAGAAAAAATCGGGGAACAAGGCCGGCGAAACCCTTACCTGAACTGCATTCCAGGCTATTACTCTCAACCTGTTCACATCATCATCAACTCTCCTTTTTTCTCCTCTCCACCCCGTAACTTTGCACCACTTTTTCAGACCATCCTGACAGCCTGAAAATTAATATATAGTTTTCTTCAAATCGATTTAAATATTATGAGCTTATTTGAACAGCAGTCGAACGAATTCATTGCACGACACATCGGACCCAATGAAAAGGAAAAAGCAAAAATGCTGAAGGTTATTGGCGAACCCTCACTTGATTCATTGATCAACAAAACAGTCCCCCCGGGTATACGAATGAACAAGCCGTTGAATATTCCTTCGGCGATGAGTGAACATGAATACCTGAAGCATATTAAAGAAGCTTCTCTGAAGAATAAATTATTTACCAACTATATCGGGCAGGGTTATTATGATACCATCACCCCTTCTGTAATCCTGAGAAATATTTTTGAAAACCCGGGTTGGTATACTCAATACACTCCTTACCAGGCTGAGATCTCACAAGGCAGACTCGAAAGCCTGCTGAATTTCCAGACCATGGTGAGTGACCTGGCTGCATTGCCGATCGCTAACGCATCCCTGCTCGATGAAGCTACTGCGGCTGCTGAAGCGATGACCATGTTCTTTAATACACTGAACAAACAGGATCATATTGAGCGACCAAAGTTTTTTGTTGATACAGAAATCTTTCCCCAGACAAAAGATGTTTTACTGACAAGAGCCCAGCCTGTAGGGATTGAAATTGTTGAAGGTGATTATAGATCTGCTTCCATTGATGCCAGTTATTTCGGCGCTATTGTTCAATATCCGAATAACAAAGGCTCTATCGAAGATTACAGGAAGTTTATCCAGGATGTCCATGCAGCAGGTGCATTTGTTGTTATGGCAACTGATCTGCTTGCTTTAACATTAATAACTCCTCCCGGTGAACTCGGCGCTGATGTAGCAGTCGGCTCTGCTCAACGGTTTGGTGTTCCGCTTGGTTATGGTGGCCCCCATGCAGCTTTCTTTGCTGCCAAAGATGATTTTAAGAGAAATATGCCGGGACGGATCATTGGTATCAGCATTGATGCCCAGGGAAACCGGGCATTAAGAATGGCCTTGCAAACCAGGGAGCAACATATCAAAAGAGAAAAAGCGACTTCAAATATTTGTACTGCCCAGGCTTTGCTGGCGAATATGGCAGCAATGTATGCAGTCTACCATGGGCCATCAGGACTGAAAAATATTGCCAAGCGGGTTGCCCTGTTGACACAAACTGTTGCTGATTCCATTGAAGAAAGAGGCTTTGAATTAGTATCAAATAATTTCTTTGACACCATTACTGTTAAAGTAAAAGATGTAGCTGCTATCAGGGAAAAAGCTGAAAGGCAATTAATCAATCTCCGTTATATTGATAATAAGAATATCGGAATATCCATTGATGAAACAACTGATGTCAGTGATTTATTTGACCTGATTAATTGTTTCGAAAATGATACCGATCCTGTTGCTTTTGATATCAACCAGGATACTGAACTGGAACATATTCCCTCTTCCCTCACCCGTACTTCAGCTTTTCTGACGCATTCTGTTTTTAATTCTCATCATAGCGAAAGCCAGATGATGAGATATATCAAGCAACTGGAAAATAAAGATCTTTCATTGAATACTTCTATGATCTCGCTGGGAAGTTGCACCATGAAACTGAACGCTGCCACTGAAATGATGCCATTAAGCTGGGCACATTGGAGCAGGATTCATCCTTTTGCTCCATCAAACCAGGTTTTGGGATATAAATATATTATTGATGAACTGAGCAAATATTTGTGTGAGATCACTGCATTTGATGCCTGCTGTTTACAACCTAACAGCGGGGCACAGGGAGAATATGCAGGTTTACTTACGATCAAATCATGGCATGAGAGTCGCGGCGATAAACATAGGAATGTGATGCTGATACCTATTTCTGCCCATGGAACAAATCCTGCATCAGCAGTTATGGCTGGTATGAAAGTGGTTGTGGTAAAGGCTTTGGAAAATGGATACATTGATATGGAAGATCTGAAAGCTAAAGCCAGCCAGCATTCCTCAAATCTTGCAGGCATTATGATCACTTATCCGAGTACGTATGGTGTTTACGAGGAAACCGTGAAAGAGATCAATGATATCATTCATCAGCATGGCGGGCAAGTTTATATGGATGGCGCCAATATGAATGCACAGGTAGGATTAACCGCACCGGGATTGATCGGCGCTGATGTTTGTCATTTAAATCTGCATAAAACTTTTGCAATACCACACGGAGGTGGCGGACCCGGTATGGGACCAATTTGCGTTAAAAAGCATCTTGCCGAGCATTTACCCGGTCATGTATTTAATAAGTCGGCCGGAGCAGTCAGCGCAGCACCATACGGAAGTGCTTCCATTCTGCTTATTAGTTATGGCTACATAAGATTGTTAGGAAATGAAGGTGTAAAAGCGGCCACTGAAAATGCTATTCTGAATGCCAACTATATGAGGGCACGGTTACAGGGTCAATTTGATATTCTCTATACCAATCATAATGGCCAGTGTGCTCATGAATTTATTGTTGACCTCAGGCCTTTCAAGAAAACTGCAGAGATAGAAGCGGAAGATGTGGCAAAAAGGTTGATTGATTATGGTTTTCATGCACCTACCATGAGCTTCCCGGTTCCGGGTACTATTATGATCGAACCAACAGAAAGCGAAGACAAAGCGGAATTGGATCGGTTTTGTGATGCTTTGCTCAGCATCCGTGAAGAGATCAGGTCTGTTGAACAGGGTGATGCTGACAAAAAAGATAACCCTTTAAAGAATGCCCCACATACACAATTAGTGGTAACTGCTGATGAATGGGCTCATTACTATAGCAGGCACATTGCAGCTTTCCCACTCGATTATGTAAAGCAAAATAAATTCTGGCCATCAGTAGCAAGGGTTAATAATACACACGGCGACAGGAATCTTATTTGTACCTGTGAACCGATAGAAGCATATATGGAGGCGGAAGCCTGATAAAACTAAAATGATATTTAATTAATAGAAGAAGCCACCCAAACCGGATGGCTTCTTTACTTTATTCTAAGGTAGCATTAACCTTTCCTGGATCGTCCGTTTCCGTTACCATTACCGCCTCTGTTATTTCCTTGCTGTCGGTTGCCGCCATCATTTTTTCTTTCGAACTGCCTCGGCTGTTGTTGCCTTTGCTGTTGTTCTACCCGTTGCGGCTGTTGCTGACGTTGCGGACGTTCGAAATTTCTGTTCTGTGGTTGCCGTGAAGGAGTATTGGAGTTATGACTCTCAACATTTCTTCTTTCAAACCTGTTATTCCCGCTATTAGTATTCTGATTTCTTTCAGGCCTGTTGTTTGGAGTGTTTACCCTGTCGTTAGTATTTCTATCAATCCTGTCGAATTTTCTTCTATCATTTGTATTACCATTATTATTGTTGTCAAACTGCCTTGGCTGCCTTACTCTTTCATTGTTCCTGCTGGGTTGATTGTTATTGGAATTATCATTCCTGAAAACACGGTCATTGTTCCTCCGGAAATTATTATCATTTCTACCAACCCGGTTATCATTATTTCTGTTACCGAACCGCTCAAATTGTCTTGGAGCAAATCTCCTGTCATCATCTCTTCTGACATTAGGCCTGTAAAAGTTCACTTCATTATTACGGAATACACTGCGGCCTGGTGATGACGATGCTCTGAAGCGAACAGAATTTATTCGTCCCGCATATATTTCCACATCAACCCTGCGTGGACCTGTTCTCCAGATACTACCACGATAATTGTAATTATTAATTATTGTTGTCTGGTTGATGATCGTGATGTTTCTCGTACGGGGTACACAGTAATTATAAACATTGCTGTATGTGATGTACCTGCGTGGGGCAAAACACCAGAAATTGTATGGCGGACTATACGTACCAATATTGAAATTGATACTGATATGTATACCCGGTCTTAGCGGTGCCCAACCATAGTAATCACCACCGTCTCTCCAGGCAACCCATGCAGGTGACCATTCATATCCCGGTATCCAAATCCAGCCATAGTAAGAATCATAATCCCAACGTCCATAGTGGAAAGGCGCCCATCCCCAATCATAATCGGATACCCACATCCATTCATAATCATCTGTATATACCCAATGTCCATTGGAGCTATAGGGCTGAAAATCCCTTCCCGCATCGGGTACCCATACATAGCCATAATCAGGATAATCTATCCATCTTCCATATGGGCTTAATTGGTCATAAAATGTTTGATACGTAACATCGCCCCTGTCATCATAATAATGATCATCATTATACTGGGCATTAGTTATTGTTGTTAAAGAACTGCCAAGTGCCAATACCAGCACAAGCACAGAAAATTTCAAAGTTCGTTTCATGGACAAATCTTTTAAGTAATAAATAAAATCATATTGAATCGTTTTAGGTTTTTCAACCGTTACAATTATATGACGCTATTATTATGCCTGAAGAAGTCAGGAAATGTCCACAAATGTTTTTTTAGCAAAACATTGTATTAAGTGTTAAAATAAATTTCCCTGTAAATAAAGGCTACCTTTATTTACACAATAATTCAATATGGATCAGCGAATCATCAATCTCTATGATGAGTACACTCATAAACCGTTAAGCCGACAGGATTTTTTAAAAAGACTTACCCTTATCGCCGGAAGTACTGCCGCCGCTATGGCTCTTTTACCAATGCTGGAGGTTAATTATGCCCATGCTGCTAAAACCGGTAGTGAAGACCTGTTTACAGAAAGAATAAACTATCCGGGAGTTAATGGCGAAATGCAGGCATATGTGGCTAGACCAATGGAAGAAAAAAAATATGCGACTGTTGTAGTTATTCATGAAAATCGTGGGCTGAATGCTCATATTGAGGATGTCACCAGACGTGTTGCAAAGGCAGGATATCTTGCAATAGCTCCTAATGCACTTGCCCCCTTGGGAGGCACTCCGGAAAATGAAGATGAGGCGAGGTCAAAATTTCAGCAACTAAAAGCTGAAGAAAGTTTGCAAAACTTTATCCGTGTTTTTGACTATTTACCAAAACGGAAAGATTGTAATGGTATGTATGGATGTGTCGGATTTTGCTGGGGAGGCGCCATGGCAAATAACCTGGCAGTAAATGTGTCTTCGTTAAAAGCTGCCGTACCATTTTATGGCCGTCAACCAGCTGCAGAAGATGTTCCAAAAATAAAAGCTGCTCTTCAATTACACTATGGAGGCCTGGATGAAAGAGTCAATGCAGGAATAGCAGCATATGAAGAAGCGCTGAAACAAAATAAAATAACTTATGAAATATATATCTATGAAGGGGCCCAGCATGCCTTTCATAACGATACTGCACCAACCAGGTATAATGAAACTGCCGCAAAATTAGCCTGGCAGCGAACGATTGCTTTTTTTGAAAAGTACCTGAAGTAGCTTACTTCTTTACTGTGACATTTACAGAAGTTGCCATTCTGCTTCCATACGAACGATGAAGACCGTCTGCAAACTGTAGCGTTAAATGGTGTCTGCCCGGAGAAAGAGATACTTCAGTTTCAGTTTGTCCTTTTCCAAAATGTACATGTGCTGAATCTTTAGGAATCATTTGCCCGGTAGCTATTGAATCCCCCGCATCTATTAATAAATGGTGATGACCAACGCCTGCCAGAACCGGGCCGGCTGTATCTACTTTTATTCCCTCTACTCCCATTTCAACCTTAAATGGTGAAGTAACCTGTGCCCCATTTTTCAGGTTCTTAAAAAATATCTTTGCCCCGTCTGGAACAGCAGGAATTTCAGGAACTGTTGCATCTCCTGCATCCATTTGATGCATATCACTGTGATCCATCATCGAACTGTCTTTAGCAGCTTCTTTGTCGCCGGAAGAGTTGTTACATGCTCCCAGTACAATAATACCTACTGCGAAGGGAATTATCTTTTTCAACATAACTAAGTAATTTGATTAAAGGTAAAACTATTTAAATTATACTGTCGGTTTCGTTTGTCATGTTATTGTAACGTAACCACTGCAGATCATCTGTTAACTTCGCATGAAGATGCTTAAAGACTATTATAAAATTCTGGAAATAGAGCCATCGGCAGGGTTAGCTGAGATCAAAAAAGCATACCGTAAGCTTGCGATGCAATATCATCCTGACAAAACCAATGACAATCCAAATGCAGCTGCACAATATGCTGACATAAAAGAAGCATATGAAACTCTGATTCATCCTGGTAAAAAGAACAGGTATTTACAAAAAAGGTGGTTCCAGCAAAGCATTGGAAAGAAAACAAATTATAAAACACTAACACCAGAGAACATCTTTAAACAAGTATTGGAACTCGAAAAATATGTTTCAAGAATGGATCATTTCAGGTTTGATGAAACCTCATTACGTCAGCATATCCTTGATCTGATCTCCAACGACACAATTGATAAACTGCGGCAATATGAAGACAAAACTATTCATCAGCAAATCGTTCATCATCTTATTCAAACTATAAAACCCTTGCATTATTTCAACACCGGGGAGATACTATTACAATTAAGGAAAATAGCAGCTAATGATGCTGCTGCACTTACTGAAATTGAAAATTTTCAGCATTATCGCCTCAAAAGAAAAAAAGACGAGAGATTCAGATTATTATTCATCCTTGGTCTTACAACGATCATAACTTTATTGATCTATCTTGCCAGCCGTTAATTTATCTTTGCATCTATGCACTATGTTACGGCCGAGGGGATCGGGAAGAGTTATGGGATACAGCCTTTGTTTCAGAATATCACATTCCACATAGAAGAAGGAGATAAAATTGCATTGGTGGCCCGAAACGGTTCGGGGAAATCCACTCTTTTAAAAATTTTGTCAGGACTCGAAACACCTGATTCCGGGAAAACCTGGATACATAAAGATGTTGATGTGGTATTACTTCAGCAGGAACCCACTTTTTTTGAAGAAAAATCGGTTCTGGATAATATCTTTTTTCATGAGCACCCAATCATCAGGATCATCAAACAATATGAAACCGCCGTTGAAGAGAATGATTCGGGAAAAATAAACGAAGCAATCGTCAACATGGATGAATCCGGGGCATGGGATTTTGAAGCAAAAGTAAAGCAGGTATTAGGGCGGCTTAATATCCACCAACTAAATCAACCAGTACATTCATTGAGTGGAGGACAAAGAAAAAGGGTCGCATTGGCCAGAACATTGATCGATGCAGGATTTGAACACAAGCATATCCTGCTGATCATGGACGAGCCAACCAACCACCTGGATGTTGAAATGGTAGAATGGCTCGAAAATTATCTTGACAAAGAAAATATAACCTTGCTCCTGGTAACACATGATCGTTATTTCCTTGATACTGTTTGTAACGAGATATGGGAATTGGATAATGATAAATTGTTTAGCTACCCCGGAGACTATGAGGATTTTTTAGCAAAGAAAGCAGCAAGGGAAGAAAGTGAACAGTCAAGTATTGACAAAGCAAGAAACCAGTACAGGAAGGAATTAGAATGGATGCGCAAACAACCAAGGGCCAGAACAACAAAAAGCAAAAGCAGGCAGGATAATTTTTATAAGATTGAAAAAAAAGCAAAGCAGCAGTTAAAAGACAATGAAGTGCAGCTTGATATGAAGATGTCCCGGCTTGGAGGAAAAATCCTGGAACTTAAGAAGGTTTACAAAAATTTTGGAGACAAAATCATACTAAAGGGCTTCGATTATACTTTTAAGAAAGGAGAAAGAATTGGAATTGTGGGCAAGAATGGAATCGGCAAGTCAACTTTTATCAACATTATACAGGGTATCGAAAATGCAGACAGCGGCAAAGTTAATGTTGGAGAAACCGTCATTTTCGGAAATTATTCCCAGCAGGGATTAATAGTGAAAGAAGATATGAGGGTCATTGAATATGTAAAATCCATTGCAGAAAATTTTCCTTTATCAGGTGGGGGCTCACTAAGCGCTTCGCAGTTTCTTGAATTATTTTTATTTGAACCGGATAAACAGTACACCTATATCAGTAAACTTAGCGGTGGTGAAAAAAAACGTCTCCATTTGCTCACCATACTCTTCCGGAATCCCAATTTCCTGGTATTGGATGAGCCAACCAATGATCTTGATCTGCCTACACTGAATGTTCTGGAAAATTTTTTGTCAGAATTCCAGGGTTGTTTATTGATTGTCTCACACGACCGGTATTTTATGGACCGTCTTGTTGATCATCTGTTTATTTTTGAAGGTGATGGTGTGATACGGGATTTTCCGGGTAATTACTCACAATACCGTGAAGAAGTGCTGTCGAAATCAGATACCAAAAGACCTGATATTGAATCAAAATCTAAACCAGCTGAAATCGTTGTTTCTGACTCTAAAACCAGGCAGCTTTCGTACAAAGAAAAGAGAGAGTTTGAAATGCTGGAAAAAGAGATTGCCGACCTAACCAATGAAAAAAAGACGATCACAGAGAAACTCGCTGATGGCATGATCCCTTTTGAAGAATTACAAAAATTATCTGTTCGTATTGGCGAGGTTACTGAACTGCTGGATGAAAAAGAACTGAGATGGCTGGAGCTAAGTGAACTTCAGTAAATTTTCAGACACCCCGACTAAAGTAGTTTTTTTAGCCCCTGCAAATAATTAACTTTAGTAAAAGTATTTCTCAAAATGAAACTGCTTTTCGTTTTGCCGTTGGCGCTGTTTTCCTTTTTCATCACTAATGAAAAAACACCTTATACTTCTTATACTATTACCCAGGAAAAAATCATAACCATTGTTGCTACTGCTGACGGAATGGTTTATATAGGTAATGATTCAATGACCACGGAAGAGCTTACAAAAGAATTAAAAACCAGGTTCTGGAAAAGCTATTTAGGTTCCGGAAAATTATATGACAGGATCAAGCTCTCTTTTGAAGGAGAAGTGCTGATGGGAACAAGGGGTGCGGTTATGGACGCCATAGCTGAAGGCCAGAAACTAGCCTTAAAAGATATTTGCCTGGAGAAACACAAAAAACTTTTTGAGGATCTTAGTGCAAAACAACAAGCCAAACTGAAAAAACAATTCCCCATCTTATTCCAAACCGATTTTCATTAATTACTTATGAGATTTAAAATAACCTGCTTTTTAATACTGATATCGATTAGCTCATTACCTGCCGTTTCCCAGATCGTTAATATTGAAAGTTCCAGGATGCAGTCAGACACTGTAGGTTGGCTGGGAGGATTGGGTGCAGCATTTTCCTTTTCACAAAATACACGAAAAATATTCCAGGCAGATTTCGAAACCCATATCCAGTACAAAACAAGTAATGACCAGGGGCTTTGGCTGATACTGGGAAATGTAGGATTTCTTAAAGTAAATGATAATCGATTTGTGTCAGATGGCCTTTTTCATTTACGTTATAACCGCAAAGTAAATGAATGGCTCAGGTGGGAATTTTTTGGCCAGATCCAGAACAACGTTATTACACAGATTGATTCAAGACTGCTTTTTGGAACAGGTCCAAGATTTAAACTATCAAAAACAGGAAAGTTCAGGCTCTATGCAGCATGTCTTTTTATGTATGAAAATGAAAAAGAACGGACAAACCCGGTTATTCGCCATTCTGATTTAAGGAACAGCAGCTATATTTCCTTCACATGGTTACCCAGAAATAATATTGAACTTATCAGCACAACCTATTTTCAACCATTATTGAAAAGCTTGAGTGATTATCGCATTTTAAACCAGGCCGTATTTAAAATAAAAGCAACGCCGCACTTCGGAATGTCTGTGAAATGGAATTACCTGCATGATCGTTTTCCCGCCGGTTCAGCTCCCCGAACAACCTATTCATTTGCTACCGGCTTAACCTATGATTTCAAAAAGCCTCCTGTTCGATCAGGTTCCCGTAAGCCCTCGTAGTATAGTATTTATATCTCCGGGAATCCCATTTTGTTCCGCATAATACAGAATGTATGAATCCATTCAATTCCACTTGCTGCGTATGATAAATTCCTCTATCTATATTGATCTTAAAATAAAATTGTATCCGTTTATTGGGTGATTTAAAAATGATAAGGCTATCAGTAGTCGTTTTTTTGAATTTAAAATCCTTTCCAAGATGATGTAAAAACAAATGACTTCTATACCAGGTTCCGCCGGTAGCAGAAACAAATGGCTTCCCATTATATAAAGCAATACTATCGTTATAAGCAAAAACATTTAAACATGCTTTGCTGTCAGTTTTCAGCCAGTCCCTGATCTTAGGATAATAGCTGCTGTCATAACCATAATCACTATCAATAAAACTTATCCTTTTTATCCTGCCAGGTATTGCATCAACTCCAGCAAGATATCCGAAAATAAAACTACCTCCCCCGCTATGACCGTTTAAGTAGATTGTTTTATTTTTTGCTTCGATCATTTCAGTCAGGGAGTCAATTAAATGCGGTATCAGTAACCTATAATCATCCTGTTTTTGTTTCCAGGCCGGCCAGCTTTTATAGATGTTCTCCAGGTAAATCACCACAAAATTGACTCTTTTCATTTCCATTCTTACGAATGTTGTCTGTGCCCTGATGTGCTGAATATCGTAATGCCAGTCATCACCCGGGTTCATCTTCTTACCCATCGTCTGTTCCGTTGTATTTCCATTCGGCAATGCATAGAATGTGATAATTGTTTTCCGGTTTTTATTAAAATCAGATGGCTTGTCAATAGTAATCTTTATCTCATTGTACAGCCGGAATGAGTCAATTTGGCCTGCCGGAACCTGGCCTTTTGCCCCTGGTAACGCAGAAATAAAAGCTCCTATTAAAAAATAAAATCTCAATAAAATATGTGTCTTTAATTTTTAAATTAATTGTCAAGCCGTTAGCAACAGTATCGTATTTTCCCTATACACTTGCATATAAAAGTATCTGTTTATACATTTGTAGCACTCCACTCTTCATTTTCCAATACTTTTTGAATCAACTGGCCCACTTCCTGGAAAACCTGATTACTAAACTATTTGAAAACTAAAAAATCAGGTTATGAGAAAATTTAAACTCTTAATTCGTAACGAGGATGCCCAGGCAAGACTTGTAATTGCCGGCTTCTTTATTGTTTTTGCCCTTCTTGCTATATTTTTTTTTAATGCCTAGCATATTGCAAAACAAATTGCCGTGATCTTTTAAGAGCCGGGTAAAGCATAACTGCTTAAACAGATTTATTAAAGTTTTTGCCTGGCTCTTTCCAAAACATCGTTGACGGATATTTTTTCCATGCATTTAAAATGTCCGAGAGGGCATTTTTTGTAGCCGATCTTTGAACAGGGTCTGCACCAGAGTTTCCGCACCTGTACGATATCTGATAAATCCAGAAAGCCCCCCGACTTTCCATAATACGGATACATGCCAAATGATGGCACTGTATTACCCCATAAAGAAATAATTGGTTTCTTAAATGCAGCAGCTATGTGCATTAAACCCGTATCATTAGTGATTACAAGTTTAGCCCTTCGTACAATATCTGCACTTTCATTTAAACTAAACTTTCCACAGGCGTTATACACTTTTACAGAATCCTTACTGGCAATTTCATTTCCATTTTCAGCATCTTCCTTTCCACCAAGTAATATCAATGGATGATCCATTTGGTCGCAGAATTCAATCCATTTATGAACCGGCCACTTCTTGGTGCCATGGGCCCCACCAATAACACAGGCAATAAAACCAGCGGAATGAGAAGCCGGGATATCATTTTGATGAATTTTTTCTTCTTCGCCAATAAAATAATCCAACCCTTTCCCATCGTTTTTCACTCCAAAGGATTCCACTGTTTTAAGATAGCGGTCTACAATATGAATCTTGGGGAGGATATTGATTTTAAGACTGGTATATAGGTACTTTTCAATGTTAAGTTTATAAAAAGAAAAAGCTTTTTTCCGAAGAGCTGATTTTATACGAAGTGTTTTCGCATTATGATGGAGATCTATAATAAAATCATAGTCTTCCGTCTTCAATTCTTCTATCATCAACTCCCAGCTATGTGCCAGCACATGTATTTTATCGATATATGGATTATGCTGAACGACAGAGTAAAATTTATCCCTTACAAGAAAATGAACCTCTGCATCAGGAACCTGCTTTTTCAGGCAACGGATAACCGGTGTGGTGAGCACTATATCACCGATTGAAGAAAACCGTATGATCAGGAATTTTGCCACTTGTTATCGTTCCACATAATTAAGATCTTTTCCAAATGTTTCTTTAGTGTAATAAGCTGCGATTAGCGTAATAACCATAATAACGATTGCGGCGATCCATCCACCTGTAAAATAATCGGTCATCCCACGGAACAATTTAAATATCGGGATAATAAAAATAGCAAGCATCCCTCTTACCATATTGGGAATTGTAGTAGCTGCAGTAGCCCTGATATTTGTACCAAACTGTTCGGCACCCATAGTCACAAATATGGCCCAGAATCCTGTTCCAAATCCAAGCCCGGCGCATATCCAATACATCTTTTCAGCCGAACCATTCCATTGCGCCGTAAAGAAGAGGATCATAAACAGGCCGGTTATTGCATAGAAAAGATATAGTGCTTTTTTCCGGCTTTTCATCCATTGACTTACAAAACCGATCAGGATATCTCCGATTGATATTGCTGCATACGCATACATGATCGCTTTACCGGGATCAATCGGATCCTTGATGCCCATCAGTTTTCCAAACTCAGATGAGAAAGCTACAAGAACTCCAATAACAAACCATGTGGGAAGTCCGATCAATATACTGGTAATATATCTTTTAAATCGGTCAGCGTTATTGAACAGCATAAAAAAGTGGCCTCGTCGCACATCCAGTTTCTTTACCTCTTTATACATACCGGATTCGAAAACAGATATACGTAGTATCAATAACAGTAGTCCTAGTCCTCCCCCGATGTAATAACAAGTCCTCCAATCGAAGTTTTTTTTCATTATAAAAGCAACTACTGCTCCCGTAAGGCCAATACCAGCTACTAACGATGTTGCAATTCCCCTTTTTTCTTTAGGGATTAATTCTGATACCAATGTGATACCCACACCTAGTTCACCCGCCAAACCCAGGCCAGCCAGAAACCTGACAGTTTTATACTGCTCCACGTTATGAACCATTCCATTTGCAATGTTGGCAAGTGAATAAAAAAGAATTGAACCAAATAACACACTCAATCTGCCTTTTCTGTCTGCAATGATGCCCGCAATTATTCCACCAATCATTAAGCCTGCCATTTGCCAGGTTAAAATAGATTCTCCTTCAGATGTAATTTGTTGGGATGTAAGACCAAGTGATTTCAAACTGTCGATCCTTACAATAGCAAACAGCAGCAGATCATATATATCTACAAAATAGCCAAGTGCTGCAACCAACACGGCGATATTAAAGACTGAATGGGATCTTGATTCATTCATCCTGATCATATCCCGGACTGACCTCCGGTCTTTTGTTTTTTGTGTTTTTTCCCTTCAACAATGATCTTATAAATAACAGGAGCTGTTGTAACGAGTACAATACCTAAAACGATCAGTTCAAGATGTTCTTTCAGATCAAATCCAAATTCCGCCAATATCCATTTCTGTAAAAAAAACCCTCCCAGGATCATTGTTGTCACCCATGCAATACAACCCACTACATTAAAAAAGTGGAACTTCTTTCTGTCCATTTGAACTATGCCCGCAACAATGGGTGCAAATGTGCGGATAAACGGAAGAAATCTTGCGCCAACAATTGCCAGGGCGCCATGCTTTTCATAAAAATCATGTGCCTGGTGAAGGTATCTTTTTTTGAATAACAGCCTGTCTTTCCAATGATACATTGCCGGGCCAACTTTACGACCTGTCCAATAACCCACGGCATTACCTAAAATACCGCAAACAGATATTAAGCCAACCAAAACGATCAAGTCAAGCCAGTATGAGTAATTCGGATATTCAAGACCAAACCAATGCAATACCTGGTTGCCCAGGCCGGGTTTTTGAAAATTATCACTGGTTGTTATTTCATGCGCAAAAATTCCTGATACAAATAATAAAGAATCGCCGGGAAGGAAAAAACCAACAAACAAACCTGTTTCAGCAAAGACTACAAACAATAATAACCACAATCCTCCATTTTCGATATACCACTGAGGTTGCAATAATTCGCTCCAGTGAAAACCGGCGTCAAGTAGTTCAAACATTTCTAATTAGTTTAGTTGGCATGTACGGGATTGGGTTGCTCCAGTTTACCAAGAGATTTTGCAATAATAGTGGAAACCGTGCAATCACTCGTCACATTTGCCACGGTGCGGCACATATCCAGGGGTCTGTCAACTGCAAATATCAGTGCCAGGCCTGCCTCGGGAATCCCTGCCTGGGCCAGTACTATAACTAACATAACCATACCTGCACTGGGAACAGCGGCTGAACCGATAGAAGCCAAAGTTGCAGTTACAATTATTCCTAATTGTGCAGAAAGACTTAGGTCCATTCCAAATGCCTGTGCTATAAAAACTGCAGCCACTGCCTGGTAAAGGCTGGTTCCATCCATATTCACCGTAGCACCGATAGGCAATACAAAACTGGTAACTTCATTATCAACACCCACATTCTTTTCCACCACTTCCATAGTTACAGGAAGTGTTGCTGCACTGGAACTGGTTGAAAATGCAAGCAGTTGCGCCGGTGATATTTGCCTGATGAATTTTCGGGGATCTCTTTTAGTAAATAAATAAATAAGAACCGGGTAGAATACGAAAATCAGAACAGCCAATCCCCCAAGCACAGTAAGAGCATATCCGCCGAGAGCTTTGAAAATATCAAAGCTGGGTGATTCCGCAACAAGTGACGCCATTAATGCAAAAACGCCAAAAGGTGCTCCCTTCATAATAAGATCAATCATCCGCAGAATGATGTCATTAAAATTGTCAAAAAAATCTTTGAAGACTTTTACTTTGCTTTCAGGAAGAGTGATCATAGCCACCCCCAAAAAAAGAGCAAAGAATATTACCTGCAGCATCATTTTGTTAGTAGAGGCAGCCCCAACAATATTTTCCGGAACAATGTCTTCAATGAATTTTAACGGCCCCCCTTCCTTTTGTTTTAGTGCTTCCGTTTGTTTTTCCGTTGCCTGTACACCATATGTAGAAAGCATTGTGGTCCGGGTTTCTTCTGTTATGGCTTTGCCGGGTTTCACAATATTTACAGCAACCAGTCCCAGGCAAACTGCAAAAACGGTAGTAAATAAATACATCACCACAGCCCGGAGTCCCATCCGGGAAAGCTTGGAGATATCTTTAAGATCCGAAACACCCTTAACAAGGGAAGCAAGGATCAATGGAACAGCGATCAGCTTTAAGAGATTAATAAAAATATTTCCAAATGGTTTGATCCAGTCCTTTGTAAACTGAACGCCTCCATCAAACTGAATGGCTGCTATAGCAAACAAAATACCGATTATCATTCCACCGATAATCTTCACATAAAGCGGAATTTTTTTCATACCAAATGGTTATCCGGTTAGCTTTAAATACAGGGAAAACAAAAACGTAATGGCTGGAAAAATACTGCATTTTTGCTTTAACATGAAACAATAAACGCCACTTGTAAAAATCTTATAAAAAAACAGCCTGATAATAGCTGAAAATTAAAATAAGTAGATACCTTAATCGCTTGAAACCACATAAAAACCAACGATGAAGAAACTTACAAAGATCTTTGCACTATTGCTTGCATTTTGTATTCCTTTTGCGACATGGGCCCAGGATAACCCACCACCCGCAAAAGGCCTGGATCAGCGTATCAATGAATGGTTTCAACCCATCACTGACTGGTGGAGCAGTATCGTTTTTTATGCGATAAATATAGGAGGTGTTCAGGTCCCTGTTGTTGTACTACTTCTTGTATGCGGTGCAGCATTTTTCACCCTATATTTTTCTTTTGTAAATATCCGGCGTTTCGGATTAGCCATACAGGTAGTCAGAGGAAAACATGATGACATTGAAAAAGGAGCCCCGAATGTTGACCCTTCGAACGTAAATGTTGTTGAAGGTGATATTGTTGATACTATCAAAGATGAATCACATCATGGAGAAGTGAACCATTTCCAGGCATTGGCTACAGCCGTTTCAGGAACTGTTGGACTCGGAAACATTGCAGGTGTTGCCATTGCTATTGCAATCGGCGGACCCGGCGCCACATTCTGGATGATCGTATGCGGTTTGTTGGGCATGAGCAGCAAATTTGTTGAATGCACACTTGGCGTTAAATACAGGGATATTGACAAAAAAGGAGTAGTGTATGGTGGTCCCATGTATTACCTGACCAAAGGATTTAAAGAAAAAAAGATGGCAGGACTTGGTAAAGTTCTTGCGGTTTTGTTTGCAGTATTGTGTGTGGGAGGATCAATCGGTGGTGGAAATGCATTTCAGAGTAACCAGGCTGCAGCCCAGATATCTGGTATCCTTGGCCTTCAAAGCGGTTCAGCCGGTTTCTATATTGGTTTGGTTTTAGCCATCGTTACAGGTATTGTTATTATCGGAGGCATCAAGAAAATCGCAAATGTTACTGAGAAGATCGTCCCTTTTATGGCGGTTATATATATCGTAGCATCTTTAGTGATCATCTTCGCACATTTCAGTTTTATTGGTGAAGCATTTGGGATGATCATTAATGAAGCTTTTTCTCCCCGGGCTGGTCTTGGTGGATTGATGGGAGTGTTGATTGTAGGTTTCAGAAGAGCAGCCTTTTCCAATGAAGCAGGGGCAGGGTCTGCTTCTATTGCCCACTCTGCAGTTAAAACAAAATATCCTGCATCAGAAGGTATTGTTTCATTACTGGAACCATTTATTGATACCGTAGTTATTTGTACCATGACTGCCCTGGTAATAATAATATTCAACCGTGACGGTGTTATGTTTCCTTATGGCGGTGATGGGAAAGGAAACGTTTTACTAAATGCTACTGGCGATAGCACAAATGGTGTGGCGCTTACCAGCATGGCTTATAATGATGTTATCCCGCATTTTTCCTATGTACTGACTATTGCAATTGTGTTATTTGCTTTTTCAACTATGATTAGCTGGTCTTATTATGGCTTACAAGCCTGGAAATTTTTGTTTGGCCGTAGTAAAGCTGCTGACCTCAGCTATAAGTTCTTATTTCTTGCATTTGTAGTTATTGGGGCTTCCGTTTCCTTATCTGCTGTAACAGATTTTTCTGATGCTATGATATTAGCGATGGTTTTCCCTAATATGATAGGACTGCTCTTTCTTTTCCCAAGGGTAAAAGAAGAATTAAATAAGTACCTTAAAGCCATAAAAGATTCAAAAAAGAAAAATTAAAATCAACTAATAAAATCAGATCATGAGTTTATTTGTCAGGAAACCAATGGATGTGTTGATGAATGAAGCATCCGAATCCGGAAGTCATACATTAAAAAGAACATTAGGTCCATGGGCTCTTGTTGCATTGGGTATTGGCGCTATTATAGGTGCAGGGTTATTTTCAATTACTGGTCTTGCAGCCGCCAATAATGCCGGACCGGCAATCACAATTTCTTTTGTTGTGGCGGCGCTTGGTTGTGCTTTTGCCGGCCTTTGCTATGCCGAGTTTGCTTCAATGATACCGGTTGCGGGAAGCGCCTACACATATAGCTATGCAACCATGGGTGAATTTGT
Organism: Chitinophagaceae bacterium; assembly: GCA_035328345.1. GTDB lineage: Bacteria > Bacteroidota > Bacteroidia > Chitinophagales > Chitinophagaceae > JJ008. The sequence goes on along the minus strand of DAOLIV010000016.1, from coordinate 27,488 downwards.
TGCATGGATCATTGGTTGGGACTTAGTTTTGGAATATGCAGTGGGAGCTGCAACAGTAGGAATCAGTTGGAGCCGCTACCTCGTGAAGTTCCTCGAAGGCTTCAATGTTCACTTGCCGCATGAATTATCCGTCGGCCCCTGGGACGGCGGGGTTATTAACCTGCCTGCTGTTTTCATAATAGTATTAATGAGTTTATTGTTACTAAGGGGAACAAAAGAAAGTGCCACAGTTAATGCAGTCATTGTTACACTTAAAGTTACAGTAGTACTTGTATTTATTTTCCTGGGATGGAAATATATCAATCAATCTAATTACAATCCATATATACCGGACAACACCGGAAAATTCGGCGATTTTGGTTTCAGCGGAATTATCCGTGCGGCAGCAATTGTATTTTTTGCTTACATAGGTTTTGATGCTGTTAGTACTGCAGCCCAGGAAGCAAAAAATCCTAAGAAAGATATGCCAATCGGTATTCTCGGTTCATTAGCAATATGCACTATTCTATACATTTTATTTGCTTATGTAATGACGGGTGTTGCCAATTATAAAAGTTTCGCTGGCCAGGATGGTATTGCACCTGTTGCACATGCCATTGATCTTATGGGCAAACCTGATGCAAACGGAGTGATTCAACCTGATTATCCCTGGCTTAACAGGGCTATAGTTGTTGCGATTCTTGCCGGATATTCTTCAGTAATCCTCGTAATGCTGATGGGGCAGTCAAGAGTTTTCTTTAGTATGAGTAAAGATGGTTTGTTGCCAAGAATATTTTCAAGTGTTCATCCAAAATTCCGGACACCTGCAAGAAGTAATTTGATGTTCATGTTATTTGTTAGTCTGTTTGCTGCTTTTGTTCCGGCAAGGGTTGTTGGTGAAATGACGAGCATCGGAACTTTGTTCGCATTTATCCTGGTATGTATCGGCATCTGGGTAATGCGAAAGAAAATGCCTGAATTACCAAGGGCTTTTAAAACTCCACTTGTCCCTTTGGTTCCCATCCTTGGTATTGCTGTTTGTCTTTTCATGATGGTATTTCTTCCAATGGATACCTGGATCCGTTTATTGGTATGGATGCTGATAGGTCTTGATATTTATCTTGTATATGGAGCAAAACATAGTCATTTAGGGAATGGAACCGATAGTCGCAAAGGAATGAAAATGGCACGGATAACCGGTATTGGTCTTTCGTTGCTATTGGTTGTTGCTGGCCTGCTGCATCAATATACTGCTGGCTTTGAAACAGACAAAACTTTGCTGTATATTTCTATTGCTTTTGCAGTCCTTCACCTTGGATTGTTTGCCCGCAAACTCAATAGGCCCGAGCCTCAATCATAATTTCAATAATTATTATCTATATAGAAAAACCGTCCAGCTTAAGCGGGACGGTTTTTCATTTAAGCTCATTGACCTAAATTTGCACTCCCGAATTAAATTTAAAATTGATATCATTTTACAATGGGAAGAATATTTGAAGTTCGTAAAGCCACCATGTTTGCCCGATGGGATCGGATGGCCAAACAGTTTACCAGGATCGGAAAGGAGATCGCTATTGCAGTAAAAGCCGGTGGTCCTGATCCCAATACCAACCCTGCCCTGCGTCGCTGTTTTCAAAATGCCAAGGCCGTGAACATGCCTAAAGATCGTGTAGAAGCAGCGATAAAGAGAGCACAGGGAAAAGAAATGGAGAATTATGATGAGATACTTTATGAAGGTTATGGCCCCCATGGCGTAGCCATATTGGTGGAAACAGCAACAGATAATCATGTAAGAACAGTGGCGAATGTAAAATCTCATTTTAACAAAGGTGGCGGAGCATTAGGCAACAGTGGCAGCGTTTCTTTTCAGTTCAAAAAAATGGGAGTATTCAAATTAAATCCGCAGGGACTAAATATTGAAGATCTGGAACTGGAATTAATAGATAATGGATTGGAAGAAATGGGTGAAGGGACAGGAGAAAATGGTGAGGACCTTGTCGTACTCAGGTGCGGTTTTACTGATTTTGGAAATATGCAAAAAGCATTAGAAGATAAAAACATCACACCCATCAGCGCTGAGGTAGAATGGATCCCCACTACAACAATCCCTGTTTCAGATGCACAGGCCGAAGATGTAAGTAAACTGATCGAAAAACTGGAGCAGGATGATGATGTGCAGAAAGTGTTTCACAATATGGGATGATTGTTACCTCCACTGAACCTCAAAAACATAGCATTTCCAGTTTGATACCAGGTAAATCCCTTTTCCATACCAGGGTTTATAAGTGGATGAATAATACAATACAGCACCGGGAAACAATTCTGATGTATATCTGTACGCTATGGTCTGTGTAGCATAGTAACGGATTGAGTCTGCAAGCATAAAGCCTTTCTTATTGAAATCGTCCAGCAACGTATCAGCCAGCTCTTTCTTGTGTATGATATGTGCAATCCTCCATGTAGCTGAAGGTTCACTGGCAAAGTACAATGTGGAAAAAGCCATAATTTTTTCTGCATCGGCTGAATCAACTACTATTCCCCTGTTATTGCTATAGTACTCCCCTTTCCTGGCATAAAAGAAATCCTTCGTTTTTTCTTTCATGAATAATTGAACACAACTTATATCACCACATTCGCTTAACTGAATAAACTCTGATGCAGACAATGTACTACGTACAGGAACAGTCGGTGCATTAGCATTTTCTTCCTCCATAATTTTATCCAGGTCTTCTGCCTTAACGGCTCTCTTATTAGATTTACTGCCGCATGATGAAAGAATCACCATGAATGCTATGACTATTTTAAAAACATCGGCTCTTCTCATTACAAACTTGTTTTATTGTTTTATCCTGTAAAATTTATATTCAATGGTATCATAAATACTATTGGGACTTATCACCAGGTTATCATACCTGGCAGTTGAGCCATAGGATGTGACGGATCTTATATAATAATTAAAGATTGTGTCACTTTTTTCATTTAATAAAACAAGGCGTGGGAAATAACTCGTATTTGCTCCATCTGCTATAGTATACGTTCCTTTTATCTGAGTAGTGTCTTTCTCCGGAAATTTTACAAGCATATAGTCAAGTGATCCGTTTCTTTTTAACCTGAATTGTAAATAAGATGCCGCAGTTTTAGTCCCCCATGTGCCTAACAACTCTTCCCCTTCTCTTACGACTTCTTTGTCCTCCAGGTTTTCCACTTTACGGTCGACGCATTGCCTGAGAAATAAAAAAATCCCAACGATAACGACGAGCAAAATGAGATAAACAATTTTCATTGCAAATAGTGTATGATTTATGATTACTTAATAAATAATATTAGTTGCTTAATCCTTCTTCCCAATATTTCTACTCAGTAAGCACACCAGCAGAAATGAAATGAAGTATGCAAAAGTTACATTACGATGGCCCGGTACATAATAATCATTGTTGAAGTTATACCGGGGATTCTGCATTTCACCCAGCCAATAAAAAACCAGTATCAATATTATCGATAAAACCAGGGCTGTGATGAACACAATGATCGGTTTTTGCCGGATCAACACATTGGATGCTGTTTTTTCAAAACTGTACATACTGAAAAAAAAGCCTGCAAAACATCCCGCTACTAACCAAACTGTATAGTACAAAGCCACACTTCCAAACCCCGGATAACCTCCTAAGCGCCGGCTACCGGGACCAGGCAGTATCGTAACCAGTAAAACACCTGCAATATCAAATATGATTAAAGAGGCAAGGCAGATGAGTACAATAGTCCGAAGAGCTTTTAAGAAAGTCATAGTTTAATCTTCTTTCATTAACGGGTATTAAAAAACCCAGCAGAAATTCTGCTGGGTTTTTACTTATAAATAATTATTTCCTGCTCAGTTTTATTTTCATGGTATTTAGCTGAACTGCCACCTGTGTGTCATCATTACAATTATCATCTGTACTGATATCATCACCGCCCGTATCGCCTACGATATTCCATCTTGATACAAGACCATCATCTTTAAAAGGCACATCGGTTCCTTTTGCTCCACCAAGAGCCTGGGCCAGTCCCCTCGGCGAAAATGCACTCACACCCGGCTTGCTTACGTAATGCACTTCTGAGTAAGTTCCTGAAAGAATCTCTTTGATCTTATACCCATCCGGCGCCGTATACAACAATTTCGACCAGGTTCCTTCTGTTTCACTCCAGTCGCTGACTGTTTCTCTTGCATGCAGGTACACATCAGCATAAATATATTTTTCTGAAACAATTCTGAGTTTTGTCCATGCCCAGATCTCAGGGCCATGACCTCCAAATTCCCGGTCACCTCCCAGTAATTTTTTGGGGCAATAAGGCCCTATTGTAGATGGAAGATATTGTGCAATGGAATCAAAAGAGAGATTCAGCTTTTTGTTGGTTGTAATTACCTTATTTGTAATGAGCTTATTATCTGTTTTATCCATATTGATCTTTGTGGAATAAACAGGTTTTCTCAATTTAATCGTTAATGGGTTTAGCTGAACAGCCACCTGCGTATCGTCATTACAGTTATCATCCGTGCTGATATCATCTCCTCCCGTATCTCCCAATATATTCCATCTTGAAACAAGACCATTATCTTTAAAAGGCACATCTGTTCCTTTTGCACCTCCAAGAGCCTGTGCTAATCCCCTGGGAGAAAAGGCACTTACACCCGGCTTGCTTACATAATGAACCTCGGAATAGTTAGTAACAGGTAATCCTGAAATTTCATAACCAGTAGGTGCAGTATAAAGTAACTTACTCCAGTTACCCTCTGTTTCACTCCAGTCGCTGGTGGTTTCCCTGGCATGCAAATAAACATCAGCATAAAGTTGATTCTTATTTACAACTCTAAGCTTTATCCATGCCCAGATCTCAGGGCCGTGACCTCCAAATTCCCGGTCACCACCTAATAACTTTTTAGGACAGTAAGGGCCCACAGTTGTTGGGACAAACTGTACCGTTGAATCTACATAACCGGAGGGAGATTTTGTTCCGGGTTGTGCTGTTATTAAATAACAAAACGACAAGGTCGTAAAAAATAAAAAAAACGCTTTTTTCATAAAGAAATGGTTTAATGTTTAATCTAATCCATGATTTATACAATCAATATTATTGGTACTGATATTTTCAAATCTCCTTTTATCCCTGTTAAACCGCCAGGCCTTTTTGGCGGGCTTTAAATATTCTTCAGAATCTGAATTTTTTACAAGAGCAACAATTTCCACATTTTCGATTCCGCTTTGACGGCAAAATCCTGCCCGAAGTTGCCAACTTTCCGGAACGTTTTTTACTTCTTCAAGGTCAAGTATTGTAAACCCGGCCGAAGCCGTATCTTCTTTGATGCTAAAAAAAACAATCCAGTGATCGGTTTTGTGAAAAACATCCGCAACAATTGTTTCAGGATCGTTTACCGGAGTAACAAGTGTGCCTTGCACAAACTCCCAGTCTTCCAAACCGGGAATATTCCGGCTATCAGAAAATCTTTTACCTACAAGTTCCTTCATGGAGGCTAAAGTATCCAGTTGAACTGAATTGCTAATTGTATCTGAAGATAAGATCGACTCCTGTTTATTTAGAGTATCATTTCCATTCCAAGTAGAATTTTCCTTCTTATCAGAAGACGTAGAACAAGAAATAAGGATGATGGAAAAGAGAAAAGCAATAATGCATTTCATAAATAACGGGGATGGTGCAGTTAAAATACAATATTCCTTTTTAAAATCACAGCTATATTTTTGCAGTGTGGATAAGAAAAAACCCCTCGTACTTTTTGATGGCGTTTGTAACTTCTGCAACTACTGGGTAAACTTTGCGATAAAAAGAGACAAAAAAGGGAAGCTTATGTTCAGTCCTCTTCAAGGGAAGACCGCAAAAGAAAAGTTGACGCATTTTAATTTTAATCAGAAGACTCTGAGTTCAGTCATCCTGGTTGATAAAGGAAAAATATTTACGCAATCCTCTGCGGCAATCAGAATATGCCGATATCTTGACGGCGGATGGAAATTACTCTATGGGCTTATTGTTATTCCGAAGTTTATCAGGGATTTCTTTTATAATATAATTGCCCGTAACCGCTATAAATGGTTTGGCAAAAAAGAGGAATGTATGGTGCCATCCCCGGAACTAAAAGAAAGGTTTCTTAAATAGCTATTGAAGTATGATTTCTCCTTTCATATAATACACTGCATTACCTCCCATAATTACCCTTTCACCAAGAAACTCACAATATATATTACCACTTCTCTGAGAAAGCTGCCTTGCCTTCATTTTTTTCTTTCCTAACTTTTCACCCCAAAAAGGAATTAACTGGGAATGAGCTGAACCTGTTACCGGGTCTTCATTGATCCCCGAGTTTGGCGCAAAGAACCTCGACACAAAATCGACTTTTTTTCCGGGGGCTGTTATAATTACCATTTTATCCACCTTACTCATTTTTGAAAAATCAGGCTTACAGTTCTTCACGGTTTCTTCATTCATCAGTTCAACTATATATTCCCTGTTTTGGTATACACCCACAACTTCCGGATCACCTAAGGAAGTGATGAGTTCAGGCGGATATTCAGTTATTTTCTCAGGCTTCCATGCCGGAAAATCCATCAGCAGCATATCTTTCTTTTTGGTAACAGTTAACAATCCGCTTTTCGAACTGAAAACCACTTTCTTCTTTTTCTTTTTTAATATCTCGAAAATCACCCATGCAGATGCCAGCGTTGCATGACCACAGAGGTTAATCTCCAACTCAGGAGTAAACCAGCGGATATCGAAATCCACATTCTTTTTCTTAGATGGAACGAAGAAAACGGTTTCAGCCAGGTTATTCTCCATAGCTATTTTTTGCATCATTCCTGCACTGATCCATTTTTTGAGTGGAATAACAGCAGCCGGGTTTCCTGTAAATAGCTTATCTGCAAAAGCATCAACCTGGTATAGATTCAGTTTCATATTATCAGTTATATATTTTACCGGAAGTTACTATATTAAATAACCCGTTAGAATAATATAAACGGGTTATTTAAAAAAAGCACTATACAAACAGCCTAAGTAACTACCTGGCCATTTTTCTCTAACCGAAAGGAGACTTTTCCGATAATGCCGTAAGAAACAATTTTACCATTTTTAACATGTACTTTCATGTCCTTTACCCAAACTGAATCAATATTTCTTACAGTTTTGGAAGTTTCTTTTACGGCCTGCTTAATGGCTTCATCAAAGCTTTTTTCTGAAGATGCAATCACTTCAATAACTTTTACTATTTCCATAATTTTTTGTTTTATGGTTAACAGAAATGTTGACTTGAAGAATATACAATTAATTTCAGGAAAATCCCGGTAATGTTATTAACTGAATGAAAATTATTCTGCCATCATTTTCTTAATGACAGTTTCAATTTCTTCTGCATTAGGCTTACTGAAGTAATCTCCATCGCTGCCGTAAGCGGGACGATGTGCTTTACCGGTAATAGTTCTCGGAGCTACATCGAGCCAGCGATAACCGCCTTGTTCTTCCATCACCTTATTGAACATATAAGCAGCAGCACCTCCCGGGACATCTTCATCAATAAAAACAATTCGGTTTGTTTTTTTGAGTGAGTTCAGAATGATGTGATGAAGATCAAAAGGTATTAAGGTTTGAACATCTACAATCTCGCAACTTATTCCTTTCCTTTCAAGTATATCAACAGCTTCCTGTATAATACGAAGCGTTGATCCATAGGAAACAATTGTAACATCTGTACCCTCTTTTATTACTTCAGGAACACCAAGAGGAACAGTAAATTCAAGTAAATTGGAAGGAAGTTTTTCTTTTAGCCTGTAACCATTAAGACATTCTACAATCAGGCCCGGATCATTGCTTCTTAGTAAAGTATTATACATCCCTGCAGCTTGTGTCATATTCCTCGGTACACAAACATACATTCCCCTGAGTGAGTTGATCACCATTCCCATTGGAGACCCACTATGCCAGATGCCTTCGAGACGGTGGCCTCTTGTTCTTATTATTACAGGGCAGGACTGCTGGCCAGCAGTGCGATAATGTAAAGTTGAAGCATCATCACTTAATGGCTGCAATCCATAAAGAAGATAATCCAGGTATTGAATTTCAGCAATTGGTCTCAGGCCTCTCATTGCCAAACCAATTCCCTGCCCCATGATCGTTAGCTCCCTGATTCCGGTATCAAAAATTCTTTGCGAACCATGCTTTTGCTGCAATCCACTAAATCCCTGGTTCACATCACCTATATATCCAAGATCCTCACCAAATGCTACCACTTTTGGATTTGAGGAGAAAAGATCATCAAAATATTTATTGAGAACTTCAAATCCGTTTACCACAGGAACATCATCTGCATACTCAGCTTTTACCTCAGGTACTTTTAATGCACTTTTCGGCCCCTCATTATACAAATGTGTATTATATAATTTCTCAGCTTCCTGTTGCAGATCCTTATAATAATCTTTTGTCCAGAATGCCGCATCAGTATGTCCTGCAATATCCAATGCCTCATTCAAAAACTTAAGAACATCTCTTCTTAATGGATCTTTAATTGCCGATAACTCTCCCGATATGTTTAAAAGTTTCTCTGAAAACTCTGGAAGAGACCCTGCCATAGTCTTTATAAGATCACAAGCCCTTTCTGACTGTACTTTTATAGGAGCTATAAAATTATTCCATGCAGCATTTTTACTATCCCGAACATGTTTTTTTGCTTCTGTAGCAATTTCATCTAATTCGCTTTCATCAGCAAGAGCATTGGTGATGATCCATTCTTTCATTTTTTTAATACCATCCCACTCCCTTTCCCATTCAAGTCGTTCAGGAGATTTATATCTTTCATGACTACCGGATGTAGAGTGTCCCTGTGGTTGTGTGATCTCCTCAACATGAAACAGGACAGGTATATGTTTTTCCCTTGCTATTCTGATGCCTTCTTCAAACACCTCACACATCCCTGCATAATCCCAACCCTTTACTTTGTATATATTAATTCCATTCGTGTTTTCTTTTTTCTGCATGCCTCTTAGTGCATCTGAAACAGAAGCTTTGGTAGTTTGATACTCTTTCGGAACCGAGATCCCATATCCATCATCCCATACAAACACAGCCAATGGCACCTGTAATACACCGGCAGCATTTATTGTTTCCCAAAAATGACCTTCACTTGTGGATGCATCACCAATTGTCGCAAAGCATACTTCATTGCCTTTATCTGATAAATGTTCAAATTGTTTTAACTGGGGGATTTCCCGGAAAGACTTGGATGCAAAAGCCAGACCCAGTGCTCTTGGCATTTGTCCTGCTGTCGGCGCAATATCACTGGAAATGTTTTTTAACCCGGCAAGATTCAACCATTCGCCTTCTTCATTAACCATTTTTGTAGCAAAATGGCAATTCATCTGCCTGCCGGCACTAAATGGCTCATTATTAATATCAGGGTCCGCATATAGTTGGGCAAAAATCTGCTCAATGGTGGCAAGCCCTGATGCAAGTATAAAGGTTTGATCTCTATAGTATCCGCTGCGGAAATCACCCGGCTTAAAAAACTTAGCCATCGCCACCTGGGCTATCTCTTTACCATCTCCAAAAATGCCAAATTTTGCTTTTCCGCCAAGCACCTCTTTTCTTCCTAAAAGACTGGCTTCCCGGCTAATACAGGCAATCCGAAAATCATTTAATACCTCATCTCTGAACTTATCAAATGACAATTTTTCAGCCGCAGCAATCGTTCCCGGATTCGTATTTTCCATGTGGCAAAAATAGGAATATTGCTACCTGAGAATACCCCTGTTAAAAAATACCTGTAAGGTTGCAACGTTACTGGCAAATATGCCATCTTTAGCGTAAATTTGATTCTCTGAATCGCTTAAAAATGAGGAAAATATATCTGGTTTTGCTGGTTATAGCTGTTAGTTTCACCCTCAATGCCCAACAGCCAACACAAAGTCATGATTCAAATGACGGTCACAATCATAATACCAGTGCTACAACTAATGCAACTGATTATTTAAAAGTAGCTGAAACAGAATTTGATTTTGGTAAGATTCCCCAAGGGAAGCCTGTATATCACAATTTTGAGGTTACTAACACCGGGACTTCAGCTCTCAAATTGGATAATGTTCAGGCCAGTTGCGGTTGTACAACTCCCGAATGGAGTCACGACCCTATAGCTCCCAACGCTTCTGCAATTATTAAGGTTGGATATAATGCAGTTGCTGAGGGCCCATTTGATAAAATAATTACTATTTCATATAACAATCAAAGTAAACAGATCAGGATCAAAGGTACCGTATGGAGAGCCCCGGATGGTCCGGCTCCGGCCAATGCATCCATTGATTTATTAAAAAAACAATCCCTCTAAATTTTACGTCATGAAGAAGCTTATTTTATTGGCAACTGCTTTTGTTTTTTGTTTTGTAGCATTAGCTCAATCACAACCACAAACCCAAACCGGGCCAAAACCGGAGGATGTTGTAAAAGTAAATACTGAGAAGTATGACTTTGGAAAGATCAAGCAGGGTAATCCTGTTAACTATGCTTTTGAACTTACAAATACCAGCGATAAACCATTAGTTGTTGAAAACTCATGGGCAAGCTGTGGATGCACTACTCCTGAAAAAATTACTGAGCCAATTATGCCCGGCAAAACTGCTCAGTTAAAAGTGCAATATAATGCTGCAGCTGCATCGCCTTTCACCAAAGATGTATATGTAAAATTTGCAGGTATTGAACAACCCAAAACACTTCATATAGTTGGCGAGGTTTTGACACCTGAAGCTTACGATGTTTGGGTGAAAGAAAACAAAGACAAGGAAAAAGAGAAAACCACACAAACAAGCAAAACGAAAGATAAATCCGGTAATAATTAATTATAGCTTTTAACCGACCTTAAAATCCCCTTATTTCTGAGGGGATTTTTTATTTGATACATTACGAAGCACAATTAGTGGAAGAAAAATTAATACTTATTTCCTGGCAGCGATAACAGAAGACATTGATTTTTCGGATGACATATATTTCTTAAATGCCGGTGATTCCTGCACAAGCCTGATTATATCAGACTGGAATTTTTCATTTTGTTTAGCCGGTCCGTTTTGTGATGTGAAATAGATCGTATAGAATTTATTGTTCCTGAAATTAAAATCAGGGTCAGTAATATCTTTTTCGGAAATGATGATAACAAAAAGTTTTGACTTTTCGGCAGATTCATCATCACCTGTTGTGCCCGTCTTTGCATAATAGTAGTAAGGATTTCCGTTTTTCAACAATGCACCTAACCGGCTGGCAGTTCCTCCATACAGGGCCTCTTTCATTCCTTCAAAAACACTTTCTCTCATTAACGAAAGGTAATTGCTATACACAACATCATTATCTGTATAAAAAGGATTGAAAAGCTTTTCTTCTGCATAAGGATTTAATGTTAACGAATAGTTTCTGTTCTGACTCACCAGTTTACCAAACGCCTCCGCCATTTTTACCGGCGGGATCATAACCTGGCTGCTTCCCTTAACATGGCCCCTGAATGAAGACATAAAAAGGTCATACGGAATTCTATGATCAATGCTTAATCCCTTCTGATCGAACAATGAAAGCTCGGGGATAATAAATCCCGACTTTGAAGATGCATTCATGAAAAGCAAAGAATCATAACCCGAAGGAAATCTTTCAAAGCTTTTCCCATTCCGGAATGTATGAATACCATAATTATTCAGCAGACCAACAGAAACAAATGAACTATCAGAACCAAAATCAGCTTTGCCATTTAAATATCCCGGCCAGTTTTTAAATCCATCTAACCAGTATTGTTTTCCTTTATAACTAAACCGGGGCCATGGATTATCATCATTCTCTCTTGCCGCAGGGTTTTGAGAAGTAAAATGTTCTTTAAGCAATTCTCTCAAACTTTGTTTTGAGTAAGAGCCCAGTAAAAGCAAATTAGAATGATAATAATTATCAGAATAACGTAAATAATCTTTAACCGAAGTGATCCTTCCGTTGTTTTTTTCAAAATCATATGGAGCAACTTTCTCTCCGCCATAATATTGTTTTTTCGCAGAGAATCCTTCCGCAGCAAAAGCGTCCCAATCAAGATTCAACTGGGATGCTACAGCTGAGAATACAATCGGCTTAAGTGTTGATCCGGGACCTGGATTCATCCTCAACAAATTGATATTGCCTATTTGTTTTCGCAATAATCCCTGAGAAACAATTCCGTTTTCTCCTCTTATAACCGAATTAAATCCTGCTTTATCATTGGGATCAGGTCTCTTCAACCCATTGATATAATCAGACATGGCTACTACTCTCCCATTTCCATCGGCAATACATATTCCATACTCAGCGCCTGCATGATAACTCGTATCACCAAACATCATATCACTGATACGAAGGGATAATGAATCGGTCAACTCTGCATTCAGAGAGAGAAAAGCATTCTTTCTGTATAATCCTTGTTCTGAGTATTCTGAAGAAACACTTTCTGAAAAATTTCTTGCCCAAATGAATCGATCAGCCATCGGGTACACATAATAACGGCTACCATTTACATAAAGGTTCTTCATAAATGCATCAGGTTGTATGCTGATGATCTTAGCCTCACCCGGCTTCTTACTTCTGACGTAAAACCGATCCGGATTCCTTACTGATAATGTGTCACCGGGTCTTAAAACAGACTCATGATCAAATGATGAAATGGTAAGTATTTCAGAAGAGCGATTAATTAAACAAGGTTGATCATATAAATTATTATCCTGATCTTTTCTGAATAAAAATTGAAGATCAGTTATGATCATTGACCCGGGCTTATCAGTATAGCTATCTATACGGCTGGTCATTACCTCCCCGGTAGTTGCGTCCCATGTAGTAATATTAAAAACAGATGTATCACTATACACATTACCTGCCCAGTACTGTTGTAAATGAGGTGGAGGTTCCACCCGGAAATAATTGTTGTTTACCGCCAATTGTGGTCTCCCCGAATTCATATCAAGGAATAAAAGGCGGCTATCATCCATATGTGCAGAAAATCCGGATCTGCAATAATTATTAACAGCGTTTACATAAAAACGGTTATTATTTTCCTGGTCAGAGAATTGTGCAAGATGCAAAACCGAGTCACAAAAAAGCCGGTCTTTCTGGGCCAGCGAAAGTTTATGCGTACTCCGGGAGGTATCAAAATAATCCAGGACAGGCTGTAAACGAATTTGGATATAACTATCCATGTTTGTGGCCAGTCCTTCAACGGTAAATTCTTTATTCTTGTTATAAGAAGGCCTGAATATGAACAACAATAAAGCGAAGCCGAAAAAGACTATCAAGCCCGGCATCAGTTTCTTCCTGTTAGGATATTGTTCTGGTTGAACTTCACGGAAAAAAACGACAGCCATAATAACCAGCAAACAGGGAAACAGGATCGATTGTTTGCTTAAAATACTTGCAAATGGAAGATCCTGGCCGAAGAAAATGTACCGCCCCGTCGCCGCAAGAATTACAAGAAGCGCAGTTGTAAGTAAGTAATTAAGTACTGAAAAGCCGGTTATTAGTTTGGGATATTGCGGATTAATTCGATTGGTAAAATCAGGGTATAATTTATAAAAAGAACCCAGCAGGGAAACCGGAAGAAGTAATAATAAAATATAAAAAAGGGCAGCCCACTTGCCATGTTCGGCAATAAGAAAGCGACTGGCCACCAGGTCAGTTGCCTGCGCATTATACTTTGCTCCCTTGTTTTGAGGAGCATGTGGTAACATGTGGAATCCGGCATTATTTACTGCAGGATTATTCTTTTCAAAAATGAATGTATTAATGAACCATTGGTTTTGAGCAGCCCTGATAACAGGTGAATAGGTCTTTCCATCCTCATATGCTTTTTCAATTACTGCTTCGGCAGGCTGCGCCATTACATCAATCCGATATTTGGTCATCGCTGCTTTTTTAAGCACTCTTTCTTTGGGGAAAAAGAGAAAAGCAGCAACAAAAAGAAAAACCCCTGTTCCGATCCCCATTAAAGATCTCTTTCGCCTGCTCATCCTGAAAAGAAGTCTTGTGATCATGTAAGCGATCACAATAGCAAAAATTACATAGCCTGAGGAATAAAGAAGTTGTGGAAGCTCCAGAAAATAATTAAAGATATATGGACCATAAGTAAGATTAAGTGCAAATAACAAAAGATATACAGCCCCTGCAACTCCAAATACAAAAGCATTCTTATTGCTTCCGGCGGATAGCCCGGCAATACTGTAATTGATGCAAAAGAAAGCCTCGTTAAATAAAAGGAAATTCAGAAAAATGATCGCAAAACCAATATCTATAAAAGCAAATAAACCAAGCAAGCTGATTGATAAAAGAACTTTTACAGGATTATTGATAAGAATATCCGGTTTGTTTGCGGTGCTGAGTTTCCACCAGCTTTTTCCCGATGAAGTTACCAACGGTGAAAACTTATAGGAATAATGAAGAAAAATAAAATAACCCAGTATCAGGACTATTGCAAGATGCCGGCATGTAGTTGTTTCAAAATTCTTTACAGCTGCCACCAATCCTGAAATCAGCAACAATGCACCCCACATCGTGAAGAAAACAAGACCGGGTTGCTCCTTCTTAAAAACATCCAGCTTGGATTTGCCCGGCCATTTGATGGAAGATAAAATTCTCTTTTGTTGTTGATTTCTTCCGGGATGAAAACCAGCCAATGCACTTGTTCTGTTGTACAGGAATTTAAAAAAATTCCTCAGCAGGCTGAAACCAAAAACAACACCCAGCAAAATCGCCGTAAACACTACTATCCCAAAATTCCAAAAGCTATTTAATTGCTGAATGGAAGGAAGATCCATTTCTTCATAGGGAGGAAAACTTTTATACCTCCAGTATAAAAAGAAACGGGTTGTAAGTAAAACCAGGGTAATACAACTCAGCAATTGCCATATCCAGCCGAAACGATGAGAAGGAGTCAATAAAGAAACAAGAAGCACAAAAAGAAAAAAGATGCCTAATGAGCCAAATAGTATCAGTTGCCAGGTGAAGGGATCAAATTGCTTATTTCCAAATTGCCAGTTATAAGTATTATGAACAGAAAACAGCCAGTTAAAATTCCCGTTTTTGGATGGTAACTCCAGTTTATTATCCTTTATGTCAAACTTCCTGTTATATGTCTTAAAAGACTTTGCCTGAATTTCAGGAGTAATATCGCCTTGATCTTTTGTATAACTTAATAATACCGGAGAGAATGCAGCGGAACTATCATATGCCATTGCATTAAACAGGAAACCTTCATTAAAAACATCCGGCACCTGGTTCAATTCGCCGGCGTCTGACACAAGAAATTTATTTATTGATTTTTTATTCCAGTCGTTCTTATCTTCCTCCGTTAAAGGATAAGAAACGGGATAATTGTTTAGTATCAGAAATTCAGATCCCTTGTTTCGGATCCGGTATTGATTGTGGTTGTTACTTAAAAACCCTATGCCCCATGCTATGGTAGATCCATCTTCTATTTCTCCTGAAAATGCAAGATTGGCAGGCAGTATCTTTTCATTATCATATTTAATATTCTCAACATAGCTAAATATTTTCCCCGACAGAAAATAACCCAGGTTTCCGGTTGAGCTTCCGGAAGTATTTTCCCGCAACAAATAGATATTTTTAAGACAAGAGACTAGTTTTTCATTCACAAAAAAAGATGAATTGACAAATGCTGCATTCTCCTTAAAAAGATTCCAGGCATTTAGACCCTTTTGGATATTTTTAGCAGAACTAAAAGCCTGACTGTTTAGTGTCAGTTTGTAATTATCAGCAGCTATTTTTTTTATAGTCAGTGATATGGAATCTATTTTTCCTGTTAAAGAGCCTTTATCGACAGGATAATTTTTTGAAACAAGATTAAACTGACCGGAAGCTTTTATGTAAAAGGGTTCCTCCGAATAAGAGGATGAAATAAGAATTTTTTCGCCTGCTTTCTTCAGTGTGAAATCATTAAAGAAGCGGTTTTTAAAATTAGCCGTATCGCTACGCCCAAGTTCAATTTTATTTTTTATGTTATACCCATCATGACGGATAAAATAATGATCCAGGTTACTGAAAGTTTTCAGATGAAGCGGCGGATGAAAATTGATCAAGAGAAATCCAAAACAAACCAACCCGATACTAAGAAACACCCATACAAAACCTTTTAAAGGGCTGCGGTTTTTTGAAAACTTCATGTAATACAAAACCCCATAAACAATCAGTACGGTTATGGAAAAGATATAAAGAAAAGTAAGGCTTGTAAGAAATTTAAGCATGGCAGATCATTGTTGATTGAGATTCGTTTCATCAAAAACCGGGTAACTTAGTTTTGAAACAGCTACTTTATCAAGTACCATTCGCAGCACCAGGGCTCTGTTACCGGAATCCGTATTTAGTTTTCGTAGCAACAATGGGTCAATTCCATTACCTCCTGAAAACCCTTTTATACGTTCTACAATTTTTCCGCCCACAGATAATTCATTTACCCGCAAATAGAGATACTCAATATATAAGAGTGATAGTGATATCAACAAGTCAAGAATCCGTTTTGAATCCTCTTCACTGATCTTCGCCGGGCTGTTCTTATTCCTGTCAGTCAGTGCCAGTATTGGTTTTACAAATTTTTCATACGCATATGCTGCTACTGTATTCTCTGTTTCCAGGACTCCTGTTATCATTCTTTTATCATCACCGGTTTTATCATAGCCCGGGTAATTTTTTACTTTATATACCTTTTGCATTTGCAGTTTCAGTGAGTCAAAATCATGTTGTATGCCGTTATACTCGGTGATCACCCGGTTCAACCCTTCATTTTCTTTTGCTAGTTTGTGTATCTCAGCATGCAGATCGCTTATCTTGCTTTCCAGTGTCTGCACAGAAGCTTTTCCTTTCCTGTCTTTGAGATTAATTTCTTTTACCTGGATTGACCTGCCCGCTATCAGTTTGTTGATACGCTGCCGATGCCTGTATAGCATTAGCATCAGCGATACAAGCAGCATGATTATAAACAATACCCCTGCCACCAGTAAAGAAGAATGATCGTTTATGTTTTTCTCAATAGGTTTTTGCACTGGTTCCTGGGGTATGCTGAATAATTTAACCAGCGAATCAACTTCGCTACGGAGTAAAATAGGATTACGGGTCGCTTTTTCTTCTGCTGTCAAGGTATCTGTAATCCTTAAACTCTTTTTCTCAGGTTGCTGCCCGAAAAAATAAGCTGGTAAAAAAAACATCAGCACTAATATCTTTAATCTCTTTTTCATGTTACAGAATTAAAAGTGAAACTGAAAAATGACAATACACCCTGCTTCTTTTTTTGCTTTTTCACATTTTGCAAATTCCTTTCAGCCGCTATCTCCGGGTATAGTTCGCTGATAGAAGCCAACTCACCATTATGACCCGGGAACATTGAAATCGCTTTCAGGTCATGCGCCGGTGAATGATTCTCTGCTACCGTGGTAAGTATGCTGCTTAAAGACCTCACTTCCTTTACCTGTTGATTTTCCATCAGCCGCAGGTAAATATTATCACGGGTAAAGTATATGTCTACTGTTTTATTCTTAAAAGGTTTCAAAGCCAGGTGATTTCTCCTGACAAGAGAAGTATTATAAAGAATATCATTACCCGGTTCAATCTTAATACCCCTGTACAGGAACATACTATTATTGAGCACATCGCTGTTTTTTGACAACCCCTCCTTTTTATCAATTGGAATACCTGTAAAATCAGTGATCTTATAAGCCCCGCTGAATGCCCCGTGAATAGCCACATTCTTATTATTAATAACCCGTCCATGAGGAACGGTATTGATCCGCAATTCCGGACCCAACAGATTTTTAAGTTCTTTTTCAAGAGTTGTTCGCAGTTCTTCAAAATAAAAGGCCCTTCCGCTGAGCATTACTACTTTTATTCTTTTCCGGATGTCCCTGGTAATTACGTCCCTGATACTGCCGGTGATACTTCCTGCAATACATTCTGTTGCTTTCCTGATCAACCCGGTCACTTCTTCATCCCATCTCACACTCCTGTTATTAAGAATTTCAAAAGCATACCTCAAAAGAACCGACTGGTCCCTGTAAAGATTTCCGATGGTTCTCTCGGTACTTTCAGATTGCTCGGAAAGTTGTGCAAACTCTGTAATACTTACCGGCTGAAGTTTTTTGAATTTCTTTTTCTGATCTTCCATCAGTTGAATAAAGTCAAGCACATCTGCTGTCAGGTTCTGATCCCTGACCTGCTTGCGAATAAAATCTTTAACAGAAATATTATTATCTCCGGGAATCGCTTTGAGTACAAGTGTCAGGAAATCTTCCGCAAAACCATATAATAAAACATTACCAGCTCCGGCAAAACCCGTTCTGAAAAAACTGGAATAGTTTTCATTATCATCAGCTATAACCATAGAGATATCCGTGGTGCCCTTACCACAATCAATGACCAATGCCATTTCTCCGTTAGAAAGCTGCACATCCGATGAATGTGTTTGCTGATAACCCATAAACGCAGCATCACTTTCCGAAATAGTTTCATATTCGATCTTTAATTTTTCAGTGCGTATATTCAGTGACTGCAATAAACTATCTGTCTGATTCCGTAATTCATTCAGCATTTCAAAAACATCATGCTGGGTATAAATATTCGGCACCAGCAGTGTAACGATGATCCCGCCATTCTGAAAATCAGGTTTTGTACTGATCATCAATCTCAGTAATCTCAATAACACCGCACTGATCAGCTCCTTTTTATGAGAACGTATGCTATAATCCTCAGTCTGATCATCAACGATCAGTTGGAGGCTTTTTTCAATACCTAATTTCAGGTTAGGAATGATTTCATAATCCTCACGAAAATCAAACCGGGTAGCAGATACTTCCTGCCGGGTAATAAATAACCGTATTTCATCCTCAGCTATATTTCCAGAAAAATTGAACGGAAAATTTTGACGTTGTTCTTTTCCAATTTTCTTTTTTACTGCGTAAAAGGTTCGGTATAGCATAGACTGTCCTTCCTCATTATTTAAAAAATCATCCCGTCGCCAGTTCGGCACATCATTATTCATATTCAGACGGCTGATGATATTCTCCAGGATATCATAATGCAAAACAGATGATTGAGGGCCGCAGTTCTTATACCCGATCTGGCTTGCCTCACTGCCAAAGTCTATAACTATGCGCTGGCATTTTTTAGAGTGTTCAACAGAAAATAAAAAAGTACCATAGTATTTTTCATTCTCATCCATTTCCAGCACAATGCTTACCGGGAATGTGCAGGGTTCTACTGCATATTTATAAAAGCCTAGTAATACTCTTTTTGAATCTGCTGAATAGTCAAGGCGTAATCCTGATTCTTTATCGAAGAATGGCTGCACTTCAAAAGAACTACTCCTCCTGATCACCAATTCAAAACCATTTGTTGACTTTCGAAGAGATATACTACACTCACTTAATGGAATATCCTGCCTTTCTGAAGGAGCCATCTGGTTCAATGAGATACGTTCAGGATCTTCAATCGTTAAAATAGGTGTTAGCACACGGTCCTCGGCCGGAATAACAAAATTGAAATCTGCATGTATCTGCCCGTCTGAATTCATTTCCTGTTGTATTGATATAGTACTCTCCTCCAATGGGACAAACCGGTTCATATCTTCCTGCTTTTCCGGATTATCTCCAACAGGTCTTAGATACTTATCTTCCAGCCTTGCTACAAAGTAGCGGTCACTTCGAATGAGAACGGGCAAATAGTATAAAGCCATATTTTACGTATTAATGATGATCAAAGTTTTTATTCCCTGCAAAACCACCTGTCATTATAATTACCGGATTTATTTTCAACTTCAGATGAATAACAAAAATTAAAAGCTCCGGCTTTTATCTCATCAAAAACAACAGAAATACTGTCTCCCCGGTAAGTACCATCCAGATCTTTTTTTATCATTCCTGTATACGGGATGTCCGTAAACTGAATGGTATCCCCGGTCGTTTCTTTATTATTTCTCCAAACAATCAGTTTCACAACAGTCTTGTCAATCTTATACCCTGTTGTATTGTCCAATAAAATATTTATAGCAGAAAAGCGGTTTCCGTTCTTATTGGTCTCCTTGCTGGCGGTTGCCTGCAGAATAATTCTTTCAGGCCATGTGTTGCGAAGACGAAGGTTGTTTTTAGTACTTCGGTCGATCTTTTGCCCTCTTTTATCTTCAATATCCCTGATCAGGGAATCCATATCCATTACCGGAACATTTCCTGGTCTTTGTGCTGAAATTGTTACCTGGCTGGTTGTTTCTTTTCCAAGACGGGTAAAATTGAAAACCAAAACAATGACCCCCGCCAGTAGAAGATATAATATAAATCGTCCGATCTTTCTTTTACGGGGAGTAGTTCTAACTACAATTGCTGTTTCCGGAATAAAGGTTCCATTGGTCAACAGCTTGTCTTGACGTTTTGGCAGAAACGAAGGGAATTCCTTTACAAAATCAGCATAGCTGATCCATTCACTGGAGTTGAATTTCCATATCCGGGCAACTTCTTTATGCTCTGCCTGATCAAGCAGATCCTGCAGCTCTTTGGCTGAATACACTTCTTTTATTGCATTTGTTCCGTCACTGAACAAAAATTTATCCATGGGCAGAAAACAGGATGTGATTAAGCGTAGAAGTGTGACGAGGGGCGGTGTTTTTTATTGTAACACCAAAAATATATAGTTGATTTCTTTCGGCAACTATACAAAGTGGTTTACAACAATATTTTATGAAAATGAAAGGCAGTGATATTTTCTTATGATTTTCTAAACAAAATTTTACCTAGTTATTTATACTAAACCGGGGACTACAATGTCTCAGCAAAATTCCATTACGATTACAGCCCGGAACAATATTCGCTCCAAATTGCCCCGTGATAAGAATCACCGGTATGTATAATTCCAATCATTGGGAGCGGGTTGATGTAAGATTAAATTGAAAAGTTAAAACAAATGCAATGAAAACTATTTATATGTCGCATCAGTTTTTTTTCCGGCTGTTTGCATTACTCATATTGCTTACAGTGACATTTCTTGCCGCCGGACAAAAACCCGGAACCTGGGAAAAATATAAAGTGGAAGAAAGAATGACCGACCTGCAAAACCCGAAAGACAAGTGTTTGCCTAAATGCAGTTTCTCAGGAAAATCAGATGATATGGGGATGAACTTTGAGTTCAGCTATACCGGGGTTGACAAAAAAACACATGTTTACAGAGGACATGTGGCATGGGAGTGGAAAAATTCAAAAGGTCCCGGCACACTGATACCAGGAGAAATTGTAACTATCAAGGGTATTGTTAGCAACTTAACTTCAGAATATAGTAGGGTTACGGCCTACGCCACTTTTGGCACATGGGGCTTTATGAAATCTGCATCAGGAAAGAGTGGAGATGAAACAGCCAAACCCAATGGTTCTGTTACGATGATCGGCAGTTTCAATGTCCCGAAACAGCCAGGACTGAACAAAGATGGAAGTGAAAACCCCTATTTACGATTGACATTTACCTTAAGCGGCGGTAATCAGCAACGATTTGTTGAAAGAACAATTATCTATAAATGGACGCCTGTCCAGGAGCCGTCATTAACTGGTCAGCCTAAAGTAACTGATAATCCCGCAGCAGTTGATAATAATAAGCCAATCATAGAAACAAGTAAACCGGAATTTAAAAAAGGAGAATTGATCACTGTAAAATTCAAGAATCTCCCGGGCTTTGCTACCGACTGGATCGGAATTTACGGATCAAAAGCCTACCATGCCAATGAATACATAGAATGGAAATATACCAACGGACTGAAAGAAGGAACAATTACATTTCAAAGTCCAAGATATGGAGCAGGGGAATATATGATACGGGTTTATGAAAATAATGGCTATAAACTGCTGGCACAAAGTATCGCTTTTAAAGTGGTGGACTAGCACTGGTAATTTTCCAATATGATAATAATCACTGAGTAGTATCAGGGTTTTCTTTGATCACTATCATTGGATGTTGCATTGTTAATAAATTAAATTACTTACCTAAATCATTTGCCATGAAAAGAATCGGATTAGCATTGCTGTTCGTGTTATTGGTATTCGGATGCGGGCCCTCATCAAGAATAACCAGTTCATGGAAAGCAGAAAATGCACAGACAAACAAAATCAGGAAAGTTGTTGTTCTCGGCCTGATCAGGGACCATGATCGTTCTTTAAGAGAAAAAATGGAACAACACCTCGTTGGAGATCTCAGGTCAATGGGATATGATGCAACTTGCTCCTGTGAAGAGTACAATCCAAAAACTTTTGAGAACATGAGTGAAGAGCAGGCGATCAGTAAGCTGCGTAATTCAGGTATTGATGCTGTTTTAACTATTGTATTACTGGATAAAACCAAAGAAAGGTACTACGAGCCGGGCCGGGTGTATTATTCACCTTACATTATTTACCAAAACCGTTTCTGGAGATATTCCCGGATCATGTATGATCGCATCTACACAGAAGGTTATTATACAATCAATACAAAATATTTCTGGGAGACAAACCTTTATGACCTGGCTACTAACCAGCTTATTTATTCAGCGCAGAGCCAGTCATTCGATCCGGCTTCATCAGAACAATTGGGCCATGAATACGGAGCCATGATCGTAAAAGACATGGTGAAGAAGAATGTGCTGATCGACCTGAAAGAACCCGTTTTGAAAGCTATGTGATTTGAAAACAAGGGAGTATGGCACGGGATATTGCTATATGAAATATTAGTAGAAACTATTATTTTGTGGCAAATCCAAATCCGTGAAAAGAGCCATACTCCTTTCTCTTGCATCCCTATGCATCATCCACCTGGTAGCCCAACCCTTAGCATCCATTGATACTGCGGGTAAACTTGTTGAGCAAAAGGATAATATTATTACGGCCAATACTATTTTAAAAGTTGAAAATCTTGGTTTGAAGATCAATTCAAACCTCCCTGAGCTCAGACCGACGATTTCAGCAGATGGTAATATTCTTTTCTTTATTTGCCAGAATCATCCCGCCAATACCAAATACAAAGAAATCCGCAACTCCCAGGACATCTGGTATGCCTTCCGCGACAGTTCGGGAAAATGGGGTGAGGCTATGCACATGGGTTATCCATTGAATACATATTATTATAATGCAGTTTTCTGGATATCACCTGACAACAACAGGATTCTTATAAGAAATGCTTTTATCGAAGGCGATTATGTTGGAAACGGTGTAAGCATGAGTACCCTTCGTGAAGATGGTCGTTGGAGCAAACCCCAGATGCTTCGCATCCGGTATTTTGAAAAATATGATAAAGGAAATCAATATGGCGCCAGCATGTCGCATGATGGCAAAACATTACTCTTATATTTTGGTGAATCAAAAGGAAGTTTTAATAATGACCTTTTTGTTTCCTTCCTGCAAAAAGATGGCAGCTGGTCCGAGCCCAAATCATTAGGCAAAAAAATAAACCTGCCTAATCATGATGAACTAACACCCTACCTTGCTGCTGACGGAGTAACATTATACTTCAGCAGTAATCGTCCGGGTGGTTTAGGTGATAATGATATCTGGATGACCAAAAGATTGGACAACAGCTGGCAGAAGTGGAGTGACCCGGTGAATCTGGGTGCCCCGATCAATACCCCCGACTGGGATGCCTTTTTTACGTTGGATGCAGGTGGCGAATATGCTTACCTGACCTCTGTTGATGGTGGCTATGGCGAAAGCGATATTGTTCGTGTAAAACTCCTGGAAAGAGAAAAACCGGATCCTGTAGTAATGGTTAGCGGTAATGTTTATAATAAAAAAACCAATCAGCCACTAAGCGCTTCATTGGTTTACGAAACTTTACCTGAGGGTGAAGAAGCAGGTAATGGTATTTCCAGTCCAATGGATGGTTCTTTCAAAATTGTATTGCCTTATGATAAGAATTATGTGATAAGGGCCACGGCTGATCATTTCTTTGCCCAATCCGAAAACCTGAACCTGGATTCATTAATAAAAGCAGGTTACAAAGTCATTCACAAGGATCTTTACCTGGTTCCGATCGAGATCGGACAAGTAGTGAGATTAAACAATGTCTTCTTTGATTTTGATAAATGGAATCTGCGTCCGGAATCATTTCTTGAACTCGACAGGGTTGTGAAACTATTGGTTGAAAATCCAGCTATTGAAATTGAGATGAGTGCACATACGGATAGCCGCGGCTCAGATGAATATAATTTCAAGCTGAGTGATAACCGGGCCAGGTCCTGTATGGAATATATTTTATCAAAAGGTATTGCCCCTTCCCGTATCACTTCTAAAGGCTATGGCGAAACGATGCCGGTTGCAACTAATGAAACAGATGAAGGAAGACAACTGAACCGTAGAGTGGAGTTTAAGATCATTAAGAATTAACTATTAACTTGGGAGAAGTTAATTGGCTAATATACTACCTCACTTCTTCAAAAAACTTATTTTTTCTAAATATTTAGAACCATCAAACAATTGCACTATGTATTCTGCATTCTTAAGTCGACTTACATCAATTGTATTCAGAAAGGCTTGTTGAATTGGTGCAAATTCTGAACTGTACATTACTACGCCGTTTAAATCAAGAATTTTAATAACCGGACGTTGTATAGTAATACTTTTAACACCAATAGAAATGGTGAGAATCGTACTTACCGGATTTGGATAAACGTCTAAAAAAGCTCTTGCGGAAATGATACTAGAGCTTTTCATATTATATTTTTCTTCTTGAACCGAAGATATTATTTGCATGAAGAACACAGCTATTGCAGTAAAAAGTAAAAAAAACAATAAAGCATTTCTGGACAGAGACTTATTTGCTTTTATTAAATTATCATTATTGTTGGGATCGATTAAAACTTTGTAAATCTTTACTGGACCTATTACATTTTTCAACTGCACTTCCTTATTATAACTAGTTTTAATTTGTTTTTTATTTGAGACATTTTGATAAACAGCTTCAGAAATGAAAATCGCTCCTGGATCCGTAATTGATTGGATTCTAGAAGCAATATTAACACCATCCCCAAGAACATCATTATCACGAAAAATAACTTCTCCAATATGAATCCCTATTCGTAATTGATATTCATTTAATACATGTACATTCTTTTTGTATTTCGATTGCAGCAGTGACAGCATCGGAAGCCGTATCAAAGCTTGCCAACATCCCATCCCCCATTTCTTTAATACACATTCCACTATGTCTTCCTATTATTGATTGATGTATATTTTTATTTTCATCCAACAATTTCAAGGTCTTTTGTTCGTCAATTCCCATCAATTTTGTGTACCCGACAATATCGGTAAACATTATTGCCACAATTTTCCGTATATCAGACATACTTCGAACTTAAAATTTAATTAAAACTAAAGCAATAATCAGTTATTAGAAAAGCATTTATTTGTTATTATCAATCGATTTCGAAGATTCTTTCTTTTCTATTAACAATCTCAAAGCACTCCTTAACTTTGAGGCATGCTTACAATTTCAAAAAGAGGAGAGCAAATGCCAGCTTCTCCTATCCGGAAACTGGTACCATATGCCGAGGCTGCTAAAAAGAAAGGGATCAAAGTATATCATCTGAACATTGGTCAGCCGGACATTGAAACGCCGAAAGCCATAATGGATGCTGTCCGGCATACTGAAATGAAAGTGCTGGAATACAGCCACAGTGCCGGTAATGAAAGCTATCGTCGCAAACTGGTGGAATATTATCGTAAGAATGGTATTGATGTTACCCCCGATCAGATGATTATTACAACAGGTGGAAGCGAAGCGATCATGTTTGGATTTTTTACTTGTCTTAATCCTGGTGACGAAGTAATTATTCCCGAACCTTTTTATGCCAACTACAATGGATTCGCCTGTGCCGCAGGAGTAACCGTAGTTCCTATAACATCTAATATTGAAACTGGTTTTGCACTGCCTCCCATTGCTGATTTTGAAAAAGTGATCACTCCCAAAACAAAAGCAATTATCATCTGCAGCCCCAATAACCCTACAGGTTATTTATACAGCCGTGAGGAAATGGAAGCATTGAAAGAGATTTGCATCAAACACCAGCTATTTCTTTTTAGTGATGAAGCCTACAGGGAGTTTTGTTATGATGGAGAATATGTCAGCGCTATGCACCTTGAGGGAATGGAAGAAAATGTGGTGCTGATGGATACCATTTCCAAAAGATACAGTGCCTGTGGTGCAAGATTGGGTGCTTTTGTAACAAGGAATAAAGCCGTGCTGGATGCTGCTATGAAATTTGCACAGGCAAGGTTAAGTCCCCCGGGATTGGCCCAGATCATGGGCGAAGCTGCTGTAGATTTGCCCGATAATTTTTTTGATGAACCTAAGGCTGAATACCTCCGCAGAAGAAACTTATTGGTAAAAAGATTGAATGAAATGCCCGGTGTCTTTTGTCCCAATCCGGGTGGTGCCTTTTATGCCATGGCCAAATTACCGGTTGATGATTGTGATAAATTCTGCCAGTGGTTACTGGAATCATTCTCTTACAAAAACCAGACTGTAATGCTGGCGCCGGCCAGTGGTTTTTATGGAACACCAGGGTTAGGAAAAAATGAGGTTCGCCTTGCTTATGTATTGAACCTTGATGCTATCAATGCAGCCATGGACTGTTTGGAACATGCATTGGAACAATATCCCGGAAAAGTAAAGAGTGCTGCAAAAGAAAAAGTAATGCAGTAAAGATTTTATATCATCTTATCAGTCCGGATTTTTGTGCAAACAATTCAGGCAAAAAATCCTTACTCAATTCGGAGAACTTAACAGGCGGTCCAGGTTCATCACAAAAATCATTAATGACAAGCCTCCACCATCCTACATTTTTCCATTTACCCAGTTTATAACCCACCTGCTCATAAGTGGCAAAATAAGTGAAGCCGCATTTTTCATGAAAAGCCACACTGGTATCATTGGGAAGATTGATCACTGCATACACATTTCTGAAACCTTGTTTCTTAAGAATTACAAATAGTGCTTCATACAAAGCTCTGGCCACACCGGTTCCTTTATATTCATCAGCAATATATATAGAGCTTTCAGTGCCCCATTGGTAAGCCACTCTTTCACGATACCGGGTAGCATAGGCATATCCGCCGATCACTCCGTCTTTTTCAAACAGCAGCCAGGGCCATGTTTCTAAATAGTTTTTAATTCTGTCAGCAAAACTTTCTATTGTAGGAACTTCTGTTTCAAATGTAAGGGAGGTATTCTCTATATAAGGAGCATAGATTTTTAAAATAGCAGCAGCATCTGCAGGAGTAGCAAGACGAATGGAAGATGTCATTGAGCTAAAGTAAGATGATTTTCTTTCCTAATCCGGAGGACGTGGAAATAGGCAGGGAAAAAATCACCTTCTCCCTTCAAACCAATATGATTCATTTAGATTACAGTTTTTACTTGAAGTTTTTCCTGCCATTAAAACAAAATATCTAGATAATTTTGAAATATTTTCAAAAGAATTCTCCTCGAATAAA
>DAOLIV010000015.1:0-81371 GCA_035328345.1 Chitinophagaceae bacterium | reverse complement strand
CTGTTTTTCCGGTTGCCTGCCACCACATCCCAATCTTCCTTTTTCAATAACTCGAGCATTGAAGGAATATCAGTAGGATCGTTCTGAAGATCGCCATCTAACAGGGCAACGTATTTTCCATGTGAGTGATCAATACCCGCAGTCATAGCGGTACTCTGGCCATAATTCTTCCTCAGTTCAACAAGGATTGTTCTTTCGTCTGCATTTTCCAGGATTTGCTGGCAGGTTTTATCAGTGGATCCATCATCTACTAATATTACTTCATAATCTATCGGTTGCAGTGCACTCCGAATGGCTTCAAGAAGCGGTTTAATATTTCCCTCTTCATTCATTACCGTAATAACTACAGAAAGCTCTTTCATCTGAAAATGATTGCGGCAAAGGTAGCATATTGATTAAAAGCAAAAAGGGGCAATGTAAATTACCCCCTTGCGAATTTAAACTCAAAAAAGATCAGGCAACACCTGCCAGTTCAAGGCTTTTTTTTCTTAAAGTTCTTAAACCGATATCCTCAACCACCGGATCTGGTTCAAGTACCAGGGAGGTGTCATTTTCTCTCCACCAATTATTATTTATTAATTCCTGTAAGGAAATAACCCCGGTAAGATATTTCCGGTTTTCACGGGCATACCACTCTTCGATCCATTCAAAACGTTCCTTAGGAATATTCTCCAGGTTTGTAAAACTTACATAAACTCTCAGAAAAATATTATTGGCGAGAATGTGAGGTTTGTGGTGATATAATTTTTTATACTCGTATCGATACTGATAGCGTAAGGCGGCGATATCACTCAATACTGCTGACGCAGTTGGAAAACTACCAGCGCCTTTTCCATAAAAGAACTGCTTGTCTGCAAAACTACTTTCAATGATCACCCCGTTATACTCATTTCTTACAAAAGCGAGGTGATCATCTTTAGGTACGAACTGTGGTAATACAAATGCGGCGACCCTGCCATCTTTTAGTTTTTGGGCCTGGGCTACTAATTTGATTTCCTCATTCTTAGATCTTGCAACCAGGGCGTCAGCCGCCTGAATATTCTGAATCCCATTGAATAATATACTAGTCGGCTTTTCAACAATGCCATATGCATGTGTCAGCATGAATGTCCATTTATTGACTGCATCATACCCCTCAATATCTAATGTAGGATCGCTTTCGGCAAAACCAGATTGGCGGGCTAATAGCAAAGCCTGCTTAAAGTCTAATCCTTCTTCAAACATTTTTGTAAGAATATAGTTGGTTGAACCATTTACAATAGCCTTGATTGAATGCAAAAGATCGTTATCATAATATTCTTCCAGATTCCTGATAACGGGAATCGAAGCACAGGCTGCCGATTCGTATAAAAATGATCTACCGGTTTTATGCTGAATTCTTAATAATTCAGGAAGATGTTCAGCTATCATTTTTTTACTGGCACTCACAACATCTTTTCCATTTAGCAATGCAGTTGATACAATTTCAAATGCTGCATCTGCATCATCTATTACTTCTACGATCACATTTATTTCAGGATCGTTTAAAAGGTCATTTTTTTCAATAGTAAATAATTGAGTCGGGGCAGATCTTGTTTTATCAATATTCTTAATGCAGATTTTTTTGATTCTTGCGTTGAGCGAAGGAGTTTGCTCCAGTACCCTATACAAACCTTCTCCAACCACACCAAATCCAAAAAGTCCGATCGTTAATTCTTTATGTGTTTCCATATTATTAGTCGTTCACAATCTTTAAATAATGTTTTGTTTTTTCTTCAATAAAGTCTTTTAAAGCAGATTCTATTTTTTCATATTCAAGCAAAAAGCCGTCATGTCCGAAATCGCTGGGTATTCTTAAAATTTGGGCATAAGGAATGTTCTCCTGTAAAAACTCCTGTTCTGTGATTGGGTAGAGCATGTCTGATAAAATACCTATAACCAATGTTCTTGCCTTGATTTTCTTTATTGCTTCAATGACACCATTCCGGTTTCTGCCAACATCATGGCTGTCCATACTTTGAGTTAGCCGGTAATAGCAGACCGCATTAAATCTTTTAGCCAGTTTCAATCCCTGGTAACGTTGGTAATTATCAGCTGCAAATTCAGTTTCATTTGTTAACGGTACAAAGGCTTTATCTCTTCTTTGAGTTACGCTGTAACCATTGTAATGCCTGTAGGAGAGCATTGCAATGGAACGGGCTGTTTCAAGACCTTTATGTCCGGCGCCGGGGGTTAAATCGGTCCAGGTAGGATCTGATTCAATAGCCATTCTTTGGGAAGCATTAAATGCAATGCCCCATGGTGACAATACAGCATTTGTTGCTATGGGAACAATATGTGTGAATAGTTCAGGTTCCTCAATGGCCCATTCCAATAACTGCATACCGCCTGTGCTTCCGCCGAGACCAATAAAAATATTTTTGATCCCGAGATGATCTTTCAGCAAACTATAAGCCCTGATCATATCCCTGATACTAAATGCAGGAAATTCCAGGTGATATTGTTTTTGAGTTTCAGGATTTATACTCAATGGAGAAATGCTGCCATAAGGGCTTCCGGGTTTATTTACACAGATGATAAAGTATTTCGAGGGATCAAAATATTTTCCTTCTCCAACCAATCCCGGCCACCATTCAGCAGGATTACTATTAGCTGTTAGTGCATGAAAGATCCAGACCACATTATTTTTTACAAGGTCCGGTTTCCCATGCGTAGTATAAGCCAGGTGAAACCCTGGGAGGACTTCACCTGACTCTAACTCAAAAGGTTTATTATAATTGAAAATACTTGTCATTCTTAGCTAACCAATTCTTTGGCGAATACTTTTTGAAATGCCTGTTCTAAATCAGCTTTGATATCATCTATATGTTCAATACCTACACTTATCCTGATTTGGTTGGGTTGAACACCTGAAGCAATTTGTTCTTCAGCACTTAATTGTTCATGTGTTGTTGAGGCAGGATGAATTGCCAATGTTTTAGCATCACCAACATTAGCAAGATGGCTTACGAGTTTTAGTGAATCAATAAATTTACTGGCATTTTCTTTTCCACCTTTTACACCAAAATTTAAAATACCTCCAAAACCATTGCTCAGGTAGTTTTTTGCCAGGGAATTATACGGACTGCTTTTTAAACCGGGATATTGAACAAATTCCACTAAGGGATGTTCTTCCAGCCATTGGGCTAATTCCAATGCATTATCAACATGGCGTTGTACCCTCAGTGATAAAGTTTCAAGTCCCTGCAACAATAGAAATGAATTGAAAGGACTAAGTGATGGTCCAAAATCACGAAGACCTTCTACTCTTGCACGGATTGCAAATGCAATATTGGGAAGACCTAACGGATTACCTTCTCCAAACACATCCCAGAACTTTAATCCATGATATCCTTCACTAGGCTCAGTGAATTGAGGAAATTTTCCATTGCTCCAGTTATAGTTACCGCCATCAATTATTACTCCGCCAATACTGGTTCCATGTCCACCGATCCATTTTGTAGCAGACTCAACTACTACATTAGCGCCATGTTCCAATGGACGGAATAAATAACCTGCTGCTCCAAACGTATTATCAACGATCAGTGGCAGATCATACTCCTTTGCAAGGGCTGCGAATTTTTCGAAATCAGGAATATTGAGCCTAGGATTGCCGATAGTTTCCAGGTAAATGGCTTTTGTGTTTTTGTCAATATGTTTCACAAAACTTTCTGCATCATCACCATTAGCAAAACGGGCCTCAATACCCAGTCTCTTAAAAGCAACTTTGAACTGGTTATAAGTTCCTCCATACAAATAGGTGGTAGTAATAAAATTATCACCTGACTGCAGGATATTGTTTAGTGCAATAAATTGAGCAGCCTGTCCGGAGCCTGTGGCCAATGCTGCCACGCCACCTTCCAATGCCGCTATACGCTGTTCAAATACATCAGTTGTCGGATTCATGATGCGGGTATAAATATTCCCAAATTCTTTTAATCCGAAAAGATTGGCTGCATGTTCCGCACTGTTGAAGCCGTAAGAAGTAGTTTGATAGATAGGAACAGCTCTTGATTTGGTTGTCGGATCAATTTGCTGCCCTGCATGCAATTGCAGTGTTTCGAAATGAAGATTGTTGCTCATAATTGTTTTTTTTGAATTAGTAATCTTTTTTAATTGTTTCGGGGTACATGATCACTTACATCCTTTCACCGGGAATATAAATTCCCAAAGGACACTCCGGTTTAGCAAGCAACAAAAGGTGGAAACAGTTTCAGTTCGTAGTATTCCATAAAATTAGTAGACTTTATAAGATACAATGACTTTTGTTTCTGTTAATTTTTTGTTGTTCCTTGCACAGAAATAAAAACGGCTGCAAGAAACACAAGTAATTTCTCCGGGCAATTGTTAATTGAGCGGATGTCTTTTTTTACTGTGTAAAAACGCTTTTGAGTTTATTGCGGCAGTTTACCCAGAATGTCGATATACGAATCAGAAAACTTGGGATGACCGGGTGAGAGCTAAAAAAAAGCTCACCCGACAAATCAGATGAGCTTTACATATTTAAATAAAATATTTTCAAAGCATGGATCTGACTTATCTGTCCCGATATGGATCGGGATGGAATTGGCACCTTTTCTCTTGCCTGGGGCAAGTGATAGGTTGTCAAGGCATCATTGGGCCATTACCCTCAGCCTTTCTTGATAAGTATGTTTAAAGAACTGATGCAAATATAAGCTGAAGTTTTTCTCACAGCCAAATTCTTTTTATAATCTTCTGCGAACAATTGTTTGTATTCGATAAAGTTAATTAATGCATAGTCTTTAAAAAGGAAGAGGTTGCACCCCTGCAACCTCTTTGTGTATAATGAACCGACCCTATAAGTCAATTAATTCCGTGCTGTTTCATTCACTACTTTCAAACCTGTATACATCCATGGTTTAGGCTCTGTAACTTTTTTAGCTTTTGTTTTTTTAGTGCTGGCAGTTGCAGGATCCTCTGATTGCTGCGGTTCATCAAATACCTGTGAAGGGTTTTCATAGTTATAACTTTTTCCAATGCAAATGCTCAGAGTATTTGTTTCAGTATTATATATTAATGTTCCTTCTGCCACATCTTTCCCTTCTTCATTTTTTTGTGCCGGGATCTTATAAGTAGCAGGAGACTTTCTCAACATTGCTTTAATTTTGCCCTGTGGTAGTCCTTCTATCCAAACCAACCCCTTGTTTTGTTCATCAAGTGAAATAACAATTGACTCTGTTTCAGGATTTTCCGGGGACTGATAAGTTCCGATTACAGGGAAAATGTCTTTTGTTGTGAGTGCAGGTCTGGGAGCAATCATTTTATCTTCATATTTGGATTTGATCTCCTGAACTACAGGATTATTTTTTGCATCCCATTCATTAGTTTGTTCGGTCTTTTTTTGGTCTTTTTCAGGCTCTTGTGCAAAAAGGGAGAGAGTGAAAAGGGATAATACGGTGGCACCCATTAGCTGGATGATCTTTTTCATAAGTTAAATTTTTAATGATTGAATTGATACCTGACCAATAATCCAAAATACTATGCCAAAAAAGGATTTCTGTGGATAAGTTGATTAAATGATAAATGAGAAGCGGTCTCAATCGGATACTAACAAAATAATTTTTGGGTTGTTATTGATTGGAATTTAGTAAAAATGAGCAGTTTGTGGCCGTCTGCGAAATAGTATCTTCGGTCACATTTTACAATGAAAAGAAAAGAACAGAACGGAATCGGCAACGAGGCACAGGATAATGAAAATATTGAAGTGTACGGCGCCCGGGTGCATAACCTCAAGAATATTGATATTTCCATTCCCAGGAATCAACTGGTGGTTATTACAGGGATTAGCGGTAGCGGAAAATCTTCACTGGCATTCGATACCATATATTCCGAAGGCCAGCGCAGGTATATGGAAACATTCGGATCCTATGCACGACAGTTTATTGGGGATATGGAAAGGCCAGATGTTGATAAGATTACTGGATTGTCCCCGGTCATCTCTATTGAACAAAAGACCACAAATAAAAACCCACGTTCCACGGTTGGAACCGTAACTGAGGTATATGATTTTCTCAGGCTGCTTTTTGCAAGAGCAGGAGAGGCGTATTCATATAACACAGGTAAAAAAATGGTGAAGTGGAGTGAAGAGGAAATAGTTGAAAATATTTTTAAGAAATATAAAGACAAAAAAATTGCATTGCTGGCGCCACTGGTAAGAGGCAGAAAAGGACACTACCGGGAGCTTTTTGAAGATGTGAGGAAAAAAGGATTTCTGAAGGTGAGGATCGATGGCGAGATCAAAGATATCATTCCAAAAATGCAGGTGGATCGTTATAAGATCCACGATATTGAACTGGTGGTTGATCGTTTGCTGGTGAATGAAGATTTAAAATCAAGACTTAGCCAGAGTGTTCAGCAGACTTTGAAATTAGGTAAGGATTTGATGTTCTTATTGATTGATGATTCAAAGTTTGTTCAATATTCTAAATTACTGATGTGCGAAGACACAGGAATAAGCTATGAAGAGCCGTCCCCAAATTCATTTTCATTTAACTCGCCTTATGGAGCTTGCCCTTCCTGTAAAGGACTGGGCATTATGCACCAGATCAATATGGATGCAATAATTACGGATCCTTCGCTCAGCATCAGTGAAGGAGGTATTGCTCCTTTGGGAGAAGAAAGAGATGCATGGGTTTATCGCCAGGCGCAGGAGGCAGCTAAAAAAAATAAAATTTCACTTACAACACCTGTTAGTAAACTTTCAAAAAAGCAGTTGAACATAATGCTTTATGGCAATGAAAATGGGCAACAGGAAGATCTTGATTTCGAGAATATGAAATTTGATCCTCATGCTCCATTTGAAGGGATTGTAAATATGTTACAAAGATGGTTTGCGAATCCATACAGTGAGGCTATCAGGGAGTGGACTGAAGATTATATGATCATAAAACCCTGTGAAGTTTGTAATGGAGCCAGGCTTAAAAAAGAAAGTTTATGGTTTAAAATAAATGGAAGAAATATTGCAGAGCTAGGCAATATGAATCTGGATAACCTGGCAGCATGGTTTGATGGTATAGAGCTAATGATGGATAATAAACAAAAAGCTATTGCCAAAGATGTATTAAAAGAGATCAGGGAGAGATTACAGTTTTTATTGGATGTTGGTCTTACTTATTTAACACTAAATCGTCCTTCAAAATCATTAAGTGGTGGAGAGTCACAACGAATAAGATTGGCAACGCAGATCGGCTCCCAGCTGCAGGGTATAACTTATATTCTTGATGAACCTTCAATTGGATTGCATCAGCGGGATAATCACCGGCTGATAGAGGCATTAAAAAATCTTCGGGATATTGGTAATAGTGTTCTTGTGGTTGAACATGACAAGGATATTATGTTAGCCGCAGATCATTTAATTGATATTGGTCCGGGTGCAGGATATCACGGAGGAAAAATTGTGGCAGAAGGAGAACCTGGTGAAATAGTTTCTCTGCAAACACTTACATCTTCTTACCTGAGCGGCCGGAAAAAAATCCCTGTGCCGGCTGAACGAAGAATGGGTAATGGTAAATTCCTGGAAATTAAAGGAGCTACTGGTAATAATTTGCAGAAAGTTGATGTGAAGTTTCCGTTGGGAAAATTTATTTGTGTTACCGGGGTTAGCGGAAGTGGTAAATCCACACTGATCAATGAAACGCTTTACCCGATATTATCCAAACATGCTTACAATTCTAAAATGGTCCCGCTTGACTATAAATCGGTGAAAGGACTTGAGCATATTGATAAAGTAATAGAGATCGATCAGTCACCAATCGGGCGGACACCCAGAAGTAACCCGGCTACCTATTGTGGGTTCTTTACTGATATACGAACTTTATTTGCATCTGTTCCTGAAGCCAAAATAAGGGGATACAAAGCAGGCAGGTTTTCATTCAATGTGAAAAGTGGCCGATGTGATGTTTGTGAAGGAGGTGGTATGAGGGTGATTGAAATGAATTTCTTGCCGGATGTTTATGTATTATGTGAAAAGTGTAATGGGAAGAGATATAACAGGGAAACATTAGAAATAAGATATAAAGGAAAGTCAATTGCCGACGTTTTAGAAATGACAGTAGAAGAGGCGGTGGATTTTTTCCAGGCAGTTCCATATATCTACCGAAAAATAAAAGTACTGGAAGAAGTAGGTCTGGGGTATATTACTCTGGGTCAGTCTGCAGTTACATTGAGTGGGGGAGAGGCACAAAGGGTAAAATTGTCAACAGAACTTGCCAAGAGAGATACCGGTAAAACATTTTATATTTTGGACGAACCCACAACCGGACTTCACTTTGAGGACATTAAGCTTTTATTAAATGTTCTGAATAAGTTGGTTGACCGTGGCAATACGGTTCTTGTTATTGAACACAACATGGATGTTATTAAAGTAGCTGATCACATTATTGATTTAGGTCCTGAAGGCGGAGATGGGGGAGGAAGAATATTGTTTGAAGGAGCACCTGAAGATCTGGTAAAAAATAAAGAAAGCTATACTGCGGAATTTCTAAAGGCTGAGCTTTCCTAAATTAAAAACCCGGATATATATCCGGGTTTTTGAAATCATTTTATGATTGTGGTGGTGGAGTAGGTTTTTGAGGTGGCATTTTAATTATGCCCATCACCCACAAAAGTCCTGCAACTCCCGCCAGAGTACATAGAATCAAACCAAGTCCTGGACTAACTTTTGCTCCAAAACCTTTTAATTCAGATGCAGTTGATAAACGGATAAATGTAATAATACCAGCAAGTGCGATTGCTCCAAATGATGCCATGCCGATCATTTTTGTCTGGCTGTCATATTCTTTTGTTTTATCACCCATTAATGCTGAGGCTGCAGCTACACCGATCACTCCCAGCAAAGCCAGGAAGCCCCATCCACGCATACCATTTACAGACCCTCCTCCAAAACCTCCTACTTTCACTACTGCCCAGGGAAGAAATAATGAAATTAAAGCCACCCCGGCAACGATTAAAGAATACAATTTTTGTTTGTGAAGATTTAAATTTTCCATAACTGCTTGGTTGATTTTGGTTGGGCCTACTCATGTGGCTTTTCGGCATTCGCCCCCGAAACTTGTGGTATCCGGGTTCACCGTGGTTTGAAAATTTTTATTTTGAAGTATTGGAATCAGTAGGTTTTTTTGGTGGAATCTTAATTATTCCAGCAACAAGCAAAAGACCTGCAGCACCTGCCAAAATTGTCAGAAATATCCCTATACCCACTTTTACTCCTCCAAAGCCTCCCATTCTGTTTCCGGCTCCAGAAACCTGCATAAATGCAATGAAAGCTCCTAAAATTATGGCACCAAAGGAACTCATTGCAACAATTTTCATGTTCTTATCATAGCCCTGCAATTTATCCCCAAATAAACTTGCTACAACTACTCCAACAATACCAAGTAATGAAAGGAATCCCCAGCCTCCAAAGCCGTTTGAAGAACTACCTCCGCCAAATCCTCCAAAACCACTGATTACAGCCCAGGGTAAAATCATTCCGAGTAATGCCGCACCTCCACAAATCAATGCATATAATTTCATTTGATGAAGGTTGATATTGCTGCTCTTATTTTCCATATTGTCGTTTTGGATTTGTTATTCTTAAAGGAAACTATTTCCGCTTGATAAAACTAATATAAGATAGTTTTTGAAAAACACTGTGAGTAGTTTGGAATTTTTTTAAACCCATTAATCACAGGTACTTATGAATCAGAGATGTTTTACCGGGAGTGAAGTGTATAAGTCGAGTTCCCGTAGGGTAAGGCAGGAAGTGATTGAAAAAATTTACAGCAAGGCGGCTTTTCAAAAGTTTTTCGGCCGGATACCGGATTTTAGCAATTTTCCCGCCAGTACGGGATTCTTAGTTATGACAATTAAAAAGAGCTCAGATTTAAATGCCCAAAAGCGGGGCAGAGAGTGTTTAATAAAATTTATACAAACGAGGGTACCAATAGAGAACGGATCAGGTTTATTCAACCAGGTATCAGATTTTATTAAGCTCCCTGCCGCTTGTTGGGACGGCGTTGAGTTATTTAAAAAAACTTAGTTTATTTCAATTTTTCCGGCTGCAGTCTCTTCATCCCCACAAAAAACCCGGTAGATATAAGTTCCTTTTTGCAGACCGGTAATTCTTTTTTCATCATTTGCTTTCATCCTGTAATTATGCACCAGCGTACCCTCAAGATCGAAAACAAAAAAATCGACTTGCTTCTTATCGTTTTTCCGGGTTTTTACTTTCAGATTCTTTCCCGTCTCATCCATAAAAATTGTTACTGCTTTTCTTTTTCCGGAAGTGATTTTTCGTAATTTCTTCCTTTTTGAGAGGCCTTTCTCTGCTTTTAAACGAGAGTCATTTTCATAAAATCCTTTTTTTACAGCGTAAGGATTTTTCTCTATAGCATTGGCATCATCAACAATGCCAATCATTATAAAGGCGAACACAATTCTGCCAGTAATTAAAAAGGAATTAGTTTTCATAAGGGGAATAGTTTTTTCAGGTTTCCCGGATTAGTAGAAAACCGGGCATCTTAGCTGTTTGCTGATCGCATTGTTATTGATTCTCCAGCCCAGCCTGAGTATGCTAGAAAAGAAAGCATCGTTCTGTTTCGGATCACCTCTTTGGGCAAAGTCCTGGTATGGTTGAGAAGTTGGGAATGTATATGTGCCCCGGTAATATAGCCTTCTTGCCCTTTGTGCATCAGCAGGAGCCAGGTATTGATCAAAATAGATCGGGTCTATATAATAATCATGACTCACATCATCTACATAATCTGTAAATAATTTACGATGCAATATTTCAAGCCCGACATATGCATTTTCTTTGAAGTAATATTTAAACCCAAAGCCCATTAGTACATTGGCCTGGGTAAGTTTGTAAGGCTTACTGTCAGGGTACTCAGCAAATCCTTGTCCCTCGAGATGCAATGGTGCTAATTTTACCCATTGACCATCTACATCTTTTGCCTCCGGGTCAAAATGATAAATACCCACACCACCCAACACATAAGGACGAAACTTTCCTTTTAAGCCATCATATTTTTCAAGAAACCAGGTTGGATATAATTCAAGAGCCAAATAAGCTTCACTGATCTTGGATTGGAAGCTAAGGTTTCTGTATTTTCTATCCTCTTCTGCACCACCTTTTGCCGGTGCTTCGGCATCATCACCTTCCACATGACCAAGGTTACCAGCTAAACGAAAGCCTAACCATTCGGCCGGATAATAATTCAGATAAATTCCTTTACAGAATTTGGTAAGAGGTAGGTCAAGATCCTTAACAAATGTTTTTCCGATCCCCGCACTTCCACCGAGATCGCCTAAGAAAAACATGGGACCCAGGCCTAAGCCTATTTCTACTTTACCGTTACCGGTACTAATGGATTGTGAATGGGATTGTAAACTGAAAATTGCTAAAAAACAAACAAGTACGGACAGCCGTACATTAAGTACAAGTGTTCTCATTGGTATCAGATTTCTGGTTTTTCTACTATTGGATTTCAGGACTAAAGTAGAGAAAGATAAAAGTAATTACACTATGAAAAGTCCAATTTTTTTTATTGTACCGGGTATGAAAGTTTTTCTACTTAGTGATTCTACGAAATAGATTGATTCAGCAACATTTCAATGTGCTCAATTCCGTCTTCCAGGTAAATTTCACTTGATTGTTTAAAGCCAAATGAGCTATAAAATTTTTTGAGATAAAGTTGAGCACCTATTCTTATAGATATATTACCATAGAGAGCCTTTAATTGTCTCAAAGATTCCTCCATCACTTGTTTGCCTGCACCTGCACCTCTTACAGAAGGAGAAGTAACTACTCTCCCGATAGAAGGTTCTTTATAGGCTGTCCCCGGGGGAACAAGCCTGGTGTAAGCGATAAGATTATTGTTGTCCCATCCCATTAAATGCCAGCAATACGGATCCTTATTATCAGCATCCTGGAATACACAATTCTGCTCTACTACAAAAACTTCATTACGCAGACGAATTGCTGCATATAATTCCTGGGGTGTCAGGTCATCAAACTTTTTTAATATCCATTGAATTGCCATAATAAAAAATTATCTACCTGCCGGTGTTGGTATTACAGGTAAACTTTCATTACCATCTTGACTGATTGACTGAACAGCAAAAAAATAATTATCTTTTGAAAAAGGCAGATCCATCCTTGTATCAACCGTGAAATATTTTTTTTGCCACACAGGGCTGGTTGTTTCTCTTAGTAATATATAATACCCTTTTACTTTTCCTGATTTTGGCGCCTGCCAGCTCAGGCTGGTGAAGTTGGTCAATCTCCTGGTTTCAATTTTTACCTCCTGCGGCATTGAAGGGGCCTTTGCCAAATTAGCCAGGTTAGCCAGGTTCATGCAAGTATTTTTTCTCAGGTATTCAAAGTCCATAAATTCAGGAAGATCTCCGTATTGAATGCTATTTTCTTTTCTCACATCCTGGTGCTGATGGTAATAATTCTCATTCATCTCACAAAACCGAACGGCGGCAAATCCACGATTAACAAAAGGTGTATGATCGCCACCTCTTAAAAAGCGGTCATTCCGGTAGATCATTATGACTTCAAGATTATCAACATATCGTTCGCCGATCTCTTTTGTGTAACGGGCCAGTTGACGGGCAGGACCATCATTTTCCAAACCAAGGTTTCGAATTATCAACGCTGATCTTCCGGTATCCTGTATTGAAAAGGACTCGCTGAATACCCTGATCTTCGTGTTATTAATAATATTAGTTTCATTGCTGTTGTTACTTCCCATTATATCATTATTCAATACAGCATCAATATTCCATTTTTCTCTTTTAGCTTTTTCGGCCATAAAATTGGCTCCAAGTAGTCCTTGTTCTTCGCCACTCATAGCTACAAAAAGAATAGTTGCCGGAAAGGAATGTTTACTCATTATTCTTGCACATTCAATTACTGCTGCAACTCCGCTGGCATCGTCATTCGCTCCGGGAGCATCGCCAGTGCTATCCATTACATTGCTTCTCATATTGTCCAGGTGACCGCTTATTATGAAAATTCTATCATCTGCAGGATCGGCTCCTTTCAAAGTTGCAACTACATTTCCAAGTAAAACAGGTCGGTTTACCCTTCGGTTATCTGGTGTGAGTGTTATAGTGTCAATAAATGCTGAAAGTCTGCCCCCAGACCTTTTTGCGAAATCATTAAAACGGCTTAGTACCCAGTTTCTTGCCGCACCAATTCCACGGTTTGGATTTGTTTGGGTGCTCAAAGTATTCCTGGTTCCGAAACTCACCATTTTTTTAACGTAAGACTCCAGTGAATCCTTTGAAACCTCCTTTACCATTTGTTCGATCAAAGAATCTTTAATTATGGTAACCTGTGCGTCTGATCTTACTATTGAAAAGAGTATAACAGCTAATAGGAAAAACTTTTTCATCTGACTTTTTTGATGATTAAATTTAAGGAATCAAAATTCATTGGAACTAATTTGAGTAATTTTAGAAAAATGGTTTATGGCAGTAAGAGATTTAAGTGAGATCCATCAACTGGCAGACGAAATCTTTTCCTGGCCTGCATCAAAGGAAGAATGGGAACGGTACAAGCTTTCAGAAAGCCAGGTTAGGTTTTTTAATGAGAATGGATTTGTAAGTGGCATTAAATTGCTAGATGACCGGCAGATCAGAATTTTGCAAAACGAGTTGACTGAAATAGCAGATCCCAAACATGCGGGAAATAGTTTGTTTTATGAGTTTCATTCCAATGAATCTGCTGATCCTTCTACAATTCTCTTTCATGCATTAGGAGCATGGCGGATCACAAATGGTTTGCATGATGTTTTGTGGAACCCAAGGTTCTTAGTTGCTGCCAGCCAATTATTAGGTGATAAATCTGTACGCTTCTGGCACGACCAGATCTTCTGGAAACCTGCTAAACAAGGTGGAGTAGTAGCCTGGCACCAGGATTATTCTTATTGGACAAGGACAAAACCTGTTGCTCACCTCACCTGTTGGTGTGGATTGGATAATTCTACAAAAGAAAACGGGTGTCTTCAATATATTCCCGGTAGTCATAAATGGGGATTGTTGCCAAAGCCAGTTATAGCGGGGGAACTGGAAGGCATCAAAGATTTTCTTGATGAAGACCAGAAAAAGAAATTTCAAAATCCGCAATATGCAGAAGTAAAAGCCGGGGAAGCTATTTTTCATCATTCACTTACACTGCATGGCTCCGGCGCCAATACTTCTTCGAAACCAAGAAGAGCATTTGTGATTAATGTAATTGCCGATGGAGTTATTTCAGATTCAGATGAACCGATGCTTGAAGGGATACCTGTGGTTCCAAAAGGGAGTAAGATGGAAGGTCAGTTCTTTCCATTGCTATTTGATCCATCAACTATCGGTCAATAACCATATTTATCCTTCCATAAATTTTTCAAAAACTTTCTGAGTTCTTCTTCCCTCGAATTTTTTCCGGGATCATAAAACTTCTTTCCGGAAATTTCTTTGGGCAGATATTCCTGTGGCGAGAAATTATTTTCATAGCTATGAGAATATTCATAGTTTTTACCATAACCGAGGTTTTTCATTAATCTGGTGGGTGCATTACGGATATGCAAAGGAACAGGCAGGTCACCTAGTTGTTTAACTGCACTTAAGGCTTCGCCTATGGCTATGGTTGCTGAATTACTTTTTGCACTTGATGCTAAATAAATAGCACATTGAGAAAGTATGAGATTAGACTCCGGATAACCAATTTTATTTACAGCTTCAAAAGTTGCATTCGCAAGAACAAGAGCCGTTGGGTTGGCATTACCAATATCCTCGCTGGCTAATATTACCAGCCGGCGGGCAATAAATTTTACATCTTCGCCACCTTCTATCATCCTTGCCAGCCAATATACTGCTGCATTCGGATCGCTGCCACGGATGGATTTGATGAAAGCCGAGATAATATCGTAATGCTGTTCGCCGCTTTTATCATATAAAGCAATTTTTTTCTGGGCAACATCCATTACATAATCATCGGTAATAATAACTTTTTCGCCAGCAGCTTCACAAACTATTTCCAGCAGATTCAGCAATTTTCTTGCATCGCCGCCCGAAATACTGATCAATGCTGCAGTTTCTTTCAGCTCAATTTTTTTCTTTTTTAACTCTTCATCTTTTTTGATCGCTTTCTCAAGAAGTTGGACCAGTTCTTTTTCTCCCAATGATTTTAAAATATACACCTGGCATCGGCTTAGTAAGGCGCTGTTTACTTCAAAAGAAGGATTTTCAGTGGTTGCTCCAATCAATGTGATAATACCTTTTTCAACAGCTCCGAGTAATGCATCCTGTTGTCCTTTATTAAACCGGTGAATTTCATCAATAAATAAAATACTGCCGGGCTGTTCTTTTGCTTTTTCAATGACCTCTCTTACATCTTTTACGCCTGCACTTATTGCACTGAGTTGGAAAAAAGGAGTTTGTAAAGTATTGGCTATAATATTTGCAATTGTAGTTTTACCGGTTCCCGGTGGCCCCCAGAATATCATTGATGGTACTTTACCCTTTTGAATAGCAGTCCTGAGGATACTTTCTTTTCCAACAAGATGCTCCTGTCCCTGCAGGTCATCCAAAGTTTTTGGACGGATTCGTTCAGCTAAAGGAACATTAGAGTTCATATTTCAAAGTAACAAAAAATGATGCTAGTTCACATTCGCATTCAAGAAAGCTGTGATCTTGTCAAATGAATCAGCAAGATTGGCGCCGGTCCAGCCATGCAATTCAGTTGCATAAAACACATATTCATGTGTTACTCCCGCAGTTTGCAATAAATTTTTGAGAGCAATAGATTGATTGGGAGAAACAACAGGATCCAAACCACCATGTAGAATTATTGTTGGCGGTGATTGTGCATTTACAAAATTTACGGGGCTAGATTGCTGATAAATTGCAGGATTAGTGGTTGGCGTTGCTCCGACAATTAAGGCGATTGTTGATGAAGGGACTAATATTGACGCCGGATTATTGTAAAGATCGGTCATGTCTGTAGGTCCAAAAAAATCAACAACTGCTTTTATTTTAACCGGGGAAGAATACTTATACGACTGAAGTAATGCAAGATGTCCTCCGGCACTGGCTCCCAGCAAAGCAAATTTGTCAGAAATATTGAATTCTGATCTTTTTGAATAAATAAATTCCAGTGCCGCTTTCACATCATTTTCCTGTGCAGGGAAAAAAACTGTTGTGCCATTGGAAAGCCGGTAGTTGATATTAATAATGGCATATCCCGGTAATCTTCTTTTCAGTGTATCAATATATGGCGCAAAATCAGATTTATCGCCCTGGGCCCAGGCACCTCCATGAATAGTGATGATCACTTTTGTAGAGGAAGAATTCCTGTCAGCCGGTAAATAAATATCCATTTTCTGCAATGGATCTGCACCGTATGCAACATTAAGTTGTGTTTGTTCGGGTAAGGAACTATTATCCTCATTCGTATCTTTCTGACACCCGATTAAAACAACAATAAAGAAGGCAATAAAAAGATGATGTCGTAGAAAATTTAAAATAAAGATTCGCTTACTGTTCATTTTCAAAAGAGTTCCTGGAGTTTTTATCAATGTAAGTTAAATAAAAAAGCATCCGCCTCAGGCAGATGCTTTCTATTTCCTATCAAATGTTATCAATAAAATCC
Organism: Chitinophagaceae bacterium; assembly: GCA_035328345.1. Taxonomy (GTDB): domain Bacteria; phylum Bacteroidota; class Bacteroidia; order Chitinophagales; family Chitinophagaceae; genus JJ008. Next base: position 64,705 of record DAOLIV010000015.1, on the reverse strand, counting down.
GTAAGAATAATAACCGTAACAGTTTCCGGCTTTTGTGGGCCATTCTACAGTGCCACCAGCAGACAAGCCATAGATAGATGTGTAACCATCACCTACATAAACGGTACCTTTTCCGTACGGAGAAAGTTGTCCTTTGTAGTATCCATCTACATACACATTAATATAATACCCTGTGTAATTTGTAAAATCGATCATACAGGTTCCTCTTGATTTGGCCTGGGGCTCATCAGTAGTGGGAGCGTCAGATTTAATGTTTGGGTTGGCACCCCTGTTGGCATCCACTTTTTGAGATTCAACTTTTACAGTAACTTTTTTCTGTGCAGAAGCGGTGGTGGAAAATGCTGCCAGCATGAAGACTGCAGCGAATATTCCAAAAATTGTCTTTTTCATGTTTTGTTTTTTATTTTAGATGTTTTTAATGCGAACACTTTTCTTTAACAAGTTTACGTAAAAAATATATTCTTCATCATACCATGTTGATGGTATTTTATTATTCATTGTTATCTTTTCGATTTTACCGGAAGTTTGATCAGGTTCCAGGTGGAGGCAGACTTGGAAAATCCTCTTGTTCCGCCTTCATTACCCATATTCAGCAAATTTCCAAGAGAATTTGCGGCCGGAGCTGTACCCCGCACTCCTTCCTGGTTAAAAACTGCTGCGAAATTTGAAATAGGTTCATCAGAGGCAAGCAGAAAATAATTATCTGTTCCTACCGGCTCCTGCACTTCACCTTCAAAAAGGTAGACATCTTTTACAAACTCACGGTTATTGTCATATTTAGGAAACTGGTTGTTCACATTACCACTTTCCGGATCCGGATAGCCTAATACCATATTTCCTTCTTTGTCGATCATAAATACGTAGACGTACCTTTTAGGAATATTTCCTGTGCTGCTGTAATTCTCATTGGCAACTAAATGGAAAGCTACTTTTTGGCCTAATTTATATTCCTGGTTAGTAATAGGTGCTTTTGTATTAACATCAACCAGGGAAAGGTTATACGGGAAACTGCTGGTGCCTTCTTTGGGAGGAGCCAGTTGCAGCCAGCCTCTTATTTTTGAAAGACGCATTGCATATTCATAAATATCACCTGCAACGCTTTCATTTGCTTCAGGCGAGTTGGCTGCAATAGTAAATGTTTTTGTTTGTACCGGCATTGATTCAAGACTATCCCTTGCAGATGTTTGGGCTCTACGTAGACCGTACGAAAGATTGCCATCTTCGTCAATAGTACCGAAAAGCATATAATGTGCATCATTTGGACTATTAACGATCCTGATACTCTTATTCTGACTGATTTTTTGTTTTATTGAGGCTGATAACTCTGTATAAGATGGTAATTCAAAGTAAAGGCTTGAGTCTTGCTTAGTCGCCTGCAAAATTGAAGAAGTTGTGATGGTGGATGGCGCAGCCTGCTCTTTCCCATCAATGTTCAGATGAAAGTTCTTTCCATCATGATAGAGACTTGCATAAGGGTCGGTTTTTTCAAGATCATTAATCCAGTTAACCTTCCCTGACATTTTCAGATCTTTATTAACAGATGCCAGTTTTGAAACCTGATCCCAACTCATATTGCCCGAAGGAATATATATGTTTAACAAGGGGGCACTGGATGAAACCCAATTTGTTACTTCTACCAGGTCGCCGGCTTTCAGGTCCTTGATATTGCCTTTTACAACTGAAGCATACGATTGATTTACACCCAGTACTGAATCAATTCTGAGTTTTACCAGGGTGTCTTTATCCTTAAACTTTACCAATTCATTTTCCTTATAAAGTCCAAGGGCAAACCCTCCTTGCAAATAAACCCGGTCCTTCTCAAAACCACGAATGGCTATTAAAGATTTATCGGGCAATGTTCCTTTTTCGATTCCAAAAAGAGTCTGTTGTTGTCTTTCATCGCTACCACCCAAAACAGGCTCTTGCTTTTTTCCATTGCTTTTTAAAATAGCCCTTATACTGGTAAAGAGGTTTAATACAGAGGCGTTAACAGATTGTTGTTCCAAAGCCTGCATAAAAGCAATTGTAAATGCTCCGTGAGGAATATTATTCTCATCTCTTTGTTCCTGTGCAAATTCATTGTCCTGGGCTGCGGACATTATCAGGAATGTTCCTTCGGGTCTTGTTTCTGGTGGAACAGGCTGAGAGGCGTCTTTAGCATCATAGTTGGCATCAGCTATAAAACGGAATTTTCCCGGCTCATTCGGGCCTCTTGAAAGCGAGCCGCTGTGGCAACAGTCCATAATTACTGTGAGCTTTACCCCCTTGTCAATGAATTTGTTGTATATAGTTGCTAACTGTTTGTCCCTAAGATCTTCTACTCCAGGCTTCCAGGTATCACTGGGTACCATTGACTCATCTTTTTTATCGTCTTCTTTGGACAGGCTGTTGGGTACCTGGCTTCCATGGCCTGCATAATATATAAAGGCTATATCTCCTTTATTGCATTTGTTAAGGAGGCTATTCATTTCCTTTTCAATAGCTACACGGGTAGCAGATTCATTATACAAAGTATCTACTTTATCGGGGCTGAACTGGAAACGGGATGTAATGATAGATTGTACGGATCTTGCATCATTAACGCAGCCGTCAAGGTCCCTGAAGACTGATCTTGCAGAGCCCTCAATTTTAGTTCCGGGTGGCGGTGTGTATTTATCTATCGCAATTATCAGGGCTCTCTTTTCCTGTCCGAAAACCAGCAGGGCGGATACAAGAGACAGAACGGTGATGGTTATTCTTTTTTTCATAATCCTGGTGTTGTAAGATTTTTATGGTTCGAATCCGTAAGTACAGTAACTATTGGAAAGTTAATTAGTTCTGATTTGTCAGGAATCCTTTTTTCAAAATATTTTGGTTCGGGTTTCATCCTTAGAGTCTTTGGTTTTAAGAAAGGTTGTTTGATAAATTAATTTTCTCAGTTGCTGCGGGAATCTGGGTAAAATTCTTTTTGTAAGCAATAGTAAGTTAAGTTTTTACACATTTCAATACCCCCTCGGAGGTATTTTTTGAACCGGATTCCCGGGTTAAGAAAATAAAATTTTTTTGAAGTCAGGATTGAAATACCCAAGATTGGGTATATTCGGAAATATGAATATGGGTAGCTTAGCACTATTCATAAACACCATTTTTAACCAAAAAATCTCCACACCATGTCAAGAATGAAAATTTTCCTTTCGGTCACAATGATGCTATTCGCATCGGTGCTGTTTGCACAATCAGAAAAAACAGTTTCTCCGATGAAAGCAGGTACAAAGCTTACAGATGCAGACATCGGCTTTTTAAGCATGGTAGCTAATGCTGATCTTAGTGCTAACCGTGGTAATTCAGCACCTTCTGTTACTATTGGCGATGTAACATATTCTGCCGGAACAACTTTAACAGCAGCTAACGAAAAATCAATCGCAAAAGCAATCAAGTCTTTCCAAAAAACATACAAAGCCCCTGAAGCATCCCGTGCAGGACTTTGTTACTATTGGTATTACTATTGTGATGGATATGGTTATTGCTATTGGTACAAGTATTGGTATTACTGTTAATTTAAAAAACGAAATTTTGAAAACCGGTTCATTGGACCGGTTTTTTATTTATTGTTCGGGAAGTATTTTTTAAGAAGAGTCTTAAAGGCCGGTGTATTTCGTATTGGTTCTATATCAGCATCGCAGGTAAGAATAAAATAGTTGCCATATCCCATTTGCAAGGCCTTTTCAAGACTTTCAAGAGCACCATCAGTATCGTGCAGCATTGCTTTGTAGCAGGCATGATGATACCAGGTGTGCATATCATGTTGTTTATAGTGAAAGAGTTGTTCAAAAATAAAATCAATATTTTCCTTTTTTTCAATCAGGCCTGGTACCCGTATGTATCCGTACAAGATAGAAAGATAGGCTAGGTACTGCATGTTGAAAGTGAAAGTCTTTTTACGGAATTCTTCTAACTGACTTTTTTCAAAATTTGTATATGTTTTACCGAGATATAACTGGTAATTGGTCACAAAACCTTCTGTAAATGTGCCGGCGTATTCGGATGTTTTGATAAAATGTCCCATCGCTGAAGGGGTATCGCCTTCCTTGAGTTCAATGGTACCCAGATTGAAATTGGAAAATGGTTCGGTACTATCGGCATCAAGTACCAGTTTAAAATATTTCCTGGCTGAGTCAATTTTGCCATTGACAAAGTACATATGGCCGATATTATTATTGCAAATAGGAACCAACTCGGCGGCATTCTTTTTAGCAAGGTTATAATTATAAATGGCACTGTCAATTTTATTCATGCGGGCATAATAGATTCCTTTGAATAAGTATCCATTACCCCTGTATTTGTCCGAAGCTATAAGTTCATTCATGATAGAAATGGCTTTCGGCAGTTCCCCGAGATTATAATATACATCGGCCAATTGCATTTTCAGTTCCATCATTTCGGGGTGCTCAGTCAATAATGTTTCATACAGGGATTTTGCTTTATTATATTGTTTCAGACTTGAATAAATAGCAGCCAATGTGTACTTGGCTGAGAAGTCATTTGGCCTCAGATCAATATATTTTTGGAATGCCCTGTTCGCTTTTTCAAAATCATAAAGAAAAGCATAATGCATTCCTAAAGCGGAAAGTGTATATGCTGCATTCGATTCCAGTTGTTCAGATTCTTCAAGCAGTTTTATGGAGTTGATGACAAAAGGCCGGTAGCCAATATTGTATTCAGCAGCATTCAAAGCCCAGGTAGAACCCATGGCTTCCATAAATAGTTTACGGGCCTTAATGTTCCTGAACATATAATGAGTTTCGCCAAGCAGGCTCAAACAGCTATCTAATTCCGCCGCTGCATAATAACATTCGTCCCTTGAAGAATAACTGGTTTCTCCTTTTAAGAGCGGCCCTACGATACCATTAAATCTTTCGTTTAATGAAGCAGCAAGAGTACGTCTCATGGGTGCCAGTAAGGGGTTGTCGAAATATTTTTTTGCAAAAAGACGATAGTCGTGAAGCGCATTGGTATCTTTTGGCCAGATGAACTGTTTGGTTTCAAGATTTTTCTTAAAGGATGCGTACAATTTTTTTCCCGGATCATCGAGGGAGTCAATAAATTTTTCTTCACTCCCTTTTGTATTAGCTACTGCCAGCATTGGAAAACTTTCCGCTTTTTGTTTTTTTAAGGCGGCTAAAACTGTAGCGTTTACAGTAGCAATTGGTTTACTCAAATCCCCGCTTATAAAAGGTATCTGTTTCCCTTCACTGTATTTTGCCACATTGGACTGAATATAATTCTGTAGCTCGAACATGCTGATGACCCCATTATTATCCAGGTCGGCAAGTCCCTTTATACCTTCTTCAAATTCCAATGAGAATAATCCCCGGCCGCCGCCCCATTCTTCACTTTCCAGGGAAAGCTGGTTGGGCTGACAAGAAAGTATTTTATACTCCTTTCCCCATGCAGATGCCAATGCAGATGCTGTTTGCTGAACCCCTTCAACGCCTCCTTTCAGGTTACCCGAATGGCAGGCATCAACAATAAAGATCATTTCAATGCCACGCTGGGCCAATGGGGAGAGGTATCTTTTCAGGTCGAGGATCTCCAGCACATCATCATTCATCCCGAAATAATTTCCATTGGGGCTGTTATAGAGAAGTAACAAACCGTTTTCGATCTGTGTCAGATCTTCCATATCGCCGTGACCCGCAAAAAAGAACCAGATCCGGTCACCGGGTTTAGCTTTCCTGGCTAATATGGAGATCGCATCGCCAACATTGGGCCGGGTGGCGTTTTCATTTAAAAAGGTTTCAATGTTTTCTTTAGGAACCTTACCTCCGGCATCGCTGATCAGAAAATTTTCAAATGCCTCGGCATCTTTATGGGCATATTGCAGATCTGGTACCACTTTATAGTCACTGATACCGATAATTATAGCATAAGTATTGCCTTTAACGATTGTAGTATCCTGAGTTTTTTTCAGCCCTCTTTCACCCGGCTGGGCAAGTAGTGACAGGCTAATACTCCAAAAAAAAGACGATATAAGAATGGTTTTTAAATTCACTTTGAAATGGTGACTAAAGACTCTCTTCCTGATAGATTAGTTGTATACCAGGGATTAAAGTTACTACAGTTTCAAGAAGTTAGTATACCGTTTGCATGGTATTGGAAACCTATTTTCATATTAGTACCTTTCATATAAATAGAGTTTTTGATGGAATTGAACAAGAGGCTGTTCCTGACGCTCAAAGCACTTATCATTTGTGGAGTTTTACTGGCAAATCCCGGTATTAGCCTGGTCACCACTTATGTATTAGCTCCTGATCAATATCCTTCCGAGTTTAAAAAACTGAAACCTTCGCAGGTATACATTCTTTATAATGGGCCCGTGCCTGATTTAAGTGACCGGCAGGGTTCATTAATGAGAAAAGATACAATACTTAATTATAAAAAATTCAAAGAAAAGAATCCGGGAAGCCGTGGATACAGGCTGTTATTTAAAACAGAAAATCAAATTGACAGTCTTCATCAGTATAGTACTAACTATCAGCTTACAGACAAAGCGTATAATCTTGGCTCAGGCATGCTCAGAATATACGCTTATGATTCATCTCTGAAGATAGCCGACGAGTTTATTTTTAATTATGCTGATAAACTAAAAGAAAATACGAGATCAAGAACAGTTGGAATTGGAGGTAAAGATCTTGCATGGTTATTACGCCAGTATGTCATTTATGATTCTTATGACAGGAACAACTATGCTGTCGGTTCCGTGTGGCTGCTTTCAATCGGAATTGATGATTATGGAAATACAAAATATCAAACCTGTAAATCTGATGCCCAATCCTATGCTGAATTTTTTAAAAGCCAATTCGTAAGTAACAATTCTTCAAAGGTTTTTAATTCTTTATTTCATGAATATGTGCTTTTGGACAAAACTGCCTCTAAAGAAAGTATCACCAATGTTCTGAAAGAGATTGCTCGGAAAGCAGTTTATAATGATTATTTCATTTTTAATTTCAGTGGTTGTAGTAATATCATAAAAAATGAAAATGGCACTGGTAGTACTAATTTTTTTCCATATGATGTTGTAGTGGAAAGCCAATCTCAGGAAGAAGCAAAATTGAGTAACCGGAATCAATCGGATAAAACGGACCCGATTAAGAAATGTATTTCTCTGAAAGAATTACAGGAATACATTCAACTCATTCCTGCCAACAACCAGTTGTTTATTTCTGAAGCAGGTCCTTCTGAGAAATTCAAAACTGAGTTTATTAAAAGCCTGACGCAAAACTCATCAGAAGTTGCAGGAATATTGAATAAGAATAGAATTATTGTTGTGCCCAACGGATTCGGTTATGAAAGAGTGAATTGTAACGGGAAGGTTATAGATAAAGGTCCCATTAATTATTTTTTTACTTCACTTGATTCTTCTGCAAATGTTTATGATCTGTTCCGGGATGATCAAAGAGCCAAACAAATGGCGAGACAGATTGAGAATAAGGCGTACAGCTGCAAATCTTTTGATTTTAATTATTTCGATATCTTTTTTGAAAAGGAATTCCTTCAACAATACAGGGAGATTTTTGGGGATAATAATGATGGTGCGACAAGAGGATTAAAGAAGGAAAGATCCAAAGAATTACAAGAGACCTTAGATAATCTTACAGGGAAGCGATATGCTCTAATAATTGGAACGGATGAATACATAGGAAAGGGCTGGAATAACCTGAGTAACCCTGTAAAGGATGCAAGGGCTGTAGCGGATGAACTAAAAAATTCTTACGATTATGAAGTGCAGCTACTCGAGAATAAACCACTTGATTCTATTTATGCAGCCATACTCCGGTATTACAAAGTCGCAAGACCTAATGATCAGTTTGTGATCTATTTTGCCGGTCATGGTGATGTAGACGATGAATTATTAAGCGACGGTTTTATTGTATGTAATGATTCGAAATCAGTTGATGAGGACCCGATACGGAATTCCTACATTTCGTATGATAAATTAAAAAGACTACTGAACAATATTCCGGCACGACAGATACTTGTATTACTTGATGTATGTCATGGCGGAACGTTTGACGAAAAAGTATTTTCCGGAACCAAAAGGGAAGGGGGCCTGGATAATATCACTAACCGTAATGTGTTGCAGTTTTTGAAAGACAAGCTTCCGTTAAGAACCCGAAAATTTCTTTCTTCTGTTGGTAGCGAGCCTGCATTTGACGGTAAGGCTGGAAAACATTCACCTTTTGCTAATTTGTTATTGCAGGTATTGCGGGCCAAAGGAAGTGGTTCAAATGGCATTGTAACGCTAAGCGATATTAATGCTGTTTTACAAACTGCAAGTTTGAATGAAACGGCTACATTGAGAATTTCTCCTCATATGGCCGATTTCGGGAACGTAGATGCATTTAGTGAGTTTATTTTCATTCCTGTAGAAAGAAATAGCAAAGAATAATAGAAATGCTGAGCCTCTCTCAGGAAAAAAAATGACTATATCACTGAATTCAGCAAGACAACCCCGATAAGACCCAAGATGGAAATGGTTGTTTCCATAATGGTCCACGATAAAAAAGTTTGTTTCAATGACAGATTAAAAAATTCTTTGAACATCCAGAAACCCGAATCATTGATATGCGAGCCGAATACACTTCCTGTACCGACCGCCAATACCATCATTTCTGGTGAAACAACACCTGAGGCCACCAAAGGAGAAACAACTCCGGCGGCAGCTATGCCTGCTACTGTTGCCGAACCAATAGATACTCTTAAAAGCGCTGTTACTATCCACCCAAAAACGAGAGGAGGCATATTCCATTTTTGACTGAAGCTGGTTATGTATTCTGCGGTGCCGCTATCAGTAAGAACCTGTTTGAATACCCCACCGGCTGTAATAATAAGAAGAATGACCGCTATACTGCTGATGCCATCATTCAGCCACTTCATAACGGTATCCATTTTATATCCGCCTTGTATTCCAAAAAAGTAAACTGCCAGTAAAACTGAAATAAGTAGTGCAATGGTTGGATCGCCCAGGAATAACAAAGATTTTTGAAGTACAGAATCCTCTGGCAAAATATTCTCAGCTAATACTGCAAGTGTGATCAATATAACAGGTAATAATGCAATTACAAAACTTGAAAAGACATTCGGAAGTGGTTTGGATTCATCTCTTCCTTCTCCGCTGAAAAGTGATGATGCTTTCGCTTTGATATGTTGCATTAATCTTCCTAAAAAAGGACCTGTAATTATTATAATTGGAATTGCAAGTATCAATCCATAGATCAAGACCTTGCCCATATCAGCTCTAAAAGCATTTACCAATACAACAGGACCAGGGTGTGGTGGCAGAAAGCAATGTGTTATGCTTAATGAAGCTGCCATAGGTATGGCTATATATAATAATGGAAGCCCGGTCTTTCTTACCAGGGTAAACACAAGCGGAACCAGTATGACAAAACCTGCATTATAATATAATGGTATGCCAATGAGGAAACCGGTCAGCAGCACTGCCCATTGAATATTTTTTAAGCCAAAACTTTTTATAAGTGTGGAGGATATTTGCTCAGCTGCTCCACTTACTTCAAGAATTTTTCCAAGTATGGCTCCGAGGCAAATAATTAATGCTAATCCACCTAAAGTACTTCCAACACCTTTTTCAACAGTTTTAACCAAGACAGCAGGCTCCATACCAAGACTCAGCCCGGCAAGAACAGACACTATTAAAAGGGATAAGAAAGGACTGACTTTTTTTGCAGTCAGGATGATCTGTAATGCTACGGCAAGTGTGATGATAATAAATGGCATAACTATCTTACGGTATTAACAAGTGTGCCAATGGGTTCTATTGTTATCCTGATCTCGTCACCGCTATGCAAGGTGAAATCATTACCAGGAACAATTCCTGTTCCTGTCATGATTAAACAACCACTTGGAAAAGTACATTCCTGGAATACATAAGAAACCAGTTCTTCGGGTTTTCTTTTCATCTGATCCAATGATACCTCTCCTTTGAATATGTTTTCGGTATTTCGATTTATCTCCAGTGATATCATTGTATTTCCATCAAGCGGTCCATCAGTTAAATAGATACAAGGCCCTAATGCGGCACATTCATCATAGGTTTTTGCCTGTGGAAGATATAATGGGTTCTCACCTTCAATACTGCGACTACTCATATCATTCCCGATCGTATATCCTATGATCTTTCCTGATGATGTTACAACAAGCGTCAATTCTGGTTCAGGAACATCCCATGTTGAATCTTTCCTGGTCCTCACTTTTTGATGTGTACCTGCAATTCGGTTTGACATTGCTTTGAAAAAAACTTCTGGTCTTTCGGCTTCATAAACTTTTGCGTAAAAATCTCCGCCTCCACTTGCTTTACTTTCTTCCTGTCTTCCGACTTTACTCCTTAAATAAGTAACACCACAGGCCCATAACTCCTGGTTACGTCCTATGGGAGGTAAAAAATCTGTTTCTTTAATACCGTTTGTGGTAATAGCTTTTCCGGATTGTAAAAATTCCGTGAGCCGGGAAAGGATATTATCATCATTGATAAAATTTTCCCAGTCGCCCACTGGTAATGCGTATCGTTGAGCTTTATTTTCAATCAATACACCTGAACGGAGTTTATAAATCTTCATCGAATTATTTTCTTAGTTTAATTCTTAACACATACATATCATTCGTAACATACAATGTTTTTTCATCAGGACTTAATGCACAATTACTGGTTGCATTATCAAAACGCAGCATACCTAGTTTTTTACCTTCGCTGTTGAAAATATAAACACCGCCCGGGCCAGTGGCAAATACATTTCCTTTTGAATCAATTTTGAGTCCATCCGGTAATCCTTTTAATGATTTATCATATCCTGCAACACTGAAGAAAATTCTTCCATTTGAGAATGAGCCATCTTCATTTACATCAAACGCATACCAGTTGGGTTTATCCGGATCAGAGTTCGCAACCAGCAAAGTTTTTTCTCCGGGAAAAAAGGCAAGACCATTTGGCCTGGTTAATGAATCGGTTATGAGGATAACCTTTCCATCCCTTGTTATTTTATACACTCCCTGGAAAGGAATTTCTTTTTTAGGATCATCCATTCCCTTTTCCAAGCCATATGGAGGGTCGGTAAAGAAGATATCCCCTTTACTATCTGCAATTACATCATTGGGACTATTGAATTTTTTACCGTTGAACTGTTTGGCAAGTGGAATATATTTTGGTGCCGGGTTGTCAAAAGGCGCATCCATTATTGCAATTTGTCTATTACCACATTGGCATAAAACAAGATGATCGTCTCTGTCTAACGTTAAGCCGTTTGAGCCCATTTCACCACCTCTAGGAATCGAATCGGTATAACCTGAAGGAGTGAGATATATTTCTTTTCCATTTTCTTCTGTCCATTTATAGATGGTATCTCTGGGTACATCGGAGAACAATAACATTTTATATTTTTCTATCCATAGCGGCCCTTCACTCCATTCAAATCCTTCAGCAATAATATCTGCTTTGGCATCTTTATCAATGATTGAATCCAATGCCGGGTCATAGCGTTCATATGTTCCGGTTGTTTTATACATCTGTTTATCTTGGTTTTCTTTTTTCTCGTTGTTACAGGTAAAGAATAGAAATGCAATAAAAAGTATCAGAAATGGTTTCATATATCTTACTTGAATTTTTATTAGTGTGAATCCCTTGTTACAACTGAGCCGGAACTTCCCTGTAAAAAATCAAGATCAGCTCCTTTATCTGCTCCAAGAACATGTTTGATATATAAGCTAACATATCCTCTGTCAGCGGCAGGCTTAGGTGGTTTCCATTCTGCTTTTCTTTTTGCCAGTTCTTCATCAGAAACATGCAGGTGTAATTTTCTGTTGGCTACATCGAGTTCGATCATGTCGCCATTTTGTACCAGTGCAAGATTTCCCCCGATAGCTGATTCTGGTGAAACATGAAGTACAGCAGTACCATAGGCAGTTCCGCTCATTCGTCCATCACTGATGCGGACCATATCTTTTATTCCTTTTTCCAGGATCTTTTTGGGAAGCGCCATATTGCCCACCTCAGGCATTCCGGGGTAACCAACAGGTCCGACATATTTTAGCACCATCACACAGGTTTCATCTATGTCCAGGTCCGGATTATCAACCCTTGCATGATAATCTTCTATGCTTTCAAACACAACAGCTCTTCCTGTATGTTTCATCAGTGCAGGAGTAGCAGCAGATGGTTTTATAACTGCTCCGTTCAAGGCAAGGTTTCCTTTTACAACCACACAACCAGCTTCGGGTATCAAAGGTTTTTCATAAGTTGTTATTACGTCATGATTATAGCAATCGGTATTACCTTTAATGTTCTCATGATGATTTTTTCCGGTGACAGTAATTACATTTTTATGCAAATGATCTTTTAACTCATTTAGCACAACCGGTAATCCTCCTGCATAATAAAAATCTTCCATCAGAAATTTTCCAGATGGCATCAGGTTGACCAGCAAAGGGATCTTGCTGCCCAGTTTATCAAAATCATCCAGTTCCAGATTAACACCTATTCTTCCTGCAATGGCCATCAGGTGAATGATAAAATTGGAAGAACCACCTACAGCTGCATTTACCTTAATCGCATTTTCAAATGCTTCTTTTGTCAGGATTTTATCGATGGTCAGGTCTTCTTTTACCATTTCCACTATTCTTCTTCCACTCAACTGCGCCATTACTTTTTTCCTAGAATCTGCCGCAGGAATTGCTGCGGCTCCGCTTAATGTTAATCCTAATGATTCAACCATACAAGCCATAGTACTGGCTGTACCCATCGTCATGCAATGACCGATGCTGCGGCTCATACAGCTTTCTGCAAACTCACATTCTTCCTGTGTCATCTTACCTGTTTTCATGTCTTCATCAAACTTCCATACATGTGTACCTGAGCCGATCAGCTGTCCTTTATAATGACCATTAAGCATGGGCCCGCCGGGAACAACAATAGTAGGTAAGCCAACACTTGCAGCCCCCATTACTGTTGAAGGGGTTGTTTTATCACAACCGGTTAAAAGTACTACACCATCAATCGGGTTACCACGAATGCTTTCTTCTGCATCCATACTGGCCAGGTTGCGAAACAACATGGCAGTGGGCTTCAGTAATGTTTCGCCTAAACTCATTATTGGAAATTCAACAGGGAAACCACCTGCCTCAAGCACACCTTTCTTCACTGCTTCTGCATGGTCACGGAAATGTGCATTACAGGGAGTAAGCTCACTGAATGTATTACAGATGCCGATAACAGGCCTGCCATCGAACATATCATTAGGCATTCCCTGGTTTTTCATCCAGCTTCTGTAAATAATACCGTCTTTGTCTTTCCTGCCAAACCAATCGTGGCTTCTGAGTTTCTGGCTCATTTCTAATAATATTTTATACTTCTATATTAACTAATAGAAATCTTATTTCCTGTTTTGGCTGCATCATAAATAGCAGCGATCAGTTTGACATCTCTTCTGCCCATTTCACCGGGAACAGTGGATGGCTGTTTGTTTTTAATAGATAAGGCAAATGCATCCATTTGCCTGGCCTGTTGATTTACCTGCGGGAAATCCATTGATTTTCCATTGTCAATTCCCGCAAGACCGGAGTAATTAAATGCCGGACTTAATTCAAAAAAGCCATTTTCAGCATCAGCATGCAGAAAATTCAATCCTTCGCTATAACTGGCTTTTCCATCACATAATATTCCACCGGGCATTTCAAACTGCCAGGTTATTGATTGTTCCACTTCTTTAAATTTTTCTAAATCTGTTTTAGGTCCTTCCTGTGCTATTACCGATATGGGTTCCAAACCAGTTGTATAACAAATGCCCTGTATACAATAAATACCAACATCCTGTAAAGGGCCACCACCTGCAAGGTTTTTTTTCAGTCTCCATTGATTTGGATCACCAGCGGGAAAACCAAATCCAGCTTTCATGTTTTTTATAGCACCGTAAACTTTGTTAGTTCCTAATCTCACCATTTCTAAATTGTATGGTTCAAAATGAAGCCGATAACCTATTGAAAGCATTTTCCCGGCATTTTTACAGGCTTCTATCATGTTGTCACATTCTTTTACTGATAAGGCCATAGGTTTTTCACAGATCGCATGTTTGCCAGCTTGTGCAGCCCGCACTGTATACTCCTCATGCATGGAGTTGGGCAGCACAACATAAATAATATCAATATCAGGATTATTTTTTATAGAGTCATAATTATCATAGTTATAGACATTTTTGTCAGGGATGTCATATTTTTTTTGCCAAACCGGGATTTTTGACGGTGTACCTGTAACGATACCAGCTAAATAACAATGCTCTGTTTGTTGGAGTGCAGGGGCTAACTGACCACCGGCGTATCCCCCAAGTCCTACCAAAGCAATGCCTAATTTTCCCTCTTTTTTATTCATGGTTTTTGGATTTGATTGTTCGTTACTGCAATTGCTGTTTGATGAGATCAATGGAATACTTAGGCCTGCCAACCCAAGATTATAAAGAAATTTTCTTCTTGATCTGTTATATCCGAAACTCATAAGTAGATTTTTATTTTTCTAAGTATCGGCTCGCCCATTCAATAAATGCAGGCCAGTTTGGTCCGGTAGTATGTCCCCCGTTATGCTGCCGCCATGCAATATCTCCATCTGTTAAAGTGGTTTCAAGGGGAGGAAACTCCATAGTGCCATATCCCTTTTTTCCAAATAATTCATAAACGGATGCAGCGTAGGCGCCTCCTAAAAACATTCCTTTTGCATCCACCCATTGTCCTTCAACTTTTGGTGAGCCAGAACTGATAAATACAGGACGTGGTGCACATAAAGCTACTAACTCATGTGCATCAACCGGCAGATCGTTTTGATTTAATGGATCACAGGCATATTTAATGAAATTTCCTGCAAACCAATGATACTCTCCTGATGAAGCCAGATTTTCCACTTGTTCTCCAAATATCCTTCTTAAAATCTTGGTGCCACCTGCACCGGATGAGCCAATGAAGCCTATAGCTATTCTTGGTTCATAGGCCATAGTTACTACAGCAGCTTTTCCATATCTTGACAGGCCTTCAATGCCAATTCTTTTTGCATCAACATCTTTATCTGTTTCAAAATAATCAATGGCACGACTGGCTCCCCAAGCCCAGGCTCTTAATGCCCCCCAATCTTCGGGTTTACGAAATTGCCCTTTGTTACATAAACCTATAATGCCTTGTGTTAAACCAGCGCCATTGTCGGCCTGGTAACCTGTTGGAACCAGGATTGCAAAACCCCAGCCTTTTTCAAGTAGTTGTTCCTGCCAGCTTTTTACCACAGGAGTTCCAGAGGGAGGGGTAGGGAGCCTGAATCCAGCAGGAAAAATGAACCCAAATTCCATGATTACCGGAACTGGTTTGTTACTGTTTTTCGGAGTGACCAATGTTAGCTGGATATCTACTTTAATAGCAGGATATGATGAATTGTCAACATGACCTATAAGATTTTTTGCTAGCCCTTTCATGTTTCCAAAACTAGTATCATAGGTGCTTACGGCTTCCCAGATTACCTTGGGTGTTTTTTTGGGGACACGGCCATAGATCTCTCTATCAAATTCTTCAACAAGCTCGGGTCTGCGTCTATTCCACCATGTTTTTTCGTTGGTAACTTTTTCCCCGTTCTTTAATATCAGAGGATCAGGTAGTGATGTGTATTGTGTTGCTTTTGATTCATCGGTATTGGCAGCATTGGGTGCTGAAGGGTTTCCTGAAGGACCGGGACGTTTTGAACTCATGGGGATTTTTAGTTGGGCAAGCATATTATTATAATCAGCTTGTGTAGCTTGCTGCTGTGCTTTTATTGCCTTGTCTCTGTCTTGCCATGTTCTGATGTGCTCCGCAACAGTGACCATTGGAGCGATCATAATATCTTTTTCATTTTGTTTCAGGAAATGAAGAAACTCCCTGTGTGCCGGCAAGGAAACATCCAGGCTATTACCACCACCAACACCGTGAAAAAGGACTACGAGTAACGAATTTGTTTCCATAGCTTTTTTGACCCATCCGATCATTTCTTCCGCAGAGGTATTGTTTACCATGTAGCAGTCCACATTATCCGGGTTCACTTCGTTTATTTTGTGCATCTCGTTTCTTACTGATCTCAATGCTACAAAATCATTTTTTATCTGGTTGCTGAAGTCAACACCGCCGGCTTTGGTATCGGCACAAGTAAAAGCAAATGTTCTTTTGGTTTTTCCATCCAGGTTTTGCAGAAATACATTTTCCATTCTTATCTCATCCACCATTCTCGTTACAGTATAATTTCTAAGGTCATATTCAGATTTTACCCATTCTCTGCCTGCACCACCAATACAGGGGTGATATAAAGTGTGGTTGCCTAATTCATGTCCGTTTGCAGCAGCATTTTTCCACTCTTCCAATCTTATTTTAACTGCCTGGTTATAGGCGCTGATGTAGAAAGTAGCTTTTAATCCCAAAGAATCCAGCAATGGTAATGCATTGTCCAGTTGCTGATCATAACCATCATCATAAGTGATAACCACAGCGCAGTTTTTCCCCAGCCATGGTTGATTAAATTGGGCCTGGCTGGTAATTGTTGCAGTGATCAAAACCAGTATAAAATATTTTTTCATCTTGAAGTGATTAATAAAATAATTTTAGTACAAGCTATCTGTCTTTTGTTCTTAGAAGCCTGACATAGTAAACCGCCCCGGCTGTATTTCCAGGCAAGGCCTGAAATTTCACACGGATACTTTTCTTTTCTATGGTCATAGATGCAGGGATTTTATATGTTACATCGAAAAACTCAGAACGGTTCCACTTTCCTGTATTGTTTTCTGATACTAATTTTTTATCGTCAATATAAATGTCAAATTTCCTGCTTCCCCATTCCGCTCCCCAGTAGCGAACCATGAGTGATATATCGGTTTCACCGTTGGTGTTAAGGTTGTAGCTGAAATAACCTTCATTATTGGCATCTCTCCAGAACTGATTCAGGTAACTGCCATTTCTTGAATTTTTAGTTTGTATAGCATGATCTGCTTCGGGTTGTTGTTCGCCGGGTGCAACAAAATCTATGGTTCGGTTTTCCAATGCTATTTTTTCTTTTTCAAGTTGAGCGATAGAATCTATATAAGAGTGGTACTGTGTATTTGTTAATGCCATCCAGTACAACATATAGCGGGAGTCGTGAATTTTAAAAAATGGCTCCAGTACAATCTCAGTGGGATTGACCATTTTTACATTAGGCATTATAAAACTCAAAGGCTTGTTTTTGACCGGTACCAGTTTTTTGGGGATGGTATTGATATCATCATTGATAAGAATCGGCGCTTTATCCAAAGGCAAACGTTTGCCGGATGGAATATGCGCCCAGCGGCTATTATTAGCAATCAGTCCCCTTAAATCTTCCGTACCTGTCTTAGCGCCCAACACAATCGGGCCATGAAGAATGGCAATGTAGTTGGGCACATTGGGCAAATGCTCAACTGTGTTTTGCATGGGTAAAGCAATTTCTACAACATCCCCTTTTTCCCATTTTCTTTCTATTACTATATAAGAGGAGGGATGTGCTGTTACTGAAACTGCTTTCCCATTTACTGTTAGTTTTAATGCACCATCGGCAACCCAGGAAGGATAACGGATCATTAATTTAAAAGTAGATGAGCCCTCTGTGATAGTTAGTTTTGTTTGTTCTTCATAAGGGAAATTAGTTTCTTGGTTTAGTTTTATTCCTTTTTCGTTCCAGTATAAAGCTGAAGCGATAAATAGATTCAGAAATAATGAATCATGCTGATGTGTGTAGATAAACTCATTGTATTTACTATGATTTTCCATGCCGCTGCCCACACAACACCACATAGCTTCATTAGGTGCTGAATAAACTCGGTAGCTGTTCGGTCTTACCGGAGTGAAATAAACATAGCCGCCATTTTCCGGATGCTGGGTTGAAAGGATGTGATTGTATAAGGCTCTTTCATAAAAGTCAACATATTTGACTGATGGGTCGATCCTGAATAGAGCTTCAGTCAGTTTGAGCATATTGTAGGTATTGCAGGATTCCGGACCCTCCACATCATTAATAAAATCTGTGCAGGAGACAGCGGCAGGAAAAAACTCCCTTCTGCTATTACCACCAAATGCCAGGGTTCGGTTTGCAGTGACGGTTTCCCAGAAGAAATTTCCGGCACCCAGGTATTTTTGATCATGGCTTAATTCCCCTATACGGGAAAAGCCAATAGCTTTAGGCACTTGAGTATTTGCATGTATGTTGTCAAGGTTATCTACCCCTTTCGACATAGGGATAAGTAATTGCTGATGTGAGAATCTTTTTGCAGCATCAAAATATTTTTTATTGCCAGATATCTGGTAAGCATCAGCAAAGATCTCGTTCATACCGCCATGCTCTGTATCCAACATTGATTGCATTTGTTCCTCAGAAAGAGAGGATGTGATATTAATTGCCCAATCACAAAATTTAAAAAATATTTCTTTAGCTTTTTCATTTCCGGTGTATGACCAGGCATCTCTTAATCCTGCATACATTTTATGCAGATTATACCAGGGTACCCATGCGGAACGATAAGGTCCGAGATCCCCGGATTTCAATGCAAACCAGATTCTTTTACTTTCAGGTACAGACCCTGCATAACCAACTCCCCAATCAGGATTATTTTTTGTATTTGCTTCCTGGCAGGCTTTGAGTTCAGCCAATATATAATCCATTCTTTTTTTACATTCTTGATTGCCTGTTGCAGCATAATTCATTGCCATGGTAGTCAAATAGTGACCGGCAATATGACCATCTAGACCATCCCAATTTTTGTAAATAGAATCTTTAGCTATAAGGCCTGCTTCTTTTCGATACCCAGCTAATAGTCTGTCTAATTTATATTTTAAAAGTGTTTCAATGTTTAGGTCCCGGGCATGATTAAAGGGGCCTTCGAGGAGCTTGACATCTTTTGGAGGAAATACATTGGGGTATAGTTTTTCCTGTGCATTTAAGGCAGAGGAAAATAAAAGACAACCTAATAGTATAGTATGGCGCTGTTTCAATTTTTACCAGTTTATTTGAGCTCCAACACAACCACTGAGAATGGAGGTAGCTTCACAGACATAGTATTGCCTTTTATAGAAGCACCATCAAAAGAAGTTGGCTTTACCTGATCAGGATTTTCAAATGTATTGTGATCCTGTAGCTTGTCTGAATGAAGTATTCTTCCTGAAACAGATGTGACAGAAAGATTGCCAAGATCAATATTGATGTCCTGCGAATTATGTGCATCAATATTCACTAAAGAAATATGAACAGTGCCTTTTTTATCTTTTGATGCAGAAGCTGAAACAGCTTCTATCTTCTTTCCTTCAAAAAAATAATTGCTTCCAGCCACAACGATTGGAAGCATCAGTGCATCCTGGTGAACATTATACATCTCCATAACATGATAAGTAGGAGTGAGGATCATTTTTTCATCCTTTGTAAGAATAACAGCTTGCAAGACATTAATAGTTTGAGCAAGGTTAGCCATTCTGACACGGTCACAATGATTATTGAATATATTCAAAGTAAGCCCGGCAATCATTGCATCCCGCATGCTGTTTTGCTGATACAGGAATGCCCCGTTTGTACCTGGCTCCACATCATACCAGCCTCCCCATTCATCTACAATCAAAGCAATTTTTTTCTTTGGATCATATTTGTTCATGATCTCTATATTCTTGGAAACAAATGGTTCCATTCTCCAAGCCTCTTCCATTGTTCTGAAGTATTCTTGTTCCGAAAACTGTGTGGCTGATCCTTTTTTTGACCAATTGATAACCGAATAATGGTGTATAGACAAGCCTTCAAATCTTCTTAAGGGAATATCTTTCATCACTGTTTCGGTCCAGTTATAATCCTCAGTACCCGGGCCGACAGCAATACGAAATAAGCCTTCAGAATTGCCGTAGTTGGTCATGAGGGTAGCAAATTTTTTGTACTCATTTACATAGTAGTCAACCGTCATACTGCCACCACAATCCCATGACTCGTTACCAATACCCCAGTATTTTACATTCCATGGTTTGTTGCGACCGTTCTGCATCCGTAGCTCCGTCATATAACTTTTGCCATTTTCATGATTTACATAGTGCACCCAATCAACAGCTTCCTGCACAGTGCCGCCACCCATATTCACGGCGAGGTAGGGTTCAGCGTTTATCATTTCACATAGCTCAAGAAATTCATGAGTTCCGAAACTATTGTCTTCTCTTACATAACCCCATGCTACATTCTCTATGGGTTTGCGTTTGTCTTTTGGCCCAATTGCATCTTTCCAGTGATAGGTGTCCGCAAAGCAACCGCCCGGCCAACGAAGCACAGGCACTTTTAATTTCTTCAGTGCTTCCACTATGTCAAGCCTTATTCCATCTTTGTTTGGAATCTTTTTATTGCCTTCGCCCACATACAATCCACCGTAAATACAATGGCCAAGATGTTCAGCAAAATGCCCGTAAATATTTTTGCTGATGGTGTCTTTTGCTTTTTCAGGATACAGGTAAATTTTATTCTGAGCATTTAAAAGAGTACCACTTATAGCCAGGAATAAAGACAAAAATGTAATTTTTTTCATTTTTATTTTTTTTGATCTCACATAAATTATTGTTCAATAAAAGTTGTTATGCTTTGAGCAGGCAGTAAATAGGTAAAACTGTTATTCGTTGCGGAAATAACTGAACCTCTTTCTGCATTCTTGGTTGCGGAAGTAGTATAGGGCAATACAGAACTGATTGTTGCATCGTTTATTGAAATCTTCTGATTGGCATTGATGGAGCTTGTATTTATTGCTATAATTATTTTTTTCCCATTACTTTTTTTATAGGCAGAGATTAATACTTCGGCTCTTGAATTAGTGCCTGCTCCGATCCTAATAGAACCCGAAGGTATAAACCGTGCAAACTGAGACATGATATATCCTCGCTTTGTTATTAAACCATCCTGCCCAATAGGACCGTAAAACCTTTTTCCATACCACCAGATATAGGCATTGAAATTTGCTTTGGTGAGGCAATCATGAATTTCTATAGCAGTATTCATATTGCCGGTGTAGGTTACATTGGTGTCCAGATGCTCTGTCATCCAGACTTCTTTGTTCAAACTTTTGGCAAGTGTGTTTTCAACAATTCCGCTACCGTAAATGTGACCGCCAACAATATCCAGGTTAGTAGCTGCACCATTATCGTTCAGAATTGTATTTACAAAATTTTGATCGTTGTGGAATGATTCAGGAGCCATTACAAGAGTATTGGTAATAAAATGCCCAAAATCTTTCAGAAATATCCTCATTTGATCTGCAGTCCAGTCACAACTCTCATAATTAACACTTATGTCAGGTTCATTTTGTACAGATACTGCATAGACAGGAGCACCATTTGTGGTCATATATTCTGCAAATGCATTTAAATAGTTTGCATAAGCAGCGCTGCTGTCTGTTTTCAGTGAACCACCAATCAAGCTATTATTTGTTTTCATATTGGCCGGGGGGCTCCAGGGTGTGGCCAGTATTCTTGCTCCATTTTGTATGGCAGCTTTAGCATAATTTAATTCTGTGTTACGCCATGCAGCATCTTCTGCAACTCTTATCCTGAGAATGTTCAAACCTACCTGGTTGTCACCAGAACCAAAAAGCCGGGTAATTTCTTCATTTGTCAGGGCAGTGGTATTTGGCGGATTAAATACTGTAGCGCATCCAAAGCCTTGTATCAACTGCATTGCATCATTAGCCATAATAGTGATCTCTGCATTAAAACTGGTGTTATTTCCACCACCGCCTCCACCTCCTGCGCTATTATTTTTGCTGCAGGAGAGTATCAAAACTCCGGCAGCGATCAGAAAATATTTCCGGATATTATTTTTTATAGGGTCAATTTTTATTGCCATTATGATAATTTTTTAATGATCAGTTCGGAATGGTGATGCAGGTAAACCAACTTTGTTGTACAGGTTTGGATTTACAGGGTTATCGGCCCATGCATATCTTACATACATAGGTTTTTTTACATCGTCATTCCATACGATCACTTTATCGCCTTCAATTTTTGTTTGGGCCCAAACAAATTTTTTATCTGCTCCGGCTATAGCAAATTCTGCAGGCACTTCACCATCGTTTGTTATCAGTCCGCCATCAATATGAGAAAAACTAATAACGATCTTATTCCCTTCAATTGCTGAAGACTGATATAAGGGGCCTGAATAAACAACGTCTTCATTATATGCAAGCTTCAGTGCAGTTAATGCTAAGCGATCTCCGACACTCTTTTTATTATCCGGGTGAATGTCATTCCATTCTCCAAGATCAATTGCAACAACCATAGCTGTGTTTGGAACTGATAGTGATTTTAATTGTGATTCCCTAAGAACAGCCCAGTTACTTTCTGATGGCAGGTAATTATACTCCATAAAATTTGGAAGTTGAACATATAAAAAGGGTAACTCACCCTGCTGCCATTTATTACGCCAATCATTGATCAGCGCAGGCTGTAGGTTAGCATATTCTTCCGGTTTGCCTGTATTACTTTCTCCCTGGTACCAGCAGAAACCTTTAATGGTATAATTGATCTCAGGAGCGACCATTGCATTATACAGTGCTGTTGGTTGGTTTTGTGCATTGATACCACCGCCACCAAAACCACCCGGCCTGGGAACAAATACTTCACCTACCTTATATTGCCAATAACCTTTCAGATCAATGGTGTCACTACCGGCAAGCAGGCAATAAGGTTTGTCAGGAACAAATCCTCCTTTCCCAAAATTGTTCGTCACTTTAACAACAAAAATGTTTTTACCTGCCTTAAGCAGATCTGGGGGAACATTATATCTTCTCTGGGGATATTGGTAAGTTGTATTGCCAACCTGTTTACCGTTAATATATAATACATCAGCATCCACAATTCTTCCTAAAAAAACTTTAGCAGGTTTCCTGGTCATTGAGGCAGGTACATCAATTTCCCTTCTGTACCAGACTACACCATTCAGATCTTTTATTCCCTGGTCTTCCCAATAGCCAGGTATAGCAATGTTGTTCCATCCTTTAGGAATATAATTGACATCATACCATGGCAATAGTCCTGTCAGTCCTTTATCCTGTGGTTTTGCTGGAGGACGATTTCCCAATCCGTTTCTTCTGAAGCTATTGACATAGCCAGTATCTTTATTTTTTTCTACCGTTTTTATGATATCTGCAAAATCTTTAAGTCCTTCTTCACTCGTCCATGCTTCTATAGGAGTTCCTCCCACACTTGCATTTATAATACCTATCGGTACATGGTACTTTTCGTAAAGTTTCCTGGCAAAAAAGAATGCTACAGCAGAAAAGGGACGAACTTTTTCACCGACAGCAGGCTGCCAATTTCCAGTAGGCAAATCATTTTTGGGACCTTCGAGGCTGGTTAATGTAGGAATCCAGAACTGTCTTATCTCGGGAAAATTTGCTTCAGCAATGTCTTTTGCGTAAGTAACATCGTGAATGTTCATCTGGTGCACCATATTAGATTGACCAGAACAAAACCAAACATCGCCAATCAGTATGTTCCTCAGGGTAATTTTATTTTTTCCCTTTATATCCATTGTGTAAGGGCCACCAGCTTTCATCGGGACCAGTTTTACAAGCCATTTTCCCGATCCATCTGTTTTTGTCTTATATGTTTTTCCGTTAAAATTTATTACAACTTTTTCTCCTGGTGATGCCCAACCCCATACATTCACTTTTGTATCCCGCTGCAGGATCAAGCTGTCCCTGACGATAGCGGGGAGTTTCACCTGTGAATCAGAATGTAATGCAGTCAATAAAACAAAGAATAGAACTATTGAAAACTTCATACCTGTTTTAATTTACTCTTTTCAAAAACTGGCTATTGCCATACCTGTTTAATTGAAAACCATTTATTGTATTATTTTCTGTATCGAACTTAATATTCAGAAACTCAGCAGTTGAGTAATATTCAGTTTCATCTGCAGCGTATAAAATATATTTATTATTACTTGAGAAAAAGAGTATCAGTTGGTTATTCTCATTTTTTAATTCTACTGAGTTGCCATTTGAAAATTGATAGCTACCAGTGTATTTATTCAAGATGCTATTAGGTAATTTGAGCCTGGGTTTTTCAAAAATGTATTGCAGGCCCCTTGAAAATGTTTCACTTTTCGTTCCGGAATGTCCGGTGTTTTCTAACACTCTGGACCCAACACTCAGCATCGGGTAATTTTTTTCTTTTAACATCTCGGCAAATTTTTCAAAACCGGGTCGCCCCCTTTCCACATCACCCACAGTCAGGTAAAGCCTAACTGCTTTATTAAATTTCTTCTTTGAAAAATCAGCTTCATATTTCCGGATGACTTCTCTGTCCCAACCGATAGCAGGGCTTGCTGCTGCATAACCTGTAAATAATTCAGGTTGGGTGAATAAAGTATATAATGTGATCAATCCGCCCAAGGAGCAACCCATCAATACACGGTCATCGGTTCTGGCCCTGTAATTTTTTTCAATGAAAGGAAATAATTCATTTTTCATAAAGGAAAGAAACTGATCTGCTCCGCCGCTTTGAGATAAACGGTTTTCTTTTGTAGGTGTATAATCTCTTGCACGGAGACTGTCGGGATTAGGATTGACTCCACCCCAGGTAACACCAACAACAATCAATTCAGGAATAAATCCATCATAATACTGTTGCCCATAGATTGATTTTACCAATGGAAAATCCCATTGTGAATCCATAAGATAAACAACGGGATATTTTTTTTCACTGACCGAATAGCCGGAAGGTAGCAGGATCTGCAACTCATACTCCTGTCCTGTAACAATAGAGGATGTGATCTTTCTTACTTCAGACCCGGGAATATCAACACGGGGATATTGTGCTGAAGCATTCAGAACTGAAAGGATGAACAAAATAGATAACCAACTTCTCATTATCGTATAGTGATTTCTTTGCTTACTACATTACTGGTTGTTTTATTCTTTACTCCCGGTTGCCCACCACCAATACTAACCACCAGTTTCCCGGAGGGCTGATATTGTTCCCCGTTTTCATTAATAAGTGATAATTGCTCGGGAGTGAGGGTGAATGTTACTACCCGGGTGGAACCGGCCTTTAAAAATATCCGTTTAAAACCTTTCAATGCTTTGGTTGGTGCAAGCGATATACGGGGATGTGAAATATAAAGTTGCACAACTTCTTCACCATCTTTAGTTCCTTTATTGCGGATTGTAGCACTTACAGTGAGTGATTTATTTTTCCCGATTGTAGAAACTGATTTAAACCCACTGTATACAAAATTCGTGTAGCTCAACCCATATCCGAAAGGATACAGTGCTTCTCCTTTGTAATAACGATAGGTCCGGTTATTCATCGAATAGTCACTGAAGTCAGGAAGATCGTTGTCGCTCTTATAAAAAGTTACAGGTAGTCTTCCTGCAGGGTTAAAATCGCCAAATAATACATCCGCTACAGCGGTACCTGCACTCTGGCCGCCGTACCATGCATTAACAATTGCAGGAATATTTTCATTTTCCCATGGAATGGCAACAGCACTTCCTGTAAGCATTACAAAAACAACTGGTTTACCTGTTGCTGTTAGCGCCTTCATTAATTCTGTTTGAACAGCCGGAAGCATAATACTGGTTCTGTCACCACCTTTGAACCCGGGAATAGTTACAGGCATTTCTTCCCCTTCAAGCTGGGGAGTAATACCTCCTACAAACAGTATTGCATCTACATCTTTAAAACGATTGGCTAATGCTGTAAAATCTGTTTTGACATAATTTCCTGCATGTAGTTTTACTGTTGCGTCTCCTTCACTTTGACGGAATGACATTTCTATTTTGTATGTGTTTCCTTTTTTAACGGGGAGGTTAAATTGTCTGCTGCCCCAGCGATTTCTATCCCATACATTAACGATTACACTATCGTTGATTTTTACCCGATAACCATCGTTTGCTTCACTTTCAAAATTCATCACTTCATCTTTGTCTGCAGTTATGTAAGTAGTGTACCTAGCGGAATAATGAATAGCTGAGAGCCCGGGATACGGCTCTTCACCTTCAGGCCACTGATGATCTATTTCTTTTTCAATGGTGGTGAATACAGGATCACCTTCCAGCTTTTCATTATTGAAATACTCAGCTTTTACACCCGGTTTGCCATCATACTGATATAAGGACGATATGTTTTTGTGTACAAGCAAAGTATCATTAGTGAAATTGATAGCCTTTTCATAAACAACAGCAATATCTTTTCCGGCTTTTTCTTTGATGCCTTCCAGTATACTCACAACATGCGAAGGGATACCGTTGTAATTGCCAAGAACAGCAATTGTATTATCGGCATTAGGGCCCACTATCGCAATTTTTTTAAGCTTCTTACTTAATGGGAGAGTGTTATTCTCGTTTTTTAATAATACAATTGATTGCCTTGCCATCTTCAAAGCATGTTCTTTGTGCTCAGGCGATTCAAGTACTGAAGAATTGGTTTGAGCATATTTTACCATTGAAGTCGGATCAAACATGCCAAGACGGTAACGAATAGTAAATAATCTTTTTAAAGAAACATCTAACTGCTCTTCTTTAATAGATCCGTTTTTAACAGCATCAAGAAGTTTTGTGTAAACGGATTGCCCGCATTCCACATCAGTACCATGAATTAAAGCATCAATGGCTGATGATTCAGCATCCTTGTGTGTTTTATGATAACGGAAAAAATCATCAATCGCCCAGCAATCACTGGTTACATAGCCTGTAAACTTCCATTGATTCCTTAAAATATCAGTCATTAAAAGATCGTTGGCGCAGCAGGGTTGGGTATTAATAGCATTATAAGCACACATTACACCTGCAACTTTTGCATTAACGACCAGTTCTTTGAATGCAGGCAAATAGGTATCCCACAAATCATACGAAGAGGGATTAAAGTTGTCTGAATGTCTTGTTGGTTCAGGACCGCTGTGTACGGCAAAGTGTTTGGCACATGCTGCGGCTTGCAGATATTTGGGATCATTTCCCTGTAACCCTCTTACGAATGAGGCCCCAAGCTTAGCTGTAAGGAAAGGATCTTCTCCATAAGTTTCCTGCCCTCTTCCCCAGCGGGGATCCCGGAAAATATTAATGTTAGGTGTCCAGTAAGTTAACCCGACATACCGATCACCTGTTTTATTTTTTTCAATTGAAATGTTGTGAATAGCTCTTCCTTCTTCGGCAGAGTACTGAGCCATCAGTTTAAGTGAATTGGTATCCCATGTTGCAGCCATCCCGATTGCCTGTGGGTATGAAGTAACTTTGTAGGGAGTTCTGGCAACACCATGCAGCACTTCATTCCACCAGTCATAGGCCGGTATTCCTAGCCTGGGAACAGCCGGTGTTGCATTCAGCATCTGGGCTACTTTTTCTTCTAATGTCAAACGGCCTACTACATCATTTACTCTTTGCTCAAGTGGAAGATTGGGATTCCACATGGGAAATGATTTATAATCCTGTCCTGCACATAAAAGAGAGAAAACAAGAGAGCATAGAAAAAAAATCTTCTTCATGATACAGCGTTTTAGATAAATTTATTTATACACCTCGTCCTCGTTCTTCACTTCAAACCAGTCATAAATTGCTTTACTGTCAGAAGATACTCCGTCTGAAGTAGCATACATCCCGTATAATGCACCTACAAAACCTCCTGCACCTTTTGTACTAAGATATTTTCCGTCAGCATCAGCTAATAATAGTTGCCATTTATTTTCCTGCGTAGCGTAATAGAAAGAATATTTATCGTTATTGGCTTGTATTTTTAAGTACAGGCTCTTGTTTTTCTTCAGAGAAATTCTTTTGCCGGCGATGATGCTACTGTCCCTGTAAAGTTCAATAATAGGCTTACCATCTTTTACTGACTGCGCTAAATAATAAAAATGTGTTTCATTTTGCATCACAACTAATCCAGCTTTTTCATTGGATGATTTTGGAGAAAACTTCAAAGCAGTGGCGGCATGGCCTTTTAAGTGCGGCTGAGAAAAGCCTACAAAAGATGGATTGGAACGTCCGCTAATTGTTTCCTTTCTTAACTGAATGGTCAGTGCCCCTTTATTTTCTGATACGCTATACCAGTTATCTCTTACTGTTCTTAAAAAACGATAACGAAGATTAAGTTTATCGCCATCGAAATCATCCTTAAAAGTATAATTGCCATTAAAGGGCTGTAATGATGTATTCTTTGTAGCATTGATAGGGTATTGGTATTTTACTTCGTCGCCATCCAGGTCAAATACAGGCCATCCGTCCATAGTCCATTTAACAGGTGCCATAAAGGTTTCTCTCCCTGTATTATAATAATCACTTTCATAAGGCCTGCATCCTAAAAAAACACCCCACCAGTTTCCTTCGTTATCCTCAACCAGATCAGCATGGCCTGTTGTAGTAATGGGATTCGGCCTTGATGAATCTAAATGCATTTGCGTAAGAATAGGATTTTTTTCATATGGCCAGTATGGGCCGTACACATTCTTACTTCTAAAAACTACTTCAGTATGATTATAACCGGTGCCGCCCTGTGCACACATTAAATAATACCAGTCATTTATTTTGTAAATATGCGGGCCTTCTATCCAGACAGGCTTCTTCGTAACATCAGTTCCGCCGTTTACCAATAATATTTGTTCCCCTTTTATTTTCAAATTAGCTTTATCAAACTGGTACATGCGAATTGTCCTATGGCCGCCCCACATGGTTTCGTCATTCGGAGGAATACTGTTGTAAACTATATATGCTTTATCATTGTCGTCAAAAAATAATGAAGGATCGATACCGTTAACTTCCGGAAGTGCTACAGGGTTACTCCAGGGGCCCTTAGGGTCTTTAGCAGTAACAACAAAATTGCCGATACCGCTTACATTGGTGCAGACAATATAGAAAATGCCTTTATGATAAGAAATAGCCGGGGCAAATAAACCCCTGGATACTCCGGCGTTGCGGCCTTCTAATGGCAATTGTTCAGGACGATCCAATGCATAGCCGATCAATTCCCAATTCAATAGATCTTTACTATGAAAAAGGGGCAAACCCGGATAATGCGCAAAGGATGAATTAACGATGTAGTAATCATTCCCGGCTTTGCAGATTGATGGATCGGGATAATAGCCGGCCAATATAGGGTTAGTAAATGATTGTGCATTTACCATGAACGCTATAAAACAGCTACATATAATTGTTACAATTTTTCTTATCATCCACTTAATATTTTCAATTTCTATAAGGATCAATCGTTTTTATGAATCCGTTTTCATCATAGGTTATTTCTGTTACTTTCACACTTCGTAAATGCGTTATACCCTTACTCAAACTGCTGTCATGATAGAATAAATACCATTTACTTCTGAATTTTGCAATTGAATGATGAGTTGTCCAGCCAACAACAGGATTTAATATTCTGCCTGAATATTTAAATGGCCCGTAGGGGTTATCGCCAATCGCATAACATAAATAATGTGTGTCGCCGGTTGAATAAGAGAAATAGTATTTCCCATTGTATTTATGCATCCAACTTGCTTCAAAAAACCTTCGATCAGTATCGCCTTGCAGAAGAGGCCGATTATTTTCGTCAAGTATCAATAGATCTTTTGGCGTTTCATTGAATTCTAAAAGATCTGGTGTGAGTTTTGCAATTTTTGGACAGAGGGCATTTTCATTATCCTCTGGCAGATGTGCAGTTGGACTTGCTTCTTCTGTTGCGTCAAATATTCCTTTTCTCCACCGTTGTAACTGTCCACCCCAGATACCGCCGAAATACATGTAGTAACTGCCGTCATCATCTTTGAATACAGCCGGATCAATTGAAAAACTTCCTTTGATAGCTTCAGGTTGCGGTACAAACGGACCTGTAGGTGAAGCACCAGTGGCAACACCAATCCTGAAAATGCCTTTTTTGTCTTTAGCAGGAAAATATAAATAATACCTGCCGTCTTTCTCTGCTGCATCAGGAGCCCACATTTGTTTCTCTGCCCATGGCACATCTTTTACATGTAATGCTACTCCATGATCAACGGCTTTATCTATAGGAGAATCCATTGAAATTACATGATAGTCTTCCATGGCAAAATGACTTCCGAGATCGTCAAACGCATCGCCTACATCAATATCATGTGATGGGTAGATATATATCTTTCCATTAAACACATGTGCTGATGGATCAGCTGTATAAATATGTTTAACCAAAGGCTGGGAAATTGCTTTCCTGTTCAGTTCATCAAAGTCAATATGATCAATCGGGTCTTCGGGCATATTAAACTGTCAGGTTTATTCTTCTTGCTTGCAATTCGGTTTCTATTTGTGTTTCTGTTTTTTTATTGATCTCATAAAAGAATAACAACGCAGCTCCTATTAAAAAAGGAATAGCCGGGTAAATGCTCACCAGCATTTTAGTGCCGTGAATGGCTGTTTCAGTTTGCGTTGATTCACTATTAGGCTGGTAATTATAAATCCCTAGAATTTTGGTAAGCAGAGCACCGCCAATTGACAATCCACCTTTTAAGCCAACCATCATAGCAGAAAAAATAATTGCAGTTGCACGGCGATTGTTTTTCCACTCACTGAAGTCTGCCACATCAGCAATCATTGCCCATAGCAATGGTATAGTGATCCCATAAAAAAATCCATGAAGAATTTGTGAAATGAATATCAGTCCGACTGATTCAGGCTCAAAAAAGTAAAATGCAAGAATGAACAATGTGGAAATAAACAGGGCAATGCCGAACACATCTCTTTTACCAAATTTATCAGCTAACGGTTTTGATAAAGTGATCCCCACTATCATAAAAATGATCCCACCCGCATTAAACAAACCTAAGCCTGCTGCTGCCGGATCTTTACCAAAAAAATTCATTCCGATATTATCCAGCGCATTGATAACGGGTGTAATAAAGTCCGCCAGTTTTTGGTTGTTAACGTAGTTCTTAAAATAATACACATAACTACCACCCTTCATAGCCAAAGTGATAAAAACTAATGTAGTGAGCACCAGCATGATGAGCCATGGCCTGTTTCTCGAAAGATCTTTCAGGTCTTCACCTAATGTTGATTTTTGTTCCGGCTTGGGAACAATCCTTTCTTTAGTGGTAAAAAATGTAGTTAATAACATTGCTGTTCCGATGAGTGCCAGCCATATCATCAATTTACTGATGCCTTCTGCCTTGTTGCCATTACCTACGGCTTCAATAATCGGCAACATAAATACCTGGACAAAAAACTGGGCAAGCATTACAGCAACAAAACGATAAGCTGACATGCTGTTTCTTTCTTTCATATCGCCGGTAATAACACCACTCAGTGCACCATACGGTAAGTTATTAGCTGCATAGAGAAACAATAACAGGGTGTAAGTGATAATGGCATAGGTAACGTTAGCCGCTCCTCCAAATTTTGAAAAGGCTAAAACAGAAGCAATACCCAGCGGTATAGCAGTCCATAATATCCATGGACGGAACTTTCCCCATTTGGTATTTGTCCGGTCTGCTAATGCACCAATGATAGGATTAAAACCAAATGCCGCAACCATTCCTACTGAAAACATTATTGCAGAAGCTTTGCCAGGACTTAAACCATAAATATCAGTATAGTAATAAGCAAGATAGGTAACGAGAGTTTGAAAGATCAAATTGGCAGCAAGATCTCCAAGACTGTAGCCTATTTTTTCTCTGACTGATAATTTTTGTGAGGTTGTATTCATATATGGCGTGTAAAAATTTATCTAGAAAGATTTTTTCCCGTCTTTTTGTTTTAATCCCACAACACTATAAAAGGCTGGTTTGGGTTTATACTCCCGGTCGAACAGTAATGGATAGTTGGTTCTTCCTCTCACGGGCCATCCGTTCAGCCAGCTTTGGCCATCATTTACTCCCCAGAAAGTTACCCGGCTTATCTTGTCTTTGTATTTTAAAAACAGTTTAAAGAGATTTTCATAATCTGCTGCCAGTTGCTGCTGCACACTATCAGGCAGACCATTTACATATGGATTTAAAATTGGATTATTATCCATTCGCTGGTTTACATCAGCGCCGGAAAAATTCCGGGACAACACTTCAATATCCAGTTCTGTAAACATTACCTTGATACCAAGCGCTGAATATTCCAGGATGCTTTCTTCAATTTCCTTAAAAGGAACTTTACCCAAATGCCAGTGTCCTTGTATGCCTACTCCATCTATACGTACACCGGCCTCTTGTATTTTTTTAATGATCCGGATACAGCCGGCTCTTTTTTGTGGCTGTTCGTTATTGTAATCGTTATAATACAACTCAGTGTTCGGAGCGGCTTTTTGAGCAAGACGAAAAGCTTCCGTTACAAAATCGTCACCCAAAAATTTTGTGAATGGTGATCTGCGCATCGTACCATCTTCATTCAATGCTTCGTTTACAACATCCCAGCTAAGTACTTTTCCATCGTAACGGGAAGCCACTGTATTAATGTGATTGGCAAAAAATGTATTGAATGAATCAGCATCATTGATCTTTCTCGCAAATGCAGGCATCTGGCTATGCCAGATCAATGTGTGTGCATTGATTGCGATGTTATTTTTTTTGCCGTATTCTACCAGTTTGTCAGCCAAGGTCCAGTTATAAACATCCCATTGCGGATGAATGATTTCTGCCTTCATTATATTCTCGGGAGTGGCAGCATCAAACTGTTGTTTTATCAGCGCATCTGCGGTGGGGTCTTTTTCTTCGATCTGTTGGGAATTAAGCGCTGTTCCGATCAGAAAATCTTTCTTAAATACTTCTTTTAATGAAGGAATATTATTGTTCTTTTCAGTCAGTTTTTGACCCGAGCTGCAACTAGCTAAAATTATCCCGGTCAGTACAAAGGCAAACCCTTTTGTGAGTTTAGTATATTTCATAATTATTTTTTTCTTTGAATTAATGTTTCCGGTGGGCCAAGATAGCTCGGCTTAACGCCTCCAAAATCCAATACAAGCTTCTGCAGTACAATTCCCGAATTCATCATCCAGAATTTTATTACATGCTTCCCCTTAGAGTTAATGGTATGAGTTGATTCAGTTTTTATAATATTGGCAGCAACCCATTTTTCCCAGGTTCTTGTATCGATATCATTTTTATTAAGATTGATCACCTGTGGGTTTTCATCATCAACTGATACAGCGAAAAGAAGTCCGCCATCATTGTGAAAATTCAGTGTAGGAGAAAAGTATAATGCCAGGTTAGCTTTCCCAGAGGAATTACTGTAGAATTCATATTCGAGATGGGGAGATTCATTTGTCAG
Organism: Chitinophagaceae bacterium; assembly: GCA_035328345.1. GTDB lineage: Bacteria > Bacteroidota > Bacteroidia > Chitinophagales > Chitinophagaceae > JJ008. The sequence goes on along the minus strand of DAOLIV010000015.1, from coordinate 31,433 downwards.
TGGTATATCGGGTGCGGTTACAGGGAAAGTGGTTATTGCATCCCCAGTTTTGCCATGTTCAGGTAAAACTTTCCATGTTACTCCTGATTCATTTATTGCATTTGTAAAATGAGCAGCTTCCATTGAAACAAAACCACTGATTTCGTAAAAAATATTTCCTTTCGATGTGGCAGGTACAAGAAGTTCAGAAGTTATCTCTTTTATTCCTTCATTCGGTATAGGATCAATTGCATTATAATTGGCAACAAAGCGAACATCAGGCATTTTTTGCACGGGTGGTTGTTGCCAAAAAGTATAACCAATATGTGTCTGGTCCATCATGTGATTCCATTTTCCACCTTTTATTAAGTGATACTGGTTATTGATGATCGAGTCATTACGATATAACTGTATGACTTTTCTTCCATGTGTATTAGCTGTTAGGTCATTTTGCAGGTATTTAGTGATGTTGAGTGCCTGCTCTGTGTACATTTCCTGCAGATTGGCAGAAGCTTTAACCGGGTGAAGGACTAGCTGGAAGTATGCATCCCTGTATTCTTCGGGAAGTTGTTCGTTTATCTTTTCAGCTTCGGCAAGAAGATCATTATAATCTTTAGTTACTCGTTGTGCTTCATTATAATTATCGATGCTGTAAGTATTTGCGTCCAGCAACTCAGGTTTTCTTCTGCCGTTATACTTGCTATACTTAGAAATGATTTCAGCAATTTCTTTAGCATATTTATTACCAAATTGATCAGCGGCCCAATCCTCGGTATATTTTTTAAGATCATCTGCGCCTATTTTTTCGGGGTTCCATGCATAGTCGCACCAGAATGAAATGGGAAATTCCATTGGCTTGATATCACCAACATTTACGATCCAGATTTGTCTGGCCTTATATTCATAAGCCAAATGCATTTGCTCCCATATTCGTGGGAGCGGATTTGTATTGATCCATTTGTAGTTTCTGGGGCCGCCCACATAATCAAAATGATAATAGATGCCGTACCCTCCTTTCCTTGGTTTTTCATCAAGTTTTGGAAGTTTGCGAATATTTCCCCAATTGTCATCGCATAATAACAATGTAACGTCATCAGGCACTCTCATTCCTTTATCATAATAATCCTGAACCTCTTTATACAAGGCCCATAACTGGGGAGTTTCTGATGCAGGTTTGCCTGTTACTTCTTCGATTATTTTTCTTTGATCCTTTACAATTCGTTCCAACAGGGCTGTGGCTGTTTCCCTGCTCATAGGTTCATCACCATCCCCCCGCATACCAACACTTACAATTTTTTCATTCCAGGCCCGCTTCATTCCATCTCTCCAAAATTCTTTTAACTCCGCTTCGGTACTATCATAGTTCCAAAGCTTTTTGTTCCCATATCTTCTCCATTCATCATGGGCTCTCATCAATGGTTCGTGATGAGAAGTTCCTATCACAATTCCGTAATCGTCTGCAGTTTTAATATTCAGACTGTCGTCATCGTAAAAGGCATTACCCCACATAGCGGGCCACAAGTAGTTGGATTTCAAACGAAGCATTAATTCAAAAACATTTCTATAAAACAGGTGATTAAACCCTCCGAATTTTTCTTTGCTCCACCCCGAAAGGGCAGGAGCTTCATCATTAATAAATAATCCCCGGTATTTTACTTTAGGTGCGTCAGTAATTTTGACATTGGTTTTTATAAAAAGGTCATTTTTCTTTTTTACAGGAACATCAGCCCACCAATACCATGGTGACACACCTATTTGTTTTGAAAACTCAAAAACTCCAAATGCAGTTCCTCTTCTGTCACTACCAGTTATCACCAAAGCATCTCTAATTCCTTTAAATGGATTTTTTAATGTTTGTATTTGATAAGCTTCCCATTTTTTACTGATGGTTTTTGTATCGAGCTTTTTAGCAAGCTTTTTTGTTATTGATGATTTATCAGTTGAACCAATTATGATGAGATTACCTGATGCCGGAAGTGAATTTATAATTGGAAGTTGCTTACCCGACACTGCTTCAATATCTTTTTGCAGAAGCGAAGCTGCTATTTTAACGAGTGCATGATCATTTTTGTCAACATAAATGCGGGCATCTTTAATAGAAAATGTATTTGCTGATGGAATATCTGCAATAATAGATTGAGCGGTTGATGTTACCGCCAATGAAATAGCACAGGCAATCGTTAGTAATAATTTCATTTAATTTCTTTAAAAACCGATTGAATTTCCTCCGTCCACAGGCAAAACAACACCGGTTATATATTTGGCCGCATCAGATGCCAGAAAATATGCCGCTTCTCCAATATCAGTTGGTTGTCCCATTATCCCCATTGGTGTTCTTCCAAAAACTTTCGCTTTTCTTTCAGGATCTGAATCAAGAGCCTTTGCAGTCATGTCAGAATAAATAAAACCTGGGGCTATTGCGTTTACTCGTATTCCTTTGGGCGAAAGCTCTACTGCCATTGCTCTTGTTATTCCATCAATAGCTGTTTTGCTGGCCGAGTAAGCAATTACTTTTGGTAAGCCATATTGGGCAGCCATCGAACTGATATTGATAATAACTCCATCTTCCTGCTTCAGCATTTGCTTTACCACTTCTCTGGAAATGGCAAAAACGGAGCAAAGGTTTGTAGTTATTACCTGTTGAAATTCTTCGTCGGTAACCTCCGTAAAATCTTTCTTCATATTGATGCCTGCATTATTGACAAGAATATCAATATGTCCATTCTGGTTTATAATTCTTTCTATTAAAGACGGGATGGATGAAAGATTGCTGAGATCGCAAACTTCAATTGAGCAGAGATTACCCAATTTTGAAGCAGCAGCATCCAATTTTGCTTTATCACGACCAATAATTATTGTTTGAATATTATTTTCAACAAACTTTTCTGCAATAGCAAACCCAAGTCCTGAACCTCCGCCGGTCACAATGGCTACTTTTTTTTCAATTTTAGTCATGTTAAATATTTTTAATCAATGCTGTTTCAGTTTCCGGGTGCAAAGGGAAATCTGAGACTTTTATAATAATCTAATGTTTGATCAGGTTGTTCATACTGGGCTGGGATCGGCATTTTAGAAAATGTCTGGAAATATAACAGGCATGCATCTCTCCACCATTTAGCTTCTTTCACTTGTATGGCCAGTAACATTTTTACATGATCAAACCTTTGAGGGTCTACAAAATCTTTAGTACTGTTCCATAGCTGCTGCATTTCCTTCACTTCTTCCACTCCCAGGTTGTATTTGTAGCATAATTCCTCCCACAATGTTCTTCCTGATTTCATTTTGAAATTCCACGGCACATGATGAAACCATAATATGAATTTTTCATCACAGGTATTTATATTTTCAAATTCATGACGAACTTCTGGGGCATATTGCGACAATGCATTAGTACCTGATTCAGTTCTGTCAAATCCAACCCCGATTGAATCAGCTCTGTGATAGTAAACCGGGTTCCAGTCAGGTCTTGGTAAATTATTGCTCCAGGGTGCTGGACCATAATGGTGTCCGTTACCCATAATATGATGAAGCCCGAGCGGTGTCATATAATTCACCATTGCTTCATGTGACATCATCATCATTTTTTTGATGCTGCTAATAAAGTTCGCATTATTGGTAAATGTTTGTTTTATCCATTCATCTGCTATTTCTTCGCTGCTTAATGAGGGCTCCCATGCCAGTCTTCCGAAAGCATACCAGTTGGCTTGTCCAAAAAGATGACCCGTCCAGTTAATATCATTTCCAATATTTGATACACCGGCCATTCCTGTGTATGTATTTTCGAAAACCTTTCCCTCAATTACTTTCTCCACTGTTGATCCTTTCCCTTTTGCATAGGTATCTGACTGCAATACTTCTTTAAACATCGGCGCTTCGTAGACCAGGTGAGTGCCCTGTCCTAAATATTCCTGGGTGATCTGAAACTCCATCATTAAAGGAGTTTTTTTCATGGTTCCGAATAAGGGAGAAAATGGTTCACGGGGTTGAAAATCTATCGGGCCGTTTTTTACCTGTATAAGAACATTGGATCTGAATTTTCCATCAAGCGGTTTAAACTCTTCATACGCCTGCTTAAATCTATCGTTTGATTCGGGATTGTAAACAAAGGCCCTCCACATAACGATACCATTATATGGAGCAACTGCATCCGCAAGCATACTGGCTCCATCTGCATGATTTCTTCCATAGTTTTGTGGACCAGGTTGTCCTTCTGAATTAGCTTTCACAAGAAAACCTCCAAAATCCGGTATCAGCGAATAAATTTCTTTTGCTTTTTCTTTCCACCAGTTTCTTACGGTATCATTTAAAGGATCGGCCGATTTTAATTTCCCGATTTCAATCGGTGCACTGAACCGGGCAGTTAAATAAACTTTTATCCCATAAGGCCTGAACACATCAGCAAGTGCTGCTACTTTTTTCAGGTATGGCGTTGTCAGCACGGTTGAATTTGCATTAACATTTGTCAAAGAAGCGCCATTAATACCAATGGAAGCATTTGCCCTTGCATAGTCTTTATAACGTGGGTCAATGTAATCCGGTAATGTGTGCCAGTTCCATAAAGAAATTCCGGCATATCCTCTTTCTACAGAACGGTCGAGATTGTCCCAATGGTTCAGCAGTCTCAATTGCAACTCAGGTGAGGAATTAATTTTTAAGTTTGAAACTGGTTGATGAGTTTGTAACAGACGCAAAAAATGAAAGCACCCATACAAAATCCCGATATCAGTATTGGCGGCTATCACAATAATATTGTAGCCTTTGAAATTTGTTGATTGAATAAGAAAACCTTCTTGTCCTAAGGTTTGCAGCTGATCATCAGAAATCAGTTTTTGTGAATTTGTTTTACTTCCTGGTATATAAATACAAATTGAACCAGTCTTGATTTCATTTACAAAAGGCAGTTTCTTTTGCAGTAATCCTTCAAATCCTTTCTCTAATTCTTCTTTGGCAGCTTTTAGAGTTGGGGAATTGGCATTCAGCTTTATAGAGTTTAGAGTGTTTCGATAGTTATTGAGTAATGTATTATCATCTATTTTATTATAACGCAGCCAAAGATCATATCCATTTTCTGCTTTACTAATTAAAGGGCAGCAAAAAATTGATGCAACAAGAAAAAACTGAATAATCTTACTAGTTCTTTTCAAAAGTCCCTGTTTTTTTCATTGACGATTTTCGGATAATCAACTCGGAACGGACTACAATAGTTTGGGTGTGATGAATATTGGAAACTCCTTTCAGATGATTGATAAGATTTCTGGCAGCAATTTCTCCCATATCCATCCCAGGGTAATGGATGGTTGTAAGTTGTGGTTCAACAATTTTACTGATGGCATCATTATTGAAACCCACGATCGCAATATCTTTTGGTATGTTTATTCCTTTTTCTTTTAATGTTTGCATACAAACAGCCGCAGAAAAGTCATTAGTAATAAAAGCTCCGTCAGGCAGAGGTTTCATATTCATAATTTCCAAAGCAGCTTCCTGCCCGCATTGCTCACTGAGGTCCTTGATCAATACATAATCTTTATTGTAAGGAATATTATTGTCATATAAAGCATCGGAGTAGCCTTTATGCCTCTGTGCATATACGTTTCTCATCAGGTTGGCTGTAACCAGTACGATCCTTTTACATCCTTGTTCGATCAGGTGTTGGGTAGCCTGGTAACCACATTTATAATTATCAATAATAACTTTTGTACTTTCTCTTTTTTCTTCCACACGATCAAAGAAGACTACAGGGATCCCTTTTTCTTCAAATGGTTTGAAATGATCCAGTCCCTTTGTGTCAAACGCCAGAGAAGCGATAAGGCCATCCACTCTTTTATGAAAAAGGTTCGATGCATTTGCTTCTTCTTTTTTAAAACTTTCTGATGAGTGAGCTATGATCAGATCATAGCCTGCTTCTGTTGTAACTTTTTCGATACCCGCCAGTACCGAGGTTATGAAGTTACTGTTCAATTCATGGATGATAACACCAATTGTATTGGTCTTCTGTTTTCTGAGGTTACTGGCGAAATTATTGTGCCTGTAACCAAGCTCTTTGGCAGCTTGTTGAATCTTTTTACGGGTGTTTTTATTGATTGCAGGATGATCTTTTAGTGCACGGCTTACTGTAGCCGAAGAAAGGTCCAGTTTCTGGGCAATATCATAGATTGTAACGTCTTTTTTTGGCTTCATGATGCAATCGGTTGCATAAAAATCGCAAAAAAAAAGGCATTTACAAATTTTTGTTTCTTAATGATGAATCACGGATAATAAGGTCAGAACGAAGTATAACTGTATTGGTTGTTTTGATGTCAGATATACCATTCAGATGATTGATCAGGCTGGTTACTGCAGCCTGGCCAATATCATATCCTGAGTAATTTACTGAGCTGAGCTGTGGTTCAATGATCTTGCTGATAGGGTCATTATTAAAACCCACAAAAGCCATATCATCTGGTATTTTTATTCCGGCTTCTTTCATTTGCATCATACAATAAACTGCAGCCGTATCATTTGCTGCAAAAACCCCATCCGGAAGTTTTGCTCCCATTTTTAATATATACTTTGCGGCATCCAAACCAGCTTGTTCATTGAGCTTACTTATAAATAAAAGCTTGTTATCAAAAGCTATTTTATTATCTTTTAAGGCCTGCTTATACCCATTGAACCGCTCAATATATACGTTACGAAGAAGATTGCCTCCAAGATGAACAATCCGTTTACAACCCTGCTTAATTAAATGATTTGTAGCGTTATATGCAGCCTGGTAGTTATCGATTACGATGCCTGTGCTTTCAGGATGCGGGAATATCCTGTCAAAAAATATCACAGGTATTTTTTTCTTAAAAAAGGGCTCAAAGTGTGAGACCTTTTCTGTATCGTATGCAAGAGATACAAGTAAACCGTCCACTCTTTTATTATACATGGTGTGGGCATTGGCTACTTCTTTTTCTGAATTTTCCAGGGACTGGCTTATGATGAGGTTATATCCATTCTTGCTGGCAAGATCCTCCATACCTGCCAGAACGGACGACATAAAATAACTATTTAACCGGGGCACAATGACGCCTATTGTGTTGGTTTTTTTACTTCTTAAGCTGCTGGCAAATGTATTGGACCTATAGCCCAGGTGCCGGGCAGCTTCCGAAATTTTCTTCCGGGTGTTTTTGTTTATAGAGGGATGATCTTTCAACCCCCGGCTTACCGTGGTAGCCGAAATATTAAGATGTCTTGCAATATCATAAATGGTTATTTCCCGGTCTTCTGCCACCTTTTGACTTTAGTGCAAAAAAACGGAAGAATTTTTTTTAAAAAAATTGCAATCGGTTGCAATTTTCAAAAAAAAACTTATATTCGTTACGTCAAGTGCAGATTTACCTCCGAAAATGGTTTATAAACTGTACTGATTATTGCCCGACTGCTGTATGAAAAATGTAAGCTCAAATACACTGATTGCTACATTCTTGTCTTTACGGACTTATGAGTTTTCTTCTACTCATTTCAACAGTCATTTCCATTTCACTCATCATTTAGTATTTAATAAAACAAAGTTCCCGGATCAGGTATTGCCAAACCAGGGAGTACTGCAGACGGAGCTATTTAAAAATCTTTTCTAACGATTCCCAATAACTAATCATCAACTGCAAAAAACACATTATGAAAAAAGCTGCAAACTCAAAAAAACAAACCTTACAAACCAGGAGCGGGGGAAAGACTTGCCTGTTCCAGGTAGCGGTTTTATTTGCACTATTGTTTTTTATTAGCGATGGCTTGCTTGCTCAAAATATTTCTGTAAGCGGCCGGGTGGTAAAGAATGATGGTCAGCCTGCGCAGAAAGCGTCTGTGCAGGTGAAAGGTACTACTTCAGGTACTACAACAGATGATAATGGTAATTATGTAATAACGGTTTCTTCAAACGGAACACTGGTTTTTTCTGCAGTTGACTTCGAGACCCAGGAAGTGAAAGTTTCCGGAAGAACTACGATTAATATTACTTTGGTAGCGATTGATAAAAGTTTAGCTGAAGTTATTATGATAGGCTATGGTACTCAAAGAAAAGAAGCTATTACTGGTTCAGTTGCTTCAATAAGTGGTGATAGAATGAGAGACGTTCCCGCACCAAATATTTCGCAAGCTCTGCAAGGACGAATAGCTGGTGTTGAAATGTCACAAACTTCTACCCGCCCGGGTGCTACAATGCAAATTCGAGTCAGAGGTACCAGATCACTAAGTGCTGATAACAATCCTTTAATTGTTCTTGATGGAATACCATTTTTGGGATCATTAGCAGACATTAACCCTAATGAGGTCAAGAGTATTGAGATACTCAAAGATGCATCGGCTACTGCTATTTACGGTTCCCGTGGCGCAAATGGTGTAATACTTATTACTACTGACAAAGGTTCTAAAAATAGAAAACCACACATATCTTACAATGCTTACGTAGGTTCTCAGTCCGTTTTTGCTAAATATCCCATGATGAATGGGCCACAATTTGTGGCTCTTCGTGCTGCAAGGGGACAGTATGTAAACGGTCAAGATGAATCTGATGAAATAAATACAGATTGGCAGGATTTATTTTATAAGACAGGAATCGTGACAGATCATAATGTTAGTCTTTCAGGAGGTTCCGAAACAGGGAGTTACAATTTTGGACTGGGGTATTACCTGAATCAGGGTGTGATACCCACACAGCAATACAAACGGTATTCATTTAGGGGGTCATTAGATCAGCAAGTGGGAAAATATTTCCGCTTCGGATTCAGTTCATACAATAATTACAATGAAAGCGAAGGAAACCAGGTCGGGTTATATAATACTTTAAGTATGTCACCGATTTCCACTCCGTTTAACACTGATGGTTCAATGAAAAGAATAATAAGGATGGCAGCAGACGATCAGTTTATTTTTACCAAAGATGTGGTTGAGAAATTGAAAGATGACGATCAATGGCTGAATGAAACCCGTGGCTTTGCATCTTATAATGCTATTTATGGAGAAGTCAAGGCTCCATTTCTTGATGGATTAAAATACAGGATAAATTTAGGTCTTGATTATATACAATCTAACAATGGTGCATACACCGGACAAGGAGTAGGTAGTACAAATCCTGCAACTATTTCATCTGCATCAATTGATAACAGACATAATTATCACTGGACAGTTGAAAATCTGTTAACCTACGATCATACATTTGCTGGCAAGCATAATGTGAATGTAACAGGTCTTTATTCTGCTGAACAAAGTAAGTATAACAGGTCAAACATTTCTGCTCAGGATATTCCAGCTGATGCTTTTGAATTTTATAACCTCGGACAGGCCGCAGGGCAAATAACAATCGATCCTAATAACCAGGACTACCAGTTATGGGGTCTTCAGTCTGTGATGGGCCGTGTTATGTATGCTTATGACAATCGCTATATGATCTCTGCTACTGTTCGCTCAGACGGATCTTCAAGATTGGCGCCGGGTCATAAATGGCATACTTATCCCGCTATATCTTTTGGGTGGAATATTTCGAAAGAATCATTTATGCAAAGTGTTGGCTTTGTAAATAACCTGAAGCTTCGTGTTGGATTCGGACAAACTTCCAACCAGGCCATTGCCCCTTATGCTACACTTGGTTTATTGAGTACAAGACCTTACAATTTTGGACCTACCGGGTATTCAACAGGATATTATGTAACGGGTCTGCCTAATCCGGATTTAGGATGGGAATATTCTAAAACCTGGAATATCGGACTTGATTTTTCAGTTTTGAGAAACCGACTTTCCGGAACAATTGAGTACTATATAACAAAGACAGAAGATATTCTTTTGAATTTAGGGCTACCTCAAACCTCAGGTGTTAGCAACATACAATCGAATATTGGTACTACTCAGAATAAAGGTCTTGAGGTTAGTTTGAATGGAGTAATTCTCGATAATGTTAATGGCTGGACATGGGAAGCAGCACTTAATTTTTATACGAACAATAATAAACTTACCTCACTTGCATCCGGACAAACCCAGGATGTGGCAAACTGGTGGTTTGTTGGACATAATATTAATGCTATCTATGATTATGAAAAGATTGGTCTATGGCAGGATAAAGACCAGTATTTAAATATCCTGGAGCCGGGTGGAACAATTGGTATGATTAAGGTAAAATATACCGGTGATTTCAATCCGGATGGTACACCGGTAAGAGCCATCGGTCCTGCTGACAGGCAAATTATAGATGTAGACCCTGATTGGCAAGGTGGTTTTAACACCCGGGTGTCTTACAAAGGATTTGATCTGGGGATTGTTGGCGTTTACAGGCATGGAGGTATCCTTGTCAGCACACTCCATGGTTCAAATGGCTACCTTAATTTGTTAACCGGACGTAGAAATAATATTAATGTTGATTATTGGACTCCTACTAATACCGGTGCAAAGTATCCTAACCCTGCCGGTCCTATCAGCAATGATAATCCCAAGTATGCAAGTACACTTAGTTACTTCGATGCCTCCTTCATGAAGGTTCGGACTATAACACTGGGATATGACCTGAGCAGAAGCCTGATTAAAAATTCTAATGTTAAAATGAGGATGTACGTTACGGTTCAGAATCCATTTGTTATGTTTTCTCCATATCATAAAGAATCTGGTTTGGATCCGGAAACAAATTCTTATGGAAATGAAAATGTGGCTTCAAATGGTTTCGCTATACCAAGAAGAGTTCTTACAGTAGGGTTTAATACACCTTCAACCCGTAACTATATTTTAGGCGTTAACCTAACATTTTAAAAAAAGAGAATATGAAACATATACAAATAAAATCAATTATTGTAATTACTCTGTTGATGCTTATGGTTTCTGGATGTAATAAAATTCTGGATGAACAGCCCCGGAGTACTTACACTCCCGAATTCTTTAAAACCGAAAAGGGAGTACTAGGAGGCATCACATCACAATATGCCCATCTGCGTTTTATTTATGGTCAACCTTATTACTATAACAGCCTGGAAACAGGCACCGATGAATATACCTATGGTCAAAGTGCGGACCAGAATTTCAAGGATATGGATATGACTGGTGTAGGAAGTATAACACCTGCCAGCAGTCGTTCTGATGTATTATGGGGAACTGCCTTTTCTAATATTAATACGGCCAGTGGAATTATTGAAAATGCAGGAGCAGTGGGTACAATTTCAAATGCACTGATCGCAGAAGCCAGGTTTTTCAGAGCATTTGACTATTTTATGTTAGTGCAAACTTTTGGTGGTGTTCCATTGGATCTTGGAGCAGGAGAATTGAAATTTAATACAAGTGCTGCGAGAACATCTGTAAGAAATACTGTTCCCGAAGTTTATACTAAGGGAATCTTTCCAGATTTGATAATAGCGATTAATGACTTGCCTGCTACACCAAGGGTAACAGGGGGAGTGACAAAAACTGCTGCACGACTATATTTGTCGAAAGCGTACTTAACTTACGCCTGGTGGTTACAAAATCCTAATAGTATTCCTACATATCCGGAAACAACAAGAACAGATCCGGATGGACATGATGCCGCATATTATTTTCAGAAAGCTTATGATATAGCTGTTGATGGAATTAACGAACCGGGTCCTTTTGGTCTTGAAACGACTTTCTATGATGTGCATGTTGGTGGAAATGATCGTAACAAAGAAATGGTATTGTATGCTGACCATACAGACCAAAGTGAATTTTATAATGGAGCTCCGATAACTGGCTTCCAGAGTGAATTAGGTAATGGAAGAAATTCTGCCATTTGGATGGTAACCTGGAACTATACCGTAATAAGAAGCGCTGCGAACTCAGATGGTACCGGCGCCGCAGTAAGCTCTGTTCAAAGGGAAGCAGTTCAGGGATTAGGTCGTCCATATATTCGTATGGCTCCTCCGATCGGAGTTTTTACAAACACTTTTGCTGAAAAAACTCTTGATTCCCGTTATGATGGAACCTTCAGTACAGTTTACAGAGGTAACTGGCCAAAAGGAGGAACCAGCAACTCAGTTCTTTATAATGCTAATGATATGGCCGTTGCACCTGGGGATGCTATACTTAGTTTTCTTGAGTATGATTCTCAGGGTGTAGGTATTGTATATTCATCCGGTGCAAACTTTCCTGGAAAATCATATAGTAATGTAGGTGCCGGTGTATTACCGGGCAGAGCAGATTTCGTAATAGCCCCCAGTGGAATCAGCAGAATTGTATTTCCGGGTTTATGGAAGATGGGAGTATATCGTACAGGTAATATTGGTTTGGGCGAGCCAAATGCTCCCAGCACCAGGCCATTTAAAATTGCCAAATTCTCAGAACTGTATTTTATTGCTGCAGAGGCAGCTGTAAAAGGGGCAACTACACAGGCAGGAAAAAGTGCAAGAGAGTTAATTAATGTGATTCGGGCAAGGGCAGGAAAATGGAAATTTTCTAATAAAAATAATGCAGCATATGTAGCTGATAACAGCGCTGCAATGACTGCCGCTACTCCTGCTACTATTGATATAAATTATATTCTGGCAGAACGTTCCCGTGAATACTTCGGGGAAGGTCTGCGTTGGTTTGATCTGGTACGTACTCAAAAATGGAATGAGCTTGCAGGATCATATTCAATTTGTGCAGCTTCTTATGGAGCTCATACGCCGCAGACATTTACAAGGACAATTGATCCCAAGTTTTATCTCAGGCCAATTCCACAAGGTCAGATTGATGGAATGGAGATGACAGCTGCAGAAAAAGCTGCTTACCAGAACCCTGGTTATTAATCAGTCTAAAGCAGAGCAGTTCTTATAGCAATCGTAGGGAGCGATGATTCGTTCATCCTCCCTTTTTTAACTTTAACTTGCATCATTCAAGTAAATGAACCAGGATGTTATTATTAGGAGTTGATTTGGGAACATCTTCAGTTAAGGTTTCGGTTGTCGATGCACAATCGCAAAACTGCCTGGCTTCGGCCACTTATCCGGAAACAGAGGCTGAGATTATCGCATTGAAGGAAGGCTGGGCCGAGCAAAGTCCTGATCAATGGTGGGAACATGTAAAGCAGGCAATTCTCAAATGCAATGCTTCAGGAAAGTATAACTCTGGTGATATTGCGGCTATAGGAATTGCATACCAGATGCATGGGTTAGTGTTGGTCGACAAGCAACAACATGTCCTCCGGAATTCAATTATCTGGTGTGATAGCCGTGCTGTTGATATTGGTAATAAAGCATTTCAAAATATAGGTGAAGAAACCTGCTTGTCTCATTTGCTCAATTCTCCCGGGAATTTTACAGCAAGCAAGCTGGCATGGGTTAAGGAAAATGAACCAGCAGTATATGCCAAAATTGATAGGGCAATGTTACCCGGAGATTTTATAGCAATGAAGATGACGGGTGATTGCACCACAACAGTGTCTGCCTTGTCGGAAGGGGTGTTCTGGGATTTTAAAAAAAATGAAATATCGGGTGACGTCATAAAATATTTTGGTTTTCATCAGAATTTACTTCCACCGGTTCATCCTTTATTTTCATCTCACGGTAATCTGAAAGAAACGGTGGCTTCAAGACTTTCATTAAAGCCGGGAATTCCGGTTTCATACAAAGCAGGCGATCAACCTAACAACGCTTTGTCTTTAGATGTGTTGCAGCCGGGTGAGGTAGCAACGACAGCTGGTACATCAGGTGTTATTTATGGAGTTTGCGATGAATTGAGTTACGATCAGGAATCAAGAATAAATAGCTTTGCTCATGTAAATCACACACCAGATCATACCAGGATAGGGGTATTGTTATGTATTAACGGAGCAGGAATTTTTAATCGTTGGATTAAAAATATTGCAGGCAGTAATCTTTCTTATGCTGCATTAAATGAAGCAGCGGCAAAGGTTCCGGTTGGATCAGAAAAGTTAATTGCATTACCGTTTGGTAATGGTGCTGAGAGAATGCTCAATAACCAGATTGTTGGTGCTCATTTTCACAATATAGATCTGAATATTCATTCGTTGGGGCATATGGTCAGAGCTGTTCAGGAAGGAATTGCTTTTTCATTCCGGTGTGGATTGGATATTATGAGGGAAAATGGAATTGACCCTACAGTGATTCGTGCAGGAAAAACGAATCTTTTCCTTAGTAATGTGTTTGCACAATCATTTGCCAACGTCAATAATGTTTCTGTTGAGTTTTATGAAGGTGATGGTAGTTTTGGTGCAGCCATAGGTGCGGGGATCGGTGCCGGTATTTATAAAGAGCCTGAAACAGCGCTGAAGAAAAGAAAACCGACAGGAGTTATTGAGCCATCATCTGTAAAACAATATGATGAATTATACGGACAGTGGAAGGAGAGGTTGGATCAACAAATGAAAGACAATAAAACAAAGTCTCTATCTTTTAGTTTGTCCTGATTATTTAACTAAAAATATTTTTCAATAATGTCTACCACACTTGTGAAAAAGGAATATTTCAAGAAAATATCTTCAATAAAATTTGAGGGATTAGATTCAGATAACCCATTGGCATTTCGCTGGTATGATGAAAAAAAGGTTGTGGCCGGAAAACCAATGAAAGACTGGTTGCGTTTTGCCTGCGCATACTGGCATTCCTTCTGCGGAAGCGGGGCCGATCCTTTCGGGGAACCAACACATTTATTTCCCTGGAACGAAAAAAGTGATCCCGTTGAAAGAGCAAAAGATAAAGCAGACGCTGCTTTTGAATTTATTACCAAACTGGGTCTTCCTTATTATTGCTTTCATGATGTAGATGCAGTGGATTATTCGAATGATGTGGAAGAAAATGAAAGAAGACTGGAGGCTATAAGCGATTATCTTCAAGAAAAGCAACTTGAATCCGGAGTGAAATTATTATGGGGTACTGCCAATCTTTTTTCAAACAGAAGATATATGAATGGAGCAGCTACCAACCCGGATTTTCATGTTCTGGCCCATGCAGGGGCACAGGTGAAAGCGGCTATCGATGCTACTATAAAGTTGGGAGGAGAAAATTATGTTTTCTGGGGAGGAAGAGAGGGGTATATGAGTTTGTTGAATACAGATATGAAGAGAGAGAAAGAACATCTTGCCGGGTTCCTTCATGCGGCTAAAGATTATGCAAGAAAGAATGGTTTTAAAGGACAGTTCTTTATTGAGCCCAAACCATGTGAACCTTCCAAGCATCAATATGACTATGATGCTGAAACAGTAATTGGTTTCCTTAGACAATATGACCTTTTGAATGATTTTAGTTTGAACATTGAGGTTAATCATGCAACACTGGCTGGTCACACATTCACTCATGAATTGCAGGTAGCAGCAGATGCAGGTTTATTGGGAAGTATGGATGCGAATCGCGGCGATTACCAGAATGGTTGGGATACCGATCAGTTTCCTAATAATATTAATGAGCTGGCTGAGGCCATGCTGGTACTTTTGGAAGCAGGTGGTTTTAAAGGTGGTGGAATAAATTTTGATGCAAAGATCCGTCGTAATTCAACAGACCCGGAAGATCTGTTTCATGCTCATATTGGTGGTATGGATACTTTTGCCCGTGCCCTTATAACTGCGGATGAAATACTCCGGAAATCAGATTATAAAAAAATCAGAAAAGAACGTTACACCTCTTTTGATAGTGGCAAAGGAAAAGAATTTGAGCAAGGTAAATTATCACTTGAAGATTTGCGGAGTTATGCAATAGAAAATGGTGAACCTGTTGCAAGAAGCGGAAAACAAGAGTATCTTGAAAATATTATTAACCGGTACATCTAAAACCTCCATATGAACAAATTCGCAACACTCGACTGGGCGGTGATCGGATTTTACTTTGCCATACTAGCCAGTGTGGCGATTTGGGTAATTACAAGAAAACAAAAAAACACAGCAGACTACTTTCTTGCCGGACGAAATCTTGGATGGTTTGTTGTGGGTGCATCCATTTTTGCTTCTAACATTGGTTCTGAGCATGTGGTTGGTTTGGCGGGTTCTGGTGCCGGAGGCAAATTCCCTTTAGTTATATATGAGTTGCATGCCTGGCTGGTAATTACGTTAGGCTGGGTGTTTCTTCCATTTTATTTGCGAAGTGGTGTATTTACCATGCCTGAGTTCCTGGAACGTCGTTTTAATTCAGGTACAAGATGGTTTTTGAGTATTTTCTCTTTATTAGCTTATGTACTCACAAAAGTTTCTGTAACAGTTTATGCAGGTGGTATTGTTATTTCAACTTTACTCGGAATAAATTTCTGGACGGGAGCACTGATTACAGTTGTGCTTACCGGTATCTATACTATTCTCGGAGGAATGAGAGCAGTTGCATATACGGAAGCAATACAAACGGTAATATTGGTTATTGGTGCCGGTACTCTTACTTTGGTTGGCTTGAATGCTGCAGGAGGCTGGAGTGGGGTTAAAGCATCCTTGCCGGATGGATATATTAATATGTGGAGGCCAAACTCAGACCCTAATTTTCCATGGCTGCCACTTGTTATAACCAGTTCAATAGTGGGTATGTGGTATTGGTGTACCGACCAGTATATTGTTCAAAGAGTGCTTGCTGCAAAAAATATCAAAGAGGGAAGAAGGGGAACCATTTTCGGAGGTCTTTTAAAATTGCTTCCTGTGTTCTTATTCCTGATGCCCGGTGTAATAGCATTTGCCCTTAAGAACCAGGGACAGTTGGAATATGAAAGTGCAGATGGAGCATTTGCTGCATTGTTAATGGATAAAATGCCTGCAGGATTAAGAGGCTTGGTTGCGGCGGGATTATTGGCTGCATTAATGAGTTCGCTGGCTTCAGTATTTAATTCATGTTCTACATTATTTACAGTTGATGTTTATAAGAAACTATATCCTCAAACAGAAGAAAGAAAATTAGTGAACATAGGAAGGGTTGCTACAGGTATTGTTGTATTACTTGGAATTGCATGGATTCCGATCATGCAAGGAATATCGCCTGCATTGTATGAATACCTGCAATCTGTTCAGGCGTATATCGGGCCCCCGATTGCTGCAGTATTCCTGTTAGGAATATTTTTTAAACGTATTAACAGCAAAGGGGCGATGGCAACATTGATAGGCGGACTTGTTGTAGCTATTGTTCGTTTGTCAGCTGAGATCGGTAAAAACAGTTTGGAACCCGGAACGTTGTTACACACATTCGGAACCGTGAACTTTTTAACCTTTGCTGCATGGTTCTTTTTATTCTGTGTAATTGTATGTGTAGTGGTAAGTTTAATGACAAAACCGCCAGCGCCTGAACAAATACAGGGATTAACGTATAGTACACTTTCACCGGAGCAGAAAGCTGCAAACCGGGCAAGTTATAACTGGGTAGATGTTGCATTATCACTGGTTGTAATTGCAGTAGTTGCTTTTGTAATGTTGAGTTTTACAGGATAATAAATAGTAATAAGCATTTTTATGATGATGCATCAGACCATGCGATGGTACGGACCGCATGATGTGGTGAGCCTCAGGGATATTCGCCAGGCAGGTTGCAGTGGTGTGGTTACTGCATTACACCATATACCCGTTGGTGATGTTTGGCCGGTGGATGAAATTGAGAAGCGGAAAAAAATGATTGAAGAAGCAGGTATGATCTGGACGGTGATCGAAAGCCTGCCGGTGAGTGATGATATAAAAAGACATACAGGAAACTATATTCAGCATATTGAGAATTATAAGCAAAGTCTCCGCAATGTTGCTTCCTGTGGTTTAAAAGTTGTTACCTATAATTTTATGCCGGTATTAGACTGGCTTCGTACGGATGTGGAATATGAAATGCCTGACAAGAGCAAAGCACTTTACTTTAATCGGTTAGATTATTTAGTGTTTGATTTGTTTTTGTTGAAGAGGCCAAACGCTGAAAAAGATTATACCGCATCTGAACTTGAAAAAGCAAAGGAACATTTTGCAGCAATGACTGATGCAAAAAAGTCAAAGCTATTTTCGAACATGATGCTTGGACTTCCTGGAAGTGATCAGTCATTTACACCTGAGATAGTACTGAGCGAATTAAAGAGATATGAAGGTATTGATACAAGAAAACTAAAAGAGCACTTGTTTTATTTTCTACGTGAAGTGATACCAGTTGCTGAAGAATGCGGATTGAAAATGGCTATACATCCGGATGATCCTCCATACCCGGTTCTTGGTTTACCACGAATTGTTAGTACAGAACAGGATGCAAAAGATTTAATTGAAGCAGCACCGTCAATGGCTAATGGTTTATGTTTTTGTACAGGATCTTTTGGCGCAAGACCAGACAATGACCTTCCCGGAATGATTAAAAGATTTGCAGATCATATTCATTTTATTCACTTGCGTAGTACGAAAAGAGATACTGAAGGAAATTTTTATGAAGCAGCTCACCTTGATGGAGATGTTGATATGTATAAAGTGATAAAAGAAATTGTTCTTGTAATGAACAAAAGAAATGTTTCCATCCCGATGCGTCCGGATCATGGACACCAGATGCTGGACGATCTTAAAAAAACTACTTATCCTGGTTATTCTGCAATTGGTCGACTCAAAGGTTTGGCAGAATTGAGGGGTGTAGAATATGCGATCCAACGGAGTTTGCAATAAATAAAAAACCCCGGAATGAACCGGGGCTTGTTTTTCGTAGCCCGTACGGGATTCGAACCCGTATCACCACCGTGAAAGGGTGGTGTCCTAGCCCTTAGACGAACGGGCCGTTCAACAGGGCGGCAAAGATAGCTTTGAAAGCTGTTTTAGCCAAATGTTTTTAAGCTAGTTTTCCCCACAAACCTTTGAGTTACTGCACCTGTAGTTTTGGTCAAATCTGATACTTTTAAACAACCCCGGTTTTATTACCTTCGCACCTCATTAGTTAATTAAAATTTTCGAAAATGAGCACAGTAAAAGTAGCAATCAATGGCTTTGGCAGAATCGGACGCCTGGTTTATCGCCAGATCTATAATATGAAAGGAATTGACGTTGTGGCAGTGAATGATCTTACCAGCCCTAAAGTTTTGGCACACTTATTAAAATATGATAGTGCGCAGGGTCGCTTTGATGCAGATGTAAAGGCAGGAGAAGATTCAATTACGGTAAACGGTGATTATTTTAAAATATATGCACAGAAGGATCCTTCACAAATTCCCTGGAAAGATCATGATGTGGATGTTGTGTTGGAGTGCACTGGTTTTTTTGCTGATAAAACCAAAGCAGAAGCACACCTGAAAGCAGGTGCCAAAAAGGTGGTAATTTCTGCACCGGCAACAGGTGACCTGAAAACAGTTGTTTTCAATGTAAATCACACAATTCTCGACGGTAGTGAAACTATTATCAGCTGTGCAAGTTGTACAACCAACTGCCTGGCACCAATGGCACAGGTATTGGATGAGAAATTCGGAATTGTAAATGCCCTGATGACAACTGTACATGCTTACACGAATGATCAGAATACACAGGATGCACCTCATCCGAAGGGAGATCTAAGAAGGGCAAGGGCAGCAGCACAGAATATTGTACCTAATAGTACCGGAGCAGCAAAAGCTATAGGACTTGTTTTGCCAAGCCTGAAAGGAAAGATGGATGGAAGTGCACAACGAGTACCTACACTGACCGGTTCACTTACTGAGGTTACATCGGTGCTTGGTAAAAAAGTAACAGTTGAAGAAGTGAATGCTGCTATGAAAGCTGCCTCAAACGAAAGCTTCGGATATACTGAAGATGAAATTGTAAGCAGCGATATCATCGGTATTAATTTCGGTTCATTGTTTGACGCTACACAAACGAGGGTGCAGACTGTAGGAGATACACAACTTGTAAGAACAGTAAGCTGGTATGATAATGAGATGAGTTATGTAAGCCAGTTGGTAAGAACGGTAAATTATTTTGCCAAACTGATAAATAAATAAGTTTATAATTTTTAAAGCCGCAGCTTAAACAGGTTGCGGCTTTTTTGATTGGTTTTTCATGAGGATTAAAAATATTGATGGCTACTCGGCTGAAGATCTTTTGCGCCGGGCCGAAGAAGGAGCAAGATTTGTATATTTTACATTCACGGTATCAGTTATCGTTGTAACTTTCAAAAGAACCTCCGGGGTTTATTTTATTGAAAAGGGTAAAAGTGCGATCAGTAAAGGATTGCCTTTTACGATCCTCTCAGTATTGTTTGGATGGTGGGGTATTCCCTTTGGTCCGAAATACGCTTTTGAGAGCATAAGAACGAACTTTAATGGGGGTAAGGATGTTACCGAAGAAGTTATGGCGACTGTTGCGGGTCATATATTGTTTAAGGAGTCACAGTTGAATAAGATACAACATCGTTAATCTCAATAAAGTATTATGTCAAAGTTTTCAGACTATAATTTTAAAGGACAGAAAGCACTTGTAAGAGTTGATTTTAATGTGCCATTGAATGATAAGTTTGAAATTACTGATGATACAAGGATCAGGGCAGCCATACCAACTATTAAAAAAATTTTGAATGATGGGGGAAGTGCCATCCTGATGAGCCATCTTGGTCGACCTAAAGAAGGACCCACTGAAAAGTTTTCTCTGAAACATCTGGTAAATCATTTAGGTAAGCTTCTTGGTGATACAAAAGTGTTTTTTGCAAATGATTGCATTGGTGAGCAGGCTTACTTAACCGCAGATATGTTGCGACCGGGTGAGGTTTTGCTTTTGGAAAACCTTCGCTTTTATAAAGAAGAAGAAAAAGGCGATGCTGGCTTTGCTGAGAAATTATCAAAGCTGGGAGATGTTTGGATTAATGATGCTTTTGGAACTGCACACAGGGCTCATGCTTCTACTGCAGTGATTGCTCATTTTTTTCCAAAAGAAAAAAGGATGTTTGGTTTACTGATGGAAGGAGAAGTTAGTAGTGCTGAAAAAGTTTTACATCAGGCTGAAAAACCTTTTGTTGCCATTATTGGTGGCGCAAAAGTCAGTGATAAGATATTGATCATCGAAAACCTGTTGGAAAGAGCTACTGATATTATTATCGGTGGCGGAATGGCCTACACATTTATGAAAGCTGAAGGTGGCAACATCGGTAACTCACTTTGTGAAGAAGATCGTTTAAGTACTGCATTGGAAATACTTAAAAAGGCTGAAGAGAAAGGGGTCTGTATTCATTTACCGGCGGACTCAGTGATTGCTGATAAGTTTGCTGAAGATGCCGAAACCTCAGCCGCTCCAAGTAATAATATCCCTGATGGCTGGTTAGGCCTTGATATTGGATCCAATGCCTGTGAGCAATTTTGCAATGTCATTAAGAACTCAAAAACTATTCTGTGGAACGGACCTATGGGAGTCTTTGAAATGCATAAGTTTCAGCATGGAACAAAAATTATTGCTGAATCCATAGCAGCGGCAACTCAAAAAGGTTCATTTTCATTGGTCGGTGGCGGGGACTCTGTAGCAGCCGTAAATAAATTTGGACTTGCTGAAAAGGTCAGCTATGTTTCTACCGGCGGTGGCGCCATGCTGGAATACTTTGAAGGAAAGACACTCCCGGGTATAGCCGCAGTTCAGGCATAAAATATTTTTTCGGTTTCTTTTTTTCAAAGAAATTAGTGGAAAATATTTTCTATGTTCAAGATCATTTCCCTGTTACTGTTTATTATTGGTATTAGCAGTCATGCAATGTCGCAAAAAATTATACCCATTGAGTTTAATGGAAAAAAATATGAAGTGCTGGATATGACATCCAAAGGGAAAGTCATGTGGGGAGGTTATGATGAGATTGCAATGGACGCTGCCAAAAGCGAATCAAATGGAGCTACTAATACAAAAGCTATAGTAGCTGCTGTGGGGAAAAATGAAGGATATGATGGGAAGCCGTATGCTGCAAAACTTTGCAGCGAAATTTCAGCAGCCGGTAAAGAAGATTGGCATCTTCCATCAAAAGAAGAAACTGATGCCATCTATGCTTTTAAAGATAAATTCAATATTGAAGAAAGAGGTACGATCTGGACATCAACAGAAGCAAGTGGTACCACGGCATATACCAAATACTGGTACACAGGTGCATTTTATACTAATCAGAAAGTAGACGAATTTAATTTTGTTTGCATCAGGAAAGTCGATTGAGTTTACCGTTTACTTACTTCAATAATTTTATCATTGCCGCCATTACTGGTGCAGATATAAACTTTTCCATCCGGGGAAATACAAAGATCCCGCATCCTGCCATAAGTATTGGTAAAGTATTCATTGGTTTCAGTAATATTCTTGTAGGTTCCGTCAAGTTTCATTTGGTAAAGTCTTGAATTTTTGAGTGCGACAAGAAGCAGAGAATTTTTCCATTGAGGGATGAGATTTTTATTATAATAATCCAGTCCGCAGGTGGCAATAGTAGGTGCCCATGCCATTATGGGCTCTTTTACATTATTGGTAGTGCAGAAACTCGCCTCACCGGGTTCATTGCAATATCCTTCTACATTCGGCCAGCCATAATTTCTTCCTTTTTCTATAATGTTGATTTCATCATCATTGCTGGGGCCATGTTCAGAACTGTAAAGAATATTGTTTGCGAAAACTAATCCCTGCGGATTCCTGTGACCAAAACTCCAAAAAGGATTTCCGGCAACCGGGTTGTCAGAAGGAACAGTTCCATCCAGATTCAATCTTAGAATTTTACCGCTTGTTGAAGAAGTATTTTGCGGAAGAGAAGTATTGGAAGCATCTCCTGTTGTGATCCATAATTTCATGTCTGGAGTGATCAGCAAACGAGAGCCATTGTGAACGGATGAGGCAGCAATGTTTTCAATGATTGTTAAAGGATTTGATAGAGCTCCTCCACTGTAAGTAAATCGAACAACCTTTTCTTTGTAGCCCCCTGAATTATAATTATAAACTACAAAAACATGAGGAGTACTGGTGAAATTTGGATGCAGTACCATTCCAAGCAACCCGCCTTCTCCATTAGTCGCCACATCGGATACCGTATGAAGCAGTGAAACAACACCTGTTGAGGGATTCACACGACTGATCTTTCCACCTCTTTCTGTCATCCAGATAAAATTATCTGGTCCCCACAAAATTTCCCATGGAAAATTCAGGTTTTCAACAATTGCTGAATCTTTGATCGTAACAGGTCCCGGGTCTACTGGGTCACCATTGTCTGAAGATTTTTTACATTGAATGAGGAGACAAGTTGAGATAAACAGAAGAATTAAGGCAATTCGCATAAGACAAAGGTTACATAATTAACAACGGGGTTCCGGCGTTTCTGGTTGCCAAAACCATGCCGCACAGATGTTGCGATGCAATTTACCGTTGGAAGAAGTGCATTAGCCGAAAAAATACCAGCAGAAATTTCAAAAATCATAATTTTATCACTCATTAAACCCCAAAAAAATGAAAGGAACCCGTAACATCACAATATTTGTAATTCTAGGTCTTGTTCTCATACTCGGAGTGTGGGGATGCAGTGGCTACAACAAACTTGTAAGCGGAGATCAGAATGTTCAGAAAGTATGGAGTAATGTTGAGACGAATTATCAGAGAAGAACTGATTTATACAACAGTGTTATAAAAACAATTGAAGGATCAGCCAATTTCGAAAAATCAACTTTACGGGAAGTACTGGATGCAAGGGCAAAAGCTACTTCAATTAATGTTGATATCAATGATCCTGCGACATTAGATAAATACCAGCA
Source organism: Chitinophagaceae bacterium (assembly GCA_035328345.1). Taxonomy (GTDB): domain Bacteria; phylum Bacteroidota; class Bacteroidia; order Chitinophagales; family Chitinophagaceae; genus JJ008. Next base: position 7,877 of record DAOLIV010000015.1, on the reverse strand, counting down.
GGCGCAGGGAGATCTAAGGAGTGCCTTTGGAAGACTTCTTGCAGTTGTAGAAAACTATCCTGATCTTAAAACAACTAAAGCTTTCCAGGATTTTCAGACCCAGATTGAAGGAACGGAAAACCGTATCAACGTGGCAAGACAGGATTATAATAAATCAGTCGAGTCTTATAATCTTCGTGTAAAACGATTCCCGGGAAATATGCTGGCTGGTTTATTTGGATTTTCAAGCAAAGCTTATTACAAAGCTGATCCGGGAACTGAAAAGGCACCTGACATTAAGTTTGACATCAAATAGTTATACCTTTTGATCTAATGTCATTATTCCCCAGAAAGAAGAAATTCTTTACAGATGAAGAGTCACATCTTATCGTAAAGGCAATTCGCCGGGCTGAAAAAAGAACCAGCGGCGAAGTCAGGGTTTTTGTGGAAAGCCATTGCAGCTGGATGGATGCAATTGATAGGGCCTCCGAAGTTTTCTATTCTCTTAAAATGGAAAAAACAGACCAACGTAATGCGGTTCTTGTTTACATCGCAATTAAGGACAGGCAACTGGCAGTTTTTGGAGACAAGGGAATACATGAGAAAGTAGGAACAGAATACTGGACAAAAGTTGTTGGCGAAATGCTCGCCAGCTTTAATAAAAATGATTATGCCAAAGGAATTGCTGAATGTGTGATCCAGGTTGGTGATGCATTGTATCAGCATTTTCCTTACGACAGGGAATCAGATAAAAATGAATTACCGGATGATATAGTTTTCGGCAGATAGTTTTAATGAAGAAACTCACTCTCATACTTTCGTTATTGTTTTCAATAAGTGTGTTTGCACAAATTGAAAAGGTGATTCCGCCTAAACCGGTTCCCCAGAAACTGGTAAATGATTTTACAAAGACACTGACCTCATTTCAGGTTGAGGCATTGGAATCAAAGTTGGTGGCATATGATGACAGCACATCTAATCAAATTACTGTTGTTATCATTCCAACCACAGCCGACTATACGGTTGATGAAGTAGCTCTTGAGATCGGGAGAAGATGGGGAGTTGGGAACAAGGATATCAATAACGGGATTGTATTACTGATAGCTAAAGACGACCGGAAGTTAAAAATTGAAGTTGGTTATGGATTGGAAGGAGCTATCCCTGATATAACGGCCAAAAGCATCATTGATAATTATATTGTTCCCAATTTTAAAAATGATAATTACTACAGGGGAATTGATGAAGGAACAGATGCAATAATTAAAGCTGCAGCGGGAGAGTACAAAGCTCCGGATAACTATGGCAGTAAGAAAAAGAAGGGTATCGGCCCTTCGCCATTTACCATAATAATTATCATCATTGTGCTTATGATAATTTTTGGTGGTCGTTCAGGTGGAGGAACTTATGTTTCAAGAGGTGGGTTTGGTGGCTGGAGTGGCGGTGGTTGGTCTGGAGGAGGAGGAAGTAGTGGTGGTGGATTTGGCGGTTTTGGAGGAGGAAGTTTTGGTGGCGGCGGCGCCAGCGGTAGTTGGTAAAAAAAATCCCCTCACTTAGAGGGGATTCAAAATAATTAAAATCCTTTTTTATCGTCTTCGGGTAGTGTTGATTTTATATAACTAACTAGTTCTTGAAGGGCTGTATTTCCAGGATCAGCTTTGGCGGCTTTGTCCTTATTTGCCAGAAGTCCTTTCAGTATCATTCCATTAATAAACGGATCTGTCTGACTCTTAAATGCTTCAGGTATAGCATCTCTGAATTTTACAATCTCCTCAACTCCCCATTTTACTTTAGCAGGATCTTTGATAGCTGCCAGGTAAGTGCTTATACCATTCAGGGCTTGGAATTTTGTTTGGCTTAATGGCATATCAGCGAATTCGCCAATGATCTTGTCAGCCATGCTTTCATCGCCAGACTTGACAATTTCACTGATAATGGCATTTTTCAAAACTCCTTTAGAAGATTGATTTATCAATTTTTTTGCTTGGGCAAGGGCCTCTTCACTATCAACTTTTCCTAATGCACTTAAAGCATTCCCGGATACTGTATAAGATGAATCACTAACTGCAGACTTGAACAGGCTGGCATATTCGGGTTTCTTTAATTCGCCTAACTTTTGAATAGCATTAGCTCTTACTGTAGAGTACTTATCTTTTTTCGCAAGATTAAGAAGGATCGGCTCTGCCGCTGTCTTTACGTTTTCTTTCTTAAGATCAAGTTTGCCAATAGCAAAGTTTCTTAACCCTTCATATTTGTCGTTAAGTGTTGATACAAGAAACTCGGCTGCCTTGGGATCATTTTGCATTTTTGAAGCAAAATCTATTGCTTCTCTTCTATCAAGATAACTACCGGCATATTTATATTGATGGATATAATTATCAAGGGTCTTGTTATCTTTTTTGGTCCATAACATCACTTTGTCCGCATCAACATTTACAAGGTCTGGTCTTTTTGAATAATTAAAACTAAAAGTGTCAGCGGCGCTGTTGGCCCATACATTATAACGGGTTTTAGAGGAACCATTATAAATATCAATAGCGATCGGTAGCTTAAAGATTTTTCCTGACTTCTGAATTTGCTTAACAATTACATTTACTTTACCTGCTGCATCATCATAAACATAATCTATTTCAACATTAGGATGACCGCTTCCAAAATACCATTGGTTAAAATACCAGTTAAGGTCACGACCCGTTACTTCTTCAAAAGCAAGCCTTAGTTGATGTGCTTCTGCTGATTTGAATTTATTTGTGGTTAAATAATTATTCAGTGATTTGAAAAAGGCGCTGTCACCAACGTAATTTCTGAGCATATGTAATATACGTCCACCTTTATTATAGCTTACAGCATCGAAAACATCTTCTCTGTAATTATAATGAAAACGTACAAGGTCCTTATTTTCACTTCCGCTCATTAAGTAACCTTGCATATCACCATAATTTTGATCATCAGCAGCATCTTTACCATACTTGTATTCATTCCATAATACTTCACTATAGTTGGCAAAAGATTCGTTGACCGTAATATTGCTCCAGCTTTCAGTAGTCACATAATCCCCGAACCACTGATGGAATAATTCGTGGGCAATAGTGCTTTCCCAATTGTTTCCGTCCACTAATTCTCTTGCATCCTGCTGAGCGCTGGACTGATGAATGGTTGCAGTTGTATTTTCCATTGCGCCAGCTACATACTCTCTTCCGGTGATCTGTGAATATTTTGCCCAGGGAAAATCAACTCCTGTGATATTTGAAAAGAAACTCATCATTTCCGGGGTATTACCGAAAATTCTTTTGGCAACGGATTTATATTCCGGCTCTACATAGTAATTTACTTCCTTTCCTCTCCAGGAGTCTTTTACAACAGCATATTCTCCTACACCTAAAAAGAAGAGGTAGGGAGCATGTGGCAGATCCATTTTCCAGTAGTCTGTACGGGTGCCATCGCTGTTCTTTTTTTGAGAAACAAGTTTCCCGTTACTCAATGTCACATATTTGTTATCAACAGTTACTGTTATTTCCTCTGTTGTTTTCTGATTGGTCTTATCAATAGTTGGGAACCACGCAGAGTTTGATTCAGTCTCTCCCTGTGTCCATATTTGTGTTGGATAGTTTTTCCTTTCGCCTTTGGGGTTAATAAAATACATACCCTTTATACCAAGCAGGGCTCCGTCTTCGGAATATTTTTTGTCAAATTCATCAGGTTTGGCTGTGTAGTCAATATATATTGTATAGCTCTCATTTGATTTATAGGTCTTGTCCAGCTTAATCCTCAACAGCCAATCGTCGTAATCATATTTTAGCGGCACCATTTTACTTCCTTTTACAATGGCAACATTTTTAAACTCCATTCCTTTGGCGTCAAGCGTCAAAGAATCAGTAGCATAAAAATGGGGCCTGAGGGTTATCCATGCTTTACCATATAAATATGATTTGCTGAAATCTGGTTTTAATTCAAGTTTAGTATGAACCAGGTTATTGATGATTGTTGGTGTTTCCCGGTATAACTTCTTCCAACTGGTATCTTTTGAGTCAACTGGCTGAGCCATGATCTGGCCAACAGAAAACAGAACCAAAAGGGCAAAAAATATTCTTTTCATATGTGTATTTTAGTGAGGTGCAAAATTAAAAATCTCAGAATACAGAAGACGTATAAATGTGACAGATGGTTACAGTATTAACAAGTTGTTGATCTTATATATAAATGTTAGATGATATTTGAAGTAAATTTGCTTAGCCACCAATACCGGGAATATGAAAAAACTTACCGTAATCCTTTTACTCTCAGTATCAGCCCTTAAGGTTTCATCACAAAAGGTATTCTTTGTTTATGTGCAATCCGAAAATGAAGATCCCTTTTTTATTAAAATGGAAGGAAACATATATAGTTCGTCCGGGTCGGGGTATCTTATATTACCTAAACTGAGAGACACAACCTATTCAATTAAACTCGGATTTTCCCAAAACAAATGGCCCGAACAAAATTTTTCAATCAATATCAATCATAAAGACCATGGATTTATATTAAAGAATTTAAAAGATAAAGGTTGGGGGCTCTTTGACCTTCAATCGATGGAGATTCTCATGAGTTCAAATAAAACTTCTTCAGAAGTTAAGAATGAAGTAAAGAGTAATAAAGACGATTCTGAATTTAGTGATATTCTCGCAAAAGCAACTGGTGATCCTTCAATAAAAGAGAGTAATAATAGGGTAGAAGAGAATAAAGGCCAAAAGAAAGATGCTCCACCAAAAGATACCATTTCCATTACTGCAAACTCAAAATCTGCAAATAAGGAAGAAAAAGAAATAACCAAGAAAATTGAACAACCTCCTGCTACGGATACAACTACTCTTGTGAAGATCTCAGAAAAAAGTAAGAGTGATCCGGTCAGGGAAGAAAAGAAAGATGTTTCAAAAAAAGATACTGTTTCAGTTACTGCAATTGATAATGATCGGAAAGAGCTGGTTCAGAAAGTTGATGAAAAGCCATCTTTGGTAGACACAACTAAGATTGTAAAGACAGCTGAAAAGATTGAAGTTGATCCCATTAAAGAGAAAAAGAACGATATTCCTAAGAAAGAACCAGAGAAGAAGAAAATTGATGAAGTTGATCTTGGCATCAGGTATACAAAGTCCCAGGTAACAAAGAAATCAGAAAGTTCAACAACTGAAGGTTTCGGTTTGACGTATATCGATAAGTATTCAGATGGCTTGATTGATACGGTAAGAATTCTTATCCCTAACACAAAACCAGTTGTTGCCAGGAAAGATGATACGCCAAAACAGGAAGTTAAGTTTATAGAAATTACTCCGGACACAGCTCAGCAGGAAAAAAAAGAAGTTAGTACAATCAATAAAGATTCATCAGCAAAAACAGTTGAGCCAAATTTTGGAAATAACTGTACTGCAACTGCTACTGAGGATGATTTTTTTGAACTCAGGAAAAAAATGGCATCTGTTCAGGGGGATGATAATATGATTTCAGAAGCCAGAAGTTATTTTAAACTAAAATGCTTCTCTACAAATCAGGTCAGAAACCTGGGGTCGTTATTTTTAACTGATGAAGGAAAATACAGATTTTTTGATACGGCATATAAGTTTGTTGTTGATCCCGCAGGCTATGGATATCTGGAAAATGAGTTAAAGGATCAATATTATATAAACCGTTTTAAAGCTATGTTGAGATAAATACTGAAATTAAACTGCTATAACTTCAAACATGCCCCGTTATTTCTTAGAAGTTTCCTATAAGGGGACTAACTACAGTGGTTTTCAAACTCAAAAGAATTCAAATACAATCCAGGATGAAATTGAAAAAGCCTTTCAGGTATTGATTAAAGAAAGGATTGTTTTAACCGGTTCATCGAGAACGGATGCAGGTGTGCATGCACTGCAGAATTTTTTTCACTTTGATATTGGTGGATTAGATGGAAAGCAGCTTAAGGAGAAGTATGTCTACAATTTAAATGCGATACTGCCAGACGATATTGTAGTTAAAAGGATAATTGAGGTTCATGCTGATTCTCATTCGAGGTTCGATGCGGTAAGCAGAGAGTATAAATATTATATCACTCAGAAAAAAAATCCTTTTGTAAAAGATAGGGCTTTTTATTTTCCATATACTCTTGATATTGAAAAAATGAACTTGGTTGCTAAAGAAATTATGAAGTATGAAGACTTTACTTCATTTTCTAAACGCAATACTCAGGTTAAAACATTCAAGTGTGATTTAATTCAAAGTAAATGGATAGCTGAAAATGATTTACTCATTTATCATGTAAAGGGAAACAGGTTTTTGAGGGGAATGGTGCGAGCACTAACTGCAACAATGCTTAGAGTTGGAAGAGGACAAATTTCAATTGATGAATTTCATTCTATTATTAAAGCGAAAGATTGTACAAGAGCTAATTTTAGCGTACCCCCACATGGACTTTTTCTAATCTCTGTTGAATATCCAGAAGGCTATTTTGGATTATGAGGCAAGAAATATTTCTACTATTCTACTCTTTATTCCCGGGTAAGTTTCTCGTTATGAGTAAGTTAGTAATTAGTTTCTTGCCAGTAGTTTGCTTTTTGTTTTTAATAAATCATTCTGGCTTTGCCGTATTATGTGAATACATGGGGAGCCAAATGTGAATAAAACTAAGTTTAAAACTTTGCTGATAACATGCCTTGTCGTATCTTTGCAGCCCGCTTTTAAAAACGGGCAAGTTCTTCACAAAAGTTTTTGATTTTCAAGCCAAAAAAATCGAATAAAATCGAAAAAAAATTTGGTAGAAATATACAGGCCCTTACCTTTGCACTCCCTTTAAAAAAAGGGATGGCAAGTAAAGCCAAAAGATCTTTGAAAGTTGGGAAACAATAGCACTTATCCCGATAGCCATCGGGATAAAACAACAAGGTAAGTCAAGCGAAATAAATTCGATTTGACACGTTAATTTTCTAAGAGAATTAAATGTCAGCATCAAACAACATTTACAATGGAGAGTTTGATCCTGGCTCAGGATGAACGCTAGCGGCAGGCTTAATACATGCAAGTCGAGGGGCAGCAGCTTTGTAGCAATACAGAGGCTGGCGACCGGCAAACGGGTGCGGAACACGTACAGAACCTTCCTTCGAGCGGGGAATAGCCCAGAGAAATTTGGATTAATACCCCATAGTATATTGAAAAGGCATCTTTTTAATTTTAAAGATTTATCACTTGAAGATGGGTGTGCGGCTGATTAGGTAGTTGGCGGGGTAACGGCCCACCAAGCCTACGATCAGTAACTGGTGTGAGAGCACGACCAGTCACACGGGCACTGAGACACGGGCCCGACTCCTACGGGAGGCAGCAGTAAGGAATATTGGTCAATGGACGAAAGTCTGAACCAGCCATGCCGCGTGAAGGATGAAGGTCCTCTGGATTGTAAACTTCTTTTATCTGGGACGAAAAAAGGGAATTCTTTCTCGCTTGACGGTACCAGAAGAATAAGCACCGGCTAACTCCGTGCCAGCAGCCGCGGTAATACGGAGGGTGCAAGCGTTATCCGGATTCACTGGGTTTAAAGGGTGCGTAGGTGGGCTGTTAAGTCAGTGGTGAAATCTCCGGGCTTAACCCGGAAACTGCCATTGATACTATCTGTCTTGAATACTCTGGAGGTAAGCGGAATATGTCATGTAGCGGTGAAATGCTTAGATATGACATAGAACACCAATTGCGAAGGCAGCTGGCTACACGGATATTGACACTGAGGCACGAAAGCGTGGGGATCAAACAGGATTAGATACCCTGGTAGTCCACGCCCTAAACGATGGATACTCGACATTTGCGATACACAGTAAGTGTCTGAGCGAAAGCATTAAGTATCCCACCTGGGAAGTACGACCGCAAGGTTGAAACTCAAAGGAATTGGCGGGGGTCCG
>DAOLIV010000014.1:4046-85462 GCA_035328345.1 Chitinophagaceae bacterium | reverse complement strand
AAACCGTAACGAAAATACGACAATTCTTTAATTTTCCTATAGGACTTTTACGATCTTGATAACTTTTTTTATAAATCTCCAGCAACTAAGTGATTAAAAAAGCCCCTTTGCAGGGGCTTTAAATTCTATTTAAACTATATATAACTTTCAGGTTAGTATGACCACAAATCTTGTTCGAAATTGAATATCTTTTCTTTAATATTATCGCCTTCAAGAAGAGCAAGAATAGGATCCTTAATGTATTGCCTGATCATTTTATTACCCGGATTATCCAGCGTTGATTTAACAATATAGCTGCTGAACATACGGCTTTCGAAAAGCTCTTCCCAGGTCATTCGGCTTTGACCCATATTTTTGGGGTTATAAACCTCATATTTTGCCAGGGTCGGCCTCAAATCCGGATAGTAAACCCAAAACATTACTGAGCTTCCCCTTTCTTTACCATTGGGCAGATATAAAGTCTTCAAAGGAGCAATTCCTAAAATTCTACACACCATTCGGCTGGATTCCCTGTCAAACACCCATTCTTCTTTTATAGCAATTTTGTTCACGGTCTTAGGATCAAAGCTTGCTCTTGTAACGATATACTTGATAATTTTTGAAGGATCGTTAGGATCTGTTTGGGGAACTGTGTCTGCAGTTCCTACAGTTAATTGCTCAATTTCTGGTAAACTCTTTGGGGTTGTAAACCGGTCATCAGCAAATGCAGTAACTTCTCCTGAACGAACTGCTTTTAAAAGCATATCTACAAAAATCTGGCTGCCATTATCATCTGCTGCCTCATATTGGAAAACACGATTCATTTTCTCCCTCAGGTCAAGTTCTCTCCAAACCTTTTCTGCATAAAGAGCATCATCCCACCTGATGTGATCATATGCTAAAGGTGTTCTTGCTGTCAGGTTTGTTTTATCAAATGCATTATCCGGACGCAAAGACTTTTTAACCTCATTATCAATCATGCCAGAAGAATCAACCACAATTGGAATATTTCCATAGGGGTCGTAGCCTGATGGAGCAGTGTTATTATTATTCTGCTGCTGCTGATTACCAGTAGTGTCAGTGGTAGAAGGCTGGTTATTTCTTCTCCTGCCGCTACGCTGGGCATCCGCAGATTGTGCCACAAGGCCAATCAGCAATACTCCCAGAAAAGATTTTACAATAAGTGTTCTCATATCCCTCATATTTATTTAATATAGTAAACAAGACCTGGTATTTTTCTTACCCTGCCATCTGGTCCCTGTGCCCTGATATTATCAATGGTCACAGTTCTCCCGGCTGTTAAACCACGTATAATTCTTAACGCTTCCGGGCTCCATGTATTGCCCTGGCAAGGCGCTTCATCAATATACCCCTGATCATTATCAGCTGTTAGTGTAAAACTAACAACAGTATATTTTAAGTCAAACGGGAAGTCTTTAATAAAGGCACCCACACCTGATTGTGCTCTGAACTGGCCTGCTGGCATGTTTTCATTACTCATAACTCCCCCAACTGTGGCAACAGGATCAGGAATTGTTCTAACCCTGAATGAGCCTGCACCGGCAACTTTTCCTTCAACAGAGACGGTGATACGGCAATCATCAGTAACTGAGTTAACCCTCGCAACATATTTTCCATTACCAACTCTTGTTAAACTACCACCACCGCCGGTTATCACTGCCTGAACCTTATCATCTCCGCCACCACTTGCTGCAATGGTAATAGGATTATCAACCCCAATATAAAGAACATTCATCTTATCAAGAGCAATTGAAGCATTTGCAGAACCCACCACATAATCAACTTTTACTTCTTTGATTTCTTCTTTACCCGTTGTCTGGTTAAAGAAGCTGATTCTTACAGGAACACTGTGAGAACCTACTCCTCCAGCCTGGGTTTTATAAGTAGCAAATCCCTCTTCACCTATAGCAACAGTGGAACCACCAATATTAATTGTTGGCTGAGCAGCTTTACTAAAGGCTCCGATTCCTGCCCTGATCTCAATTTCCTGGCCGGGCATCAGGTAGTTCGAATTCTGACCTACGATGGCAGCATATGAATCGAAGATCACTTTTACTTCGCCTACCTTCTGGTGACAATAAGCAACAACCTTGTTTTCGGCTGTTTTTATATCGTTTTGGAACTTACTTAGGATTGTGAGACCGGCTACAGTTGGTACCATATGAAAATATGCTACATCCCAGTCTTTTGTTTTTCCGTCATTACCCGGAGGATTACTTACATCTACAAATGGTTTTGCAAATGCACTGTCAAATTCAGGATCAATACCTTTTATTTGTTTTGAATAATCTTCAAGTAGCGCTTTTAATTTTTTACCCTCTCCATCCTTTACCATAAGTTTAGTAACGATGTCAAGGTTATCTTCCTTAAAAGATACAGAAGGATCACCTGGCTTTCCACCAGCTAATGTTATGATCTTATTTTTAAGCGCTTCTATTTTATCATACAAACCCTGGGAAATCTTTGTTACTTCCTGAGCTTTAGGAAACCAGACAACAGCCCTGTCTTTTGTTTGAGGGTCCGTAGTTTTATCTTCCAAAGATTTCAGGATAGTAGCGGTGGACTGGGTAACAGTTACGTTGGTGTTTTCCAGGCTTCGTCTTACTGTTTTAAAGGCATTGAGGATCTCTGATGATACGTTTAGTGCCAACAGTGCTGTTAACACCAGGTACATAATATTGATCATCTTCTGCCGGGGTTCTTTAGGTAAAGACATGATTACCTTATTTTATTGGATTTAGAAATGATGACTTTCGTTCAATTTACATTTAGCATTAGTTGCGACCCTGCATTGCTGTCAGCATATTGCCATAAATGTTGTTCAGGCGACCCAGGTTTGTAGCCAGGTGTCCAATCTGATCTTTTACTTTCAAGGCATCTTCAGCGCTGTTCAGCATTGAAGCAGAAGTTTCAGAAAGTTTACCATAGAAAGCATTCAGGGCTTTCAGGTGGTTGTTACTTTCCTGCAATTCCAGCTCATAAATTGTATTCAAAGAAGACAGATTTTTTGTAAGAACCTGAATCTGCTCATGGAATACTTTGGCACCTTCTGTAGCAGTGTTAAATGCACCTACAGAAGAAGCTGCAGTACTATATGCATCTTTTACTTTATCCAGTTGTCCTGTAACTTCTCTTGTTTTTGCTGCAAAAGTTTCAGTAGCAGCAACAGTATCAGTGATACCGTTTAAACCAGTTACAGTTGTATTTAGTTGTTTGAAGCCATCTCCCAGTCTCTTCATGGTGTCAGGAGTAATATCTGCTTCCAGCAGCATTTTATCCATAGAGCCAAAGGCAGCTCTTGTTTTTTGACCAGCAACAGAAAATTGCTCTTCATCATGTGAGCCATCTTTTATTGGCGGGTAAATGGCATATAATATACCGTAGAGTGTAAAGATTATTGCCTCTGTGGTTAGACCGATCCAGAGCCATGTGTCTGCATCAGGAGCATGGGTAATTTTTCTGAGTGCACCCCAGATTACAAGTGCTGCACCAAAAGAAACGCCTACGTCTACCCATTTACTTACTTTGGAAGGAATAGCTGCTGCCATAATTGGATTTTTTAGAGTTTAGTGGTTGAATTTTATGAGTGAAATGTTGAGAGGACAGATTTTCTTTTCACTGTCCTCTCAAAAATTTTTCGGTTCAAATAGTCAGTTGAGGGTTTTGGTTATTTGCTACGGCGACCTTTTGTCGGGGCAGCAGGTAAATCAATCACACAACGGAAGCCAATGTAAGATTTGGTTGAGTCCTGGTATTCATAAGTACTGGTACCAGTTTGTAAATAATAGCCCACATCCTTCCAGCTACCGCCACGGATGATTTTACGCTTCATCAGGGGAGGATCATCATCTTTTGCATTCCAGCGAACATCAGGGTTCATATCATGCTGAAAATTATTTCTTCCTTCATAATAGATTGAAGAGGTCCATTCAGCAACGTTTCCTGCCATACAGTACAGGCCATAGTCATTAGGCCAGTATGCATCGGCACGAACTGTATAGAAACCTCCATCTTCTGGATAATTACCACGGCCGGGTTTGAAGTTGGCCATTAAACATCCCTTCTTATTTCTCAGGTAATAGTTACCCCATGGAAACATTGATTGTGAACGTCCGCCGCGGGCCGCATATTCCCATTGTGCTTCTGTCGGAAGACGGAAGTCAGACTCTTGTGTTCTCTTTTTTGAATCAAGGTAAGCGTTCAGGAAATGTGTTCTCCACTCACAAAACGCAGTAGCTTGTTTCCAGTTTACACCAACAACAGGATAGTTTCCGAAAGCGGGGTGAGAAAAATACCGCTTTGTCATTGGCTCGTTATATGAATAAGAGAAGTCACGAATCCAGCAAAGCGTATCAGGATAAATAGGAACATCTTTCTTTACGATAAATGCTGATCTTGGCTTACCGGCATTTTCTCTTTTCGCTGCTTCTTTAAGATCGAATACTTCAGAGTGAAAAATTATTTTAGAAGGATCAATTTCTTTTTTACCAAAAATTCTGTCATCCGGAGGAAGGATCAACGGGGTAGCGGCTAATTTTTCCATTTCCTGTGGATCACCCCACTTAAATGTTTTCATTTTAGCCCAATCCACATACTCATTGCCATCTTTACCGGTCTTAACATAACCCATATTTCTTGCTACAACAGAGTCACGAACCCAGTATACAAACTGGCGGTATTCGTTATTGGTTATCTCTGTCGCATCCATCCAGAAACCACTGATTGAAACCGAGCGGTTCCTTGCACTGAATGCATAAGCAGGATCCTCATCACTGGGGCCCATGTGAAATGTTCCCTGGGGAATATAGACCATACCCGGAGGCTTCGGAAGAGAGTACTTACTTCCCGGAGCAATACCGTGCACCTGTCCATCATTAGGAAGGCTTCCGCCTTTTCCTTTATTTTTCTTCCCCCCAAGAATTCCGCAACTTGACATCATAGTCAGGCAGACGGCTGCTAACAGGGTGTAGTAAAGGTTTTTCATTTTCATACACTTAAAGGGTAAGGAGCAAATATAATGTTTTGAACTGTTCTCTAACACAACGTTAAGATTTATTTTTTTCGATTCAAAGCGCCTTTTACGGCGTAAATTTTCAAACGGATGCGGGCAGGATTTTATTGTATTAACTAAAAATTAATTACTTCTTTTTTTCCCTGTTTATCAGTGTAATAAGATCGTCTGCGGAAAATACGGCGGCCTGGCAAGTGTAATTACGACATAAAAAAATTGACCCCCGATCTGAAACTTTCTTTCCCTGCAAAAGTGGGTATGTTGAATGCTCATTTGTGACTGACATCAGTACAAGATTTGGTATATATTTTCTTATTACATCTTTTTTTAATTGATTAATATCAAACCCGGTGATAACAATTTCGCTCAACCCAAAATTCAAGTTCGTATAAACACAAAGCCAGTTTGCAAATGATGAGGGGTGGCTGGTAATTGCTTTCTCAAGCCCCGCCACCATTTTTTGAGCCCTTTTACTCCACAGGTTATCATCAAGCAAAACCGATAATCGTAGCAGATTATTAGCCATTACTGAATTACCCGATGGTATTGCGCCATCATAAACTTCTTTTTTTCTTAAGATAACATCTGCTTGGTCAATCTTAGTGTATAAAAAGAAAACACTATCCTGGTCACTAAAGTTTTCAATGGTGTACTTAGTAATTTCTTTGGCTTCCTGGAGCCAAAAAGTTTCACCCGTAATTTCCTGCAGATTTAATAATGCATCAATCAAAAAAGAATAATCATCGAGAAACGCTGGATACTTAGCCTGGCCATTTTTCCATGTATGATAAAATTCTCCTTTATTATTTCCCGCAAAGTTGGCCAGGAGAAAATTCATATTGTCAATTGCAAGCTGCTTATAAGACTGCTGCCCGGTAGCCCGGTAAGCTTGTGTACAAGCACTATTCATTAAAGCATTCCACCCGAGAATGATTTTGTCATCAAGTAAGGGTCGGACCCTCTTATTTCTCTCCTCCAGCAATCTTTTTTTGCCTCTTTGTATAATTTTATTTAATTCATTTTTCGGAAGATTATTCTCAGATGAAAATTGTTCAATAGTCTTTTTTCTCCAAAGAATATTTGAATGTTCCCAGTTGCCGTTTTCGGTTATATCAAAAAATCTGCAAAAAGTTGTCGCCTCTTTCCCTAACAGGCGTTCAACGTCAGCTTTCGACCACACATAAAACTTACCTTCTATCCCTTCACTATCCGCATCTAATGCCGCATAAAATCCATTGTCGGAATGCATTAATTCCCTTACAATAAAACTCATTGTTTCCTCAATAACCTCTTTGTATCTCTCATTGCCTGTAAGTCTGTATGCATCACTTATAACTGACAATAACAGCGCATTATCATATAGCATTTTTTCAAAATGAGGAACCAGCCATTCTGAATCAGTAGAGTACCTGGCAAAACCTCCACCAACCTGATCATAAATACCTCCATCAATCATTTTATCAAGGCTTAAAAATGCCTGATCCAAAGCTTCATTGATATTGAAAAAATAATGATACCTCAATAAGAAGTCTATTGTGAATGTTTGAGGAAATTTTGGCGCCCTGCCAAATCCGCCCCATTGCCTGTCTGCTATTTTCATTACATTTTTAAACGACTCATGAATTTTGTCCTCCGCAAAAACTCGATCATCTCTTGTCGTTTGTATACCAAAAGAATTAGATTGCTGAAGATGTTCCGTTAGGTTTTCGGCCTGGGCATTTATCTCATGTCTTTTTTCATTGAATGCCTGCACTACTCCATAAAGCACTTCTTTCCATGAAGGCCTGTTAAATGCTCTTTGTGGAGGAAAATACGTTCCGCCAAAAAAGGGTTTTGCATCAGGCGTTAAGAAAACATTCAGGGGCCATCCACCGCTACCGGTCATTGCCTGAACTGCATCCATATAGATATGATCAAGATCCGGTCTTTCTTCCCTGTCAATTTTTATATTGACAAAATGCTCATTCATTATTGCAGCCGTTGCATCATTTTCAAAACTTTCTCTTTCCATAACATGACACCAGTGACAGGCCGCATATCCAATACTTACAAGAATGGGTTTGTTTTCATTTTTTGCTTTATTAAGGGCCTCATCTCCCCATGGATACCAATCAACAGGGTTATTAGCATGCTGAAGCAGGTATGGACTTGTTTCATTAATGAGATGATTTGAACCGGCCATAGAAGTAAAGTAATAATTCCTGCTAAATTCTGCATAATAAAAAAGGCACTCTGTTGAGTGCCTTTAAACCGAATTTATAAAATTATTATTTTTTCTTCATTGTACCGGATAGAAACTGATCCAGCGCAGCAACCATACTGGGTGCTTCAGGCTGAGGTGCTATTATTTCAAGCTTCAAACCAGCCTCTTCCGCAGCTTTAGATGTGTTGTTACCGAATGTACCTATTACAGTTCCGTTCTGCTTATATTTTGGAAAGTTATCAAACAGGCTTCGTACGCCGCTTGGAGTAAAAAAGCAGATTATATCAAATTCATTCTGGTTGAAAGCCTCTCTTACATCACTGCTTTGTGTGCGATACATGAAGGCAAGTGTGAAATCACAATCATTGGCTTTTAGCCAGTTTACAATGTCATTATCCTGCTGGTTTTCAGAACATACATACAGGAATTTTTCATTGTTTTTATGCTTACTGATAACTTCAAAAAGGCTTTTATTCGTTCCATCAGCCCCATAAAAAACTTTTCTCTTCCTGTAAAGGATAAATTTTTGAAGATAAAGAGCCACCGCTTCGGTAATACAGAAATACTTGGTGTCCTGTGAAACACTTACTTTCATTTCTTCGCAAGTGCGGAAAAAATGATCAATGGCATTCCTGCTGGTGAAGATTACACCTGTATAGCTTTGAATTTCAATCTTTTGCTTACGAAATTCTCTTGCAGGTATACCCTCCAGGTGTATTAATGGGAAAAACTCCAGTTCTACCTTAAATTTTCTGGAAAGTTCAAAGTACGGGGACTTGTCACTCTCTGGTTTAGGCTGGGTAATCAGGATTTTGTGTATTTCTTTGGCCTGCACATCGGCCTTATTAACCCCATTTTTACTCATGTTCGGTTCGGCTAAAGTTGGCTGCAAAGTTAGGTAGTTATACTGAGAAATTCCAATACCACTTTGCCTATAAGAAGCAGCGGTGCTATTTCAAAAGCAATGAGATACAGAAAAAAATGAAAAGGGTTGACTTTTACCTGATTACGGATTGTTGCAAAGGTCAGAATTGCCCTGTAAAGTAACATGCCGCCGATCAGGCAATAAGAAAGAACTAACCCTGCCTGGTTTAAATAGCCCATAGTAAAAGCAAGAAGTATCAAAAAGGGCAATATTAATATCCCGATCATCTTATTTATCACAAAAACAATGAATATATAGGAATCGGCAGCCTCGGACATACTAAAAAGCCAGCCTGCTGTTTTTATGCTTAAAAATTTCAACAAATAAATAATGGAAAGCCCGGCACAGCAATAAGCAGACAAAATCCAGAAGTTTCCAAGCGGATTTAATTTATAATGATCAATAATAAAAGCCATGTAAAGGCCCCCGGAAATGACAAAAAAACCATTCAGTAAAAGCGAGGGTAGTGGTGTTTGCTCCAACTGTTCGCTGATCTGCTTTTGCTTTAAGGTTGTTCTGAAAAATACCCGGAATAAGTCATTAAAATATTTCGGAAAGGCATTTTTTAATAGTGCAAAAAACAGCAAAAGCAAAATGAGCAGGTAAAAAATTATTTCTTTCCCCTTAAAAATTTTTGGGGTTGAGCCCCCTCTGAAATCGATTGCTTTACTTCCAAATCCAAAATAGGGATGATGTTCTAAAATTCGCTGGCTGAATTCCGGTGAGCTTAAAGAAATAGTTGTATCAATATCAAAAGTATATTCAGGATGGGGCCGCATGGAAACAGTATTTTTCGGAGGAATTGTAGTAACAATCGAATCAATCCCGGATGTGTTACTATTTTTCTGAACAGAGTCTTTGGAGGTTATACTGCTTGTGTCGGCATTTGTCTGTGAGACTGCCGTTTTTATTGTAAGGGAAAAAAATAGTGCTGTTATCAGGAAGCGGTACAAGATGAAGCTTTTTGCAAAAGTATTATAACAAGAGCTAGCTAAAAAAGAAAGCTGATATTTAAAAGTAATTAACAAACCCAAAGTGAATCTTTGATTGCCGAAGATTTAGTTCTGTATCATTTCTTTTTCCAACCGCCCAGGCAAGATTGAAAATTCCGGCTTTTGTTTCAAAAGCAAGACCAAGTCCTGTTCCGAAATAAAAATAATCGTTCCTGTTTCCGGCACTATTGTTTCGCCCCCATCCCCCATCAGCTAACACATAAAAAAAAGAATTTTGCCCAACCAGGTAGCGATACTCAACGGTTGCGATTGTAAAATGAGAAAGATATTGGCTCTCTTCATCAAATCCTCTTAAAAGCTTATATCCTCCCAACTGAAAAAGTTCATTCCTGAATATATTACCGCTTTGAAGCATGCCGGCATTTAAGGCTGTTTTTAAAGTGCTTCTTTGCTTTCCGAGAGGAAGAAATTTTGCAGCCGAAAGCCTGCCCCTGAACTGGTAAGTTTTTAATTTAACTGTATCATACAATGTTTCGAAATCAAATGAGGGGTCACCGGGGTCCTTTAATTCCAGTATTTCATTATTCTTTTTTATTTTCTTAGTTCCTATTGAGGTAGTAATTCTAAGCTCATTTCCTTTTCTTGGATTGAGGCGATAGTCAGTATTGTTAAACTCATAATCTACCCCGATATTAAAACTGTTTACATCACCAATATCTGGTAATCTTTTCGATGCAATGATCTGCTGCCCATTTATACCACCAGAACTTATATATGTCTGAAATCTTTGAATGAATAATTTGCCCGACTGATTATTGTTTAAAACATATTGTGCCCCTAACTGCAGGTTGATATTAACAAAACTGCTGTCCTTCCGGAATATGTCAAAGGCAAAATCTAATCCAAGCGGCGACCGGAACAGATATGGATAATTAAACAGCACATTCAACCTCGGAGATTTTACCTGTAGCTGTTGCCAGTTTAACCCGATAATTTCTCCTGCACCCAGAGCATTTTTCAGAAGAATATTAGCTTCACCGGTTATGAGCAGTTTTTTTGAAGACAGTTGATCATTATTTGGCAGAAATCCAACCAATACATTTACCTGGCTGCTTCTTTTTTGCTTCAGATACAAATTCAGCACAGAGCCTGTACCAAGCAATGAAAGATTAGCTGGCTGTTCCTCCTCTATATAAGTCAGCTCCCTGATTTTTTTACTGATGCGGGCAAGCTTTTCTTCACTATAAATACTACCGTTTGGAATATCGAGATATCGTTGTAGATAAATGTTTGAGATTTTCGCATTTCCATAAACTCTGATGCTATCAATTTTATACAAAGGTCCCTTTTCAACCTTTAGTTTCCCTGACACTTCTCCGTTATTCAATTCCAGGCTATCGATATACACCCGGGCAAACGGATGACCATTGTTCTCCAGGTAATTCAATATTTTTTCTTCCCAGTCAGCTATCAGAGAATAGTCAAGCAGTTTTTCTTCAAAGGTTCTTTCCCGCCAGCCAACAGTTTCCAATAGTGTTGAATCATCTTTCCCTGTTGCCAGTTTTGTCCACCGGTACATTTCCCCGAGAAACAATTCAATTTTTGCAAAAGCAGAATCATATTCAATTTTATCCAGTGAAGCTGTAACATAACCTTTGGCCTGTAACATGACAGGCAGCTTATTGATATACTCGGAGCAGGCTGATCGTGAATTAAATTGTGTTTGAATTCCGGCTGAAGAAACAATACCTGCAGAATCTCTATCCACCCCTTTTATGTGTAACTGATAGTTTTTTTGGCTAAGACCGGGAAACCAGGCACAAGACAATAAAAGAACAAGAACCGATATTTGCAGTCTTAGTTTAAACATGGAGGCTTTCCGGGGATAATCAGTTTTCTGGGTAAAAATATTCAATTAAATCATAAACAGAAGTGGCCGGCATTTACATACACATACCTTTTTGCAGGCAAGCCTGCCATTATTGTAATTTCCATTTTTCCACCTCGCTTCTGTATAAAAACGAATTGATCGAAGCTTTATTGAAAGAAATAGAAATCCGTAAAGATTATCTCGAAAATGCTCCTGTTGAAACGATCTATTTTGGCGGAGGCACTCCTTCCCTTTTGGAATTTTCGGACATCCAACAGATTATTGATAAAATAAATGAGAGATATAAGCCAAGTCAGGATATTGAATTTACCATTGAAACAAACCCAGATGATATATCTGAAGCTAAATTGCTTGAATGGAAAAAGGCCGGGATTAACCGGCTTAGTATTGGAGTACAAAGTTTTTTTGAAGAAGATCTTAGATGGATGAACAGGGCCCATAATGCTGAGCAGGCTTTACATAGCATAACATCAGCCAAACAGTATTTTGAAAACATTACGATTGACCTGATCTATGGAACTCCGCTAACAACAAATGAAAAATGGAAACAAAATCTTGAAATGGCTATTGCTCTTGAAGTACCACATCTTTCATGCTATGCTCTTACCGTGGAACCTAAAACCCCGCTTGACAAAATGATACGACTTAAAGAAAAAGCCCCCGTTGATCCTGATAAGCAATCAGAACAATTCCTCTTTACAATGGACTGGCTGAAAAAAACTGGTTATGAACACTACGAAATTTCCAGTTTTGCAAAAACGGGTTATAGAAGCCGCCATAATTCGTCTTATTGGTCAGGAGAAAAGTATATTGGCCTCGGGCCTTCCGCTCATTCCTATAATGGAGTAAGCCGGCAATGGAATATCTCAAATAATAATATTTACATCAGATCATTAAAGGGCAACACCCTTTCATTTGAAGAAGAAAATCTGACACCGGTTCAGAAATTAAATGAATATATCATGACTTCCCTGCGTACAATGGAAGGTATTAGTCTAAAAAAACTCAGCGCCGCTGAACAAAAAAAAATCAGGCAGCAATCTGAAAAATATCTCAGGTCCGGAGTCATGGAAATAAAAAATGATTTTCTTATACTGACAAACCAGGGAAAGCTGATGGCAGATGGAATAGCTGCTGATCTTTTCTTTTAACCTTTTCTGAATAATGCAAAGATTACATTTAATACACAACCCAGCGCTACTAATGAGGTAAGAATATAATTAAACCACCGGATGGGGTGTGGTTTTGTGCTTCCGGGTTTTCTTCCTTCCTGCCATTTATTAAATTCAAGAACATTTAATACAATAAGAACAACACCTGCAATTAAAAAGACAATTTGAAAAAAAGAGATCATTCAAAAATTGTTTATGCCTGTGAAGTTAAAGTTTTTGATGATACTGTTTCCAGAAATCATAAAACCGTTTTAAGACCAGGCAAAGCACCATTATTATAATGGCAGTAGGTACAAATCCATGGTAAAAAAGTGGCATAGGGTGAATTTTAGGTGTTACTTAATAGTTCAGAAACTTATTCCGAATATTAGATAAGCACCTTTTCTATGCGTTTAAATCCTTCAGAAGGTTTAACATTTTGCCACAATATTTTATAAATCGTTTCTGCCATGGGTATGGCCGCATCCACAGATTTATTAATGTCATAAATACATTTTGCAGCGTTATAGCCTTCTGCCACCATATTCATTTCCAGCTGGGCGGCTTTAACAGAATAGCCTTTACCTATCATATTGCCGAAAGTCCTGTTACGGCTATACAAGGAGTAGCAGGTAACCAGCAGGTCGCCAAGATATACAGACGCTGCATAGTTAGGAGTTTTGCGATGTGTTATGGGATCCTCACCTTCATGCTCACCAACTGTTATATGTTCCGCTCCTGATTTTTTTAAAAACCCGGCCATTTCATCAGCCGCATTAGCGATATATACACTCAAAAAATTATCTCCATAATCCAGTCCATGAGCTATTCCGGCTCCGAGAGCATAAATATTTTTAAGCACTGCTGCATATTGCACACCTAATATGTCGTGGTTAACAATCGTACTTATATAATCTGTCGAAAAATGTGATGCCATTTCGGAGGCAGTAGTAATATCCGTACCTGAAAATGTGAGATACGACAACTTTTTTTCTGCAACTTCTTCTGCGTGACAGGGCCCTAATACTGCAAAATAATTTTCAAGCGGAACCTTAAATTGATCTTTTAAATAGTAGTTCAGCAGAATATTTTTTTCGGGCAAAATTCCTTTGATCGCTGAAATAATTTTCTTTCCATCAAAAACCTCCGGTTTTAATGAAGCAAGACTTTCTTCAATATAAGCGGAGGGCACAGCAATGACCAAAACATCAGACTGTTGAACTACTTGCGAGATATCAGAAGACATTGACAAAAAAGAAACATCAAATGATGCGGAGCTTAAATAATGCGGATTATGTTTTCTGCTTAGCATATGTTGTATGGTTGCTTCATTCCTGATCCACCATTGTATTTTATGTTTTTTATCCGTCAGAATTTTTGCAAGGGCTGTTGCCCAGCTTCCACTTCCAATAATGCCAAAGTTCATTTGCAGAATTTTATACTACTATAAAAAACTAAAGGTAAGAAACGGCTTTGGTTAACAATATTGAGCCGTGCAATAAAAAGCCCCGGATCGGGGCTCTTAAATTAATACAGATTATTTCTTTTCGAATAATTTGTCTCTCGGAACAACCTTTACTTTTGTTCCATCCTTTAATGTTTTGCTAACTGCATTATAAGGACCAATCACAACTTCTTCTCCTGCCTTCAATCCCTCTTTTACTTCTATATAATTTATATCCTGTATGCCCGATTTTACAACTACTTTTTTAACTGTTTGGTCTGGCTGCAAAATAAAAACCACCTCTTCCAGTTCATCACCTGAAGAGTAATCCGCATTCATTGAATTTTCATCCTCCCCTTTGCTTTCCTGGTCTTCTTTCTTTTTATCAGCCATGCTTTTATCGCTTCCTTTTACCCTTGCATTCACAGCTGTTATTGGAACAGCCAGTACATTATCAACCCTCCTGGTTTTGATATCGGCGCTTGCATTCATGCCCGGGCGGAACGGAAAAGTTTTATTGGCCAGGTCCATATATGAAGATTTATCCAATCTTATTCTTACCTCGTAATTGGTTACATCATTAGTTGATGTTAGCGCTGAAGAACTGGTAGTGCTGCTTGCAATTTTAGTTACCACACCCTTAAACTTCCTGTTATTATAGGCATCTACTTCCACATCTGCAGAATCACCAATGCTGACTTTTACAATATCGTTTTCACCTACATCCACTCTTACTTCCAATACCCGCATATCTGCCACGGTCATCATTTCCGTTCCCACATTAAAACTGTTACCGGCAACACTTTCGCCTTTCTTAACTTTTAAAGATGAAATGACACCATCCATGGGGGCTGTAATAGTGGTCCGGCTCAGATCTTTATTGGCCTTGCTTAATCCGGTTTGAGTTGCCTGCACATTGGCCTGCAAACTTTTTATATTCTGCAAAGCTGAGTTGTAATTGGATTGTGCCGACTTTAGCGATGTTTCATATTGTTCTAATTCTGATTTTGAAATAACTTTCTGATTGTATAATGTTTTATTCCTGTCATAGGTTAATTGTGCCTGCTCAAGGGTAGCTTTTAAAGCATCCAAAGCTGCTTTACTGTTATCAACGGTAGCAACAGACTGATTAACTCTTGATGCCGCTTCATCTCTTTGCAATGCATATATATCTGCATAGATCCTTGCCAGCACCTGTCCCTTAAAAACACTATCTCCTTCTTCTATATTCAGCTCAGTGATCTGACCTGAAATATCAGGGCTGATCTTTACTTCCAGTTCCGGGTAAATTTTTCCGCTGGCATTTACCGATTCAATGATGGTTCTTTTTGTCGCCTTTTCTACAGCAACTTTTTCCTCCTTATCACCTCCGCCAAACACTTTAGCCAGTATAAACACACCAATCAGCACCCCGGCAATTATTAATACCCATTTCAATTTCTTATTCATATTCAATGATATTTATAATTCTCTTTTCAGCTTCAAACTACCAACTTACAGTTTAAGTCCTTGTCCTTTATAAAATTCCAGCAATTTCATTTTAAATACATAATCATATTGCGAATACAGCCGCTGGCTTTTTGCTCTTGCAAGGTTCGTTTGTGTTGTTACCAGATCATACGTTGACAAAAGCCCAAGTTCATATCTTTTAGCAGCATAGTCATATGCTATCTGAGATGTTTCAACTGTTTTAGTATCTGCATTGAATTTTTGCAAAGCAGCTACGGCGTCGTTATAAGCATTATATATATCCTGCTTCAGGATAAACTGGTTCTGTTCTTTTTGCAGTTCTCTTGATTTCACATTAAGCTTTGAACGTTGCCATGCAGTTCTCAGGCTTCCACCGTTTAAAATGGGTACGCTGATGTTTATTCCGATCGATTGCCTGAAATTTTGATTGACCTGGTCAAAGTAATTTATTTTGCCATAATTGTAGCTTGTAAATGGTGTGTTCGGGAACACCTGGTAATCCACCCCGCTCACATTCACCGTACCGATTGGAGCATTGATCTGTGAAGTAGATTTTATTTCCTGTGCCCGGTTATTAAAAGATGTACCCAGGCTTCCGAATAGCGAAATGGTTGGATACATAGAACCTCTTGCAGCTTTCACTGCCTTCAAAGCCGACTGGATATTTAAATTATCAACCTTTTGTTGTGGCATATTCACCGTGGCAAGATTATAAACTGCTTCCGGCTGCAAATCGCCAAGACTTTCAACGGGTATCATGTCCACGGGCGGTGTGGCAATTTCAAATGGCAATGCCGGGTCAAGGTTCAGCAGCACTTTCATCTGCAATAACAGTTTGTTGGCGCTGATCTCTGCACTGATCAATGCGGAACTGTCGCTGGCTAAAACAGATTCAAGGTTAGCGGCATTCAGTTCCGGCAGTTTGCCGGCATCAACCTGCTTACGGGTGCTTTCCAGTTGAGATAATGTCTGGGCCACCTGTGCTCTTGCCAGCACAACCTGTTCCCTCCCCAATAACACCTGCAGGTAAGCAACCGCCACATTCAGGGCCACATCATTTTTCGCTTTTTCCACTCCCTCCTGCGTTGCTTTCAGGTCCAGCTCTCTCGAGGCAACTGTATTTTTTTTGGAGAACCAGTTAAAAAGATCAACACTGGCCTGTAAGGTTGTATTATTAAAGGTGTAACCGGTTGTGATCAAACCGAAAGTGGTAGGGTCCTGGTTTCGGCCTGAACTATAGCCTGCACTGGTGCTGAAATTGGCGCCGGGATACTGTGATAATTTGCTTTGCTGAAGGTCCAACTCTGCAAAACGGATCTGTAAATCGGCTTGTCGAACAGTGATGTTATGCTCCAAAGCATATTCCACGCATTTCCGCAAATCCCATACCTCCTGTCCCTTAACATTTGTACTTGCCAGTAAAATCAAAAAAAGAAAACTGTAAACCCTTGAAATCATCCGGCAAAAATAAAAGAATTGGCTTCGTCTCTCTATGATTTTTTATAAATGGAGGTTAAATTAACCGATTACACCTAATGCTTGCTTAATGTCTGAAATCAAATAATCGGCATTCTCCAGTCCGCAATACATTCTTATATAGCGATGTTCTTTGTTGGCAATATCAAACTCTTCTGGCTTTATTCCGGCACATTTGGGTATTATTAAACTTTCATGTCCGCCCCAGCTCACTGCCATCATAATATGCTTTAGTGATTCACAGAACCGGACGATCGTTTCTCTTTTCGGATTTTTTAAAATAAATGTAAACAACCCGCAGGCCCCCTTCATTTGTTTTTTTGCCAGTTCATACTGAGAAAATGATTCATCAAAAGGGAAAATTATATGCTCCACTTGGGGATGCTGTTTCATAAAAGCAACCACTGTTGCAGTGGTTTGAGTGATACGTTCAATTCTTGCCGGCAGGGTTCTCAACCCACGGATCAGCAACCAGGCATTAAAGGGTTGTATACCGCTGCCGATATTCAGGTATTCACTGTCAAATATCTTTTTCATCATGGAATGGGTGCCGCATAAAACGCCGCCCAGTGTATCACTATGCCCGCCTATATATTTCGTTGCCGTTTGCATCGCCATATCAATTCCCATTTCAATGGGTTTCTGGTAAAGAGGCGTGCAATAGCTATTATCAATAAGAGTGGTAATGCCTTTTGATCTGGCAAAATTGGCAATCTCTTGAATCGGTTGCAACGCAAAATCCCAGCTGTTGGGTGATTCCAGGTAGTAAAATGTAGTGTTGGATTTTGTAGCCGCCTTCCAGTTTTCAATAGTAGTGCCATCAATATAGGTAACTCCAACATTGAACCTTGGCAGGATCACATCAAACATTCTTTGCACCCATGTGTAGGGAGCCTTTACAGAAACAATATGATCGCCGGATCTGATATTAGCAAATATTGCTGCAAAAATGGCGGCAGCTCCGTTGTTAAACACCAGGCAATCCTCTGCACCATCAAGGGCTGCCAGTTTTTTTCTGAGAATATCCACCGTGGGGTTCAAGCCGCGGCTGTAGAGATAACCTGCCATTTCATTTTCAAAAGCCTTGCTTAAATCCTCAACTTTTTTAAAAGTAAAATTGCTGGTTTGAACAATGGGAGGTGCGACAGCGTTGAAATAATGCTCTCTTTCCTCCCCTAATTCATTTATTATTTGTGAGAGATCCATTGATCAGTTCTTTATTTCAGGTGATCGTTTAATAATAAAGTATATAATAATTAATCCTGCCAAAACACTGATAGCAGTCAAAGCCAGTTTTGGTTCGTTAACTGCTATCATGGTACCAACAAAAATATAGGCAAGTATAAATAACAAAGGAAGTATCGGGTACAGCTTCATGGAATAAATCCCGGTTCCATCCAGGTGTTTGGTTCTTTTCCGGAGAATGAAAATGGTAGCTGCTGAAGTGGCCATCCCGATAGAGTCCAGGAAAATCGTAAAACTTAGTATGCGTTCAAACTTATCGGCAAAAAATAAAACGATCACACAAACAGCGGCAAAAACTGTGAGGCTGACGGTTAACACATCTTTTTTCTCTTCTTTCTTTTGAAAAATTTTTGGGAGAATACCGTCTGTACTCATAGCATACATCACTCTTGGATTACTGAGTAACAAAACATTTACATAGGCCAGCACGGCAAGAAAGAGCAAAATAGATGAAGCATATTTTCCCGGGGCGCCAAACATTTTTTCCGCTACTACCGAAGCAATACCGGTGGTTTGTTTCAGGTTATTAAAGCCTATAATGGTTACATAAGAATAACTGACCAGCAGATACAAGGCAATAATAACAATGATACCTATAAAAATTCCTTTGGGAATATTTTTTTGAGGGTTCTCCACTTCTTCACCAAAGTTGATCGTTTGCTGATAACCCCCATACGTAAAAGATGTTGCCTTTAATGCAACGCCAAATGATAATAATAATGCAGCGGCAGATGTCTTGCTTTCATCAATAATAACAGGAGCTTTATCATACAGGGCAGGAAAAAATAAAGCAGCAATAATTACCAGTAACATACCGATCTTAATGATCATTAAAACATTTTGCGTTTGCGAACTCATTCGCAACCCAAGCAAATTCACACCATAGAACAATATGATGGCAGCCATGGCTACAAATGGCTTTGCTTGCTCAACCATTCCCGCATCAAATAATAAAGGAGTGATATACTCACTCCCTATTAAGGCCACCCCGGATAAAGAAGCAGCGTTTGATATTAATATAATGGAATTGATTCCAAAAGCCAGGGATGGATGATAGGCGTAAGAAAATACTTTATAATACCCCCCGGTAACAGGATACCTGCTTCCTATCTCTGCATAAGTAAGGGCTCCGCAGATAGCCACCAAACCTGCAACAATCCAGGCAAGAAAAAATATAGTTGGTGTTGCCGCAGCTTCGGCGGCATCTTTAGATGTACGGAAAATACCGGTACCGATAACCAACCCGATAACGATCATCGTCAGGGAAAAAAGCCCAAGCTTGTTCTTTGCAGTCATGGTTTGAAGATACAACTAAAACAATCTAACTTTATAAGATAGCAACTGCTGATTCTATGAAAAATGTGTTCTTCTTTTTATTGATTTTTTTATCTTCTCTCAGCGTTTCTTCACAACAGGAAAACACGGATACAGTTAAAACAATGGATGAGATATCCGTAAGAGCTTTTGAACAAAACAGGTCCCGGCAGTCAGCTATAACTTCAGTTAGTATCATTACAGCAGCTGACGCCGACCGGTCAGCAAAAACCTCATTGGTAAGTGGATTCAATACAGTGGCCGGTGTTAAAATGGAAGAAAGATCTCCGGGCAGCTATCGCATAAATATCAGGGGCAGTTCATTGCGTTCACCATTTGGTGTCCGTAATGTAAAAGTGTACTGGAATGATATTCCTGTAACAGATCCCGGTGGTAATACCTATTTCAACCAGTTTGCATTGAATAGCTTTTCATACCTGGAAATATTTAAGGGCCCTGCAGGAAGTTTATATGGCGCAGGAACCGGTGGTTTGATACTCATGCATAATTTATCTCCCTGGCAACCCGGAATCAGTGCTGAATACCTGACGGGAAGTTATAATCTTCAAAACATTTTTCTTTCGGCCAGGTATGGCAAAGAAGAAAATATGAACCAGGTTACATTTGCCCATAACAGTTCTGATGGCTACCGGGTTCAAAGTAAAATGAGACGAGACCAGTTTTCATGGATGACAAGACTTAAGATCTCAGAAAAACAGGAATTCTCTGCCTCATTATTATACACTGATTTGTATTACCAGACACCGGGAGCTTTAACATTAGCTGAATCTAAAAATAATCCAAAAGCTGCCCGCCCGGCTGCAGGGGCATTTCCTTCAGCAGTAGATGCTAAAGCCGCTATTAAACAAATGAATTTCCTGGCTGGCTTTAATCATGATTATAAGATCACTCCAAACTTCAGCAACCATTCCACTTTTTATGGTTCGTTTGCAGGAATAAAAAATCCGGCTATCCGCAACTATGAAAAAAGAACTGAACCCGGTTTCGGAGGAAGAACAATTTTCAAATTTGATAAAAAAGAAAATGGTTTCAACTGGCAAATGGTAATGGGCAGCGAATTTCAACACGGATTTTTTAACACGATAGTTTTCAGAAATCTTGATGGAAGCCCCGATACTATTCAAACGGACGATGACATTGTTTTTACAACCGGTAGCGTCTTTATTCAAAGTGATATGGAGTTAGCAAAACACTGGTTCATAAATACCGGGTTTAGCCTGAACCGTTCACAGGTAAGATTTACAAGGCTCAATCAATCACCGGTTGTTACGCAAAAAAGAACCTACAGAAATGAAGTAGCTCCCAGGATTTCTGTGAGAAAAGATATATCTGACAATTTTGTTTTAAGAGCGACAATTTCCAGGGGATACTCTCCACCCACCGTTGCTGAACTGCTTCCGTCAACCGGTGTGATAAATACAAACCTCGAGGCTGAATACGGCTGGAATTATGAATTGAATACCGCTATAAGCTTGTTACAGAAAAAACTTCAGATGGAAGCCACCGGGTTTTATTTTAAACTAAAAGATGCTTTGGTGCAGCGCCGCGATAGTTCGGGGGCGGATTTTTTTGTAAATGCCGGAGATGTAAAACAAAAAGGTCTTGAACTTACTGCGGATTACACCGGCATTATCAAAAAAAGTATTATTGATTATTATATCATTAAAACAGCTTTTGCATTTAATAATTTTCGCTATGGAAATTTTATCCGTGGAGCTAATGAAAACTATTCCGGCAAAACAGTACCCTCAGTTCCGGCTAATACCATTTCCGTTTTATTGGATCTATACCTGAAAAATGGTTTATTTACGAATGTAACTTATTATGGTACTTCCAAAATTTATTTGAACGATGCTAACTCCTCTTCCGCTGACACCTATCATTTGCTAGGCCTGAGACTTGGATGGAAAAAAACAATCAATAAAAAGATCCGGCTTAGTTTTTATGCCGGCGTTGATAATCTCCTCGATGAAATTTATAGCTTGGGTAATGATATTAATGCTGCCGCAGGACGTTATTATAATGCGGCACCCCGAAGAAATTATTATGCCGGAATTTCTTTTCAGACTATAAGCAGGTAACTATTGCATTTTCAACAATTGTTAGCAACTATTATCAGGCATGAAAAACTCCTCCCTACATTTGCAGGGATTTGGTTTGCTGACGATCAATGTCAGTATTAAAAGGGAAATCCGGTGTAAATCCGGTGCTATCCCCGTAGCTGTGATCCCGCCGCCTGAACGGCGAACTTATTAGCAACTACTCCACTGTCCGCCAGTTGCGGATGGGAAGGAAGCCAATAAGGCGGGAAAGCCAGAAGACCTGCCAGGTCAATATAATCTCAATTTGCTTTCGGGTGAAAAGCGCTGGGTGTATTTGCCGGGGAGGCATTTATTCTCACATTTTTTCTGAAAGCAGTCACACAAAAATTCATTTAAAAATGAAACGAAACATTTTTGTGCTGGCTGCATTGATTTTTAGCAGCCGGTTATTAGCCCAGGTGTCTGGTGATTCTGTTATTTTAACACTGGATGAATTTCCTTCCACGGAATTAAACAGGGTCATTGTTACAGCGTTAAAAACAGAGCAACGACTTTCCACTACAGGTAAAGTAGTAAACATTATTACCCGTTTTGACCTGGAACAAAACAGCGGGAAAACAATTTCCGAATTACTTAATTCTGTTTCGGGCATTAGCATTAATGGCGCCAATAATAACCTCGGCACCAATCAAACAGTTAATATCCGCGGGGCTTCTGCCGGAAATGCATTGATTTTAATAGATGGAGTTCCTGTCAATGATCCCTCTGTTATTACCAACTATTTCGATCTTAACCTCCTTGCCCCTGAACAGGTGGAAAGAATCGAAATATTAAAAGGAGGGCAATCCACCCTTTATGGATCAGACGCTGTAGCAGGTGTTATTAATATAATCACCCGAAGACATTCCAATAAAAAAATATCCCTGAATGCATCATTAAATGCAGGAAGCTACAATACATATAAATCAAATATTGGACTAAGTGGAAAATCAGGAAAAGTTCACTACAATTTTCTTTACAACTATATCCATTCAGATGGGTTCTCATCTGCTTATGACAGCGCAAAGAATAATAATTTTGATAAAGATGGGTTTAGTGAAAATGTTTTGTATGCAGGTTTACAATGGCAAATCACAAAAGCTCTTTCAGGTAAAATTCATGGAAGATTTAGCAACTACAATACAGATGTAGATGCGGCAGGATTTACAGATGATAAGGACTTCACTTCATCAAGCAAAAATTTCCAGGGGGGTGTTACTTTAGCTTATCAATTGAACAATGGCAATATCAACGCCAGCTATCTTTACAACACTGTCACAAGAAAGTATGTTGATGACTCAACAGACCGAAGTAATTTTTATGCTTACTATTCCGATGCCAAATATGACGGCATTACCCATTTTGCCGAAATTTTCACTACTCAAAAATGGGATAATATTGAACTTTTAGCGGGTATTGATTTTAGAAATAACAAAACCAACCAGGATTATTTTTCATTTGGGCCTTTTGGAGGTTATACCAGTTCATTAAAAGATACACTGGCGAAAATGTGGCAACTAAGTCCTTATGCCACTGCAGTACTTAAAAACAATGAAGGACTATTGATTGAAACAGGATTAAGGTGGAATTATCACTCTGAATATGGAAGTAATTTAACCTGGTCATTTAATCCCGCTTACCTGGTAAATAATCGTTTGAAGCTGTTTGCCAATATATACTCGTCTTTTAAAGCGCCTACACTTTATCAGTTATTCGATGAATTCTCGGGAAATAAAGATTTGAAGCCTGAAAAATCAATCCTCTTTGAAAGCGGAATACAATATGTACCGAATAGTTCATTTAGCAGCAGAATAGTTTATTTTAAAAGAAATACAAAAGATGCTATTCAGTTTTTATTAGATGATCCGGTTTTTTATGCTTACAAATACAAAAACATTAACCGGCTAAAGAATACTGGTATTGAGACAGAAGCTAAATACAAAGCAGGCAGATGGCAGTTTGATATCAATTACACTTATGTTACAGGAAAAACAACTTCAGGCTTTGATGAAACCGGGTCACCACTGAGCAAAGACACCACTTATAATAATCTTTATCGCATACCAAAAAACACATTCACCTTTTCAGTATCCGCATATCCATCAAAGAAAGTTTTTATCCGTACAATGATAAAAGCAATCGGGAAGAGATATGAGCCTGTTTATGGGACTTCGCCCGAAATACTTGACAGCTATTATACAGTTGATTTGTACGGGGATTATGAATTTTCAAAAAAGATTAAAGCGTTTATTGATCTAAGAAACCTGAGCAATCAAAAGTATTTCGATTTATTGGGTTATAATTCCAGGAGATTCAATTTTATGACCGGTGTTTTGATAAAATTAGAAAAATGAATCATGAGATAAAATCATGTGAAAGATGTAGCAGCCAGTTTGAATGCAAACCCGGAAACATAACCCAATGCCAGTGCTTCGGGATAAAGCTTACAATAGAACAAAAAGCCTATATCGAACAAAGATATTCTGATTGTTTATGTAAAAATTGCCTGAAGACCTTGCAAAACGAAGTAGAGTTATTCCGGGAAAAGTTTATTTACCGGAATAGAAA
The DNA here is from genome assembly GCA_035328345.1 of Chitinophagaceae bacterium. Lineage (GTDB taxonomy): Bacteria > Bacteroidota > Bacteroidia > Chitinophagales > Chitinophagaceae > JJ008. The sequence goes on along the minus strand of DAOLIV010000014.1, from coordinate 61,709 downwards.
GTAAATTACAGGAGACTGTTATTATGCCTTCGTATTTTTGCCAAAACTGTTTATGAGTATTGATATTAATAAACTGGTAACTGTAACATTTACTCTTTTTGCAGTCATTGATATCGTCGGGTCGGTTCCTATTTTAATTTCACTAAAAGAAAAAATGGGAGGCATCCGGGAATTCAGGGCCACCCTGATTTCAGGAGCTTTGATGATCCTTTTCATGTTTGGAGGGGAAGCATTCCTCAAAATACTCGGCTTGGATATTGGCGCTTTTGCCGTGGGAGGTTCCATCGTAATATTTATTCTTGGTTTAGAAATGGTATTGGGTCTTGAATTTTTCAAAAGCGAAAAAGATATAAAAGCAGCCACTGTTGTTCCCATTGCTTTTCCTTTGATTGCCGGTTCAGGAACATTGACAACTATTATGTCGTTGCGGGGTTCAAATTATGGGGAAACTATTTTACTGATCGCCATCCTGGTAAATCTCATAATAGTTTACGTAGTGCTCAAATCTCTGGGGCCTATTGCACGGTTGCTGGGACCAGCCGGGCTAATTGCAGTAAGAAAATTTTTTGGCGTAATATTGCTCGCTATTGCAGTAAAGATCTTTGCCACAAACGCCGCTGGATTAATTAAATAACTTTAATAAAATACTAAGTCTCAAAATTCGAATTCTGAAAATAAAATTTTGGCAATTGAGTTTGGGGATTTAGGGTTTGATATTTTTCCCTTTGGCCTCGTAGTACAATGGATAGTATAAGAGTTTCCGAAGCTCCAGATACAGGTTCGATTCCTGTCGAGGCTACTTTACAATTTCAAAAAATTTAAACTTTAGAAGCTTTTTCGAACAAACATTTTTTTACTCACATCGCTCCTTCAATCTAACCACTTGCTCCTTTCTTGATAATTAATGCTATAACCCTTAGTTATTATTACTTATTGTTATTAAAAAGAAAATCATTTTAATCTCAAAAAGTAAATAATGAAATTAATTTGTTTTCAGAAGGTTTTAAGATCATTTTATTCACAAGATTAGATTATACTGACAGGCAAAAAAGCCATACTTCAGAAACGGATAGCAGAGATTTACCAAAACAAGAATTACCCTTCCGGATTTTATTAACAGATCTTTAAAATGAGGTATTGCTCTTTACCAGGATCAATTTTTTTTGCTGTTTATCGATAGTACTCTTTATAAGCAATAGACTATCACATTATTTATTTATTACAGCAAATAATAATATTGAATCATTAGATAGTTATACTTAGATAATCATTTTTTTGGCATTGAATTCGCAATTCATCGAAAATTTTTTAATCGTAAAAATGGAGGATTAAGGCTGATGTGAAATACCTATGAACGAATCGGACCCTAATGGAAAATGAACCCCCTTTCATCTTCCCACTCGCAGTTTTCTAAAATCATTACCAGCATTTGCTTTTACAGTACGGTGTTAAACGCCGGCTGAGTAGTTATGCTTATGCTATTACATTTTTACTGAGCCGCTATTGGCTCGGTACGGCACCAATATGTTAACCCTTAAAAACAAACAAGAAAAAATGAAAAACCTTGTCAGAAGCAGAATGTATGCAGAACATGCATACAGCAAAGTTCAAAATCTCTTTATCCTATTAATGCTGTTAGCTCCTCTCTCTTTTATCATATCCTGCCAAAAAGATATTACAGGTAACGCAGAAGAGCTTAACTCATCTCAGTCAACAACTAACAAGACTGAAGAAATAATGGCTGCTGCTGCACCAATCAATACCTACTATATATCGCCCAGTGGTAATGACAATAACAGCGGCACAATCACATCACCATGGTTTTCCCTTCACCGGGCATGGCAAACACTACAACCGGGCGATTTGGTTTATCTCAGGGGAGGTACTTATACTTACACGTCTCAGTTACAGGGATATTGTATTGGCAAGAGTGGAACTGTTTCAGATCCGATAAGAGTATGGGCCTACCCCGGAGAAGTTCCGGTAATTACTAAGGGTCCGGGCTATACCAATAATCAACAACATTGGAGAGGTGGCGTATTTTTTTCAGGTAATTATTTTCATTGGCGGGATATTGTCTTTACAGGATTTATTCATGGATCAGACCCCATTTCTCCTTTTATATGGCGTGGATTATACATTGAAGATGCGAATTTCAATGTATTTGAAAAACTGATTTCACATGACAACGAGTATGGTTTTAATATTCAGGCAAACAGCAAAGGAAATTTATTACTCAATTGTGATGCGTACAATAATTGGGATATCGGAACTGGTGGTGGTAATGCAGATGGGTTTGGATGGGGATATTTAACCGTTAACGATCCGGCCAATCCTAATGTAGCTAGGGGATGCCGTTCCTGGTGGAATGGCGATGACGGATTTGATGGGTGGCATGGAAGCGAAGCAGGTGGAATTGTGAAACTTGACAGCTGCTGGTCCTGGTATAATGGTTATTACAAAGGAACTTTTAACCTGGCTGGAAATGGCGAAGGATTTAAAATGGGAGGCGGCGATGGCGGCTCTCCGGGTGTGATGATGCGTTACTATACAAATTGTATTGCATTCCACAATAAAAACAAAGGATTTGAACAGAATAATCTACGGGGTAACGGCACTTTCTATAACTGTATTGCTGTAGATAATAATAATCATGGGTTTAATATTGACAATAATAATTCGGCACATATTATTAGAAATTGTATCAGTATAAATAATACCGGCACTGCATATATGTTATCTTCTGCTGTTATAAGAAGTCATAATTCCGGTTCAGGTTCCGGGAATTGGGATAACAATGCAACAGTTGCTGATTTTACTGATCTGAATTTTTCAACAGCTCACTCTAAATTATCTTCTGCAAGAAAGGCTGACGGCAGCTTGCCAACTATAACATTTTTACAGCTTGCTGCAGGATCTGATTTGATAGATGCAGGAACTAATGTTGGAACAGCATACAGTGGGAATGCCCCTGACAGGGGTGTTTTTGAGTATGGTAATACTGTACCACCACCTCCATCGAACCAGGCACCAACTGCTAATGCAGGTCCTGATATCACCATAACATTACCAGTAAACTCTGTTACATTATCTGGTTCCGGTACTGATCCAGACGGAACGATCGTCGCATATTCCTGGACAAAAATTTCTGGCCCGGCAACATATACGATCGGCTCAGCGTCACAGGCACAAACCACTATCAGTAATCTTGTTCAGGGAACTTATGTATTCCGTTTAACTGTTACTGACAATGGAGGGGCTACAGGTACTGATCAAACAACTGTAACAGTTAATAATATTATTACACCTCCTCCAACAACAGGAACACCTCTTAATTTATCACAGGTTTCACTTGATGCTGGCTATGCATACTATCTTGCCCAGGATTTTGGTATTCCGGGTGATAATGGGTCTAGCCCAACTATATCAACGTTACGCATTTTCGAAAATGGTATTGAATTGATTCCCCCTCATTCTGTCCATGCAGATATCAGGAGCCAAGGGAGAGGACGTTTTAGTCATTGGAATAATGGGACCTTTTCTGCACTGTGGTTTTCCACATCAGATAATACAGATCCAAGAACCAATGGCAGATCTTATACCTATATAATTGGCAACAGTACTCCACCTTCTGCGAATACACCTTACGGCGGAACTCCACGTATAATTCCAGGAATAATACAGACGGAAGATTATGATAATGGAGGACAGAATATCGCTTATTATGATAGAACAACTGGTAATGCAGGAAATAGTTACAGAACAAATGAATCCGTAGATATTGGCATGTCAAATAAAGAATCTAATCCTTATTTAGGCTGGACACAAGCTGATGAGTGGTTAAAGTATACGGTCAACATAACCACTTCAAGAACTTACACAATCCAACTGAGGGTCGCTTCTGCCTCAGCAGGCAAATCTGTTCGTATTGAAATTGACGGAACAACAATTGCAACTATCGCTATCCCCAATACTGGAGGTGGTCAAAAATGGGCAACTGTAACAGTCCCGAATATTAATCTTTCTGCTGGAACAAAAGTGATGCGGCTTTATAATATTACAGGTGGGCAGAATATCAATTATATTCAATTCCAGTAGCTGAGAATAGGTCTATTGCTTAAAAACCCTGTTTTTAAACAGGGTTTTTAAATTGTTTATGTAAATCAGTAAAAGAAAGTTAATTCTGTTTGTTATTCATAATTACTGTTCGTATCGGGAAAGGAATATTGATACCTTCCTGGTTATATCTCTTTTGTAACGCCTTAATAAATTCTGAAGTGATCATAAATTGATCGGCGTACTCTTTCACCCTCATAAAAACTTTAAGATCAATGCTGCTATCCCCAAAGTTGTAAAATCGTACAAAAGGTTCAAATCCTTTTACTCCCCCATCAAATTTTGAAAGTATTTCGGCCGCTACCTGGATGGAAACCTTTTCAACTTTATCCAGGTCACTTTCATAGCCAACCCCTACCAGAACATTAAAAGTGATCTCCCGGTCAGTAAGAAAGAAATTCTCTATAATGGAATCTGCCATTTTACTGTTAGGAACAATAACAACATTATTTTGAGCAGTTTCGATAGTTGTATTTCTCCATGTAATGTCACGAATAAAACCCTTTTGACCACCTTCCAGTTGCACGAAATCACCAATATTAATTTTACCGGAGGCGATCAGTTGCAAACCTGAAAAAAGATTTGATAAAGTAGGTTGCAAAGCAAGAGCTACTGCTATTCCACCAACACCAAGCGCCGTTACTAGCGGGGCAATTGCAACCCCAAACTTTTGAAGAATAAGTATTAAACCAATACAATAAATAATCGCTTTAGCTATATTTCCTAATATTGAGGTGGCTGGTATTTCACTACCGTCTCTCTGTGACCGGATCTGTAACAACCCGGCTGCAATCCGGGCTATAATAAATGTAAAAGACAAGATATAAAGAGCCCCAATAAGATTTCTTAAAATACTTTCATTTTTTCTTGCAAAAGAAAAGGTTTCAATAAGTATAGGAAAAGCATATAAACAGGAACCAAGGAAAAACCAAAAAATAATCCATTGCCCGATACTTTCTATTATCAGGTCATCACTTTTCCATTTTGTTTTGTGAGTAAACCTGTACAAAAAAGGGAAAAGCAGTTTTTTAATCAAAAACCCCAGCAAAAGACTACCCACTACTGCAATACTAATTTCAATCAGTTGTCTTTGAGTAAGTTGTTCCATTTATACTATTGTAATTAATCTGATAAAGAGTATTCTGCAAAAATATAGGGTTCTGAACAGATGTAAACAGAACCCCATTTTAAAATACTCTCCGACAAATCAAAAAAAAATATAACTTTCTGATAAATTAAATTAAAAGCAATGGAAATACAATCACCCCGCAAGCCATCTACCTTTCTGTTGTTTCCCTGGGGCCTTTTATCAATCGTCCTGGTGTTACTGTTAAATCTTACATTAAGTAATGCATGGTTCAGCAAGAACTGGAGTTGGATCGCCCTGGTACTTATAATACCTGCTGCGATTCTCGAAAATTTTAAAGTAGGTTATTCTACAATGCGAATCATGTTTTTGAAAGTTGTTTTTTCATTGCTATCGTTCCTGCTTGTCGGCATGGCTTTTGGCTCTGCCATTACAGGCTGGCATATTTTTAAATTCCAGGGAAAGCAGCCTGTTAAAACAATAAATCTTCCCTGGTATGTATTATTGGCACTTTTCGTTCTTTTACTAATACAGGTCGCACAACTTTTCAGTATGCTTAAAGCAGTGAAGAGAGAATTTATGCAGATGGACCCAGACAATTGATTGATCAGATCTGCTTCACAGCTGCTTTTAAAAATGGCCATGCAGGAAGAGAAGAAATAATTCTTAATTCTTCTGCTACTGAGCTTTCATTATCCAGAAATTTTAGCACTTGTTGTACTTTATTTTTCTTAAACAAATCTGTGAATACCTTTTTCCCGGAAACTTTATTGTGATACAAAAGATAAAGAAGCGTTCTGTCGTAAAAATAAAACCGGCGTGGTGTTAACGGCAATTTATTCAGCGACTTCCCATTTACCAGGAAATCAAGAATCAGGTCAGATTGTTTTTGTATGAACTGAAATGTATAGCCACTGGACGCTTTTGTTTGCCCTCCTGCGGTACCAATATTCCAGGCACTATCCGCAAAAACAAATTTTTCGTTAGTCATTGGAATCACACCAAATTCTTCTTCTTTCACAGTATAATCCTTAATACCAATGGTGGAAGTGATATAATCCGACAATTCAGCATTATACTGATTGGGTTGCAATAACTCTTTTGTGAATAACGTATACTCAACAAGTGCCGAAGTATGGCTTAAAGGAAGGACATAAGCAAAGGTTGTTCCATGATCCTGGTGCACTCTGAAATCCATTAATATTGCTTCGTCACTATTAAAAGAGGGTTCTTTTGTTTCAATGATCCACCCCTTGAAATGCTGCAACAAACGAATAGTCTTACCGGATAATTCAGATGGTTTATAGATTGAATTAAAAATATGCGTATTGTTATTGATGAGCCTATGCGCTTCATCATTTAGAAAAAGTATTAGTGCTTCCTTTTCAAATTCCCATTTTGTAACTTCTGCATTGATAATTTCAACATTTTCATGTTTTTTAATTTCAGCAAAACAATATTCATAAAAATCAATCCCCCTGATCATTTTATATTGATAAGGTGAAATATCAAAAGAGGAGGAAAAATCGCTTCCAAAAAAAGATATGTGATCCCAGTTTCTGTAAACGATATCTTCAAAAAAACCACTTTCCTTTTCCCAAAAACACCAGGTTCGGTCGTTTTTATTCTTAGGTTCTTTATCTACCAATAAAATTTTGTGATTGGAGAATTTCCCGGTTTTTAATAATCGTATCAATAAACTTAAACCGGAACAACCTGCTCCTAAAAAAATGAAATCATATTTTGTCGATCGCAGCAGAATAATGTAGTTAAAAAATAAAGATAAGTGAGAGAGAAGAATTAATTCGCTTCCGGGGCATAATCTACCCTTGCATCATCCGCCATAAGTTGCTTGTCCTTCTGGATTTTTTTCCGGTATTTTTTATGCACCCAAAGCATTCCGAAACTTTCTCCATTATAACGATCCAGGTGTTTATGATGCATTTTATGGGCCCAACGTATGGATCGAACATAGGTATTATTACTCCTGGTAAACCATTTAAATCGTTGATGAATAATTACGTCATGCACCAGGAAATAAGCAAATCCGTAAGCCATTATTCCAAAGCCAACAGATTGCATCCACCAAACATGGTCAAATGTTCCAAAGTAAATTAATAGCATACTTGGAACAGCAAAAATCACAAAGAATGCATCATTTTTCTCAAGAAAACCCGGACGCACCTGGTGGTGATCTTTATGTAAATACCACAAAAATCCATGCATAACAAATTTGTGTGTGCACCAGGTAACTCCCTCCATTAATATAAATGTCACCGCAAGCACTAATATGAATAACACCACATTCACTTTACAAAATTATCATTTTGTTTTTCCTGCTTAAATAGATTATTTATTGCCCAATTCTGAACTTTTGGGAAAGCGATCCTGAACCAGGCAGTATAATGATCCGGATTTAAGCTTAAATCACTATCAATTTTATCCAGCCCCATATATTTTACCCCCATGACTTCATCCTTATTATGATTTATTTCTCCATCATAATTTCCGACAAAGACATGATCAAACTCATTTTCTGTTAACCCGTTCTCAAATTCAGCCTTATATCTGAAATCAAATATTTTTTTAAGATGAGTTGAAAATCCCAGTTCCTCCTGCAAACGACGACAAGCAGCATCCTCAACTTCTTCTCCTGGTACAGGGTGACTACAACAGGCATTTGTCCATAACCCCCCGCTATGATATTTTTCCCTGGCCCGTCGTTGCAACAACATCTCTCCTTCTGAATTAAAAATAAAAATACTAAAGGCTCGGTGAAGTATGCCTCTTCTGTGAGCTTCCATTTTTTCAAGAGCGCCTATCATTTTATCATTTTCATCAACCAATATCACTTCTGCATACTTCATATTAAATGAGATTCAACTGATTTTTAATTCCTGCCCTGAATATTATAAGCAACTTATAATAGTTCGGGATCCGGATCCTTCTTTCAAGAACCAATGATGGTTTTAATTTTCTGATTTTTTTAAATAATGAAAAGTAATACTTGTAAGCTACATAAACCCCGAATTTAGCTTTAGCAGGAAGTTGCAAAATTCCATCATAAGCCTTTCTAAAGTCATTTATAATATCTTCTTCGATCTCCTTTTTATTTCGCTCCGAAAAGTTCTTGAAATCACAGGCAGGAAAATAAACTCTGGACAAACCATTATAATCAGCTTTAATGTCCCTCAGAAAATTCACTTTTTGAAAAGCGGCTCCCAATGAACGGGCCGACTCCCGTAAACTGCAATACAACTCTTTATTTCCCTCACAAAACACATATAAGCACATCAAGCCTACCACTTCAGCTGACCCATAAATATACTCTTTGTAGCCTTCGTCATCATAAGCAGTTTTATGAAGATCCATTTCCATACTATGAAAAAATGAATCGATCAGTTTTTTATCAATATCGTATTTATTGACAGTTTGCTGAAAACAATTCAGGATCGGGTTTAAGCTTATTCCCCGTTCAATAGCATCAAAAGTTTCCTGTTTGAATTGTTGAAGTAAAAATGCTTTATCATAATCATGGAAAGTGTCGACTATCTCATCAGCTAAACGAACAAAACCATAAATATTGAAAATAGGAGCTCTGAGATCTTTATGTAAAATGCGGATTGCAGAGGAAAAAGAAGTGCTATAATTTTCCGTTACAATTCTGCTACAGGCTTCACTGGTTTTATGGAACAATTGAACCATAAATGAAAATTAAGAATTATTTAAAAGCTTTGATAACTTGTTCGGCCACTACTTCCCCGCTTATCAGGCTTGGGGGAACACCGGGTCCGGGAACAGTCAACTGACCTGTATAAAATAGATTTTTAACTTTTTTACTTCTGCAGGATGGCCTTAAGACCGCTGTTTGTTTTAAAGTATTTGCCAGGCCATATGCATTCCCCTTAAATGAATTATAATCAATCATAAAATCACTTACGGAATAAGTTTTTTTATAGATCACAGAATCCATTATCGGTTCTCCAATTTTTTGTTCCATGCGTCGAACTATCGTTTTGAAGTATTGCTCCCTTAGTTCTTCAGAATCTCCACCTAACCCTGATGCAATAGGAATAAGAAAAACAATATTCTCACATCCACCGGGTGCAACAGAAAGATCTGTCATTGAAGAAACACTTACATAAAACAAAGGTTCGGAAGGCCAATCAGGGTTTTTATAAATTTCTTTACCATGCTGTTCAAATGAAGTATCAAAAAAAAGCAGGTGATGCGGGAGCTGTTTAAGTTTCTTGTTTAATCCGACATAATACATTAAACACGACGGAGCCATTACCCTTTTATCCCAGTAATCATTAGAATATTGTTGATATTTCTCTGGTATAAGTTTGTTTTCTGTAAAATGATAATCAGCGTTACTTATTACAGCATCAGCTTCATATATTTCTTTTTTGGTGATTACTTTTTTTGCTGTTGATTTATCAATAGCAATTTCAATGACTTCTTCATCAAAGTGGAATTCAGCCCCAAGCTCAACAGCCAGTTTGTACATGGCATTTACAACTGAATACATGCCGCCTGCGGGGTACCAGGTGCCACCCATAATATCTGCATAATTCATAAGGCTGTAAAGTGCAGGTGTGTTTTGCGGCAATGCTCCAAGAAACAGAACCGGAAATTCCATTATCTGCCTAAGATGCGGATGCTTAAAATATTTCTTAATATGTGAACTTATTGAAGTAAAAACATCAAGCTTGAAAACTCCCTTTATTACCTGCCAATCCAAAAATTCTGAAATGGATTGCCCGGGTTTATATACCAGGTTATTAACTCCGGTTTCGTATTTGTATTTAGCGCCTCTAAGGTAAGATTCAAGTTTTTTGGAGCTTCCGAGCTCTAATGACTCGAAAACACTTTTTAAGGAAATAAAATCTGCAGGCATATCTGTATGACCTGTTTCCCAATAGATGCGATAAGATGGATCAAGACGGGTGAGAGAATAATAGTCAGAAATTTTTCTGTCAAACTGTAAGAAGAATCTTTCAAAAACATCTGGCATCCAGTAAAAACTGGGACCCATATCAAAAGTAAATCCTGCTTCTTTTAGCTGCCTTGCCCTTCCCCCGGGAGTGCTGTTCTTTTCAATTACACTTACCTCCCAGCCATTCTTAGCCATAAAGCAAGCCGCAGAAAGTCCTGCAAAACCGCTGCCGATAATGATAATTTTTTTTCCAGCCACTTATCTCATTTTAGAAACGGCTGATTTGTTCTTTCAGTAATTTCCTTGCGAAGTGAATCCGGCTTTTAATAGTTCCAAGAGGTTCTCCCAGCGCTTCAGCAATTTCGTTGTATTTATACCCATCAAAATACAATAAAAAGGGAGTTTTGAATATTTCAGGAAGTTGTTGAATTGCTTTCTTGATTTCTTTTAACCTTAGGCTGGATTCAGCAGAATTTATAACAGATACCTGTTTTTGATTGATCAGGTAATCATTTGGCGTACTGTCAAAAATTGTTTTTTGTTTAGCTTTTCTACGATAATCATTAATAAAAATATTACGCATTATAGTAAAAAGCCAAGCCCGGATATTTGTTCCAACACTATACTTTTCATGATTGGCCAGGGCCTTGTAAAGTGTTTCCTGGTAAAGATCATTGGCAGTTTCAGAATCTCTCGTAAGGTTAATTGCGAAAGGTTTTAAAAATTCGGCATTATCAAGTAAAAGGCTATTGAATTCCTGATTAGACATATCATTTGTTTAATTTATACTTACGTAAAGCTAAACAAATTAGATTTCAAAACCAAAATTTTTTGTTTAATGTAGCTCAAAAAAAATTAAACAACTGTTATTCAGCAGATTAGCGGATATTTTTTGTATCAATTGAGTGATGACAGGTATTCCATCACCTCTGCCAATGATTTTTTAAAGCTGACGTTCGGAGGGATTCGTTTTTTGTAACTCTGAGTAAGTTGCCCGGAAATGATCAGTGAAATATCATTAAACTTTTGCTCGACCGAATGAAGAAATTTTTCAAAATTGAAGGTGGCTGCTGTTGAGGTCATATGAACAAATGCCACGTCGGGATTTTTAACCCCAATCACATACTCCACGTCTTTCAAAGGAACATTAGTACCCAAATAAATTGTAGAAGCACCCCTGCTTTTTAAAAGATAATACATAAACAAGAGTCCGAGTTCATGATGCTCCCCCTCAGGTAAAAAAAGCAGGAAAGTCTTGTTGATCTTAATATGCGATACGGTTGTCTCTATTGCAACAATCAGCTTTTGCCGAATGACATTTGTAACCAGGTGTTCCTGGGCCGGATTAATATGACCTGTTTGCCAGAGAATCCCTATTTTTTCAAGAAAAGGAAATATGATCTGGATCACTGTTCTTTCTATTCCTTTAGCCCGGATATATTCATTTAAGATATGCTCAAATTGAGGAATATCCAGGTCTACCATTTCCTGGACAAGGTCATTGACAATCCTTTCACGAACAGCAATTGCATCCCCCAACGATAGTATCCTTTCTCGTATCTCCTGGGGTTGCATACGGTCAATATGAGATATTTTATATCCGTATTTATTAAGTAAAGCGATATTTAAAACCGTCTTTAGTTCCTCGTTACTATAATACCTGATATTAGTGTCAGTGCGACGTGGCTTTAGAAAATTATAACGTTGTTCCCAGATACGAATAGTGTGGGCTTTAATTCCAGAAAGGTTTTCAAGGTCTTTTATGGTAAACGCTTCCATAACGGAATATTTACAACTCAGGAATCAAAATGTTTGAAAATATCTTACAATTCAGGGTTCCGGATCTTACCGGAATCCAGCAATTTTTGAACTTGGTTTGAGACAGCCGGATTATTAAGCGCCTCCAGGTGGCGAAAATTATGAAGGTCCGTTCCTACCAGATCATAATACCCCTTCTTCAGAAGATACTGAGATAGCTCATGGGCACTACGACCATAATAATTTGTAAGTGATAATAAATTGAGTTGGAAAAGACATCCCGAAATCTTTAATTCATCATAAAAGTCTTTTGTCCTTTCCAGGTAAAGGTAACGTTCCGGGTGTGCAATTACGGGTTGGTACCCCTGCATCTGCATCTCAAAAAGTATATCTTTTAAACCCTGCGGAGGATACGCCATTGAAAACTCAGTTAAAACCATATTACCGCTTATAGTAAGTAACGGCTCCCCCCATTGCAATAAATTTTCAACATGCTCATCCAGGAAATATTCAGCGGCAGCATGAACAGTAACTCCGAGTTTTTTTTCATCTACTGCTTTTTTTAGCTCTTCAAGTTTGGATAGTATTATCTCACTTGTATTCTTATACATATCCCACATTACATGGGGTGTAGTAATAAGTTTGGTGTATCCCAGTTCTTTCATTCCCCGGATCAGCCTGAGTGAAGTTTCGAGATCAGGCGAACCATCATCAATACCGGGGAGAAGATGTGAATGCATATCAGCCTTCAGCAAACTGAAATCTGTATGCTCAGAAGCCTTTTTTGACCTGGAAAAGATTTTAAACATTCTTCCGAAATTAATCTAAAGTTCTTTAAAGAACTATTATAGAAATCAAAAGCTCCTTTTGGGAAGAGAAGGAAAAACTTTATGAACCAGTCCGCTGGCGGGGAACAACACATACCAGGCAGTTAAAAACAAAATCATAAAATCTGTATAAAAATTCTGATGAGACTGATACCATACTTCTAAAGCTCCTTTGTAAGGTAAGATCACATCTCTGTAACACTCATGTGGCGGAAGCTTGCTATTGGTAATGATCAGTTCTTCATCCCGGAAAACAATTGAGCCTATGCCGGTAAGGCCTGGCTGCACATTGTATACTTTTGTTTTCATTTCATCAGAATAACGATCAAAACCAACTTTCATCAAAGGACGGGGACCAACAAAAGACATATCACCGGTCAGAATATTAATAACCTGTGGAAGTTCGTTGATCTTGCTCTGTCTTAAAAACCTGCCGACAGGTGTAATGCGTGGATCTTTTCGCACCGTTACATCACCATGACCCATATTGGGACTATTCTTGAGCATCGTAGCAAATTTCCAGATGCGGAAGATCTTGTTTTTATACCCTACCCTGTCTTGCCGGAAAAAAACTTCATGCTCGCCGGTAAGTAATAATAAAATTATGATTGGAATAAAAACAGGTAATAACAGGATTAAGGCAATAAATGAAAACAGGACATCAAAAAAACGCTTAATGATCTTATACATAACCTATCCGATGGCCTCCCTGATTTCGTGAACAACGATATGGAGCTCTTCATCTGTAATATTTGTTGAGCAGGGAATACTCAGACAGGTATTATAAATATACCCCGCAGTATCTTTCTGCTGAATATAGATACAATCCTTATACATGGGAAGCTTATTCATCGGCATCCAGAATCTGCGGCTAAGTATTTTATTAGCGTTCAGATGTTCCAGTAATTTCTGCTGGTGATCGGTTTGTATCGTGAATAACCATCCATTCGTTTTCACGTCGGTCAATTCCTGTTGAAAACGAATATCTCCAACACCCTCAAGTTCCTTTTTATAAAAGTCAACACATTCTTTTTTTCTTCGAATAAAAGAAGGCAAAAGTTCCATCTGGCCTACACCAATTGCGGCAAGCACATTAACCAAACGGTAATTATATCCAACCTCATCATGGTAGTATTCATCAGCACTGGCCTTGGCAGTCGTGGTAAGATGTTTTGCATGTTTGGCTAGGGCTTCATCATCTGTCACAATAACACCGCCGCCGCCTGTTGATATGATCTTATTACCATTAAAACTAAAACAGGCCAGTGGACTGAATGTACCAGCACTCTTTCCTTTGTAGGTTGTTCCTAAAGCCTCGGTTGCATCTTCTACAATAGGTAAAGGGTATTTTTTAACTATTGATAGAAACCGGTCCATATCACACATATTGCCCAGTATATGTACAGGCATTATGGCACCAATTCTCCTGCCATTCCTTTTATAATAAAGCTGCTCATTTTTTACTTCAGTTTCTTTATCCAAAAACGCTTCCAGGAGTTCAAGATCCATTTGCCACAGATCAGGATCTGCATCAATCAATAAAGGTTCTGCCCCGAGATACTTTATAGAATTAGCAGAAGCAACGAATGTCAGGTTGGGAAGTATAACATAGTCATCGTGGCGAACCCCCGAAAGTAAAAGTGAAATATGAAGCGCTGCCGTACCATTCACAGCTGCAATACCATATTTAGCACCTGCAAATTGAGCAACCATTTCCTCAAACTGTGTAACATAAGAGCCAACTGAAGATATCCATCCTGTATCCAAACATTCTTTTACATACTTCCATTCATTACCTGCAATATTGGGTACGCTAAGCGGGATAAAATGCGTATTACTCATAAACCAGTTTTCCGGATTCAAGATATTGGTTATACCATTCCATCGTTTTTTGAAGCCCTTCTCTCCAGCCTATTTTGGGTTCAAACCCCAGTTGTTTTCTTGCTTTCGAAATATCAGGACATCTTCGTGAAACAGAACCAGGATAGGTTGGAGCATTCTCATAGGTACCTGAAAAATTATTTAACTCCCCTGCATAATGAATAAGTTCTCCAATTGTAATTTCATCTTGGGTACCGATATGATAGATCTCTCCGTTAGTTCCAGGTGTTTCCATTGCAAGAACAGTTCCTTCTACTGCGTCGGTTATATAGCAAAAAGCCCTTGTCTGGTCATGTCCATAAACCTTAAACGGATTTTCATCTTTTCTGAATCTGACAGCCAGGTGAGGAATTACATGCTTGAATCCCATTCTTGGCCCATAGACATTATGATAGCGGACAATCGTAGTTTCGAATCCAAGTATCCTGGAATAATTTAGAAATCCAGACTCTCCCAGCATTTTAGTAACGGCGTAAGTGAATCTTGGGTGTCCGATATCCTGGATACATAACGGAACTTCTTCTGGTGTTGGCGTTGTATAACCAAAAGCTTCGATGGTTCCCGCATAACATTCACTTGTTGAAGTAAACAATACTTTACCGATTTTGGAACGTCGCACCCACTCAAGTGTATTATATATTAATGCGGTATTGATACGAATGATCTCATGAGGAATAGAATTGGCATTATCAACTCCCACTACTGAAGCAAGCATAAACACCTGGTCATAACTATCTTCCAGTTGAGTAAACGTTTCAGGGTCGGTGAAATCTCCTGCAACTACTTTTATACCATGATTTTTGATCAGCTCGTTAAAATAATCATCCTGCTTTCCTCTTGCAAAATTGTCGGCTATGGTGAGATTGTAATTCCGGTTTTCAGCAAGATACTTCGTGATATTAAATCCAATAAATCCGGCGCCGCCAAGTAGTAGTACATTCTTACCCATGAATAAAAAATAGTTTAAGTTTAGAGATCACCTCTTCCTATAACTTTCACAATATGTTTTTCCGATAATGAACGGATATCGTCATTGCTGAAAACACCGATCGTATCATATAAAAAACATTGCTTTTGCTGATTCAATTTCTCCAGAAACATTGAATTGTTTCGATATTCTTTATGCCCTGTGGTTATTGTTATAACATCATAGGCATCTTTCAGCAACTCATCCATATCCTGATTTATCCAGATATCTTTCTCTTCCCAGTATCTTACATGCGGATCATGGAGGAATACTTCACATCCTTCTGCCATTAACTGATCATAGAATCCCTCAACAGGAGTATACCGGGTATCACCCACATCATTCAGATAACTTACACCGAGCAACAATACTTTCTTACCCGCTAAAGGTTCTTTATACTGCGATTGAAGATACTCAAATGCATAAAATGGCATTTTATCATTGATGTGAACACCTTTTTCACTCTGATGCAATTTTTCCTCACTGCCAAATAGATTCATTCTTGCCCAACTGGCAAGCAAAGGATCTTTTGTCAGACAATAACCCCCAACACCCAATCCGGGTAACATGATATTTTTATGAGTAGGCCTCATCCGTATCGCATTCACCACTTCATAAAGGTCAACGCCTGCTTCCTCAGCAAACCGACTCCACTCCACCATAAATGCAATATTCATAGCCCTGAAAGAGTTTTCCAGCACCTTTGCCATTTCAGTTGCGTTAGTATTACCTAACCTGGTAAGTGGGTACTCATCTGTTCTTATAACAGTTCTTAAAAACTGTTCTACGGCATTGGCACTTTCTTCATCTGTTCCTGCAAAAACACGATAAAAGTTCTGGATAGAATCAATATACTTTGGACCTGGCATCACCCTTTCATAAGAATGGCCTACTTTTAATTTGTCAGTTGATAAGCTTCTTTTTCTAAGACAGCTTTCCAAAATTGGCTTTACTACTTTTTGAGAAGTACCGGGTGGAACAGTAGTTTCAACAAGAACCAGTACGTCTTCTTTGCAATTATTGCCTATTGCTTCAATTGCTTTTTGGAAAGGAGTAAGATCAACCTGGTAACTCTCAAGGTCCTTACTTGTTGATGAGTTTTTCTTTACGTCAAGATTAATATCAACTATAACCACATCCGCTTTGCTATAAGCATAGTTATCAAATGTTGCATAATAGTTCTTCTTCCTGAGAGCATTCTGGTAATATTCTTCAATCTTTGGGTCGCTGGCTATTACCGGAAATACACCCTCATTAATGGAACAAATTTTCCAGTATGAATGGGGGGAGGGAAGATCAATCCCGATAACAGCATATTCTCCTGTAAGCGCATTGGCAACCACAAGACCCATTACAGAGCCAACGAAACCCAGCCCCTGTACCACTATTACTTTTTTCCCTGGATGCAAAGCAATAAAATCGTCAATACCTTTTTGATCATCGGGAACAGAAGGTATTTCATATTCCCTCCTGGTAATGGGGCTTTTTGAAATCCGGTTTATTGTATCTGTAGTTATCATTTGGTCTCGGCTTGAAGTTTAAATATATGCCCCCCGATTTTTGTAAATGCCCACGGAGTCTTATAAGTCGTAGCTCTTATTCTCCGGTTTATTTCTTCTTCACTCATATCCGGGGTTATCGTACAAAGCTCATCTAATTGTTTTCTTGTAAATGGTTTTCTTTTCCACCGCTCGTTAGTAACCGGCAGAGATTTTCCACTCATTATCAGATCCATGATCTCATAAAAACATTCTTCAATCAGTTTATAACAATGTTGTGTAACACTATACACAGTGTCATTATCCTTTAACGTAAACCGCTTTACTGCAATTATATTACCTGAGTCGACATCTTTATTCATGTGATGACAGGTAATTCCATATTCTTTCTCCTCATTATAGATCGCAAAATTGGTGCAACCTGTGCCGGGGTACTCAGGACTACCAGGATGAAAATTTATTGCAGCAAATGATGCGTTTGATAAAAGACGCTCAGGATATATCCATGAGGAAATAAAAGAGATCATCAGGTCCCCTTGCCAGTTCAAAACAATATCAGGAAGAGCCTCCTTCCTGCCACCCTCAAATATTATATGATTTCTGAAGTTGTCCCGGATAAACTCGGCTGCCCGGTGGGCATATTCATTCTCACTTTTACTCAGAAATAATACCCGAAAATCTTTTGGATTTTTTGCTTTCACACTTAGCTTTTTGTTCCAAATTAGAAGTAGCAAAGGTATTGATAATTAAGGATATAACCGTATTAAAAGGCTTTTAGAATCAGGCTGAAATAATGCTCTAAAATAAAAAACCCGGTTGTGAATACCGGGCTGATGGTTTATTTATAAGCAATGGGTTAGGCAGCAACAAGTTTGCGGGTTTGTTTTTTAACCAGGTTACGGGCAGGATTACCAACTACGGTAGCTCCATCGGGAACATCTTTTACAACAACGGTACCTGCACCGATAATGACATTGTTCCCTATTTTGATTCCCTGGCGGATAACTGAATTAGCGCCGATGAAAGTTCCTTTTCCTATTTCAACATTTCCGCATAACACGGCCCCGGGGGCAATATGGCAAAAATCACCAATGACACATTCATGATCAATGCTTGTTGAGGTGTTACATATAACACCGGTTCCAAGTTTTACAAGTGGATTAAGCGTAGCGTTAGCGGCAATCATAATTCCGTCTCCCATTTTTACAGAAGCAGAAATTACAGCACTTGGGTGAATGGCATTTATCGGATTTCCCAGGTGTTCACGAAGCTGGGTATGAATTTTTTCCCGGATACCATTGTGTCCCACACAGGCAAAAAAATCAAATTTTTTAAGTTTATTGATCACCTCGGCCTCTTTCCCGAGATAGGTGAGATGGTAAGGATTGAATTCTTTTTCTTCCTGGTCACAGTAAGCAGTTACCAGGCGGCCGGCACTAAGCAGTATGTCGATGACTACATAGGCATGGCCTGAATAGCCAACAATAGCCACTGGTTTTTTCAAGGTGGTTTTCATTGATTTGGATTTCAGCTTAAAAATAAAATCCAAATCTGTTGAGTACAAGTAAGTGGTGAGATAGTAGATTGAAATTGGGTAATACTACCCCGGAAGAGTTCGTAGTTTTACTAGTTTTTGTTGGGGGATTTGGAAGAGAGTAATTCGTCGTAGCGTTGGAGCAGGAGATTGTGAAGCACCGGTTGATCATAAAATTCTTCAACCTGTTTGCGAAGAGCAGATGCAAATCTTTTGATTTCTTCTTTATTTTTTAAAGCAAAATCCATTTTTGAAAATAAGTCTTTATCACTATTTACTTCGAAGATCAAGCCCGTTTTCATGTGTTCAATTATATCAATATTTCCATCAATATTTGAACAAATTACCGGACAACTCATGGCGCCTGCTTGTAAAATAACATTGGGGAGACCTTCGCGATGTGAAGGATGTATCAAAGCAAATGATAAACTCATATAATACTCAGCAACATCTGACCAACCCGCCATTATTACTCCCGGATGAGAGTGGATCAGCCCCCTGGTTTTTGAATTTACCGGATCAACTTCATCTTCAAAGGACCCCACAAGTATCAACCGGGTGTCAGGATTATCCAGGTAAATATGAATAAATGCTTCCAGCAATTCATCCATTCCCTTATCATGTACAATTCTGCCCACGCTTAAAAAGTAGACTAGCCTTTCCTCATATTTGATCTTTTGCTTTACTTCATCAAGTTTATTTTTTTGTAGTGCCGAAATTGAATAGCGCAAAAGGTTAACACCATTACTCGACCCTTTTCCTATCACTTCCAGTTTTTTGGCCCTTACCAGTTTATGCTTCTTGATATATTTTTCAAGTGAAAAACTATTGGGCCATACATGTGTCGCAGCTCTGCCAGTAAGCTTTTCCATCCGGGTTAACAAAAATCTGCTGAAACCCTTTGTAGTCACAAACCGAAGTCCTGCAACAGTATGAATCCTCAGCTTAACTCCTGCAAATTTTGCAGCCAGCATTGCCAGTAATCCTGCTTTTGGAGTGTGAGAATGTACAATATCAGGTTTCTCTTTTTTAAAAAAACGATAGAGTAACCACAAACATCGGATGTCCCCAAGAGGAGTCATGCGTCTCGTCATTGGAATAATATGATGGCGGCAGCCTTCTCTTTCTTTTACCATTTTAAGTTCCGGGCCATCACTGCTAACCATCACAACTTCATAACCATGTTCTTGCATAAATCTCATTTGCCCGGGCAAAAGAACGTTTAAAGAAATAGGTGCAGTTGTTACCCGAACTAATTTAGCCATAAGAAAATTTCGTCTTACTTGGTGCCGATCACTATCAAATGTCCCGCCAATGATTTCATAGGCCATTTGGTGAATCGTTGTTTGCCAAATATTTTTTCAATCAGCTTCACATAAAGGTCTCCTGCCTTTTTTCCGAATTTGTAAGCGAGTCGGACTGAAGCTGACATGCGGCCGATTGTTTCAACTTTTTTATAACCATTGCTTTTTAATAACCTGTTTTGAGAGGAAGGAGTGGTAAAAAAACAAAAATGGTATACTTTATTCCTGATGGAGTAAACAACTTTTTTGATATAATAAAAAAGAAAATAAAAATCGGTAGCATACCTGTTTACCTGTGTGAAGAAAAATTTTCCGTCCTTTTTCAAGACTCTCTTCACCTCATTGTAGGTATTAATATTTTCCGCCTTATCTAAATACCGAAGTACCTCAAAAGCAACAACAAGATCAAATGATCCGTCTTCAAAAGGTAGTTTAGAAGAGATTCCTTCTTTAAAAGTAAGTTCAGGGAAATTCTTCCTCGCAAAACCGATCATTTCCAGGGATGGCTCAATGCCTGTTATTTCAAAACCCATAGAAGCTATCCAATGAGTGAGATGCCCTGTACCAGATCCGATGTCTAATATTTTCGCACCCTTTGGCAAAGTGTCAAGTATCATCTTCAGGTCTTCAAGAATAAATTGGCGACCATACCGGAAGGGATAAACCTTCTTAACATTTTTCACCTTATCCGTATAGGTATTCTGAAAAAATTCAGCATCAATGTCATGTCTTTTGATGGCAAGTTCACGGACTTGTTCAGTTTTCATTTGATTTGTTTTTGGAAGTTGTATAAAGATCCAACAGCTCAGCCATATTAAAGCTTTGCATGTTATATTTTTGGCTTAGCAACAAGTAATAATTCAAAATGTTGTTCAGCATTTGAAAGTTATTTTCCAGACTCTTCCCAAAATTATGTGGGTGCCACCATAGATGGTATATCTTGTTCTTTTTGGCAGCCGCCTTCATTTCCCGTTTAATACGAAGTAATCGCATCCACTCCAGCCATGAAAAGGTGCTGCTATAAGGTCTCAAAAAACAACTGGCAGGAACATTCAGCATTCCCCCAGATTCTGAGACATCAACATACCTATTCCCGGTCAGGGGCAAGTAAGTGTCAATAAATCTGGCAGCCCTTTTCAATAAACTTTCTGAAGATCTTGATCTGAACCGGTATATCGAAGAAGGAAAATTACCTCTATAGCATGTCACATCATTTATTTTACACTTTTCCAGGTACTCAGAACTCATTTGATTCCTTGGAAATACTATACTACGAATCTTTATCTGTTCCCTTTCAGCTATTTCTTTCGCTGCTTTAATATCATAATAAAACTGTTCTGGTGTTTGACCTTTTTCAAGACAGTAGTAATGCGAGAAAGTGTGAGTAGCCACTTCCTGATGTGGGGTACTTTGAATTTCGTTGATCAGTGATCCTGCATAATGAAAAGGGTCATCTTCTTCCGATTCCCCGGCCCCCATAGCTACAAGATAGTTAGAATACTTTTCTTTGTGATAGCGGGGTCTGTTTTCTTCACTGACAAATGAGAATAATTCGTTCTTGTTCCTGCAGAATAGCATTCCAACAGTAGCCCAGGTAGCATGTATATTCTTTTCTTTGAAAAGTTGCAATGATCTTTTTACTACTGTTGGGACATTGCTAAGGTTTTCATAATAGCTTTGAATAGTACGATGATCACTGACGCCCCAATGTATTTCAAAATCAAGAGATATCACAAACTTTCCGTTTTCCATAGGAGTCATTGTTGCCTGTAAACCTTTTTATTCCAAACTTCAAGAGCAAATATAAGCCACAGCATCTTGGCTCTTTTCTCAGAAGGAACAGGAATGTTATTATCAAAAAGCTTCGTCACAAATTTTTTATCAATAAACTCTGGGTAAAAAGCTGTTCCGGATATAATATAATCTCCGATCATGGAACGAAGCTCTTCATTTACCCATTTTTTTAATGGAGGCTCAAATCCTCTTTTCGGTTGATTGATTAGTTCAGCAGGCAGGTATTTTTCTGCCAGCCTCCTTAGTAGATACTTCGTTTCTGTTCCCTTGACTTTAAACTTATCCTGTATTGTTGGCGCATATTCCAGGATATCCTTGCTCAGCAATGGACTTCTTCCTTCCAGCGAATGTGCCATAGTAGCTATATCCATTTTTACAAGAAGATTACAAGTCAGTATATTATCAAAGTCAAGATTCATGATCTTCCGGAGCCCGGAAAAAGAAGAACGATTGATTTCTTCAAAATCATTTACAATCTGATTAAGATAATTAGTAGTTCCCAAAAAATATTTTTCATATCCCTCAAAACAATCGATAGTTGATGAAAGATAAACGGATAATTTATTTTTCCGGGCCAGATCGGCTAGACGGTATAGATAATTATACCTGCTTTTCCTGTTATGCGAAACAGGCATCATCGGGTATAGTAATCTGGCAAGTTTTTTTACTGCTAACCCTGATTTAAAAAAATCATATTTCGAAAACGGTACATAACGACGATACCCCCCGAATAACTCATCACCGCCATCCCCGTTCAGTATTACAGTAAGATGCTCTTTTGCTGCTTTGCTTACATAGTAAGAAGGGATTGCTGAGTCATCAAAGAATGGTTCGCCATAATTTGAAAGGATTTTTTCAACATCTTCTAATAGATTATTAAAAGATATGCGTATTTCATGATGACTGGTACTATATTTTTCGGCTACAAGCCTGGCAAGTGGAGCTTCATCGTATTCCCCGTCAAAAGAAACTGTAAATGTTTTAAGTGACGGTTTATGTTTCGCTGCAATCGCAGTAACTATTCCGCTATCAATTCCACCACTTAAAAAAGAGCCAACTTCAAGATCAGAAGAGTCTAGCCTGTCGTTAACTGACGTTGTAAGAATTGAATCAACTTTTTCAATCGACACAGCCAGGTCATCGTTTGACTTTTCACTATAATATTTGTTAATAATCCACCATTTTATTGGTTGTATTTCAGGTTTGGAAAGTGATACTGTTGCAAAGCTACCTGCCGGAAGTTCCGATACATTTAAATAGGGAGTTGCGGTTTTATAAAAATAACCCAGCCTTAAATACTGCTGAATATGTTCATTGTTTACTTCCAATGATAACTGACCCTTCAGGGCATTCAGTTCACTCGCAAATACAAATTGATCATCCTTCAGGTAATAATAAAGTGGCTTTTTTCCGGCCCGATCCCTTGCTATGAATAATTCATTTTTATTCCTGTCGTAAACAGCCATGGCAAACATCCCGTCAAATTCATTCAGACAATCACTCCCCAGTTTATCGTAGGCAAGCAGGATCGTTTCGGTATCTGAGTGTGTTCGGCCGGTAAGACCATATTTGCTCCTTACCCTATTATGATTATAAATTTCCCCGTTAAATATGACAGTCAGGTGTTGATATGTCATCGGTTGTTTCCCTCCTTCAATATCAAGAATTGAAAGACGATGATGATGTAATACCAGGTTGTTCTCTCTGAATGTCGTTTGCTCATCCGGGCCACGGTGAAACAACGATTGGGTGAGAACAGGTATATTAAGAGAAAAGTTTATGGAACCGGCAATTCCGCACATGATCAGATCGTTCGTTTAAGGATACCTCCAAACCATTTGGGATATCTCAGTTCAGATTTTTTATAAACCAGCAACAACATGATAAAGTAAAAAGGCATACAGGGAATCTTATACCTTGATAAGGCGCCAAAGTTTGTTGTGGATGCCCCTACTGCTATACCAAAAACAATGGCAAAAACAAAGCACATTAAAAGTTTAGGGTCAGAAAATATATTTCTGAAATATGTTTTAACACCTCTCTTAAAAAAGAAATTAAGCGTAAGTATCAGGAAGACCAGCGATTCAATTGCAGAGAATAAGGCAATTGGAGTATTTATTTCCCACGGAAAAGGGCGGAAGAAAGTGGCCGATATACTGCCGAAAACGAGGCTAAGCGGGTTTGAAGTATTCAATGTAAACCCTGACCCACCTTCCTGTTGTACGCTTTCAATCGAATGCCTGTGCTGCTCCGATTTTTCCATAAGCGTATCCAGTTTAAAAGTTTGTGCAGCCTCCTGGGAAGTAAAATAACTTAATAATAAATAAGCAACCCCGATCGAGAATATTAAGGTTAATAAGGAGAAAATAGTTCTGAGTGTAGTGTCTTTAATCAACTTATTGGTTTCTGCAAATAACCATATGGTCATAGCCAGTATAAAGGCCAGCAAAATATACACTTTAATATAATAGATCAGCATACCACTGATTAGAAGCAAAATAAAAGATGCAAAGACATGTCTTTTCCTTACAAATATGTTCAACGTCCCGTATAATATATACCCGATCGCTCCGAAACAAATTGTGTCTTTCAGAAACCCAGAACTCCAGAAACAAACGCTGGGTATGAAAACTGCTGCTAATGCTAACTCTTTTTTGTAAGAAGGAAAATAGTAATGAAAGAATTTAAATATTCTGATTGAACCACCTAAGGCAAAAAATCCAAATATCATACTGATACACAGGTAACTGTTAAAAAAAATCAGGGAGGGAAGCAGACCTAAACGGGGAACAAAAAAATTACTGACATTCCGCATATAATTAAACGTAAAATCCTCCGTATAGTTATCATAATAAAAATAAGGCGCCAGCGGATTCTGAAGATCGATCGACTTACTGTTGATTACAGTCGAAATATGATCAAAATTATCGTCCAATGCCGCCCGAAGATCATGAACACCCTGGTAATACAACCGGGTATCGCCTCCTTTAAAGATAAATTCTGTTACTGTAGTGTAAGCAAGCACAAAGAACACTTTATAAAAAAATCCCCGGTAATATATTTTTTTATACGCTACGTTCTTCGGATCCTCAGCTTTATTCCGGATAATCGCAAATAAGATCAAGACGCAAAGCGGAAAAAGAAATACATCGTTTATTGAAAAAAAATTGAGGGCCAGGAGCATTATTGGTCAAATAATTTTAAAAAAACTTCAACTGTCGAATTTACCGAATACACAGATTGTATTTTTGCACTCCCTTCCGTTCCGAAATCAGATCGTAATTGAGCATCAGTTAAAAGTTTCTCGAGATATTCTTCCCATTCTTTGTCTGTTGAGGCAACAAAACCGTCCTTTCCGTGTGTCACAATAGCAGTATTAACTCCTACCGGCGATACAACTACCGGAATCCCGAGTGACATAAACTGAATTGCCTTAAAACCACATTTACCCTTTTCAAGATCCCCATCGTACAATGGCATCATGCCAATTTGAATATTCAGGAGATCATCAACTTCATTTTCTTTTGTCCATTGAATAAATCGGTAGTTCTTTAGTGGCAGCTTTGGATCCTTATTGGCAATTACAATAAATGTAAAATCATATTTCTCCTGCAAACGCTTTATGGAAGGCAACACAATATTAAGATATTTAAGAGTACTGAATGTTCCCGTCCAGCCTATTGCCAGGTTGGGTTTTCTATGATCCTGGAACCTGTTATGTACCGCACCGGTGTTTACAACAGTCGGGATGACTACAACCCGTTGGTTGTATTTTTTTGCAAAAGCAGCGAGGTAATCATTCCCGGTTGAAACGATATGAGAAAGCTTGCAGATAGTTCCGATCTTTGAAAACCAGCGAAAGTATAATGCAATCTTATTTTGCTCGGAAGTAATAGGAATCCATATCGCATCATCAAAATCATATATAAGTTTTTTCCGGAAAATCTTTGCCGCCATCCACTCAAACAAAGGCGGACCGGCTGGTGCCGCCTCACGATATATATATATATAATTGTAAAATGGTAGTTTGAAGAGATCTTTGATGCGGCGGAAAAATCCACCCATTGTTCGGAAGAACTTTTCCGCAAACTTTCCGGGTTTATAAAGCACATCCCAGCCCTTTTTTGAATAAAAGGAGCTTACATTATAGTTGAGACCGTTTAAAGAAAGATAAGAAAGATAGTGTTCAAATCTGAAACGCTGTCCTGGAGAAATATCAGGTGGCGCAGGCACTATAAAAAGAACCGAGACTTTTTTTTTACCCTTTACTCCCGATTGCATGCCAGTAAGGAATATTTTCTGAGAATTGAATATTAGTTAATCCTGCATTCTCCATCATTGCCTGAATCTCCTTTTTTGAAAATCGTTGCTCCAGCGGAGTTCCGAATCGATCCAATGAATCATTCCGGATAATATAAAAAGAGGCTTCCTCGTAAGCATGCAGTGGGATCTTATTTCTTATTTTTTTACTGACGCCAACTAATTTCAGCAAACGGGACAGGCCAACCCATGGCATATAAAAGACTACTGCCAGTATATCGCATACAAAACGTTTTAACCTTCCCGGCAGTTTACTGATCCCCCTTCTGAGGAGATTTGATAAATGAAATAGCAATTTAAAAAACCAGCCTCTGTTATCAAGATTGTAATAAAGATATACCAGGAAATAGCCCCCGGGCCTGATTTTAGCCACACAATCTTTCATGGCTTTTGCAGTATCTGGAATATGGTGCAATACGCCAAGGCTGAATCCAAAATCAAAATAATTATCGTTAAAGGGAAGCTTATCAATAGAAGCTTTATATAAAGAAACATTGGGGACGTCTCTCAGCAGCTGGCTGGCTGAGTAAATAGCATCGCTTGGGTCAACGGCTGCAATAGCTCCAACTTTCCCATGAATATATTTTGTCCATCGACCGCTCCCGCATCCAAAATCAATTGCAATCGTTTTCTCTCCAAGGGCCTCATCAGGCACAATATCAAAATACACATCTCCGAATTTATGTATCTCTTCGTCTGAAAATCCATGAAAGTTCTTCCATTCTTCTCCAAAAGATTGCACTGTCACAGGGTCAACATTGTCCCCCAACTCATCATAATACTTAACAGTTTTACCGTTGATAACAGTTTCCCCTGATGGTTTGATCTTTTCCTGGATCATGTGAATGATTTAATTTTGTTTTAGTCGTTTATTATTTTTTTATATATACTCAAGTATTTTTCAACTCCTTTCTGCAAATCAAAAAACTCAAAAGCTCCATTTCTTATGGAAGACCCGGAAGAAACTATTTTCTTACCTAGCAACTCAATGACTTTATGATAGGCTTCATCAGTAAAAGAATCAACAACAATTCCGGCATTGGATGATTTCACTATCAGACCCGTATCCCCGATATCATTACAGATAACAGGGATACCCATTGCCATTATTTCTCCCTGCTTTGTTGGAGAAGATGCTTTTTTAGAATAGGCATCTTTAATAAAAAAAATACTCCAGTTGCTCAGAGCTAATAATTCAGGAACTTCTTTACGGGACGCCGCCTGCACAATTATATCAGTTTCACTTACACCTCTTGCTTTTGCAGCGCTGGTTATTTTTTCCTTTTTATCCTGTGTAATAAATAAAAATCGGGAATTGGGTTCATTTTTTTTTAGCTCCCGGAAAAAATCAAGCATTTCATCAACAAGGTACCATCCGCCTAATGAACCCAGGTACGATAATATTTTGTCATTTTCTTCAATCCCCATTTTTTTTTTCAATTCATTTTTCAGTGATAACTCAGGTTTATCTGGATTGAAATGTTCAAGGTCAACGCAACAAGGAATAACAGTTATTTTATTTTCGCTTACATGATAATTGGTGATAAGTTCATTTTTCCCTCTTTCAGTGAGTGAAATAATACGGGCAGAGTTTTGAAAATATTTTTTTTCCTTTTTCTTAAAATACTTGTAGGCAATTTTATAAACAGGGTTTTTCAAATTCCACTGGCCGTTATCAACTCTTTCGTCTACCCAAAATCCCCGCATATCAAATAAAAAGGGGACCTTTTGCTTTTTTAGGAGGTCAAGTGAAGCAGATGCAGCCACATAGCTTCTGCAGTGTGTAAAATCATACCGTTCCTCACGGTAAAGCTTTCTGGCTTTTCTCTTCATTTTAATACCATCATACACTTTTGATAGCAATGGGGGGCGACTTGAAAAAAATTGCGGCACCCACCTGATTTTATTTTCTTTGCATATCTCCTCAATAACTTTGGCAGATTTAGCATATCTGTCTTTTTTTTCGAAGCTTAACAAGGTGAATTGATAGCCCAAAGCAGAGAGACCGACCAGGTAAGGAAGTACCTGCGATTGTCCCAACTGATCTGTCATTCCATCATAACTTATATAAAGAATTTTCTTACCTGTGTTCATGGAAAAACCAATGCAATACGATCAAAGTCCATATCCTGTTATATAAATGATCATTTTTATTACCCAGGTATCTGTTCACCATTTCCTTCACTTTTCCATAATGAACAATTCCTGTTTGTTCCACCAATTCCTTGGAGCAATATTTATCAATCATCCATTTTAAATCAGATTTTAGCCATTTCACCAATGGTATGCTGAAACCCCATTTAGGTCGTTCGAGCAATTTTTTAGGCACATAATCGTATAATACCTGCTTCAGCAGGTATTTCATAACCCCTTTGTTATTAATTTTTAAATCGGGTGACAGATTAAGGGCAAATTCAACGATCCTGTAATCCAATAAAGGAACCCGAGTTTCTAAACTATATCGCATGCTGGCCCTGTCAACTTTTACCAACAGATCATCCTTAAGATAATTTTCAATATCCCAGGAACTCGCTTCCTCAAAAGCATTAAGTTTTCTTCCTGCCAGATTATAATTTATAAATGAAAGATCAAATTCAGGATTGACCAGCAAATCTTTAAGTTCATTTTCGGAAAAGAAATATTCCGACTGGCTGAACAAATGGCTTTTGAAGTGACCCCTGGGATATTTTTCAAATAGCTGACCAGCTCTTTGGTAGCGGCTGTTCATCCATCTGGTTCCGGCATAGACTAATGGTGCGGATCCCTTTACCAAAGGGTTCTGAAATCTCCTGGCCCATAGATATCTTCCATATCCCCCAAATAATTCATCGCCTCCATCGCCGCTTAATGTTACTGTAACATGTTGTCTCGCCAGTTTACTAACCAGCATAGTTGGAAAAGCTGAAGAATCCGTAAATGGTTCATCATAAATTTTCATGAAATCAGGAACCATTTCCAGTATTTCTCTTTGTGTGATTGGAAGTTCGTAATGATTGGTGCCCAGGTGGCGTGCCACAGCTGCAGCATAAGGGGCCTCATTTATTTTGCCATCAGTTACTGCAATACTGTATGTATTAACTTTTTTCTTCGATACTTTGCTTGCCAAAGCAGTAACGGTACTGCTATCGGTTCCTCCGCTCAAAAATGTGCCGATCGGAACATCACTGATTAACTGCCCTTCCACTGAATCTGTAAGCAAAGAATCAAGTTGCTTTTTTGCAGTTGCCTCGTCAGTCCATTCCAACGGACCAATTTTGTCGTGGACTTTCCAAAAAGATTGTTCACTATAAGAAAGTTTGCCCGTATCATTCATTGTAATCTCTGCAAATGAGCCTGCAGAAAGTTTCTTCACATTATCATATACGGAAAATGGGTGCGGTATATAACCTATATGCAGGTATGCTGGAATTATCCTTTTATTAATTGCCAGGTTATTCTTTGCTGTTGTAATAGCTTTCAGCTCTGATCCAAATAAAAACTCGTTATTATCATAAAAGAAATACAGGGGCTTGATTCCGACATGATCTCTTGCAAGAGTTAGTCTTTTCTCTTTACTATCCCATATTGCCAGGGCGAACATACCGTTCAGATCCTGGAAGCAAGCGGTACCTTTTTTAGCAAATGCTTCAATAATAACTTCTGAGTCAGAAGATGTAGTAGTGCTGATCTGGTATCGAGAAGCAATGCTTTTGAAATTGTATACTTCCCCGTTGAAGATCATTATATAACGCCTGTCTTTGGAATAAAAGGGTTGATTGGCTGCAGCAGAAAGATCAAGTATACTCAGCCTTCTGTGACCGAGACCTAGCCCGGTGTTTGAATCAAAATAAAAACCTTCTGCATCAGGCCCCCGGTGCTGTAATGCCCGGGTAATATCCTGCAGATGTTTCTCTTTCAGGTTGGGGGAAATAAATCCTGTTATTCCGCACATGTGTTGAGCTGCTGTATCGTAATAATTTGCGACGTACCAGAATAAATGAGATCAGAAAAAATAGCCAGAGTGAATAGGAAAAAACTTTTGATAATTTTTGAAAAATAATACCTCTGGGCGCCGGGAACTGGTTAACGGGACCATACCAGTATTTTGAAAAAAGATCGGTTATGAATTCACCTGTATAATTATGATATGCGTTCAGTAATAAACTATGATTTCCTGCCAATGCTGCGACACTTGGCCTGTCATATTGATTCAGCAGGGCCGCATCCGGCTCCATATTGGTATCATAAAAATGCCAGGAACCATTATAATAAACTTCGAGACAAAAATGACCCGATTTTTTCCCTTTAAATCCTATTTTTCTTGTTGTAAACCCTTTCTTATGAAGGGCCTCGATCATAACAATGGACTGCTGACTACAAGCAGCATTTGGATGCTTCATAATATCATCCGGGATTACAATAGCACTATATCCATCCAGGGTAACTTTTGAAAACAAGACAGCAAAATAGTTATTGCTGAAACTATAGTGAGAATAACCATGATAAAATCTCTTTCTTATAATTGATGAGAGTATCTCAGTATAGTTTCGCTCATAATCCGGTTTACTGGCCGACCCGAATCGGGAATAATAAGTACTGTCGCAATATTCAACAAGTTTATCGACAGTATTTAATCTTGAAAGGGAAGGAGTAAATTCTTCAGTTCTTCTTTTTTCATTATCCTGCTGATCGAAACTTATAAGTGGATTGCTCGTACCGGCAAATTGCAGCAACGTAGCCACAAGAGCCAGATTGAACAGGATGAATAAGGCCACCTGGGCTACGAATAATAGTTTTTTCATGTGCCGGGATTAAGGATATTGGCTTTCAGGCACTAAGTTGATTTAAAGTCATTTGCAATCAAAATGAAGAGGGTGAGAAAAAACTCAAATCGGGTATTTCTACATAACCCATAATCGGAACTTTACGATTATCGGCGTAAAATCACCTAAAAAAGCAGCGTAAAATAAGTAGATACTATTACAGTTTGAGTTCCCATTGCCAGGCAGTTCGCATAATATCGCTTAACCCATACTGTGGCATCCAGTTAAGATATTTTTTCGCCTTATCATTATTTGCATAAACCGCTACCACATCTCCTGTTCTTCTTCCCCCAATTTTATAATTAAGCTTTTTGCCGGCAACTTCTTCGAAAGCTTTAATTGTTTCAAGCACTGTTACACCATTACCGGTTCCAAGATTAAACACGTCACAATTGGTTTTATTCTTTTGTTCGATGAGATACCGCATAGCCAATGTATGGGCATGGGCAATATCACACACATGTACAAAATCACGGATGCAGGATCCGTCTCTTGTATCATAATCAATTCCAAAGACTTTCAACTCAGGTAATTTGCCTGCAGCAAATTGAGTGATTGCAGGAACGAGATTGGAAGGTCTTCCATATGGAACTTCACCGGTTATTGCAGATGGATGTGCGCCGGCCGGGTTAAAATACCTTAACAGGATATAATTTATATTACTGGCCTTTGCGATATCTCGGATCATATCCTCCCCTATTTGTTTGGTTCGCCCGTAAGGAGATTCTGCTTTTTCCAGTGGCGTTTCTTCAGTAACCGGGATTTCTTTTGCATTACCATAAACACTGCAAGAGGATGAGAAGACAAAGTTGGGGATTTTAAATTCTGCAGCACATCTTAAGATATTAACCTGGGATACAAGATTATTATGAAAATACAGCAATGGCTCTCTCACCGACTCATCGACAAGTTTCAGTGCCGCAAAATGAATAATCCCATCAACTTGGTGCTTTTGAAAAACTTCTCTTAATAACTCAAAATTGCATATATCAATAGCATAATTGATTATATTCTTTCCTGTAATCTTTTCTGCGCCTTTCAACAACCGATCTGATGATCGGGAAAAATTATCTACTGAAATTACTTCATAACCATTCTCAGCAAGATCAACCATTGTGTGAGAACCAATATAA
Source organism: Chitinophagaceae bacterium (assembly GCA_035328345.1). GTDB lineage: Bacteria > Bacteroidota > Bacteroidia > Chitinophagales > Chitinophagaceae > JJ008. Next base: position 29,748 of record DAOLIV010000014.1, on the reverse strand, counting down.
CCACATCCTCCTGTTACTAAGATCGTCATGTTTAATTTTGTATTAAGACTTTCGTGAATGAATGATTCGTTTCAGACCTTCCTCAAGCGAAGTGAATTCTCTTTTCAAAAGTTGCTTCATATTGGTAATATCAGGTTGTCTTCTCGTCATATCGCCTTCCGGTAAGGGTGGCAGATGAGCAATCTTTGATTTCGATCCGGTTAGCCTGATAATTGTTTCTGCCAGTTCAAGTATAGTAATAGCTTTATCATTTCCCACATTTACCACATCATTTACAAAAAGGTTTTGTTTCATGGCATTAATGCAAGCCTCTGCATTATCATCAATATAACAAAAGGTCCTTGTTTGCTGCCCGTCACCATACACAGTTATATTTTTGCCTTCCAGTGCCGCATCAATAAATCTTGAGACTACAAAATCAGGGCTCTGTTTGGGTCCATATGTATTAAAAAAGCGGAACAGTGTAAAATCAAGATTAAACTCCTGTTGATAGGAACGACAGAATGATTCCCCTACATTTTTTACTACTGCGTAAGGGAGTCGTGAATTTAAGGGTGTTGTATGCTCATGTTGTGGTAAGTGAACGGGCTCTCCGTATACTTCTGATGAGGAAGAGTAGAAAACTCTTTTTACTCCCGTACTCTTACAAAGGTCAAGTATATTTTTTATTCCCTGTATATCATTTAATACCATTACAGGATTATCCAGTGTACGCTTTACTCCAACTACGGCTGCATAATGAAAAACATAGTCAAAGCGAAAAGCTGAAAATACGGGGGCCACTTCCTGGTAATTGTTCACATCACATTTTATAAAGCGGCAACGGGAATCTGCAGGTAAATTTTCTTTTCTTCCTGTAAGCAGGTTGTCAAGAAGTAAAATGGTTGCATCAGTCTTTTGAAGCAGTGCATCCGCCAGTGAGGAGGGAACAAAACCAGCCCCTCCTGTTATCAGTATGTTCATAAACTAAGATTCTTTTTGGTGAATAGTCTCCTGGTGAATTGAAACGGGTTTGCTGTAAAGGAATAAAAAAGATATTTTATCATTACCCGCCATTGTTTGGTAAGTTTATATCCTCCTGCCAGCATGAAAAAATAAAGAGATTTAAATGCTGATCTTCTCTTTGCGGGCATAAGTCCTCCTTTCTTCATTTCAAAATAGAAATTCTCATTATCTTTTATTAAGGAAGGTTTAATAACCTGTGAAAAACTTCCTTCGGAAATTCTGTATAAAAGCTTCCCTTTCGAAACCCTTGCACCTTGTGTTACTTTCCCCAGTTGGAGTAATAAAAAACGATCTGCTGTGCTGGACAAAGATTCATTGAAACAGATATTATTTTCGTCCATGATTTTTTTCCGGATCAGGTAGCTGGAAGGTGTTGTCAGGAAACGTGGGTCAAAAAAGAGCATTTCATTTTCTATATCCTCAGCCACAGATAAAAACTCCTTAGGGTTATCTGGGAACGTTTGAACGATCCCTCCCACAAAACCGGTTTCCGGGTGTTCATTCAGATAGTTGATCCTTTCTTGTAAAAAATCCTTTTCAATAATATCATCATGGTCAAGGAAAAGCAGGAACTCACCTTTCGCCATTGCCAGTCCGTTATTGCGGGTTTTTGCCATACCCTGGTTTTCTTGTGTTACAATTTGTATCCGGGGATCACTTTTATATTTCAGTTGATCAATTGTTCCATCTTTGGATCCATCATCGATCAGCAGCAATTTAAAATTCGGGTAACTCTGTTCCAGAACCGAAGCAACTGTTTCATTGAGCAGAATCCCGGTTTTGTAAACGGGAGTAATGATGCTGACTAACCCTTTTTCTTCCGGCATATACAAAAGAACGTCGGGCATTTTACAATTTCTTTTTTATCAGAAACAAGCCTGAAATCATTTTCATCAGGATAGAATGTTTTGCCGATAAAAACTTTTGCCATTCTGTTTTTAAATGATAAAGGAAGTTTGCGTATCCCTTTTATTTTCAGTGTTCCTTCCACAAGCCTGCCGGTAAAGGGGACTTTGGATGGTTTATCATAGCGGCTGTATTTCTGACCATATATCATTACATCTTCAAAAACACTTTTCAATATTCCATCCAGTTCGTCATATACAAATTCCTGTGTGTGATAGGGGTTCTCGATATAACCCTTCGGGCTGTTGATCAAAAAATTGGGTGTTGATATGATGGCGATGCCATTATCTTTTAGTACTCTTGAAAATTCTTTGAGCATTTCCATATACGCAGTAGTATGCTCAATGGTTTCAAAGGAAACCACTTTATCAAAATATCCATCCGGAAAATCAAGTCGTGTACCATCCAGGACCCTGAAACTGAGATTTTCCTTTTTCCACAACTGAGAGCAGGACTCAACTGCTTCCGCAGAAATATCACCGCCAATTACTTTTCCATTAGTATAACCTGCGATCCTGTGGGTACCATACCCGGTACCACATGCAATATCCAGCACATTATCCGTTGGCTCTATATATTCAGGGAGTATCTTATACCTATAATAATGTTCTCCCCTCCATGCATTATCTTCTTCATGCAGTAAGCGTTCTTCAGCCATATGTCCCTTTAGTTGAAATAATTTTTATAATAAGTATCCAGGTATTCTTCCAGGCAGACCTGCCAGTCCCGCATCACATTCAGCTCTCTTAATTTCAGTTTTACATTTACGAGTCTTTCTGAAAAAGGCCTTTCTGCAAAATATTCCGCTTTAAAAAAATCTGAATCCACTTCTTTCAGCCTGATTTCATTTTCTTTATTCAGCAAGCGGATAATTTCTTTAGCGACATCCATGCGGCTGGTTTCCCCCTCGCAAACAAGATTATATACTCCCCAGAATTTTTTCTCCAGTAATACTTTTACGTTCCTTGCAAAATCATGAGTGTAGGTCGGCGTTCCGAATTTGTCATTCACAATATTCAGCTCTTTCTTTCCTTCTTTTATCTGTTTAAGAATCTTACTCACAAATTTTTTATCCTTGCCCGGACCACCGCCCATCATCCAACCAGCCCTGCAAACCAGGTAATCAGCTTTATTTTCAACTACAAATCGTTCTCCCATATATTTTGACCTTGCATAATGTCCCAGGGGGTTTGGAATATCCCAGTCATCGTAGGTCATTTTTTTACCATCAAAAATTCCCGCAGTGCTGATGTAAAGCAAAGGAATATTCAATTCATTGGAAATTTTCACGGCATTTTCAACTGCAGTCGTATTGGTTTTATAAGCGTCTTCTATATTCAGTTCACAATACTCAAGGCTGGTGTGGGCTCCCAGGTGAAAAAGGTAATCTGGCTTAAAAGCCAAAACATCAGCATGATATGAATCGTAATCCCTGAAATCAAGAAAGCTGATCCAGGATTCATTCACATCTTTATCGGTGACTTTTAATTCAAACTCATTTTTAAACTGCTGGTAAAAAGCTTCTCCAAGCATACCGCCGCCCCCGGCGATGTAGATCCGTTTTGGCATATTGGTTTTTTATATTTCCAGGTAAAAATTCAGGCTGATTGCTGAACCGGTTTATTATTTTTTTCGATAAGAGCAAGAAACCGTTTCCGGTTTTCAGGTGTATCATTAAATAATTTTAGTACATCCTTTTTTAAATGTTGTCCCATCTTCGTCAATTCGTCAGGGTGTTCATAAGCCAGCCGTACCGCCTTTTCTATCTCTTCTTTCAGGTTTTCCCTTTTCATCAGGTAGCCATTTTCACGGTCGCAAATGTAGTCATTAAAATCTCCCACATCTTTGCATACAGCTATCGTTTTTTCAAGCAAACCCATTTCTTTTGCAACATTGCTGCTGGCCTCGGTAAGTGAAGGGTGCATTAAAAGATCTGCAGCAGCCATATAATTGATAAAATCTTTTTTGAAGCCGACAAAATCAACAACATTTTCCAGCTTATTTGTTTTTGTGTATTCTTCTATCATGGGACGAAGAGGACCGTCATCCATTACGATCATTTTTATATCCAGACCTTCTTTGACCAGGTCATTTAAAACTTCAAATACCGGCTGATGCTGTTTGCTTGCAACGAAACGGCTCACCATGATCAACAATAGTTTGCAGGAATGTGTTTCCCTGATCATTTTCACTTTTGCTGGGTCTGGCTTATCATAAGTGGAGAAATCATATATATAAGGCGCCAGCACAACTTTCTTCATATTGGCTCCCTCATATTTCTCCATTCCATACCAAACCCCTGATGACGGTATTACAATGGTTTTCGCAAGACGATTGATTACCTTATCAAACCGTATCTCGTTCTTATTTCTTTCCATGCCGAACTGATCTCCATATTCTGCATAAAAAGCGGATTCTGCATGATGCCGGAACGCCACAACTTTAGCTGGAATAAATTGCTGCGCCAGCACAGCAATTACATTGGATTCCTGCAAATGACTCCACACCATATCTATTTTATGCCTATTGCAGAAGCGGATCAGTCTCCGGGTTTGAACGAGAAAATATTTCCAGGACGGCTTTCTGTCTACAATCGTAGTATAGGTAGTCGCTCCTATCTCCTCCATCTTTTGATGAAAATCACCCCTTGGAGTCAGCGTTAGAACAATTAATTCATGTCCCGCCTCCACAACTGCCCTGCACAATGTTTCAATAGCAATAGATCTTTTATTAGGGGGATAATAAAGAAGAATTCTTTTTTTGGTCATAAGATTAGCTGATCATTTTACATTATCAGGGATCAGCATCCTGTCAGCAACAGGCCCCATCACAGGAGGTAGTCCTTCAAAATACAATTCCCCGCTGAAAAAAGTCATTTTCCACAATCCTTCTTCACCCGGTTTCACTTCCACTTCTGCCTCCTCCACAATCTTATTGGCAAGGTCAACAATTCTACCGGTAGGTGTTTGAAATTTCGCTTCATATTTCAGAACGGTAAATTTCTTTACACCAGGTGGAATGTAAATAAAAAGATGGTTGCCATAAGTTCCTTTCAATTGCTGTTGTGGAGTGACTATAAGACTATATGCAATTGCAGGAGAAAACTTTGGCTTAAATATTTCCGCCGGGTCTTCTATATGCACAATATAATTTCCGGGTTTAAGAGAAGCCAGAGAAATTCTTTCAACAGTTCTGACTCCATTATAATCATATTTTAAAAGAGCTGTTCCTGCCGGTTTACCCGTTGAGTTATACGGATAAATTGTAACGGTAATTGGTTTTTCATAAACAGTTGTTGAAAATCCACCTACAAAATCTATATAATTAGTGGCACCCTGTTTGCTGATCTTCATTACAAAGTCAGCGCCCATCCAATAGGCATTTTGATCATTGCTACCATCACCCAACCCGCCTTTCCATTTATCTGCTCCCGGGGCTACTTGAAAATCATTTGTGAAAGGAAAAGTTTTTAACCCGGTTATTATTTTCATCCTTCTCCGGGCTGCAGACAGGCCTTGGGTTATTTCTGCTTCTGTTATCACATTTTTGTTCTGCCGGTACTTAGCGTTAGGGTCATTGAAAGAAAACCCGGGAATTCCCGTTCCATTACCTAAATCAAATAATGCAGGATAACCTGCAAAACTTGCATAATCCAACATCCTGTTTGCATAAGTAAGAAGTGCAAGTCTTTTAGGTTCAGACTTATCATTTATAAAATCACTATATAAAGAAATGTAATAGAGATATGCTTTTATTTGAAATAATCTTTTTTTGATTTTGGGATCAGTTACTTTCTTTTCTGCTGCGGTTACATCATCAACCCACTTTGCAAGATCTTTTTCCCGGACTGTTTTAAATGGGTAAGTTTCCCATTCTTTCCAAAGCGACTTCATTTCACCGGCAATATTCCCGAAGCATAAATTATAAAATTCTTCTTCTGATCTTTTTGTATCGTCATTTATATTCCATAATAATCTTGATATAAGGTAGTGCCCCAATCCTTTGCTGATACCCACATTGGTTTCTGCTTCAAAACTGCGGATACCAAGTTTATAGTATTTTTTTAACAGGCCAACATAAACGTTGGCCCTGGATGCCTGGCTTTGTCCCGGCATATCCCAGTCCCAGTTGTATAAACTGAGATAATCATACAATCCGGTTTTTCCCGCTTTTTCGCTCCATAATTTGATGAGTTGCTCCAGGTTATAACCGCTGCTGTTAAATGCTGTGGCAATATTCACAATAGTATTAGGCTCCAGCTTCTTTGTAGGTGGCGCTGCATATTCCCCATATGACATACCGCCGATCCAAACATCAGGATATTTTTGCCTTATTGCTTTTGCTACCCTGTTCACTAAATAAAAAACCCGGTCTGTGATGGTAGCGCCCAGTTTCATACATTCGGGAGTATTGCAGGTCCCCAAACCATCGGATGGCATCATGCTGATAACCCGGTAACCAGCATTCCCTTTGCTTTTCCTATCTTCTATCACTTTTATAGCATCCTGTATCAGAAACTGTATCAAAGATTCATCTGCAAGATTGAACTTGGGATCTGGTGGAATAACATTGGGATTGGTGAGTTTGGGGAAAAACCATTCAGGATGTTTCTTAAATGTTTCCTGGTTCCTGTAAACGATATTATCATAAGCATGACCGAAATTAGCATAGATTGAAGTGCCCAACCTGTTGGCTTTAAACCAGAAATCATAATCTGCTGTAGCGCTTTTAGATCCAGTGCCATAAGAATACCAGATGCGGCGATGCATAAAGGAAGGTTCCCAGCAACAGTTTATCGAAGAAAATAAATTAAGTTTCGAAGGCAGTATGTACCAATCCGGGTGCGGCAGAAAGTAACGGTAGCCCAATGACTCGAGATAAGTAAATATTCCATGCTGAACAGCAGATTGAGAATTACCGATTATCAAAATTCCATTCTTTGAAACTGATTTTATTAGTACTCCCTCTGATCCAAACTTTTTTAAAGGACCGTTGTAACTCTTCCATCTTTCTGGGTTAGCTGATAATAAAATTCCTTTCCCTTTAAATGAAGATTCAGCGTGAATTGTAATATTATAGCTTTCTGCTTTTGACAGTTCCTGCTTTAAAATATTAACAGCTCTTGCCAAAGTATCCCCTGACTTGAAATCACAGTAGAAATTCAATGATTGCTGAGCAACCAGTATGTTGGAAGGGCTGGAAAACACAGCAACAAGGATCATCAATTTGAAGTAAACTCTTACCATTTAAATATCAGACGATAAATAGAACTATAAAGTCTTTTATCACTTATAAATTTTAAAGATCTGGGCACAAATTTTAACGCTTTAAGTTTTTGTGTTTGAGCAAGATTATAAAACAATGAAAGATGACGCCTGCTCAGATAATAACTGTAATTTTTCAAAAATTTCCACTTATTTGTAACCTTTAGGGACTGCTCAACAATAGTATCAGATTTTTTTACACTAATACTTTTACCAGTAATAATGTACTTAATTGTCGTCTCATCCCTATATCCTGCTTTAAATTGATAGGCAATTCTAAGAATCATATCATAATCTTCAAATGAAAGACTTTCATCATAAGGACCTACTTCATCAAATACATTTTTTCGATAAAATATAGTAGGAGAATAAATTACCATTTTCCAGGAAAAAAAATCATGAAATGCATTTTTTGAATCATTACCCTTCAGTAATACTTCCTTTCCTGACTGTAAAAAATATGCCAAGACATTAGAGTGACAAAAACCAAATTCCGGATTTGCAATCATGAATTCAACATCATTTCTGATTTTATCCTGCATCATGATGTCGTCTCCAATAAAAGCAATAAACTCTCCTTTTGCTACTAATAAAATTTCATTTAATGAAGAACAAATACCCTTGTTTTGCTGATGTTTAATAAACTGGCATTGCACATTATGATCACTAATCCACTTTTCGATTATTAATACAGAGTTATCAGATGAGGCATCATCTAAAATGATAAGCTGAATATTATCATAGGTTTGACTTAATAATGAATTTAATGTCTCAACTATTCTCGGCCCTGTATTATAAAAAAGTGAAGCAATTGTAACGAGAGGTGTTTTACTCATGATCTTGAAAAATGATGGAAAAAAAGATTCCTGAAAAAGTAAAGAACCAGCATGAAATAGATAAAATAAGTCATGGCATAAGCATAAGTAGCTCCAACCAAGCCAAACCTTTTAACAAAAAAAATTGATGTCACAACTAATGTTAAATTTCCAATTACTTCCGCTATAATAAATTTTTTTGTTTCAGCCTTAGCAAAAAATAAAAAAGCTATTAACCAGCTTGAAATTTTTAAAAAATCGCCCAATAATTGCATAGGAAATAAATCTCTCATAGGTGTAAATTCACGGGAAAAGATAATGCTGATAAGCACATCCCGCCCCAAAAAAATCAAGAAACAGATGGCTGCAAGTGGTGGTAAAACAATTTTCGCTGTTTTTAGAACTTCATGTCTTAATAAATTTGCCTCTTTAATCTCTGCCAATCTTGGAAGATAAAATGTTGCAATACTTGTCGTAATAACCGCAAGATACATAGATGATAGCCTGTTAATTCCTTCCCACAAGCCGGCACGGTCCAATGAAATATTGTCTGCAATAAATGATCTAATTATTATTTGCCCAAGAGGTGTTAAAACTGCCGTAGTCAGGGCCATTAAAGAAAATGCGCCAAGTTTTTTAATTATTTTTTTATCAATTTGAGATACTTTAAAGATTGAGGAATACCATTCTTCTTTCTTTATAAAGTATAAGGTAATCCCTATAACAATAGTCTGCGAGATGATACAATTAATTAATGCTCCTTCTAAGCCAAGCCATAGTACTAATAAAACAGAAGTAATTAATACTGTTATGCTTGAGATTATATTAATAACAACATATTTACGAAAGGCTTTGAATCCATTAATTATACTAATGAATAATAGATTAAAGGAATAAAGACCTAATGTTATTGCAAATACAACTACGAGAGAATCGTGGTCATGACTGTCAAATATTATAATCCCTATATGGCGATAAAAAAGAATTACAAACAGTGAAACTAAAATTGAACTGAATAATGTTATTCTGATGGCATTAGCAATAATTTTATTTTGTTCACCTGGATTATTTTGATTCTCAGCAATATATTTTGTGACCCCTTGGCCAATTGCACCAGTTCCCAAAGAACCCATCATTGTTATACTGTTCATAAATTGTCCAACCAAAGCAATTCCTGAAGGTCCGATTATCTTTGCAACAACCTTAATAGAAACAAACCCTGCTACCATCCTGATAACGGTCGCAACCGCTGACATTGACGTAACCTTTACAAAATCTGTACGTAATGCCTTATTAATGAGGAAAAGGAATCGATTGATCAAGCTTTAATAGAATTTTCGGATCGCTTCTGCAACTGTTACAATATCTGTCTGTTTCATTCCAGGCCACATGGGAATACTTAGTACTGTTTCTGCCATTTTTTCGGCTATCGGGAAATCTCCTTTTTTATAACCAAGATTGGAATAAGCTTCTTGCAGGTGAGGTGGAATAGGGTAATGAATAAGTGTTCCAATCCCGTTTTCACTTAGAAATTCTTGTAAGGCATCTCTTTTTTCAGTTCTAATTACATATAAATGATATACATGAGTAGCACCTTCTGCGATCCCCGGTAATAAAAGGTCCCCTATACCTTTTAGTGCTGCATTATACCACTCAGCTATTTGCTGTCTTTGTTTTGTCCATTCATTAAGATAACGAAGTTTCACGTTTAAAAATGCCGCCTGCAGTTCATCCAGCCTCATGTTATATCCAATTACTTCGTTATAATATTTTCTTTGTGATCCGTAATTTCTTATCACGGCTATTTTTTCGGCCAGCTTTTCATCATTAGTAGTTACGGCCCCGGCATCTCCAAGTGCTCCCAGGTTTTTTCCCGGATAAAAACTAGTACCATTTACATTTCCAAAACTTCCCGTAAGCTTATTATTATAGGAAGCTCCCTGTGATTGTGCATTGTCTTCAATGACAAATAAATTATTTCTTACAGCGATATCCATGATTGCATCCATTTCACAACATTGCCCATATAAATGCACAGGCATGATCGCTTTTGTTCTGCTGGTAATAGCAGCTTCAATTTTTTCAGGATTGATATTAAATGTATTTTCTCTTGGTTCAACCAGCACCGGAGTAGCTCCTACATATGACACCGCAAGTAATGTAGCAATATATGTATTTGAAGGAACAATGACTTCATCACCTTTACCTATATTAAGAGATTTCAAACTTAAAAATAATGCATCGAGACCATTACTAACACCGACGCAATGCTTTACAGAATTAAACAGTGCATATTCCTTTTCGAATTTTTTCACAGACTCACCGAGTATATACCACTTTCCTTCAAAAACCTGTTGAAAAGCTTCGTGCATTTCTGATCTGATCAGATCATTTACAGCATCAAATGATAAAAATGATACTTTCAAATTAGTCTATTTACAAACTGAAGAAAATTATTCTATTTTTATAATTGCGCTATTATATAGATCTCTGCGGTATTCTCAGGAAAATCAAACCCTAGCTGATAAAATCCTTCAATCATTTTAGCATCCCAATTCTCTTGAATTTGCCCATTGGAGAGTGGTTTGAAGAAAACCCCTTCCTTTTTTTTAATTTTTAAGCCTGAATTTAAAATTTCTTTTGACAAAGTGTCCATGTCATAAACTCTATAATGCCCCAACTCCCTATCTCTTTGATTGAGTTCATAAATACTTTTCAGATAACCCATCTTTACTGCTACTAACCTGTGAATAGATTTCGCATTTGGCACTCCTATAATTATAGTACCACGTGGATTTAAAAAAGATTTGACTTTTGATAATGCTTCTTGAGGTTCTTCAATATGTTCAAGGATATGATCCATCAAAATAAAGTCATAAGTTATAGGTGGATTAAAATTCTCGATAAACGAGTGAAACTTTGTAACATTTGGATATTCGGGTATCTCATTTAATAGATTTAAGCTACCCTCAACAACATGTAAGACTTCAAAATCATCCTTTAATCTGGCCGTCGTTATTCCTTGTGCGGGGGCTATCTCGAGACATGTTTTGCCCTTAAAGTATTTTCTAATTGTCCTATATCTTAATTCCTGAAGCGTTCGGTCAAAATCAAGTTCTGAATTAAGATACCACTTACTAAGTTCTTCAAGATTATTCATTATCAGTTTTTTATTTTATATCTTATTAGTAAAATCCCACAGTTTAAAAGTTTAAATTAAGTACTGAATCAACAACTATGTCTGCATTATAGGCCTCTAGGGATTCTTTATTTAAAAAACCTGAAAGTACAGCAGCTGTATGAATACCGAGTTGTTTGCCGGTAATAATATCCAGGCCTGTATCTCCCACAATCCAATCTTCAGAAGACGTTTTAATTTTCTGAGATATTAAATCATATTTTGATAACACCTGTTCAGTTACCAAGACATCCTTGAAATATTGACGTAAATTAAGATTAGAAAGCTGATCAACGACCCCAATCTTGTGTTGACGTGATGTTACAACAAAAAGATTTAATTTCTTATTTGCCGAAATTGAAAATAAATAATCGGTAATACCTTTTAGTGGCTTATCAAATTTAAGCCATTCCTCTTTTTCAATTTCTTTCATCCATTTTCTTTCAAATTCATCGTACTGTAATTTTGAAAATTTAAAATACTTAGAAAGTATATCCCAGTGATTTTGTTTTCTTGATTTTAGCTCCCAATATTCATTGTAACTGAGCCTAGATTCCGGAATTAGATGCTGAAATAAATAATATAATCTGGGCTTAGAATCAATCAACGTACCATCCAGATCAAAAAAAATGTTCATCGCTGGCTAAAATATAAGACTTCAGACCTCAGACCATCTTCTAAACTTGTAAATTCCCTAACCAGTAATTTTTGCATCTTACTGTTATCAAATTTTAAGTCTCTACCATGTTTTTGACCAATTTCGATTTTCAGATTCCCTTTACCTAAAATTTTTATAATCATATTTATAAGTTCCTTGACAGTAACCTGATACTCTCCGACAATATTTATCGGGCCAGCAGAGAAATTAAGTTTAAGTGCTGAAACTACATTTTCAACTAAATCATCAATATATATATAAGAACGAACTTCATCCCCTGTTCCATAAATATTTATCGTTTCATTCATTAAAATTTTCTGAATAGTTATCGGAATTAACTTTTTATAGGATTCCTCTCCCGGGCCATAAACATGGCCCAATCTGAGAATTTGCCATATACAATTTCTCTCAGCAGCTACCAATTGTACAAGTTTCTCACAATACACCTTAGATGCCCCATAAAGTGATACCGGATTAATTGTTGTGCTTTCAGAGATTAATTGAGATGAATCGTAAATATCAACTGTACTCGCAAAGAGTATCTTTTTTAAATTAGGTAATGAAGCAGAAAGCAACTTAGTCGTGCTGTTAATATTTTGATTACACAAGTTTATCGAATTTGCCGAGTCATTGCTTTTAGGAATAAAAGCTCCGAAATGAACAATTGCTTCGATTTCAGAAAATCCCTCATCAATAAAATATGTTTCCGGGAATTGATACTGCCTATGCAACAAATATTTATATCCCGGCATTGGCTTGGAAGTCAATAAGACAATATTATCTTTCCCATATTCACTACTTAGTCTTTTTAAAAGCCAATGACCAATAAAGCCACTTGCGCCTGTCAACAGAATCATTACAAGTAAACTATTTCTTTTGTGATTTCTTTATCAGTAATTAACCTTGGTGTTGTATCCATTCCTCTTAACCACATTAACCCGTCCTGAAGCGGATTAATTTTTTTTTCAAGAATTGGAAATTCGTTATATAGAACTATATCCTTGAATATCTTGGGCATATTTAAGCCTGCAATCGTAAAAAAAAGCACTGTCGTAAAAAAACGGGAAATATTTATTTCGGTGGGATTAGGAATATCATTAGTATCATAAGTCATATCAACACCATATATACCATGAGGTTTATTGTCAACCGCCTTAATTGTTTCGATTGCGATATTATCAACAAGGGTATTTGAAAAAGTCTGTCCGACTTTTGTTACACCAGTTACCCCTGAAACCGATCTGTTTCCATGTGTCCATCCTTTTCTAATTCTCGTCTGAGCAACAATAAGTTGTCCTTGATGCCATATGGAGAGCCATGTTACTGTGTTTGAAGTGAGCATTTCAGCAGCAACAAAATCACCCCATCCTTGGTACCTGTTGATCCAACCCTTTGCAAATTCAAAATCATTGGTTGGAAGTGATCCTTTTCCCCCTCCACCAATTGATGAGGCCCTTATCCATATTTTTCCTTCTGAGTTACCAAGCTCCATAAATGCCTTTTTCAGATCATCTTCGTCATTCAGAACAATGTTTGTAGGAACTTTAATACCAGCTTCATTTAATCTCAGATATGTTTTATACTTATGAACACAACAATCGATTACGCTATGATCGGGCATATATGTTTTAACCCCCAGAGAGTTTATTTCTTCCCTAAATTGGGAAGCATGAAATATTTCAAGATCATTTTGAAAGTGTATTAAATCTGGTTTTTCTTTATCAAGTATTTTAAAAAGACCTTCCTTATATTCAGAAGTATTGGCATATGGCACATAGTACTTACGTTTAGCTGCCGAAAGAATTAGGTCAGTTGGCTCGCTACCCATACCAATTACATCTTCGTTTTTATCACATTGCAAAAGTGATCTGATCACACCTTCAGAAGGAGCCCCTCCGGCACCAGCAATAAGTATTTTTGACATAAATTATATTAAGCTTTTTGTCTCAATAATCTGAATTCCTGATACTCCCTTATATAATCCTCAGGATCATATATTTCAGATGCTAAAACCAGGCAAATTGCACCAGATGAAAAATTAATTTCAGAAGCCCAGATCATGGGTGGAATATGAAGACCCTGATATGGCCGATTTAATTGAATAGTTTTTATATTGCTTCCATCATCTAATAAAACCTCAAAACTACCACTAGCTGCAATCAGAAACTGATGACATTTTTTATGTGCATGTGCACCTCTAGACTCCCCACCCGGCACATCATATAAATAAAAAACTCTTTTTATTTCAAAGGGCAAGTCAATATTGTTATGAATCGGTGTAATATTTCCTGCCCTGTTTTTGATTTTTGGTAATAAACCAATTCCGCAATTATTAATCAGTGGTAACACGTTTTATATTATTGTGAAGTAAAATCATTGAAATCTCTGATATAATCAGACTCATTATAGTTATGACTTGCAGCAACTAATGCTAATGAATTTGTAGAAAAATTCTCCATATGCCGCCAAATCATTTGGGGAACATACAAACCCATATAGGATCTGTTCAGGCTGTATTTCCTTTCATTTTTTCCATCATTAAGAACTACATCAAAGCTTCCGGATAATGCAACAATAAATTCTTTTAATGTTTTGTAGGCATGGCCGCCTCTTATTTCCCCTCCCGGAACATCATAGATCCAGTAAACCCTTGCTATATCAAAGGGAACCTGATTGCTGTTTTCAAAAAAAGAAAGATTTCCTCTTTCATCAAGGATTTTTGGAAGCTGAACTATTTTAACATCATCAAGGGTCATGTGCTGCTTTTATAATTCCTGATATCATGCACCAACTGAATACCGCTACGGGTTTCACTCAGTGATACACCATCTCCCGAAAGAATTTGTTCATAGGAACGGGTATGCAAATGTTCAAATCCCTCGTTCAGATTAAATAACTCCCCGTCTACTGAAAGCGATCTCCAGATTTTCTTTTCAGCCATTCTCAATTCCTGCGGGAGATCGTTGCTATCGATGCTGAGCCTCCAGTTCACTTCTGCCTTTTCCAATACCAGTTTTCCGGAAGCCGCCAGGTCATCGTGTCTTTCCACAATATTTTGCTGCACATTTCCGAAAAGCCAAAGCAGCATGTCAAAGAAATGCAAGCCTATATTGGTAGTAATGCCTCCGCTCCGGTGAGTATCTCCTTTCCAGCTTGTATGATACCAGCGGCCCCTTGTGGTTATATAGTCAAGCTCCACAATATGTTTTTTCCCTGATTTATTATTCCGGATCTTTTCTTTCAATGAAGCGATAGCAGGATGTAATCTTAACTGGAGTATGGTAAAGACTTTTTTCCCGGTTTCCTTTTCAATCTCCAGTAAGGCGTCTACATTCCAGGGATTGATAACCGTAGGTTTTTCACAGATCACATCAGCTCCTATACGTAAGCCAAACCGGATATGAGCATCATGCAGGTAATTCGGAGAACACACTACTACATAATCAATAGGCACTCCTTGTCTTTTTAATTTTTCTGCATGACGGTCAAACCGCTCAAACTCAGTAAAAAAATGTGTTTCGGGAAAATAAGTATCGAGTACCCCGACAGAATCATGCTTGTCTAATGCTGCCAAAAGATTATTTCTTGTTTCTTTAATGGCCAGCATATGTTTCGGGGCAATATAGCCGGCAGCGCCTATCAGGAGAAAATTTTTCAAATACTTAGTATTTCCGGATTTATTCTATTGATCAATGTTGAAATACCTGGTCGTTTTTTAATTGGTATTTTTTTCCGCTTATTAAACATTTTGCAAACCCATTTTTATCAAAATTTAATTTACTACCGGATTCACTCATCCAACCTGTCTGTTTAGCCGGATTCCCTGTAACCAGTGCATAATCAGCTACATTTCTTGTAACAACCGCACCAGCGCCAATAAAGGCATAATGACCAATCTCTATACCGCAAAGTATGGTAGCATTGGCTCCGATCGTTGCTCCCTTATGTACAATTGTTTTTTTATACTCATCCTTCCTGGATACAGCACTGCGTGGATTGATAACATTGGTGAACACTGCTGAAGGGCCGAGAAATACATCATCCTCACAGACCACTCCTTCGTAAAGAGATACATTATTCTGCACCTTCACATTATTCCCCAGGATAACCTTATTAGCCACAAATACATTCTGACCCAGTAGGCAACTTTCTCCAATTGTAGCCCCAGGCATTACATGAGTAAAGTGCCAGATCTTTGTTCCGGCGCCAATACGACAACCTTCATCGATCACTGCAGTGGGGTGAATATAAATGCTCACAAATGAAAGGAAAAAACTCTTTGAAAAAAGTGAAATATTTAGTTCTAAACGCTGGCAGCAAGGAAAGTTTCGCCGTACACTTTTTTTATGCCCTCTTCCAGCCCGATTGACGCTTTCCAACCCGCCTTTGTCAGGCGACTTACATCCATCAGTTTCCGGGGAGTGCCATCGGGTTTGCTGCTATCCCAAACGATCTTTCCGTTAAACCCGGTTATGTTTTTAATTAACTCAGCGAGATCTTTTATGGCAATATCTTCGCCGACTCCAATATTCAACGGCTCCCCTTCATTATACTGCTGCATGATAAAGAAACAGGCATCAGCAAGATCATCAGCATGAAGAAATTCTCTTCTTGGCGATCCTGTTCCCCAAAGTGTAACCGAAGTGTCTCCTCTTTCCTTCGCTTCATGAAACTTTCTTAACATGGCAGGAAGCACATGAGAATTTTGCAGATCATAATTATCATTGGGGCCATACAGGTTAGTCGGCATGACTGTTATAAAATTGCAGTCATATTGAGAACGATATGCTTCACACATTTTCAGCCCTGCAATCTTTGCTATAGCATATGGCTCATTGGTGGGTTCTAATGGGCCGGTAAGCAGGCTATCTTCTTTAAGAGGTTGTGGCGCCAGTTTTGGATATATGCAGGATGATCCCAGGAATAATAATTTTTTTACATCATTCCGATAAGCCTCATGAATCACATTCGATTGTATCATCAGATTATCATACAAAAATTCTCCGCGGAATGTGTTGTTCGCAATAATGCCCCCTACTTTGGCAGCCGCCAGAAAAATATACTCCGGTTTTTCCGCTGCCATGAAATCAATTACCTGTTGCTGATTTCTGAGATCCAACTGCTTTGAAGTACGGACAATAATATTATCATATCCTTCCCTGGCCAGCTTTCGGTGGATGGCACTGCCCACCATTCCCCGATGCCCCGCAATATATATTTTACTGTTCTTATTCATCTTGCCTATTCGTATTGTTGCAAAATTTCAAATCCTGCTTCTTTCAATATTTTATTCTTTTTGAAAAGTAACAGGTCAGCGGCTACCATTTCTTTCACCATTTCAGCCAACGTATACTTGGGAGTCCAGCCCAGTTTTGTATTAGCTTTTGTTGCATCTCCGATCAGCAGATCCACCTCTGTGGGACGAAAGTAGTTCGGATCAATTGATACCACTTCCTTTCCTGTTGCAATATGTTTATTCTTCGAATTTTTCACAATACCCTTTTCATTAACTCCTTCACCTTTAAATTCAAGTTCAACACCCACTTCAGCAAAAGCCATTGTTATAAAATCTCTTACCGATGTAGTTATTCCTGTTGCAATCACAAAATCTTCCGGGGTGTCTTGTTGTAATATCCTCCACATGGCATCCACATAATCTTTGGCATGCCCCCAGTCTCTTTTGGCATCCAGGTTACCGATAAATAATTTATCCTGCAATCCAAGGGCCATTTGTGCAACTGCCCTTGTAATTTTTCGGGTTACAAAAGTTTCGCCTCTTAAAGGACTTTCATGATTAAATAAAATTCCATTGCAGGCAAACATATTGTAAGCCTCCCTGTAATTTACGGTGATCCAGTAGCCATATAATTTTGCAACACCATAAGGGCTTCGGGGATAAAAAGGTGTTTTCTCAGATTGAGGAACCTCCTGCACTAATCCGTATAACTCAGAAGTAGATGCCTGGTATATTTTGGTTTTTTTAGACAATCCGAGTAATCTTACAGCTTCCAGTACTCTCAATGTTCCGAGTCCATCTGCATTACCTGTATATTCAGGAGTATCAAAACTCACTTTCACATGACTCATGGCCCCAAGATTATATATTTCATCCGGTTGCACATCCTGCACAATTCGGATCATATTGGTGCTATCAGTTAAATCGCCGTAGTGCAAGACAAATTTTCTACCCTTTTGATGCGGGTCCTGGTAAAGGTGATCAATACGATCAGTATTGAAAAGGGAAGATCTTCTTTTTATGCCGTGTACTTCATACCCCTTAGACAGAAGTAGTTCTGCAAGATAGGCCCCATCCTGTCCTGTGATTCCGGTTATGATCGCTTTTTTTGACATAGTAAGGTTTTACTGAATTATTTTTTTGAGATATTCACCGTAGCCGCTTTTAATAAGCTGATCCGCTAGTGATGATAACTGATCTTTATTGATAAAGCCAAGGCGATAAGCCACTTCCTCTATGCAGCCTATTTTTGTAGCTTGTCTTTTTTCTATAACCCGTACAAACTCACTGGCATCACTTAAAGAATCAAAAGTGCCGGTATCAAGCCAGGCTGTACCCCTGTCCATAACCGCTACCTTCAGTTTTCCGTTCTGCAGGTAAACTTTATTTACATCCGTGATCTCATATTCTCCTCTTGATGATGGCTTCAGTTCTTTAGCAATTTTTACGACCTCGTTGTCATAAAAATATAAGCCTGGAACTGCAAAATGTGATTTAGGTTTTGCAGGTTTTTCTTCAATAGAAATAGCATTCATGTTTGCATCAAATTCAACAACGCCGTATCGCTCGGGATCACTAACCTGGTATGCAAATACATAACCGCCGTCTACATTAGTAAGTGTTCTTAGTTTGGCGCCTAACCCGGATCCATAGAAAATATTATCTCCGAGTATCAATGCTACTTTGTCATTTCCAATAAAAGGAGCCCCTATCACAAAAGCCTGTGCCAGGCCATTAGGAACTTCTTGTACTGCATATTCAAACCGGCACCCTATCTGGCTTCCGTCCCCAAGCAATCTTTTAAATGAAGTATGATCTTCGGGTGTTGTAATAATCAGAATTTCTCTTATGCCGGATATCATCAATGTCGATAATGGATAATAGATCATCGGCTTATCATAGATCGGCATGAGTTGCTTTGATATTGCTCTCGTTATCGGGTAGAGACGTGTACCGGATCCGCCTGCCAGAATGATTCCTTTCATGAAAGCGATTTTCGTTTATTCGTTGATTTGTTTAAGTAATGACTCAATCAACCTGTTTAATTTATTAGAAATTTTTTCAATCAGCATCCTGCCTTCAATTAATTGACTTTCTTTTATGAATTCAAGATCATTTGAAACGATAAGTAAATTCAAAGTTTACAATGAGCTCCCAAATGCAATCCTGTAAAATTGCGCCTGATCTTTTTTACTCTTCCGCCCAGAACCTTCAGCTAAGTTGCAGCTGATGGAAACGGCGGCTCTGCGAATCTGGCTGACAATTCCGAATTTTTCTTCTATAGGTAGTGCAGAGGTCAGGCTATAGATATACTTTACCAACTCTCTTGCATCTTGCCAGACTCCTAATTTTTCAAACGAATAAGTATGCATTTTATATAAACAAATAAACGCATCACCCACTCAACATCTTAATCTTTATACTGTTTTTCATAGTAATCCATATACTCTCCACTGGTAACATGTTTCAGCCATTCCGTATTTTCAAGATACCAGTCAATAGTTTGCGATAACCCTTCCTCGAATGTAACAGACGGTTTCCAGCCCAATTCTTTATTGATCTTTGAAGCATCTATCGCATAGCGGCGATCATGCCCGGGCCGGTCCTTCACATAAGTGATCAGCTTTTCACTTTCCCCGGCCTTTCGTCCAAGCTTTTCATCCATTAGCTTGCAAAGCAATTTAACCAGGTCAATATTCTTCCACTCATTAAATCCGCCGATATTATAAGTAGCGCCTGTTTTCCCTTTATGAAATACTATATCAATCGCAGTTGCATGATCCTTTACAAATAGCCAGTCACGGGTATACAAACCATCTCCATAAACAGGTAATGGTTTATTATTGATTACATTATTGATGAATAAGGGTATCAGTTTCTCCGGGAAATGATTAGGGCCATAATTATTGGAGCAATTACTCACCACTACAGGCAACCCATACGTATCATGATAAGCCCTTACAAAATGATCACTGGAAGCTTTGGAAGCGCTGTAAGGTGAATGCGGATCATATTTAGTCTCTTCTGTAAAATGTCCTGTGTCTCCCAATGCTCCGTAAACTTCATCTGTGGAAACATGATAGAATCTTTTCCCATCCATTTCATCTTTCCAGAATTGTTTGGCAGTGTTCAGAAGATTCACCGTACCGATCACATTCGTATATACAAAATCCAATGGAGAGAGAATAGAACGGTCCACATGACTTTCAGCCGCGAGGTGTATCACTGCATCCGGTTGATGAAGATGAAAAATTTCTTCTAGTGCATCAACATCAAGAATATTTATTTTCTCAAAAAAGTAATTAGAACATTCTTCAATATCCCGGAGATTCTCTAGGTTTCCGGCATAGGTCAAAGCGTCCAGGTTGATAATTTTATAATCCTGGTATTTTGTAATAAAAAGTCTTACAACATGTGACCCGATAAACCCGGCGCCACCGGTTATGATTATTCTTTTTTTAAATTCTGCAGAACCACTCATAAATTAATACCTGATCTTTTTTAAAACTTTTTAATAAAGACTTCCCAATCTCAATTCTCAGCTCTCAGCTCTTAACTCTCAACTCCTTCTTGTACCATTGAAATGTTTTCTTAAGCCCCTCTTTCACTGAAACAGCAGGATTATAACCTAATAATTCTTGTGCTTTTGAAATATCCGCAAGACTATGTTTTACATCTCCTTTTCTTTCGGGGCCATAAATAGGAGACAGGTCACTAGCTGCTTCTTCTTTTAGACCTTGGAATAATTCATTCAGTGAAGTCTGATGACCACAGGCAATATTATAAACCTGGTTTACCGCTTTGGAATGATTGGTAAAGAGGGCAAGTACATTAGCCTGAACTGCATTATCAACATAGGTGAAGTCGCGGCTATGATTGCCATCTCCGTTAATTGTCGGAGGAGTATTTTTAATTAATGCTTCTGCAAACAATGGTATTACTGCAGCATAAGGACCTTTGGGATTTTGCTTGGGACCGAAGATGTTAAAATAACGAAGTCCGATAAATTCTGTCCCATATAAAGACGCATAGACCCTTGCATATAATTCATTCACATACTTTGTTACTGCATAGGGTGAAAGGGGATTTCCGATCTTGTCTTCTACTTTGGGAAGACCCGGATGATCACCATAGGTGGATGAACTGGCAGCATACACAACCCTTTTAATTTTCTTTTCTTTAGCAGCAGTAAAAATATTCAGGGTCCCTGTAATATTTACTTCGTTTGTAGTAAGCGGATCGTTAATGGAACGGGGAACAGACCCCAATGCAGCCTGGTGAGTGATGAGATCAATATCCGTGCAGCACTCCAGACATTTTTCATAACTGCGGATATCAGCTTCAGTAAATTGAAATTTAGGATGGTCTTTAAATGCTTCGAGATTTTTAAAAGATCCTGTCGCAAAATTATCCAGCACCCGGATATTTGAAACCCTTTGATCGTTTAAAAGTGCTTCAACAAGGTTGGATCCGATGAAGCCGGCCCCGCCGGTAACTAAAATTCGCATAGTGTTCAGTTATAATTTCCGAAGCCTCTTACGGATCTTTCTGATATTGAAATTAGAAAGGAACCTTTCAAGAAGGTTTTTAGGAGGAGTTTCTTCTTCATAATAGCTGCCATAGCCGTAACCATATCCATATCCATATCTTCCGTAACCATAATAGCCATATCCGGGTTTCAGTTTCACATCATTAATGATTATGGATACCTTCGGCAACTTATTTTCTTTATAAAATTCATCGATCAGCGCAACCTGCTTTTTAAAGGTATGACCCTGTCTGACGAGGTACAATGTACAATCTGCAAACTTGCTTAATGTCATGGCATCACTCACCATACCTACCGGTGCAGTATCAACTAATACGATATCAAAATTTTCCTTCAGCCAGTCAAACATTTCTTCTAATCTTGGGTCCAGCAGCAACTCAGCAGGATTAGGGGGAACAGGGCCGCAACCCATTACATAAAGATTTTCATGATCTGGCATCGGTCTTATTATATCCGGAAGATTGGCCTTGCCTACCATAAAATTGGTTATTCCCGGACCCTTGGGTAGACCTAATCCGGAAAGAACTTTTGGTTTTCTGATATCAAACTCAAGAATTACTGTTTTCTTTCCGGCAAGTGCCAGCACCGCACCCATATTAATAGAAACGTATGACTTTCCCTCCCCGCTGAAAGAGGAAGTAACGAGTATGGTTGCCTTTTCTTTTTTACTTAAAACATATTGGAGATTCGAACGGATGATCCGGAACTGTTCAGCCACCATACTCCTTGTTGTTTTATTTACAACCAGTGTGCTATCGGAATAGGAATGACCTATTTCTCCTAGGATCGGGGCAGCTGTTAATTTTTCAATATCAAATCTTGTGGTTACCTTATCATTCAATATTTCTCCGATAAAGATCAGCAAAGCAGGCAGACCAAGACCGATTACAATAGCCATTACCTGTATGGCTTTACGGTTAGGTTTAACAGGAGTCCGGTTTGCAACCGCACGGTCAATAATACCGGAACTCGAGATCGTAGATGCCCTTGATATTGCCGTTTCCTCCTTTTTCTCCTGCAAAAAACGATAGAGGTTCTGAACCGTTTCAACCTGTCTTTTTAATTCGGCCAGTTCTATCACTTTGGATGGCATGGCCCTTAGCTGATCCTCGCTGATATTGGTTCTTTGGCTGTACTTATTTATGACAGAATTTGCTGACGATTTTATATTTTTCAAGTTTTCCCTGATGCTGATCCTTAGTTGTTCGATCTGGCCGCTTACTTGTTGAACTGCCGGATTATTGACCGGGATATTTGCTTCCAGCAATTGTTGTCTTTCTATTTGGGCATTGTTATAAGATGATACCAATTGATTCAACGTGGCATCAACCAATCCAAGCGAGGAAGGAACAACTACTTTTGCAAATTCATTTTTCTTATCAGAAAGGTAATCATCGATCATCCCAGCCACATTCAATTGAATATTCTGCTCATTGGTGGCTTTATCGGATTCAGAGATGATATCAAAGTATTTTCCTGTCTGAGCCTCCTCATTAATCAGGTTATTTCTCACCTGGTAATCCAGGTAAAGCTTTTGAACACTGTCAAGTTTCCTACCATAATCATCCAAACGTTCATCAATAAAAGTCAGGATTTGTTCAGAGGATAGTTTTTTCTGTTCGATATTATAAGTACTATATTCCTCCATCAGCTTATTCACAATATCTGCTCCCATGTACGGGTTAGCTGTCAACATATTTATTCTGAGTATCCCGGTTCCGGGTATTTTGGGATTTATTGAAAGGGCCCCGGCATATGCAGAAGCAACAGAAATGGAAGGTTGCCAGGTAACTGTATATTCAGAACTATGACTTGCGTTTGGTATCCTGCTTAACCGGAAAGTCCCGAATTGATTTTTGAATTGCCGCCCGAATATAGTAGTTAACTCATCGTTGATCCTGATTTCATTATCGTTCAGGTATTTTATATTGAAAGAAAGACCCCTGCTGGAATCTGCCAGGTTAATAATTTCCAGTCTGAAAGGCGCCTGGCGATAAATATTGATGGACTTGATCTTCCCTTTTGCATAATAACTGAACTCCAGCTCCAGGCTATCAACAACCCTTTGCATTAAAGGCTTTGATTTAAGGATCTCAATCTCGCTTTGAATATTCTGGGCTTTGTCATTACCGAATAATTCCTCAAACCGGTCGTTTCTTGATCCGCTTTGCTCACTCTTGATCAGCATGGTCCCTCCCACACTGTACACGGGTATGCTATACCGCAGGTAAACAAAAGCGGCTAAGAGAGCCAGTGCAACACAAACAACGAACAACGGTAAAAACCGGACATATTTATAGAAAACATCCCGGAAACTCAGATTACCGAGTTCACTTTTATTGAAATTAATTTGTTTTTCTAGCTCTTCCATATCTGTATTCAATATGTAACTCTATTGTTACTTAACAAAAATATTGGCTAACGTAGCCGCAACTGTAACTAATGTAAAGGCAAAAGAGATTTTCTGAAAAGTACGGGCTTGATCCGCATCTCTTGACTTCTGTGGTGATGGATCTATAACCACCACATCATTCTGTACAAGATTATAATAGGGCGACTCGAAAAGATCTTTAGAAGTGAGGTCAATTGTCCCAATTTCTCTATCGCCATTTACTTCCCGTATCACTTTTACATTTTTTTTCATTCCGAAGTCTTTAAAGTCTCCGGCAAGGCCAATTGCTTCCAATATGGTTATTCTTTCACCAGGAACATCTATCTGACCGGGCTTCCCTACTTCCCCTAACACATTTACTTTAAAATTCTGGAACCGGATGATCACGGAAGGATTAACCAGCAATTCAACTGGTTCTGTTAGTCTTTTCTTGACTTCAGCAGCCAATTCTTTTTTTGTCATTCCTTCAGCATGAATTATCCCTAATTGAGGCAATTCAATATTACCATCCATATCAACAAGATATCCTGATGCGGCAGCATTTCCTTGCCCACCTGAGGATGGAAAATTGTAAAAGACATCAGAAGCTTCCGGTTTTTTACTGGCGCTGTAAACCTGTATATGCAACAGGTCATTTTTCTGGATCTTCAGTTCCGGAAATTTCACCGCCCCCTTTCCGGTTGTGTCACTCACATTTTCAAGGTAGTTAGGTATCTTCTGGGCAGGTTTACAAGAGAAAAAAAACAGTGGTAAAAGCAGTAGTGGTAATAACCGGGAGAATTTCATTGATACGACTTTATTATAAACAGTTTGTTATAACGGAAAATTGGAGCAATCATTGTCCGGGTTGCGCCGAAGTTAGCTTAGTTCTGTCAATATAGGCTATTAAAATATACCCCAGGCTGTCAATAGCAATTTTGGCAACTTTATGCCTTACATCCAGCACTTTCCCCTCCTGGTCCATCAAGGTACCATTAGTGATGCGTACCCGTTGGTTTACCTTAACATCAACAGGGCGGGCCTCCACATTTTCATATTCGTCTAAAAATCGTTTGATAGCAGTGATCTCTTTTTCTCTTATAACAGCCGGCTTACCGTTCCAGTAGACGAAATTAATTGCGCCGTTTGTTCTTCTTACATCTGCTTTGTCATTCTCAGTTATCCTGACAAAAACATAAGATTTAAAAAGCGGCTCTTCGACAATTTTTACACGGTCACTCCATTTCCTCCTTACTTTATTAAGCGGACAATAGCATTCCACCCCTTTCTCCGTTAAAAGTAGGTTCACTTTTTTCTCCCATCTTGGCCTTGTGTAAATGGCCAGCCACTTTTTTGTCAAACCGGGTAATTTTTTTGATAGCTTCGCCACCTCAGTCACAAATTCTCATTTTAAGTGACTGATTATCAAATATTAATATTGAATCAGGTGTTCCGCAATAAAATGGACCCTGAATTTTGCAAGCAAATATAGGTGAAGATGTGACTGGAAATTGAATAAAAGCACCAGATTTTGAGGGATTTACCCCCACAGGTTAATAACTATTTCGTAAAAATACGAGTACCAAATCTTAGCTTATGCACTCCATGCTTTTATTATACTAACTAGTAACAAGAAGCCTGCTGATTCCCTTGTGACTCCATATCAACTCCCGGGTAAAGCCATACATAATTCATCATTGTGTTCCTTTTCGTTCCTTTT
>DAOLIV010000014.1:0-3946 GCA_035328345.1 Chitinophagaceae bacterium | reverse complement strand
AAAAAAATAATGGAAAATAGTTCTGAAAAAGAAGTGATCATCAGACCCTGCTTTCACAAAGAACTGGCAGCTGCTTATGGTGTAAGCACTAAAGTGCTCCGCACCTGGTTGAAACCTTATTTGCATGAAATCGGTAAACGAAATGGGTACTATTATTCGCTTGAACAGTTGTTCATCATCTTTGAAAAAATTGGATATCCCGTTAACCCAATTGAAAAAACAAACAAAAACCCTCAACCGTAACTTCAATCCCAATCTTTCTTTAAACTCATTACCTTCATTACCTAAACTTCTGCTTTGAACCAACGCTTTTATTCTCTGGATGTTTTTCGGGGAGCTACTGTTTGCCTTATGATCCTTGTTAACAATCCAGGTTCATGGGCACACATATATGCCCCTCTTGAGCATGCCCCCTGGCATGGCTTAACTCCAACCGACCTGGTCTTTCCTTTCTTTCTGTTTGCCGTAGGAAATGCATTGGCATTCGTAATGCCAGGACTTGAAGAAGGAGGCGATGCTATATTCTGGAATAAAGTGATCAAACGAAGTCTTTTGATTTTCGCAATTGGACTATTTCTCACCTGGTGGCCCTTTTTCAAATGGTCAGGTGATCATCTTGTTTTCAAACAATGGTCTTACATTGATGAAAAAGGTAATCCGCTTGGTGTAAGGATACTGGGAGTGTTACCAAGAATTGCTATTTGTTATTTCTTCGCTGCAGTGTTGATATATTATCTGAAGATCAGGAAAGTGTTTTATGCAGGAATGATCATGTTGCTTTTGTACTGGCTGCTTTGCTTTGTATTCGGTGATAAGAATGATCCATATAGTATGACCGGCTGGTTCGGAAATAAAGTAGACATGACTGTTTTGGGCGAAGCTCATATGTATCACGGAGAAAAATTCAATGGCAAACCTTACGCCTTTGACCCGGAAGGTTTAATGAGTACGTTGCCAGCAATAGTCCAGGTCATCTTTGGTTATATTGTCGGGGATTACATCAGGAGAAAAGGAAAGAATCATGAAATGATAGCTGGTTTATTTGTTGCTGGTGTTGGGTTATTGGTAGCAGGTTTTTGCTGGGACATGGTTTTCCCGATCAACAAAAAAATATGGGCTAGCTCTTATGTTGTATATACAACAGGTTTGGCGATCATCACTATTGCAACTATGATCTACCTGATTGAATTCAGAAATTCAAAAGGATGGTTATCTGAATTCTTTAACGTATTTGGCAAAAACGCCTTGTTTGTATTTGCATTGAGTGCCTTTTTACCTAAAGGTTTTGCATTGATCAGGCTCGGTGATGGAGTAAACCCCTGGAATTGGCTTTATAAAAAAGTATTGATCCACACTCCCGGGGCTCCGGAAAATGGCTCTTTATTATTTGCGATCTCAGTCATCTTATTTATGTGGCTTATTTGCTGGTGGATGGATAAAAAGAAGATCTATATAAAGGTGTAATGAGTTTATTCTATGATCATTTCACTTGTTAAAACTTATCCACATATACGTATTGCTACTTCTTATTGAGGAATAATGCAGTTTATTAAATAGTACTTTTAGTATTATTAAAAACTCCAATTAATCCTCTGGTTATGACAAATGCAACCATCAACTTTCCGAGTATTTATGAAACTGCTTTCGGAAACACTGAAAACTCAGCAAAAGATCTTCTTAATGGTTTAAAAGTAAAAAGAGGTGAAAAGTGGTACCTCGTTGGTAACCTTGCCAGGAAAGGCGCTATTAATCCGGGCAGGATTGTAAATGCTGCACCAACAGAAGATGATTTTGATATCCTGTTCCGCTCTGCCATCACCAATGTGGTAGAAAAAGTGGAGCATCCTTTTGTAATTACAATTGGTTTTCCTTTCTCAACATATAATGTTTATAAAACATCTGCAGAGCATTATATGGGCAAACGGCATTTTATGCTTGATTATGATACCCGTACTTTCAATCTTAATGGTAATGTGAGAAAGAATACATTTATCATTGATCAATATGAAGTGATTCCCGAAATCGTAGGCGGTATCATTGGAATAAAAAAGATCATCCCTGAAGCAGCGAACCAGAATTTTATTGCATTGAGTTTTGGCTTCGGAACTATGGAAGGTGCTTTGGCAACAACAGATGGATTGGTACACAGAACCAATTTCAGTTCACATGGAATCAGGTATGTCATCAACAACCTGGCCCGTGAACTGAACCAGAAACATTTCCTGGAAATGAAAAATGAATACCAGTTGGATGAGGCCTTTGTAAAAGGATCATTGTTCACCAACAGGAAAAGAATTGATCTTTCTGAGATGCGTCGTGATTTACTGCACCAGTATTATAAGGAAGCAGTGTCACCCATGCTGAGAAAATACTTCACGGATGCTGACCTTGAATCCTGCGATAAGATTTACTTGCTGGGTGGTGGAGCCAATTACACTGAGTTATTTGAAGCCATCAGCGAAGAGTTTTCCGGTTTCATTCCTGTTGAAGTAGCGCCACATCCGGAGTACATTATCAGCATTGGGTATTTATATAATTCATTGCGTATTTCAGATACCAAAGCATCCCGGTGCATCGGCATTGACCTGGGAAATGCAACCACTGCAGTTTCTTATTTTGAAAACACAGATATAAAGCCTGAGCAGATCAATGGCATCAATTCATGAAATTTGAAAACATCCTCCAGGCCGCTGTCGGCAAAGACTTTTTTTTCATTCCAAAAGGAATGGTCATCGAGGGAACAGTTGGTTCTCTGGTATCTGGCCAGGTAGCCGGGACCATTAATGGAAATGTAACCGTAAAAAATAAACTGACATTACTGAAAGATGCAGTGG
Organism: Chitinophagaceae bacterium; assembly: GCA_035328345.1. Lineage (GTDB taxonomy): Bacteria > Bacteroidota > Bacteroidia > Chitinophagales > Chitinophagaceae > JJ008. The sequence goes on along the minus strand of DAOLIV010000014.1, from coordinate 1,112 downwards.
TAAATGGAAATATTACCGCAGGTGAGTTGCATGTATATGGCAGGTTAAATGGTGATGTGCTCAATTGTGAAAAGATGGTGGTTTACTCAGGAGCTGCAATAAACGGGCATGTAACGGCCTTTGAAATCCATACAGAAAAAAACGCAACCATCGAAGGAGAGATCATTAAGTCCCGCATACCGGTTTCCACACTTACACTAAACAATGTAATTAAGAAAGAAGAAGATACCCGGGAAAAATACCAGGTTAATATGAATCAAAACAATTCTGAGAATACAGAACGACAAGCCTGGTTCTGATTGAAACACTTTCACAAATTCCTTAACAGGATTTTATCATTTCTGATAGTAAAGATCATGTGCAATGAAAGTTGATGCTGCATCAGTTTGATGTAAAAAGTTTTAGTATGAAGCTAATCTCTTTTATAAGCGCCGGTGTATGTATCATCTTTTCCGGTTTTATAATGAAAAAGCAGTCCGCCTCTCTGTATGAAAAAAAGTGGCTGTTAAAAACTATCCGCATAAATGAAGAAGTACGGCAGGTAAATACAAAGGCATTCATCAGGTTTGAAGAGGAAAAGAAAAGCGCCGGAGGAAATGGCAGCTGTAACTCTTTCGGAGGCAGTGTAACTGTTCATGAAAACACTATTCATTTTGGGAATCTCATATCAACCAAAATGTATTGTGAAGGAGCTCAGGAAATTGAAAATTTATTTTTTTATCAGCTGGGGAAAGCAAATCAGTACAGCCTTGATGAAAAGAATCTCAGGCTTTATCACGATAAAGAATTATTACTGGAATTTATTTCTGAATAATCAGCCCTTGAAATAACAACGCCGGGGTAATACCCGGCGCTTTGTTTTATTCTCCGGCTACTTCATCCTTCCGTTTCTTCCATAACTTGTGTGAAGCTCCATCCATCTTCACAATTTTAGGAGTGAACTTTCCAACCACATCTACTAATGCTTTCTGTGATTGCATCACCACTTCGATATCCTTATAAGCAAATGGCGATTCATCCTTTCCGCCTCCAAGCAATTTCACACCATGTTTCTGCACTTCATCTTTGAATTGTTTATCGGTCACTGATGACATCGCACGGGTACGACTCAT
>DAOLIV010000013.1:0-89018 GCA_035328345.1 Chitinophagaceae bacterium | reverse complement strand
ATCTTGGTCCAGAGGTAAGCTGTGATAGTACCATCGGGATCGGTGCCACTACCATTAACAGTAACAGTATTGACAGGAAGAGTGATGGTTTGATCGGGTCCTGCATTAGCAGTAGGTGATTGATTAGGCGGCGGAGTAGTACCGCCAGTTTCAAAGGCGCCAAGATCAGGAGCATTCCCGTTATATGGCATACCTACATTTGTTCCCGCATCTATAAGATCAGAACCTGTTGCAAGTTTCAAAAAATTTAAGTTGGGCAAACTTCCATCTGGCTGTCTGGGTCCATCAGCACCAGCTGAATTGGTTGAGATGAAATCAGCGGATGTAACAGTTACAGGACTATTCCAACTGTTATTGGATGTATTCGGACCGGTAAAAATATTGTTACCCAAAGCTCCGGTAGGATCATTGTACGTGGTATTGTTTTTAAATGTATGTACAATGGATTGATGGTATGGAAAATTAAATCCATAAAAACCATTTCCAAATGAAGTATTATTATAAAGTGTATACTTCATCTGGCCACTGTTCTGGTCATAACCGGCCAAATAGTTTTCAAATGCCAGGCAATTTTCTAAGGTTCTGAGAACATTATTACTTTGATCACTTGCAGCAGGCCCCAGTTTAAAACCTGCTCCATCACCTCTTTGAATGAAAGTACCAGGTTCATACCCGTTCCAGAAAGCCCAGCAGTTTTTAAAGAAGACAACAGCATTAACTCCAAAAAAATCCCAGCCATCATCACTACACCACCAGGCCCGGCATCCTTCAAAAGTGATATTGGTTGAATTATCGCCTCCGGTAATATTGAATCCGTTAGCATTGCCCCAACCTGTATAACGGTCATCTACATGATGAACATCACAATTAATAACATAGTTATTAGTGCTGCCACTTAAAAAATACCATCCATATCCTCCCATATGGTCGACCTCAATTCTTTTAAAAGTACTGTGGTCAACATTTGTGCAGTTAAGGCCAACCACTGTATTTCCTGATGGATTTTGAGCCAGCCCTGTTATTCTTAGTCCCTCAACATGGATATATGAACAGTTCGTAACCGCCAAACCAGCTGTGAAACCAGCTGTGATCAACAGATCATCAAAGTTGGCAATAGGTGATTCTCCCGGATAGTTTAGAATGTATATTGAATCAGTAACGGTACCATTGAGTCCGTTCCAGACAATTCTTTCACCGGTTCCGACCGATTTATTTATTCTGTAAGTTCCACCTCGGATGTAAGCTGTATCCCCTGCTATTAGTACTAAAGAAAGCTTATCCCATGTTCTGAATGGTTGCGTAATCGTGCCGGGGTTGGTGTCATTTCCTGTTGTTGAAACATAAAATTTTCTGGCATTACTTGTGATGCACGCAAAAAGAAATAGAAGGGTAAAAAATCTTTTCATTCGTTGGGTTAGTTATTGGGTTTTTTAAAAGATGATTTTTCATTAATAGCCAAAGTCATTGGGCAAATGCTCATATGAGCTTTGCTAATCAATTGTGCCTTTAAATACAAATCGGCATAATTGCCAGCAACAATAAGAAAGGAGGAAAATCTGTCGGCACGACAGAATGAGATGGTTTTCATAAGATACCTAAGTTGGTTTATTCTGGATATTAAATATTATCAGAGCTTGGTAAGCAAAACGCTTATTATATTCAACTATCTCCAAGCTAAAATAATGCCATAACATATTAAAAATTGAGTGTAAATACTTTTTGATTTAGCTCAATCTCACTGCGTATTTTTCGTCTATATTTAGTATATTCTGCAAAACTTTTTATGGAGAACACAAAGATTGAGGTCAGAAATCTGACCATGGATGATTACAATCAATTAAAGCAGTCTATGATGCAGGCCTATGCCAGCCTGGGAGGACAATATTGGGGAGAGGCGGCATTGGCCAGACTTATTGAGAAATTTCCAGAAGGACAAATTTGTGTTTCAGTTAATGGTAAAGTGGTTGGTTGTGCATTGTCGATCATTGTGGATCTTGATAAGTTTGGAGACAATCATACTTACAAACAAATAACAGGTAACTATACATTTGACACCCACGATAAGGATGGGGATATGTTGTATGGTATAGAAGTGTTTATTCATCCTGAGTCAAGAGGGCTCCGGCTTGCAAGAAGATTATACGATTCAAGAAAATTACTTTGTGAGCAGTTGAATTTGCGTGGCATAGCAGCTGGTGGACGTATCCCCAATTATCATAAGTATGCAGATAAGATGATGCCCAGGGAGTATATTGATAATGTAAAAAGAAGGGCAATTTATGATCCGACCCTGAGTTTTCAATTGGCTAATGATTTTCAGATTAAACGGGTACTAAAAAGTTACCTGCCTGAAGACAACGAGTCTATGGGATATGCTACTCTTCTTGTCTGGTACAATGTGTTTTACGAACCCTCACAGATTCCCATAAAGGTCAAGAAAGATTTTGTGCGTATTGGGCTTATCCAATGGCAAATGCGACCATATAAAAAAATGGAAGAGGTGCTTGAGCAGGTTGAATACTTTGTTGATGCTGTAAGTGATTATAATTCTGATTTTGTGGTTTTGCCAGAACTTTTTAATGCTTCACTGATGGGACAGTTCAATCATTTGCCCGGGCATAAAGCTATAAGAGAACTGGCGCAATTTACAAAACCAATGGTTGCTGAACTTTCCAAGTTGGCAGTGTCTTATAATGTAAATATTATTGGAGGAAGCATGCCTGAGATCAGTGAGGATGGTTTATACAACGCCTCTTATTTTCTGCACCGCAGCGGAAAGATTGAATCATATTACAAAATACATCCTACACCTTCTGAAGAATATGAATGGGGAATGAAAGGCGGAGATAAAATTCAAATTATTGAATCAGATTGCGGAAAAGTGGGAGTCCTGATCTGTTATGATGTGGAGTTTCCTGAGTTGTGTAGAATACTTGCTGACCAGGGGATGAAAATATTATTCGTTCCTTACCTGACAGATACCCAAAATGCATACAATCGGGTAAGGTATTGTGCACAGGCAAGAGCAATTGAAAACGAGTGTTATGTTGCTATTAATGGAACAGTCGGTAATCTTCCCAAAGTGCATAATATGGACCTGCAGTTTTCACAATCCGGTGTGTTCACTCCCTCCGATTTCCCATTTCCGGTTAATGGTGTAAAAGCTGAAGCGACGCCTAATACTGAAATGATAGTTATTTCAGATGTCGATCTTTCGCTACTGGTTGAACTTCATGAATATGGCAGTGTGCAAACAATGAAAGACCGTCGTCATGATCTATACAGGCTTGAACTGATAAAAAAATAGCAGCAGTTTTTTATCTGCTGCTATTTCAAACACAAAGTGTGATTATTTTTTTCTTTTAAAAGTTATTGACATTGATTTAAATTCTTTCCCATCTTTATAGTTGAACTGCTCCATTATTTGTGTGTTGTCGTCTACTATTTTCATTGTTTGCTTTATATCTGCTTCGTTTCCGGTCATTGGATCGGTCATCTTTCCCTTAAGTATAATAGTTTGAGCGGCGTTATCCCAATCTCCTTCCATGTACATTACCCCGGTTCCGAAGTTGTCAATCCAGGTTGACACAAATTTTTTACGAACATTATCCCATGCGACCAGACTGATACCTTCAAATGGCATTCCATTAAAACTTCCTGTATGCTTTGATTCCTGGTAACGTCCGCCCAATATCATTTTATTTACGCATGTGGCAGTCATTTTTTGCATGGGAGCTGCCGGGTCCATTGTCATTTCAATGTCTTCCGTCCATTCACCATCCCATTTCGCCATCATCTTGTGCACATCAGATGGTGTCATATAATCCATCCATTTTTGCATTTCCTCCTGGCTTTGCGCTTTGGCAGAATTCAGCGTAAAGATGAATAGAATTGTAAATGCAGCTAAAAGAATTTGTTTCATAAAAGCAATTTTTGTTTGGAGTATTAAAATATTTAAAGTTCGTCAATGAAAAAACTTTTTCTGATAAAACCGATAAATAGAGAGATGAACTGCATAAAACAAAACCCTAATGTGCTTCCAACCAGTTGATGCCCTGGCCACAATCAGCTATAACGGGCACTTTGTTGGGTAATGGCATAGCGGACTGCATACATTCAATGATCAGGGGTTTCAATTCTTTTACTTCTGTTTTTAATGCATCAAAAACAAGCTCATCATGTACCTGTAATAACATCTTGCTTTGCATTTTTTCTTTTTTCATCGCAGCATGTACTTTTTGCATGGCCAGTTTGATCATATCAGCTGCTGTTCCCTGGATGGGAGAGTTGATTGCATTTCGTTCCGCAAAACCACGAACAGTAAAGTTTGCAGAATTGATATCTCTCAACCAACGTTTCCTTCCCATTATTGTTTGTACGTAGCCATTTTCCCTGGCAAAATTGATCGTGTCATCCATGTATTTCTGAATGCCCGGAAATTCTTTTTTATAATTATCAATGATCTCTTTGGCTTCCGTTCTTGAAATACCCAGATTGTCTGCCAGTCCAAATGCTCCTTGTCCATAAATGATCCCAAAGTTTACGCTTTTGGCCTTATACCTCATTTCTTTGGTAACATCTTTTTCAGCAACATTATAAACCCGGGAAGCTGTTGCTGTATGAATATCAGTTCCATCACGAAAGGCTTTACACATATTTTTATCACCACTTATTGCGGCAACAATTCTTAGCTCAATTTGTGAATAATCGGCAGATAATAAAATGTGTTTACTATCCCGGGGAATAAAAGCTTTCCTGACTTCTTTACCCCTTTCCGTTCTAACAGGAATATTCTGGAGATTCGGATTATTGCTTTGTAATCTTCCAGTAACGGCTACTGCCTGCCCGTAAGTTGTATGTACCCTTCCTGTTTTTTTATTAATCAGTTGGGGTAATGCATCAACATATGTTGATTTGATTTTAGTAAGTTCTCTGAAAGCAAGAATATCATCAGCAATTGAATGCCCTTTAGCGGCTAGTTTTAATAGCACATCTTCTCCGGTTTGGTATTGGCCTGTTTTTGTTTTCCTGGCAGCGTCATCCAGTTTTAATTTATCAAACAACACTTCACCCAACTGTTTTGGCGAAGCGAGATTAAACTTTACTCCTGCTTGTTTGTATACACTCTTTTCAGCTTTCTCAGCTTCTTTTTCCAGTTCCTTAGAATACTCGGTAAGAAAATCAACATCAATCTTAATTCCTTCATACTCCATATCAACAAGCACTTTCACAAGTGGCGTCTCAACTTCATCAAAGACCTTTTGCACCTCCCGGCTTTTTAGTAACGGAACAAAAATATTTTTTAATTGTAATGTTATGTCAGCATCTTCTGCAGCATAATCTTTTATCTTTTCAATCTCAACATCCCGCATGCTGCCTTGGTTTTTTCCTTTTTTCCCGATCAGTTCCTCAATAGATACCGGGACATAGCCAAGAAATTTTTCACTCAAAAGATCCATGCTTCTTTTTCCATCTGGTTCTATAACATAATGTGCAAGCATAGTATCAAATAGATTTCCGGCTAATTCAATACCATACCATTTCAATACCAACAGATCATACTTTGTATTCTGCCCGATCCATGTTTTCTTTTTGTCATTAAAGAGGGGCTCGAAGTGACTAAGAATCTCTTTTGTTCTTTTCTGATCTGCCGGGCAGGGAACATACCATGCTTCACCTGGTTTTACGGAAAAACTTAAGCCCACCAACTCTGCTTCATTAGCATCAATACCTGTTGTTTCTGTGTCAAAACATATTTCTGAATGCTTTTTTAATTCAGTTACCAGTTTTTTTATCGCAGTATCACCTTCTACAGCCTTGTATTCATGCGATGTGTTGGAGATATTCTTATCAATTGAAGTAACACCAGTCAGTTCATCCTGCGGTCCGGCCGATTTTACTGATTTTGATTTTGTTTCTTCTGGTTCAATAATATTTCCAAACAGATCAGTCTGTACACCTTGCGGTATTTCTTTTTCAATAACACCTTTTGTCGCTGATGCCACAGAAAAATCTTCACCCAGCAATCTTTTGCCTAATGTTCTGAATTCAAGTTCACCAAATACCTCTTTCAGTTTTTCTTTATCCCATTCTTTCAACATGAAATCTTCTTCGTGAAATTCAACCGGGGCATTGGTAATTATGGTGGCTAATTTTTTGGACATGATCGCAGCTTCTTTTCCTTTCTTGACTTTTTCTCCCATAGCTCCTTTTATTTTATCTGCATTCTCCAAAACTTTTTCAAGTGTACCATATTCCGCCAAAAGTTTTGCAGCCGTTTTTTCTCCCACACCCGGAATTCCGGGAATATTATCAACAGCATCTCCCATCATACCCAACATATCTATCATCTGGTTTACGCTTTTAATATTCCATTTTGCACAAACTTCTTCCGGCCCCATTATTTCTACATCATTTCCCTGGTAGGCGGGTTTGTATATTTTTACTTTTTTAGATACCAACTGACCGTAATCTTTATCCGGCGTCACCATGTAAACTTCGTATCCGGCTTTTTCAGCTTGTTTACTTAATGTTCCGATCACATCATCCGCTTCAAAACCATCTACCGCAATAATTGGAATATTAAATCCTTCAATGATCCGGTAAATGTCCGGCACAGCTGCCCTGATATCTTCAGGAGTTTCCTGGCGGTTCGCTTTGTAATCTGCAAAGTCTGTATGTCTTTCAGTGGGAGCAGCAGTATCAAAACAAACAGCCATATGGGATGGCTTTTGTTTATTGATCAACTCAACTAATGTATTAGTGAAACCAAACTGTGCATTGGTATTTTTTCCTTTCGAGGTGATTCTTGGATTTCTGATTAAGGCATAATAAGCTCTGAAAACAAGAGCATAGGCATCCAGTAAAAAGACTTTTTTTTCCATGCCTCTAAGGTAAGCCCACCATTAGCCACACCCAAAAAGCCTTAGTATTTTTTACAGGGATATAAAAGCCAGAAACCCCGGCTTTTAGGGCCAGGGTGCTGTTATGTTAACGCTGCTTTGCTTAATTAATGGAAAGCTTCAGGGCTGCTGTGTGGTTCTCTTTTCTTTTATTAGAAACCTCCGCGGCAGAAACTGACTCCTGTTTTACAGGGGTTGCTTCTTCTGAAGTCTCAACGAGTACAGTGCCACCAAATGCCGGAGCAGGTTGTGTAGCCATAGCAGGAGCACCGGGAACTGTTGTTTTATCTTTATGGATGAAATTCAGGTATAGGGCAAAGAAGAGAAGATTGAATGCAAAAAAGTTAACGATTTTGCGGATACGCCTTTTCATAAATACTGGATTTACGGTTTTTTAAGTATTGGATTTAGTTCGGTTACGAAGTACTAAGATAAAACAGTGATAACGGACTTGCAAGCCGAAAAAGTCCTAAATAAAAAGATCAGGCAAAAACACTTTGAGAGTGCTCGTAAAACTACGAGTTATTGTTTTGGGAGACTGACAAATTCAATAGCATTTACAACAATATTAGATACTAATATACTGAGATCCGCGGTTGTGCCTTTTACTTCAAATTTGCTTTCAACTTCCGCTCCACCCCTGATCAGTAAAACTGAAAGAACAATGCTATCACCTTTGATTACATAATCTCCAGATAAAGTAAAGGCCTCTGCGCTTTCATTTAGTGAGCTGAAAAAAATTGGTGAATTGGAACCACTGCTGATATTTTCCATTTCTTTATCAATCAGGCTACGAATTTTCAGATTATCAATTTTAATATCAGCATTCTGAAAGTTACTCCTGGCAAACAAAGGCTTCTTTGCCGCAAGGATGATTTTATTTCTTACTTCGTCATCAACTACACCGATATTAAAGTTGTTATTGGTGTTTAATTGAGGCTCCTGTCTTTTTCCGTTTTCTTCTGATATTTTGCTTGCTACTTTTTTTGCCGCATTTAGCCAATTGCTTACATCAAGGTATTTACCATTTTCAAGAATCTGCGGTTGTAGCTTTATCACACTTAATAAGGAATAAGTTAATAAGCCTTGTCCATATTGTTCTAATTCATATGCATTCTTATTACTTTCAGACGCTGCAAGAATTATCAGACCTGACTGGCTGTTTAATTTTTCAATAGCCCTGATCTGTTGAGCTTTATCGTCCCCTCTTGTCCCTACATATCCCTGTTCGGGTTTGCCGAGCTGCACAAAATCACGGATGGCCTGTCCACTATTGCAGGCATCGAAGATCAAAACCTTTTTTTGCGCTTTTACATTCGCAGGTTTTATCCATTCAGTTAATTCAGCTGTACTGATTCCTACATCCGCTGTCGCTTCGGTGGCTGATAGCGGAGATGCATCTGCACCCAGGAAATAGAATTGTTTTTTTTCATCGCCAGCCATCACTCCATGTCCCGCAAAAAAGATCATCAGAATATCATTAGCTGTTGCTTTTTTACTGATTTCTTCAAATGTTTTTTTAATACTGTTTTTTTGTGGCAGTAAATAATGATCCTTTTCAGTTGTAAGTCTATAAATAAATACATGCTCTTTATTATCAATATCCAGCAATTTTCTTGATGCAGCTTCCAATGCGTTTGAAATATCTGTGGCATCTTTTGTCGCATATTTAAGATCCAATTCCTCTCCTTTGTAGTCACTTACCCCAACTAATACAGCATAGAGATTTGGAGGCACCGGGTTTTCCTTTGTTTTATCTTCTTTTACTATAAGGCCACGGGAGGAAATAGTATTATCAGCTATCCATGCTTTAACGGTGACCGGGTTCTCCTGTCCTTTTATGAAGAAACTATCCAGCTCCTTTTTTTTTATTACAAGATCATACACTCCGGCATTGTTTTTAAGCTGTTCTTTTTTGTATCTCTGAATTTCAATGCCGTTGATGTACAAGGCTGTTTCTCCCAGTCCGCCACGACGGGGAAGAATTCTGAAATGGAAAGCATCTTTGTTATCATCAAGCTCTTTCACTTCTGGTGTCAATCCGCAAATATTAAGATCTGTTATTTTAGGAGCATAGATAGAATCACCGTTCATGATTCTTTCGGCAAGTGTGGGTTCCCACAACCGGTCTTTTACCTGTTCCAGTTCTACAATTTCATTGCCGCAGGTAAAATATAAATATTTACGGGCTGCTTCAGAACCATTAAAGCGATAGGCGGTATCCATTACCAGGAAATCCTGATCGTTAATAGGCATAAATGTAAACTGTAATTGACCTGTTTCCACATCCCATATTTTGGCAGTATGGTCCCACCCTGCGGTAGCAATTTTTTTACCATCAGGACTAAAATATGCTGCGCTGACACTTGAGGTATGGTCCATTAGATCATGTAACGGCTTGCCTGTTTTGGCATTCCAAACAATGGCTTTTTTATCTTCGGAAGTGGTTACGATCCTTTGTTCATCTGGGCTAAACTGTGCACTGGTTACTCTAGATTGATGATTTGATAATGTTAATAGTTTTGTTCCGTGGATAGCATCCCATACAATTGCGATATTATCTTTAGAGGTTGTAATAATTTTATCACCCCCGGAACTATATTTAGCAAACCAAACTCCTTCTTTATGCCCTTCGAGGGTTAATAATACACTGCCAGTTTCAGCATCCAGCACTTTGGCAGTTTTATCTTCAAAGGCAGCTACAATCCTTGTTCCGTCAGGGCTGAACTGAGCTGAATTAATACTGTTTGAAAATGGAATTTTCTTTATAAGTGACCCTTTAATCGGATCCCAGATTTTTATGGTGCTATCCCATGATGCTGTTACAATTTTTTTTCCATTCGGACTGAATTCTGCAGAAGTTACCCACTGAGTGTGCCCTATTAAATCCAGAAGCATTTTACCAGTAGCGAAATCCCAGATCTTAGCAGTATTGTCATATGAAGCAGTAACAATTTTTTTCCCATCCGGGCTTAGCCTGAAAGAACTTACCCAGTGATTATGACCTACCAGTCTTACCAGTAACTTCCCCGAAACCGCATCCCATATTTTAGCGTCTTTCCTGCCTTCATTATCATCCCATGTTCCGATGAATATTTTTTTTCCATCAGGGCTGAACCAGGCCTCATCAACCCAAAATGATTGCCCTCTTAGTTCTCTTAATGGTTTACCGGTTTGTGAGTCCCAAACCTTTGCCATGATATCCTTTCCGGCTGTCACTATTTTCTTTCCGTCATAGCTGAATTGAGCGAAACGTACACCATCAGTATGACCTACCAGATCAAAAAGTTGTTCACCTGTTTGTGCATCCCATACTTTTGCCAGGCTATCTCTTGAAGCAGTAACGATTTGTTTTCCATTTGGATTAAATTTTGCAAAATACACCCAGTCTTTATGACCGGTCAGATCATGTAATAACTCTCCCGTAACGGCATCCCATATTTTGGCAGTTTTGTCTTTGGATGCGGTCACGACTATTTTATCATCGGGACTGAATTCGCCGTGTACAACACTATCGGTATGAGCTCTTAAAGTAAATAATAAAGTACCTGAAACTGCATCCCATATTTTGCCTGTAGAATCATCTGAAGCCGTAATGATTTTGTTCCCATTATTGCTGAATTGTGCGACATTAATGTGCCCCGTATGTCCTATTAAATTCTTATAGAGGCTCCCACTTTGTGTATCCCATATTTTGGCAGTATTGTCATATGAAGCAGTAACAATTTTTTTCCCATCAAAACTGAAACGGGCAGATAAGACCCAATCGGTATGTCCTTTAAGTGTATGCAACAATTTACCCGTAACGGCATCCCATATTTTAGCAGTATTGTCTGCAGACGCGGTAACAATTTTTTTTCCATCCGGGCTAAACCAGGCCGAAAATACTTCACCGGTATGCTCTTTTAAAACATGTAATAAAACACCGTTACCCGCATCCCAGATTATAGCAGTATTATCTTTAGACGCGGTAACAATTTTTTTTCCATCCGGGCTGAAATGTGCCGTAAAAACCCAGTTTAAATGACCATTGAGATCATATAATAGCTTCCCTGAATTAGCATCCCAAATTTTTGCTGTTTTGTCCCTTGATGTAGTGACGACCTTTCTTCCGTCCGGACTAAATTGAGCATATTGAAGCCAGGTGTTATGCCCAATAGGTAACCATAATTTTGGTTGCTGTGTAAACACGGAATAGCTAAAAAAGCAAAAAAGCAGTGTGCTAAAAACCCGGCTCATGGTGGAGTGAATTCTTATCAATTTACTAGATAAAGTCACATGAACCAATACCTCAAGCCGGGTATTTAGGTTACTTTTTCATCTCTTCAAGCTTCTTTTGCATCGCAAACATTTCGTCCCTCAGCCGGGCGGCTTCCATAAAATCAAGATCTCTTGCAGCTTTTTCCATTTCTTTTTTAATTTTTGAAATGGCTTTTTCCATTTGGGGAATGGTTTTGTACTCCACCTGTTCTTCAGCAGCCACACTTACGAGTTCTTCGTCAGGAGCAAGAGCATAGGGGTTGTCAGGGTTGTAACCTTTAATATCCAATACCGAGGTTTGAGCAAATACGTCTTTGGTTGTTTTGGATATTGTTCTTGGAGTTATATTATGTTCAATATTATAAGCAATCTGTTTTTCTCTTCTCCGGTTTGTTTCATCAATTGTTTTTTGCATACTCTCCGTCATCTTATCGGCGTAAAAGATGACCAGCCCATCCACATTACGGGCGGCACGACCTGCTGTTTGCGTAAGGGATTTTTCGTTTCTCAAAAAGCCTTCTTTGTCTGCATCCAGAATGGCCACCAGTGAAACTTCCGGTAAGTCCAATCCTTCTCTTAATAGGTTTACACCTACAAGGACATCAATTTTACCAAGCCTCAATTCTCTTAATATCTCTACTCTTTCCAAAGTATCAACTTCGCTATGTATGTATTTTGATTTGATATTAATACGATGCAGGTATTTATCCATTTCTTCTGCCATTCGTTTGGTGAGGGTTGTTACAAGCACCCGGTCTCCTTTGGTTACTCTTTTATCAATTTCATCCAGCAGGTCATCAATCTGGTTTACGCTGGGCCTTATTTCGATTGGCGGATCTAATAATCCTGTTGGTCTTACCACTTGCTCTACCACGACGCCACCACATTTTTCCAACTCGTAATCATCAGGTGTGGCAGAAACATAGATCACCTGGTTTTGTAGTGATTCAAATTCATGAAAATTCAATGGCCGGTTATCTAACGCAGAGGGTAAGCGGAAACCGAAATCTACGAGTATTAGTTTTCTGCTGCGGTCACCGCCATACATGCCACTTACCTGTGGAATGGTCTGGTGACTTTCATCTACCACCATCAAATAGTCTTTAGGAAAATAATCCAGTAAACAGAATGGCCTTGTGCCCGGTGTGCGGCGATCGAAGAACCTTGAATAGTTTTCGATGCCATTACAATAACCTAACTCCCGGATCATTTCAAGGTCATAGTTCACTCTTTCACTCAATCGCTGCGCCTCTATATATTTTCCCTGTGTTTTAAAATATTCAGCCTGTGCATTCATTTCATCCTGTATCTCATAGATAACCTGTTGCAACATATCTTTTGGCGCTACATACAGATTGGCGGGGAAGATAGCGGCATTTTCCATCAGCCCGATTCGTTTACCGGTAGCAACTTCAATGCTTTCTATTTCTTCAATTTCATCTCCAAAAAATGTTATACGGTAACCATAGTCAACATATGGAAGGTTGATATCAACGGTATCGCCTTTTACCCGGAAAGTACCACGATTGAACTCAAGGGTTGTTCTGTTGTATAATGAATTTACCAGAGAGTGCAGGAATCCCTGTCTTGAAATGGTTTGACCTTTGTTAATACGGATGATCCCGTTTTCATAATCGGTAGGATTTCCCATACCATAAATACAACTAACGGAAGCCACAACGATAATATCTCTTCGTCCGCTCAATAAACTGGAAGTAGCTCTTAGACGAAGCTTATCCAACTCATCATTTATGCTCAGATCCTTTTCAATATATACATCACTTACCGGCAGATAAGCTTCTGGTTGGTAGTAATCATAATAAGAAACAAAATATTCTACTGCGTTTTCAGGAAAGAATTGCCGGAACTCACCATAGAGTTGTGCAACCAGTGTTTTATTATGTGTCAGTACGAGTGTAGGTAGCTGGACATTTTGAATTACATTGGCAACGGTAAATGTTTTGCCGCTACCTGTTACACCAAGCAATGTCTGGTATTTTTCATCACTTTTTATTCCTTCGGTTAATTGCCGGATGGCTTCCGGTTGATCGCCGGCAGGAGGATATGGGGTATGTAGTTTGAAAGACATTTTTTTAAAGGGTCTGCAAATTAGAACGGATTCATTTAAGATAACTACAATTTTCTCTTTAAATAAGTTGAATAGTCGGTAAGCTTTGGTTCGTAGTCTTCATGTATTAATGGAGACGTCAGAATAAAATCAGCCGTAGCTCTGTCGCAGGCGATCGGGATATTCCAGGTAACAGCAACTCTCAGGAGGGCCTTAATGTCCGGATCATGTGGTTGTGCTTCCATCGGATCCCAAAAAAATATCAGGATGTCCAGCTTTCCTTCGGCTATGGCTGCTCCAATTTGCTGATCCCCTCCTAATGGCCCGCTTAAAAAAGTGGTCACATCTCTGTCAAGAGCTTTTTCTATCAGTAAACCTGTTGTGCCGGTGGCAAATAGCTGGTGACCATTCAAAGCTGCTTTATTATAAACTGCCCATTCTATTAACTCGGTTTTTTTATTATCATGGGCTACAAGGGCTATTCGCTTCCGGGTTTTCATTTTTCTTTCATTCATTTATGAAATTTACTTAAAATCGGCATCAACCCGGGGAAGACTTTTATCTGGGTATTACTCCGGTAAATGCAGCTAAATCGCATCATAATCAATCTTATAACTAAACTACCGCCGGCATAATTCCATGGAAACACCGTAAAATAAAATCATATATTTCCACAAATTGCTTCGCATGAAAATATTAAGAACTGTAATTATCATCCTGCTCTTTTTTGCTCACAGGGTAAATGCACAGGAGCCAGCCAATGTGATATCCACCCTGGCTGCTGACTACAAGACAGAAAAAATTTATATACACTATGATAAGGAATACTATGTAGCGGGAGAAACGATTTGGTTCAAGGCATATTTCTACAGTAATGGTAAGCCCAGCGGATTGAGTAATAATTTCTATTTACAGTTTATTAATGATAATGGGCAGCTTGTAAGTAATAAAAAGTATCCTGTACTGGGGGCAGTTGCCAAAGGAAGTATAATTATTCCCGATTCATTGCCTCAGGGCAATTATTACATCCGGGCTTATACACCGTTCATGCTGAATTATGATGAAGGACTGATCTATAAAAAAAATATCTATGTATTTCATCCGGGAACTTCTGTTCCAAAAAGTACAACGAATGAAACACAAACAGTTTCTCTGAAATTTTTTCCGGAAAGCGGTTACCTGGTAGATGGTGTAATTACAGCAGTTGGGTTTAAAGCAGTTGATCAATTCGGCACACCTGTCGAAATAAATGGGGTGATAAAAACTACAGATGGTATTACGATTGCCTCTTTTAAAAGCTATCATGACGGCATGGGGAAAGTGCAATTCAAACCTCAGGCAGAAAAAAAATACATAGCTGAAGTAGAAACTGAAGCCGGAAAAAGAACTTATCCGCTCCCGGAAGTTTCTGAGTCAGGAGTCAGCCTTAAGATACAGGATGAAAAAGGCGGGAAAAAATTCCAGTTATCCAGGAGCGAGAAAGGTAAATCTGCTTTTGAAAAAATATTGCTGTTGGTGGAAATCAATAAGAATGTAGTTTATGAAAATGAAATTGCTTTTGAAGATTATCCTTCAGTAATCGGCCACCTTGTAACAGACAGTCTTCCTTCCGGTATATTACATTTTACTGTTTTCAGCAGCGAGGGAATTCCTTTGGCAGAACGACTATCTTTTGTAAATAACGGGGAATATAAAAGTGATGTAACGCTGAATACAGCCGGGTTAAATACTCAAAAAAGAGCAGCCAATAGTTTTGAAGTTGAATTCCCGCAATTAATTCAAAGAAGCTGCTCTGTTTCTATAACTGATCTGCCACAGTTTAGTTTTAATGATGATGACAACATCGTTTCAAGATTATTACTGACAGGGGATTTGAAAGGATATATTCATGACCCTTCATGGTACTTTGAAAATCATAATGACAGCTCGGGTGTTGCTTTGGATAACCTGATGCTGACACAGGGCTGGAGCCGTTACGACTGGAAGAAGTTAATGGCTAATCAGTTTCCCGAGAAAAAGTTTCACGATGAGAACCTGATCAGTATTTCCGGAGTAGTAGTGGATGAAAAAACAAAAGAACCCCTCTCGGGCGGCAAGCTAAATATTTACCTCGAAGCAGAAGATTCAACCACTCAAAATTTTGAGGCCAATCCCGACGATAATGGTGCTTTTCGCCTCGACTCCCTTTATTTTCTTGGCAAGGCCAAACTTTTTTACGCTTATACAGATGCAAAAGGTAAAACTCGGCCAGCACTCGTTATTCCGGATGAAAATGGAGTGGACAAAAATGTATGGATTGTTCCGGGAAATATTTCTGAGATGGTAAACAGGAAAAGCCTGAAAGCTATGACGAACAAAAACGAAATTGATAAAAGATCTGAATATGTCAAAATAGCGAAAGATGAAATTATTGAATTGGAGAATGTTAATTTAAAAACAAAAACAAACCGAAAACCTATTGATGATGTCAATGATGAATATACTACGGGTGTATTTCGGGAAATGGGAAAGGTGAACCTCGATAATGTGAATGATCCTGTAAATGATAAGTCAATGAATGCAATTGACTATGTTAAAAACCGGGTTCCTCAACTGGAGATTCAAAGTGGAAGATTTGTTAACAGGAAAAACATAAGCCTGATGACAGGACAAAAATGGGTTGTTGGAATTTTTCTAAACGAACAACCAGTCGAAATGAATTTTCTCCGAACCGTCAGAGCAAAAGATATTGCATTGGTAAAATTTTATGAAGCCGGCTGGGTAGGTGTAGGAAGCGGGTCACCCGGAGGTGCGGTGGCTATTTATACCAAGGAGAAATTTGTTGAAGAGCAAAAACCGGAAAAATTGAATTATTGGGAGCATAATGGATATGCAATCACAAAACAATTTTACTCTCCCGATTATAGTAAGACTGACGCAAAGCAACCAACAATTGATAACAGAACCACGCTATACTGGAATCCCGATCTAATTACTGATGCGGAAACCAAATCAATTAAACTTGATTTTTTTAATAATGATTTCAGCAAAAAGTTCAAAGTGGTAATTGAGGGATTTGATGCAAAGGGGAAGTTAATTCACCTGGAAAAAATTGTCGGAGACTAATTAATAGAATAAAGGCTGCCCAAGAGAAGCCTTTGATCATTTAGTTTAAAGAACTTATTTAAAAGTAGCGGAAACAGAGATCTTAGGTTCTTTAGAAACTTTTCCAGCGTTTATTGAAACATCTGAAATATTATAATCTGCCAGCTTTATAGAAAATTCAGTAGTGGCTTCAATTTTATCTCCTTTCACGACAAGCTGTGCTGTTGTTGAAACTTGTTTGGTGATATCTCTGATTGTCAGGTCTCCTGTTACCGGAACCGAGTAAGTACCGTTTTTATTAAAATTAACTTTAGAAAGATCTGTAATCTTTCCGCTGAAAGCAAACACAGGATACTGAGATGACTTCATCCATTTGTCACCATTAAAGTGATTCTGCATCATCGGGTTTGAAAAAGCAAAATTCTTAACGGCAGCCTCAAAATCCACGTTACCTGTTTTCATATCAATTTCACCGATCACAGTTTTGTTTTCGGCTTTAGGTAAGTTATCAAGGGATGTGGATGCGTCAAATGCAACTACTGCAGAAGTGGTACCTTTTGTCTGGGAAAGAGCCCCAAAAGATACAAATGCCACTATAAAAAATAATAATGTTTGTTTCATGTATTTGAGTAATAGTTAGGGTTTTTGTTTATCGAGTGTACATCTTTGGAAACTAATGGATGTTGCCTTACGTAAACGGCTGAATATGCCACCGCTGCAGGCTCCTTTAATGGATACTTCATCACCGGTTTTTACCGATTTAGCTTCATCCAAATGTCTTTTTTGAAATGCAAAAATTGCATAGGAGCCGGAGGCAGTATCAATGAATTTAATATTCATGGTTGTATCTGCTGCTTCTGTTTCAGAAACCGTGCCCGTAACTGTTATAATTTTGTCAGTATACTTTTGATTTGCTGAAGCCAGGTCACTTTCAAACTCTTTGATAAAATCCGGGGCTTTTACTACATAATCCGGACTTTCATCTTTTGTGTCGCCAAATTTTCGGGTTTGCACATACCAGAAAATCCCGGCACCGGCTACTATTAAAAAGCCGCCAATAAGAAGTAGCCTCTTTAGCCAAGGCCCTCTTTTTTTGCGATTTATTGGTATCATGCTTTAAATAACGCTTTTTAAACCCAAGGGGTTGCGGCTATGCAGCAAATATATAATGTTTAAACATTGATTCATCTATTTTGAAACTAAAAATTTTGTGAAGAAAGAAAAACCCCCTCATAAAAGAGGGGGTGAACAAACTAACCCATTCTATAAGCTCTTATATACCAGGCATATTATATCGTCTGCATTTCTTTAATTTTTTCCCTGATCTTGGTTTCAATTTCTTTAGCCAGTTCAGGATTATCTACTAATAATTGCTTTACTGAATCACGGCCTTGCCCCAATTTGTCATTGTTATAGCTATACCAGCTACCACTTTTTTGGACAATACCAAGTTCGGTGCCCATATCTATTATCTCACCGTTCTTAGAAATGCCCTCACCAAATATGATGTCAAACTCAGCGGCCCTGAATGGAGGCGCTACTTTGTTTTTAACCACTTTCACTTTAACATGGTTACCAATAGCCTCATCTCCATCTTTTACCTGCTGCGATCTGCGGATATCAAGACGAACAGAAGCATAAAACTTTAATGCATTTCCTCCGGTTGTCGTTTCAGGATTCCCAAACATAACCCCAATCTTTTCACGAAGCTGATTAATGAAAATGCACACAGTATTTGTTTTGGAAATAGTCGCTGTCAGTTTACGTAAGGCCTGGCTCATAAGTCTTGCATGAAGCCCCATTTTACTGTCCCCCATTTCTCCTTCCAGTTCGCTTTTGGGAACAAGGGCTGCTACAGAGTCGATCACTACCACATCGAGTGCCCCGGAAAGTATCAACCTGTCTGCGATTTCAAGAGCTTGCTCTCCATAGTCGGGCTGGGAAATAAGCAGGTTATCTACATCTACTCCTAATTTTTTTGCATAACTGCTATCAAAAGCATGTTCAGCATCAATGATGGCACACATGCCGCCTTTTTTTTGTGCCTCTGCAATAACATGTGTTGCAATTGTTGTTTTACCGGAAGATTCAGGGCCATATATTTCAACGACTCTTCCCCTTGGTAAACCACCTATTCCTAATGCAACATCCAGCCCTATTGAGCCGGTGGAAATAACGGCTTGCTCAATCACAGCCTTCTCATTCATCATCATCACACTTCCTTTGCCGTAATCTTTCTCAATCTTATCCATTGTAAGCTTGAGAGCTTTTAATTTTTCTGTGTTAGGGGTTGCCATTTCGGTTGTTTTATCTGTTTTTGCCATGATTCAAAATTAGGGTTTGCCTGTTACCTGCCTAAAAAACTAATTAACAAGCGAAGCTAAACAATTTAGTATTTAAATGCTAATATTTTTTGGAGTCTTTTAAAAAAATACCTGAAAGTAGTAGGGTGGTAATTGACCAGTAAATTATAATTCTAGCCTATCCACCAGATAATGCATTGCGTTATAACGCCAACAGTTAAGCCCAGGTATATCTCACCGGAACTGTGATCAGAATCTGCGAACCGTGCGGAACAGATCAGACCGGTAGCAAATAAAGCCACTGATATATAAAAAGTAAAATTCAGGTCTTGTGATATCCCAAGCAAAACAATAAAAGTAAGCGCAGCTCCGGCAGCTATTGCATGTAAACTGATCTTCATAATAATATTCGCCATTAAAGCCAGCCAGGAAGCAATCCAGATAGCCAAAGCAAATAATCTTGTTTCTTTTGGGTAATCAGAAAGGTTATGCCATACATACCATATCCAGAAATACCAGATACCACAGGCAACAAGGGGAATGATCCGGTCCTTTTGAGTTTTTAATTGAATGGAACTTATAAATTTTAACCCCTTTAATAAGAGTACTGTGATAACGGGGAAAAAAGTATATGAAACAAGACTCATGATAATAACCCTGCTTTTTTCGAATGGGGCAAATCCTGCAAAGAGATACGGGTGTACATAAACCATAAAATAAACCACATAAACAGGAATAAAAACGGGATGAAAAATCCAGGAAATGATCCTTGCTATAATTCGAATACTCTGAGGCATTTTGGGTGAAGCCGATTGTCTTATTTCCTGTAATTGGCTTTGTTCATCAATAACTAACCGTGTGCTCATATTTTAAATTAGTCGTAGAATTTTTGCAAAATAAGTGAATCTGCAAAAAGGGTGCGGTTTTTGTATATTGGAGGGTCAATCCGTAAACACCTGTCCGCCTGTGGAGATTCAATTGATCAAAACAGATTGCATGAAAAAAATAGTACTTGTTTTTTTTCTGTTTCTTTCTTTCCAGCAAGGAAATGCTCAACGAATCAATAAGGCCCGTATCCAGGAAATGTATGATCGTATAAAGGAGGCGGGCATTAAACATCCTGAATTTGTTATTGCCCAGTGCATGCAGGAAACCGGGAACCTGAACTGCAAAAAATGCTGTCTCCGGTATAATAACCTTTTTGGATTTTATATAAAAGGAAACAAGTGTAAGAAGTTTGAATCAGAAGAAGATTGTATTGCCTACTATAAAACGTGGCAAGATAAACGCTACCCGAAATGGAGGGCCAAATATCCCAAAGCAGACTATTATCACTTTCTCAAGTATGTGAAATATGCAACCGGGGATAAGTACACCAATGAATTAAAACCCAAAGTGAATTGGGTAAAGAAGAATCTTGTATTGTAGTTTCTTCGGGTATAAACTATATAACTATAGGTTAATTATTGTAATGAGAAATCATCTATATGCATTACTGATAATTTTTGTTTTTACAAATCATTGTATTTCTCAACCGCCATCCCCGGGCAGTTACGTTACAAATAATAATATTGATAAGTTTATTGGAACCCGGAAATAGACATCTGGTAACAATGAAATCATTTTTAAGTTGGCGAAGTTCAGGCATGCAATAGTTGACTACGGTGAAGATATCCTTTTGCGTTCACACTCATATACTAATAATGGTATTTTGGTAGAAAGTACATTAGACAAATTTTCAAATCTGGCAAATAATCATAATGATCGCAGCATATATGCCTGGAATAATCCATCTAATGGAACTAATGTGACACAAGGCGCTATTAAGGATGTATCAAAACATAAAGATCTGAATATTCATATAGAATATATTTCCGGAGCTGTCCCAGAACAAATTATTGTGACTTTAAGTTATAAACATCAGGCTTTAACTAAGGGAAATCAGCAACCGGGAATCACATTACCTATAGCATTTATCTTAACCAAACAGTAACTGAAGTTTGGAAACCTGGCATTGATTATTTGATCTATTTTTTCAAATTAGTATAGTTCTAAACGGTATTTATTATTTCTTTAACCCCTTTATATCATCAATGTGAAATTGCGTATGTGCTGCAAAGATGTTGTTGATAAATAACAGTTCATTAATTCCTTCGGCCTTAAGCATTGCTATGAAATCACCCTTATAGCCTCGCTGGTCAACCACAATTATCTTTTCATAATTATTGACCAGGAAAGGGGCAAAAGCATTTCCATATGATTCTTTAACCAACGCAATCCTTCTGCCATTTTTATGTTGTGTTTCCATTTTACAAATAGGCAAATCACCTTGCAGGAAAACGGAATAACTGTTATCACCCTTTACCTGTTCAGCATACATGTGTGATTTGGCCCAATAACCGATGCTATTGGCCCCAATATAAAAATTAACTGAATCGGGAAACAGGTAATACCTGACAGAATCAGGGTTGTTTCTTAAAATACCTGATCTTGTAAGCCTATAAAAAAAACCAAGAAAACCAGGTTTTACTTTTGAGGGTATAGTGTCCAGGGAAACAGGAGTCAGACCTGCGGCAGCACAAAAACTTCGATAAGCATAATAGGCTCCAAGACTGGTCCAATGGTGATCTGTATTAAAATAAATGTATTCAGTACGGTGTTTTCTTATTTCATCTACAGGATTTATTTTAATGATCTCTGGATCTTCGGCTTCAAAAATTGAATTAATAGCTTCTTTGGCCGGTTTCACCAGGTCTTTATACTTTTCCGTTATTTCAAACTCAAAACCATTTGGGATGATCAGGTTATATATCTTAAGCCCGGGTATGTTCAGCCGGTTGTACATATTAATCACACCAGCATAAGCTTTACCCATACTGGCGCCACCACTGAATAATTCAAAGCCCCGGTTTTTAAAAATGAATACGGCGCCTTTTTTAATACCTGTTTCGCCGTCATCAGGCAAAACTCTATTCGGGATAGCTACAGTGTCCTTTTTTATTTTAGTAGTGTCGGCAGTATTATCTATCGATGTAGTTTTTTCATCCTTTCCTGAATTGTTGCAGGAGGTAACGAATATAATCCCTGCCATGAGGAAATGATGAAATTTCATAAACCGGTTTATTTTTTCAGACCTTTTATCTTTTCTATATGAAAAGGGGTGTGTGCTGCAAAAATGTTATTGATAAACAGCAGTTCGTTGATCCCTTCATTTTTCAACATCGCAATAAAATCCCCGGTATAATAACGCTGATCCACTACCACCACCTTTTCATAATTATTAATGAGGAAAGGGGCAAAAGCGTTTCCATAAGATTCTTTTACAATTGCAATTCGTCTTCCGTTTTTGTGTTGGGTTTCCATTTTTACAAGGGGAAGATCACCCTGCAGAAACACGGAATAACTGTTGGTGCCGCTTACTTTTTCGGCATACATGTGTGATTTAGCCCAATAGTTCAGGTTATTGCTGTTGCCGATATAAAAATTAACCGAATCAGGGAAAAGATAGTATTTAACAGAGTCGGGATTCTCCTTTAATTTAGGATCTCTTGTTAATCGATATAAGGAACCCAGAAATGAATCTTTCACTTTAAAATCTATCGTATCAAGTGCAACAGGTGTGAGGCCCGCCGTTTTACAGAAAGCTACATAAGCATAATAGGCGCCGAGGCTGGTCCAGTGATGGTCGGTATTAAAATAAATGTATTCGTCCCTGTGTTTCCTTATTTCATCGATAGCCCAGACTTTTTTTATGTTTGAGTCAAGCGAATTGTAAATATTTTCTATTGCCGGTCTGTTGGGTTTTTGCAGGTTTTTATATTTTTCGGTGATCTCAAACTCCAATGCCACCGGGATGATCAGGTTATAAACCTGGATCTTCGGGCTGAGCAGTTTATTGTAAGAATTGATCACATCCGCATAAGCTTTGCCCATGGCAGGTCCCCCGCCAAACATTTCAAAAGCCCTGTTCTTAAAAACAAAAACTCTTTTTTTAATTTCTCCAACAGCGCCATCATCCGGCAAAGGCCCGGATTGCACTTTTGTTTCTTTGGCAGTATCAGATTTTATTTCATTGGCTTCTGTATCATTTGTGGGGTCATAAATTTTTATATCGCCAGATTCATAGCCAAATTTTTCACGAAATGAATTTGAAAAATTGATCCAGCGGTCCCTCCATGGAAAGTTATCAGCATAATACAGATCGATACCCTTAAAATATTCACCGCTCCATAAAGCGCTGTCTGAAAAAACCGGGAATGACGCCAGCTTCCGATTTTCCATTTCAGATACGGAATTTTTTTTCATGGAAAGCGAAATAACACCTCCAAATGCCAGGAGCCCCAGCACCAGGATGACATTAATAATTCTTATTGTTTTTTCAGCCTTCATTATTTCAGTAATTGTCTTCATAGGGGTTTAGTGATCAGAACCTGAAATAAATAAATGGATTATAACTTTTACCTACCAGTTGCGCCACACATAAAAAAATACAAAAAACATTTATGCCAATTGTGATTGTTTCAAATACTGTGGGTCTCTTGATCCTGAAATCAAACCAATGTTTTACTTTATGATAGACGGGTAAACAACATATTATTGCAAAAATGAACCAAAACAGGTTTGCAGTGAGGTCACTGGCAACCTGTGCATCCCAAACATTTTCAGAACCGAAAGAAAATAATTTAGCCACATAGGCGCCTAAAATCTTTGTGTCTGTAAAATAAAAAATTACCCAACCGGGGATGATAATAAGTAAGGCATACACATGGGAGAAAAATTTCGGAACCTTTTTCAATGCATTCAATAGAAAAGCTTTTTCTATTGATATGAAGAAACAGAAATAGAGCCCCCAGAATATAAAATTCCAGCTGGCACCATGCCATAACCCTGTAAGAAACCACACCACAAACAGGTTGAAGTAAACCCTCTTGCGGTTACCACCGAGGGGTATGTATACATAGTCTTTAAAGAATGTTCCTAATGAAATATGCCATCGTCGCCAGAAGTCGGTGGCAGATGTTGCCGTATAGGGGTATTTGAAATTTTCATGGTAATGGAATCCAAACATCCAGCCCAGCCCGATTGCCATATCCGAATAACCTGAAAAATCAAAATAGATCTGGATGGCAAACATGATGAGCCCAAACCAAGCCCCTGCGGTAGATAGCGAAGAAAGTTCATTCATCGTCAGCAGGTCACTATTATCACCCATATATTTCCGGACCAGTTCTGCCGCGACATTGGCAATGACTACTTTCTTGAAAAGACCAATACAAAATCTGGAAATACCCAGGCTGATATCGGCAAGCTTTTCCTTGCGGTTATCAATCTCATCTGCAATATGGCTGTAGCGGACAATAGGACCAGCCACTAACTGGTGGAATAACGACACGAACATCAAAAATTTGATAAAAGATTTTTGAGCTTTTACTTCGTTTCTGTAGACATCAACTGTATAGGAAATGGTCTGGAACGTATAAAAGGAGATACCTATCGGTAAGGCAAAATGTGGCAATCCGTAGGAAGTACCGAAAATGCTGTTTACATTTTCAACAATAAAGCTGCTGTATTTAAAAGTAGCCAGCAACCCAAGATTAATGACCAGTGAAGAGATTAACCCGATCTTGGCGCCGATTTTACCCCGGTATTTATCAATTACTCTTCCGTTGATATAATCGACCAAGGCTGAAAATACCATTAGAGTGATCCAGATCGGTTCTCCCCAGCCATAAAAGAACAGGGAAAAAACGATCAGGATGAGATTTCTCCATGTAGGGTTTTTGGTGCTGTAGTACAAGAAAAGGTTCAGCGGTAGAAAAAGAAAAAGAAAGATGAGGCTTGCGAATACCATGGTTTTTGTTCGGTTGGAATGATCAGTCGTGTAAAATACAGTTTTGATCGCTTGTTTTATAATGCATAGGGACAAAAAATTTCATACGCTGTCAATACCCTTTCAGGCAATTGAGAATATTTTAACAGGTAAAACGGGAAATAGAGGAGCTTATTTTATTAACAAAAGCAATTTAATTTTTTTAATAAAACAGCATTACGCTTTAAAAATACCATAAATGGGTTATTGTTTATTTGGGTAGGGGGGGGGGTAAATTGCAGGTAATAAACCTTGCTTATGATGAAACTCAAATCCCTTAATTCAATTGTAACATTTGCGGTCTTATTATTTGCCTGCATTTCAGGTATTGCTCTTATAAACGGTTGCCGGAAAACCGATCGTATTGAAAACATTCCATCAGTTAATAATACGGAAAAACGTTTTTTTAACGAGCACCAGTCATCTGACCCGCTGGTGCAGGCCATAAATAAGTTTTTCGTAAGGAAAAACGAAACAGAACATTTCGTGGAGAAAACAGTAAGCCTTATTGGTTATCCAAGGTGGGATAAATCCATGATGGTAAAACCTCAGCCAGCCAGTCGGGGTAATTCTGAAGATTCAGTAAGTGTTGTTTACATTCCTTTTGTGAGAGATAGTCAAAATTATGTAAATGCATCACTCATAGTAAAGACAACAGAGACGGATACGCTTTATCAATTCTTGTGCGACTGGCAATATTCTGGTTATGGATTTGATAACGTTGAAGAAGGATGGAATGCAAGAAATATTTTTCACATTTTCTCAATACTGGACAGAAGTGTTTTTGATAGAAAAAAATTTAGAATAATAGATAAGCGACTTATTTCAACCGATGCTCAAAATATAATGGATAGCATGGGGATAAACCCTGATACTGCCGAAATAATAACTGAATGGCAGGAAAGCCAAAATGTTTCAGGCAGGTCTAATGTATTGGCGCCATTTGAAATCTGTACTTCATGGTTTGAGTGTATTGTGCCATGTCCTGAAAACAAAACAAGCGGACGTAATACTACTTTGATGCCACTATGTTGCCTTGTAAGTGCTTACGGAGAGGTCTGTACAACAGTATATATAGAAATTCCAGAAGGCAATGGAGGCGGTTCGGGTGGAGGTGGCGGCAATCCTCCTTCTGGGGGAGGCGGTGGAGGTGGGGGTGAAACGCCTCCGGAATGTGAGGGAGGCGGTACCGGAAACCGTTTAACTAACTATGTAAATCCTTGCGGGCCAGGTTGGATACCGGTTGATGATGAGCCTCCCTCATCTATTGAGTTAACTATTGATAATATTAAAAATTACAAAAACACTAGTGCTGTAATTGCTGATCTGGAAGGACAAGTTGGAATTACTTCTTCAAACTTTGAAACTAAAGTGTTTCTGGATGATAATAGTTACACAGTGCCTAATTCAAGTGGGGGATTTAAAATATATATTAATAAAAATTTATCAATTGAAAAGGGTTTATTGGCGTATGCACATGAATTAAGCAATGCTAATAATATAAATCAAATTGATTTGTTGATTTCAACTGCAATGAATAACCCTAAAACCTTGGCCAATAAAATAGCTTTTGCTGATGGAATGGCTTATGTTGAGGCAAAAGGAGTTTATACAGCATTATTAGTTGCATATGAGACAGGAAATATGGGGTTAATTACTGCTCCAAGTAATATTATTGATGTATTATATAATGTTTTGAGCGGTACGATAACACTAGCTGAAGGTATCAATATTATCTTTACATATATTCAATCGGGGGATGCAGTCGATGAAAATGGAAATTCTATTTATCAAGGGTACTTAGATTATTATGATAGCTTATGATTTTTTAATATTTATAAAAGTTATATAATGAGAAAAAAATATATTTTAATATTTACGTTATTGCTCATTTCTAAGTTATCTTTTACACAAGGTAACTTAGATTCAATTTTTTCTTCTTTGAATAACAAAGATTTATTTATTGCGCCAAGAATTGGTGGATTGTCTATAACAATTTCAAACGAAGAACGAAAAGCAATAAATAATCAAAAATCAAGTCATAAAAGAGAATTGTTTAAAGTTTCTTCTTTTAATTACAATATAAAGGAACTGGCAAAGAAGTATTCCACTAAACAAGTAAGTGAAAAGCTTTTTTCACTTTTACAAGACAATAACAAAGATCTCTATGCCGCTGCTTTATTATATGAGCTTTTTGATAATCGAAAACTTGGAAAGCTGGTAAATATTTCCAGAGATACCTGGGTATCAAACGGAAGAAAAGCAACTGATGTTGAAAATATTCATCAATTTATGAAAAATGTAAAGGAAGATTAAGAGGAACAAAAAACAAAACGATTTTTAGACTATAATTCCTTCCTCAATCTTGCTACAGGAATATTTAATTGTTCCCTGTATTTAGCAACAGTGCGACGGGCAATATTATAACCTTTCTCCTGCAATAGTTCTGTAAGGCGTTCATCGCTCAATGGTCGTTTCTTATCTTCTGCTTCGATCAGGTCACTTAGAATTTTTTTAACCTCACGGGTAGATACCTCTTCTCCGCTATCCGTACTCAAAGATTCACTGAAGAAAAATTTGAGTCTGTAGGTACCGAATTCAGTTTGCACAAATTTGCTATTGGCTACACGACTGACAGTTGAAATATCAAGTCCTGTTTTTTCGGCTATGTCTTTTAATATCATTGGCTTCAGCTCTGTTTCATCTCCTGTCAGAAAAAAGCCATATTGATGCTCCATAATGGCATTCATGGTGCTAAGGAGTGTATGTTGCCGTTGCTTGATGGCATCAATAAACCACTTGGCGGCATCAATCTTTTGCTTGATGAATAGCACCGCTTCTTTTTGCCTCTTATTTTTTTTGGCGCCCCTGTCATAATCTTTCAGCATATCACGGTATCCTTCACTGATGCGAAGCTCCGGAGCATTACGGCTGTTTAGTGTCAGCTCCAGTTTACCCCCGTTGTTGATAATAAAGAAATCAGGAACCACATAGCTTTCTGCTTTGTTGATTTCGCCTACATTACCGCCTGGCTTGGGATTCAAACGGATGATCTGCTGCATTACATCTCGTAGCTGCTCATCATCAAGATTTAACCCACGTTGAATTTTTTCGTAATGCTTTTTGGTAAACTCATCAAAATACTTTGCAATAGCTTTCATGGCCAAATCAACAGGTTGGCCTTCATCCTTCTGGCGCTGCAATTGTAATAACAGGCATTCCTGGAGGTCCCGGGCTCCGACACCAGGAGGATCAAAATGCTGAATACGGTTAATGAGTGCCTCTACTTCGGATTCAGTGGCAGATATGTTTTGCCTGAAGGCCAGATCATTTACTATGGCCGCCGTTTCCCTGCGCAGATATCCGTCTTCATCAATGCTTCCGATGATCTGCTCAGCTATTACCCGCTGCCGGTCATCCAGTTTCAGCAAACCCAATTGATTTTTTAATTGCTCAAAAAAACTGATTTCGGATTTAAAAGGTAATTGCCTCCCTTCATCTTCTTCTGGGTAATTATCATCACGAAGTTTATAATCTCCCACTTCATCATCTCCTTCCTGGACATATTCGCTTACATCAATATTGTCATATTCATCTTCGCTTCCGTCGGGCTCATCAAATTCCTCTTCCCCGTTTTCGCTGAATTCGTCTTTGAGTTCATCTGCATTTTCCTCGTGTTTGTCTTCATCCAGTTCCAGGGCGGGGTTTTCTTCGAGTTCTTCTTTGATCCTTGTCTCCAGGTTGGCAGTAGGGACCTGCAGCAGTTTCATGAGCTGAATCTGCTGGGGTGATAATTTTTGTAGTAACTTTTGTTGTAAGTTCTGGCTAAGGGCCATGTTCCGTCTTTTAAGCCGGCGGTTTTTTTAAAAAATTCCGCCATTGCACAAAAATAATGCCGTAAATTTATATACAAATAAAAGAAAGATGCGCCAACGGATTTATTGTTTTATTGTTGTGTTCCTGTTAATGTTTTCCGGAATAATCTATGGGCAGGAAAATATCAATCATTTCCAGGGCATAAAAAGCATAAAACCAATTATTTCAGTAAACAAAACAACATTTGGAAATAATCTTTTTTTTGGATCAGGCTTAGGGAATTTTTTAACTAAAAAGAGAGAGCAAAATTTTTCTATAAAATCGGTTCCGGAAAACTATTATACCTCCAATCTTGGTTTTTTCTGTAAAAAAGAATTGGGTTTTGAAAAAGCCACCTCGCTTCCATTAAGATTGAGGCTTGGCTCACTGGATTATGTTAACTGGATGGAGCAAAAGCCCAATGCCGGAACTAATCCTCTTATGAAGTGACTATGCTTTTGCAGATTGTAACTGTAGTACCTTTTTAATTGTATCAGCGATTTTTTGGCCTTTTTCTATGACCTGCTCTTCTGTCCACAATAAGCTTATTGATGTAGAAATGCAACGGCTCATGATAGCATCGCTTGCAGAAAAATCGTTATTAGCCTGATGCATTACTCTTTCCTTAAGTTCCGGAGATAAGTTGTTAAGTGTTTCAGCATTTTTCAGATGGTCCCATTTACGGATATAATGCCAGTTATTGTCATACCAGTAAAAATTACCGGCAAGAATTCCCTGCGATTTTAATTCTGTTACAACCGCCTTTGTAATTTCTTCGGTGGGCAAAAACCAACTTAGGAAAGTGCAACTGTCCCCAGCAGGATCAGGAACTCTTCTGAAACTTATTTCGGGAATGGCAGACAGTATTTTTTTCAACTGTGCATGGTTCTTTTTCTGGATGGCCAGGAATTCAGGCAATCTTCTCACCTGCGCCAATCCCACCGCAGCATGTAATTCAGAAATACGAAAATTATAACCAATAAAAGGATGAAGATCCGCTCCACGGTCAACACCTTTATGATCATGTCCGTGATCGGTATAGCCATCGCATTTTGTGAAGACATCTTTATCATTGGTCATTACCACCCCACCTTCGCCACAGGTCATTGTTTTTACAAAGTCAAATGAAAAGGTTCCGGCATCACCAATGGTTCCAAGATGTTTGCCTTTATAAGTTCCGCCGATACTCTGGCAGGCATCTTCCAGTAAAATAAGATTATTTTCTTTGCAAATTGCAATCAATGCATCCATATCAGCCATGCTGCCGCACATATGTACCGGCATTATCGCTTTTGTTTTTGGCGTAATAGCTTTTTTTACTGCATCGGGATTTAAAGTAAGAGTATCATCCACATCAACCAGCACCGGAATAGCTCCTACGCTTAACACAGCTTCAAAAGAAGCAACGAAAGTGAAAGATGGTGTGATCACTTCATCACCGTATCCAACGCCAAGGGCACTCATTGCTGTGGTTAATGCTGCCGTGCCGCTTGAAGTGAGTTGAGCATATTTACAGCCAAAGGTTTTACCAATTTCAGCTTCCAGTTCCTGGGATTTCCACTTTCCCTTTCTGGCACCATCAAAACCATAACGCATTAATATGCCTGTTTCAAGCACATCGTTAACTTCTTTTCTTTCTTTATCACTCCAGAGTTCAAAACCGGGCATGATCTAAAATTTAAAAGTGATTTTTTAAATTAGGTGTGGCTGTAAAGGTAGAAAATGATCTTCAACTGGTCTGTCAACTAAGGATTGTAAAAACTCCACTTTCCATCCGGCTGAACCAAGATGGCAATCTCACTCAGATCACTTTCATTATTATTTCTTCCAACGGCTGTGATCACATAACGATAGGAAAAATGCTTCGAGGATAATGTTTCCTTGAGTTCAAATCCACCGGGTTCAGGAACCAGTTTTGAAAGATATTTCGGTACGTTACCAAAAGGAACACTGTGAGATTCCATTGGATATTGATATACTACATAATATTTGATCTCCACATTGTTTCTCGGGTCTGGCTTCACGGTTAATTGTATTATTGAATCATTGGTGATTTTTCTCTCTACAATCGGCGGCCACGGTTTTTCATTGTCAATCCATCGCATGGGGGGGAGCAATGCCGGGTATTTATAGTAATTATTTTGCAAACTGTCATTCCAGCCCTGCGGATTCCGGCTAAATGTTTTACTGCTGAAATAAATGCTGCCCTGTATATTCGGATTTAACCGGATCAATTTTATCTGGTCAGGTATCTGGTTTGTATTTCCCCAACCGGCACTTTCTTTTCCAACGCCGCGGTAAATACCATGACCGATATAAACATGTCTGCCATAACTGTGCCGGCTCCACCAGTCGAGTAATTTCTCATAATCCATTTTATCATCACCGATTTCACGGTAAAGCTGCGGAGTTACATAATCTATCCAACCCTTTTTGAGCCATAATAAAACATCGGCATACAGGTCATCATAATTCGTTTGCCCCGCTTTGCTGTCGCTCCCTTCCGGGTCCTGGCTTTTATTTCTCCATACACCAAAAGGAGAAATACCGAAACGACATAATCTTTTTTCACTTTTAATAGCAATGTTTAAGGCCCTGATGATCGAATCAACATTACTTCTTCTCCAATCGTCTTTACTCAACTTGCTTCCTGAGTTTCTGTAGCTGGCCTCATCAGGAAATTCTTTCCCGGGAATACGATAGGGATAAAAATAATCATCCATGTGAATGGCGTCTACTTCATATCTTTTTACAATATCCCTCACAACATTCACCACAAATTTTTGAGCTTCTTTATTTCCCGGGTCAAAATATTTTTTATCTCCATACGTCAAAAACCATTCAGGGTGGATACGGGTGATATGGTTAGGGGCAATGGAAGATGTTTTGATATTGAAAACAGCCCGGTAGGGATTTAACCATGCATGGAATTCCATGCCTCTTTTATGAGTTTCTTCAATCATGAACTTAAGCGGGTCGTAATAGGGGGAGGGAGGCTTGCCCTGAGTTCCTGTTAGCCATTGACTCCAGGGCTCATATTCTGAGGGGTAGAATGCATCGCCGGCGGGCCTTACCTGCACAATCATGGCATTCATACCGTTACGCTGGTGCATATCGAGAATACGAATGAATTCTGCTTTTTGCTGCGCCGGATCCCACACACCATGTGTTGGCCAGTCAATATTATCTACCGTAGCGATCCAGACACCACGAAATTCATACTTAGGTTGTGCTTTGGAAAATTGAAAAGTAAAAATAAATAGAGCCAGTAACCCGATAGTTCGTTTCATAATGACAGATTCAGGAATGTTTCTGGCAAAAATACATTATTCACCACCATCCCTGATCTTATCAAGCAATGAGCTTAAAATATTAGCATCTTTTTCAGAAAGATTTCCCAATACGGAGTCAATTTCATCCTGTCTTTTGTCTAATCTTTCCAATAATTTTTTACCGTTATCAGTAATAATAACATCAACCAGCCTTCTGTCTTTTTTACAAGTTACTTTCTTAACCAAACCTTTTGTGATCAGGCGGTCCACAATCCGGCTTGTATCACTCATTTTTTCAAGCATCCTTTCCCGTATTTGTAAAGTGGATAGTGGTTCCGGATAGCTCCCTCTTAGAATTCTCAGAATGTTGAACTGCTGGGAGGTTATATCTTCATCATCAAAAATCTGCTTGGTTTTGTCCCGCATCCATCCAACAGTATATATAAGATTGATGGCCGCTTTCTGATGTGAATTTCTAAACCGGGTCTGTTGTATGTCTTTTTCAATTCCCATATCCTGTATAAAAGTAAAAAGTTTCAGACGAAGCTGATCACTCCGCCTAAAACTTTGGTAATGGATCCTGAGATCAGTTGTTGTAATAAAATTTCTCTTCAACAATCTTCCCGTTTTTCCAGCGCTGTACAGCTAATTGCCGGTAATTACGGGTGCCATAATCTTTGTGGGTGTAATCAAACCACCATTCTGTAACGGCGAGATCATCACTTACCAAAGTATTCAAAACTTTGGCACCGCGGAATTCTGTCAGGCCACCTACAAATGCTTCTTCGTATTGCCTGTTTATCTCCTTACCCTCACGGGCAGGGTAGTTGTTGTCCTGCATAACTACTTCATCATCATAAAATTTGTCGAAAGCATCCAGGATCTTTCCTTCCAGTACCATTTGGTTCAACTGGTCAACTTTTGTTCTTAAGTCACTCATTGTTTTAAGATTTAGGGGTAATAAAGTGTAAAATTAATGTTTAAACATTGAATTTACAAATAAACTGACTTTTTTCTGAAAATTTTAGGTGCCGTTAACATTAGAGAAGCAGCGTACCAAACCAAAACTGTCTCATTTGTTTGTAATACAAATGATAGCAAAGGGGTTCTTTTTCCTGATTGACTTTAATGCTTAATAACTTTTTATGAAACTAATGTTTCAATCAATGCGGTATTTTTTTGAGGGATTTATTTCCTTTTACACTTCCTTCTTTCGGGAAATGAGGAACTGGTAAAGTAAACTTTCTTCCTTATGTAAGAGGAATTACAATTTCTTAAGTTCAGCAGTTAACTTGAAAATAGTGAACAGGTGATGTGCTTCATGCAATAAAAAAAAGTTGATCCATTGCATAAGGTTCATTTGTCCATAGGACGGATGTTGCCCTGTTTTTGCAAAATCAGCAGGGGGCAATGAAAGAATACCTGCAACCATTTCCTTACGGGTAGAGAGTAAATCCTGGAATACTTCCCGGGATGACTTGCAGCAATTATCGTGGAAAAGCGGATCGGCTTCAGCAGAGTAGCGGGAAAAAGTTGGATCGTTTCCGGTAAGAATCTGTTTTGTTCTTTCAATAAAAGTGTGCTGATAGGTTTGCAGATGTACAATGTTTTCAAAGATCGACCACTTGCCGGGAATAACCTGTCTCCTGATCTGTTCGTCAGTCAGGTTATCGATCTGGTTCATCAAAGACTTATGCTGATAATGCAGACTTGTGGAAATGTAGGAAGGTATTTGCATACAAGGATAGGTTTAAAATCAATTGTTGCTCCACACTTTGGTTCCTTCAGAGCAGTTGGAACAGATATCTATATTTTTTCTTCCCTTCAAAATCTGTTTTCTGAATTTTGTGTACGCTCCGTTATTCCAGATCTCTTTAAAAGATTTTTCTTTTAAATCACCCAACCGGTGTTGGGCATCTTTGTCAAAACAACAAGGCGCTACAAGACCATCCCATGTAATTACAGGATCATGCCACAACCTCCAGCAATGATTGGTCATTTTCCCTTTGAAAACATAACCATCACCTGTTTTTTTGTAACGACTGTATTTGTCAAGCGACGGTATCAATCCATTTGGATCATTGATATAATCGTACACCTGTGCCGTTTTAAACCAAACATCATCCACCCCGATTTCTTTAGCCAGTTTTTTTACATCTTCAACCTGGTGTTCATTTGGTTTTACAACCAGGAACTGGAAAACAACAAACGGAGTTTTGCTTTTTAGTTCTTTTTTCCATTTCACAATATTCCTGGCACCTTCTAATACTTTATCAAGTTGCCCGCCTACCCGGTATTGTTTGTAAACCTCCTGTGTAGTTCCATCAATTGAAATGATCAGCCTGTCGAGACCGCTTTCAATTGTCCTCCTGGCATTACTATCATTCAGGTAATGTGCATTTGTAGACGTGGCAGTATAGATTTTTTTCCCTGAAGCATATTTAACCATATCCAGAAAATCCGGATTTAAGTAGGGCTCTCCCTGGAAGTAAAAAACCAGGTATAAAAGATCTTTAGAAAGCTGATCAATAGTTTTTTTGAAAAAATTTTCCTGCAGCATGCCAGTAGGCCGGGTAAATGCTCTTAGTCCACTTGGACATTCAGGACATCGAAGGTTGCAGGAAGTGGTTGGTTCAAATGAAATGGAGACTGGATAACCCCATTGAACAGGTCTTTTTGTCCATCGGCTGATATAATAACTGCTTAACACTTTTACGCCGTTCCATACACGACGAAAGGTGAGCTTGGAAAATAAATTAATACTGTCTTTTCGGTTGAATCCCGGCATCGAGGAGTAAAGTTAAGTTGGTATCTTCAAACATATTTCCGATGAAATACCCGATTATTCCATACCGTATTTTTCCGCTT
The DNA here is from genome assembly GCA_035328345.1 of Chitinophagaceae bacterium. Lineage (GTDB taxonomy): Bacteria > Bacteroidota > Bacteroidia > Chitinophagales > Chitinophagaceae > JJ008. Next base: position 54,537 of record DAOLIV010000013.1, on the reverse strand, counting down.
GGAGATTCTGCCGTTACAGTTGATTTCGATAACAGCATTGACGAGAAACTAAATGATGACATTCTTAAAAGGGTTCGTCATCTTCGTTTAAATCCTCCCGAGGGGATGATTGAAGTGACCCCGGCTTATAGTTCTTTTACTGTCTATTATGATGTAATGGCATTGAGAAGATCTGACAGTTCAAAAACGAGTTCATTTGAGTTAATAAAAAAGCAACTGGAAGAATTCATGTTACAATCATTGCCTGACGACTTAACCAATAACAGAATGATCGAAGTGCCGGTTTGTTACTCGGAGGAATTTGCTCCGGATATAGAAAAGCTTGCTGTTACGAAAAATTTATCCGTTGAAGAAGTAATTCAAATACATCTATCAGGAAATTATAAAGTCTATATGCTGGGTTTTCTTCCTGGGTTTGCTTATATGGGAAAGGTTGATGAAAGAATTTCAATGCCAAGAAAAACTAAACCAGAAAACGTAATGAGTGGTAGTGTTGGAATCGCCGGTACTCAAACGGGCATTTACCCTCTTACTTCCCCCGGCGGATGGCATATCATTGGAAGAACACTTTTAAAACTATTTGATAAAGAAAAAGAAGATTCAGTGCTGCTTAAACCGGGAGACAAAGTCAGATTTACTTCAATCAGCAAGCATGAGTTTGAGAATTATTAAGGCGGGGGTCATGGATACTATCCAGGATGCGGGACGTTACGGATTTCGACATCTTGGCATAAACCCAGCCGGATCAATGGATCAATATGCCATGCGGATTGCCAATATACTCGTTGGGAATAAACCTGGTGAGCCGGTTATTGAATTGCATTTTCCTGCTTCGGCTATTTTTTTTGAGCAACCGGCATTGATTGCAATAACCGGAGGCGATTTTACACCTACTGTTAATGCTGAAAATATTCCGTTACTGCAACCGGTTTTAATTAATCGTTTTGGGATACTTCAATTTGAAGGAATGAGATCGGGGTCAAGAGCTTATGTGGCCATTAGGGGCGGGTTAAAAATTTCAAAGTGGCTAAATAGTTACAGTACGCATTTAAGAGCTATAGCAGGGGGATTCAATGGACGAATTTTGGCTAAAGACGACGAGATTGGAATTAGCCAATTAGACGAATCTTACATCAGGGCAATTGAAAAAAAAGAATTTCTTGTATTTCCCTGGAAGGCTGATAACAAAAATGATCAGTCTGCCTCCAACGAAATTTTAATTCTTCCCGGAAATGAATGGGATCTGCTGACCAACGAATCAAAAGATAAGTTTTTAGGGCAGACATACACAATAACTGCTAATTCGGATAGAATGGGTTATAGGCTTGATAGCAAAGAACTTCTTTCGGTACTATCAAATCAGGACATGATTTCATCGGCAGTAAGTTTCGGCACAGTGCAATTATTGCCTGATGGAAAATTAATTGTTTTGATGGCCGACCACCAGGCAACAGGGGGGTATCCAAAGCTGGCACATGTTATTTCAGCACATCACTCCAGGCTGGCACAAATGAAGGCTGGCGATAGATTTAATTTTAGCATTACTGATCTGCAAGATGCAGAAGACATGTTTATAGCTCAACAACAGCATTTAATTCAATTGGAAAATGGATGCAGGTATAGGCTGGAACAATTTTTAAAGTCATGACAAAAAAGGCGGAGAAAAAAATATTGATCAATTGTGATTTAGGAGAAGGTATGGGGAACGATGCTGAAATAATGCCCTGGATTGATGCTGTTAATATTGCCTGTGGCTATCATGCAGGAGACACGGACACCATGTGGCGAATTGCTGAATTAGCAAAGAAAAATAATGTGACTATTGGCGCACATCCATCCTTTCCGGATCAAGATAATTTTGGCAGAACAGAAATGAATTTTGATCCTGATGATATCTACGATCTGGTAACTCAGCAGCTGATAGTATTAAATAAGATCGTAACCTCACAGGAAATGGAGCTATATCATGTTAAACCCCATGGAGCTTTGTATAATATGTCAGCCAGGGACACACAGATTGCAGGAAGTATCGCAAAAGCTGTTTTTGATTTTGATCCCTCTTTAATATTGGTTGGGCTTAGCGGCAGCCATTCAATAACTGAATCAGAAAAAGCAGGATTAAAAACAGCAAGTGAAACCTTTGCTGATCGCAGCTACCAGGATGATGGATCGTTAACTACCCGTTCATCTGCAAACGCACTTATTGAAGATGTTGATAAAGTTATTAATCAGGTGAGGCAGATGATTGAAACCGGAACTGTAAATGCTTTATCAGGTAAAACAATCCTTGTCAAAGCTGATACAATTTGTATTCATGGAGATGGTAAATATGCTGTTGAGTTTGCCAAAGCAATACACAAAGCCATTTATAAATAAGTGTAAAAGATATGCCTGGCAGTATAAAGATTAAAAAAAGCTCTTCGCTTGCCGGTGCGGCTTTTCTGATGGCCACATCTGCCATAGGCCCCGGGTTTCTTACACAAACATCTCTGTTTACGGGTCAGCTACTTGCAAGTTTTGGATTTGTAATTCTTATATCTATCCTTCTTGATATCGGTGCACAGCTGAATATCTGGAGAGTAATTGCGGTTAGCGAAACAAGAGCCCAGGATATTGCCAATAAACTATTTCCAGGCCTGGGATTTTTCCTCGCTTCATTAATAGCTTTCGGAGGGCTGGTGTTTAATATCGGGAATATAGCCGGTACCGGGCTCGGCATAAATGTGCTGACAGGGCTTGATGTAAAGTCTTCTTCGATCATCAGCGGAATTGTGGCTTTAGCAGTTTTTTGGATGGGCGATGCAGGAAAGTTTATGGATCTGTTTGTAAAAGTTCTTGGAATATTAATGATTGCTTTGACCCTTTATGTTGTGTTTTTATCCCATCCGCCTATATCAGAAGCGTTGTACAGGACTGTCTGGCCACAGAAAATTGATGCTATGAAAATTGTAACTCTGGTAGGAGGCACTGTGGGCGGATACATTTCATTTGCCGGGGTTCATCGGTTACTTGATGCAGAAATAAAAGGGAGACAACAGCTAAAAATGATAACTCATAGCTCAGTAAGAGGTATCATTATAACTTCTATCATGCGTTACATTTTATTCCTTGCAGCATTGGGTGTAGTAATGCAAGGAATAAAACTGGATGTTAGTAATCCTGCGGCCAGTGTTTTTCAATCTGCTGCAGGAGAAGCAGGCTATAAGTTTTTTGGGCTTGTAATATGGAGTGCTTCGATTACTTCGGTAATAGGAGCATCTTTTACTTCTGTATCTTTTTGGAAAACCCTGGTTCCTTCAATAAAGCAAAATGAACGAGTTATTATCAGCTTGTTTATTGTTTTATCAGTAGCTCTTTTTTTGTTGATCGGAAAACCCGTTTCATTATTAGTTTGGGCGGGAGCAATTAATGGCTTGATCTTGCCCGTAGCTCTTTCAGTAATACTGGTTGCCACTCATAAAACATCAATTATTAAAGATTATAAGCATCCTTTAATACTATTTATTGCGGGTTGGTTTGTTGTAATAGTAATGACTTGGCTGGGAGTAGTAACAATCCAGCAGGCAATTACAGGGAATAGCTAAAATAGTTTCAGAAACTATACAAAAAAGCCCAACTATAGTTGGGCTCTTGTTATCATCCATCCTTGTTTTTGTGTCCAATCAGCCGTTTAATATTTTAGATCCTTGCAGGTATTTCTTTTGCGGATGATATATAAATAAGCAGCTTCCGTTTTTTATAAGCGAAATGATATGATCAGATTCAGCTTTTGGAACTGCGGGACAACCCCAGCTACGCCCCATAAATACACCTGATTTTGCCCTGGCGGGATCAACATATTCGGCTCCATGGATTACAATAGTTCTTTCCATTGCATTGTCATTAATACCCTGCTCTACTCCGTTTACTCTTAACGATAATCCATGTTTACCTATATATGTATTTTCTGTTATATAGAAACCAAGACTGCTTTGTAGTGATTCAGGTTTGTTAGAGAATTGCGTAGCGTACTCGCCTCCACTATTACGACCATGAGCGACATAAGTATTCACAAGCAATTGCTGATTCTCTATATCTATTATATATAATCTTTTCTTGGAAGAAGGCTGACTGAAATCACAAATAGTGAGGTATTGTTCTTTGCGAATTTTTTTCTGGTCAACCAAAACATGATAACCTTTTAAGGCATATTCTAATGCCTCTTTTGAAAGCCCAAATTCTGCAAGACATATACTTTGATAAATTGAGGCAGCATTTTCGGGAGCAGAGGTATTTAATGAATCCTCAGAACCATTAACACTATTAATGGTTTCTTCATGCTCTGCTACAGACTTCGAATCAGGTAACAGGGTAAATGATACTGACAGGCAGCCAACAAAAATTGGAATGACCAGTTTTTTCACTCAGGTACGGATTTCAGGCATCTCAAACGAAATGCTCTGCCAAAATATTATCGGAATGTTAATAATTCAAGTAATAATGTATTGTTTCTTAGTCAATTGAGAAGAACTACGCATGGGGTCAAAAAACATTACGAGAAAAATTACGGCATATTATAAAACTTCTTTATCGGATGATAAATTGATCAGTTGTTTTTAATCAGGAGAGGAAAACACCATCAGTTTTCAAGAGCATTTTCGATATCTCTTTGCTTACTGATAAACTCGCTGGAGTAAATTTTTAAAAGCAACAGGAACATTGATATTAAAAGTGGCCCGAATATAAGACCAATAAATCCAAACAAACTAAGACCAACTATAACCCCAAATACCGTTGTGAGCGGATGCACATTGCCCAATCTTTTTAATAATGTAAAACGAAGTACATTATCAACTGTACCGATAACACCAAATCCGTAAATAGTCATTGCAATACCCTGCCACATTTGATTATTGGCAAAAAGAATAATTGCGATCGGAACGTATGCAAAAGCAGCACCGATTACAGGGAGCATTGCTGTAATACAGGTTACAGCAAACCAGAAAAAAGGCTCTTTCACACCTATAATAAGATAACCAATTAAGCCTACTACTCCCTGGGCGAATGCAACAAGAGGAATTCCTATTGCATTAGACATGACCATAACATGAACCTCACGGGATATCTTTTTAACGTTATCATCTTTCAGGGGAATGTATTCATATAAAGTATTCTCCATCTTTCTGCCGTTCACCAGCATAAAATAGAGAATAAAATACATGAAGAAAATATTAGTGAGTGTATTAAAAGTGGCGCCCAGTAACTGTGGGATGCCTTGTGCAATGGACTTACCAAGCTTATTAATATTTTCGGGGCTGGCAATGGATACGCTAAACTGTTGCTCAATATCACTGACAACTTTTTTTAATGCCTCGGTCAGTTGCTCTGAATGTTGTATAGCATAAGTAACTTTTGACGAGAGTAAGTTTACCAGTAATGCTACAGGCAATAAGATTGCTATCATTGAAAGAAGCATTAATAAAAGAGCCGTCCATCCTTTTCTCCATTTCTTTTTCTCGGTGAAATAAAACATCCACCGGTGCATTAATATATAAAGAGTAATAGCTCCCAGGAGAGCAGGGAGAAAAGTATACAATTCTGTGAAGAGAAGTATTCCAAGGAGTAAAATAATCCCTATAAAGAAAACTTGTCTTAATTGGTTTTGAGGAATGACGTTATTACTCATGCATTTCTTGAAATGAATAATGTAAAGTAATAAATATCTGAACGGCTCTATGAAAATCTATCCTTAAATTCTACACTTTAACCTCTTTCCACTTTCCTTTTTTAAAATAATACCAGGCTGTAAATGCCATAAATGTTTCCGCTATTGGAATTGAAATAAAAGCACCTGTAGGGCCGGTTTTAAAAATATTTACCAATACAAGGGCAAGAGGGATCTGGAAAAACCAGAATCCGACAAGATTGATCCATGTCGGAGTCCTGGTATCTCCTGCGCCATTCAAAGACTGAACCATTACCATACCCACCCCGTAAAAAATATACCCTGTACTGATAATTTGCAATGATAATATTCCAAACTTTTTCGCCTCCGGTTCATTTGTAAACACACTGATAATGGGCTCTGCCAGAAGTAAAAAAAGAACCATAACACCCAACATAAATATCGCATTGTACTTAGTAGTGAGCAGTACGCTTTTTTCGGCCCGGTCAGGTTGTTTAGCCCCAAGATTCTGACCGACCAATGTAGCAGCTGCGTTACTCAGCCCCCATGCGGGTAAAATAAAAAATACCACATTACGGATTGCTATTTGATAGCCTGCAGAAGCATCTGTTCCTCCCGTATGTGCTACAATTGCGGCCAGTACAATCCAGCTTCCTGAAGCAATGATAAACTGTAGAGTAGCAGGCCATGCTACTTCAACCAATGTTTTTAAAACCGGAGTGTCCCATTTAAAGTGAACAGGCTTTACTTTAATGATGCCTTTTCCTTTGAACAAATGGTAACATTGATATAAAACACCGGAACCTCTTCCTATAACAGTAGCAATTGCTGCACCTTTAAGTCCCAATTCTGGGAAGGGACCATATCCATAAATTAATAAGGGGTCAAGAATGATATTTATAAGACTGGCTATCCAAAGGCTGCGCATAGCCATCGCTGCATCACCAGCTCCACGGAATATCCCATTGATGAGAAATAACAATACGATCACTCCGCTGCTACCAAGCATGATTCGGGTAAAGCTTGTTCCTTCTTTTATCACTTCCGGGGTGGCACCCATGATTCGCAGTATATCAGCTGCGAATATTATTCCTATCACACTCAGAACAATGATTATTACAGTAGCCAGTAATAAAGCCTGCATTCCTGCATGAGTGGCTGCATCCGGATTTTTTTCTCCTATTCTTCTGGCCACCACGGCTGTTGCTGCAGTGCTGAGACCGATAGCGATTGAATATATGATTGTGATGGATGCTTCTGTTAATCCAACTGTTTGAATTGCATTACCACCCAGCTTTCCCACAAAAAACATATCTACTACTGCAAAAACAGATTCAAGGCTTAACTCAAGTATCATTGGAATGGCCAGCAATACAATGGCTCCACGCAGGCTGCCCTGCGTATAGTCATGCTCCACTCCTTTTATAGATTGTTTTACAAGGGATATAAAATGACTCCATTTATTGGTATAATTTACCTGCGACATGATTGACAAAAATTAGAAATATTAATGAAAAAATTACCAGCAACAGAATGTTGCTTATAAAACCTGTAAGTTGATTGCCTTCGGTGACGTATCCGTCAGGCGAGGCAGATGGAAGCCTTCATATTCCTGAATTGAGAAAGTAAAAGTAGGACTTTGTATGGACAGAAGACATATTAATTGATTGAAAAGACAGATTTTATGTGTGAATGCTATAAAAGGAGGGATAAAACAAAAAACGGAGCAGTAGGCTCCGTTTTATTCAATTATGTATTTTATTATTATAAAACGCCAACACTCCTTTCAACAAATGCTGTAAGATCAGCGCCTTTCAACATTCCTTGTGCCAGCAGAGCAAGGTCAAAGGCTTGTTTGGCAAGAATAGTTTGCTGAGATTCTTCCGCTGAAAGAATTTTGTTTATGAGTTTGTGGTTACCGTTTATTGAAACTTTATAGGTATCCGGCATGGCCCCATAGAAGTTCATGCCGCCACCCAGTTTACTCATATCCTTCATCCTCCTCATCCACTCTTCCATAGTGATGGTTACCGGCATGGCATCTGCAGGAAGACTTTCCACTTCTACCTTCATCGTGGAGTTATTGATGGCTGCATCAAAAATCTCTTTCAGTTTTTTGATTTCATCATCTTTAAGAGAATGTTTTTCGGCATCCTCTTTTTCAATCAGCTTGTCCAGTACATCTGCGTCTACTCTTTTCAAAGTTGTTTTTTCCAGTTTCATTTCAAGGTGCTGGATAAAATGCGGATCGATTGGTGAATTCATCAATAGCACATCATAATTCTTTTTTTGTGCAGCCTGCACATAGGTATGCTGATGTTCTGCATCAATAGTATAGAGATAAACAAGAGTCCCGTTTTTATCAGTTTGAAAATCCTTCACCTTTGCTTTGTACTCTTCAAGAGTATAGTATTCTTTATTTGTGTTGGTGAGCAGTAAAAAATCTCTTGCCTTTTCATAGAACTTTTCATCGCTGAGGGCTCCGTATTTCACAAAAATTCCAATGTCATTCCATTTAGCTTCATAAGCTTTCCTGTCTTTGTTAAATAACTCCTGCAGTTTATCAGCCACCTTGCGACTGATGTAGCTGTTGATCTTTTTTACATTGCTGTCTGCCTGCAAAAACGAGCGGCTTACGTTTAGCGGAATATCCGGAGAATCGATTACGCCATGCAGCAACAATAAAAATTCCGGAACAATATCTTTTACCTCATCAGTAATAAAGACCTGTCGGCTATAGAGTTGAATTTTATTTTTAGTGATCTCAAAATCATTTTTCAATTTGGGAAAATATAATACACCGGTCAGGTTAAAGGGATAATCCACATTAAGGTGTATCCAGAATAACGGCTCTTCCTGGAAAGGGTATAGCTCTCTGTAAAACGACAAATAATCTTCATCTTTTAATTCGGACGGCGCTTTTGTCCAGATGGGAGTTGTATTGTTGATAATATTATCAACCTCAACTGATTTGTATTTCGCTTTTCCATCCTTGTCTTCTCCATCAGGTATGGATTCCGTCCTGGTGCCAAACTGTACAGGCACAGGAAGAAACTTTGCATATTTATCCAGTATAGATTGAATGCGATGATTCTCTAAGAATTCTTTTGACTCATCGTTGATATAAACAATTACATCGGTTCCTCTTTCTTTGCGGCTTCCTTCAGTGATCTCAAATTCAGTACTGCCATCGCAACTCCATTTGGCCGGTTCGGCTCCTTCCTGGTAACTTAGAGTTTGTATCTCCACTTTTTCAGCCACCATGAATGCTGAATAAAAACCCAGTCCAAAGCGACCGATAATCTCATTGGCATCTTTCGCTTCTTTGAATTTTTCCATAAACTCGGTAGCTCCTGAAAAAGCTACCTGGTTAATGTATTTCTTTATTTCCTCAGCCGTCATTCCAATCCCACTGTCAGAAATGGTAAGTGTGCCTGCTTTTTCATTAATGGACACTTTGATATTTAGATTACCCAGTTCTTTATTATAATGTCCAAGGCTGCTGAGCCTTTTCATTTTCTGCGTGGCATCCACGGCGTTGCTCACTAATTCCCTGAGAAAAATCTCATGATCGGAATAGAGAAATTTTTTAATAATTGGAAATATATTCTCCGTATTAATGGAAATTGTGCCTTTCTCTTGTACCATAATTGATAAACTTTGGCGGCAAATTTACCAAGACCGTTCCAAAGAACAGAAACGGGACAGATTGGCATTTTTGGAATGATGAAGAAAGGAATCCTCATCTGATATGACAATCAAACAGGAAATAAAATCAAATTACTGACTGTTACAGCTGTTAATATCAGTCGCTGTTTTCAAGGTGCAGATGCTGGTGATGGGCTCCTGCGGCAATATGAAGAGCAAAACCAGCAATTGCTGTATCCTTCAGAATGTTGATCAGTGCCAGCTGGCGCATTTCTTTGTCGCCTGCATGCAAATAATTGTTCAGGTGAATTGTAAGAATAAAAAGGATCAGCATAGCAGCCAGCAAATACCCCGTGAATTTTACATATTGGTTGGTTAAAAACGAAAGCCCAACCAATACAAAGGCAGCGCCAACAACATAGGCCCATTTAATGCCTCCTACCAAAGATGGGGGAACGTATACTAAAAGATCCCTTGGATACATGAAATGAAAAATACCAAAGGCGATCAGAACCACCGCCAGCAGGTAGATCGCAAACCGAGATACGATGTGATAATGCTTCATATAAAACAGGTTTGGTTACCGTCAAGGTACTTGATTGATTTTTCGAAAAAAATGATTTTCGTTCGAATTAGTCATGAAAATGATTGCTGTTCAAATGGGTAAGACTAGCAATACTGAAACTGTCGATACAAAATTTCAATGATCCGGGCAATCCGCTTGCCTGCAGGTATTTAAGTGACTGCAATCATTACACCGGATGAATATACTCATTGTTACAGGCGGTTTACAGAGTTAAATTCGGCGAGATAGATTTATTATGTAACCCTTAAAATAAATAACATGAAAAACACATCTAAAGTGCTGATTGCTCTCGGAGCAGGAGTTGCAATTGGCGGATTGCTGGGTGTGTTATTTGCACCTGACAAAGGCGCTAATACCCGCCATAAAATTGCTGAAAACGGGAAAAAACTTGCCGGTCAGTTTAAAAAGAAAGTAAAATTCGGCAAAGAAAAAATGAATGATGAGTTTCATCCCGTTAACAGCGAAATGGAAGAATTTGGCTGATGGTTTCTTTAAATAAAGTAAAGTGTCAAAAAAATCTGAAAAAGAAACTTCGTTGGCGGATCTTCTGAAAGAGTATGTCAACACCAGGCTATCGCAGGTGAAGCTTTCAGTTGCTGATAGAATTTCCAGAATCATGACAGAACTGATTGCTATGCTTGCGATGGCTTTGGTGTTTTTTTTATTGCTGCTGCTCTTATGCATAGCGGCTTCCATATTCATAGGGGAATGGTTAAGGAATTATTGGTTAGGCTTCTTCATTATTGCTGCAGTGGTAGCTATTGGTAGTGCCATTACATGGTTCAGCAGAAACTCATGGCTGCGGGTTAGAATCATTAATAAACTGAATGCTGTGCTTTTTGAAACGGAAGACGATGAAAAGGATTAAGCATATAAAAGAAATTGAACAGGAAAAAATGAGGTTGCGGATCAGGCAACTGGAACTGGAAAGATCCATGCAGCAAAAATGGAGTGACACAAAGGATAATCTTTTAAACGCTGTTCAATGGAAAGAGAAGCTTGCGGCCTCAATGAATGGCGGGGATTCTCATAATTCATTAGTAGCAGGGTTGGTAAAAATGGGAGCTGGTTATGCCGGAAGAGTTATGGGTGAGAAAGTTCAGGATTTGATACAAGGAAAAATTGAACAATGGATTGATTCTTTTCAAGAAGGGCATAGTCGCAAAGAAAGGTCAAAAAGAAAAAATAGATAAAAGATATATATCTCGTTGGCTTTTGGAAGTGTGATGTTGCGGGATGACCCGTTATCTTTATTTAGATAGCGGGATTTTTTATTGGGAAAATTTATTTATAATGAACTTCGTCTCTTGTTTTTTGTTTCGTGTATAATTAATTTATTATTATGAATAACCTGGAAAATAAAGTCGCTTACATCACTGGCGGCAGTAAAGGAATAGGGTATGGTATTGCAAAATGTTTACTTGAAAATGGAATGAGAGTAGCCATCACCAGCCGGAATATACAATCTGCACAAAAAGCCGCTGAGTCACTCACAAAAGACAAATCAAAAATACTTGCTTTAGGGTCAGATGTGAGTAATGCAGAAGATGAGGTGAAGGCTGTTAAAAAAGTGCTTGATCATTTTGGACAATTGGATGTAGTGATTGCTAACGCAGGGGTAGGGCATTTTGCACCCATAGATACAATTTCAGAAAGAGATTGGAAGGAAACGATTGACACCAATCTTACAGGTGTGTTTCATACAGTGAAAGCATCTGTTGAGAATCTGAAAAAATCAAAAGGATATATCATTACAATAGCAAGTCTTGCGGGCACTAATTTTTTTGAAAATGGTGCAGCTTATAATGCCAGTAAGTTCGGATTGGTAGGGTTTACACAAGCTATTATGCTTGATTTGAGAAAGTATGAGATAAAGGTTACTACTATTATGCCGGGATCAGTTGCAACTCATTTCAACGATCATATTCCGGATAAAACAGACAGCTGGAAAATTCAGCCGGAAGACATTGGGCAGATGGTAGTTGATCTGTTGCAAATGAACCCAAGAACATTACCCAGTAAAATTGAAGTGAGGCCTTCCGTCCCCAAAAAATAAATAAGAAGAGCTTATATTATTTTTCTTCTGTTGGAACAGTCAGCACAGGCACTTTCGAATTTTTGATCAGGTAATGAGCAATATCCGTTCCGAACAGTTTATCAAGCCCTTGTGGGCTATGGGAACCCAATACGATCAAATCTGCTTTCCATTCATTGCTGTAATCCAGTATAGCTTCACTTGTTTCTCCTTCAAGAACCGTTGTTCCGATATTTTTATTTCCAAGATGCCTGGCCGCTGATTTTAAAAATTCACCGGCTTCTTTTTTCAAATCTTCAACAACTTTTTTCCCACCAGGCGCAAATGTTCCTGTATAGCCCATGATAGGTGAATAATCCATTGCGTAATAAAGCGACTCGCCTACAGCATGTACCAACTTTACATCAGCCTGTTGTGCTTTTGCTATTTCATAACCGGCCTTAGCGACTTTTTCTGCGGCTGGGCTATAATCTATGGCTATCAGTACTTTTTTCATTGTTATTTTTTTAGAGTGAGTAAAATGAGTACTGGTTTATAAACCGGGTTCTGTGATTTTTTGTTATAAATACATAAATAGCCCGGAAATATCCTTTCCCTATAATAAATACAAAATCCGCTCCTGATTGTTTGGGTATCCTTATTTATAACACTAAATAGATTGCCATGGTAAAAGAAAAAATTGAAAATTGGCCTGAAAAGAAAGAAAAACTGGTTAAAGAATTTCCGCAATTAACTTATGATGATTTAATATACGAAGTTGGAAAAGAACAAGAGTTACTGGACCGTATGCAGAAAAAATTAAAGATGAATGAAAAATTTATCCGCAAATGGTTAAGCCTGATGGGCTAAAAACGAAACAGTGTTCTATCAGCGGGAAATAAGACTTCTTAGCCGATCCACACTTTCCATTTTTTCATAACTGATGGGAACTTCTTTGGCAAAACCTGTTTTTGTTATTCGGGCTGTGCCTTTAACTTTTATCATCACATCTTCCTTCTTAAAAATCTCTTGCTGATGCTTTATCAGGCTGATATTATCAAGCTTCAGAATTACCGGAACCATAAACTCAGCTTTCTTTTTTACGGATACCTTATCAGCTAATTCAAAGCGGCCGATATATTTATCATCTACATAAACGTCTCCTCTTGCAGATGCCAGAGTAACATTAAACTTATTAGGATTATAATAAATTATATCAGCCCCAGCTTTTGATTGAGTTAATCCTATATCAATTACTTCCACATTTTGTATATCCCTGAATTCCGGTTCCTGTACATTTTTATAAGCATTGCAGGAAACAACAAGCAAAGCTGTACTTATTAAAGTAGAAAATATAAGTTTCATAGATGTGTTTTAATAAACAAATATTGTACGGTTTTATTATTTAAGTATCAGGCCAGTTTCTGTTAAATATAGCTAAAGATAGCGGCTAATAATAAGTGTTTGGTATGAAAAGGTATGTTTTACTTACTTAAGGTAACCCATACGACATACAAATTTTTATTTAATTCTTTTTTTGATTAAATCATCTATGCTTCTCTGTTGGCTTACTGCTGCTGTGAATGTTAAAAGAAAGAAAACACAAATCTCTTGTTGTCAAAGATTTTGATTTGTTTGGATAGTGATTTTAACAAGTGCACTTCCTCTGGCATTGTTTATGAAAAATTAGTAGTGTAAAAGAAAAAATTCACTTTAAAAACAATCGTTATGAAAAGACTATTACAATTATTAAGCATTTTGTTTGCAGCCGGAATATTTATTACGGCCTGTAATACAAATCCGGTGACTGTTAAAGGAAATTCCTATGAGGATACAGTGGGGTTGGCTGAGTTTCAGGCAATGAAGATGGCAGAATTCAATGCATGGAAAGCGATGAGTGAAGAGCCTGGACTCTATACCCACACTGTTACAAAAAAAACTCCCTCTTCCGGTAATGAGAAAATTGTGATGACATCTTCATCAACTAATGAGGCTAAAGTTGCTAAAAAGAAAGGCTGGAGTAAAGCAGCGAAATATTCGGTTATTGGTGGAGTGAGCGGCGCTACACTTGGAGCGGTAATAAATAAAAAGGATAGAGTCAAAGGAGGTGTAATCGGTGGAGTAGTGCTGGGAGGGCTTGGCTATATTTTGGGTCGCTCAGAAGATAAAAAAGATGGTCGTTATTAAATTTTAAGAAGAAAGCCTTCAAGGTCTTGCCCCGCAAGACCTTTTTTATTTCTTAAACCAGGGACCCGGTTTTTAAAGTATTTGCTTTAGATTTATTCAGAACCGTGCAGGTCTGCCCGGTATAAATAAGATCAGAAATGAAAAAATTAATCAACCTGGTTATTCTTCTTTGCTTTTTTGTTTCTGCCATTGCTCAAAGCACCAATACTGAAGAAAAAATTTCACTTCTTTTCCGTTTAGATGATATTGGCATGTGCCACTCAGTGAATATGGCTGCAAAAAAAGTATTGGATACCGGGATGCCTGTTTCTATGTCAGTCATGGTTCCATGCCCATGGTTCACGGAGGCTGCGGAATTACTGAAACAATATTCCAATGTCTCTGTTGGAATTCATCTTACATTGAATTCCGAATGGAAAAACTATCGCTGGGGGCCAGTAGCTGGCATAAATGCAGTTCCTTCATTGGTAGATTCGTTGGGTCATTTTTTCCCCTCAAGAAGTTTATTATTCGGAAATAATCCAAAGCTCAGCGAAATCGAAACTGAATTGAAGGCACAAATCGACAAAGCCATCAAAGCGGGGCTAAAGATCGATTACCTCGATTACCATATGGGTGCTGCTGTACAAACTCCGGAAACCAGGGCTACTGTAGAAAAACTTGCCAAAGAATATAATCTTGGTATTTCAAGATATTTTGATGAAGTTGATATAGACGGGGTTTATGCTGCGCCGATAAATAGCAAAACTGACACACTCAAAAACCGGTTGAAGTCTTTGGAACCTGGCGGTACAAAACTATTTGTAACACATATTGGATTGGATTCACCCGAAATGGCGGCTATGGAAGATCTTAACCCATTTGGCCCAAAAGAAATGAGCAAACACCGCAACGCAGAATTAAATGCTGTACTTTCTGTGTTTAGTCAACTTGCAGATAATGAAAAGTTCCGGATGATTAATTATAAAATTTTGAAAAATGAAAAAGGACTTAACTCAATGAAACGTCCCCCGATTAATTAACCATGTATTTGGAAAATAGTAAATAACCAGATGTGGTACCAGTTTCTTAATATTTTCTTTTTTGTATTTCACAGCATTTTCACTTTGTTCAATATTGTTGGCTGGGTATTTCCTAAAACAAGAAAGCTTCATTTGATAACCATGTTACTGACGGCAGCATCATGGTTTGTGCTGGGCATTTGGTATGGCTGGGGATATTGCGTCTGCACTGACTGGCATTGGCAGGCAAGAGAAGCATTAGGGTATCATGATCGCTCCAATTCCTACATCCATTTTTTGCTTTTAAAACTTACCGGTAAGAATTTTGATCCTCAGCTCGTAGAAAATTTGACCCTTATTATTTTTCTGCTCTGCTTTACCCTTTCCTTATCGTTGAATATTATGGATAAAAGGAAAAGAAAATAATAATACAATCGGCCAATTAAGGGGCAGAAATTATTGTGTCTTATTTACAAAACAATAAAAAAATTTTTAGCCCTGCTCTAATTAAATTAAATTTAAATACATTATTCTCTCAATATGCCATCATGCCTGCATATGAAATTGAGATTATACTGAACCGTCAGTTAGCCGATTGCTTATCCATCCCTGTTTTTATTACAGACAGGAAAGGAAATCTGATTTATTACAATGAACCGGCTGAGGAAATATTAGGCCGCCGTTATGAAGATACCGGTGAGATGCCGGTTGAATCATGGGCAACAATTTTCAAACCACTGGATGAAGATGGGAATCCATTACCACCCGATGGCTTGCCATTAGTTAAAACACTAAAAGATTGTTATCCTTATCACAGGAGTTTCTGGATTGAGAGTCTAAAAGGGAAAAAGGAAAAAATCTCAGTGACTTCATACCCGATTTTAGGACGCAATTCTAAATTTTTAGGTGCAGTTGCAATTTTTTGGCAATCGAAAGACGAATGAAAATAAATATCCGGGGTGTTCGTGGTTCCATACCCACTTCCGGCCCCGAAGTAAAACATTATGGAGGGAATACATCTTGTGCGGAAGTAACGGCGGAAGGATGGAAGTTGGTATTAGATGGAGGTTCAGGTATTCGTAACCTCAAATGGGCCGAGGGTCTTGAACAAAAAAGAATAGATATTTTATTGACGCATCTTCACATGGATCATATACAGGGCCTTGGTTTTTTCAGTCCGCTTTTTGATCCGGCCATGGAAATCCATATCTGGGGACCATCAAGCAGCACTCACACTTTGCACGAACGATTAAGTTTATACCTGTCACCACCGTTGTTCCCTGTTCACATAAGAGATCTTCCTTGTAAACTTAAACTGCACGAAATTGGGAATAGTAAATTTGAAATAGGTCCGTTTAAAATCCGGTCAGGTTATATCATTCATCCCGGGCCAACAGTCGGATATCGCATCAACCATGATTCATTTGTATTTACTTATATCCCGGACCATGAACCGGCTCTTGGGGTTTCGGGCATATTAAAAGATCGTCGATGGGTCTCAGGAATTGATCTCGCAACAGAAGCTGACGTTTTACTGCATGATGCTCAGTACAGCCCTGAAGAATACAGCATAAAAACAGGATGGGGTCATTCCTCAATGGATGATGCTGTACTTTTTGCATCAATGGCAGAAGTAAAAAGGCTGTTAATGGCTCATCATGATCCAGCCCACTCAGATGAAATATTGGATCATATGCTGCTCGAAGTAAAAGAGAGAAGTAATGCCAGCTTTTCCTATGAGCTTGCCGCTGAAGGAATGGAAATACTACTTCCCGCATAAGCTCTTAGCTTACGCAAGCTATACCCGTTTTTTCTCTATTCTATAAATAATTGATATTATCTCTGAATTACATTATTTTTAAATCCTGTAATCGAACAACTTATGAGAAAAATAAGTAACATAGTTGTTTGTAATTTCTTTTTACTAAGCAGTCTTTTCGCAATAAACTTTTCTGCTTATTGCCAGAATAATACACAGATAAGAGGGTTTGTTGATGTTACTTCAGCAATTAAGAATGAAAAACTATCCTTTGCGCTTGGAGAACAAGATCTTTTCATTACTTCCGAATTAAATGATCGTTTTTCTTTTTTGGGCGAAAGTGTTTTCAAATTCACTTCCGGTTCTCCAACCACATTTTCTGTAAGTATAGAAAGAATTATAGTTAAATATAACTATGCCGGTAATCACAATATCCTGATAGGAAAACATCATACACCTATTAATTATTGGAACGATACTTACCACCACGGCAGAGTTTTTTTTCCAACAATTTATCGGCCTATTTTATTTGATGCACATATTATTCCGCTGCATACAACGGGAATCAGTTTTCAGGGTCAGAACCTTGGCGACCTGAGATTCGGCTATGATCTTATGATTGGAAACGGAATTGGCTCAACAGATGTATTAGATAATGATAAAAGAAAATCGATAACCGCTGCTATTCATGCAAAACCGGCTGATGGTTTGCGGATTGGAGTATCGTGGTATAATGATATGATCTCAAAGGGATCCAAAGAACATGATGGTGATCATATTTATAACTGGGATATTCATCAAAATTTATTTACCGGTTCTGTTGCATATTTTGGAGATAAGGTGGAAGTGCTTTCAGAAATTACTGCCGGTAGAGATAAAACAGATACCACAGGTATCAAGAATTCGCTAGCAGCTTATTTGTATGGTGGAGTTAAAATAAAGGAAAAATATGTTCCTTATTTCCGCCTGGATCGGCTGCATTTCCAGGAGGGAGAAATCTTTTTTGACAAAGACAACAAGACATCAGTTGTAATCGGATTTAGATATAATATTAACTATCTGACTGCTGTAAAGCTTGAGTATCAGTATCTGCATTCTGAAAATAACGGAAACACAAATAGTGTAACCGCACAGGTAGCTATTGGTTTTTAACAAGGGCATTAAATGAAACGTCAACCCAAAATATTATCAATAAACGGAACCTTTCTGGTAGCACCGTTACTGATATGGGCAGGGTTGATCATTTTTTCACAGCAATCATCACTCGTTGTCATAAGTAATGTTAAGGGAGCTCCTGCAAGCATGAAAATGGCAGAACTTCGGTCGGTGATGAAAGGAGAAAGACAAAGGTGGAATGATGGAACCAAAGTGAATATTTTTTTGATGAAAACCACGACTGATCTCGGCAGGGTAACCTGTGATAAAGTATATAAAATGAGCAGTGATAGGGTAAAACGATTTTGGCTTGAACTTACATTCGGGGGAAAAGCAAATGCTCCAACTTTTTGCAACTCAGCAGATGAACTGGAATCGTTGGTAGCTCAAAACCCGGGATCTATTGGAATACTTGACAAGAGCAACGGCAAAAAGGATACAAAGGTTATCCTGATAGATGGTAAGGAATCCTTTTAATTACCCTTGAAACTTCAGTATTTTTTTGAATAGGGAACTTTTAACCCTAAAATGATCGGATATGATCGATTCAATATTATGCGTATTACCTTAAAAACAAAAATCTGGTTTACGGTTCTCACGGTAGTATTGCTATTCTCTTTTTTTTCTTTGTATTATTATCCTGCCCAGCAGGAGAAATATTTACTCCATAATTATAATAATGAAGTTCAAAATCTTGCAAATACAATTTCGCTTGGGGTTAAAATAGCCCTTACTGAAGAAAATTTTGAAGGCGTAGAGACTGCCATGAGTTTTGTAAAGGATGACTCACGGCTTCAGTTTGTGCATCTGTTGGTAACGGATACGGTATGGAATAGCGATCACTCCCAATTCATACTAAAGGATTCGATACTAAAAACATTTCCTGAAAATGCACAGGACAGGAAAAAACAACATAATGTAAATAAATTGATCATAAAACGGTCGGATTTTAATACTGAAACTCTGACTGGCGCCATAGAGCTTGGGGTAAATACTGATACTATTATAAAGGATAAAAAAAGAATTCGTCTTGCATCGCTGATAGTAAGCGGCATTGCTTTTATAATTGGTGTGCTGCTTGGTTTCTGGCTTGCAAGAAACATATCGGTGCCGGTGTTGGCACTCAGGGATGCAGCTGATAAGGTAGGGAAGGGAGATCTTACACAAAGAGTAATAAATAAATCAGGTGATGAGATTGGCGATCTTTCCCGGGCCTTTAATAAAATGGTAATTGATCTTGAAAAGGCCAGGTCAGAGCTTCATACAGCAAATGCAGATCTTGCCAATGCAAATGACGCATTGCATAAAACAGTAGCAGATTTAAAGGCGGCCCAGGAACAATTGGTTCAGTCTGAAAAAATGGCTTCCCTTGGTCAACTGACTGCCGGAATTGCACATGAGATCAACAATCCTGTCAATTTTGTTACGGCAAATATTCAGCCACTTAAAGATGACCTTTCCGAAGTCATTAAGGTTATTGAAAACTATGAAAGAATCGTAAAGGAAAAAGGATTACAGAATGATTTTTCAGAAGTGGATGAATTCAAGAAAAAGCATGACTTCAATCTTACCATGAATGAAATAAACGATTTATTAAAAGGTATCGGAGATGGAGCTTTAAGAACTTCAGAAATTGTAAAAGGGCTGAGAAACTTCTCACGACTTGATCAAAATGTGTTCCGCAAGGCAAATATTAACGAAAGTATAGAGTCAACACTTACCTTATTGCATAGTAATTATAAAAACAGAATTGAGATTATAAAAGAGTATGGAGACTTGCCAGAAGTTGATTGTTACCCAGGGCAATTAAACCAGGTATTTATGAATATACTTTCCAATGCTATCCAAGCCATATCAGATGACGGGAAAATTTTCATTAAAACGAATTTTAAAGACAATAAAATCAGAATTTCTATTAAAGATACCGGTATCGGAATGAGCGAAGAAGTAAGAAAGAAAATTTTCGACCCGTTTTTTACTACAAAGGAAGTAGGGAAGGGCACAGGGTTAGGTTTATCAATTTCTTTTGGAATTATACGGAAACATAATGGCGAAATTGAAGTATTTTCAAAACCTGGAGAAGGCTCTGAGTTTGTGATTAAAATACCAATTAGTCAATCAACAACATCTTGATTTATGGAACTGGAAAAAGGAGTTTACAATGTATTGTATGTAGATGACGAAGAAAATAATCTGAATTCTTTTCGTGCAGCTCTCCGCCGGAGCTATAATATTTTTACTGCATTAAGCGGCGAAGAGGGTATGAATGTTATAAAAGAGAATGATATCCATGTTGTGGTTACAGATCAGCGTATGCCTAATATGACAGGCGTTCAATTTCTTCAACATATTCCCAATGATTTTGATAGCATTCGTATTATACTTACAGGATTCAGCGATATGGAGTCCATTATAGAGGCTATTAATACGGGACAAGTATACCGATATATTACCAAGCCATGGGATAAGGATGAATTAAAGATAACAATAGATAATGCAATTGAAACTGTAATGCTTCGCCGCAATAATAAAAAGCTTATTAGCGAATTACAGCAACATAATGAACAACTGGAAGAAAAAGTAAAGGAACGAACAAAAGAAATCGAAAAGCAAAAAGAGATAATAGAAACAGCCAAGGCTCAATCGGAGGCACTTTTGCTGAATGTTCTTCCGGCTGATATTGCAGACGAATTAAAGAAATTTGGAAAATCTTATGCCCGGAAACATGATCAGGTTAGCATATTGTTTTCGGACATTAAAGGGTTTACAGCCATTGCGGAAAGCCTGTCACCTGTAAAACTGGTAACACAACTTGATGAAATTTTTGGTGCATTCGATAATATCATTGCCAAATACGGGATGGAAAAAATTAAAACGATTGGCGATGCATATATGTGTGCATCCGGACTTCCTCAATCAGATACCGAAAATGCTATTAAGGCTGTAAGGGCTGGGCTTGATATGCAGCATTTCATTAAAGAATTTGGCTTGGCTAATAAAATCCAGAATCTTCCGATTTTCGAGATCAGAATAGGAATTAACACAGGACCACTTGTGGCAGGCGTTGTGGGACTTAAAAAGTTCGCTTACGATATCTGGGGAGATGCGGTTAATCTAGCGGCACAGATGGAGCATAATAGTGAAGTGGGAAAAGTAAATATCTCAGGAGAAACTTACAACCTTGTTAAAGACCATTTTAATTGTACTTATAGAGGAAAAATTGAGGCAAAAAGTAAAGGACAGGTAGATATGTATTTTGTAGAAAGTGAGAAATAAATGCTCAAGTCATTGCTGTGTTGAATTATCTTCTTTGTCATCCCCGGATTGTCTGGAAAGAAAATCTTTCATGATCTCATCAAGTTTTTCAGCATTATAAATGCTCCAGCTATTTTCTTCAGGTATATATATCTCTGCATTTTCTTTATCAATAAATAATTTGTAATTGAATTTCGGATAACCGTAGATAAGATACCCGGGGTAATACCAACGCATTCCTGACTCAATAGCATATGCGGTTTTTATCAGCATCAGGTATTTGCCCAAACTATATTTCTTGTATTCGGGATGAAAAAAATTCATTATGCCCGCAATACTTTTTTGGCCTTTATCAAAAATGCCTGCAGCTATCAAAAGATCGTTATCTCTTACTTCTATCAGGCAGGAATCATATACATCCGTAGTTTGCTCTCCGTATAGCCATTGTTGCACAGATGCAGCAGGATCAAAATCAATGGAAGATTTGTATATTTTGTAGAGCTCTTCCAATTCATCAGAGAGTTTCATCGGCTGGAAAGAAGTGCGAAATCGTTTGTTGATATTTATAATTCGCTGACTGCTTTTGCTGATTTTTATTTTTTTCAGATTATATCGTAACCAGAAAACACGGAAAATACCATCTTCTTTCAACAGGTAGTGCGTTGTAAAAATGCTTTGTCCCATGCGGTACCATCCTTTGGCAAGCAGAACATCCAGTTCTTTTCCGGACAATTGTTCGGGAAAATATATATAGTCACCAGTCATTTCTTGTAAAACTATTAAACCGAAATTAAACCAGGTAGTTGATTTTAAACATGTATAATATGTTAACTGTATGATTCAAGTATCTGCCTGGCATTGTGAATATAATGCCCTCCAAATAAAATTGCATGAACCAGCAATGGGTATAATTGTGTTAGTGGTAAACGATTCTTCCACCCTTGCTGAAGCGGATTAGTGGCATTGTATGCATCGTAAAATTGTTGACCAAATCCACCAAAGAGTTCAGTCATTCCAATATCCATTTCCCTGTGACCATAATATACAGCCGGATCATACATTATGACATAACCATCAGATCCGATCATATAATTTCCACCCCATAGATCGCCATGCAGAAGAGAAGGTGATTCTTCAGGAAATAAATCCTTTAATTTTTTGCAAAACGAATTGGCATTGTCAATTTCTTTTTTACTAAACAGACCATGATCAAATAATCTTTTAACCAGGGGTAAAATTCTGCAAGAGGTGTAAAATGATGGCCAGCTATCATGTTTAGTATTCGGCTGCTGCAAACTACCTATATAATTATCTTCTTCAAATCCAAAGAATGATTGTTGTTGTTGATGCATTCCGGCAAGATCAGCGCCAAATCTTTCCATGCAGTCATTCCGGGGATTACCTCTTTCCATCCACTTTAGTAAAAGATATTGCTGTTCTTCCGCAATTCCATTGCTTATAACTTCAGGGATAGTTATAAAGGAATGATTTTTAAGCTTATTCAAGCCATTCGCTTCTTTTCGAAACATCAAAGGGTAACTATTTGAATTGTTTAGTTTCAGGAATAATTTTTTGTTACCTGAGTAAAGGCAAAAAGCATTATTGATGTCACCGCCGTGAACAGGTTCATACCTGTCTATACCATAGCCACTTTCATGACCAATAATCTGCAGAAGTCTATTTATATTATCATAACTTTTTTTCAACTCAGATCTTTTGATAAACGGTATACAAATGAAAACAATGTTACTTTAACTTGTTTACAAAATTTGAGTAATGAAAGCTATTTTAATTTTGTTATCTGTTTTGATAACAATGAGTACATCTGCACAGAATAAGCCCTATTATTATAAAATACCAGCGGCACCATCTGTTTATACTCCCACAACTGTTGCGGCAAGGTTGGTAGATGGTTTGGGCTTTAGGTATTTCTGGGCAACCGAAGGATTAAGAGAACAAGATCTTTCTTTTCGTCCTTCTGACAGTGCAAGAACCAGCTTTGAAACACTGGAGCATATCTATGGGTTAACCCAGGTCCTTCTGAATGCAGTAAATAAGAGAACAACACCCGTTCCTTCTCCTGATGTCAAATATTCCTATAGCGAATTAAGAGAAAAAACTCTTTATAACATTAAAGCAGCAAGTGATATATTAAAAAGCTCTGGTTCGAGCCTGGAAGATTTTGATATGGTGTTTGAAAGAAAAGATGGCAAAACTGAGTATCCTTTCTGGAATCTTATTAACGGGCCCATTTCAGATGCTCTCTGGCATGTGGGGCAGGTGGTAACGTTTCGTCGTTCTTCAGGCAATCCATTGCCAAAAGGAGTAAATGTGTTGCGGGGAGAAAAATTTGACTAGAGCTTACGTTATTTTCTTTATTAGCCAGGTCAAAACCATAATAATGACACTGAACAGTATCATTGTAGTGATTGGAAAATAAAACCTGAAATTTTCTTTTTCTATCCTGATATCACCGGGTAATCTTCCAATCCAGCCAAGCTTATCATGAAAAAAATAAATCACGGCGCCAATGAAAATCAAAGCGCTTCCTGCAATCATTATCCATTTCCCGGTATCGCTGCTCATTTAAGAAAAGATTAAAAGATAAAATTCGGGAAAATAAAAAAAGGGCATCACTGATGCCCTTGAACTTGAAATTTGTTTATTACTATTTCATGTGTTTTGCAAGAGCTTTTGCTACATCAAACATTGAAACCTGGCCTTTACCGCCAAATATTGGTTTCAATTTTGCATCAGTATTGATCATGCGTCTGTTCTTGCTATCCTGCAATTTGTTGGCTTTAATGTGAACCCATATTTTTTTCACAGCTTCTGTACGAGGCAACGGTTTGCTTCCTACAACTGCAGCGAGATCAGCGCTGGGAGTAAGGGCCTTCATAAATGCTGCGTTAGGTTTACGGGCAGATTTCTTTTTTGGAGCTTTTTTAGCGGCTTTCTTTGCTACTTTTTTTACGGCCTTTTTAGCAGGTTTTTTTGCTGCTTTCTTAGCAGCTTTCTTGGCTGTTTTTTTCTTTGTTGCCATGTTTTTGATTTTGAATGTTAATGGGTATTCATTTTTTACAGGCTCAAATATAGATTATTTTGATTCACAACAGAGGGAATAAAACTTTTTTATTCCCACAGGGAAATGTTAATGATGGTGGATAATAGATACCTGGTTTTTCAGAGGTAAAAATCAGTTTTTAAGTAGCTTCTTTACCTGTTGTTTTATATAGCCATTAGCGAAGTAATGATAAAGGTTCTTTCCCGGGCAGGTGGTTTGACTGGAATGGTCTCTGTGTGTGGCGAGGGTTTCATAAGGGAGATCATACTTTTTACAGCACCAGGCAATGAGTCTTATAAGGGAGTTAAGCTGCTTTTCAGGTACTTCCTGAACTTCCAGGTTGCCGAGACAACAGATCAATAAATGCCCGGTGGGGTCATATTCTGTATTGGTTTCTCCTACAGTATATACATCTCTCCCCTCGAAGATGGTGCCATCAGGGGCTATAAGGAAGTGGTAAGGTATATCGGCCCATTTACGATCCGGCCCCATACCCCAGGTTTGTATTCTTTTTATTTTTTGCGCTGCATCATCTGTAATCAGAAGCTTTGTTCCCTCATGATGAACGGTTATTTTTTCGGGCACATGTTTTTTATAAGGTAATGGTTCAGCGGCGTTCCATCCACTTCTTGTAATGACAGCAAGAGCTTTTTTCCCCTGTTGCCCTTTCCCAGGTGTTTGGCAGCTGCTTGTTAAAAGAAGAAAAGCAGGTATGAAAAGAAGCAATCGTATAGAGAAGATAGACATCAGTTTCAGTGAATTAAGATTAATCTTTTTTTCTGCTAAAGAGAAAAAATAAGAAGCCAATTACAACCAATGTCAGGGATCCATATACAAAATAGCTAACAGGCATAAAGAAAAGAATAGTAAATGTAAACTTATTTTAGAGGGAGCTATTATAAACAGAAAAGGTTTCGAATTTTCGAAACCTTTTGCTCCCCTTAGTGTCGAATTATCAAACCAGTTTTTAGCTGATTTGAAGCTGATATACAGGCTGGAAGCGGTGATTTCCATAATCCCTTTTACCCTTTAAAAGGCATTGAAAGCTTCTTTAAGGGCTGGAAAACAGGGATAATAAAGCCTTAATGCACTCGAACATAGTGAGAGGGGTGTGGGGCGGTCTTAAAACTTTTGCCGAAGTACGATATTTCGTACACTGATTGAGGCCGAGGGTACAGCCAGCTTTGTCTTGCTGGGGGCTGGTTTTGTTGGGGTGGGTTGTAGAGACAGCACATACAATTCCTTTTCAGATAATGCTATACTCTGTTATAATATGTCGTTTGAAATCCAGAAAGCTAAAAGGGGTCAAAAAATGGCTCTTTAGACTAGGTTGAATCGGTCGCTCATGTCAAATAAGAACAATCTGGCTAATAATTAATTATAACGGCTTTTGAAGAAAATTGTCACGGAATTTCATTAGGATTTTTAATAATTTAGAACTTACCAATTAAATTTAATAAAAGGCACTTTACCAATGGATATTCGCCAAATCCATGAAGAGGTTTACAGACTACTTATGAAGAAGAATGAGCAGGACTCAAGCTTCAATTTTACATTCCGAAGAAGCAATAGGGGTGGTAAATTGGAACAAGGATTCTGGTTTTATGGGACCGAACATTATTTGGCAGTTTCTTTTTGGTCTGGAATGGATTGGAAGAACAGAACACCAAATATTTATTTTACGATAATAAATGACGGCAGAACATACCTTGAAATAGCTGTATCTGATTCCGATATTAAAAGGGATTTTATAGAACGATTTTTCTTAAATGCATCAACGTCAACATTAGGTTTGAGTCCTTCTGGCCGAAGATATGTAAAGGAGTATTCTTCATTTGGGAATGATTATATAAGCTCCCTTAATTCATTTCTGAAAATGGATAAAAAAGATATTGATGATATAATTAAGCATAATCAACATTTTTTTGAAAAGCCAGAGGATAAAATATCTTTTATTTCAGATGAAGATTTCGAAGAGACCAAAAAGAAAGTTGAAAAGTATAGGACCGCTTTTCAAGACCAACCTGAAATTATATTTCATCAAACCCTAATTGGATTTCAAATAAAAGACTTTGGTCCAATAAAAGATACTGGGTTTATTAGAATTTCGAACGACATTCAATGGATATTCTTAGTTGGGGAAAATGGCACTGGCAAAACTTCCTTGCTGAAAGCAATTGCAAGTGGTCTGTGTCATACAAAGATTGAGACAGGCGAAAATACATATATAAGGCTTGAACTATTTGATAGCTCGTCTGGCATTAAAAAGTATGAGAGATATGGTGATTCAGATGTAAGAAAAAGAAAACCTTTGGTATCAGGTTTTTGCTGTTATGGGGCGACAAGATTGAAAACGAGTATCAATTATAGAAGTAAATTCTCTTTTGCAAAAGCTTTAAACAAAAATGGTCTTACAAGTTCTTTGTTTGATATTGACACAGTTCTCATAGACATACAAGAACAACTTAATTTCTGGAAGCGGACCCCCAATCTTTTGTCAACTGTTTCTAAACGAAAGGAGTTTATTCGAGAATTGTTGGTAGACTTATTGCCTAAAGTATATAATATTCGATATAGTGAAACCGAGAATTGGGAGGAGACTCTTTATGTTGAAAAAGATGATGATGGAAAAGAACTGCCACCAGTATCGTTTTCTCAGCTCGCATCCGGCTTGAAAAGCCTTATTGCAATGATAGGTGATATGATGATGAGATTGTTTAATCAACAACCAAAAATTGCTGACCCTTCTGAATTATCAGGAATAGTTTTGATAGACGAGATTGACATTCATTTACATCCCAAACTGCAAAAGTATTTAGTAGAACAACTAACAAGAACTTTTCCTAAAGTACAGTTTATAGCAACTACACACAGCCCAATGCCGTTACTAGGAGCACCTCTTAACTCTTCTTTTTTCAAGATTGAGCGCAACGTAAAAAGGGGAGTTGAACTTACAGACCTAACAGAAATAAGAATTGACAAGCTACTGCCAAATGCAATACTTACTTCAGATTTATTTAGCATGAATGAATTGTTTTCTAGAGATTACCCCGCAGACTATATAAGAACGGAAGATTCTATAAAGGAAATTCAATATAGCGATGCTATAAAATCAGAGCTAAAGCAAATAGCTGAAAGACTAAGAGGTGAACAATGAGAAGCATTAACAGAGGTCATATTGGTATTCCTGCTGAACTCAATTCACATGAGTGTCAAATTCATTTATTTACAATAATTGCTAATCCGGATACTGATGTTGATGCAGATTTGTATAAAGGGAAAAGAGTAAATCCTGATGGCAGTATTAGTTTTACTGTAAGGGAAACACTTAAAACTGTCTACGATAATAAATGTGCATATTGCGAAAAGTTCGCTCATGCGCCTAAAATAGACCATCATAGACCCAAAGGAAGAGTAGTTGGGACAAATGCTCAGAATAAAGGATATTACTGGTTATGTTATGAATGGACAAACCTGTTGCCCTCTTGTACAGATTGCAATACTATTGACAAAAAAGGTTCTAAATTTCCAGTCCGAGGTGCTCGAAGAGCGATTCATCCGACTCACGGCAATCCGCCTGTTGTCAATACCGCATATTTCCCATACAACTCAGTTTATAATACATCAGAGCAACCACTTTTATTGCATCCTGAGTACTGTACACCAACGAATAATTTTTCATTTGATAAAACGGGAAGAATAATCGGTCAGACTCCTGAAGGCATAGAAACTATCGTTATTCTTCAACTTGATAATCCAGACCTAAATGGATGGAGAAGGAAGATTTATGAACAGCACTTAACAGAATTGCAAAGTATAGTTCGACGATATTTCAGAATTAACAATCCTATTTCAGAAGTTCAATTTGAGGAATTTATCGCTGAATGGGTTGATACACTAACAAAAGAAGCTAATAACCAGGAATTGGAATACACTTTATTTAGAAAGTCCTTGCTAAATCGTCTTGATTATTTTTTTATTTCAGAGCTCGACCCTTTTTTCCAAGAAGAGGCAAAAAACAAAATTGTATTGGGGTTATTAAGAATTGGAAATAACTAAACACTATATTTCTCTCGTTGAAGTCGTTCCCATCCGATGTAATCCAAAGGGTCGTTTATAAATTTGGCCCAAGCAGTGTTTAATAGCAAGTAAATTTCATCTTGGGAATTTCTATTTGCGATTTGACATTTTATCCCTTTGGTGGCTTCTAAACAGAGCATGGCGCAATGTTCAAGGATATGTTTTGGATAAGCTAATTTGAAATTGGCATCTTTAGTGCCGCCACTAAGATTAAGATACTCATCCCAATGCTTTCTGACTTCTTTTACTTCCTCTTTAAAGCCTATTTGTTCCAAGCCAAATAAAATGACTTGCATTCTAGCTTCATCTGCAGGATGCGTACTTACAAAAAGAGCAGGTGTGTCAAATGGATTATTTCCTCTTTTAACACACAAATGAAGATGTGCCCATGCATATGAAGGTCCTAATGTGAAAGCACCGAATAAATCACAAAACATCTCAATTGACCATCCCTCTATCCAGGATTCAGTAAACACTTCTAAATAGTCGGCATGTTCTCCGTTATTTCTTTTTTGCTCCTTTATTTGCTCCTCAAAATGCTTAAAAATAAACAAATTGAAATGCCCTAATTTCTCTTGAAATAATGACACACTAGGATGGTTTTGTGTGGAAATTATCGGGTGCGCTAATTCATGGTAGAGGTCGGGCATATGTAGAAGGAATTCCGATTCGAGTAGTGGGACAGCAAGTAAATTAAATTTATGATGAATGCAGTAATAATTTTGAGATAGCCTTGAAGCAACCGGAGAAAGTAATGGATACTTTATTTCCTTACAAATCTTGTCAACTAGCTTAGTTAACTTTTTATCTTCAACAGAACACCTATTTAAAGAAGCAATTATATAATTCTCCAAATAGTCAATACCACCTACAAGTTTTTGAAAAGCATTTAACTTAAAGGGCAGGTTAGCTACAACTTGAAATTTTGGGTCTTTAAAAAGTCGCTCTAAGTCATTAATATTTTTATCCAATTCCGTAGTCGCAGTCGCAGCTAACTGCTTAAAACCGTCTGGCAATGTGCTAACTGGTATTTTAGTTTTCAGAGCCTTTACTCTCTCTAACATTTCCAATATTGTCCCATTGAGATATTTATTCATGTCTTATCTAATTCCTTTCATTCTTGCGTAAGATTGGGCACTTTGAAACTTCAGAACATCAACTAAGGATTCAATGCTATTAAGGACATCTTTATCTAAATTATCAGCTTGCAAATGCTGAACTATATTTAATAGTTCATTGTTGGTATTCTTTCTTTTTTCCTTATAAAATCTATTGAAAAAGGAACGAACCAACTGCTTTTCAGGGTCTATAAGAGCTTTGTCAGAGAGTTGCTTAAAGAAATTCAGCACTTCATCATTTGAATATGAAACGCCAGTCTCTTTAGCATAGTTAGCTTCAATAAGGAAATTATTTAACAAATCAAGATATTCCCTTGTGGAATGATAGATATTTGAGTTTAGTCCTATGTTGCTCATAATTAGTCAATTTTTAATTCAGACTTTAAATTTTCTAATTGACGATATGAATCCTCGTCATACTCTGTAGCAGCATCGCTTAACTTGATGTCATTCATCTTAATGGTAATAGGAACTCTTGAACAGTCATCAGGCTTAGTGAATGCAAGTGTTGAGAGTTTGAATAGGTCACTTAACAACTCGTTTTGCTTCATCGTCCCATACGTGAACTTCACGTTTAACAAATTAGAAGTCCCACTATGCTGAGAAAACTCTTTTCCGGTTGAACACAGAAAAGCTTCATTGTTAAAATAACAGTTCAAACCATTAGGAGGATTCTCTATAAATGACCTTTGATTTTGGCTATCCCAGCCTAATCCAAATACTCTTACAGAATAAAGTGAAGATTTAGGAATTTCTAAAATATGGATTTCAGCATTTTGGTCTAAATGCCCTTCTTCCTTTAACTGTTTTACCCCTTGCAAAAGACCTTCGAGTTCCGTATCGACAAACAATTTGCCATCTCTATGAATTACAATATTCTTAATAAGACTTTCAGGCTCAATTTCTATTTCATCCTTTACAATTTTATAAAGCCAGAATTTTAATTGGTCGGAAGTGAGCTTTTCTTTACTGCCTGTTTCATCAATTTCGGTTCTTATATTTTTCCCATATTTATCAATAATTGTAAAACCTGCAGTATGATGCTTTACATCTATCCCAATCGTTAAATCCGCATTTAATGGTTCTTTTAAAATGAAAGGCCATTTATTACTATTGAGCAAAACTTTATTAATCGCAACACCTCTTACATATCCTTCGAACTTGCGTTGTTTTTCAGGTTTTAAAATGTATTGTACCTTCCCGTCAGGAGTGCGTCTAAATTCAAAGCACTCTTTGATTGTGTCATCATGAATAATAGCACAATTCAAGCCTGCTCTTTTAAGTTCACGAATTATTAATGCTCCCAACTTGTCGTGTTCTCTTTTTCCTTTTCTTTCTAAACGAGGAATCATTACAAAGCCATAACCAGGTAAAGTTTTGGAGAAGCTTGATTTAACTGCATTTACAATTTGCTTTCCAACTTCAAGATAATCTGTTCCGTGCTTAAACTTATCTTCATATACTATTATATCTGGGTTGTATGTATCATTTGGATACATTTTTCCGATACATTCACTAAGCATACCCATGAGAACCTCTCCTTTTGTATCATTTACAGACCGGGGTAAAACCGCAAATTGATTTGGCAAAATTGATTTTGAATAAAAGCCAATTTCTTTATTCAATAGTCTGTGCAATCGAGCTTTTACAATTTTACTTGCTAAATTGGTCTCGTTATGGCTAAAGTCGTTAGCTGATAAAACATGATTATTACCCAATTCAAAAGAGGGAAACTCGAAAATATTTCCTGGAACTTCCAAAGTTTTCTCGGAGACCCTTAAAACAACAGAGCCATACTTGATAGAGTTAAAAAAATTACGTTTTACAGTCATTATCTCACTGAAACGAATATGAGGTGCAATTATTGATTTACGATTAATGTCGCCATTATTAGTGTCCTGAAAATCCAAAACTTCATAGCATAGTCCCGTAGGCACTCTCATGCTGCTCATGCTATTGCCATAATAAATTAGAGCAGAACTGTCGCTAGGCATATTCGCAAGTTGTGGGGCGTGAGGCTTTGGAATAACATTTCGGACAAATTCAATCAGGCTAACTCCTTCAATTTTATACTGTCCAACATTAAAATCGTCAAACTCCATCGCCTTTATTTCATACCAGTCTTTATATTGGTAAACAAGAGTTTTTCTTTTGTACCTTTTATCAAACTCCTCCTTTGTAAGGTAGTATGGAAGCGGTTTAGCAGAAACAAATTTTCTGGTCGCATCAATAGTAATTCCAAATCCCTTATTAGGCAATTCTATTACACGAAAAGTAAATCCCTTGAATATGGCGATTCCATTTATTACTTCGGGTGTCTTTAAGAAAAATGGTTCACCAGAACCTGGCTGCCATAAATTCGGATTTCTTTTCAACTGGCCGTTCAAATCAAACTGCAAAAATCGAAGACAGATTTTTTTTACTTCATCAGAAGGGTTAGCAAAATCAATATCAAATACTTTATCGGACAAATTGAAATGTAAGTAAATTCTACCACTATCAAATTCGGGGTTTATTTTTTTCAATACATCGGTATCATTCTTTACAATCAGCTTTGGTTCACCATCAATTTCAATTATGGTTATTGGATGCCGTAAAGCATTACTAAATTTCTTTATCAAGAATTGTTTATTTTCCTGATACTCCTTGCCTTTCTTCAAACCCTTAATATCAAAAACTCTATATTGCCCTGAGAGCTCAGGTAAATTTTCAATCCTGAAAATATTGGTGACGTATTTCATAATTATTCCTCCTTGCAAATTTTTTTGAATTGACAGCTCAAACAATTATCCAGATTTGGCGTCTTTTCGAAATTCTCGATATTTAGTTCTTTGTACTCAGAATCACATTTTTTTAATTGCATCTTTTCTATGCCCTCCGCAATGTAATCATTGATTACTTCGATATAGTCATCGTTTATAGAATAGTTTCGAAGCGAATTTTTCAAAAGCTGAAACTCTGAAAGTTTTACATCAAAAACTGAAAAACCGTTTAGGTACTCTGTAAAATCCTTATGTGGATTGCAGTTAATTAAAGCCAAAGCATAGATTAACAATTGCTCGTTGTAAGTCTTAGTCCCAAAAAAATGTACTTTCCAATCAAAAATATGAGGTGGCTGATTTGGGAAAAAAGCGATTAAATCAGGCACACCTTTGACTGTAAACCCGTGCAAACTATAAGATAATGCTCTTTGAGTCACTAAATAATTCGAAGTTTTTAGATAGTCAATTAGTTCAGAGTTGGTGAGAAAATGTCTTAGAGATGTCTCTATCTCAGTCCACGACCTTTTCAGTTTTTCGTGGAAGTTTGATGAGGTATCCGGATATTCAATATCATACAAAGCTGAATAATCATATGCATGACTTGTCTTTTTTAAGCCCTCTTGTTTATAGCGTTCTGCTTTAGCAAACTCATACCTGGCTCTTGTCAACTTACGAGCATATTCAAATACGTCATCTTCCTTTATTAGAAGTTTCTTCCGAATTTTTGGAATCACAAATTCACTTATTGTATAATCAACAATTTTCCCCCTCCATGCTTCTACGCTTTCAAGCTCAGAAAGTAAATGTATCTGGTTACGAAACGGGTCTTTGTTTCGCCGTGGCCCTAGTTTTTCACTTAGAAACCACTTGCGTTCGCACCTTAGAAACTGCTTAAAAGATGAGATTGACCAAATCATTTTTTACGACTTCTTATAAATTTTAAATAGTCTAAAAGTTCCATTTCTTCCTCACTTGTTACTTCACCAATTCTATGCAGGATTGTCTTTTCAGATTTCCTTGATTTAAGTGAAACATCTCCTTTAGGCACTGGATAACCAACTTTTTCCATTAATACTTCATATTTCACTCCGTACAGTTCAGCCAATTTATAAAGTGTAGTCGGCGATGGTTGCTTAATTTTACTTGACTCCAATTGACTTAAATATGCATTAGACACTTCGGTCTTCTTTTCAACATCTCGAAGGGTTAACCCTTTTGATTCTCTTAAAGCCTTGATGTACTCACCATAGTTATTCATAGCTGTTTATTTATAGCGTTGCTAATTATATGAAGCAAATATAAGTAGCTTTGCTAAATATATCAAGCATTAATTCAAAATTATTATCACCTACTTTTAATGGCTGAGAACTAATAAGTTGCTGACGATTTTTTTCGCTGAGTGTTGATTTCTAAAGATTCGTTTGAACCTTTGCACTTACTTTCCCCTCAGTAAATGTAACCGTTATGGATTTTGTCTTATCCAAATCATTCCATGTAATGATTTGTTGGATGACCGTTTTCCCATTGACTGCTGAACTACTATTACTAAGCTCTTTTCCATCATCTCCCAATAACTTTGCAACATCCTCATAACTCATCCCTGTTGTTATCTTCATATAGGATTCATAATTTATCGGAGTTTGGCTCGCTGTAGCCTGATCTTCTTGCAGTAAATTCGTTATGTACTCTTTTAAATTCGCTGCAAGGATTTTGAGATTATCGAAATACTCTGCCCTCACCGTACCCCACTCTTTTTTACCCATTTTGAATATTAATGACCTATTTAAGTTGTCGGCAGGAGGTTTCGAATCTTCAAACTTTCCAAAATGCAAACCATCATGCGAATATTCCAAGTTTGTAAATTCGTAAATTATTTTTTTAGCAGTAATGGTATATATGAAACCAAATTTGATGCTACCATTAGCAAGAAGAGGGTCTGCCGCATTTAATCCCGTTGTTTTTACTTTGTTATACGATAAGGTTCCATTAGTTTGGAATTTATTGTTACCCCTTTCTTGGTTTAATACGCTATATAAAGGGAGACTTATGTAAATATTTTCGGTCTGTTTTTTATTATCGAGTTTGTAAACCTTCTTTAGATTTTCTATATCAATAAGAGTATAGCTCCACTTTGCCATAATATCTTTCACTTCCTGCAATGACTTGTTTTTTAGTTCTATTGAATCCTTAATGAAAACAAGCCCGGTTTCAGCGTTTACTGGGAGGTTTTGTGCAAAAGAAATCCTGGCGAATGTTAAAAAAGCTAAGATGATTTTCCATTTCATTTGATTTGGTTTTATATGATGAAATAAAAAGGCCGTGAAACACTGACATTCACTGCACCTGAGCCCCGACTAAGAGGCAGTACAACAATGAAGTAATGGCCACGGCTTTACCGTGAGCCATTTGCTTACTGCCTTGTTGTACATAAAAATTTAGTCTGTATTTAGGCGCAAGGAGTAGCGAATAGCCACCAATAATATAAAATCCTTCCTTTCTTATCTCATTCTCTTTCTTTTATTTATAACCAATTATAATGTACATAAAGAAACAATTTTATTCTGAATGTGCTATGATGCTGCGGGATTTAACAAAAAATTTATACGTAAACGTTGGATTTTTCAAAATTAAATTTATACCTTCACGTATAATTTATAAAATATGAGGTATGTAATTCAAAAACATTTAGGAAGCCATACAACTATGAATAAAGAATTATTCGGTGAGTTAATGGCAAAAAAATTTACTGTTAAAGACCTCACAGAGTTAGACAGTAAAATCACATATAGAACCATTAATCACTGGGATGAAAAAGGCTATCTACTTGCACAAAAAGATGAGGAAGGTTGGAGAA
This sequence comes from Chitinophagaceae bacterium, assembly GCA_035328345.1. GTDB lineage: Bacteria > Bacteroidota > Bacteroidia > Chitinophagales > Chitinophagaceae > JJ008. The sequence goes on along the minus strand of DAOLIV010000013.1, from coordinate 19,389 downwards.
AGTTCAGTTTTGCTGATTATGTATGGATTTTATTACTTGATGAGCTTCGGGAATTTGATATAGCGGTAAAAAATATAATCTCAACTCTTTTTATTGATTTTGGATTTCCATATGATATAATGGATGAAATGAGCGACGAGGAAATTGACGAATTACGAAAGATGCCTTTTGAAAAACTAATTAAACAGATTGATAGGGATTATGCTTTAGAGTCATTTTGCAGAATATTAGTGACAATCATTTCTTATAAAACCCCTCTTACACTACGCTTTTTTAAGGATGGTACATCTCTGGCTATTTATGGTAATCCAGCGTATCATGGAATAAAACTTAAACCCCTATTAGATGTCTATAACAAGGCATTGTTGGAAAGCAATTTTCAAAGCTCGATTTCCATTTCAATTGATTCTCTAATTAAAGATTTTGTTGATAAGAAAAGTCTGACGAATATTTCAGAATTGATGCTTTTGAGCAAGAAAGAAATTAACGTTCTTGACCTACTGAATAATGGAGAATTGCAAGAAGTAACAATTTTCTATAAAGACGGGAAGCCGAACAAGATAGAGCTAACAGATAAGATAATGTTGGCCGATTCAGCCAAAAGGGTAAAAGAGCATTTTCTCACTCCTTATGAACGTTGTGAATTCATAAAAAATGGAGGAGATAAACATTTCTTCAAAAGAACAATTTCAAAGAACCTCAATAATTAAAATATTTTAAGAGTTATGGTACTGACAAAAATCAGACCTATGGTGTTACAATTCTTACTTACTGAGAAATCTCAGAAGCAAGAGCAGTCTTTATTTAACCGTGTTAAGTATTGAAAAATGCAAAACTATTTTAAACAACAAGCGATTGACAGATGAGCAGGTAAAATGTGTTCGAAATTTACTTTACCAGTTTGCAGAAATTGAATTCTTGAATTTTAAAAACCGCAAGAATGAAAAATGTGATTCTTTACGCAAGAGTATCAACGGACGAACAAGCCGAAAGAAACCTAAGCCTTCCTTCGCAAGTTGAAAAGCTTACGAAGTATTGTGAAATAAAAGGCTGGAAGGTTATTAAGGTATTTGAAGAAAGCTATTCGGCATGGAGAGGCTTTGATAGGCCAGAGTATAACAAATTGAAAAAGTTTGCTCAGGAAAACAAGAAAAAAATTGACCATTTACTTTTTATACAATGGTCAAGATTTTCAAGAAATCTTGGCGAGTCCATTACAGAGATAGAGAGCTTGAAGAAATTAGGGATTGAAGCTAATGCTACTGAACAATGGGTTGATATGAACATCCCAGAAAACCAGTACGTGTTAGCGTTTTATCTCACTGCGCCACAAGTAGAAAATGAAAGACTTTCACTCCGTGTTAAGGCTGCTCTGAGACAAGCCTTAAAACAAGGGAAATGGATGGGTCGTGCACCTTACGGATACGTTAATGATAAAGCGACAAAGCTGGTTCTTCCTGATTCAAAAACTAAAGATATAGTTGCTTTTGCATTTAATACCTTTTCAACTGGTGCGTACACAATTGAAGAAGTGAGAAAGATGGCAACCCACAGAGGCCTATCCATTCAAAAACAACAATTCATCAATATGCTTTCTAATCCTTTTTATGTAGGAAAAATCTTTGTTCCTGCATTGGGAGATGAACCTGAATTGTATGTTAAAGGGCTTCATGAGGGCATTATTAATGCAGAAATATTCTATGCTGTTCAAGACATTTTAAACGGTAAAAGAAAACCATATCAAGGGAAAACAAAAGGAGAGAATTTGCCATTGAAGGGGCATTTACGCTGCCCTAATTGTGGGCGATTAATGACTGGTAGTGGTTCAAAAAGTAGAAACGGGAACTATTATCATTATTACCACTGTCAACGCAAATATGGTTGCAAGAATAGTATCCCGGCTGACGAGGCCAATACTGCTTTTGAAAAGTATATTAATAAGTTTCAGGTCTCCCATGAGGTTCTGACTTTATACTATTCTATTTTGGAAGACAAGTTTAAGACAGATGATACTGATCGTGAGCAGGAGAAAAAGCAAGTGGCTAATGTTCTAAAAGGAATCAACGATACAATAAAAGGATTGGATGAAAAGTTCCTGAATGGAGAATTACCATCTGAACGCTATAATAGGCTCACAGATGCCTTAGAATCTCAAAGGCTGGAACTACAATCAAAACTTGAAATGCTCTCAAAATCTGCCTCTGAATATGCTAAATATATCCAGTTCAGCACAGCTTTGTTAGCCGACTTGACGGGTTATTACAAAAAGGCATCATTGCTTACAAAACAAAAATTAGTCGGTTCGATATTCCCGGAAAAAATAGAATATATCGGAAAGAATTATCGAACCGCAAGAATCAATGAAGTTTTTACTCTGATATGCAATCTGGACAAGGGCTTCAGAAAAAGAAAACCCGGTATTGCTACCGGGCTGTCCATTTCCGCTCCCCCTGTTGGACTTGAACCAACGACCCTCTGATTAACAGTCAGTACCGTTAGCATTTTCTGACTTCTCTTGCTTTCCTTTGTTATTGTAAACATCTGATTATCAATAATTATTTTTCTCTTTCTTTCCTTTATTACTATAATATTTAGTATTATTTAGTATCTTTGAGGTCACATTTGAGGTCACATTAATCAAATTACTTCTTATGGAACAGGAAAAAGTCACCGTCAGTTTCTTCCTTGATGCCTCCCGGCCAAGCTCCGAGGGTCAGTGCTTAATTAAGCTGAACATATACCAGCGGCCAACAAAAAAAAGGTACGCCACCAAATACCACGCAACACCGGATGAATGGAAAAAAATCACCAGCTCCAATCTGCGTGATGATGAATTAAAGAAAATTAAAAAAGGGTTACGAGATATTGAAGAGAAGGCAGACAAGATCATAGAAAAGCTGGTTCCCTTTTCGTTTGTTGCTTTTGAAGAACAGTTTTTTAATAAAGAGGCTGCAAAGCATAGCAATACTTTGCAGTATTGGTTTGAAAAATATATCGCTCAGCTTAATCAATCCGGACAAATTGGAACCTCCATATCCTACAAGACCACACTAAATTCAATAAACGGTTTTAAGAAAAAGCTGAGCCTGCATGATATTACTCCAGCCTTTTTATTGGATTATGAAAACTATATGTTGAAAGATGGCAAATCAGTAAGCACGGTTGGTATTTACATGCGGCAGCTCCGGGCCATCATTAACCAGGCTATTGATGCCAATGTTATTTCATCAGACAAATACCCTTTTAAGAAATACCAGATTCCCGCCGGCCGTAATATCAAAAAAGCGCTGAGTGAAGCGGACCTGAATAAATTACTTACCTACAATCCCAAGTCAGCGGATAAACAAAAAGCAATTGATTTCTGGCTATTCTCTTATTTGTGTAATGGAATGAACTTCGCCGATATTATAGAACTGAAGCCCGAAAATATCAACGGCAATTACCTGCACTTCATTAGGGTAAAAACCAAACGTACCAAGAAGAAAGATTTGCGGCCCATCCGGGTTGGGCTAAATCCAAAAGCTATTGATATTATCAAAAGGCAAAAGAATACTGTTCCTGCAAACCCATATCTCTTTCCAGTTTTAGAAAAAGACTTAACGCCGCTTACCACTAAGCACCGTTGCCAGCGTTTTATTAAATGGGTAAATAATAAAATGGAATCAATCCGTAAGGAATTGAAAATAGAACAAAAGATAGGTACGTATTCAGCCAGGCACTCGTTTTCAACAGTACTCAAACGCAAGGGTGTTTCAACTGAATTTATTAAAGAATCACTGGGGCATAGTTCATCTGTTACAACTGAAAATTATTTAGATAGCTTTACAGACGATGTAAAACTGGAATATGCAAATTTGCTAACGCAACTTTAATGCACACCATATGGAAATGACAATCTTCAATCATATCCTGTTCGACAGCCTGATGCCTTGGCTTGTCAAATCATATGATGTTACAATGATGAATGAGAAGTTGAAGGAAGCAGCCAAAGTTAAAAATGAATCAATGCCTGGCTTGGTCAATCAAATAAAATGCCTGTTGAATGATAAGCCAAGATTACTAAAATGGGTGGAAAGCCAACCAAGTAATGAAACCGAATCATTAAGAGAGTTGACATTTTCTACAGAGTTACCTGAATTTACTGATACAGCTTCCAAGTTTTATTCCTTACTGATTGATCAGGAATCACTCCGCATTTACAATGCATACCTGAGCATTTCCGAAAAATATGCACATGATGAAGACTTACTTCACTTTCATACTGTCAATGCCCTGCGGAATTTGAAACATTACATTCTAACCGCTTCAAAAGAAATAAAAAAGAGGGAACTATCAATCGATAAAGAATCAGGCACCAATTTGGTTACGTTTGTATTGTATTATGTCAAGTACAAACTCATTACACTTTACTTCAGCATCCAGCTTGTCAATAAGCATGTCATAGAAACCATTTATGAAATAACCGATTTCTACCTGATGGAACTCGGGGAAACAAAATCAGATATTCACCCTATCTATTACGACGGCCCTAAAACAAAAACAGCCGACAAGAAAGAAACAGCCAGCAAACGATTGTCTTTTGGCTTTACTGGCAAACAAGTCAAGCTGAAAACCATCATTAACACACTATGTACAAAAGTCGACTTATTGAAAGAAGATAAATCACCGGCTGACTTACTAATACAGTTACTACTTTCTAAAGACATCACACCGGGAAAGATTGCAATTTACTTGGACTGCGATAATAAAAATTTCCGCTACATTATTGAGAAATTGGCATCGGACTATTTCGACAATCTTACTTTTATAAATATTGAACACAGCCAGTCGTTTTTCTCTAAAAAAGGCCATCCCATCAAATCAAATAACCTCTCCAAAGCAGTTTCCCACAACCCTAAATCAAAAACAGAAATAGACAAAATCTTCAACCAACTGCAATAAAAAACATTCACTTTATTCAGGCTGCACATTCAGGTATGAATACCTGAACCTTTTTCCCTTGCCATAAAGCCAATTTGCCATCAAATTAAAAATTTAATAACATGGCAAACGAAAATTTAATTCTCGACAAGCTCACCGAAATCGCTAACAAGCTGGATGAGCAAAACCTGTTGCAAAAAACAACACTCAACTTTAACGAGGCTTGTAAATACCTCGATGTTAGTCCCTCCCACTTGTACAAACTGACCAGTACAAAACAAGTCCCGCATTTCTGTCCTCAGGGTAAAAAGCTCTATTTCCGCCGGGACGAACTCGACACCTGGCTGCAACGAAACAGGCAGTCAGCCGAAGAACCAGACCAGGATGCTGCTGACCTCGTAATCCGCAGCAGAAAGAGTTAACCCTATTTTTTTACTGAATAATGAACTGAACAATGGCAGTTACTACGATTTTCAAAAACTTCGCCGAACCGGTAGAAGATATATCGCTGATCATCCTTTCCAACTGGGTTGCATCAGACAAATACAAAATTCAGGTTGAAGAAATACGAGGCCTGATTGCACAAGGTAAAACTGAAGAAGCACAGGCAAAAAAGCAACGGCTTCCAGCCTTTACCCCATCCGCTACATTCACAGAAAAACGATTGCTACCCAACATGGAGCAATACAGCGGATTTGTTCATCTCGATTTTGACAAGCTGACAACGGAACAATTAAATGCAGCATTTCAAATCATTGCTGCAATCCCTTACACATTTCTTTGCTTTATCAGCCCCAGCGGCAACGGCCTAAAGGTATTTATAGAAGTAAATACCGGAGCTGAACATCATGATGCTGCTTACCAACAGGTATTGCAATATTACGAAAACGCTACCGGCTTAAAAGCCGATGAAAAATGCAAGGATATTACCAGGCTTTGTTTTGTAAGTCACGATCCGCAGTTGTATAAAAACATATACAACGAAAAGTTCAATGTTAAAGACATCCCTGTTCAGCCAAAGCAGGAACCTGCACATACAGTAAATGCACAAACAGAAGTGATTACTAACTCCGATGAATGGCTCTTAGTCTTTCAGCAACAGGTTTTATTCACCAATCAAAAATCAGAATTTACAAATGGAAACCGTAACAATTATATTTATCTGCTTGCTTCTAATTGCAACAGAGCTGGTATACCGCAGTCCGATACTGAAATACTATGTTCACAGCATTTTGATTTATCTGAAAGAGAAATTAAAGATTCGGTAAACAGCGCTTACAAACATCACAGCACAGAGTTTGCAAAATTCCCAAAACCTGTACAACAGGAAGAAAATAATGCAAACAATGAATCAGAAGTACAGACCATGCCAACTTTGCCCGATGAAATATTTCCTTTGCTTCCTGATTTCCTTAAAAGTATAGTAAAAGTCTCTGCATCAAAAGAGGAACGGGATATATTACTCCTTGGTTCCGTTGTAGCATTAAGTGCCTGCTTGCCTAATATATTCGGATACTACGATGATAAAAAAGTAAATGCAAACCTGTTTTTATTTATCACCGCCCAGGCATCCGCAGGCAAAGGCAGGCTTATTCATTGCAGGCAACTGGTTAACCCGGTTCATAAAGCAATGAGAGCACAGGCTGCACTATTAAAAAAAGAGTATGATGCTCAAATGGCCGACTACAATAGCAGTAAAGGCAAATCAAACGCAGAAAAGCCAACAAAACCGCCGGAGAAAATGCTTTTCATTCCGGCCAACAACAGCAGTACCGGATTTTTTCAATTGCTGAACGACAGCAATGGCCGGGGCCTCATTTTTGAAACTGAAGGTGATACTATGGCACAGGCATTTAAGAGTGACTATGGCAATTACAGTCATGGTTTCCGCAATGCTTTTCAGCATGAGCCTATCACTTATTACCGCAGAACCGACAGGGAACTTGTAGAAATAGAACGGCCTTGTCTGTCAGCGTTGCTTTCAGGCACACCCAAGCAAATAGGAACCTTAATTCCAAATGCTGAAAACGGTTTGTTCAGCCGGTTCATGTTTTATGTAATGAATATTCAGCCGTATTGGAAAGATGTATTTGCTGCAAATACAGATAATGGGATGGATGAACATTTTGCTGATCTGGCAAATGAGTTTTTTAACTTATACGAAGCACTTAACAACAATGCAGAAATCGTTTTCTCATTAACCCAAGAGCAGAAAAGTAAGTTCAATCAGTTTTTTACCGAAACACAATCCATGTACATAAGTCTGAAAGGGCTCGATTATATCGGCACAGTTCGCCGTTCAGGATTGATTGCCTTCAGGATCATGATGGTTTGCTCGGTACTGCGGATATTGGAAACTGGCGATTTCTCCAGTCCGATGGTTTGTGAAGATGTAGATTTTACAAATACCATCCAGATAGTAAAGCTGCTGGTAAAACATGCAGCCAAAGTCTATTCTGACCTGCCGGAGGAACCAGCCAGGGCAAAACCCAAAAGCCGCAAAGAAAGATTTCTTGATGCACTGCCCTATAACTTCAACCGACAGGGCTATCTGACCATTGCCACCAAACTCAACATTCCCGACAAAACTGCCCAGGGCTATATAACCGATTTTGTAAAAGCAGGTATTTTAGACAAAGACGGTCAGGATCTATATATCAATCAAAATGCAAAACCTTCAAATCCTGAAACACTGGGTTCTCAGGATGCTCAGGAAGTTCAGGAAGGTTGATTAATCCCTCTCCTTCAGGAGAGGAATTGGGTGAGGTTCCTCAAATCCTTAACTTCCTCAACCTCCTAATTATTACCACTTTGGGGTATTTTATTTTCTTTTATTAGTCGTATATTTGGCAATATTTGTCAAGTTTAATACTGTCAATTTGAAAAGTTTTGGATCAATAATTAAAACCCTTCGTTTAAAAAAAGGGCTTTTATTAAGAGAGGTAGCAGCAGGTATTGAAGTAGATACTTCAATGGTTAGCAAGTTTGAAAAAGGCGAACGGCTCCCTTCCAGGGAACAGGTACAAAAAATTGCTATCCTTTTTGGTGTGCCGGATGATGAACTGATCATTTGCTCAATGAGCGATAAGCTGGCAACGGAATTGATTGCCGAACCACTTGCTGCTGAAATAATAAAACTGACAATGCAAAAAGTGGAATTGGGAAAAAAATCAAACAGTAAAAAAAATAAATGACACTTGTAAAAAAAAGAAGGGAGCCCTTTTTAAAGGCCCCCTCAATATTTAAGGAAGTAGAGAAGAATTGCGGAATTGCCTCCAGTTCCAATTCAGCCTATCTTCCTTTTTTATCTTTAATGAATTATAATAATTTTTCTTTTGTAAAGTAAAGGTAAGTAAATATAATGCTGATATGCAAATAATAAGCCACAAAAATACTGCTTTAACAATTTGTCAGAGGTTTTTCATTGAGAAATCCTTAGAACTTCTTTATCTCGGCAGTATTGATTCTTACAGGGTTAGGCTTAATAATCCTAAATCTATACTTGAAGAACTTAAATATTGTTTGCAGGAATTTCAGGTAGGCCGCATAAAACATTTTCATACTATAAAAGCCAAAGGCAATGAAAAAAAGGCAATTATTGATGAAGCTCTTTCCCAGTTAGCCAGCAATCCCAATTATCTTGTCTTCAATTCTATCACCCAAAAATACCTGGAACAACTACTTAAAAACACAGACGAGTATAATTATAAAAAAGTTGTTTCAGCAATTGAGTTACTGTTAAATGAAAACCCTGCATATCTCAATGCTGTAATTGATGGATTAGAAACATTGATTGCCGCAAACGATACAACAATTAACGAGCTGGAAAAGATAGATACCTCATTGAATATTTTATTCAGCGAATTGATCAGTAAGGGATTTTCAAAAGGGTTTTTGTACAAATTGGTCTACGGTATTTTTGTTTCTTCCTTAAACAATGGGGTTGCCTTCAGCCTTCACTTTACAAATTTTAAAACAAGAATTTTATTTCTGCCAAGCGAGTTTGAAATAATTTTCCGGATTGATACAACACCAATGGTGTATGACTCTATTTCGGCAATTCATAATCCAAACCTGATATTGGCTGATGATATCAACGATGTAAATTTGAATGGAAGGCAGGCGGCCGAGTTAAGTTCCTTCAGCAATACTGCCAATGCAAGAAAATTTATCCGCATTAAACTTCAGGCAGCAGATTATTTTGCGGCACTTAAAAAAGCCAGGAGTGTTCTGTCCGAATACCTTGATGTTATAAATCTTGGCTTGTCAGATGAATTTTTAATGATCCATAACCGGGCATTGATAATAGATTCCCGTTCCCCGGAAAAAGCAGCGTTTCAAAACAACGTAAACATTCTGGATGGTAAATACAGGGTGGAGAAGGATCATTACCTCGATTTTACAAGAAAACTGCCTACCATTTTAAATAATCCGAATGTCCAGAATGAAACCAAAGAGAAAATTAAATCGGCAATACGTTACCTGCGGCTGGGTAACCAGTCAACTGAAGTAGAACATAAGTTTATCAACTACTGGATTGGCCTTGAGTATCTTTTTTCTAATTACGAAAGCCAGAATACCATCAACAGAATAAAAGACCATTTTATTAATGCTCACTCATTGGCATACGTAAAAAGAAACACATACAGTTTTAATAAAGCATTCGGGCAACTCAGTGGCCTGCACCAGGCACTCGTTCCTTCCTTTACAGTTGCAAGCGCCGATTGTCTTAAAAATATAGCTTTCTATAATGAAACAGAGCAACACCTGTTAGCTTTTTATCCCTTGCTGGGCTACAGGGCTATGAAGTTGAAACAATGGTTTTTTCAACCCGGTAAGCAACCTAATGCTGCCGATTACCTTAAAAAACATCGGGCTAATCTCGAAGTGCATTTTACCAGAATTTATAGGCTCCGCAATGAAATTATACACGATGCGGCTACCAATACAAATAATGAGCATATCGCCTCTAACCTGCGGTATTACCTTACATTTATTTTAAATGAACTGATAGATTTTTTCTCAAGGTCGGCTGTAAATGAAGCATCAATTGAAGATTATTTTATACAAAACGAAATTGAAATTGGCAATATTGAATTCAATGGATTCCTGCTAACCGAATTGTTGGATGTAGATTGCTCAATTGACTTTATATCTTAAAATTATTAAAAGGGAATAATGAACGGAGAATCATTAAACATCGAACAGGATAACCTGGCAAAACTGAAAGAACAGTTCCCAAACCTGTTTACAGAAGGTAAGCTGGATTGGGAAAAGCTGAAAGCCACATTCAGCGACGATATTAATTTTGCCAACGAACGGTATGTGCTTAACTGGGCCGGTAAATCCGATGCCTTTAAAGCATTGCAGGTGCCTACCACGGCCACCTTAAAACCCATGCCCGATGAATCGGTAAACTTTGATACCACCGAAAATATTTTTATTGAAGGCGAAAACCTGGAAGTGCTGAAGGTATTGCAGAAAAGCTACTACAATAAAATAAAGTGCATTATAATAGACCCGCCTTATAATACCGGCAGCGATAGTTTTATTTACCCCGACAGCTTTAAAGAAAACAAAGCCGACTACGAAAAACGCATTGGCGATAAGGACGAAGAAGGATATTTAATGAAGGAAGGCATGTTTCGTAAAAATAGTAAAGACAGCGGCCATTTTCACAGCAACTGGCTTAGCATGATGTACCCCCGTTTGTTTCTGGCAAAAAATCTTTTAAAAGACGACGGAGTAATATTTGTACATATTGATGACAATGAAGTGCACAATTTGCGGATGATGATGAATGAAATTTTTGGGGAAGAGAATTTTATTGCATCTATGATTTGGGATGGAGGTAGAAAAAATGATGCAAAAAAAGTGAGTGTTGGACATGAGTATATTTTGATATTTGGAAAAAGTAATAATGCGAATGAAGAAGAAAGAGAAGTTGATCCTACACTTTGGAAAGAACGTAAGGAAGGTATCGATGAAATTTATATTAAGTATGAACTATATAGGAAGCAGTTTGGAAATAATTGGGAAGAAGTTAGTAAGGCACTACAAGAATGGTATAAAACTCTTTCTGAGACACACCCAAGTAAAAGTCATAAACATTATAGAAATGCAGATGAGGTTGGTGTATATTTTCCAAGTGATTTATCTGGCCCCGATGATGGGAGGAAGAACAGACCCCGATACGAGGTTTTGCACCCTGTAACAAAAAAGCCAGTACCAGTACCGGCAAGAGGGTGGCGTTGGGAAGAGTCTCGTATGGTAGAAGAGTTGAAAAAAGATAGAGTTCATTTTGGAATTGATGAAACTTCTATTCCAAACTCGAAAGTATATTTAAAAGAAAATGAATACCAAGCCCCAAGTAGTGTATTCTATAAAGATAGAAGGAGTTCCAGTGGTAGCTTGAAGCAGCTAATGGGAGATAAAATATTTGACTTTCCAAAGGATGTTTCAGTTATCTCACAACTTTTAAACTTGGTTTTAAGAGAAAATGAAATTGCGTTAGATTTTTTTGCCGGTTCAGGTACATTGGCTGAAGCAATATTGGAAATCAATAAAAGTAGAGAAATTAGAGCTAAATTCATTTTGGTTCAACTACCAGAGCCAATAGAAGAAGATTCAAGGCCATTTAATGCGGGCTACAAAACAATTGCTGAAATATCAAAAGAGAGAATCCGCAGAGTTATTATGAAGATTGCAAAAGAAAAGGCAGAGAAAACGGATATGTTTAATAATGCAGAACAGGATTTGGGTTTCAAAGTATTCAAACTAACTTCTTCCAATTTCAAAATATGGAGAAGCAATGAAATTACTGAAGATAACCTGGTACAGCAGTTAGAAGCCTTTACCAACCCGGTACATGTAAACAGTCCGGAGCAAAACATGCTGTATGAATTAATGCTAAAGGCGGGTTATTTACTTACAGATGAAGTAACAGAGTTTGGAGTAATAAATGAGGGAGACGATGAACTAAATCACATACGTACTTCTTTTTATATTATTGCAAATGGTGAATTAATTATTGCACTGGATAAAATTAACCAGCATGTTATTGAATTGATTATTGAGGAGAAGCCTAAAAAAGTAATAATGCTCGATAACCTCTTTGCAGGCAACGACCAGTTAAAAACAAATGCCGTATTGCAAATGAAAGATGCAGAAATAGATTTTAAAACGATATAGATGAAGCTCCATTTCGACAGTAAGCAGGAATACCAGTTAGATGCTATAAAAGCTATCACCGATATATTTGAAGGGCAGCCTTTAAACGCCGGTGATTTCGAGTTCAGCATTCAGCAAAACGGAGCATTGCATACCGAAAACGGTTTTGGTAACCAGCTATCGCTTACCGAAGACCAGGTTTGGGAGAATGTAAAAACAATACAAGCTCAAAATGAAATAACAAACGTAGATGTTGCATTGCACGGGATGAATTTTTCTGTAGAGATGGAAACAGGCACAGGCAAAACCTATGTATACCTGCGTACTATTTTTGAACTCAATAAATTATACGGGTTTAAAAAATTTGTAATTGTGGTTCCCTCAGTTGCCATCCGGGAAGGGGTTATTAAAAATATACAGATTACACAGGAGCATTTTCAAAACCTGTACGACAGGGTACAGGTAAATGCCGAAGTGTACGACAGTAAAAAGGTGTCAAACCTGCGGGGCTTTGCTGCCGGTAATGCTATTCAGGTATTGGTAATTAATATTGATTCCTTTGCAAAAGATGAAAATATAATCAACAAGCCTTACGACAGGCTGACCGGCAAAAAGCCAATAGAGTTTATTCAAAGCTGCAATCCCATTGTTATTGTGGATGAACCGCAGAACATGGAAACTGAAATAAGAAAACGGGCCATTGAAAACCTCAATCCGCTTTGTACACTTCGTTACTCTGCTACACATACCAACCTGTACAATTTAATGTATTCACTCAATCCAGTTAAAGCCTATGATTTGGGTTTGGTAAAGCAGATAGAAGTAGATTCTGTTTTAAGTGAAAACGATTTCAACAGCGCTTTTATACAGGTAGATTCCGTAAACCGCTCAGGCAATAGCATTACCGCCAAAATAAAAATTGATGTAACTACTGCATCAGGTATTAAAAAGAAATTGGTTACTGCCAGTGCCAGGAAAAATGATCTGTACGAACTATCGGGCAGAAATGACCGCTACGATGGATTGAAAATTTATGAAATTGATTTTGGCAGCCAGCATATAGAGTTAACCAACGGAGTATTATTGGCCGTTGGCCAATCGCAGGGCGGCATGAATGATGAAGTGATGAAATTCATGATTCGCAAAACGGTGGAAGAACATTTAAGAAAAGAACGGCAGTTTCATAACAAAGGTATTAAAGTGCTTTCCCTGTTTTTTATTGATAAAGTGAAAAATTACAGGGAGTACGATGTAAATGGAAACAAAGTTCCGGGCAGGTTTGCCAAATGGTTTGAGGAAGTTTACAATGAAGAAATAGCAAAACCAATTTACAGCGGATTTATAAGGGATAAGGTAGAAGACCTGCACGACGGATATTTTTCGCAGGACACAAAAGGAAGGGTAAAAGATACCGGCGGCGAAACACAGGCTGATAACGATACCTACAAATTAATCATGCAGGATAAGGAAAGACTGCTTGATATTAATACACCACTTCGTTTTATTTTCAGTCACTCGGCATTAAGAGAAGGTTGGGACAATCCCAATGTATTCCAGATTTGTACACTCAATGAAACAAAATCCGAAATAAAGAAACGGCAGGAAATTGGCCGTGGGCTTCGCCTCAGTGTAAACCAGGAAGGCCAGCGGATTTTTGACAGAAACATAAACCGGCTTACCGTGGTAGCAAATGAATCTTATGAAGAGTTTGCAAAAGCACTGCAAAACGAAATTGAAGAAGATTGTGGAGTAGATTTTACTGGCCGTATTAAAGACAAGGGCAAAAAGCAAAAAGTAAATCTTCGCAAAGGATTTGAAGCCGACCCGATGTTTTTGCAGATATGGGATAAAATAAAATTCCATACTAAGTATAGTGTTAATTATGAAACAGCAGAATTAATTACACTGGCTGCAAAGGCCGTTAAGGATATGGATGAAACCAAAAAGCCATCCATCCGCAGCACAAAGAAAAAAGTAGTTATTACCGATGAAGGGATAGAAGGGCAATTATTAAGTGATAGCGGCAAGGATGATTACAATTATCATATTGATATGCCCGATATGTTGGGTTACATTCAATCCAAGACCGAATTAACCCGTTCCACCATTCTTGAAATAATAAAAAAGTCTGGCCGCATTGCAGAGGTATTGATAAATCCGCAGTTGTTCATGGATAATATTGTGTCATCCATCCGGCAGGTTTTGTATGCATTGATGATTGAAGGAATTAAGTATGAAAAAATTGGTGGAAAGATTTATGAAATGAAACTGTTTGATGATAATGAACTTGAAATTTATGTTGACAAGTTCACCCACACCGTTTTGCAGCCCGGTAAAACTATTTATGAAAACCTGATTCCATTGCAATCCGATGTAGAAAGCGAATTTGCAAAAGACTGCGAAAGCAGCGAAAACATAGAGTTTTATTTTAAATTGCCTTTCTGGTTTAAAATACAAACTCCCATTGGCCCTTACAATCCCGATTGGGCAATTGTATTTAAAAACGAAAAGAAAATATATTTTGTTGCGGAAACAAAGAGTGCCGGGCAGGAATTAAGAGGCAGCGAAAAACTAAAAATTAAATGTGGCAAGGAGCATTTTAAGGAGTTTGATGATGTTGTTTATAAAAGAGTCGCAACAGTTTCTGAATTGTCAAAATAAATAAGAAATAATCCACAACAAATGATATTATACTCAAACCAAGTTGGCAAGCTAACAGAAATAAAAGAGAATCCCTTCAGACTTGAGAAAGACATTCAGAAGGTCTTTGAAGCAAATATTTTTTCAATCATGGGTTTGGAGTTGGTAAAGAGTGAGTTTACAATAAAAAATAAACGGATAGATACATTGGCTTTTGATAAACAAAACGGTGCTTTTATAATCATTGAATACAAGAGAGATAAAAATATTAGTGTGGTTGACCAGGGCTTTACCTACCTAAGTTTAATGCTGGAGAACAAAGCAGATTTTATTGTAGAGTACAATGAAAGCCTGAAACAAAATTTGAAAAGAGAGGATGTGGACTGGAGCCAAACAAGGGTAGCTTTTGTTTCTACCAACTTTACTGATAATCAAATACAAGCAACTAATTTTAAAGACATAGCCATTGAATTGTGGGAGATAAAGCAATTTGATAATGATACAGTCATAATCAGCCCAATCAAAAAATCAAATGCTGCCGAAAGCATAAAGCCATTAACTCAAAATAAAGAAGCACTCAAAAAAGTAACAGAAGAAATAAAGGTTTACACGGAAGAAGACCATATAGATAAAGCATCAGAAACTACTTCAGAGTTATATGAGAAGTTCAAAAAAGCAATCCTGAATTTGGCAGATGGAATAGAAGTGATACCAAAGAAGCATTACATAGCTTTTAAAAAGGGTTCAAATATTACAGATATATCCATTCTTAAAAAATCTCTCAAAATATTCATCAATGCAAAGACAGGGCAATTGGACGACCCAAAGAAAATTGCACAGGATGTATCAAGCATTGGACATTGGGGAAATGGTGATTATCAGGTACAGATAGAGAATGATAATGACATGGAATACATCATGAGTTTAATAAAACAAGCAATAAAATAATGAATTAAACATCTGCCTATGCAACAGGTACAGCTAAACCTTATCTCCTTTACTCCCGTAAAGACTAAACTAAAATTTGCATTTTACCCTGAAAAGGAGCCCAGCATGGCTTCTATCAAATGGGATAAGTTGTTTGATGAGTTTCCAGAAGGCAGAGACCCCGCCATGCAATTCTACTACTGCGATTTTCAATCTGCAAGAGAAGATGCAATTGAAAAGGAAATTGAATTGTTTCATGCTGTTGGTTTTGCAAAACGATATTTCAATTATTTGATCTTAAATTATTTTAAGCGTATCGATGGTGCTATTGTGTTTCCGAATTTTACAAAAGATGTTGAAGTTTGGTTTACTGATAATGATATTAGAGATCCACTTTATAAAGTATATAATAAGTTCACATTAAATGTGCAATATAGTAGTGCAGTACCAAAGCAGTTTCAGGTAGTGCTTTCATACAATGGTATTTCCAAAGTATTGCATACACCTATTAAGCAGATAATGGATTTTGATACAACAAAATACACAAAAGTTTTATGCAATGGCTGCATCTGGCATTACGAGAAAACCTTGCCGGATGATTTAAAGCAGCAATTAGACAATGTGTATCCAATTTTAAATTATGACCTTAAAAAAGAGTACGACATATATGAGGAACTAAAAAAGACGAACCGTTATCCCGAATATCTTGGTATGCAGGAATGGTTTTACAATCATTACCTGAATACACCAGCTTTTAATAGAATAATAAAACTTGCACCTGAAGGCTTTTATCAGGTGCCCAATGAAAAAGTGTATTTGGTTGGCAAAGGCAATAACATCCTGCAATTCAAGAATGGAACACACATTAACCCTGGTCTGGGCATTCTTACACACAAACCATTACAGGCATATACTGAAGGTCATTTGAAACTGTTTTTTATTTATAATAAAGCAGATGCCGATTTTGTAAAAGGCCACATGTATAAGTTCATGATGGAAGGCTGGCATGGCATTGTAAATAAAAAGCAAAAAGATGCAAAACCACTGATTGAATATATTAATCAGCAATTCAGTTTTGATGCCGCCAAACAAACTTCCTTTATAGACAACAATACTATTTTTGAAGAAGTAAAGGAACAATTAGATAAGTTTTCACTTGACCCCGGCTGTACGTATGTTGCCATATACATAAGCCCCATTAAGAATGACGATAAAGACCATCCGCAACACAAGGCTTATTACCAAATAAAAGAGCATTTGCTCGATAAGGGTATCACTTCGCAGGTTATTTTTAAAGAACACCTTGCAAAACCAGAGTTCTATTATTTTTTGCCCAATATATACG
This sequence comes from Chitinophagaceae bacterium, assembly GCA_035328345.1. Lineage (GTDB taxonomy): Bacteria > Bacteroidota > Bacteroidia > Chitinophagales > Chitinophagaceae > JJ008. The sequence goes on along the minus strand of DAOLIV010000013.1, from coordinate 2,387 downwards.
TTGCTTTATTGGCGAAAATGGGAGGAATACCCTGGCGGCTGGCACGGTCCCGTGCAAATGAACTGATTATAGGCGTAGGTGCATTCAAACCCCGTGATGCGGCTCATCGTTATGTAGGCAGTGCATTTTGTTTCAGTAATGACGGTAAGTTCGAAGGCTTCGGCTGCTATAAAAAGAACGAAACAAAGCTGCTGGCCGGTTCAATAAAAGACCAGGTTGAGAAATTCATAGAGCAACATCAATCTGTAAGGCGAATCATCATTCACTTTTACAAGGAAATTTCAGACCCCGAAGAACTACAGCCCATACTTAAAATGCTTGACAGTATTGGTTACGGTGATGTACCTGTTATCGTAATCACCATCAATAAAACAGAAAGCCGGGAGTTTCTGGCTTTTGATATGAATAGCGAGGGCAAGATGCCGTTAAGTGGCACATACCTCAGCATAGGCTATAATAAATTCCTGTTGTTTAATAATGTAAGGTATAAGGAGGAAGTGCCAATTGCTGCGAAAGACTATCATTTCCCGGTGAAGCTGTCAATCAAATCCTCAAAGCCAGATGAATTGAGTATGTCAGTTATAGGAGAGTTAATTGACCAGGTGTATCAGTTCAGCCGCATGTATTGGAAAAGCATCAGCCAGCAAAACCTGCCTGTAACAACTATATATCCGGAAATGGTAGCAAAGATTTTCCCCTATTTCGACAGAGAGGAATTACCTGAGTTTGGAAAGAAAAATTTGTGGTTTTTGTAAAATATAAAACAATGAATCTCTACATAAAAAACATGGTTTGCAACCGCTGCATCATGGTGGTTAAGCAGGAACTGGAAAACCTGGGCTTAAACCCCATCCATGTTACAATGGGAGAGGCAGTACTGAAAAAAAACCCATCTGTAAAAAAAATGCAACAACTCAACAGCCGTTTGTTCCAACTCGGCTTTGAGATACTCGATGACCAGAAGCAAAAACAGATTGAAAAAATAAAAAGCCTGCTTATTAAAAAAGTACAGTCAGGCGATGTAGAAGAACATTTCAGCATCAGTGAATATTTGAGCACTGCCTTGCATAAAGAATATAGTTACATCTCCCGTTTATTTTCTGAAGTAGAAGGAATTACGGTTGAACAATTTTTTATTCTGCAAAAAACGGAAAAAGTAAAAGAACTCCTGGTATATGGGGAGCAGAATTTAAGCGAAATTTCCTTTTTCTTAGGTTACAGCAGCGTGGCGCATCTTTCAGCACAGTTCAAAAAAGTTACCGGCTTAACACCGAGCCAGTTTAAAAAAATAGGCAGCACAAATCGGAAATCTTTAGATAGTGTACAGAACAAGAAACTATAAATCATATCCATAATTCTGTAACAATACTACTTCCCGTTTGAAGGAACTTTGTGTCATTAAATTAACAGACATGACACATACCTATAAAGTTTCAGGAATGACCTGCACCGGTTGCCAGGCAAAAGTGCAAAACCTTTTATCAAAAGTAGATGCAGTCAGTGATGTAAATATTGATCTTGCCAAGGGTGAAGCAACTATTAAAATGGATAAGCACATCGCAACATCCATTTTACAGGAAGCATTGAAAGACTATCCGAAATATCAATTAACAGAAAACAATCAACAGCACCTGCCAGTTAATACAGAAGAAGTTGAAGAAACCAGAACCTGGTTAGCAACTTACAAACCCATTCTCTTAATATTTGCATTTATTACCGGTATAACCATGCTGAACGAATGGGTAGTTGGTGATTTTGTGTTTATGCGCTGGATGAGCAATTTTATGGCCGGGTTCTTTTTGGTTTTTTCATTTTTCAAATTGCTTAACCTGAAAGGCTTTGCGGAGAGTTACTCGATGTATGATGTGATTGCAAAAAAATGGAGCAGTTGGGGCTATATTTATGCCTTCATTGAACTGGCCCTGGGAATTGCATTCCTTACCGGTTTCAATCCGATACTTACCAATAGTATTACCTTTATTGTAATGTCAGTAAGTATAATTGGTGTGCTGCAAAGTGTTTTCAATAAGCGTAAAATAAAATGTGCCTGCCTCGGCGATGTATTTAATTTACCCATGAGCACCATTACAATTATTGAAGATGCACTGATGATTGGAATGAGTGCGGCCATGCTGTTAACGATGTTATTATGATACTATTTAGATCAATAGGGCAGTTTTTCTGGAAAGCTTTTAAATTCCTTTTTGTACGCAAAAAAGACTGTTGCAAATAGGGTTTAAGTCATTTAAGTGTAAATAGTTAGCAGAATTATGTAAGAATCCTCAAAAAAATTGTTATACTTTTGTAGCACTTTAAAACATGAAAAAGTTCATCACCGCCATATTAGCCGTTTTGTATCTGGGTACTTCTTCAGGAGCCACGATACA
>DAOLIV010000012.1:67971-95179 GCA_035328345.1 Chitinophagaceae bacterium | reverse complement strand
TATTTGGTAGACTCACTAACCAGCATTTCTTCAACTGTTTTAGTGTTACGGCTAACTTCATAAGAAACCGATTGCTTGGCTTTCCTGGAAATGATCTCAAAACGAAGTTTTTCATCACCGATCTCATCTGTGTTCAGTAAGAACTTTTTGGTGAAGGTTTCCGCCTTGATATTCTCCCAATATAAAATGTTATTATACTGATCGAGAATAACAACGGTAAAATCGTTATGAAGTGCATTACCATTAACGCTCAGCTGAAATACAGGCTGGTCATTCATTTTGCCTGCATACTTCAGTTCAACAGGAAGACCTGGATTTTCACCGGCGCTTACTGTCGTTGTTGCCGCAATTGAAAACATAGTTAAGAATGCAATTGCAATGATGCGATTGTTTCTGATGATCCTTTTCATAATTAAAGTTTTTAAGGGTTAACAAAACAATTTCGATATCCGAAAAGCTTATGGATTACAATCGTGGTGCAAGCAAAATATCAGAGGGGCAAACAAAAGGGCAAGTGTAGTTAACGAGACCCGGTTAATTCTGGCTAAGCAGTGTGCTTTTGTGTTTGATAATGTAAAAGTATAACCGCTTTTTTAACCCGGGAAATCAAGATAATGCTCCACTAATTATCGCCAAAGAAGCTGACGCCTACATAAAGAATTGATAATCAGTAATATTTGAAGCCATTCTGAACTGATGGCCAATCGATTTATTAAGCAATTCTGAACTGTTTTTATATCGAATGATTCTCTTCGAATTACCGGATGGTCAAAGAAATTTTTGAAAATTGTGTTTTTACGGCCCCGTAAATAGATGATTTACAATTCTGAATAAACATGTCAGTATTTTCATAATTTCTTTAGTTGGCAGGGAAAAAAAATATATTACCTTCAGCCGCTTTCGGGACAATACCTCGGTAAATAACCGCTGCTGTATCAACCAAATGGAACATGTTTTGTTATATATAACAGGATCAGAACCAAAGGCATGGGGAAGAGCTAAAAAGGAGAAATTAAAATGGCATTTAAAAAAGACGATGTCGTCATTATTGAACCAAAAGAAATTTTTGTGGGCAAAAAAGATGCCCCGGTTACTTTAATGGAGTTTGGCGAATATGAAAGTGAAGAATGCGCCAAAGTAAATGAAATTGTAAAGCAGTTGTTGGAAGAATATGAAGGAAAAATAAGGTTTCAGTTCCGTCATTTCCCGCTTACATTAATTCATCAGCGTAGTTTAAAAGCAAGTGAATCTGCAGTGGCAGCTGCCCAGGAAGGAAAATTCTGGGAAATGCACAATGTATTATTCAGTAACCGCAGGAATTTGGGAACTACAAGTCTCAAGCTTTATTCTAAAGAAGCGGGTATTAAAAACAAAAAATTTCTCGATGACCTGGTGAATGGGGTGTATGGTTGGCAGGTACAGGATGATCTGAAAGAAGGATTGAATCGGGGTGTAAAAACACCGCCAGCATTTTTTATAAATGATGTCCCATTTACAGGGAAACCGACATTTAATAACCTGTCGACAGCAATTGAATCAGCGTTGAAAAAAGCAAAAAGAAAACCTTCTGCAAAACAAAAGCAAAAGGTTTGATACGAATAAGCTTTATTGGCTTCAATAAAAAAACCCTCAGCACTTTACTGAGGGTTTTCTTTTTATACCATGGTATTACCAGCGGTTTCCTGAATAAGAAGGACGCCTTGCAGGTCTTTCTTCTTTAGGTCTTGCTTCGCTAACTTTAATGGCACGGCCATCAACTGTAGCACCATCCAGTTCAGCAATTGCTTTTTTAGCGGCTTCGTCATCGCTCATTTCAACAAAACCAAAACCTTTGCTGCGGTTGGTATACTTGTCCATAATAACCTTTGCAGAAGTAACTTCTCCGTACTCTGCGAAATAACTTCTTAAGTCTTCATCCTGTACGGCGTAGCTTAAGTTTGAAACATAAATGTTCATGTAAAAAAATTGATTTAAAAAATTCTTGAGAAAAACGCAACGTAAAGAAGACTAACTATTAGCAGAAAATGCGTAGCAGAATATCGTTCACTTACAAACTGTCGTCATGCTCAAATTAACGGCGCAAAGATAAGTGAACAAATCCATATTACCGGAATTATCTTTTAATATTTTAGCTTGGGGGGGTGTATTGATTAAAGAGATTATTTCCTTCATCCTTTTTCCGGATGCCAAAACTGTAACGGATATTCAATCCAAAGCGACGGGTATCTGCCTGCCTGAACCCGAAAGCATCTATGGATCCCTGTTTAATGCTGAAATCGTTTTTATTGGTGGCAAACATATCGCTGATGCTGACCGATACCGTTAACTTATCCTTCAGGAATTTTCTGTTGAGGCTCGCATTTAAGGCGCCAAATGAACTTAGTTCATAAAATTGTTGTTGCCCTTTAAAGCGTATGAAGCCATTGACAGTTAATTGTGATCTCTTATCCAGTTTTAGATTATGATAAGTGAAAAGTGTCCAGGTGCCTCTTTTAAATGAAAGAGGTTTGTTTTCGTAAAGGCCATCATAGATATTATAATTGTATTGAGCCCCGATCACAAAAAAGTACTTACCGCCCGGTGGAATGGCTCCCAGTCCTCTCAGGTACCATTCTTTATTTTTCCCGAGGTTATCATAAGTTCTGTAGGCCTGGCTACGGCTGCTATCAGCCTGGTAGATCACATTCGTGAAAATATCTTTGGTGTCATTAATACCTACAGCAAGAATCGGTCGCTCATCCACACTGATATTCGCTTCATAATTCTGGGTAAACTGTGGTCGTAAAGAAGGATTTCCAACTTCAGTCAGGTATTCATCTATATATCTTGAAAAAGGATTTAGTTGATCGTAATATGGCCTTTTGATGGTTCGGCGATAAACAAGATAGGCCCTGAGGTCAAACCCGGCGATGGTCATTACTTTCTTACTCAGGTACACATAAGGAAAGAGATCGGTTCTATGAATGGTAAAGGAAGTATCTCCGGGCACCAACTGTCTTCCCTTCATATTCGTGTTTTCCATTCTTGTTCCGACTTTAACAATGAAGTCCTTACCCAAAGTTTTGGAACCCTGCAGGTAAAGGGCATTAATATTTTCATGATACCGGAATGTGTTGGTTCTGCTTTTATCAACGGATCTTATGCCACCTGATTCCCTGAAATAATTGGTCTCGTTCCGGTAACTGTTGATGTACGTATGCACACCCGTTTCAAGTGTTATCCTTTTTTGAAGTTTTAATTTCAGGTCAGATTTAAAATTAAAATAGTTACGGGTGTTATCGGCTGTTCCATCGCCTCCGGAAGAGGGCAACGGGGGTGTTAAATAATTTGTAGAAAAAAACTGGCTGGAATTACTCTTCGTATGACTGAACCAGGTATCATTAACCCATTCGGAACCCATAGAATCAATCTTTAATTTTGATTCAAATCCTGTTCCCAGCATCAATGAATTCCCTTTGTTCTGCACATCATTCAGGCTGCTTGCAATAGGTGTTGGGTTGCCCGATTTTTCAATCCTGTTATTGTTTTCAGACTGGTTATTAAAATTAGTATAAGTGGCATTGGCATCATAGGTTAGTTCCCATTTTTTTCCGACTTCAAAAGTTATCCCATAGGCGGCATAATAACCGTCGCCCATGTATTTTGTAAAAGCATTCTGATCCAGGGAGGAGTCGGCAGCAAACAACCTGTCTGTAACGATCCGTTCATAATTATTTCTCCTGTTATAATTAATATTCAGGTTGGAGCTTTTTTTACCTGTATTGTTATTGATGCTTACACCGATGAATTGATTGCCATAGGTTCCTTGCTGAATCCCGGTATTGACACTTCCTGTCATTCCAATCTTCACACCTTTTTTCAATACAACATTTACTACACCGCCGGTGCCGGATGCATCATATTTTGCTGAAGGTGTTCTTACTATTTCTATTTTATCAATTACATGGGGGGGGAGACTTTTTAATAAGGAAGCAATATCAGCTGCACTCATTTTCATGTCCCTGCCATTAATCTGTACGGCCGCTGGTGTCAGGCTGCTGATGTAAATATTACCATCCTGGTCAATAAATAACCCGGGTGTTTTCTCAATCACTTCATATCCGCTGGTAGAGGCTTCTGCTAAGGTCTCCGCATCTACAATTGTCTTATCATCTTCCTGTCTGATAATGGGTTTTCTTGAAACAACAACCGCTTCTTCAAGAGTTTTACCTGCAGGTTCAGCTTCAAAAGCAAATAAACTATCTGTTGCCGAAACGGTAATGCCTTTTTCAATCGGCTGGTAATCTATAGCCGTTGCCTTGATCATATATTGCCTGTTTTCGGTTAGGGTGAATAGGGCAATACCATTTTTATCCGTTGTCTTTGTTTGAGTTTTAATGCTGTCAAACCGATCGGTTACAACTACAGTAGCAAATGAAAGAGGCTCTTTTTTTTGACTGATGATTTGAATCTGAACTTTGACAGGTACAGGAGGTTGTTTGGTTTCCTGGGAATAAGCTTCCGGGAGGGAAGAGAAACAAAAGAGTATTACAAAAGAAATAGGTAAGGATAAGGGTAACAATTTTCTCATGGCTGATGCTGGTATCTGTCAAAAATAATTCAAAACGCTGCCGTAAGGAAATAATACCTGCAGCCACAGCCTGATTTTAATTTCTTTTAACCTTTTTGTCCTGATTTTTTAGCTTCATCAATAGAATGGGTTTGATGAATATTATGTTCTTTTTTGGCAAGCTCTGCAAGTTTTATGTAGAATTTCTTGAGAGTCTCCAGTTCTTCAGAAGAAAGATCTTCAATATCAACAAGGCGGTTGCTGGCTTTGGATGATGCTGCGATCAGCTCATTCAGTTTTAGCTGAACAGCAACTGTATCTTTATTTTGTGATTGCTGAATCACAAACACCATGAGGAAAGTAATGATAGTGGTTCCGGTATTAATAACAAGTTGCCAGGTATCTGAATAATGAAAGAGGGGGCCCAGTATCGCCCAGCAGATTATAATAAACAGTGCAAGTATAAACGCAAGAGGTTTACCTGTAGCTTTTGTAACTTTTGCTGAAAATCTCTCAAAGATTTTTGTGATTGTTTTTTGCATACTGCAGATTTTATAGGTTTGTTATCCGAATTCAGATTGAAATTAATTAATTGGCAACTCAGGTGGTAAAGTTTACAGCAGTAATGAACAAGTATGGAACACAGGGCGAAAAAACCGGCTGGACTTATATTGAAATTCCGGCTGATTTAGCACAAAAGCTCAAACCCGGTAACCGGAAGGAGTTTAAAATAAAAGGGAAGCTGGATAATTATGACATCAAGAGAGTTTCCCTGTTACCCGTTGGTGGTGGCAAATTTATTATGCCTGTTAACGCTGTAATGAGGAAAGCGTTAGGGAAACGACACGGAGCCATGCTCAAAGTTCAGATGGAAGCAGATAACAGTGCATTTGTATTTAATAAAGACTTTATTGCTTGTCTGAAGGATGAGCCGGATGCTAAAAAATTTTTTGAGTCATTACCTGGTTCTCATCAGCGGTATTTCAGTAAATGGATCGACTCGGCTAAAACAGAACCCACCAAAATAAAACGGTTGACAATGGCAGTAAATGCACTTGCCAAAAAATGGGGCTATCCCGAAATGCTCAGGGCATCGAAAGGGAAACTGTGATCATTTAAATGGATTCGAATACTTCACTTCAGTTGCAATAGTAGGATCGGTTAGGGTTTTCAGAAAGGCAACTAATGCAGCTTTATCTTGTACATTAAGATTCGCTTGTCTTGGCTGACCATTGGGCAACCTTAATTGTGGTGATAAGTTCGGGTGATTCTTAACCCCACTGCTATAATGTTCTACCACTTCCTCCAGCGTCTGGAATCGTCCGTCATGCATATAAGGTGCTGTCAACTCCACATTACGGAGCGTAGTGACCTTGAAAGTGGCATCAAGATTTATATTATTGGTTACAGCGCCGAATCCACGGTCTGTGGTAGCCATATCAATTCCATTATTTTTTTCCTGGGGAGCTGTAAAAGTTTCTGACCCATGACAGGGTGCACAACCACCGATAGGTGATAAGAAAATTTCTTTGCCCCTGTTTTCCTGTGGAGTAAAATTAGCGAAGGGGACATCCGGGGGTGGCGGATTCCCGGCAGGAAAAGCAGCTCTTCCTGCATCGTATTTAGATTGATAAGAAACAATCGAACGTACAAACTGGGCCAGTGCCGAAGAAATTCTTCCGCTGTTGATAGCAGTATCCCCAAAAGCTTTCTGAAATAGCGGCGGATAATAGGCAAGTGTTCTCAGTTTGGTTTCAAGTTGAGGTAAGGTCATACCCATTTCAACAAGGTCCTGTATGGGAGTTAATGTTTGTACTTCCAGTGTTGCAGCCCGCTGGTCCCAGAAAAACCGGCCATTAGGATAGAATTTTGCATCGATCAATGACATTGAATTACGACCTGTTAATCCGCCATTAAATCCTTTGCTCTTTACTTCCGTATCAGCAAAACCATTTGCCTGCTTATGGCAGGAAGCACAGGCGATAGTATTATTGATGGAAAGACTTTTATCATAAAATAAAACTCTTCCTAATGTGGCTCCGTTATCTGTTATCGGGTTAGTAGCGGGGGTATTTACCTGGCCTTGTATTGGTGGTGTATTCAGGTATGCAGGGAGGGCAATGTTTGAATAATTAAAGGGGGTAGAGGGCAAATTCAAAACTGCTGCAACAGGGTCAACAGGATCTGCACTATCATTGCTTTTTTTACAGGCAATAACAACAATACAGGCTAAAGAAAAAAGTATTAGTAATTTTTTGTGGTGAAAGGCAGGCATGGTTGGGCAAATTTGTTCCGGCTTCTGACCCGGATATATTTTAAAGGTTTAAAATACTACGAAATTTTTCATAGAACCAATTATTACCTTTTTTTTTTGTCGGTACATAAATAACAGGGATTCAGCATTATTATTTCTTTTATTTGCACATGATCTCTTCTGTAAACGACTTTAAAAGTCCCTTTTTTATCGGGGTCGCAGGCAGCGGAATGAGTGCATTAGCCCAATATCTCAAAGGTGTTGGAAAAAATGTTTCAGGAAGTGATCGGTTTTTTACTCCCGGTACTTATAATGAAACCCGTGAAAAACTGGAAGCAGAAGGAATAAACTGTTTCATTCAGGATGGCGAAGGAATAACTCCCGAAACAGACCTTGTAGTTGCTTCAACTGCTATTGAGGATACAGTTATTGAAATTCAAAAAGCAAAGAAGCTGGGCATTCCAATTCTCAAAAGATCTGAGTTACTGGCATTGATCGCAAAAAGCAGAAAAACAATTGCTGTAGGGGGTACAAGTGGAAAAAGTACAACCAGTGCCATGCTTTTTGATATACTTGAGTATGCCGGGCTTGAGCCAAGCATAATCAGTGGAGCAGGACTTATCAGTATTATCAGGCAGGGAAAAATTGGAAACGCTAAAGTTGGAAAAGGTGAATGGCTGGTAATAGAGGCGGATGAAAGTGATGGATCCATTATTCAGTATGAACCTGAAATCGGTTTATTACTGAATGTCGATAAAGATCACCAGGAAATAGATGAACTGATGGATCTTTTTACCACATTTAAAAATAACAGCAAAAAATTCATTACCAACCAGTCTCACTCATTAGCAAAAAAATTATCCCGGGATATTGATAATGATTTTTCCACTGATCCTGCAATTAAAGCTGGTTTTATGGCAGCTGGTTTTCATCAGTCAGGATTCAATATTTCTTTTATAATAAAAGGAACGGACTTCTCATTGCAACAGTTGGGTAAGCATAATATGGAAAATGCATTGGCAGCTGTTACAGTCGCATCACAGGTTGGCGTTGATCTGGATACTTGCTCCAAAGCACTGAAAAAATATGAAGGGATTTACCGGCGCCACCAGGTTTATGGGAAAAAAAATGGAGTATGGTTTGTGGATGACTATGCTCATAACCCGGTAAAATGTGCAGCAGCAATTAAGGCCTGTCAACCGGTAGCGCCAAAGATCATTGCATGGTTTCAACCGCATGGGTTTAAACCCACCAGGTTTCTTCGGAATGATTTTGTAAAGGAAATTGCAGAAGCATTAAGACCTGGTGATGAGATATGGATGAGTGAAATTTATTATGCCGGTGGAACAGCCACTAAAGATATTTCTGCAGCTGATCTTATTAATGATCTCAGAGCAGCAGGCAAATCCGCTTTTTTTGTTGCGGATCGAAATGATTTTTTAAAGGAAGTTCGTTTTCATTTAACTAATGATTGTGTACTGCTCCTGATGGGAGCAAGAGATCCTTCGCTGGAAGAATTTGCAAAACAGACCTGGGAAAAATTATAAAGCGAATTCCACAGTATTTTCTTTGGCAACCGGCAGGAACAAATACCAGCATAAAGACATAAGCAGGATATGTTCAGCATTACCCGTCTTTCCTTTATTACTGAACTTTACCAGAGTGTTCCCGTTTTTGGGTTTTAAGCCACATACTACAAGAGGCTCCTCTTTTGATTCTTTATAAATTTTTATCTCAGCTAGTGGATTGTTTTCAATACTGTAAAAGAATTTCTCATTTTCAAGTGCAATTATTCCCTCATTAGAATGCCACTTTTCATAATCAAGCTGCCCGATACGGATGCCATACTCATTCCTGAGTACGGTTTTATTTTTCAGAAAACCTTCTTTCCTGATCAGAAAAACCCGTTGCTCATCTGCTGATGAAATGCGGGCAGAGTTTGTGGATGGATGAAATTCGAGACTCAGTAATTTCTCATCGTCAGACCATAACTCATAAAATTCTTGTTTGGCCGATTTAGAAGCAACAATCCATTTCATAAATAATTCAATTTTGGCGAAGAGATAAAGTGTATAAGTTACACTGAATATGATCCGGAGATATTATCATAACAGAAAATTAATAGTAAATTAATATTGAGGCTCTCATTGTGTGAAAAGGGTGGAAAAAACAGCATTAATCCACATTTTTGTATTTTTAACGGTTGCTTATTAATCAGCGATTTATGATTACAGAGAGGGAAATTCAGTTTTTGGAAAGGGCCATAGAGCTATCAAAAGAGGGAATGAAAAGCGGTAAGGGTGGACCCTTTGGTTGTGTGGTTGTTTGTGGTGATGAAATTGTTGGCGAGGGTTTTAATAATGTGTTGTCTACAAATGATCCGACGGCGCATGCAGAAGTTGTTGCTATTCGTGCTGCCTGTAAAAAATTGAACACTTTTCAGCTATCAGATTGCGAGATCTACACTAGTTGCGAACCCTGCCCGATGTGTTTGGGTGCTATATATTGGGCAAGGCCACGCAAAGTAGTCTTTGCAAACACCCGGCAGGAAGCTGCTGCCATCGAATTTGATGACGATTTCATTTATAGTGAGATTAATACACCACTGGGTGATAGAAAGATCCCGTTCATCTGTTATCCTCATCCGGAAGCCAAAAAGGTTTTTGATTTCTGGAAAAGCTGGGAAGGCAAACAGAAATACTAGTACTATCTGGGATTCTTTTTGAGATAATCATCCAATGATAGGGGACCCCCGCCTTCCACAAAAAAGAATAATAAAAGTACCAGCACTATTAAGGAAAAGGTGAACTCAGATTCGGCTGCAAATATGCCTCTTGGCGCATTCACAAATATCACAGCAGCAAGTAATACCGGTATCATCGCAAAGACAGCCCACCTTGTAAACAGCCCAATAATAATAAGGAAACCACAGATGAAATGAAGCCATGTAATGGCAACAGGCAAAATAGAACCGCCAAAATTCATCCTGCTTTCTGATAAGAGTGTTTCTAAGCTAACGGAATTACTTATAAACGAAAGCCCTTTTGCAATCAGGCAGATACCCAGTGTTACCCGGGGAAGTACCAGCCACCTGGGGTGATGGGTGGCACTCCATTTTTCAATTTGTTGGAGCATACCCATGATAAATAAATTTAAAGAACAATAAATTGTATTGGTATAAGTTACGAAAAAACAAGTACGCTTAAAAATAAAATTACTCAGCGTTGCATCATCCTGTGTATCACGATGTAGCTGAGAGCAATTAATAAGATCAGGATAAGAATGGATATATACAACCAGGGTTGATCTTTGATCTTCATTTTTTCCCTGCGCTTTTTTTTCATCTCAGTTTTTTTGCGCAGGTCACGGTTTAATTTCTCTACTATATAAGGGATCTGTTCTTTATCACTGAATGCCTGCAGGCCTTCCAGCGCTTCACTGTCGAAATCTTCGTCTATCAATTGCTTTTCTATTTCATGCTTTTTTTCAGCAGATAACTTTCCCTGCAGGTAAAGCAATAATGTTTCCTGGTCTATAGCAGTAGATAGATGCGATAATATGTCTTTATAATTCTCAGCCATTTTGTTTGCTTCTTTCTTCCTCCCATTTTTTTTCAATCAGTATTTTCAGATTCCGTTTCCCGTTCTGGATATAACTTTTTACCTGCAGCATGCTGAATCCTGTTTCTTCACTTACTTCCTGGTAACTTTTCTTCTGCAGGTAAAACAAAGTTACACATTGCTGTTGCTCGGGATTTAATTCTTTAAGAGCTCCTTCCATCAGGTCCAGCGTATGATCATTCTGCATCAAAGTCTGCATCTCCGTTTCTTCTGCAGGTGCGGCAACATGTTTTTCATTGATCTCAGTAGTTATCTTTCCCTGCCGTTCCCTGAGCTTCATCAGGCAATGATTCTTGGCCACCATATATAACCACGACTTAAAATACTCCACTTTATATTTCTGCAGTTCCTGTATCACTTTTAAAAATATTTGTTGCACACTGTCTTTGGCATCTTCTTCATTTTTCAGGTATTTCATACAAACACCCAGCAATAACAATGTATAGCGTTGCAATAATATTCCCAGCCATTCATTGCTGTTGTCTGAAGAAAATTTCTCAAGCAGCTCCTGGTCGCTGATATGACTGTATGGGTCCGTCTTCACAATCGGAAAATAGGAATTTGTTTTGAGTTAGATGCAGGATTCAATGGTTTCTGCAAAAAAATACTGCGTTTTGTAATTATATTCGGCTAAAGATTATATATGGAATATGCGATGGTGTCCGTACCTGCAGCGCCCATAAGACGTAAGCCTTCTCACAGCCGTGAAATGGTGAACCAGTTATTGTTTGGAGAATCGGTAAAGATTCTTAAGCCTGGAAAAAAGAACTGGTTTAAGATCCGGAGTTTGCATGATGGGTATGAAGGATGGATAACAGGAACACAATTATTACCTGTTGATGAAAACAACGCATTGGCAAAACCGGGTATTGTGACAACAGATATGCTTAGTGAATTGAAGCTGGGTGAGCAAAAGATTCATATTCCGGCAGGCTCTTCTCTTCCTTTTTTTGAAAATGGGAAAGGGATCTTAGGTACTGAAGAGTATACCTACACCGGTCATTTTTTTAAATTAAAAGAACAGCAACCTTCTTTTGATAGGGTAAAGCAACTGGCAACTTCGTGGTTGAATGTTCCTTATTTATGGGGAGGAAGAACGCCACTGGGTATTGATTGCAGCGGATTTGTTCAGGTGATCTTTAAATTAATGGGGATTGACCTGCCCCGTGATGCATGGCAGCAGGCGCAGGAGGGAAGGATCGTTAAAAAATTCAGTATGATACAACCCGGTGACCTGGCTTTTTTTGATGACAAAGAAGAAATTGTTCATGTGGGTATCTTACTCGGAGATGAAAAGATCATTCATGCTTCTGGTAAAGTACGGATAGACACTATCAATAAAAAAGGAATTGAAAGTAAAGACAACTATCGCAGAAATCTGAAGTTAAAAGCGATCAAGAGATTATTTTAATTCAGGAAAAAATTCCTTTTATCCATTTGAAGAAAATTGTATCCCAGTTCAGCATTTTGAAGGCTGTATAAAAAAGTAACACAGCAAATATCTTCTTTAATACGTCTTCTGAAAGTTGCAAGGCTATTTTACTGCCCACCCATCCGCCGGCAATAAATGCCAGCACCATGATGCCCACAACTCTTATATCAATATAGCCTTTATTATAATAGTTAATTACAGCCAATATGCCGATAGGTAATAATAACAAACCCAAAGAAGTTCCCTGTGCTTCCTGCTGGCTAAAACCCAGGAAAAAGACCAGTGCCGGTACAATTACAATACCGCCCCCAATGCCAACTAATCCGCTTAATACACCGGCTGTGAAACCAATTGTTATCAACACGATAATTGTTTCTGCACTCATATTTTCTGATTTGATTCTCACAATGATTTTCTGAATGTTTCTTTATAAAAGAGAATGGCTTCATTGATGATTTTGCAGGCAATCAACTGATCCTGGAAATTATCGATCTCGACTTTTTTATTTTCCAGCACTTTGTATTGTTCAAAGAAATTGCGAAGCTCCAGCAAAAAGTGTTGGGGTAATTCTTCGATCCTTGTAATATGGTTCACAGACGGATCTTTTGACGCTACTGCAATGATCTTATCATCCATTTGCCCCTGGTCGATCATTTGCATATTACCGATCACATTGGCTTCTACAAGACACATCGCCTGTATGGATTGTGAACAGATTACAAGAATGTCAAGCGGATCATTGTCTTTTCCCAATGTCTGTGGAATAAAACCATAATTTACCGGGTAGTGAAAGGAGGAATAAATAACCCGGTCCAGTTTTAACAGCCCCGTGTTTTTATCTACTTCATATTTTGACCGGGAGCCTTGCGGAATTTCAATAAGTGCATTTACAGTTGCCGGTGCTTTTTCACCATAATAAGCGCCGTGCCAGGGATGATTTACGGTCAGCATAAAAAGAATTTTAAAATGTTTCAGTGTTTCAAAAAAAGAACCAATCAACGGATCAACCGGATTCCGATAAGAGTCGCAATTAACCCGATGATCACACTTCCTGCAACATAAAAGAAAAAAATTCCCAGCCTGTTTTCCCTTAATAACCCGATTCCTTCTAAAGTAAATGCAGAGAAAGTGGTAAAACCCCCGCAGAAGCCTACCATCAGCAGCAATTTCCATTGTTCATTACTGTTAAAAGAACGAAAACTGATTCCCCAGAAAAGGCCAATAAGAAAACAGCCGATAATATTAACAGCAAAAGTGCCCCATGGAAAATGGCCGGGAAGCGAAAGGTTGGTCCATCGCTGGCAGATATACCTGATGATGCTTCCTGCGGCTCCGCCAATGCCCACCATTAAAAGATTTCGGATCATTTCAGCGAATCATTATTTACAGGTGATCTTTGCAGGCTGTCCCTGTCATGCTCATATAGATATTTCAGGTCAACCAGCCATTGATCACCTTTTTTCAAAACTTTTAAAGTATCATGATCGTTCATGAATGAATTGGAATAAATAACAACTGTGGTAGAGTCATTAACTGGATTAACCTGGTGAATATGGATCGTGGAGGTCCGGTATCCATCTTTTGTTGCCTGGTCAATTCGCTGGTAGGAACGTTCCACCACATCCAGGTAGTTTGTATTTACAGAGTCAGTGAGCATAAAACTCCTGGCTTCACTGAATTTCCCGTCAAGCGCCGCACGGATGAAATTCCTGGCAGCATCTAGATTGTTCTCGGATTTTTCAGAACTGTTATTCTTGCAGGCGAGAAATAAAAAAAGCAGGAATAAATAGAATATAGATACTCTTTTCATTCCTGCAAAGTAAGGAAAATAACAGCGAAGGTCTTATTCAGGTTTGTCCTTCTTTTTTAATACGGGTGCTTGTCGATCTTCCGGTGGCATATCCTTTTCATGTTCTTTCGTGTAGGCACGGAGTATTTGCTTAACAAGACGGTGACGTACCACATCTTCTTCATCAAGCTCAATATGTGCAATGCCGTCAATATTTTTTAAGATTCGTACAGCAGTGGCAAGACCACTTCTTTGATTTCTCGGAAGGTCAACCTGTGTCATATCACCAGTGATGATAGCTTTTGCATTAGCGCCTATCCGGGTCAGGAACATTTTTAATTGCAGGTCAGTCGCATTCTGTGCCTCATCAAGGATAATAAAAGCATTATCCAAAGTTCGGCCACGCATATAAGCCAATGGAGCTATCTCAATGGTTCTTGTGGTCATATAATAACCCAGCTTATCGGCTGGTATCATATCATCCAGTGCATCATACAATGGACGCAGGTATGGATCGATCTTTTCTTTCAGATCACCCGGAAGAAAACCAAGGCTTTCACCGGCTTCAACGGCCGGACGGGTTAAAATAATTTTTTTAACCAGTTTGTTTTTTAATGCACGGACAGCAATGGCAACGGCAGTATATGTTTTTCCCGTTCCTGCAGGACCAATTGCAAATACAATATCATTCCGTTCAGCTTCATGCACCAGTTTTTTCTGGTTCAGTGTTCTTGCTCTGACTGATTTACCATTGGGCCCGAACACCAATACTTCATTCGGGTTCTTCTCCTGGAAGTGATCCACGGTTTCAGCATCATCACCTCCCAATATTTGCTCGAAATAGTTCTGGCTCATATGGCCATTTCTTTCGAGATAAGAAACTATAAGGGAGATTTTTTCCCGGGCAGTTTCAATTTGCTCAGGAGAACCACTCAGCTTTAACTGGGTGCCCCGGGAGAGGATCTTTAACAGGGGAAATTTCTTTTTGAGAATGTCGAGCTTACCGTTGTTTACACCAAAAAACTCAATAGGGTTTACGGTTTCAAGGTTAATAATTGTGTCTGTCAAATCTCATCGGTTTATATTTCACTAAGCCGGCAAAGGGCGGGACCGGATTTTGCTGCGTCTTCTGACCATTTTCAGAAGCCTGCCCTCATTTCCAAATATATATTATCATCATTTATACTTCCTAAAGTTACTTATTCACAACTGTGAATACAAACCACTTAAAATAATATTGAGTTAATTGATTTTTTACTATGTAGTTATACAGGTTGATTTGTATCATATACAGAATTGCGGCAGATCAGTGAGCAGAAATAGCATGTTTTCTACCTTTATAGGATGACAGATGAAATAAAACCAATCAAGCGTAGTGAACAATTAGCGCCGCTGAGCCGTGAACACCATGATGGATTACTGTTCGCATGGAAGATAAAACAGGGTCTTGCCAACCAGGTCCCGCTTGATAAATTGAGACAATACTCAATGTGGTACTGGCGTCACCACATTAAACCTCATTTTTTCCAGGAAGAAAAAATTTTAGTTCCATATATGCCGCAGGGTCACCCGATGGCAACCCGGCTTAAAGAAGAGCATGATCATATAAGGGAACTTATCCTGGGATTGGATGATGAGGCGGATAAAAGGACACTTATACTATTAACAGATCTTATAAACAATCATATTCGTTTTGAGGAAAGAGAATTATTTGTTTACCTGGAAGCATTATTGACAAAGGAAAAACTGGATGAGATATTTGTTCAACTGGAAAAACATCCGGTAAGTTGTGATGAATGGAAAGATGAATTCTGGGTAAAGAAATAACGATTGCCTGCTTGCGGAAAGGGTTATTCATTATAATGAATAACCCTTTTTTATTTTCAGTTGGTATAACATGATTTTATTCCCCCGAATACCGGGAAAAGCCGCTTTTTATGTTAAAAAAAAGGAAAAGATAATTTTGCATTCGGTTGGGCCATTCATATTCGCAAATTTTACAAACCGAACCAGATAAAAAGAAGGATGCAAAAGATCGGATTTTTAATACTGTCCCTCATGATGACCATTTATACGAATGCTCAATTGTATAAATTGTCGGGGGTGGTAATGAATGATAAAAAAGAACCCCTGCCACTGGCCAGCCTTGAAATAAAAGAATTAAAAAAGGGATTGATCAGCAAAGACGATGGCACTTTTGAATTTTTCCTGGAAAGAGGTAAGTATGATCTTGTTGTAAGCATGGTGGGTTATAAAACCAAAGTAGTTACTGTATTCATCAATAATGAAGATGTTACAGAAACTGTAACAATGGAAGATGATGTTTCAAGTAACTTGTCGGAAGTGATTATTAAAGCAAAAACAAGAGATAGGGCCGAAGAAATTATCAGGAATGTGATACGAAATAAGGAGGTGGTGCTGGATGCCATCGGTTCCTATTCCTGCAATATTTATATAAAGGCCTTTCAGCTCGATTCAGGATCCGCACCTAAAAAAAAGGATCCGGCGATTGATTTTGGGGATATGTCGTTAACGGAGGTTTCTCTTCACCTGGATAAGTCAGGCGATGGAAAAATAAAAGAACAAAGAATTGGAGTCAATAAAAAAGGGCCGACTGAAAGTCTTTTTTATCTGACAGCAACAGACGGGGACTTTTATCTATATAATAATCTGATCCAAACGCCGCCGGTTTCCAAAATTCCTTTTGTATCACCGCTTAGTTACAGTGGTCTGGTAGCATACAAGTTCAAAACAATAAAGATCGACCGTACCCAGAAGCCCAAAGTTTATACCATTGCTATAAAGCCAAGGCAATTAAGTAATGCGACTATCGAAGGCGAGATCACTATACAGGATAGTACCTGGCAGGTATTCAGCGCTGAATTTAAAATTCCGCCAATGCACATGCCGGAGTATGATTATATGGAGGTGAAACAGGAATACGGGAAAATAGGTGACAGCGCATTAATGATCACCCGGCAGCAGTTCAACTATTATATCAAAACAAAAAAGGGAAAATTGTATGGCGAAACAACAGCCATCTATTCCGATTACCAGTTAAAGCAGCATTTTAAAAGAAACTATTTCGGCGCTGAAGTAAGCTCCACTACCCAGGAAGCTTACGAAAAGGATTCATTGTTCTGGAAATCGGTACGAAAAGAACCACTATCAAGGCAGCAGGAATTATATGCCCGCTACCAGGACAGTATTTACAAATACATGCGAAGTGAGGCTTACCTCGATTCAATGGACAGGGTGCTGAATAAGATCACCTGGCCCAAAATGCTCATCTTCGGACAGATCTTCAACGATCATAAAAAAGAAAGAATGTGGGTATTACCTCCTGTTACTTCGGTGATACAACCCATCGCATTTGGTGGGGCAAGACTCAAGTTGGCCGCAGCATACAGGAAAACCTTTACATCAAGAAAAAACTTATCAGTAGAAGGAGAGGTGAGCTATGGTTTCAGGAATAAAGATGTGAATGGAAGTATTAAGCTAAGGAAACTCTATAATCCTTTTAACAGGGGTAAATACATTATTGAAGCAGGAAGGAATTTTGAATTTATTTATGCCGGTGATGCGTGGGTAAATGTTTTGAAGCGAAGCAATATTTACCTGAACAATGCCTTGGCCCTGGGTCATGAACTGGAGATATTCAATGGTTTCTTCCTGATGAACAGGGTAGAGCTGGCCCTGCGTCGTTCCGTGAGTGATTATAAAGTAGGAAATAATGCCGATAGCATTTTTGGTATTTCCAATGAACCACCTGTTGAATTTGATCCGTATAATGCTACTTATAATGAAGTGAAGATCTTTTACTCTTTCCGTCAGAAATACATCAGGGAACCCAGGGAAAAAATAATCCTTGGTTCTAAATGGCCCACTTTCTATGCAACCTGGAAAAAGGGTGTTCCGAAATTATTCGGCAGCGAGATCAATTTTGATTATCTCGAATTCGGGCTGGAGCAGGAACTCAATTTAGGCGTTGCCGGCAATACAACGTATAGAATAAAGACCGGGGATTTTCTCAATACAAAAGACCTGCGTATTATTGATTACAGGTTTATGCGCCAGGGTGACCCGATCTTTTTCCAGAATCCTGAAAAGGCTTTCCAGGCGCTGGATTCCACTTTCCCCGTGTTTGATCGTTTTTACCAGGGAAACCTGTTACATGAATTCAATGGATTCTTCATTAACAGGATTCCGTTCATGAAAAAATTGAAATTACAGGAAGTAGCAGGAGGAGGATTCTTGATAACCAAAGAAAGAAGTCTTCGCTATTTTGAATTCTTCACAGGTATTGAAAGAGTATTTAAGTGGCCCTTTAATCCTTTGGCAAGAGTGAAGCTGGGAGTTTATGTTGTGGGATCAGTCGCCAATAAATTCAATAACCCCGTGCAGTTTAAAATCGGGTTGACGACCTGGGATCGGTTTCAGAATAAGTGGAGGTAGTAATTTTTATTGTATGATTTAGTTGTACCTTATAGGGGGTTTTACAAATGAAAAATGATTTTAACCAGGTAGTTGTAGCTTTTAACAATTCCGCATCAAAACTATTTTCTATACTGTTTCAAAAATTTGAAAACTCCGCCGCATCTGTCGACAGGCGTAGAAATGAGAACTCTTTTCAACAATTACAGGGAAAATTCATTTACACTTTTAAATTGCAGCTGGAAAATATTGCACAGCAACTGCTTGAGGAAAATTTGTCATTAAATGATTCAGGAAGATTAAAGCAAAAGCTGACCGAAGCCATAAGAAATTATCTTGACGAGTTTATGCGCAAGGCAAAATCCCTTTGAAATTAGTTACCCCTTCTTAAGTATGGAACGCTGCCATCTGCTTTTATATAGCGCTGCGAACAGAAACACCTGGTAGCACTGGTATGCTCGGCCAGGTCATGGTCCTTATGATTTATAATGATTCTTAAGAGTAAGAATTTTAAAATAAACTAAATGAAAATTGAGATTCACTGCGGGTTCGGTGAAGTGAAAAATTTATACAGGTAAGTTCAGGCAATAGAATTATACAAAATGGGTTTAAGTTTGGGCACTTTGCATTCTTCATAAATAGCTGCTTCAACTCCATATTCATTTTTGAGTTGTTCCACCAAAGAGGTTGCTTCAGAGAAGCTGGTTGATAACTCCAGGATATGGCCGTAAGCGCAGTTTTCAAAATACGCCTGGTATATATCTGGTTGGTCGGCGCCAACCAGATCGAAACAGGAACTAATATTCTTTTCGCCGTGTCCTAAAAATGCTATTACGCTAACATTGTTCCTCGTTTTTGACAGGTGAGGTGATACTCGCAAAGGGGAATAGCCTCCTGCCTGCACCACTTTAACTTCTTGATCAGGAAAATGTCCAGACTTTCTTTCTTTCATAAAATTGAAGAAGAAACCGGTTTCATGAAGTTCATGTTGCGAAATATATTTCAGACCATTGGCGCTTCTTTCCTGGCATTGCAGCAACCGTGCCCCGGATGACTTTACTATCTGGCGGGTATATTCTTCCCATTGAGGTTCAAATTCAGTAAAATTCAATTGAGTAATAAAGCCCACAAATTGTATGATGTTTTCCTTTTTCATTTAATAATCTTTTAGGCATTCAGGGCCGGCGATGGTAAATAATGGATCAAAATCTTCTTTTGTCCTGGCGAGGTGCTTTTTCTCTTGCTTCGCTGACTGATATCATCCGTCCTTCCAGGTCCTTACCGTTCAAACCATTAATTGCTTTTATAGCTTCTTCATTGTCATTCATTTCAACAAAACCGAAGCCCCGGCTACGTCCGGTTTCCCTGTCAGATATTACTTTGGCAGATAGTACGGTGCCAAACTTCTCAAACAACTTTCTTAGATCATCATCTGCGGTATGAAAACCCAGATTCGAGACATACAAATTCATACTGTAATTAATTTAATTTTTAAAAAATTTTGATACCAGTGATAAAGACCTGCTACAAGGAGTAAAGAGGAGAATAAACTAATATCCGTTGGAAGGATAAAAATTGATACTGATCAGGACTGAGTGTTGGAAGAACTTTAAATCACGATGTAATATAACCTATTAAATCCGGCTTTCATTATTTATTTAAAAGCGCTGCAATCATACCAATGAGATTGCAAGAATCTTTTTGATGGAACTATTGATTAAAAAAAGAATTTACCATCTGGCCACAATCTTAAAATTCACCAGCCTGGGAGTCAGCCGATTTGGCATCAGGTAAACAGTGTTTGAAAAATCCTTTACAAACAGGTAAGAGATTGTATTGGCCCGGTCAATAATATTAAATACTTCCAGGCTGGCCCAGATATTATCAAAGTTCCGGAAAGGAGAGTGGCTGCGTCTTTTGCTTTTATCATCATCCATCAGCAAAGCGCTGAAGCCAATATCACAACGGATATAAGGTTCTATCTGCGCTGCATTGCGATAGCGAACAGAATTCGGAATATTATAAGGCATATTGGCGCCGTATAATAAGTTCAGGTAGGCTTTGAAATTTTTATTGGTGGCGAGGTAATCGGAAAAATACATACCAAACGTTACACGACGATCAGTAGGTCTGCGTAACCATCCTACATCATACCGCACACTATCTACTACCACCTGGTCATCACTTTGTGAAGTAATAAATTCTCCGGCAGCATTTTTATAACGGAAATAATGATCGCCTTCGAGATCTTCAGCCGTTTTCATTATGCCTAAGCTGATCCAGCTCTCAGCATCCTGCACCAGTTCTCCATGCAACCGCATTTCAATGCCGGCAGCATAAGCTTTGGCAATATTTTCCCCGAAATAACGGATGCGGACATTATCAATATCATAGGGTACTACATCCGTTATATGTTTATAATATGCTTCTGTGGTCCATCGCATCGGACGTCCACCGATACCTATAAAATTGAAATCAAATCCGGCAACACCCTGCCAGCTTTTTTGTGCTTTCAGATTTTTATTGATGGTGCCATCATATCTTCTCAACTCCCTGTAAAAAGGTGGTTGGTTATAAGCGCCGGCTGCTGCTCTGAATACAATATCCTTTTTCCAGTTGGGTTTCCAACTGGCGCCGATACGGGGTGACACCAGGAATTCCTGGTTCAGTGAATTGTAATTAAAACGAACACCTGCACTAATCGTAGTTGTATGATTGGAATCTCCCAATAAAATATTATCCTGTATATAACCGGAGAATTTATTTATGTCAAGGTCTGCATTTGACTTCAGCACTTTGTTCAGCTGAAGCATATTAGGTTGATAGGGCAGCGCATAACCTGCTGAATCCTGGAACTCCCATTCATTTAATTTATCAGCGATCATTGACCGGTCAAACCCAAGACCCCACTGAAAAGCATGCTTGCCCTGGTCATAACTTCCTTTATGAGAAACATTCCAGTTTTCAATGTCTAATTCATTTCTTGCCCAGTTCTGATAAACTCCTGCCCCGAGAGGATTGACAATTAATCCATAGGTTGGGTTTCTTTTGTCAAAATCTCTTTCACCAAATAAATAAGCCCCGGTGATATCTATGTTTTCGCTTTCATCATTTTCAAATCTTGATACCAGCCATTTTAATTTCAGTTTTTTGCTCAACTGGTTGGTTAATGCAAAACCCAGCATGTTAGTGATGTATTCATCTTTTTCTCTTCCGTCAAAATAAATATCAATACCTAATGTGGCGCTGAAGATGGGAGAGAAAACAGAAGTGGTGAGCTGGCTGAACTGTGGCACCAGTGTAAATTTTGTTTTGGAAATATTACTTAATAATTCTGCCTGCAACTTGGGATTGAACTGGTAAGTCAGCAATGCCTGGAAGTCGGAGGAAGATGGAATGTAATTGCCCTTTGTTTCCTGCCTGCTTAAAAGATTCCGGTTGGTCCGGTTTCTTACTCCCAGCAGGTAAGTGAATTTTGAATTTTTATTCGTGCCTTCAAATTGTATTCCCTGTTCAAGAATGCCGATGTAAGCGGAACCGCCAAAACGTTTTGGCTTTTTGTATTGAATATCCAGCACACTACTCATCTTGTCGCCATACTTAGCCTGGAAACCTCCATTATAAAAATTTATGCTGCGAACCATTTCAGGATTAATAAAACTCAATCCTTCCTGTTGCCCGCTTCTGACGAGATAAGGCCGGAAAATTTCAAAATCGTTTACGTAGATCAGGTTTTCATCATAGCTGCCGCCCCGGACGGAATATTGTGAGGTCAGTTCGTTATTGGAGCCAACAAATATTTTGATCAGGCTTTCAACACCTGTGGTGACTGATGGAAGATTGATAACCGTTTTAGGATTAGGTTTTATAAGCCCCGCTTCTCTTCTGTCCCGCTGATCAGTAACAATAACTTCTTCCAGTGTCTTCACGCCTTTCTCCATACGGACAGTGATCCGTTCTTCTTCTCCATCATTCAGTAAGAAATTTCTTTGCTCCGTTTTCATGCCCGAATAAGTAAATACTAATGCAAAGGCTTTGCCCGGGCTTGCTTTGATAAAAAACCGGCCGAGACTATCTGTGGCAACAGCTTTTGATTCACCCAGTATTGTTACGGAAACATTAGGTAATGGATTTTCATTTTCATCCAGCACAGTTCCATAAACAGAAGCCGTCCTTCCGCCGGGAACAGGGTTGTTTTGAGAGAAGGAAGCCACCGATAGTAATAGAAGAATTACACTCAGGATTGTTTGGCGGCTTTTGATTTTCATAAGCGAATGTGAGCCAAGATACGAATTGTTTTTTTCGGTTAAAACAGGGTTTTATTTTTGCTCATAAACAGAAATATATTCTGCCGTCATTCTTTCAAGGAGAAATTTATTCTGGATGGTTTTTTGGGCAGCTTGCCCAATACTGTTAGCTATGCAGGGATTATGATACAGGAACAATATTTTTTCAACAAGGGAACTTACATCTCTGTCACCGATCAGGTAGCCATTTTCATTATCTGTTATGATCTCCTTTGTGCCCCCGCCTTCCGTTGCGATGACGGGTTTGCTTAAAGCCATATATTCAATAATAGAATTTGAAATCCCTTCTCCATGCACTCTCAGGTTTGTACACAATACGCCAATATCAAAAATTTGAACAAGGGCTTCTACATCAGACCGTCTTCCTAAAAAAATTATATTTCTTTTTTCTTCCCTGGATAACTGTTGCTCAATGCGGGAACGGGTTTCGCCGTCGCCAATCAACAGGAACCCAAAATCCTTATGTTCTCTTACAATGATTTTTGCTGCGTTAATAAACGTATTATGATCTTTCCGTTCATAAAATGCCCCAACCATGCCAATTATATATTTAAACTTTTCAAGTCCTGTTTGCTTTCTGATAATTTGCGGATCGGGAAGATTTGTGAACCTGTCGGGATCAATACCATTATAGATACATACAGTTTTGGCAGCAGGCGCCCTGTATGATTTTATTCCCGCCTGAGAATTGGAAATAACAAGATCTGAAAAGGGAAATGTAATAAGTCCTCTCAGGTAATTTTTCTGGTACCAGGGTACTTTCAGGGGTGCATCAGCAATGATGCCATTGATGAATCTGAATTTTCTGGAAAACAAAAGCGGAAGCATAAACATGCTTCCCATTGAGCTCCACGAATGAACTATATCCGGCTTATATTTTTTAATGGCATTTTTGATCGTAAAAAATGGTTTTAATGAAAACCTGGACTTTCGGTCAATTTCGATCAAGGTAATTGGAAGCTTATAGATATATTCATAAACAAATTCCATTCGGGTCAGGGAAACAAGAATTATCTGGTAGAAAGGGTATTTGCATAAGGACTTTAGCAGTTCAGACATTCTGCGTTCTTTTCCTCCCGCACCGATATTATCTGCTATAAATAAGATAGTCTTTGACACAGTACTTATTTGTAATACAAAAAATCATCACCCGAAAACAGGAGTGGCTCCAATGCCGGTTATCACCTGCTGATTGAGATTAGTTCTTGCCCCGGTAAACGTTCTTACAGTTATAAAGACGGGTAAAGATTAATTGAAATTCCCCGGCATGATTCGTAGGAGTTTATAATGCGCCAGGTTACTTATAGCAGTAAGATAGAGCTTTTGATCTGTAAATGAAAGCATTTGCCACATGTAATGCTGGTTTGGCAGCCGCTTTTAAAGCTGTTTTAGCTTTTGTATGGTCGCTTTAGGATCAGCCGATTTAAAAACCGTATTCCCTGCCACCAGGACATCCGCTCCGGCATCAAGAATTGTTTTCGCATTATCCAGTGTCACACCTCCATCGATTTCGATATGCACTTTCAATCCTTTTTCATCAATCATTTTACGCAACTGCTTAATTTTTTCCAATGTATGCAGGATGAATTTTTGACCGCCGAATCCAGGGTTCACACTCATCATACAGACAAGATCAATATCATGTATGACATCCTGCAGATCTGAAACAGGTGTATGAGGATTAATGGCAACACCGGCCTTCATACCCAATGATTTTATTTGCTCAATATTCCGGTGTAAATGACGGCAGGCTTCAATATGAACACTGAGCCTGTCGGCGCCGGCATTCTTGAATTCTTCAGCAAAATTTTCTGGTTGCTCGATCATCAGGTGGACATCACAGGGTTTTTTAGCTGCTTTGCGGATAAATGCAATCATCATAGGACCGAAAGTGATATTGGGAACAAAGCGGCCATCCATCACATCAAGATGGAACCAGTCAGCTTCACTTTCGTTCAGCATTTTACATTCATCTTCCAGTTTCAGGAAATTTGCGGATAATAAGGAGGGAGCAACTATTGGCATTGAATCATTTTGCGCTGCAAGATAACCTTATTTCAGCTTATCGGCTGAGTCCTTTGCTTCTTTAAAGGTATTATCAAGACCATAAGCTCTCTGGTAATTCAGCTTGGCTTCTTCTTTTTGTCCCAATGCCTGCTGGCATTTGGCGATCCAGTAATACGAATCAGGATATTCA
Organism: Chitinophagaceae bacterium; assembly: GCA_035328345.1. Classification (GTDB taxonomy): domain Bacteria; phylum Bacteroidota; class Bacteroidia; order Chitinophagales; family Chitinophagaceae; genus JJ008. The sequence continues at coordinate 70,597 of DAOLIV010000012.1, read as the reverse complement.
GGAGAAATATTCAGCAGCAGGTTAAATACTTTCAACGCCTCATTGTATTTCTTCATCTCAAACAAAATGCTTCCTTTTTCAATATATCCCTCCAGCATATTGTAGTTGTGTTTTACTGCTTCGTCAAAAAAAGTCAGCGCTTTGTTTTTTTCATTGATGCCGGAATAATAAATGCCTTTATAATAATAAGGTTCGGCCCTTTCGCCTGATGAGTCAGCCCTGATCAGTGAATCACAAAGGGAAAGAACTTTTGGATTTTTATTCTCAGCATAACGAAGAGCCAGCATGTAATTCAGTTCCACATCCGATGGTACCAGGTTATAGGCTCTTTCCAAAAGGGCAATACCTTCACTGTGATTTCCTTTTTTCTCCAGCAGTTCTGCGGTCATCTTCAGCACATCCACCTGCGCAGGATTTTGTTTGAGAATGTCCATACAGATAGCGATAGCTTCGTCAGTTTTATTCATTGCATTCAAAGAACGGGCAAGATTGAGCCGCAGTGATAAACTATTCGGAAGCTCTTTAATGGCCTCATTCAGAAATGAAACAGCAGAATCGGGTTTTCTTTCCAGTAAAAGGGTGCTGATGCCCAGTGCATAATATTCATCTTTTTTCAATGACCAGGCTTTCCGGTAATCAGCAAGGGCTGGCTCGGGAAAATTATTATCATTTAATAGCAAGGCCCTGCGGTAATACAGTTCGGCATCATCAGGTTGGATGCGGATACTGTCCGTTAAACCTGCAAAAGGCGCTTTGCTAAGAATTTCTGAATAAGGAGATGATTCATCATGATCACCACAACTGGTGATTATGCTCAGTACGGCTAAACAAAAGACTGTTATTTTTGCTGCTTTATTCATTTTTCAAAGGATTCAAGAACGCAAAACTAATTGAATTTATTTCGAGGAATGACAATACATTGACAAAACCCCTTTTCAACAAAAATAACTTTGCGTCGCCATCAAAAACGATAATAAAATGAAAAAATACAGCTCCATCATTTTTCTTTTTTCAATAGCTGCCTTTGTAGTATCCTGTAACAACTCTGCCAGGCTGGCTTCTGCCGGTACCGATTCAGACACGTTGCGATATGAGGATGAGAAACATTTTAAAAACCTGCAGCAGCTCACATTCGGTGGTGATAATGCAGAGGCTTACTGGAGTTATGACAGTAAGTATATCGTTTTTCAGCGTACCAACCCCAAAGAAGGATTAATGTGTGACCAAATCTTTATGGGTAAAGTGCCGACTAAAAAGGGAGAGAAGTTTACTTATAAAATGATCAGTTCAGGAAAGGGAAGAACCACCTGTCCGTTCTTTACCAAAGATGGCAAACATATTATTTATGCATCCACTCATTTGGGTGGTGATAATTGTCCCCCTGTTCCTGACCGCAGCAAGTATGGTAATAAATATATATGGCCTTTGTATGATACCTATGATATTTTCATGGCTGACCTTGATGGAAAAATTGTAAAGCAGTTAACCCACTCCAAAGGATACGATGCAGAAGCTACTTTATCGCCTGATGGCAAACAAATGATCTATACCAGTGATAAAGATGGCGATATTGACCTGTATATAATGAATCTTGAAACCGGCGCTGAAAAGAGAGTGACCAATTTGCTTGGTTATGATGGCGGTGCATGGTTCAGCCCGGATGGAACAAAGATCATCTGGAGGGCCAGCCGTCCAAAAACGGAGGCGGAGATAAAAGAGTATAAAGATTTTCTGGCTGAAAATTTAGTGGCGCCAACCAATATGGAAGTATGGGTTGCTAATGCAGATGGCAGTAATGCACACCAGGTTACTTCATTCGGGCAGGCCAACTGGGCGCCGGCATTTATGCCCGACAGCAAGCGGATCATTTTTGCATCCAATCATGAATATCCCCGTGGTTTTCCGTTCAACCTGTATACTATTAATGGTGATGGATCCAACCTCACTAAAATAAGCCGTGACAAAGGCTTTGATGCATTTCCCATGTTTTCACCTGATGGAAAGAAAATTGTTTTCTGCAGCAACAGGAACAATGGCGGCACCAGGGATACCAATGTTTTTGTGGCGGATTGGAATGAGTAATGTCGGCAATTGCTATAATCTTTGTGCGGGACATGTTATCTTTGGTAACCAACTTTAACCAAAACCATATTCATGTACAACGGCCTGCTTCACACACATAATTTTTTGCGCTGGGTATTGCTGATTCTTTTACTGGTAACTATCTGTAAAAGTTTTGCTGGTAGAAAAGGCCCGTTTACTCCCGGTCACAGGAAAGCGGGTTTGTTCACGATGATCTGTGCCGACATTATGCTGCTGATCGGTTTATACCAATGGGCTTTTGGTAAAACATGGGGATTGATAAGTATTAAGACGAGAGGATTTTCGGAAGTTATGAAAGACCCCGTTGCAAGATTTTTTGCAGTGGAACATTTCCTTGGAATGCTCATTGCCATCATCTTAATACATATTGGATATACTTATGCCAAAAAACCGCTGCCTGATGCAGTGAAACACAGAAGAACCATTCTCTTTTATGGATTGGCATTGCTGATCATTCTTATCTCTATTCCATGGCCATTCAGGGCAATTGGTGAAGGACGTCCCTGGTTCCCCGGAATGTAAA
>DAOLIV010000012.1:66163-67871 GCA_035328345.1 Chitinophagaceae bacterium | reverse complement strand
TCATCTCAGCAACAAACTGTTTCATCTCATCCATAGTACCCACACTCACACGGCACCACTTGCCATCGGCATAATCGGCTGACCGGAGCAGGAAGTTTTTCTTCAGCATGTCATCAGTAAAATCACCGCTGTAATTATTCAGTTTGAAAAATAAAAAGTTGGTATACGAAGGATAAATTAAATAATTCATCTTCTTCAGTTCATTGAAAGTATAATCCCTGGCAGCATCATTTTTCTCCTTGCTCATTTTCTGATGGTCCCAATCTTTTAAACTGGCCATCGCAGCACCCATGGAGAGCACACTGCATCCGAATTGTGAACGCATATAAAAGCTGTCGCTCAATTTTTTTATTAATGACGGATGTGCAATAGTGAACCCGATCCTCAATCCGGCCATCGCATGGATTTTTGAAAAGGTTCGGATGACAATAATATTCGGATTCGATGCAGTCAAATAAGCCAGCGATTTATTATCGGGTGCATCCAGGTAATCAATATAAGCTTCATCAACCAGCACAGCCGTTTTCTTCGCAACTTCCTCACAGAAATTTTTGATCACATCATGTTTCAACATGGTGGCGCTTGGATTGGCCGGATTGCAGATATAAACCAATGATGTTTCATTATTAATAGCAGCCATCAATGCGTTCAGGTCATGCACTTTATCGGTAGTCAACGGAACCTTTATCACTTTGCTGCCGATACTTTCAGCCGTACCAGGCAGAATGCCGAAAGTGGGATCGGCAGTTACAATATTTTCATTACTATAATAACGGGCAAGATGGGCCAGCCCGTCACCGGAACCCGGTGTGATCAGTAGTTGATCCTGTGATATACCGTAATGATCCGCCAGCTCTTTTTTAAAAGATCTCAGTGATGCCACATTATACTGGTAGCGGTTCGCTTCACCCATCAGGTCTTTGATCATAGCAGCAGCCTTTGGTGAAACACCATAAGGATTTTCATTACTGCCCAGGTTGATCAGTCCTGCAGGTTGTCCGAAGTTTCTCACCAGCCCTTCTTCATTACCCAGTGAACGTAATGAAATACCCAAACCCAATGCAGCAATTGAACTTTGTTTCAGCCATTGGCGGCGGGAAGTATTCATGGTAAAAAATTTATAGTAAGTAAATTATTTTTCCTGGTTTATATATTCATTAAATGACAGGCGGTTACCGAACGGGTCCTGCACCACCATTTCCTTACAGCCATAAAATGTTTCCTGTATGCCCGGCCGGTAATATTTATAAGGACGGCTTTGCAATTCAGCCAGGTATTTTTCTATTTCATTACAGGTAATAAAAACCCTGACACCCGGCACACTGTCGCCGTGATGTTCACTGAGGTGAAACTCAAGTTCATCTCTTTTTATACCTATATAATAAGGAGTGTCCGGTTCAAACTGGTGTTCAAAAGTGATCTCAAATCCCAGCCAGTTGATATAAAATTCTTTGGCTTTTTCTACATCGAAGATGCGTAGTATAGGAATGTTTTTCAGCAGCATCGGTAATAGTTTGATTCATTCCAAGTTAGGAAATATATTTCACCAACCAGTAACCAGCATCAAGTATCCAGCATCCAGTATCCAGAATCAAGCATCCAGTAACTGATAACTCTCAACTCTTAACTCTCAACTCTTAACTCTCAACTCTCAACTCTTAACTCTCAACTCTCAACTCTCAACTCTTAACTCTCAACTCTTAACTCT
>DAOLIV010000012.1:44243-66063 GCA_035328345.1 Chitinophagaceae bacterium | reverse complement strand
AACTCTCAACTCTTAACTCTCAACTCTTAACTCTTAACTCTTAACTCTTAACTCTCTTTCATTATCAACTCGTCTCCTGATGCATGTCATAACTGCCCGGTAAAGCAAGTAGTAATTTACCTTTCTATAAATATGCCTGATGGTAAGTGTGGATGAACACAGTAATAATAAAGAGATCAAATTGCATGGTCACTTAAAAACAGAAACGCTGCTTCGTGACACGTCAGCTAATTATATCCGTTTGATCTGCAATGCCGACCGGAAAGCCCGCAATATGCTGGTGGTAAATTCCATTTTGCTGGCTATCAGCGTTACACTGCTAACAGAGTCACTGAGTAAAATGCCTTATATATGGATCAGTGCTCTCATTCTGTTGGTCACCAACCTTGCTGCTTTATTCTTTATCCTGCAATCGGCAAGGCCCGACTTTCCATTCTTTAAAAACCCTGAGCTTGAAAATAACATGACCCACTACCGTAAATGCGGAAAGCTGTCTTATGTGGAGTATAAAAAACAAATGAAAGAAACACTGGCCGATGATGATAAAAAGCTGGAAGTAGTCATCAGTGATATGTATTATTATGGTAACCTGCTGAATATAAAATACAGGCTCATCCGCTGGGCCTACCGCATTTTTTCCTGGGGCATGATCTTATCCATCGCATCCTATCTCATTATTCTGCTCTTTGTACTCCGCAATCATTTCTGATCAAATAATTTTCAGCAACCAGCAACCAGCATCCAGTATCATTCAACATTCAAAATTCAACATTTATCATTTCATCCTCTCGTCCCCAGTTCAATCACCTCACAATCTTTAATTTGGGTTCCGTCAATAGCAAAACGGATGATCGTTCTCATTTTGTGCCAGCCCTGTTTACCCGCAGCGCCGGGGTTCATGTGCAGGCAGTTGATCTTGTCATCATACATGATCTTTAAAATATGCGAATGACCGCTGATGAACAGTTGTGGTTGGTGCAACAATAATTCTTTTTTCGTTTCAGGATTGTATTTCGGCGGATAGCCACCAATATGCCGTAGCAGAACTTTCACTTGTTCACACATAAAGACCAATTGTTCCGGGAATTCACTTCTTACGGCTTGTCCGTCAATATTTCCATACACTGCCTTAAATGGTTTTATCGTCCTGAGCTTGCCGAAGGATGAACTCTTATGCAATTCATCTCCTATATCTCCCGCATGCCATATTTCATTGCAGTCTTTGAAGTATTCAAATACCTGTTCATCCAGGTATCCATGTGTATCCGATATCAAACCGATCCTGGTCATAATTTTTTTCCTACGAACATAACCTAAACTGAAAGTTTTTATTGGCTTACGAAAAAATATTTTTAACCGCAAAGAACGCAGAGTTAACGCAACGGCACAAAGACCAGTAATCCTGAGGTTTTCACTTTGCGGATCTTTGCGTAATTCTTTTGTGATCTTAGCGGTTTCAGGCTAAACTCAAATCTCACTACATTTGTATATGCCTTTTTTCAGAAACTTTACCTACTACATCGATAAAAGAAAGTGGAAATATATTTTCCTCCTCGCTACTTTAGAACTGTCCCGATATTAAAACCATCAGCCTTCGGCATTAAGCTTTAGGCGTTATGCATTCAGCTTTTCGCCTTTTTCAATTCAACACTTCTCATTCAACATTCAAAATAATTTCAACATGCCTCATTATTATAAACTCGGAAACATTCCACATAAACGCCACACCCAGTTTCGCAAACCCGATGGCGAACTGTATAGTGAGCAGTTATTCTCAACCGAAGGATTCAGTGATGATTATTCGTTGCTGTATCATTGCCATCCGCCCACACAGATCATAAAAACGGAACCACAGGTAGATGTCAGCCCGCAGGTGGCTGAAGAAAAAATGTTGTCGCACCGCTGCTTTGAAGGATTCAATATAAAACCCGGCGGAGAGTTTCTGAAAAGCCGTGTGCCGGTACTCGTCAATAGTGATTGTCATATTGTGCTCGCCGCCCCGCACAGCGGCACCAAAGATTATTTTTATAAAAACACCGATGCCGATGAAATGATCTTTGTACATGAAGGCAGCGGCACGGTTCGTACGCAATATGGCGACCTGCCCTTCAGTTATGGTGATTATATCATATTGCCCAGGGGAACGATTTATCAGATTGAATTCCGTGATGAAAAAAACCGTTTGTTCATTGTAGAATCATTCACCCCGCTGCGTTTTCCGAAAAGATACATGAGCAAATACGGGCAACTTATGGAACATGCACCGTATTGTGAAAGAGATATCCGTCCGCCGCAGGATCTGAAGACCTATGATGCAAAAGGCGATTTCCTCATCAAAGCCAAAAAGAAAGGAGTGTTATATGGTTTGCATTACGGCACCCATCCGTTTGATGTGGTAGGCTGGGATGGTTGTTGTTATCCATACATTTTTTCTATTCATGACTTTGAACCGATAACAGGCCGTGTGCATCAACCACCGCCGGTGCATCAAACTTTTGAAACGAATGCCTTTGTGGTGTGTTCCTTTGTGCCCCGGTTGTACGACTATCATCCCCAGGCCATCCCTGCACCGTATAATCATAGTAATATAGACAGTGATGAAGTTTTGTATTATGTGGACGGAGATTTTATGAGCCGCAAAAATGTAACAAGGGGCATGATCACCCTGCATCCTGCCGGCATACCGCATGGCCCGCATCCCGGGGCTGTACAAAAAAGCATCGGCGCCAAAGAAACCAAAGAGCTGGCAGTAATGGTTGATACCTTCCGGCCATTAATGCTCACCAAACAGGCTTTGGATATAGAGAACAAGGATTACGTTATGAGCTGGGCGGAATAGTGAATGGTGAATGGTGAATGGTGAATGGTGAATAGTGAATGGTTCATGGTTATTTGGGTTATTGGTACGCTGCTCACTGATATCCATCGGGGCAGGCAAAGTTGCACCGTTGAACCCTCACCAAACAAAAGTTGAGCTAATGGGTTGAACATACCTATATATATTACCTGGTGCAACGAAGTTCATCAGCAACGTAAACAGCAGTATTTTGTGGTAGCTTTAGAAAAACCAGGATTTTCATACTCCATTTATTAAAACATTAAACCGATAGCTATGGCTAAAAAGATCATTACAGTATTTGGCGCCACCGGTGCACAGGGTGGCGGGCTGGTTCGTGCCATCACTGCTGATAAAAACGGTGAATTCACGGCCCGTGCCGTTACCCGTGATCCCTCTTCTGAAAAATCAAAAGAACTGGCAGCGCTGGGTGCCGAAGTAGTGCAGGGCGACCTTACTGATCCCGCCTCCGTACACAATGCTTTGAAGGGAGCTTACGGCGCTTACTTTGTTACCTTCTACTGGTCACATATGTCACCCGAACGGGAAATGCAGGAAGCAAAATTATTTGCCACTGCTGCAAAAGAGGCAGGCATACAGCATGCCATCTGGTCCACACTGGAAGATACCCGCAAGCTGGTGCCGCTGGAGGATGACCGCATGCCCACCCTGATGGGAAAGTATAAAGTGCCCCACTTTGATGCCAAGGGTGAATCCAATCATTTCTTTACAGATGCCGGGGTGCCCACTACTTTTTTATATGCATCTTTTTACTGGGACAATTTTATTTATTTCGGCGCCGGGCCCAAACCGGGTGCAGATGGCAGGCTGGCACTCACACTGCCCATCGGTGATGCAAAGATGGCGGGCATTGCCGCAGAAGACATCGGCAGATGTGCCTGTGGAATTTTTAAAAAAGGAAAAGAAATGGCCGGCAAACATATCGGTGTGGCAGGCGAACATCTTACCGGCAACGAGATGGCGGCAGCCCTCAGCAAAGCATTGAACCAGCCGGTGGTATATAATAAAGTGCCTGCAGCCGTGTACCGGGGTTTTGGTTTCCCGGGCGCTGATGATCTTGGCAATATGTTCCAGGTGTATGATGAATTTGAAAAAGAAATGAATGAGCTGCGCAGTGTTGAAGGATCAAAAGCGCTGAATCCTCAACTGCAAAATTTTGAGCAGTGGCTGGCAGCCCATGCCAGACAAATACCGCTGAGCTGACAATAAAGTACTGTCATAAAAAATGTCCCGTTCTGCGGGACATTTTTATTAGTCAGCCAACACACTTAACCATTGCCATGGCGCTTCCTTATTTCACCTGTATGGTTTTGGAGATACGCTGTGCGGTTTCTTTCTTGGGTAATGTTACCTGCAGGATGCCATTGTTGTAGGCTGCATCAATTTTGTTTACATCCACGGAATCATCCAGTGTAAAGCTGCGGGTGAAGGACTGCATCCGGTATTCATTTCGGAGCCATCCTTCGGACTGGTTTTCCTGTTTGTTTTCTTCCTTTTGTTCAAATGAAATGGTCAACTGGTTGTTGCCTACATTCAGTTTCAGGTCTTCTTTTTTAAGACCGGGGGCCACCAGTTCCAGTTCATAGGTTTTGTCGGTTTCCCGGAGATTGACCGGCACCTGCACGGAATGTTCCAAACCGTTGAATCCCCAGAAATCATCATTAAAAATGCGGGTCAGGTTTTCATTGAGAAGCCTGTCCATCCATCCGCCTGCAGGTTTTGATGGCACAGTGTTGTTTCTCCTGATCAAACTGGTTGTCATAAAAACCTCCTTGTTTTTTTGGTTTAACAATGAATGCTAATAAAGTTTCAAACAAAATGCCATGGCCCCGGCTGACTGAAAATCTGGCAACACAAGTGAAATTTTTTCAGGGTGAGTGAAAAAATTTCATTGTGTGCCGCCTGTTACAACTCTTCCAGGTTCCTGTTTTTGAATGTTTCCTTGGTAATGATGCGGCAGTTATGGGCCAGTTCTTCCAGGGTGCAGCCGATGATCAGCAGGTTCAGCGGCAGTTCCTGCACCGTTTCCATCAGCTCCATGCTAAGCATGGTGTCATCATTTATTTCGCTGCTGCCTTTCAGAAGATGGAAAAGAGCATAAGACATTGCCCGGTTGTTACCGATAAAAAATTTGCCGATGCTTTCAAAACCATCTTCAGTTTTAATATTGATGAGGATATAATAGGTAGTGGGTTTCATGTAGCAACTTCTATCAATCATAATGCCATCAGTGACGGATATAAATTATGATCCACTTGCCAGAACTTTTTAGCCCGGAGGATGGTTGGAGATTAAGCTGAATGCAGAATGCTAAAAGCTAAGAGCCATGAACCGTCAGCTACCCCAACTCTAAACTCTTATCTCTAAACTCTTAACTCTTAACCTTTAACTCTCAACTCTCTTCAAACTATAATCATCTTTCTTTATCTTTATCCATAAGGTCAGCTCTGAATTTGAGTTGACCTTTTTTATTTATTTTGAGCTATAAAGCCTTCTAAAAATTGAACCAGGACCCCGAACAAATTGCAAGAGATAAGATTGACAAGCAACTGATTGCCTGTGGCTGGGTTATTCAGGATAAAGAAAAAATAAACCTTGGAGCCAGTATCGGTGTTGCGGTTCGTTACATATTAACTCAGGATGGAAAAGAAACAGACTATGTTCTATTTATTGAAGGCAAACCAGTTGCGATAATCGAGGCAAAAAGAAAAGAAGAAGGAATTCACTTAGTCACTGATACGGAAGAACAATCTACTGGATATGCAACGTCAAAATTAAAATACCTAAACAATGAACCACTCCCCTTTGTATATGAAAGTACAGGTGAGGTAACCCGGTTTACAGACTATCGTGATACCAAGCCTCGTTCAAGGGAAGTTTTTACATTTCACAGACCTGAGACTTTTACCAAGTGGCTAAAAGAAGATAAAACACTACGTACCAGATTCTATGACCTTCCTGAACTTAATACGGATGGCCTGAGAGATTGCCAGATAAATGCAATTAACAATCTCGATATTTCTTTCAAAGAAAACAGGCCGAGAGCTTTGATACAAATGGCAACCGGTTCAGGAAAAACTTTTACTGCCATTACATTTATATATCGGTTACTAAAATTTGCAAAAGCAAAAAGGGTTTTGTTTTTGGTAGACACCAAAAATCTTGGAGAACAGGCTGAACAGGAATTTATGGCTTATGTTCCTAATGATGACAACAGAAAGTTTACAGAATTGTACGGAGTACACCGGCTTAAAGCAAGCTATATACCGACCGACAGCAAAGTTTACATTTCTACCATACAGAGGTTCTACTCGATTCTTAAAGGTGAAGAATTAGACGAATCAGCAGAAGAAACCAATCCGGGAGAAATTAAATGGGAAAAACGAGAAGCGATTCCTGTGGCATACAATGAAAAAGTGCCGATTGAGTTTTTTGACTTTGTAATTATTGACGAATGCCACCGGAGCATTTATAACCTTTGGAAACAGGTATTGGATTATTTCGATAGTTTTCTGATTGGTTTAACGGCAACACCTGACAACAGAACTTTTGGTTTCTTCAATCAAAATGTAGTGAGTGAATACACTCACGAGCAAGCCGTTGCCGATGGCGTGAATGTGGGTTACAACGTTTACACCATTGAAACGGAAATCTCCAAAAAGGGAAGTGTAATCTGGAAAGGTGAATACGTTGACCACCGTGAAAAACTGACCAGACGAAAACGCTGGGAACAATTAGACGAAGACAAAGCCTATTCTAACAAGCAACTGGATGATGAAGTCGTAAATCCCAATCAGATTCGCTTAATCATCAAGACATTTAGAGAACATTTGCATGAAATGTTCCCTGACCGGTTTGATGAACATGGAGTATTTGAGGTGCCTAAAACCTTGATTTTTGCAAAGACAGATTCACACGCTGACGACATCATTCAGATAGTGCGTGAAGAATTTGGAGAGGAAAACAGGTTTTGCAAAAAAATCACTTACAACACCGAAGACCCGAAAGGCACTTTGGCTCAATTCAGAAATGATTATTTACCACGCATTGCCGTAACGGTTGACATGATTGCCACAGGCACTGATGTAAAACCGTTGGAGTGCTTGCTTTTTATGCGGGATGTAAAAAGCCGCAACTACTTTGAGCAAATGAAAGGACGAGGAACCCGAACCATTGATTTGGATGCGCTAAAAAAAGTAACACCAACTGCTAAGTTCACCAAAGACCATTTTGTAATTGTAGATGCTATTGGTGTAACCAAAAGTTTGAAAACCGACAGCCGACCTTTGGAAAAAAAGCCCGGTGTTCCATTGAAAGATTTGTTAGGGGCTATTGCAGTGGGTGCAAGAGATGAAGATTTGTTTACATCATTGGCTGGAAGGTTAGCCCGTTTAGAAAAGCAAGTAACTGAAAAAGAGAAAACCACTTTTCAGGAAAAGGCAAATGGCAAAACCATTTCACAAGTAATAAAAGAATTGTTGAATGCCTACAACCCTGACACATTGGAAGAAATCCGATACAAAGTTGAAACACAATATGCGGGTGAATCTCCGGTGCTGAAAGATGAAAAATACAATGAACAGGTTAACGCTTTACAAGACAAAGCCGCTGCTGTGTTTAACGGTGAATTGAACACCTACATTGAAAATGTAAGAAAAGCCCATGCACAGGTGATTGACCATATTAACCCCGACACCTTATTAAATGTGGGTTGGGATAAAGACAACACCGATAAGGCTCAAACATTAATTCAGGACTTTACGGCCTGGATAGAAAGCCACAAAGATGAAATTACAGCCTTGCAGATTTTTTACAGCCAGCCATACCGCAGACGTGAACTGACTTACAAAATGATTAAAGATGTGTATGAGTTACTAAAAACCGAAAAACCTTTATTGGCTCCTTTGCATGTGTGGCGTGCCTATGAGCAATTAGGGCAAAGTAACGGCTCTCCTAAAAATGAATTGATTGCCTTGGTTTCGTTGATACGCAAAGTAAGCGGCATTGATATCAACCTTACTGCCTTTGACAAAACAGTGGATAAGAACTTTCAGGATTGGGTGTTTAGAAAACAAGCCGGTACATTAAAGTTTACCGAAGAACAGATGCAATGGCTGAGAATGATAAAGGACTACGTAGCCAACAGTTTTCACATAGACAGGGAGGACTTTGATTTGAGTCCATTTATTGCCAATGGCGGTTTGACCAAAATGTGGAATTTGTTCGGTGAGCAAACTGATGAGATTATTAACGAATTAAATGAGGCTTTAGCAGCATAATATGAAGGAATCACTCCCACATAATTGGATAGACACTAGATTGGAGGAATTGACATTACCGATAGAAAAATGGACTTCAATTTATGTTAACCCTAACGATGAATTTTCTTATTTGGATATAAATTCAATTGATAATACAATCAACAGAATAACAGACCCTAAAAAATATAAATATTCAGAAGCACCTTCAAGGGCTCAACAGATTGTAAAAGCTGGAGATACTTTATTTTCCACTGTAAGAACATACTTAAAGAATATCGCACAGGTCGACAGTCAATATGATAATCAAATTGCATCAACAGGATTTTGTGTTATTAGACCGGCCTCTCCGTTGAATAAAAAGTATTTTTTCTATTTATGTTTATCCAAAGCCTTTCTCGAGAAGTTAAATGAGCTTCAACGTGGCTCAAGTTACCCTGCTGTTAGAAATTCGGATGTCTTAAATCAGCTTGTCCCACTTCCACCACTCAACGAACAAAACCGCATTGTAGAAAAACTAGATGAACTATTAAGCGAACTTGAAAAAGGTAAAGAGCAATTGCAAACTTCTTTGGAACAGTTGAAGGTTTACAGACAGTCTATTTTGAAACATGCTTTTGAAGGAAAAGTTGAATTTGATGGAAAATTTAAAAATGAAGACTGGATAAATACTTCATTGTCTGGTGTATGTTCAGAAATTACCGATGGCTCTCATTTTTCACCCAAAGCAGTTTCAGAGGGATATCCTTATATAACTGTCAAAGACATACAAAATGATATAATTGATTTTGAGAATAGTTTAAAGATTTCAAAAATTGATTTTGACAAATTAGTTTATAATGGATGTAAACCTAATAAAGGTGATGTGCTTTTTTCAAAAGATGGAACTGTTGGAAAAGTTAGTCTCATTGATTACGAAAAAGATTTTGTTGTATTATCATCAATAGCAATCCTTAGAACAAACACCTCCATTATTGATTCACGATTATTATTCTACGCTTTAAAATCTACACAATTTATAAATCAAGCATTAGATCAAAAGAAAGGTGTTGCAATTAGACGAATTATTCTAAGAGACTTGAAGAATCTGACACTTAGATTTCCAAAGGATAAGAGTCTACAAAATAGCCTTATTGAATATCTTCAAACAACATTCGAATCAATTAATACACTAGAAAAAGAACTTGAAGGCAAAATTGTTCAATCTGACGTTTTAAAACAATCTCTCCTTCAAAAAGCTTTTGAAGGAAAATTGGTTGAGCAAGACCCAACTGATGAACCTGCAAGTGTGTTGCTGGAGAGAATTAAAAAGGAAAGGGAAGAGTATTTAAAAGCGGAGAAAGAGAAAAAAAAGAAACAAAAAAAAACACCTAAAGAGAAAATGAAGACAAGAAAAAAGAATATTTCACTATCAGATATTATTAAATCCTCTTTTGCACGAAAAGAATTCACATTTGATGAATTAAGGGGTAATTCAAATCTTAAATATGATGATCTCAAGGACGAACTTTTTATGATGCTTGATGAAGGAAAGGAAATTTCAATGACATTTAAAAAAGGAGAGGGTGTAATGAAATTTAAATATATAGGGAAGTGAAAATTCATAGACTCAAAATAATTGATTCACCCAGCCGCCCCTTACTCAATGGGGTGGAACTCTTTTTCTATGATGGTTCCAACAATTCTGCCAATCCCAATTGTTTTATTGGCGTAAATGGCACAGGTAAGTCACAGGTGCTAGAGACACTCGCTGAGATTTTCTATTACTTGGATAAAATTTATGGCAATCCCAATAATTTATCCATCGTAATCGATTCCCCTTTATTATTTGAACTTGATTATTCTCTTACTATTAGGAAAAAAAAGTATCTGGTAGAGGTTAAACAGCAAAATATAAAAAGTAAAGCCCCTGAAATATTTATTACATCTAAAGGCAAGGAAGTTGAATGGTTTGTAGAAACGATGCATCAGTTTCTACCAACAAAGGTGGTGGCATATACCTCAGGCGACAATGAAACGCTTAGTTTTCCATTTATGGATTATTATGATGAGTATGCAGATTATACTGCCAAAAGGGCATTTGGAACAATCGAAGGGGAAGATTATGAACCCCGCTTTTATCTGATGGATTATACAACCAATATCGGTGTCGTAATTTCCAATCTCGTTTACTCAGGTTCACGAAAGCTGAAAAAATTACTATCGACAGATAATTTAAAATCGCTAAGGAGCTTTCAGCTCATTATTCAAACCAAGCAAACAGCTGCACCTTCCGGAGGAATTGTTTTAACTGAAGATTTGGAAAAATGGATTGGCATACTAAAAGCCGTAGCCACATGCTATGAATATAGTCAGAAGGAAAACAGGCATACTCTTGACTTTTACAATAACAAGGCAACAAAAGATGCCTTAAACCATTTCTTTAAAAAACCAATCGAATTTTATACTGCATTGTATAAAATAGAGTTATTGAACAATCTGCTTGTAGAGGATAAATATCTGAGAGAAATAAAACGGAAAAGGAGGTCAAGAAAAGCTTTAATAAGAAATCCGGTAGTGCCCGATAAGGATAAAGTGCTTCACTACTCTGAAATCAAGCTAAGACACAGTTCCGGGGAATTGATAAATTATCTGTCGTTAAGTGATGGCGAGCATCAATACATGAATGTGTTTGGTACTGTGCTCATGATTGATTTTGAAAATTCCCTGTTTCTTCTTGACGAACCGGAAACTCACTTTAACCCAATATGGAGAAGAGAGTTTATTAAAATGCTGGATGAAATTGTAAAAGGAAGAAAACAAGATTTTTTTATTACCAGTCACTCACCATTTGTAGTGGCAGACAGCAAGAGAGAAAAGGTTTATGTATTTAAGAAAGATCAGAAAGGAAAATTACATGTTGATCAGCCTTCAAATGAAACCTACGGGTCAAATTTTGATTATATACTTAAGATGGCATTTGAAATGGATAATACGATCTCCGAAAAGTCACTGGAAGAACTTTTGAAACTCCAAAAATCAAGTAGTATCAAAAACATAGAGAATAGTATTGGGAAATTCGGAGAGTCTTCAGAAAAATTTTATGTCTTAAGACGATTACATGAACTAAAATCATCTAAATAAATGCTGTTTACATATACATTTCTTAAGAATCATCCTGTTAATAAGCTAAATCAGCATGTAATCTTTTTTTTTAGGAAACTCAGATCAGTAGATAATACTTCTAATTTCAACCCAATCAATAATTATTTTCATCCCGATTTTGTGACGCAGTTAAATAGAGCTGATGAATTGCGAAACAAGTTTGAGTTATTTTTTGATGCGTATAAAAATCTTCCCAATAATGATAAACAAAGAGTGTACACAATTTTTGCGCAAACTCAAGACATAAAAAACATTTTGGAAAGCATCGCAGTAAATGGTAATAGTCTCAAACTGTCAGGTTTGCCAGCTGGAATTCGTAATACCATCAAAGATCTATTTTCATTTTTATATTCATCTAAGATAAAGGGTACAGCTAGTTTTCATGATCATTATGAACAATCCTATAATGATTTTTGCATCAACAGAAAATTTAAAGTCTGTCCCTTTTGCGGAATTGAAGGGCTTTTTCCTCCTCATATTAGAAGGCAGGACTATGATCATATTCTAAGCCAGGAGTTTTATCCATTAATGTCTGTCAACATGAAAAATCTGGTACCGACAGGAAGGGATTGCAACCAGATTTTTAAATTTAGGAAAGATGTGCTCTATCATCCTAATACAGGAAACAGAAGAGTTTTTGCATTCCCTTTTCAAAGAAGCTACCAGATAAAAATAAGTCTTAACTCAAGCACATTGCCAAATACCAGAAATAGAGCAGGAATCTGGAATATTGCTTTAAATCCTCAAAACGACTATGTTGAAACGTGGGAGAATGTGTATGACATAAAAAGAAGATATTCAGAAATGGTTTTAGCTATTTTTTTTGATGAATGGTTAATTCAGTTTGAAGAATCTATTAGGAAATCAAGAGCAAGGCTTACAAGCAGAAAAAACTTAAAAAGTGAATTCAGAATTTGTGCAGAAATTTATTTAAATCAACCACATATTGAATTCGGAATTATTAAAGGAGCACTTTTTAAGTTTCTAGCAAATTGCAACGATAATTTATTTTACGACTCGATATTACAAAAGATAAACAATTAAGTATGTCAAGTACAATCGTTCAAAAAATCTGGAATTTCTGCAATACCCTACGGGATGATGGTGTAAGCTACGGTGATTACCTGGAGCAACTTACCTATTTGCTTTTTTTAAAAATGGCCGATGAGTATACCAAACCACCACATGGAAGAAAAGACATCAGCATACCCAAAGAATTAAGCTGGGAGGCCCTAATAAAAGAAAGCGGGGATGACCTGGAGAAACTCTACAATAAAATACTCCGGTCGCTTGGCAAAGAGAAAGGAATACTGGGCCAGATTTTTACCAAGAGCCAGAATAAAATACAGGACCCCGCCAAATTGTATAAGCTCATACAAATGATTAACGGGGAGAATTGGGTAGGCATGGGTGTAAAAGACAAAGGAGATATTTACGAAGGGCTGTTGAAGAAAAATGCCGAAGACACCAAGAGCGGTGCAGGGCAGTATTTTACTCCCCGGGAATTAATTGCCACCATGGTGACCTGTGTTCGCCCCGAACCGAAAAAGACCATTGCCGATCCGGCATGCGGTACGGGTGGTTTTTTTCTCGGAGCCTATGATTACGTGACAGACAAAAAGAATTACCAGCTGGATAAGGATGAAGCTAAATTCTTAAAGTCCAATACTTTTTTTGGAAATGAAATTGTAGCCAACACCCGCAGGCTATGCCTCATGAATTTATTTCTTCACGGCATTGGTGATATCAGTGCCAAAGAAAGTTTCATATCATCAGAAGATGCTTTGTTGTCAGCACCCAAAACCACCTTTGATTATGTGCTGGCAAATCCGCCATTTGGTAAGAAAAGCAGCATGACCATCACCAACGAAGAGGGTGAAGAAGAAAAGGAAGATTTGGTTTATAACCGTCAGGATTTCATTGTTACCACGAGCAACAAACAGTTGAATTTCTTGCAGCATATCATGTCCATGCTCAACACAACTGGAAAAGCGGCTGTAGTATTACCGGACAATGTTTTGTTTGAAGGTGGTGTTGGTGAGAAAGTAAGACAGGCATTGCTTCAAAAAACGGATTTACACACCATTTTAAGATTACCTACCGGAATATTTTATGCTCATGGAGTAAAAGCAAACGTGTTATTCTTTGATGGGAAACCTGCAAGTAAAAATCCTTGGACAAAAGATGTTTGGGTATATGATTACCGAACAAATATTCATCATACACTAAAGAAAAACCCGTTAAAGCTTGAAGATTTAAAAGACTTCATCACTTGCTACAATCCCAAAAACAGACACAAAAGAAAAGAAACATGGTCGGAATCCAATCCTGAAGGTCGTTGGAGAAAATTTGAATATGATGATATCAGTGCCAGAGACAAAACGTCATTAGACATTTCTTGGTTAAAGGACAATTCCTTAGCGGACTTAGATAATCTACCCGACCCTGATGTATTGGCAGCAGAAATTATTGAAAATTTGGAAGCAGGGTTAGAGAATTTTAAAGCAATTATAGCAGCGTTGAATAAAAAATAGATTAATATGAAAGAGAAGAGAATACATTTGGTAGGAAGGATTGATCAAATTGTAAGGGATTATTTTGAGAAAAATAAATCCGTAAAAGAGATTATGGCAAAAGATTTAATGCCTCTGTTAATTAAGAAAGGAATTTTCAAAAAAGATCACCGGAAAGGGTTACCAATAAGAAAAATTTTAAGAGAATTGGATACTGATAATAAGAGTTATTTAATCAAGAACTTAAGAGTTGAGCAAAAGTCAATAAATAGAAACTGGTATTTTATTAAGAACTAATAAGCTATTATGTTACAAGAATTACTTGACAAGATTACCAGGAATGATATATTATCGGCAATTAAAGAAATTGATAAAGATGGGATTAGAACAGGGAGGCATTCCTCAACTTACGATTTGGAATATGAAGGTAAATACTATCCTCCCAAGTACATTTTATCACTTGCATCAAAATATGCAAATGGTAGAGAATTAGAACCTGCTGAATTTGAAGGTGGCGAAAAAACAGATGCATTTAAAATCTTAAGAAATCTTGGATTTGATGTAAAGCCAAAGAAAGCAATATCGGACGGTTATACATGGGTTCCAGTTTACAGAATGATTTCAGAAAAGTTATTTGAATATGAAAATAACCAGGCAGCATTAATTCAGATTATAAAAAATGCCGGAATAACAGAAGGAATTAAAGACAAAACACTGAATGGTGAAAAGGAATTGTCTGAAATCGATCCCTTTACTTTCTTCTCCTACATACATAAAGTAAAAAACATTGAAAAAAGGAAAGAAGTCGTTTATAAAATTCTAGAACAACTGGAGATTGCAGCTGAGATAAATGATTTTGATGGTATACCTACATCCAATGCATTCCAGGTTTGGTACTTTGGATATGAAATACATAGAAAGAAAGAAGATATTCCTGCAATGTGGGAACTCTTTAAACAGGCCAGGGATGGTGATATTCAAGAAGCAACATACATTAGGGCACTTCAGGTTATTACAGTAAGAGATGCAAAGCTTACTACAGGATTATTTATCGCAAATCCAGAACAATATTTGCCAATTAATGGCCAGACAATACCATTTTTAGAAGTTAATGGTATTAATACCGGCTATTCGTCACTTACAGGGTATTTACAACTCCTAAAAAAGGCTAAAGAAAAACTCAATCAGCCGTTTTATGTTATTTCTCATAGAGCTTACCTCGAGAATACTAAGAAACCCTTTTGGCGGATTGGTACAACAGATGGAGAGAAAAGTTATTGGGAAGAGATGTTACGGGATAGTGAAATTAAGATCGGATGGCCCGAAATAGGCGATCTAAGGAGTATTCCAAAAATCAGGAGGGATGATATATATAATCGTCTTATTGATGAAGGGTATACTTATAAAGGCCATAATCCGACCGTAAGTAAAAAGGCTGGAGAAATGTGGTCTTTTTTTAAAATAATGAATAAAGGTGATTATGTAGTAGCGCAAAATGGTTATGATATTCTTGGCATTGGTGTTATAGAAGGGGACTATTTTTTTGATGAAGAAGATGAATTCCCTCAAAAGAGGAAGGTTAGATGGGTTACAACTTCAAAAGATTTCCCAAAACAAAAAGAAGGTAACCTGACTACTGTGCATGAAATTAAAAATCAGCTTACTAAAAATGAATTGATTCAACTTCTGGAAGAATCTAATGATGAGGAAACTGTATCAAAAAATAAACTAACTACTATGATTCCGCTAAATCAAATATTATATGGTCCTCCCGGAACGGGGAAGACATACCATACCATTAATTATGCTTTATCTATTATTGATGGAGAAGAGAAAGTTGCAGAATTAGAAAAAGCGGGAAAACGAAAGAATCTCGTTGATCGCTTTGAAGAATTAAGAAGTCAGGGTTTCATTGAGTTTATTACGTTTCATCAGAATTATAGCTACGAAGAATTTATTCAAGGATTAAGGCCAAGAGTTGAATCAGCAACTCATTTAACATTTGAAAAAAAAGACGGTATTTTTAAAAAGTTAGCTGATGTAGCTCTTAAAAACTTTTTAGAGTCATCCAATCAGGAAGTATCGGTAGACCCAACTTTTGAGGAAGTATTTGAAGATTTTTTTAGGCCTTTAATTGATGAAACAGGTCCTATTTCAGTACAGATGGAGAGTAAAGACTATCAATTCGTATTAACAAAGTATAATCCTGAAAATGAAAATTTTGATTTCACAAAACAAAGTGGAGGTAAAGGCCATGCTATATATATACCTACCTTAAAAAAATATTTTGAACACCCAGAAATCGATCACACCCAAGGGTTGAAATACTATTACAGGCCTTTAGCAAAAGCACTTAGGAACAGAGCAGATCAACTAAGAAGAACTGTTAGCGATGTCAAAAGGGAAAAATACGTCTTAATTATAGATGAAATAAACCGGGCTAATATATCCAGGGTCTTTGGGGAATTGATCACATTAATTGAGGAAGATAAGCGATGGGGTAATGATCAGAAAATGAAAATTAAACTTCCTTCAGGTGATGATTTTACAGTACCCAATAATTTCTATATCATCGGTACAATGAACACAGCTGATAAATCCATAGCACTACTTGATATTGCATTAAGAAGGCGGTTTGAGTTTATTCCCATGTATCCCGATGACGAGTATGTAAAGGAAGAATTCAAAGGATTCTTTAATTCTCTTAATAAACAGATAAAACTGGAAAGAGGAGTTGATTTTGCAATAGGACATTCATATTTAATGGAGAATTCTAAAGAGAATAAATTTGACTTTCTATCTGCTATAAATAAGAAAATTATCCCTTTACTTACAGAATATTTCTATTCGGCAAAAGAAGGAAAAGTGCTTGAACTCCTGGAAAAAGCATTCAGGGAAGGTGGGTTATCTGAAGCATATGTTATAAATAACGGATCTATTGGAGTAATTACTGTACAACCTAAATAATGAATGACTTGTATTTATATGAGTGGAAGTGGGAAAAATTGCCCCCAGGTTTTGATATACCGGGCTTTAAACAATACTTAACGGGCATTTGGGAAAATAGAAGCTTATTATATTTTGAAAAAGAAGAAGAAATAAATGAAGAGGAAATAAGTGATCTTAAAAGATATAAGCAAGGATTCGTTCGTTTTGATGATGAGTATATATCTGCAAAGAACTATGTAGGTTTTATCCAGTACGATGGAGTGTCAATTAATATTTTGCCTAAGGTGTTTGCAAAATCCGTTCCGGATCCTGCCAGCAGAATGCACTACATTACTTCAAATCTATTGCATTGGTTACGTTATTCGACACGGCTACGGTTTCCTTTTTCTGATGTAAGCTTCGAAGAACAAAAGTTCGATCATTTTCTTGAACCATTTATTTTCATTTACGCCGAGTTCACTAATAAATTACTTGAACAATTACCCTTTCAGCGGTTTGAAGAAATTACAGAAGCTACTTCCTTTCTAAAAGGACGATTGGCAGTTAATGAATATATCGGGACTTCCCTTGTAACAGGAAACAATCAGCGAATCATTTCTAATTATGAATCCTTTCAATTTGACAATCTTTTTAATCAGATACTAAAGTTTGTATCCAGGGTTTTATTGACTGTTACTGAAAATGGTTATAGCCGGCGTCGTCTTCAAAACATTCTGTTTATGCTTGATGAAGTGGAAGATAGGAACTGCATTGAAAAAGACTGTAATAAAGTTACTTTTAATCGCCTGTATGATGAATGGCAGCCCATTTTGAATATGTGTAAAATGTTCTTGTCTGGCAATTCATTCAGGAGTCAGTCTATAGGAAACCCTAATTTTTGCTTCCTTGTTCCTATGGAACTGGTCTACGAAGAGTATATAGTGGGTGTTATAGAGAAATATAGTTTTAAACAAGTATTGCGTCAACCAAGGTTTAAATTTCTTACTGATTGTAACACCTTTCAGTTAAAGCCGGATATTATTTATAATGACTCAATCATAATTGATACAAAGTATAAAGAGCTTGATGAGAATTCTGCTGATGGGAAATATGGAGTTTCACAACAGGATTTGTATCAAATGATGGGATATGCTGTGAGATATGAAAAAGACAAAATAATTCTTCTTTATCCTTATATTAAAAAGCAAGATGATTGCCCGGTAAAAAAAGTAAAGTCATTTTTTTTAACTGATGAATTTAGTAATCAAAAAATATCAATTCAAATCAAAGAAGTTAATATTTTAGAAGCGAAAGAAAAAGAACTGTACCCATTTATATTATTATAATTTTCTGCCGAGGTTGGTGTTTGTCTTCCTCCAACCATTTTAGTACATTAACAACTCTTCTATTACAACTCCTTACTTCATTACTACTTGGTAGTTATCTTTGTTTAGGCCCACCCAAATCGCCACTGAAAAAGACATCCCCGGGCTGGTAGCATTTATCAATGCTTTTTTTCTCCTCTGATGAGTTACTTGAAAGTGTTCTTCAGCTTTTTGGATAATCTTGCGAATACATCCATTTTCTTAATGATCTTTTCTTTCCTGGCAGCAGCAAGCAGTAGCTTTTTTGTATTTACTTCTGCTTTTCTTTTCAGGTTGTCAATAATGGTACTGATAGTTCGTTTTGTTAAGTTCAATTGTATTGCAATTTCTTCTTCCGGAGTATTTTCGGCCAATAATACCAATATCTTCGTTTCATTCTCACTAAGTGTTTCTTTAGAAAAAGCATCCTGTTTTTCATTTGGAAAATTATAATAAGAGGCAATGGCTTTTTGCATAGTGCAGTTCATATAAAACCATTGCCCGGCGCAAGCTTTAATTGCTTCATATATCTCTGCAGAGGTAACATCTTTGGTCAGGTAACAACTGGCTCCCAACTCAAGCATTTTACAAATCACTGCCGGGTCGTTATGCATGGAAAGTATGATAACCTTGATATGTGGAAATTCTTTTCTTAGAATGGGTAATGTTTCTATGCCATCCAGTACCGGCATCTGGATATTCAATAAAATAATATCAGGTTGTAAATTTTCCAGCATATCCAGCAATACTTTCCCGTTTTCGGCCTCACCAATAATTTCAGCATCGGCATATTTACGCAAGCTGTTTCTTACCCCGGTTCTGAATAACTGGTGATCATCACAAACCAAAATTTTAACCGGATGTGGTGTATCCATAAATTAATGTTTAATTCATAACATAAAAGAATAATTCTTAAATCATCCGGCTCCTCATTTTCAGAATTCAATACATTTAAAATTACATTCATAAAATGGCATATCTCTTTTTCGGGCAGCCACTTATATAGCCCCGCCTTCCCTGTGGTTCCCATTCAATCCTTTCCCTTCCATTCAATTCCCTCCGCATCCCCGCCCTTCCCCAAACGGAAAGCAGGGGTATAGTCCCATGCTATGTTTGTATCCACAAGCAAAAAATAGAAATACTATGATACAACAGGCAACAGCATTTCCAATCTGTCAATCGGCAGGCAAGCTTCACAATTCACGGCTCACCCTCATAAAGGGTCAGCAGCAATACCAGCAACAGCTAAACCAGTTAACAGCCCTCGCTTGGCAGATCACATACACCGCACTGTGGAACGGCGAGGCATTCTCAGCAATTGAAAAAGAAAAAGCACAGGAACTGGTAAAAGAATTTATCAGCCGTCAATTAAATCCATGTAAAGCATTTTCAGAATTGGTACAGCGGGTCTTGCTGGCAAGACAATACATCAGCACCCATCCGGGTACTTATGCACCCGTGCCAACACAATGGTTCAGCCCTTCTAACAAAAATGGATTTGCTGGCACCTGCCGATGGTATGAGGCAATAGAAAATACAAGACATTCAATACCGGCTTTCCGCCAGGCACTCAAAGCCTTCCCCGAAGCTGTACTCGAAACAGTTCAGTCAGATTCTGCAAATGATTTTCACTACTGGAGATCCTATTTCAGCGACCAGGATGCCCAATCCATGCTTAATCTCTTCCTCGCTGTTATTGCAAATATTCAAAATGCGTAAATATGCCTTAATATTTCTAACTCCCCTCTCCACTTGTGGAGAGGGGTTGGGGGTGAGGCAAAATAAACAAGCACAACTCAATCACCCCCTCTCTATTCTATAGAGAGGGCTTGTCCCGGGTTCAACCAGTTAGGATTGGAACTAGGCAAAATAAACAAACACAACTCAATCACCCCCTCTCTATTCTATAGAGAGGGCTTGTCCCGGGTTCAACCAGTTAGGATTGGAACTAGGCAAAATAAACAAACACAACTCAATCACCCCCTCTCTATTCTATAGAGAGGGCTTGTGCCGGGTTCAACCAGTTAGGATTGGAACAGAGGCAAAATAAACAAACACAACTCAATCACCCCCTCTCTATTCTATAGAGAGGGGGCCGGGGGGTGAGTCAACTTCTTAACCTCAATCTCAAACCATCAAGCCGGGGGGTGAGTCAACTCCCACCCAACTCCCTGCTAACTCCCCACCAACTCCGTCTGAAGCCGTATCGTTATCCACATCCGGCAGCAGAAAAAATAGTAAACAGGCACACAGCATGCAAAGCGCTGATGATCACGATCAGGCATGTTGTCCTATTTCATAACCAAAAAATAAACAAAATGGCAAAACTCAAGGGCCCCTTGAAAATTAAGGGAACCATCGGCGAGATCACCTTCTCAAGAACCGAGAACGGATACATCGCCAAAGAAAAAACAAGTTTGGACGGAACAAGGATCGCCACCGATCCGGCCTTCCAGCGCACAAGAGAAAACAATGCAGAATTCGGAAGGGCTGGCAAGGCAACAAAACTGTTGCGCAATGCCATCCGCACCTTATTGCAGAATGCAAAAGACAGGAAGGTCACCAGTCGGCTTACTTCTGAAATGATGAAGGTCATCAAAGCCGATGCTACCAACCCCCGTGGATTACGTAATGTAATTGATGGTGAAGCTGAGTTTCTGCAGGGCTTCGACTTCAACAGCAATGCCCGTCTCGGCACTACCATCTTTGCTCCCTTCAATTCTGTGATCGATAGGGTAGCAGGAACATTAACAGTTGACATGCCATCCTTCATTCCCGCAGAACAGCTCGCAGCTCCGTCAGGAACCACGCATTTCAAGATCGTCAGCATGGGTGCTGAAATAGATTTTGAAAACGAGACATTCATCACCGATACCAAAGAATCGGCAGTACTGCCCTGGGATGCAACAGCAACCACAGCATTGAACCTGGTCAATGCGGTAACAGCCAACAGCACACATCCTTTGTTCCTCGTATTCGGTATTCAATTCTTCCAGCAGGTCAACGGCATCAACTATCCGTTAAAAAATGGAACCTTCAATGCCCTTAGCCTCATAAAAGTCAGCGGAGTGTAATTGATACTAAGATTACGATCTCATCCTTCGTCTCACCCCTCCCGTTTAATAGAGAAAGCCTGCCACAGGGGCTTGTGGTTAGATAAAATAAACCTAAGCCAAATCTCCCCCTCTCTGCTTGGTAGAGAGGGGGTCGGGGGGTGAGTCAATAGATTCAGTTCAATTTAAATACACATTGTTAGAATACTGAGGTTACAGGAACATTCAGAAAGAAAATCCTTACGCAAAGCAATCAAAGGCAAATTACCGGCACCTCTTTTTTGACTAACTATAAATGCGGTGAACGAAATACAGCCAGTCAAAAAATCAGTGCTATCAGGTATCATGAATATCACGAATCAGCAGTTTCGGCTATTTAATGCAGATCATAAATAGTAGTTCCGCTCATAACACACTTCGTGTGAGTTGGCCGGCAAAACGGCCGGAGGCAATCGTTTTGCCTGTTCTTTTCTTTGCCTCTTTCTTTTGAACAAGCAAAAGAAAGAGGGATAAATCAGTACTGAAGTAGCGCAAAGTGTAAGAAACATTGTGTTGTAAGGGTAACATTAATTAGAGTGTTAGCTGATTATGCCTGGTCAGTATACATAGCATTAGCTTTTTAATACTCGTTGTGGGAATACAGGAATAACAGGAACATTCAGAAAGAAAATCCTTACGCAAAGCAATCAAAGGCAAATTACCG
>DAOLIV010000012.1:0-44143 GCA_035328345.1 Chitinophagaceae bacterium | reverse complement strand
TTTTGCCTGTTCTTTTCTTTGCCTCTTTCTTTTGAACAAGCAAAAGAAAGAGGGACAAATCAATACTTAAGTTTCACATAAAAAGTACAGGTATCAAATAAGCATTTGTACACGATTAAAAAATAGTAATATGTTACAATCACTAATAAAAACCCTTGCCCGTAAGGGCTACACCACCAATACCCGCCCTTTCGAGTTAAACATAGTCGGGGTGCGCAGCACAAACCATAAGGCCAATCAGTTTGATGACACTATCAATATCTTCTACAAAAGAATGGATGGAGAGTGGATCTACAATTCATTTCCTGCGACCACGGACCCGGGAACTTATTGGTTAAAGACCTTTATGAATCCGGGCGGTACGGCCATCTTAAAACCCGGTCAGTATAAAAATTCACACAGGGTAGGAGTGCATCGGGGAAAATACCAGGCGCTGGTACAGCAAAACCCGGTTACAGTGTACCGTGATACAAATAAAGATGATCACCTCGATTGTAAGGCGGGAACCGAGCAGACAGGAATATTCGGTATAAACATTCACCGGGCTTCAGTTAACGGAGTAACAAAAGAAGTAAACAAACATTCCGCTGGTTGCCAGGTACTGGCAAATATTGACGACTTCAATTTATTGATAAAACTGGCCTATCGTCACAAGCAATTGTATGGTAACAATTTCACCTACACCCTTATTGGAGAAGGTGAAATAGGATAAACTTCATTTTCAACGCCAATCTCAATCACCCCCTCTCTATTCTATAGAGAACCTGTCCCGGGTTCAGCCCGGGAAGATCGGGGGTGAGTCAACATTGCAGGTGTAATGAATAACATAAATCAGGTTCTTCGGCTATTCATTGTTGATCAAAAGAAAGAGGGATAATTCAGTAATGGCAAGCTCAATAAGAATCTGCCCTGTTGGGGTACTTAAAACTGAGCAAATGAATCTTCGAACAATCAATAAAAAAATTAATAACAATGACAAACTCCCATAGAAAAGAAGACTGCTTAAAGCAGCTCTTCAAAGACAAAAACAATTGCTACAGCCTCCGTGAGATCACTACGGCCTTATTGATCATGGCCCTCATCACCAGTTGGGTGGCGCAGCAGTTCTTCCAGAAAAACATACCCGAATTCATGTTCTACTCCTTCGCCTCATTGATAGGAGCAGCTTGCTTCGGTTATTCAATTGAAAAAAGATCATTCAAAGAAAATCAGGAACAATGAAAACAAAAACCTTGGTTATTATAATTATGTCAGCCTGGCTAAGCGGGTTGTTAACCTGCAGCATCTTCAGGGGTGACAAGAAACTGCGATCAGTTACAGGCAGGTACACACCGGTAAAGGAAGTAAAAGATAAAGTTGCGGAAAAAGAAAAAGCGTTTTACAGGAAGCAGGACTCATTACAAAATCAAACAAGGCAATTGGAAGAATATAATAATCGCCTGCTGGTCGATCTGAATCGTGTAAAAAAAGAAAATCACAAACTGAAATCAGATCTGAAGAATAGGGTTGAAATGACAAAACCTGGCATTTCGGAAAACCAGCCAACTTGTGACTCATTAAGAATTGCAGCTGAAAAATTCATCCGTTCAGCAGATATAAAAGACAGTTTGCAGGAAATCATACAATCTAACCTGGAACAACAGCTGGAGGCAAAAAATAAAATGCTTCAGCTGAAAGATGAGGAATACAGTTCATTAAAGGATCATTTCAATGAAATAGTAGTATCCGGTAAAAAGCTGGAACAGGATATAAAGGAGATGTCAGTAAAACTCAGAAGAAAAACAACAGCCGGTAAATTACTCACCATTGGAGGTCTGGTTATTACCGCTATTCTCATAAATAAGTGATAGTTAAAATACTGTTTCAGGTACAAATAAAAGGCAGTTAAAAGCTGCCTTTTTCTATCTCATTGTATCTCAATCCTTCTTTGATGTGGAAAAAGAAAGCCTCAAAAACGGACTGTTTTGCTAATAAATTTAGCTAAGTTTATTCTCCGTTCTGAAACGGAAAATATATTACGTTAATCAATATACGAAGATGAGTTATGAGCACTACGAACCACGACAACAGCACGAAAGTAAAACCTTTCACACCCGGAGAATTAGCCAGCATGTATGGCGTAAGTCAGAAAACCATCAGGACCTGGCTGGAACCCCACCAGAAGTTGATAGGCAGGCGAAGAAGCAAATATTACACCGCCCGGCAGATACGCATCATCTTTGAATGTATCGGTGAACCTTGATAATAGTAGCACATATAATTAATCATATCGGAAATCTTTCCAGTAATATAACTTTACTGTTATGCCCATCCACATCGCCACTGAAAAAGATATTCCCGCACTGGTAGCACTGATCAACAGCGCTTACCGGGGTGATGGTTCCAAACAAGGCTGGACCACCGAAGCTGATATTATTGCCGGTGACTACCGCATCCTGCCATCAGAAATGGAAGTATTGATGAAAAGACCGGGTGTGGTTTTCCTGAAATCAGAAAATGAGGAACAAAAAATTGAGGGCACGGTGTTCCTGGAAAAAAGAGGGGAGCAGTTATACCTCGGTATGCTTTCCGTGGCTCCCGGTTTGCAGGGAAAGGGAACGGGGCACCAGTTGGTGCTGGCAGCAGAAGAACATGCCAAACAACAAGGGTGCTGTTCTGTTATCATGCGGGTCATTCATCTCCGCAACGAATTAATTGCCTGGTATGAACGCCGCGGTTATTACAATACCGGCCGCATTGAAAATTATTCACCATCTTCTTATGAAACCATTGTCATCCCGTTTCATTTTGTGATACTGCAAAAAGACCTGTAAGCATCCTGCCGGTAATTCCACCGGCAGTCGCCTTTATTGTTTGTGATTTTTCTTTTTCACAGATTCCTGTTTATTTATTATTGGGATTTTCTTTAGTATAATTCAACAAACACATGCCGCTCATTTATTAATAAAATAATAGTACAACCGGGATGAACCATTTAATTGGAAGGCTGTTGTTTTCGCAAACATTTATTTTAAAAAATCAATCAACATGAAAAGATCATTATTATTTATCCCGGTATTTTTATTGGCTGCACTATTCATGGTGTCATGCGGCGCCAATGACAGCAAGGAAAAAGAAGCAGCAATGGAGACACCTGCCACAGAAGAAGTAAAAATGGAAGCCCCCAAAAATGTAGTGGAAACTGCAATGGCTTCTCCTGATCACAGCACACTGGTAGCTGCAGTAAAAGCGGCTGGACTTGTTGAGACATTAAGCGGCACAGGTCCCTTCACAGTATTTGCACCCACCAATGCAGCATTTGCTGCTTTGCCTGCAGGTACACTGGACAACCTGCTGAAGCCAGAGAACAAAGCGGATTTGACAGCCATCCTTACCTATCATGTGGTGCCGGGTAAAGTAATGTCGTCCCAGTTAACAGACGGACAAAAAGTAAAAACAGTAAATGGCGCTGAGTTAACGGTAAGCATCAAAGATGGTAAAGTGATGATTGATGGCGCCCATGTAACAGCGGCTGACGTAGATTGCTCCAATGGAGTGATTCATGTGATTGATGCAGTGGTATTGCCTAAGAAATAGCTTTTTTCATTTGTACTTATATACCAAGGGGCAATCGAAAGATTGCCCCTTTTGAGTTACAAGCTGATGTAAGTTTATTATTTTTTTACAGGAGTAGCTGTTACACTCATATCCCGCACACAACGATATTTACCGTCTCTTTTCTGGAAATAGGACATATAATACCCGTTATCCATTTCATTTCCGTCAGCACTCATTCTTTTCCACGAACCAATTTCAGTGGCTGTGTTTCCTTCTGCAAACAGGTCCACTATCTTATAAACATTATAAACACCGGCAGAATCTTCTGCTATGTTTTTTGCAATTTTTTCTTTGATCTCTGCAATACCAACAGAGGGAGGCGCATTCCGGTTATAGCTGATGGCATCATCGCTGTAATAAGCGGCTACGGCATCCACATCTTTAGCTTTTTCGCCGGCTGCATAAGCATCTTCCATGGCCTGTATCTCTGTTTTCAGTTTATCCATGTCAATGGCGGGTGTTTCTTCCTTCTTGGTGGAACAAGCGGAAATAAAAAGGACTGCTGCAAGCAAGAGCCCCCAAATCCGATTTGATGTTTGCATATCAATAATGGTTTTGGTGAATAATCAGGAAGGTAGGTTTTAATAGGGATAAACAGGGAACTAATTTGCTTCAACGATCTCTTCATTGTAACCAGGATAAGGCGAAAGAACAGTTATACAGTATGTTAGGAACAGCCTAAAAAAGTTTATTTAGTATCTTCCAAAAAAAATAATCATGCGGTTATTGTTTGTAGCAGCCTTGTTTGCAGTAACAAGTTCCCTCTCCTCACAGGTGCTCATTAAAAATGTAAATGTGCTGGATGTGGAGAATAAAAAGGTATTGACAGGTTATAATGTGGTGGCGATGGATGGAAAAATCGTTTCAGTGGATAAAGACAAGACCTATAAACTTCCGGATGGCACACAGGTAATTGATGGCAGCGGTAAATGGCTGGTGCCGGGATATACGGATGCACATGTGCATTTTTTTCAGAGCGGTGGTCTTAATGCCCGTCCGGATGTGATTGACCTTCGCAAATACCGATCATACGATACACAATTGAAATGGACACATGAACAGATGGAAGATTTTTGCCGCCGCTACAGCCATAACGGCATCACTACAGTGATTGATGTCGGCGCTTCTTACCGTTACCTGCAGCAGCGGGACACATTCAGCAATAAAAGCTGGGCGCCGCTGATAAAGATGACAGGGCCATTGCTCACCACCTATGTTCCGGCGCCGTATAAAGATCTCGGTGATGAATCACCTTTTGAAATGATGCTGACAGAAGAAGGAGTGAGGGAATCCGTTCGCAAACAAATTCCATTGCATGCTGATTTTATCAAGATCTGGTACATCGTACAGGATAATGATATTGAAAAAGGGGCCGCTAAAAATTTACCGCTGGTAAAAGCTGCCATTGATGAAGCACATAAAAATAATTTGCGTATCGCTGTGCATGCCACGCAACGCATCACGGCACAGATGGCGGTGGAAGCCGGCGCCGATTTCCTGGTGCATAGTGTGGACGATGAAATTATTTCCGATGCATTTGTGCAGTTGCTGAAGAAAAAAGGAACGGTGCTTTGTCCTACGCTTATTGTGTATGATGGTTATGGCAAAGCGCTGGGAGATCATTATCATTTTACAACTGAAGAACTGAATACCGTCAACCCGTTTACAGCAGGCACTGTAATAGATTATCCATTACCGGACACAGCGCTGGCAGCCCGTTATATTGCTGCGATGAACGGACCACAGCGGAAGGAAAGAGACAAGCGGATGGATTCCATCATGAAAATAAATCTGAAAAAACTGGTGGATGGCGGCGTTATTATTGCAAGTGGTACCGATGCAGGTAATATCGGTACACAGCATGCCACTTCTTTATTTGATGAACTGGAAGCGATGCAGGATGCCGGAATGAATGCCTGGCAATTGATGGAAGCTACAACGATTAATGCTGCAAAGGCTGTGGGGGAAGAAAAGCAATGGGGTAGTATTGCGAAAAATAAAATGGCGAGTATGCTGCTGCTGCATGCAAATCCTTTAGATGGTTTGGAGAACTGGAAAAAAATTGATTGGGTGATCAACAGGGGAATGGCCTATCGTCCGGATTCATTGGTGCACAATACACCTGAAATGCTGGCGCAGCAGCAACTGAATGCTTACAATGCTCACGACCTGGAAGCTTTTTTAGCGCCTTATGCAGAAAATGTTGAGATCTATGATATCTCAGGCAAACTGTTGATGAAAGGAAAAGAACAGATGCGGAAAGATTACCAGTTTATCACAAAGACCCCGAAACTGTTTTGCCGCATACTTGATCGTATGGTGCAAGGCAATACGGTAATCGATCATGAAGAAGTGTGGGGTTTCGGAGAAAAGCCTTTTTACGGCATTGCCATTTATAAAACAGAGAACGGTAAGATCAGTAAAGTGTATTTTATTCAGAACTGAGATATTGCTTTTTCGATTCAGCAGTTAATTTCCTACTGCTTTGTTTTTAAATTGTTCCCATTCTTCATGGCTCATCTTCTTCGTGTATAGGAGTTTCAGCATGCCGTTTTCAAATCCCGGTTCATCCGGCAGTTCGATCCTGTATTGTTCGATCATCAGGCTTTCAGCATTGATCCAGATTTGTCCGCCTTTGTTTTCCAGTCCCGGCCCATTAACAGTATACAACAAACATTTTTTTCCATCCAGCATCACTTCTTCTTTAAACTGAACGAAGGTTCTGCCTTTGTTCACAAACCGCATACTGCCATTCACTCTTTCGGCATCTGCAATATGAAAATGAAAATCTTCTTTCTTGTTCTTTAATGCCCGCCACACAAATCCGAGACCTGCAAAATCAAAATCATAACTCTGCCAGGGGAGTTCTGTAAGTAGCAATGTGTCATGCATCGGACCTACTTCAATGGCTACCTTTTTTATTTCTTCAACAGCAAGGACAGCAATCAACCGTGGTTCTTTGCCCTGCTCCAACCGGTGATTGGTAAATTTTTTTACAGAATAAGTTGTCCAGTCAATAACTGCGGTCACAAGTGTTGCTTCATTTTGGCCTTCAGTATGTTTAAAAGATTCCAGCCGGTTACTGTCTGCCACATACAGATTGATCTTTGAGGAGTGGGTGCCATCCCAGTTGGATTTCTGGTACACATAAACCGTGTGCAGATCAGAAAATCCTGCCGGCTGACCGTATTTATCTACCTGTGCATGGGTTATGTTTACAAGAAGGAATGAGCATAAAAGAATACAGAGGCCTGGCATTTTCATTTTTGTATCCTGAGACAACAGTTCATAAGAAAAGGTTACAGCAGAGTTTGTTCTTTTGTATTTGCTATCCGGGGAGGATATAAGGCATCTTGTTTAGGAAGTTTTGACCTTGTCTCATAATAAAAGAAAATTAAGTTACCATCACGAAGCCCGGCTTTTCCGGTATGCATCATACTGGTCAAATCCCATTTTTTGATAGAGCTCTTTGTATTTGGGATCATCCCGCAGGAAGTCAAAAATTTTCCATGTTTTTAAGCGGATCATATATGCTGCATGATGCTCGTAAGCCAGTTCCAGCGCATTGAGTGTATTATCTTTTTCTTTGAAGTAGGCATAAATGATGGCATTGGTAAACTCACCCGAGAACACAGGTGCATTTTCTGTTTTTTGTTGTTGCCTCCATGCATTCATGGCGGTGCGGAAGTCAGGCGCTTTTCTGTACATAGCCGCTAACTCATAGTTCCCATAAATTTCATGCTGCTTCGCCCATGCTTTCAACGATTCTTTCTCCTGGTTTTTTCCCATATAGCAATGGCCGAGTATGGCATAAAGTTTCAGGCTGCCGGAGTCAAGTTGTGCTGCCTGGTGCAATTCATCAATCGCATCATCATAATTTCCATTCAGCATCAGCACATAGGCATAAGTGACCTTTGAATTAATATCCAGCGGATCGGTGGTCAATGCCTTTTTTGCCAGCGGAATGGCTTCATCAAAATTGCCAAGGCTGGCAAGGAATTCAGACAGGTAATTATTTTCAATAGTTCCGGGACTGATGGCATAGGCTTTCCGGTATTCTTTTTCTGCATTCACCCAGTCATAATTATATTTTAAAACCCCTGCCATGGCCAGGTGTGCCGGTGAGTTATTATTATCAAGGTCAATGGCCATTCTTGCAAACCGCATGGAAGAGTCAATTGCTCTTTCTCTTTTCTCTGTTTCGAAATAAGGGTAGATGGTTTCGCCCAGCGTAAAATAAGTGAGTGAAAGAAATGCGGCAGCTTCTGCAAACTTTGGTTCTTTTTGTAAAGCAAACAGGAAATGATCTCTTGCCTTCAGCACCTTGCCGGGTTCATTGGTGAGCAGATCTTCTCTTCCTTTCAGGTAATTTTCATAAGCCACCGGTTCTATCTTCCGGGAACTGACTTCAGGCGAAGCAAAAGTAAGTTGCAGTTTTTCTTTTATACCGTTGGCGATCTCATCATGCACTTTGAAAATATCATTCATGTCCCTGTCCCATTTTTCTGACCAGATATGAGAACCATCACTCACCCTGATAAGCTGTGCCGTTACCCGCAAATTATTACCGGATTTTTGTACACTGCCTTCCAGTACATTTTCAACACCCAGTGTTTTACCAATAGTGCGGAGATCAATATTGCTGTCCTTAAACTGGAAGGAAGATGTTCTCCCGATCACTTTCAGATCTTTGATCCCAGATAATGCCGTAATGATATCTTCAGAAAGACCATCGCCTAAATGGCCCTGGTCTTTCTCCGGGCTCATATCAGTAAAGGGAAGCACAGCGATGGATTTATTATTTGTTTCCGAAGCAACGGGAGACTTTGCTGTTTTTTTAAATAAAAAAAATGCTCCTGCAGCCACAACTACTAAAAGCAACAGGTAAAGCCATACATTTTTCTTTTTTGGAACCAGCCGTTTTTCCTTTGGCAGGTTCTCCACGAGGTCCGTGTTTTTAAGAACCTTGAATTTTCCTATTAATTGGGATCTGTCCGGAACAGGGAAACCTTCATTCGCCAGAGCATACACTTCAAAAGCATCCACTACATTCTTGAATTCAAATTCTCCGAGAGAACTTAATGCAAACTCCGGTTTGTTTTTTATTTGATTGCGGATAGCATCGGAGATCAGCACCGAACCGGGCACACCCATGCTTTCAATCCGGGAAGAAATGTTTACACTATCGCCATATATATTTGTTTCATCCGTCAGGATATCACCCATGTGAATACCAATCCGGACCGGAACGGGAGGTTCTGTTCTGAAAATTTCCTGTAATGTTTTTCCGCAGTTTACGGCATCGGTAGCATTGGTAAAGATCATCAGGCTGCCATCGCCGTAATACTGGATAATTTTTCCTGCAAAACCGGGGACGGTTTTTTCCAGTGTTTTTCTGAAATGCTGCAAGAGCTCAAACGCTTTGTTTTCATTATGCTGCATCAGGTCGGTATAGCCGACAATGTCGGCAAACATGATGGCAG
Source organism: Chitinophagaceae bacterium (assembly GCA_035328345.1). Lineage (GTDB taxonomy): Bacteria > Bacteroidota > Bacteroidia > Chitinophagales > Chitinophagaceae > JJ008. The sequence continues at coordinate 35,063 of DAOLIV010000012.1, read as the reverse complement.
CAAGTTGTCGGGTTTGAGGCATATTTAAAAATAATCCATATTTTTTGAAAACGGGGTGCCTGTGTTTTCTGAAATATGCTTCCAATTACTTAGTAATGGTCGTTCCATGATTTTCAAATAATTTACCGCTCCTCGTGGCCTCTACAAATTTGGAAAAAGGTATCTGCATGTCTCAGACCGGTTAACTATAAGGCAGTGCGGTACTGATTTACTTTTTTTCCTGACAAAAAAAGTAACAAAAAAGTCAAGCCGGTTCGAAGAGAAAAGTCAGGGTTGGAACAACATGAGTTCAGAGAATTCTTCTGTTTAATTTTACTCCTTTCGTCTTGCAGTAAAAACACCCTGCGGTTGTGTAGCAGTCAGACTCACAACTTTATCTCCTTCCATATTAAACTGTAAAGTATATCCCGGTAAGGTTTTAATTGTAAATACATGAGGGGATACAGGAACCAGTTCCATATCTCCCTGCCCGGTTGCGTTTGCCCAAAGTGTTTCGTCCTTAATATAGGTGGTGGCCGTTATCGGCGCCACATCAAATTCATAGGCGCCTGCATATTTTTCCAGATCTTTTACGGACGGTTTATAGGTGGATTTGTTCAGCAGCCGGTCCAGCTTTTGACGGGTATCTTCACTACCGGTGATGGAAAGTGCTTTTTTGTATTGTGTGATGGCCGCAGCGGTATCTTTTTTTGCCATCAGGCAATCGGCATAAGAATCGTAAACGTTTCCGCTTTCAGGATAATTCTCAATATTCATTTCAAATAAAGCGGCTGCTTTATCCAGTTGTTGCATGGAAAGAAACTGGTAACCCATACCGTTGATGAACATTTCATCAGGCGCCACTTTATATCCCATGTCCGTAGTAAGCTTTTGATAGTGTTTTCTCATCCGCTCTATCATTCCTATACCGGGAGCGAAGAAATCACTCATTTCCATTTTGAACTTGTAACCATTAAAGATAAAACGGAGCCCATCATATTCAGAGATCAGCGGTACGGAACCATGATCGTCTTCTTCATAAAACTTACTGGCAAACTGCAAACCTTTTGGTTGTTTTGATTTAATGTATTGATCCAGTGCAAAAATGGAACGGATATGCCGGGTCACCATTGAAGTATCTTTTTTCATTTTATCAAGGGTCATTCCCTCCGGCATTGTATTGGCGATCCCCAGGTATAATTTTTTGCCCGGAAAGTTTTGTGCTGTTAATTTTTTTTCTGTGGTTTTCAGGAACTGTTCTTTATCATACCACATACTGGGATCAATGGCTATATAGCCGTTGAACATATTGGGATGATCGGTGAGTATCTGCATTACTGACAATCCTCCGAAAGAATGACCGATCAATACCCGGTAGGGCTGTGTGGGATAAGCAGAATCTATATAGGGTATCAGTTCTTTTTCAAGGAAGGCAGCGAAGTTGGGCCCTCCACCGGTGTTCTTTGAAAAGTTACTGTCCATCATCGGCGGATCACTGGTGATATGGGTGGGGGTGAGGTCTCTTGTTCTGTCTGTATTGGGAATAGCCACAATGATCATTTCAGGAACGATCGTATTGCCGTTTACCTGGCTTAGCTGCTGTACCAAACCGGCTACCGACTGAATATGTGCATCTCCATCCAGCAGGTACAGCACCGGGTATTTCTTGTTGTTATTTTTCTCCCCTGAATTTATATCCGGAGTATATACCAGCAGGTTTCTTTTTTCTTTAAGTATGGAAGAGTTGACACTGTCTTTTTTGGCAATAACTATTTCATTTTTATTCTGTGCATTTGTAATACATGTGAGACTGAAGGTTAAAAGCAGTAGTAAAAAGATTTTTTTCATATCAGCATTTTGTGATTTATTGAGAAACTGGAATTTATTTAGTCCATAGGAAAACTGTAAGCCGGGTTACTGCGATGATCAGTTTGTAGTGACAGATTCCAAAGCAATAATTATAGGGATGTTCAAAAATAAGAAACATTGCAGGGAATACCAGAATAAAAAAAGCAGCACTTTCGGTACTGCTTTAAATGTTATCAAGGTTTTTCATTTTATTTCAGATCAAAGCGATCCAGGTTCATCACCTTGTTCCATGCGGCTACAAAATCTTTTACAAATTTTTCTTTGGCGTCTGCAGCAGCATATACTTCTGCTACGGCACGGAGTTCAGAATTAGAACCAAATATCAGATCAGCACGGGTGGCAGTCCATTTTGGTTTTCCTGTTTTGCGATCATTGCCTTCAAAAGTTTGCTGATCTTTATCTGTTGTTTTCCAAACTGTACTCATGTCCAGCAGGTTTACAAAGAAATCATTGCTAAGTGTTCCCGGTTTGTTGGTGAACACCCCATGTTTACTATTATCATAATTGGCATTCAGCATACGCATACCACCAATCAACACTGTCATTTCAGGAACAGTAAGTGTAAGCAACTGTGCTTTATCAACCAGCAACTCTTCAGCAGATATGCTGTATTGCTTTTTCTGGTAATTGCGGAAGCCATCAGCAATCGGTTCCAGCACTTCAAAAGCTTCCACATCAGTTTGCTCAGCAGTCGCATCCATACGGCCGGGTGCAAACGGAACTGTAATGTTATGTCCGCCATCCTTTGCTGCTTTCTCCACTGCGGCACATCCGCCTAAAATAATAAGATCTGCCAATGAAACTTTCTTCCCGGTTTTCTGTGAACTGTTGAAAGCAGATTGAATGTCTTCTAATTTTTTTAAAACCTTAGAAAGCTGTTTTGGATTATTTACTTCCCAATCTTTTTGAGGAGCTAAACGAATGCGGGCACCATTGGCGCCACCTCTTTTATCAGAACCTCTGAAAGTTGAAGCAGAAGCCCATGCAGTTGAAACAAGTTCCGCAACTGATAACCCGGATGCCAGTATTTTATTTTTCAGATCTGCAATATCTTTTTCATCAACCAGTGTATGATTCACTGCAGGGATAGGATCCTGCCAGATCAATTCTTCAGATGGAACTTCTTTGCCTAAATAGCGGGCAAGCGGTCCCATATCACGGTGTGTTAATTTGAACCATGCACGGGCAAAGGCATCAGCAAACTCGTCAGGGTTTTCGTAGAAGTGGCGGGATATTTTTTCGTATGCGGGATCAAACTTCAATGAAAGGTCGGTGGTAAGCATAGTCGGCCTTTGCTTTTTGCCGGCATCAAAGGCATGAGGAATAGTTTCATCAGCATTCTTTGCTACCCATTGATGGGCGCCTGCCGGGCTTTTGGTAAGTTCCCATTCATATTTGAAAAGATTCTCAAAGAAATTATTACTCCATTTTGTTGGAGTGGTTGTCCATGTAACTTCCAGCCCACTGGTAATGGCATCCGCACCCACACCGGTACCAAAACTGTTTCTCCAGCCAAAACCTTGTTCTTCAATTCCCGCAGCTTCCGGTTCAACACCTACATATTTAGCAGCATCAGCAGCGCCGTGTGTTTTTCCGAAACTATGGCCGCCTGCGATCAACGCTACAGTTTCATAATCATCCATGGCCATTCGTTTGAATGTTTCCCTGATATCAATAGCCGCTTTAACAGGATCCGGATTGCCATCAGGTCCTTCAGGATTTACATAGATCAGACCCATTTGCACAGCGGCCAATGGATTTTCAAGATTACGGGAATGGGTTTTGCCCTTCGCATTATCATCAGAAGAAACAACGCCATGTTTTTTTCCTGCACCCTCTGAGCCATTAGCATAACGGATGTCGCCACCCAGCCATTTACTTTCTGAACCCCAATACACATCTTCTTCGGGTTCCCACACATCTTCTCTTCCGCCTGCAAATCCAAATGTCTTAAAGCCCATTGATTCCAACGCCACATTACCTGCAAGGATCATAAGGTCGGCCCATGAAATCTTTTTTCCGTATTTCTGTTTGATAGGCCACAACAGCCGGCGGGCTTTATCGAGACTGACATTATCCGGCCAGCTGTTTAACGGAGCAAAACGTTGTTGTCCTGCTCCGGCGCCACCACGGCCATCACCGGTACGATATGTTCCGGCGCTGTGCCATGCCATACGGATAAATAACGGGCCATAGTGTCCGAAATCTGCCGGCCACCAATCCTGCGAATCGGTCATCAATGCATGCAGGTCTTTTTTTACTGCATCAAGATCCAGACTTTTAAATGCTTCAGCATAATTAAAATCTTTATCCATCGGGTCTGATAAAGAAGAATGCTGACGAAGTATTTTCAGGTTTAACTGGTTAGGCCACCAGTCCTGGTTGCGGGTGCCGCCCCCGGTTGCTTTTGTCAAAGCGCCACTATGAAAGGGACATTTGCTCTCACCATTTCCATTGGAGGCTGTCTTATCTGGTACTGTTTTATTTTCCATGTCAGGAGATTGATAGGTTTAATAATAATCTAATGAATTCTGAATCGTTCAAAACTAAAGGAATACAGTCAATAAATGTTATTGATTGTTTTGATGATTTTATTGTTTATCTCTATTAGAAATAACCTGCGAAATGTAAAACGGGTATGGATCGTTGTGCAGCCTTCCTGAACTTATTTCAGTATTTTAAATTCCGCCTGCTGTAATTTCTTTTTTGCTTCTTTCCAGGTGGGTACTTCTGTAGCCTCCCACATCATGGTTTTGTATTGGTGGGATAAGCGGCTTATCTTTTGCATGGCGATTTTGTGAGCACCCGTATTACGGAACTGCATCATTGAATCTTTATTTTCCCAGGCAGTTAATGTGTAACCGATCCTCCAGCCTCCGTTGTGTACAGAAGCATGGATAATGCCCGGAGAATTTTTTGCCTGCTTCATAGATCTTGTGGCATGACGGGCAAAAGGAAAAAATTTCCAGAAACTTCTGACATGTAATTCCGTGGCGACCAGGATCATAAATAGTATCAGTTGATCCTTTAATAATTATTGATTCGTTCTTATATCATAGGTTGCCTGTGTGTTCCCGTTGCTGCCTGTGTACTCCCATGAGATCTTATTATAATAAAAAGAAACCTCTTCCATAGTTTGGCAACCGGATGAACAATCCGAAGAGGCGTTGACTCCGCTTATCCGGACATCTGTTAAGGTTATCTTGTAAAATACACCGGAAGTGCCATTTCGGTTGGGTGCAGTGATCTCTAATTCCACTTTGGGAATGGTTAACCCTTTGGCGCATTTCTCCATGAGCAATGGGGAAGTTTTATCGATTTTTTTTACAATGGTCAGATCGCTGAAGGTGGTTTTGCCTGTTCGCATACGGGCAGCGCCTGAAACAGCACCTGATTCAGCATTAACCCCTTGTTTATAACTAAGCAGGTCAATCCATTTTTCATGGCCTCTTTCGGTAGACTCGCCGTCCACCCCATCAATCTTAATATACATGCGTTGTGCTGATGTAATACCGGTGTATAAAAGAAACGGTAACAGGAGCAGGAAGAATTTCAAATTTTTCATAACCGTGGTTTTGTGGTTACGAAAAAGGTAAGGAAATTATTTTACATATTGCTGACTCATTTTGAAAGCAGTAGACTGATCTTTAAATATATAAGATAGGCCATCCCGATAGCAAGGAGCCAGGCTATAAGTATAATTATAACTGACATAATATTGATCTTTCGGTTTGCCATTATTTTATTCTAATACCCTTTTTAATCTCAGGGTGGGCACGGGTGAAACGATCAGGGGAAATTTTTCTATTATCACATTGGCTGTGTCAAGTCCAAATCCTCTTTCTTCTGAAAGACTAATTTGTTTGAGCAGGAAATAAACTTTCATAATTAGCTTCTCAAAAAAAGGCAGCTCATTATCCTGGCTTAGATATTTTTCCATCACGATAAATAGAAAATCACCCGTTACAGTATTTTGTTCTGTTTCATCGTAGCGGCTGATCACATTTACTTCCCTGTTCGCAGAGAGATCTTCAATCACTTTCCGGAACAGCAGATTGATGCGGGGCTGCACCCGGAAGCCAAGCCTGAAATCAACACGGATGATCTCATTGGGTATGATATGTGCTACTTTGTATTCTGTAGTATAAGGATCATCAAGGGTTTCAACATGTACCAGCCAGTAGATATCTGACCTCTTCGGTTTGCGGTTAAGAATGGAGTAAATGATTTTGTGTTCAATCTCTTTAGGGTTGTCCGCACTGGTCAGGTAAACAAGATGTGTTGAAAATTTCGGCACCGATTTATCATTGCTTAGTTCCTGGATGGGTGTCAGATAATGTTCCAGCCTTACAAATTCTACATACCGGTTCTTGATTTTCCGGGAACGGAACCAGGTGTACATTACAAGGAATAAAACACCGCCAACAAGCAACGTAACATAACCCCCATGGGGAAATTTATCCATGTTGGCATAAAAGAAACTGATTTCTATAGTTAAATAAACAATCAGATAAAGATAGATCCAGGCTGATTTTATACGATTCAATACCAGGAAATTTGCAAACAGTATTGAGGTAGCAATCATGGTTGCTGTGATGGCAAGCCCATAGGCTGCTTCCATATTGGAAGCCTTTTGAAAGAAGAGAACGATGCCAATGCAACCAAAAAATAATATACCGTTCACGGCGGGTACATACAATTGTCCTCTTGTTTCAGTTGGATAATTAATGCGAAGCTTTGGCCAGAGGCTGAGCCGCATAGCTTCACTTACCAGCGTAAACGAACCTGATATCAATGCCTGGCTTGCAATAATTGTGGCAGCAGTAGCAATTCCTATCCCAAAAATTACAAACCACCCGGGCATCACTCCGTAAAAAGGATTAAAACCTTTTTCAATCATTGTTGAACTGATCAATTCACCGCTATGATGATGCAACAGCCATGCGCCCTGCCCCAGGTAATTAATAATGAGACAGGTTTTTACAAAAATCCATGAATAGCGGATGTTCCATTTACCGCAATGACCCAGATCAGAGTATAATGCTTCGGCGCCGGTTGTACAAAGAAATACACCACCAAGTATATAAAACCCCTGTGGGTAAGTGATCAGCAGGTTGATAGCATAATAGGGATTGAATGCTTTCAGTACGGAAAACTCATGAAACAACTGAACGGACCCTAATGTGGCAAGCATTGTAAACCATGCAAGCATGATCGGCCCGAAGAACCTGCCGATAAACGCAGTTCCGAACTGTTGTATAAAAAATAAAACACTGAGTATTCCGATGACTATATAAATAACAGTCCACTGACTGATATGAGAAAGGGAGGGAATTTGCTTCAACCCTTCTATTGCTGATGTAACAGAAATGGGCGGAGTGATCATTCCATCTGCCAAAAGCGCTGCTCCCCCCGCCATTGCAGGAATAACCAGCCACTTTCTTCTTCTGCGTACCAATGCAAACAGGGAAAATATTCCTCCCTCACCTTTATTGTCGGCTTGCAGTGTCAGTATCACATACTTGATGGTAGTTTGCAGGGTTAGTGTCCAGATTATGCAGGAAAGGGCACCAATGATAAGTTCCTCTGAAATAGTTTTTCCGTTAGTGATTGCATTCAGAACATAGAGCGGGGAGGTACCGATATCGCCAAAAATGATTCCTAAAGCAATAAGCAAACCAGCAGGCGTTGCTTTATTGTGAGAAAATGACATTATTTAAAAGAAATGATTCAAATGCAAAAATATTTTGCGGCTTATTGTAAATGAAGGGGTGAAGCAAATCTTTATAAAATCTTTATGCGGGCACTAATTCGTAAAATCAACCCGATCCGTTCTACTTTTGCATTCTAATGAATCGGTTCTTTAGCAACAGCATATCTTCTTCAAAACAATTTTTGTTCAGCCTGTTACTTGTATTAGCTGTGGCCGCAGTGTGTTTTGTTTTTTCTTCCTATATGGGGTACCGGGTAGCTGCGTTGGTCTTGCTGGTTACGGTTTCCCTGATCGCAGTTTCTTTTGACATTTTACCTGTGTTGCTGGCAGCGGCTTTATCAGCATTTATCTGGGATTTCTTTTTCATCCCTCCGAGATTCACTTTTCATGTGGATACCACTGATGATACTATATTACTGATCATGTATTTTGTTATTGCTTTGGTCAATGCGGTACTAACTTATAAGATCAGGCATGTGGAAAAAATTGCCAGGCAAAGAGAAGAAAAGGCCAATGCTGTCAAACTCTATAATACCCTGTTTAATTCTTTGTCTCATGAGCTGAAGACTCCCATTGCTGCAATCATCGGGGCCACCGACAATCTCGTTGAAAGTAATAGCAATCTTTCTGATGAAAATAAAAAGCAATTAATACAGGAAATCAGCAAGGCTTCCTTTCGGCTTAATGAGCAGGTAGAGAACCTGTTGAATATGTCAAGGCTGGAATCGGGTTTTCTTAAGCCGGGAAAAGATTGGTGTGATGTAACAGAGATCGTTTATAGTACGGTGAAGCGGATTGAAGAAAATGGCATTAATCAGCGTATTAATATCAGCATCAAAAATGATCTGCCGTTGATCCGCTCCGATAAAATGATGCTGGAACAGATAGTATTTAACCTGCTTAGTAATGCAGTTCGTTATACCCCGGCAGGCAGTATTATTAATATTGCGGCTATGCTTTATACAGATCTGCTCCAGGTAGTTATTGAAGATAACGGAAGAGGTTTCCCTGAAAAGGATCTTCCGTTCGTTTTTGATAAATTTTATTTACTGGAAAACGCAGCCAACAGGGGCACCGGCCTGGGACTTTCGATCGTAAAGGAATTCACAGAGGCATTAGGCGGTACAGTACAATTGCAAAATCTTTCAGCGGGAGGAGCCCGGTTTACAATCTATTTACCTGCCGGGAATTCCACTATTAAAATGCAATCATGAACAAACCCGAGATTTTAATAATTGATGATGAAGCGGCTATACGGAAACTGCTGGAAATAACACTATCCAGCAATGGTTATGCAGTTAAGGAAGCAACCTGTGCAAAAGAAGGGTTGATCATGGCGGCTAATCATCCTCCTGATCTTATTATACTCGATCTTGGCTTACCTGATAAAAATGGTCATGAAGTTTTAAAGGAGTTACGGCAGTGGTATACATTTCCTGTCATAATACTTTCAGTGCAGAATGCAGAGGAAGATATTATTTCAGCGCTGGATAACGGGGCAAATGATTATCTGCGTAAACCCTTCCGGACCGGTGAGTTGCTGGCCCGCATCCGTTCTGTGTTACGAAATATTGCGACAGAAGAAGGGGAACCAGTAATCAGTGCTAACGATCTTGAAATAAACCTGGAGGCGAGAATAGTAAAAAGGAAAAATGAATTAGTAAAACTGACTGCAACTGAGTATAACCTGCTTGCCTTGCTTGCAAAAAATGAAGGCAAGGTGCTTACCCATCAATATCTTTTACGTTCAGTTTGGGGGCCGGGATTTATACATCAGTCTCAATACCTAAGGGTATTTATTGCCCAGATCAGGAAAAAAATTGAAGAAGACCCTAACCGGCCTATTTTCCTTCTGACAGAATCAGGCGTAGGGTATCGGTTTGTCAGTAACCTGTGATTATTCTTCAGATTTGTTGTAGGGATGGTCGCCCCTTTCTTCGGCAATGGTGTTCAGCATATTTTCAATTTTACCGATCTGTTTCATCTGGCTTTCCAATTTTTTATTGGCATCAGCCACCATTTGAAGATCTGCATTCAACTCACCGAGGTAAGTGATTCTTTTTTGTAATTGCTGGCGCTGAAAATCTGATTCCTTGTATTTGTCACGCAGAGCCGTCAGTTCCTGCTGCAACACCTGGTTTTCGGTGGCTAGCGAGGATGCCCTGCTTCTGTAACCCTCTACTTCTTTAGTAAGCCTGGAATATTCATCTTTGATATCTTCATATTCAAGGCTTGCCATTTTAGAAGCAGTTAGTTTTGTTTCCAGTTGTTTGATGGTATGCTGTAATGTGTGGAGTTCGCCATAAGCGCCTTCGAGCATTGAAGCCATTTCACGGGTCAGATGCTCCTTCTGCTTCATGGTGCTGATCTCACTTTCCTTAGTAGCTAATTCTTTCTTTACCCTGTTTATTTCAGAAGCTAATTCTTCATTATCACGAAGTATCTGTCTTTGCTTTTCTTCTCTTTCTTTCAGTATCTGTAAGCTGTTAATGGCCTGGTTGATCTTTTCATTTTGTTCCATCAACCTGCTTTGTGCAAATAATACCTGGTCAAGATAGTCACCTTTATTAGCAGTGCCCATAACCGGGGTGAGTTGCGGAACCGTTTCGCTGTTTTCTTTTTCCATGTCAGCAATTTTCTTTTCGAGCTGTTCAATGACGGATTCGATCTTGCTGTTATGCTGACGTAGTTCTTCGGCCTGGCGGGCAAAAGCTGCAGCTGTTTGATCTGATTCATGAAGTTGTTGCTGAAGTGCGGAAATTTCTTTATCCCTGGCAACAATATCAGCCATGTATTTTGACTTCCATTCATCTCTTTCCTGCAGCGTATCCATTGTAACGGCCTTTTGCTTTCGGCTTCCACGTCCGCTGATGATGAGGTGGATAGTAATGCCCAATACTATTGCTCCGAAAATCAACAGTATGAACTCTATCATATTAAGGGTAAGACTCATGATCCTTATTATATTTTAATGTTCTTAAGTAAATAAATAACAGAACATGGATTTGTTGGTCTTATACAAGGAATGGAGTTATTATATTAGTAACAAACCGGTGTTTACCCCCTGGCAACAAGTCCTCTTTTTTCAGGAACTGCTATCAGGGATATTTTATTTTTCTTATCAAGGTCACTGATCCTTTTTTCAAGTTGTTCTTTAATGGCTTCAAATCTCTCATGCTGCCAGCGTAGTTCTTCCGCTTTGGTGGAAAAAGCTTTTGTTTTCTCATCTGATTGCTTCACCTGTTCCTTAAGGGATGCAATTTTTTTATCACGGATCTTTATATCAGTATAATATTTTTCTTTCCATTCTTCACTTTCATGGCTGTTCATTTCCTCATTTTCTTTTTTCATATTGCTGCGCATGCCGATAAAAAGACGGATGGTAATACCTAATACGATTGCTGCAGAAAAGAATAAAATTATTTCAGGCAGGGACAGGGTGAGGCTGTTTGTCATAGCGGTACGTTTATTTTGGTTGTGTCAAAAAAAAAGTAAAACGGATCAATCGGCTTTCACAGAAGAATGGGAGTGGTTTTCACAAGAGATGGGGTACGGTATTCAAAGGAGAGATTGGAAAGGAAACACTAATGTAATACATGATGTGCCGGTTTGCAATAGTAAATTTTCTATTGAGGCGCTGAAGTGATTTAATAAACTGGTTTTTATTCGTTTAGTTTTCAAGTTCACAAATAAAAAATCCTGTACCAGTTGTTTAATTTCACTCATACAGGATTGGTGCAGTTAATTTCAGCACAGAAATTATTTTTCTTTCATATTCTTGTCCCTGTTCCCGTCATCATAAAGGCCTTCCAGTGCTGTTGCTTTATTATTTTCAACTATAAAATTTATTCTGAAATAATCCAGGCCTTCAGCTTCAAAAAGTGTATTGCTTATTGCTCTGAGTTTGTACTTTGGATTGCCGGTACGCTGGTAATATAATTGTCCGCCATCAAAACTGATTGTCCGGGGCCCGTAATTACCTGTATACGATTTCAGAGTTGTTTCATCAACTGTAACAGGATTTTGTTTGGCTTTCAATCTTGCCAGTAACCAGTTATATCTGTTTTCTTGTGAGGATTTAGATGAAGCCAGTTTCTCCAAAGCTTTTATTTGGGCTGTTTCAAGAGCATTCGACGCAACTATTTTTATATCGGGTTCCACACCGGCGCCCTCCCAGTTTGTATTGGTTATTGGATTGATAGCTCTGCCCTTTGGTACCCACAACGTAAATCTGTCTGTAGCAGCTAAAGTGCCACCCGGATGTGCTCCACCTCCAGTAGTTTCACCAACAATGGTTGCTCTTTTAAGGTTTTTAAGATTATAAGTGAACTCTTCTGCTGCTGAAAATGTCCGGTTGCTGGTAAGAATATACACCGGGACATCTGGTCTACGTTTTCCAGGCACATAGGGTAATGTCCATGTCTGTGTGTTTTCATTGGTAGGTCTGAAATAGAAATTATTCAGGTGCACAGGTTCAGGTCCGTAGAGGTAGCTGGTAATAAGCTGTATCATTGAAGGACTTCCACCACCATTCTGTCGCAGGTCAATGATCAAAGCATCGGCATTACTTAAAAAATTCATAGCTGCAACAGCAGTTTCGCTTCCATATTTTGCATCAACAAACCCACGTAAGTCAAGATAACCGATATTGCCCGGCAGCAATTTTACTTCACTAAACCCATAGTTGCTTGCTCTCATTTGTTCTAAAAAGCGAACCGGCACCTCATCATTATTATTTCCCGATTGACTTCTGAGTTCTTTTACAACCTGTGGATTATACCCGGCTCTTAAATGTTTATCCTTACTTACAGACTGAAGATCTGTTGTGAGTTGCTGGGCAAATTGTACAGGATCTGTTATATTATTATAATCACCTTTTGATAGCTTGCCTGCGATCAGCTGGTTCATTTTCTCAGCCACTTCAGGAAAAATATAATTGTTTTTTAAAAGGCTGCTAAATGAATCAATGACTTCTTTCTTTTCAGCCGGGGTAAGCGGTTTTATTGTTTCTCCCGGATTTTGTGCCGTTATGTATGTGGAAATAAAAATACTAGCCAGGATTATTAAATACTTACGCATGATATAAATTTTGGTGAATGCTATTAAAACATGACATAAAGAAACAGTAAAAGGTTACTGATTTTGATATTTAATGATAAGCGGTGTCATAACTATTCATTTCTGCAATTTCTTAAAAAAATGTTTTTAAAGTTAATAATGGTTAATAGTTCCGGGGTTTTTAAAATCTATTCACGGATTACTGCATTATGATTTAACTTAACGGTATTGTGACATGAAATATAAGTTACTAGTTTCTCTTCTGTTAATAACAGGAGTCATTCAGGCTCAGCAAAACAACTCTATTTGTATTACTGGTTATTATGCTGGTAATGCAGAAAGACTGGATAGTTTCCCTGTAGAAAAACTTACACATTTGATCTTTTCCTTTGGTCATCTGAAAGGCAACAAGTTGCATATCAGTAATGCCGGCGACACGGCCTGTATCAAAAAGATGGTTTCTTTGAAAGCAAAAAACCCTCATTTAAAAATCATTCTTTCCCTTGGCGGTTGGGGTGGTTGTGCAAGCTGTTCTGAAGTTTTTTCTACTGAGTCAGGGAGGAACGAATTTGCAAACTCAGTTAAAGAGCTGAGTCAATATTTTAAGACCGATGGAATTGACCTTGACTGGGAGTATCCGGCTATTGCCGGTTATCCCGGACACCGTTATACTGCTGAGGATAAAAGAAACTTTACTTTATTAATAAAGTCTCTCCGTATAACCCTGGGTAAAGAGAAAGAGATCAGTTTTGCCGCGGGTGGATTTGATCAGTTTATTGATTTATCAGTTGAGTGGAAAGAGGTAATGCAAATAGCTGACAAGGTTTATATAATGAGTTATGACCTGGTTCACGGATTCAGTACCATTAGCGGGCATCATACGACTTTGTTTTCAACACCGCAGCAAAAACAATCTGCTGATAATGCTGTGAACAGATTGCTGGAAACAGGAGTTCCATCAAATAAAATTGTTATTGGTGCCGCATTTTATGCCCGAATGTTCCAGGTTGCTGATACTTTAAACAAAGGCCTGTACAGGCCTTGCAGTTTTTATCGTGGAGTTTCTTATTCCCGTTTGTATGATAGTATAAGTAATGACAGAGGATTTATTCAATATTGGGATTCAATCGCAAAAGCTCCGTTCGCTTTTAATGCTGAACGAAGAATACTTGTTTCATATGACGACGCCCAATCGATCAAGGAGAAAACAGAATATGCGATCCGCAGAAAATTGGGCGGTATTATGTTCTGGCAGTTGGCTGATGATAAATTTAATAATGGCTTGCTGAACGCTATTTATAAAGCAGCCGCAGCAAAATAGAAATACAAACACTTGTTGGTGAAGCAGCGATTCTTATATAAACATTTGAAGGAGAGCTAATTTTTTACCGGCTCTAACGGTCACCTGCCTGTCAAAAACCGTCATTCACAAAAAAATAATTTGGCCGGAAAATAAAAGCATCTATTTTTGTTAACCTTTTGGTTTAACCATTTGGTTAAAAATGGCAAAAATATCAAAATCCATAAAATCAAAGACAGGCAGCGGTAATACAGAAGACCAGATACTGGATGCCGCACGGAAAGTATTTACCACTAAAGGAATGGCCGGTGCCCGTATGCAGGATATTGCGGATGAAGCGGGAATCAATAAAGCATTGCTTCATTATTATTTTCGGGATAAAGAAAAACTGTTTGAGGTAGTGTTCCTGCAGGAAGCACAGAAATTTTTTCCAAAGATCAATGCCATTTTTAATGCGGATGCGCCACTATTTGAAAAGATTGAAAATTTCGTTACAGAATATGTGGATGAGATGGCAGAAAGTCCCTATCTGCCCTGGTTTGTGCTAAATGAGATCAACAGGGACCCCGATCAGTTCATGTATAAAATATGGGGAAAGGAAAATGTTCCTAAGCCCGGAAAGTTACTGGAGCAGATAGAACAGGAGGTCAAGGCAGGCAGGATCAGGAAAATAGACCCCAGGCACCTGATGATGAACATGATCTCGATGACGATTTTTCCTTTTGTGGCAAGGCCGATGTTTGTGCGCAACCTTCGGTTGAATGACAAACAGTTCAGGGAGCTGATGGAAGAACGAAAAAAGGAGATACCAAAATTTATTATTGATTCTATCAGGAAATAAGAAGTGTTTATGAAACAAATACTGACGATGATGCTGGCATCATTTGCCATGCTCACAATACATGCCCAAAACCTGGGCCTGGAAGAGGCATATAATCTTTCTGCACAAAACTACCCGCTGATCAAGCAGAGGGAGCTGATTAAGCAAACGACCGGGTACAGCATTGATAATCTAAGCAAGGGATTTCTTCCGCAATTTTCTCTTAGCGGGCAGGCAACTTACCAGTCTGAAGTCACTAAAGTAAGCGTACCGGTTCCAGGTGTAAACATTGAGCCTCCGAGCAAGGATCAATATAAAATACTGGCTGATGTCAGCCAGCTCATTTACGACGGCGGTATAATTAAACAACAAAAAAATATTCAACAGTTAAATGAAGATGCTGAAAACCAGCAAGTGGAAGTGGAACTCTATAAATTAAAAGAAAGGATCAATCAATTATTCCTGGGCATTCTTTTTCTGGACGAGCAATTAAAACAGGTTGACCTTGTGAAACAGGACCTGAATATTGGGATACAAAGAGTAGAGGCGCAAGTAAATAATGGTGTGGCGTTTCGTTCTAACCTTAATGTTTTAAAAGCGGAATTACTAAAGCAGGATCAGCGCATCATTGAGCTGAGATCATCAAGAAAAGGATTTGTGGATGTACTCTCTCTTTTTATGAATAAAGAATTGCCGGAGGATATCCAACTTCAGAAACCAGTTGCAGCAGCAACATTATTAAATAGTGAGATTGAAAGGCCTGAACTGAAATTATACTCAACCCAGGAAAAATTACTGGGTGGTCAATTCAAACTTATCGATTCAAAAAACAGACCAAAGGCAAGCCTCTTCTGGCAGGGAGGATATGGACGGCCGGGTCTGAATTTTTTGAAAAACGAATTTGACTTTTTCTATACAACAGGGGTTCGTTTCAACTGGAATTTCGGTGGTTTGTACACTCAGAAAAAAGAAAAGAAGATCATTGCGCTGAACCAGAAGACCCTTGATATCCAGAAAGAGGTCTTTTTGCTGAATACCAATACACAGTTAAAACAACAGCATTCTGAAATAGAAAAACTGAATAAGCTGATTACAAGTGATAAGGAGATCATTGACCTGAGAATAAAAGTCAAGGATGCTTCGAAAGCACAACTGGAGAATGGTGTGATCACAGCGAACGACTACCTGCGGGAAGTGAATGCTGAAGACCTGGCAAGACAAAGTCTTATTACGCACCAGGTACAATTGCTACAGGCAGAAATTAATTATCAAACTATATTAGGAAAGTAAAACTTCCTTTAAAGAGAAGACAGAGTAAACTAAGAAATATGAAACTAAAACCATTTTTATCAATTGTAGTTGCAGCAGTTTTATTAGCTGCTTGTAATGGTAACGGAAATGATTTTGATGCTTCCGGAACTTTTGAAGCCGATGAAGTGATCGTTTCTTCAGAACTGTCAGGAAAGATCACCAGCTTTAATCTTGAGGAGGGAATGATGATTCCTAAGGATAGCATCATTGGTACTATAGATGCGACCAATATTGCATTGCAAAAAGAACAAGTAGAAGCCAGCATTGAAGCGCTGAATCAAAAGACAGCAGACGTTTCACCCCAGGTAAAGTTATTACAGGATCAGATCGCTGTACAGAAATCACAGCTGGATAATTTGTTGCATGAAAGAACAAGAACTGAAAACTTATTAAAAGCGGATGCGGCTACACAAAAGCAACTGGATGATATTAATAACAATATTGATGTGCTGAATAAACAAATAAATGTAACGCAGCAACAGATCAATGTGCAGCAAAATAATATTGCTACACAGAACAGGGGCATCCTGAGTGAGAGCAAACCACTTTCAAAAAGGGCGGCACAACTGAAAGATCAGTTGGATAAAGCAAATATTATAAATCCCGTAAGCGGTACTGTCATTACCAAATATGCTGAAGCAGGTGAGGTGACCAATGCGGGAAAAGCTTTATACAAAATAGCTGATCTATCAGAGATCACTTTAAGAGCTTATATAACGGGTGGGCAGTTATCTGAGGTAAAGCTCGGACAACAGGTGAAAGTGTTGGTGGATGACGGAGATGATAAATACAAGGAGTTCCCGGGAACTATTACCTGGGTTTCAGACAAAGCAGAATTTACTCCTAAAACAATTCAGACAAAAGAAGAAAGAGCTAACCTGGTATATGCTATGAAGATCAAAGTGAAAAATGACGGAACGATGAAGATCGGGATGTACGGAGAAGTAAAGTTTAAATAATTATGCCTGCTGTTATCGTCGAAAATATTATTAAAACCTACGGGAAAAAGAAGGAAGTAAAAGCGTTGGATGATATTTCATTCAATGTTGACAAAGGAGAACTGTTCGGAATAATAGGTCCGGATGGTGCCGGAAAAACTTCTCTCTTCAGGATATTGACCACATTGCTTCTTGCCGATAGTGGAAAAGCAACTGTAGATGGATTTGATGTGGTTAAAGATTATAAAGCGATCCGTAAAAGAGTTGGTTATATGCCCGGCAGGTTTTCCTTATACCAGGATCTTTCGGTAGAAGAAAATCTGAATTTTTTTGCCACCATTTTCAATACATCAATTGAAGAAAATTATGATTTGGTAAAAGATATCTATGTTCAGATAGAACCTTTCAAAAAGAGAAAGGCAGGCGCATTGTCAGGAGGAATGAAACAAAAACTGGCATTGAGTTGCGCTTTGATCCATCGTCCTTCTGTTTTGTTTTTGGATGAACCCACCACAGGTGTGGATGCTGTAAGCCGGAAAGAATTCTGGGATATGCTGAAAGGATTGCGTCAGCAAGGGATCACTATTCTTGTTTCTACACCTTATATGGATGAGGCCGGTCTTTGTGACCGGGTAGCATTGATGCAAACAGGAAAAATTCTCTCTATTAATACTCCCCGGGGAGTGGTAGAAAGTTTTTTAAAACCATTATGGGCCGTAAAATCACCAGCTATGCTGGGGTTGCTGCAAGAATTGAAGGGAAAAGACTTTGTGGATAATGTTTACCCTTTCGGGGAGTATCACCATGTGGTAATGAAAGATAAATCAGGTGAACAATCATTAAACGACTTCATTAATGAAAAGCAAAATGAAAAAATTGAAGCCATGCAAGTGAAACCTGATATTGAAGATTGTTTTATTGAATTAATGAAGACAGTCGATTGATAAGTATGAGTAATGAAAAAGTTATAACAGCAAATAATCTTACCAGGAAGTTTGGTGACTTTGTGGCGGTCGATCATATATCATTTGAAGTAGCCAAAGGAGAGATATTTGGTTTTTTGGGGGCTAATGGAGCAGGAAAAACAACTGCTATGCGGATGCTATGCGGTTTGTTATTCCCCACTTCCGGTGAAGCAACTGTTGCGGGTTATGATGTGTATAAACAGAATGAGAAGATTAAAAAGAGCATAGGTTATATGAGCCAGAAGTTTTCATTGTATGAAGACTTAACAGTGAAAGAGAATATGCAATTCTATGGGGGCATCTATCACATGACAGATAAGTTTATCAAAGAAAAGACCGCATTTATTCTTGACCACTTGCATTTACAGAAAGAAGCTAACCTGCTGGTAAAATCATTGCCATTGGGATGGAAGCAAAAACTTGCATTTGCTGTTTCCATTTTTCATGAGCCTGGAATCGTTTTCCTTGATGAGCCAACCGGCGGGGTGGACCCTGTGACCAGAAGAGAATTCTGGAACATGATCTATGAGGCTGCCGACAGAGGTACTACGATTTTTGTTACAACACACTATATGGATGAAGCAGAGTACTGCGGTCGTGTAAGTATAATGGTAGACGGAAGAATTGAAGCATTAGACACTCCCTCGAAACTAAAAGAGACATATGGAACAACATCCATGGATGAAGTGTTTTTAAAACTGGCAAGAAAAGCAAAACGAAGCGAATAATTAATACATGAAACAATTTTTGTCATTCGTTAAAAAGGAGTTTTATCATATCTGGCGGGATAAGCGAACTATGTTCATCCTGTTGGGGATGCCCATTGTACAGATCATCATATTCGGTTTTGCGCTGACCAACGAGGTTAAGAATTCCAATATTGCAATTCTTGACAACTCAAAAGATGAAGCAACTGCCTCTCTGACTGCACAGCTAGACGCAAGCAGGTATTTTGCCCTGGAAAAAAACCTTACGAATTACGAACAGGTTGAGGAAGAATTTAAAAGAGGTAAAATAAAAATTGCCTTGGTTTTCCCTCCTCATTTTGCTGAAGATCTGAAACATTTCAATAAAGCACAGGTTCAGATCATCGCTGATGCGGCAGATCCAAACACTGCCAATCAGCTCACTAATTATGCTACTGCCATTATAATGGATTACCAGAACCGGATTACTGACGATAAAAAACTCCCTTACACTATCAATACAGAAATGCGGATGTTATATAATCCGCAGCTAAAAGGGGCTTTCAATTTTGTTCCTGGTGTAATGGCCATGGTGTTGCTGCTGGTTTGTACCATGATGACAGCAATAACAATCGTTAAAGAGAAGGAACTGGGCACTATGGAGATCATCCTTGTTTCACCCATGCGCCCCCAAATGGTTGTGTTGGCGAAGGCAATACCTTACCTGCTTCTTTCAACTATTAATATTGCGTCCATACTACTATTAAGTGTGTTTGTGCTGGAAGTTCCTATCAACGGAAGTCTTTTCCTGCTGGTGTTTGAAAGTATATTGTTCATCCTGGTGTCACTATCACTTGGATTGCTTATTTCATCAAGGGCTGAGTCACAGCAAACAGCCATGTTTATATCACTTATAGGGATGTTTTTGCCGACAGTCATGCTAAGTGGTTTTATGTTCCCGATCGAGAACATGCCTGTTGCACTCCGGACCGTATCCAATATTGTACCTGCGAAGTGGTATTACAGTATTGTGAAATCAGTAATGATAAAAGGTTTAGGATTAAAAGGAGTTTTGAAAGAAACTTTGATATTAAGTGGTATGATGCTGTTCTTTTTAACCATGGCTATTAAACGATTTAAAATTCGTCTGGCATGAGGACACTGAAGTTTTTATTACGCAAAGAATTCCGGCAGATATTCCGTGATCCGACGATCATAAGGCTGATCTTTATGATGCCCGTAATTCAGCTTATGATATTGCCATGGGCTGCCGATTATGAAATAAAAAACATCAAGCTGGCAGTTGTGGACCAGGATCATTCAGAATATTCCCGTAAGCTGATAAACAAAATCACATCAACCGGCTATTTTAAGTTAACGGATTTTTCTTCTTCTTTCGAACATTCATTAGAAAAGATCGAAGAGAATAAGGCGGATCTGGTTTTGCAGATACCTGTAAATTTTGAAAAGGACCTGGTGAAAGAAGATCAGGCTAAATTGTTCATGGCAGTAAACGCTATAAATGGTGTGAATGCTAATTTAGGCAGTGCCTATCTAAATGCCATTATCAAAGATTTTAACAGGGAAGTTCGGACAGAGTGGATTCAATTCCCAAGGTTTAATCCCGAGACACAAATTGATATTACTTCGTCTAACTGGTTTAACCCGCTGATGAATTATAAGTATTTTATGGTGCCGGGTATATTAGTAATATTAATGACGATGGTAGGTACAAATCTCACAGCAATAAATATTGTAAGAGAAAAAGAGATCGGTACCATTGAACAGATAAACGTAACACCGATTAAGAAGTACCATTTTATACTTGGCAAATTGATTCCGTTCTGGCTTTTGGGTTTGCTGGTTTTAACCATCGGTCTCACTATTGCAAGAGTGGCTTATGGTATCATCCCGGCCGGCAGTTTTCTTACCATTTATGTTTTTGCTGCTGTTTATCTGCTTGCAGTTTTAGGATTAGGTTTGCTCATTTCAACTTATTCCGCCACACAACAACAATCCACCCTGTTGTCTTTTTTCCTCATGATGATCTTTATTTTGCTGGGAGGTCTTTATACATCAATTGACAGCATGCCGGAGTGGGCAAAATGGATAACAAGATTCAATCCCGTCTCATATTTTATTGAGGTCATGAGATTGGTCATATTAAAAGGAAGCAACCTGGCTGAGATTAAAAATTATCTTTTTGCTACAGTTGGGTTTGCAGTTGTTTTTAATACCTGGGCAATCATCAGCTATAGAAAAAGAAGTTAGTAAATATCATTGCCGGCCTTCTGAGGAATCTTCACATTTCTCTACTTCTTTGCCGACTTCTTTCATAAAGGCATCATCATTTTTATATTTTTCTTCCATTGTTTTTTCAAATTTTTCTCTTGTGGCTTTGGCAGCCTCTTTTTCAGGGCCGTCTGCTGCCTTGTAGACCTTAGCATTAAGGTCACACCATTTTTGGGCAACGGTTGCCGGGGTTTCTTTACTCCCGCAACCAGCCAGAAATAAAGTAGTTGTTGTAATAAAAAGAATAGAAAGTAGTTGTCTCATGGTTTTAGTTTTAAAGTGAAAGTGTACGTCGCCGGGTTATTTGAATAACTGAATTTAGATTTTTTCCTGAAATCTCATTTCGCAGATTTTCCAATCTTTTTTATATTCGGATACTAAAACGATGTGCTATGCTTAAAATTGGAAGTTTAAAATCTGGCGATATTATCCTGGTAAATGATGATGGTGTTGTTAGAGAAGGTACGGTGATACGGGTTAGTCATGAGCAAAACCAGGCATTGGTAGATAACGGGATTCAGGAATTTTGGTACAACGCTGAAGAAATTACACCCATACCATTGGATGAGAACCAGCTTTTGAAACTAGGATTTTCAAAGGAAGACGTTGACGGCGGAGTGAAGTACAAGAAGGATTCATTTAGGTTGGTTACTCCCAAAAAAGGAGACTTTTCAAATGTCGAAATGTGGTGGCGTGAGGACAGGCGGCACTTCAGTTTTCCGCTTGGAGTACACGAACTACAGAATTTATATCATGATATGACCAAAGTACATTTGGAAAAGCATTGATATCCAACATAATAGCAAGTATTTCTTATCGATAAGACTATTATCCACAGGATTTCTAAAAAAAACAAGGGTTTTTTCGTTTTTCCCCTTGATACACTTACCTTTGCGTTCCCAAAAAAGATATGTCGAAACAACCCCTTATTAAACAGGATGGTACGATCATAGAGGCCCTGTCCAACGCAATGTTCAGAGTGAAGCTGGAAAATGGACATGAGATACTGGCTACCATCTCGGGGAAAATGAGAATGAACTACATCCGGATATTACCGGGTGATAAAGTGGGAGTGGAAATGTCGCCATATGATCTGACAAGGGGAAGAATAATTTTCAGGTATAAATAATGCTGCGACGCCGATTGGCGGATCAAAGCTAAAAGTTTAAGAATATGAAAGTAAGAGCATCTATTAAAAAACGCAGTGCAGATTGCAAGATCGTTCGCCGTAAGGGGAAACTGTATGTTATTAACAAAAAGAATCCTCGTTTTAAGCAGCGCCAGGGTTGATTAAATCTGTAATTGTAACTACTAAAAAATAAAATCGAAATATGGCTCGTATTGCCGGTGTTGATTTACCAAAAAATAAAAGAGGCGAAATAGGTCTTACCTATATATATGGTATAGGACCCTCTACTGCAAAGTACATCCTCGATAAAAATAACATTGACCGTAGCAAAAAGGTGAATGACTGGAATGATGATGAATTAAATGCTATTCGTAATACTATTACAGAGGAACTGAAGGTAGAAGGACAGTTGCGTTCAGAAGTGCAGATGAGCATCAAAAGGTTGCTGGATATCGCCTGCTACCGTGGTCTTCGCCATCGTAAAGGTTTGCCGGTTCGTGGTCAGCGTACAAAAACAAATAGCCGTACCAGGAAAGGAAAGAGAAAAACAGTTGCCGGTAAAAAGAAGGCACCTAAAAAATAAGCTGATGGCTAAAAGCCATTGGCTTTTAGTTTTCAATACGACTTACAGTATAAAAATGAATCAATACCAGATCGCTTCGTAAGTCAGCAGGAGGATTGGTTCAGACCGGTAGCAATACCGGGAAATTTTAAAACTAAAGATTACCTCAGAAGGAAGAAAATGGCAAAAGCACAACAACAGCAGCTCAGTGCTAAAGCAGCTGCAAAGAAAAGAGTGGTAAAAGTAGATGCGTACGGAGATGCACACATTTCAGCCACATTCAACAACATTATTATCAGTTTAACCAACAAAACAGGCCAGGTTATTTCCTGGAGCAGTGCTGGTAAAATGGGATTCAAGGGTTCTAAAAAGAACACTCCCTATGCGGCACAGATGGCTGCTGCAGATGCTGCAAAAACAGCATTTGATGCAGGCCTGAAAAGGGTTGATGTTTATGTGAAGGGTCCGGGTGCTGGTCGTGAAAGTGCCATCCGCTCTATTTCACAGTCTGGTATTGAAATTGTTTTGATCAAAGATGTAACGCCGTTACCACATAACGGTTGTCGTCCTCCAAAGAAAAGAAGAGTATAATTTAAAGCTGTTAGCTTTAAC
Organism: Chitinophagaceae bacterium; assembly: GCA_035328345.1. GTDB lineage: Bacteria > Bacteroidota > Bacteroidia > Chitinophagales > Chitinophagaceae > JJ008. Next base: position 11,829 of record DAOLIV010000012.1, on the reverse strand, counting down.
GACATATTTGAATCGCCAATTTGGTTCATTTTAATTAAAGGGTGACTGATTAATTTTTACCGCTTTCAACGATCAGATCACCGGTTTTTAAAAAGCGGAAATGAATAAAAACTATGGCAAGGTACAATGGTCCCAAGACCAAAATTTCCCGCATTTTCGGAGAACCTATTTTAGGTAATGGTAAATGGCTGACTAAAAACAGCAATCCTCCCGGTATGCATGGTGATAAGCGCAAAAGGAAAACCTTAGGCGAATATGCATTGCAGCTGAGAGAAAAACAGAAAGCCAAATACACTTACGGTGTTCTGGAAAAACAATTCCGCAAAACATTTGAAGAGGCTGCCCGTCGCAAAGGAGTAACCGGTGAAAACCTGATTAAACTTCTTGAAGCGAGACTGGATAATACAGTTTATCGTATGGGTATTACTCCTTCACGTCCGGCTGCCCGCCAGCTGGTTAGCCACAAACATGTGGAGGTTAATGGTGATGTTGTAAACATCCCTTCCTACCAGTTAAAACCAGGTGATGTAGTCACTATCAAGGAGAGCAGCAAAGGCCGTGAATCCATTACCGGTGTGGTTCGTGCAAAAAATCCAAAGTTCAACTGGCTTGATTGGAGTGAAACTGAATTCAAAGGAACTTTCATTACTTACCCTGAAAGGGAAAGTGTTCCTGAGAATATCAAGGAACAGCTGATCGTCGAATTGTATTCGAAGTAATCGGTGCGGCAATTTTTAATTTCAAAAAATTTAAATTTTATATATGGCAATTTTAAATTTCCAGAAACCTGATAAAATCATTCTGCAAAAAGCGACTGATTTTGAAGCTCAATTTGAGTTTCGTCCTTTAGAACCCGGCTTTGGTGTTACTATTGGTAATGCGCTGAGAAGAGTATTATTAAGTTCATTAGAAGGGTATGCTATCATCGGTGTGAAAATTGAAGGAGTAGATCATGAGTTTGCAACGATGAAGGGAATCAGCGAAGATGTGGTGGAAATTTTCCTCAACCTGAAGCAGGTTCGCTTCAAAAAGATTGTTGATCATGAGGTAGCAAACGAAAAGATCATTTTATCAATAAAGAACAGAACAGAATTTACAGCCGGAATGATCGGAGAAGGAACTCATTCTTTCCAGATCATGAATCCTGATCTTCTGATCTGCACATTGGATTCATCAGCCCGCATGGATATCGAACTGACAATCGGGAAAGGCCGTGGTTATGTTCCTGCTGAGGAGAACAAACCAAAAGATGCTCCTATGGGGTATATTCCAATCGATGCTATTTACACTCCAATCAAGAATGTAAAATACACTATTGAGAATACCCGTGTGGAACAGAGAACTGACTTTGAAAAACTGATCATGGAAGTTTCAACAGATGGTACTATCCATCCTGAAGAAGCAGTGAAGCAGGCTTCAAGAATTCTGATCCAGCACCTGATGATCATCACAGATGAGAATATCACATTTGATAATAAAGAAGAAAAGAAAGAAGACCTTGTGGATGAGCAAACTTTACAATTACGTAAAGTATTAAAAACTCCATTGGAAGATTTGGATCTTTCTGTAAGAGCATTCAACTGTCTGAAAGCTGCAAAGATCAATTCGCTGAGTGAATTGGTTCAATACGAGCAGGAAGACCTGATGAAATTCCGCAACTTCGGTCAAAAGTCACTGGCTGAAATTGAGCAGGTACTTACTGAAAGAGGATTGCATTTCGGAATGGATCTTGTAAAACTCGGAGTTGATCTGAGCGAATTATAAATCAATTTTTAAACTGTAGGCTGTAATTCCTGACACGGTACAGCCGGTAAAATTTAAACGTCATGCGTCACGGAGACAAAATCAAAAATCTTAGCAGGACCAAAGCACACAGAGATGCTTTGTTAAGCAACCTGGCCTGCCAGCTGATCCAGTACAAAAGGATCGTAACAACTCTTGCAAAAGCAAAAGCTTTAAGAGTGTACATTGAGCCATTGATCACAAAAGGGAAAACAAATACTACGCACCAGCGTCGTGTTGTTTTTAGCTACCTCCAGGATAAAGAAGTGATTAAAGAATTATTCAGCACAGTAGCTGAAAAAGTAGCAGGTCGTCCCGGTGGTTATACAAGGGTCATTAAATTAGGTGCCCGTCCCGGCGATAATGCTGAAACTGCTATGATTGAGTTAGTTGATTTCAATGAGATCTACGGTAAAGGAAAAGGTGAAACTAAAACGGGAACTAAGAAAACACGTCGTGCTGGTGGATCAAAGAAAAAAGCAGCAGAAGCTGAAACAACAGATGCAACAGCCGGAGATGATGCAGCAAAGACAGAAGAGTAAAAAAATAATAAGCTTTATATCACGAATCTCCCGGCACAGTCCGGGAGATTTTTTTTACCCTTATACCATGGTCATTATTCAGGAATTTTTGGCAAAAAGGGGTAATTTCAGGCAGTTGAACCTGCTTGCCATTTATTACCGATAAAATACAATCTAGAGAAATGGATCATTCTTCCAACAGGGCATTGCAGCATTTTAAAAACGATGTAGGTATCAGGTTTCAGTTGTACAACAGTTTGTTTACTTCGCTTCCTTTTCATCGCATTGAAAAAACCGGTATTCTTTTATCCTTGTTATTGTCAAACTGTGAAGATGGGTACCTGAAAGGCCAGAGCCCGGTCACAATTATCAATGAGTTTTTTAATAAACATACCACATACGTTTCAGATAAGGAAAGACTTGACTTGTTGTTTCGGTTTGTCCAATACGCCGAAAGACAGGTGGTGCTTTTTGATGCACTTGAAGATGCAGCTTTCCGGCATATACATGACATGAACGGACCGGGTACTTTAAAGCATCTTGAATCTGAAGTTGTGAAAACAGAGAAGGAAGATGCTCTGGCAATGAAGCTGAGAGATTTTTGTGTACGGTTAGTACTAACTGCTCACCCTACACAATTTTATCCCGGATCGGTCCTGGCAATTATTAATGATCTGTCCAAAGCACTAATGGATAACAATACCAGCCAGATCAATATGTACCTGCAGCAGTTGGGTAAGACAGCTTTTTTTAAAAAGCAGAAGCCAACACCTTATGATGAAGCCATGAGTTTGATATGGTTCCTCGAAAATGTTTTTTACCAGGCGACCGGTCGCATTATTAGCTTTTTAAAAAGTCAGTTTCCTGATTCGTTACCAGCAGCAAACCCGGTTATTAAAATGGGTTTCTGGCCCGGCGGCGACAGGGATGGCAATCCTTTTGTGAATTCAGAAACAACATTACAGGTGGCGGAAGAATTGAGGGGGAGTATTATTAAATGTTATTATCTCGATGTAAGAAGGATCCGGAGAAGACTGACTTTTGAAGGGATAGAGAATGTTTTGATTGCACTGGAGAGAAGACTTTACAATAATATTTTTATTCCCGGGCATCAGAAGGATCTCACCAAAAAGGAAATTCTTGATACACTATATAAAGTAAAAGATACGATCATTCATCAGCATAATGGTCTTTTTCTTCATTTGGTGGATGGACTCATCAATAAAGTGCTGGTGTTTGGATTATATTTTGCCTCGTTGGATATAAGACAAGACAGTAGCAAACACGGAGAAACGCTGAATACTGTTTCTGTTCTTTGTGATAATCTTGGAAATGATTATCCAGACTTAACAGATTCTGAAAAGATCAATCGCCTGGCGACAGTTAAAGCGATCAGTAATCCTGTAAACCCTGAAGACCCGATCCAAAAAGATTGCCTGGAAGTGATTGGAACTATTAAAACTATTCAGCAATTTAATGGGGAAGAAGGATGCAATCGATATATCATAAGTCACAGTAAAAGTGCTTTGAATGTGATGGAGGTGTATGGCCTCTTTTTACTGGGTGGCTGGCATGCGGAAAAACTTACTGTGGATATAGTTCCTTTGTTTGAAACGGTTGATGATCTCAGGAATGCATCGGGAGTGATGAAGGAGCTATATGAAAACAAAATATACCGGGAGCATCTAAGCCGGAGAGGTAACCAGCAAACAATTATGGTTGGATTTTCAGATGGAACCAAAGATGGTGGTTACCTGATGGCCAATTGGGGTATTTATAAAGCCAAAGAAGAGCTGACAGCAATGTCCAAAAAGTATAAGATTGATGTTGTTTTCTTTGATGGGAGAGGTGGCCCTCCGGCAAGAGGTGGTGGAAAAACACACAAGTTCTACGCATCAATGGGAAAAAATATTGCCAACAAAGAAATCCAATTAACCATACAAGGGCAAACAGTAAGTTCCAATTTTGGAATGGTTGATGCCGCACAATATAATATTGAACAACTGATTAATGCCGGGGTGTTCAATGAGCTCTTTTCTGATAAGGAAGTTACTCTGAATCCGGATCAGGAAAAGTTGATCAGTGAATTGGCAGATGAAAGTTTTAAGTGTTATACCAGCTTGAAGAATAATCCAAACTTTTTGGAATATCTCGGGCATGCGAGTCCGCTTAAATTCTATGCACAAACAAATATTGGCTCAAGACCCGCCAAAAGAGGAGGTGGGGGCGGAAAGTTGACATTAAAAGATCTGAGAGCCATTCCGTTTGTAGGAGCCTGGAGCCAGCTGAAACAAAACGTTACAGGATATTACGGCGTAGGTACAGCTTTACAAAAAAAGATTGCTGAAGGAAAACTTGCAGAGTTGAAGCAACTATATAATGATTCCTTGTTTTTCCGGACTTTGATTGATAATTGTGAAATGGCTATGAAGAAATGTTTTTTTCCGCTGACCCATTTTCTCTCTTCTCACCCGGTATTTGGGGAAATTTGGAATATTATTTACAGTGAATACGAGTTAACAAAGAAAAATCTCTTCCTGGTAACAGGCCACAATGAATTGATGGCACACTACCCGGTGGAACAACTATCCATCCAAATGCGGGAGAGGATTGTTCTACCGCTTGTAACTATTCAGCAATATGCGATAACAAGAGTGAGAGAGATGGAAGAAAAACTGATCACTTCGCCGGAAAGAGAAACTTTTGGTAAGCTGGTAATGCGCTGTTCATTTGGTATCATCAATGCAGGAAGAAATTCGGCGTAGTAAAGCCGCTTCGATTACAATTCATACTTTTGCAAATCAAAAAAAGAAAATATTTAAATGAGTAAAGTAAAAGTTGGATTGGTACAGATGAGTTGTACCAATGTAAAAGAAGAAAACCTTGGCAAAGCTGTTGCCGGGATACAAAAGGCAGCATCTGAGGGTGCAAAGATCGTTTGTCTGCAGGAATTATTTACTTCTTTGTATTTCTGTGATGAGGAGAACTATGAAAATTTTAACCTGGCTGAATCCATTCCCGGACCTTCTACAGATGTTTTGCAAAAGGTGGCCAAAGAGACCGGTGTAGTCATTATTGCTTCTTTATTTGAAAAAAGAACACAAGGCATTTATCATAATACAACAGCTGTTATTGATGCTGATGGAACTTACCTGGGTAAGTATCGTAAAATGCATATACCCGATGATCCTGCTTATTATGAGAAATTCTATTTTACTCCCGGCGATCTCGGTTATAAAATATGGAAAACAAAATATGCAACTATTGGTGTATTGATATGCTGGGATCAATGGTATCCCGAGGCTGCCCGGATCACTTCTTTGATGGGAGCAGAGATTCTTTTTTATCCTACTGCTATTGGCTGGGCTACTTCGCAGAATGAAACTACGAATACTGAGCAATACAATGCATGGCAAACCATTCAGCGGAGCCATTCAGTAGCAAACGGTGTTCATGTAGTAAGTGTGAACAGGGTAGGATTTGAGCAAAACGGGGCTATGAAATTTTGGGGAGGATCTTTTATCTCAAACCCATTTGGTTCGATAATATATAAAGCTTCACATGATAATGAAGAAGTAAAAGTGGTGGAACTTGATCTTTCAAAAACAGATCAGTACCGTACACACTGGCCTTTTATGCGGGACAGAAGAATTGATTCATACCAACCTATTACCAAACGTTTCATTGACGAAGATTAATGACTGAACAAGCTACTCCGAAACAATCAGGCTATTATTTTCCTGCTGAATTTGCTCCTCATGTTGCTACCTGGCTAAGTTGGCCACATAAAGAAGAGTCGTGGCCGGGAAAGATCCAGACAATCTATCCCGGTTATTCAAAATTTATAAAAGAACTTACTAAAGGGGAAAGAGTAAGAATTAATGTAGCTGATGAAGCAATGAAGACTTTTGCAATTGCTCAGCTCAATAAAGAGAATGTTGACTTACATAAAGTTGAGTTCTTTTTTCATCCAACAAATGATGCATGGTGCAGGGATCATGGTCCGGCATTTCTGATCAATCCGGATTCTGAGCAAAAGAAAGTGATTGTTGACTGGGGCTATAATGCATGGGGAAATAAATACCCTCCATTTGATCTCGACGATGTAATTCCAACATTAATCGGTAAGCATTATAATATACCGGTTTATCACCCGGGTATTGTAATGGAAGGTGGTTCGGTAGAATTTAATGGCGCCGGAACTGTAATGACATCAACCGCTTGTTTACTGAATCCCAACCGGAACCCTCATTTGAACCAACAACAGATTGAAGAATATCTCTTCAATTATTATGGAATGGAACAGGTGTTGTGGGTGGACGAAGGTATTGTTGGTGATGATACGGACGGACATATAGATGATACAGTAAGATTTGTGAATGAAGACACCGTTATTACAGTTGTTGAGGAAAATAAAAAGGATGAGAATTACGGATTGCTTCAGCACAATCTTAAACAGCTAAAGCAAATGAGATTGTTAAGCGGAAAGCAGCTTAACATTGTTGAGCTCCCCATGCCTGATGAAGTGATTTGGGAAGATCAGAGACTTCCTGCTTCTTATGCAAATTTTTATATAGCCAATAAGTCTGTTATAGTCCCAACCTTCCGTTCTCCTAAAGATGAGAAGGCACTTTCAATTATCCAGGAATGTTTCGCCAGTCGTGAAGTGGTCGGAATTGATTCTACAGATATCATATGGGGACTTGGTAGCTTTCATTGCCTGAGCCAGCAGGAACCCGAAGTATAAAAAAAGCCCCCCGTAGAAACAGGGGTGCCTAGCGATTGCTTGCCATATAAAAATTCTAAATATGTTCAGAGCCGTATTTAATTACAGACTCATGTAACACATCTTAAGTTTAAGCTTCATCAGATGATTTTATAATTGCTGAAGGCCCTGTTGATTCCAGGACAAATCCTCCATAAGCAGTATTACCATGCTCTCCAAGATCAAGGCCTTCCATTTGTTCAGCATCACTTACTCTTAATCCGAATATTTTCTTGATCAGGAAGAAAATTATCAGCATTGTCAGGAACACATAAATAAACACTGCACCCACACCTGTTAGCTGGGTAATAAGTTGTTTGAATCCACCTCCAAAAAATAATCCGTCTTTGATAGCAGTCTCTTCTGACCAGTATGGTACATCAATTGAATGTTGTCCAAACAGTCCTACAGCGATAGTTCCCCATGCACCACAAACTCCATGTACGCTGATGGCTCCAACCGGGTCATCGATCTTTAATTTTCTTTCAATGAATAAACAGGAATAGAAAACAAGAATACCTGCAACTAGTCCTATTATTGCAGCACTACCAGTGCTTACAGAAGCACAGGGAGCCGTAATACCAACCAAGCCAGCCAATGCGCCGTTCAATGCCATTGACAGATCTGGTTTTTTGAATACAAACCATGAAGTGACCATCGCACCAATAGCACCGGTAGCAGCAGCAAGGGTTGTGGTAACTGCAATATGTGATACTCCACTTACTGCCAATAATGTTGAGCCGGGATTAAATCCATACCATCCAAACCAAAGAATAAAAACTCCCAGGGCAGCGAGGGGCATATTGTGACCCGGAATAGCATTAACTGTTCCATCTTTATTGTATTTACCCAATCTTGGACCAACCATTATGGCACCGGCAAGAGCTGCCCATCCACCTACAGAGTGTACAACAGTAGAACCTGCAAAATCTCGGAAGCCCATATCTCCTAACCAGCCACCACCCCAGATCCAATGACCGCTTATCGGGTATATCAGTGCCGTGATTCCACAGGAATAAAGAATATATGATTTAAGTTTTGTTCTTTCTGCCATTGCTCCTGATACAATTGTTGCCGCAGTGGCAGCAAAAACTACCTGGAATAACCATGCAGCACTTGTTGCATAAGCAGGACCGTCTGCCGGAGCATTGGCTGTTCCCAAAAGTGCCAGGGATTTATCAAAGCCTATAAAATTTGCGTCTGCACTGCAATACATGATTGCATAACCGACTGCCCAGAACAAAACAGCGCCAAAACAAAAATCAAGCAGGTTTTTCATCATGATATTAACCGCATTCTTGGCACGGGTAAGACCTGTTTCAACCATTGCAAAACCAGCTTGCATAAAGAAGACCAGGAATGCAGTTAGACAAAGCCAGATGATGTTTGCTGTGTCCTGGGATAACAGGGCTGGTGGCGCATCTTCAGTTATTGCTTCAGTTGGGGCAACAACGGAAAGTGAATCTGAGGTCGATGCAATTATTTTGGTAACTGTGTCTTTTTGCATATTGGTTGAATCTTGTGCGACTGAAAGGTTCACAGATACAATGAATAATACAAAGGCAAGGAAACATAGCCGGTATGTTATTTTTTTACCGGGAAATAACCGGATTAAAATTGATAACCAGGAATTATTGTGATGAGTTGTCATGATTGTTGTTTTTGAGATTTGAATTAAATACCAGTCATTGTGTATTAAAGGGCTTTTTCACCTTTGTCTTTATTACGGATGCGATAGGCATCAATAACTTCGGAAACAAAGATTTTCCCATCACCAATATTTCCTGTATATGCTGATTTTAAAATGCAATCAATAAGTGTTTCAAGCTTATCATCTGCAACAACGATCTCAATCAGTGTTCTATGAATAAATCCGACATCATATGAAGTACCTCTGTATTGTTGTATAGCTGCATGTTCAGTTCCCATGCCTTTAACCTCGGTGAAGGTTAGAAAGGCAATTCCAAGTTTAGAAAGTTCAGCTACCACTTCTTCAAATTTGGAAGTCCTGATAATTGCTTCAACTTTTTTCATAAATAGTAGTTTGTTAAGATCTTTATTGGTGTGTGATTGTGTATTGTCAGAAGTCAACTATTGCTGCAAGAACAAAAGACGTAGTGCTCTTACTTGTCGGATCTGTTTTATCTGCTTTTTTATAGTAGACAGGATCTTTTGCAGCATCAACTCTTAGTTCAGGAATAATACTAAGGTGCGGAGCAGGTTTAATATTTATGGATAATGTTCCATTAAAGAATGAAGTTGCGGCACCTCCGATTCCTGCGGCACCATCTTTATCATCCAGGTATTCTGTTCTGACGGTAAAGCCGAGTTTTTCCAGAACATCAACATTAAAGTACAGGGCTGATCCCCACCACGACCCTTTATAAGAGCCGGCTTTTACTGTCTTTACTGTACCATTATACCCGATACTGAATTTATCTGTAATAGTTCCTGTTACAACAGCATCAAACTGCGTCGATGATATATCATTCATATCCTTGCCACCAACAAAATTTAAATAACCGGTAAGCTTGCCGCTTTTGGTAGAACCATGAACCTGGGCCAGGAAAAATTTCTTATCAAAGTCTGCAGTTGCAAGATCAGTGGGATTAGCAATGCCTATCATGACGCCGGCACTTTCCCCAATTGCGAAATCTGCTTTCAAACCAGTATGAGAGAATGGGCCATACGAGAACATATTACTCATACTATAATTGCGGTTTAATTGCGGATCCAGCAATTCATAACCTACATGTGTTGCAAACTTTCCGAATGTGAGTGTTACCACATCTGAAGGAGCATAAGTAACATAAGCTTGCTTGATTGCGGCTAATGAAGTTGGAGAGGTTCCCGTTCCTCCACCGTAATCTGTTATGAATTCCATTACATCTGCATACGAGAATTCAGCAGCTCTTTTACCAAAACCGAGATCAATAACAGCTCCTACTTTTCCAATTGAATATTCAGCTTTAATCGACGCCATTCCCAGTTCAAATGAGTTTTGAGAATTGGTAAAGCTGGTGAAGTTGTTAAATTGCCAGACATCTTTTGGGTTATCAAAATTGTACCTGTAATAGGCATCTACTGAACCAGAGATGTTTAGAGTACCTTTTGAAGTGGAATCCTGTGCATAAGCAGATGAAAAAACTGGCATGCCAAATATGGCAATTGCAAGAAATTTTCTTACCATTGTATTACATTTTAAGTGTTAAAAGAAAAGGGTGCAACCAATAAACTTTTACCAGAAGTTTATATATCAGTTGTACCTTTTTCTATTTTAATCGGTTTCGATCGTTTTTTCTTCCATTTTTCCATTATTATGAACAAGCAAAGTACCCTGAAGGTATTTTTCGTTATGTTGTGAAGCGTCTAAGCCTTCTTCTTCTTCTTTTTCACTTACCCTGATCGGAACCACAAAGTTGATGAACTTGAAAATGGCAAAAGAAACGACAAAGCTGTATACAGAAACAATTGCCATTGCTTTTAATTGTGTGAAGAAGAAACCGGGATTTCCATAGAAAAGACCATTTGGTCCACCTTCGATTCCGTGAACGGCTGTGCTGGCAAATACACCAGTGAGCAACATCCCAACCATTCCTCCTAATCCGTGACAAGGAAATACATCTAATGTGTCATCAAGAGTTGACTTTTGTTTTATACTTACTGCTATATTGGAAACAATAGCACCAACAAGACCAATGATAATACTTTGTGGTATTCCTACAAATCCTGCAGCAGGTGTAATTGCTACCAATCCGACAACAGCACCAATACAGAATCCAAGTACAGAGGGTTTCTTTCCTTTGATAACATCAAAGAACATCCAGGCAAGCCCCGCTGAAGAAGCTGCAGTTGTTGTGGTACCAAATGCATTTACGGCTAAAGGAGTAGCACCAACAGCAGAACCGGCATTGAAACCAAACCAGCCAAACCATAAGAGTCCTGTTCCGATTAATACATAAGGAACATTGGCAGGTGGAATTTCTTTTTTCTCAATATGTGATTTTCTTCTTTTTAATACCATTGCGCCTGCGAGAGCAGCACATCCCGCTGTAATATGAACAACTGTACCTCCGGCAAAATCCCAAACACCCATCTTAGCAAGGAAACCATCCGGATGCCAGCTCCAGTGAGCAACAGGGGCATAAACAAGCAGGGAGAATAACACTATGAACAATATATATGATGTAAAACGGATTCTTTCAGCAACAGCACCTACTACAAGCCCGGGTGTAATGATTGCAAACATCAATTGAAATAATGAGAAGAGAGAAAGCGGAATTGTATTGGCAGCAGGCCAGGCCGGACCTGATTTTACTCCTTCAAAAAAAGCATAGGTGCCGGGGTTACCAATAAAACCTTTTATTGAATCACCAAAAGCAAGGCTAAATCCACAAACTACCCATAATACCCCAACAAGTCCTGCGGCTACAGTGCTTTTGATCATTGTTGAGATTACATTCTTGCGATTCACCATTCCTCCATAGAAAAATGCAAGACCTGGAGTCATCAAAAACACAAGTGCTGTTGAAACCAATACCCAGGCAATATCTGCAGAGTTGTATTGGGGATCTGAAGAACCGGGAACGAAATCACCAGCTGGTTTTACAAACATTGCTATCAATGCTACTGCTACCAGTAATACAAAAGGCAAAATTTGTTTTGCTTTTCTTTTACTCATAAACTCAGATTTTCTAATAAATTAAAATAAATAATAATTTAAATACTATCTACATCAGTGGCTTATGGCTAAATAAGGAC
>DAOLIV010000011.1:0-101076 GCA_035328345.1 Chitinophagaceae bacterium | reverse complement strand
TTTAATAAAATTAAATTTACCTTGAAAGACCCTATCCCAGTTTATTTGAGCGACCATTGGTACCACTAAAAGAGGGAAAATAATGCTTCGATAACGGACAATAGCTCCAAGATTATTATTGCTGAATCCGATTGCCATTAGTAATGAAAAAGAGAAGAATAAGAAGAAATATATAACGGGTCTTTGTGTTCCATTTCTTATTCGGAAGAAAAGAAATATTATGAAAATTAATAAAAGGCTATTGATTTCAATAGCCGCTACAAGCGATAAAATATGATGCACATCGCTTGGATAAGGTCTTACAACAGACAGGTTAATTGCCTGGGGAGTGTTTTTTATAAAACTGACTACTGTTGGTTTTAGCTCAGTTATGGGGATGGTAGAAGTACCCCCAACCAAACTGATAAATTCTTGTTGTTTATTCACTACGGCTTGCGGGAAATCGAGTTTTGGATTCAGGTAACGAAGTGAAAAAAATAGTATTGAGTAAAGTATATATAATGAAAGGAACAGTCTTAGACTAAATCTGGGCCATTTTATTGCAAGGAGCCAGGCAATTAAAGCAGGAACAAGGATAACAATAATAAAATTTCGTAAGGTGAGTATCAATAATAATCCGGTAATAAGCCCGATAACCCGCAGAAGGTTTATTTTTTTTTCTTTAGTACTGAAATAGATGACATAAATAACCAGGCTGATACCCGTAAAAATGAGACCTTCTTTATGAAGTCCGCTTGTCCAATATAAAAAAGAAGGTACAAGAAATGTTGAGATTAAAAGATTGTTTTTTGAGGTTTTAAAAACATCGGACATTACCCTGAACAAAGCTACTGGCCCCGAAAGAGTAATAAAAGAATAGAAGATAACATTTATATAATAATTGCCAAAGCTTAGAATATCAAATACAGAAAGTATTTTGATAAAAACATTTCCCTTTAGATCATTCCAGTAAGAATCGGTAGTATCAAAGAATTTAGAAAACCCTCCTTCATAGGGGTTTCTGAAAAGATTCACAAGGTATTCCTTTGGATCATGCAGTAAAAGCCTATACTCATTCACACTGTTTGCATGATAACTCCATGTATCGGACATTTGGGCCAGCCCACCGTAATAAACACCTATCCAGCCATAAAATATACCGGCCATTATTTTCAACAGGAACAGAATAATAAGCTGCGAATTGCTTAACCCGGTATTTGTGTAGAACTTTAGCTTAGTAACAAGCCACGCAAATAGTATCAGGTAAACTACAAAAAGGATATACTCCAAAAAATTTCTCTTTTATCTCCGAAAATAGAAATTATTGTTTTCAAAATGAGTATAAAGTTGACAAGTTGTGTTTTAATGCCTGCAACACTTCCTGTAAATTTGCGGCTCACAAATCTTGAAACTATACAATGGAAGTAACTGTTAAAACAGCACAGCAGCTTCGGCTGACAGAAGAAGAGTTTGAGCAAATAAAGCTAAAGCTGGGGCGAATACCCAATTTTAATGAGTTGTGTGCATTCAGTGGTATGTGGAGTGAACACTGCAGTTACAAAAATTCCATCAAATGGCTAAAAACCCTCCCCAGGGAGGGAGGAAGAATGCTTGTAAAAGCAGGCGAAGAAAATGCTGGTTTGATGGATATCGGTGATGGACTTGGATTGGTTTTTAAAATAGAATCTCATAACCACCCATCTGCTATAGAACCATTTCAGGGTGCCGCAACTGGTGTAGGCGGAATTCACAGGGATATTTTTACTATGGGAGCAAGACCCATTGCAGCCCTTAATTCCTTACGCTTTGGAAATCTTGATGAAGATAAAACTCAGCACTTGCTTTCAGGTGTTGTACATGGGATAGGTCACTACGGGAATTGTTTTGGTGTGCCAACAGTAGGAGGGGAGATTTACTTTGATGAATGCTATCATACCAACCCATTAGTTAATGCAATGAGTGTTGGTATTGTCAAAACAGGTGAAACCGTTTCTGCAACGGCAAAGGGAATTGGCAATCCTGTTTTTTTTGTTGGCAGCGCAACGGGGAAGGATGGTATTGGCGGAGCATCATTTGCTTCGGCTGATATAACTGAAGAAAGTGCACAGGATTTGCCGGCTGTGCAGGTTGGCGACCCCTTCCAGGAAAAAAAATTGTTAGAGGCTTGCCTTGAAGTAATCCAAACTGGTGCTGTTATTGGTATGCAGGATATGGGAGCAGCCGGAATTATTTGTTCAACATCGGAAATGAGTGCAAAAGGGGAAGTCGGAATGAGGATTGATCTTGATAAGGTTCCTACCCGGCAAAAAAATATGAAAGCATGGGAACTGCTGCTAAGTGAGAGCCAGGAACGAATGTTGCTTGTTGCGCAAAAAGGAAGAGAACAGGAAGTAATTGATGTCTTTGCAAAATGGGATCTTCCATGTTCTGAGATCGGAGAAGTAACAGGGGATGGAATTTTGAATTTCTATATGAATGGTGAGTTAGAAGCTTCCCTTCCGGCACATGACCTTGTTTTAGGCGGCGGAGCTCCGCAATATGACAGAGAATTTAAAGAGCCGGAATATTTTCAGGAAATTAAAAAATTCAATCAATCTTCAATTGCGGTTCCAGGTGATTTGAAATCTGTAGCAGAGCAACTGATACAACTTCCAACAATCGCATCCAAAAGATGGGTATATACCCAGTATGATAGCATGGTTGGCACGGTTAATTCATCTACGAATACACCATCAGATGCACAGGTAGTTATTGTAAAAGAAACTCAAAAAGGGATTGCCGTTACAACGGATTGTAATAGCCATTATGTTTTTGCTGATCCTTATAAGGGTGCAATGATCGCAGTAAGCGAAGCTGCGAGAAATATTGTATGTAGCGGGGGCAAACCTTTAGGAGTAACAAACTGCCTCAATTTTGGAAACCCGTATGATCCGGAAGTTTATTATCAGTTTGTACATGCTATTAAAGGTATGGGGGAGGCTTGCAGAAAATTTGATACACCTGTTACGGGTGGTAATGTTAGTTTTTATAACCAGAACCCCGAAGGGCCTGTTTATCCTACACCTACAATAGGAATGGTAGGTCTTCTTGAAAACATTGAAGAAAAGATGACCCTTGATTTTAAAGAGGAAGGAGATATTATTTATGTATTGGGAAACAGTACAGATGATATTTGCTCATCTCAATATTTAAATAAATTCCATAAAGTGGAATATTCATCTGCTCCTTATTTTGATCTTGAAGAAGAGTTTTCCCTTCAGCAAAAATTGTCTGAATTAATTAGCAAGAAATTGATTCATTCGGCGCATGACATCAGCGAAGGAGGTTTGTTTGTTGCCCTATGCGAAAGTGGTTTTCCAAATGAACTTGGTTTTTCCATTCAAACGAAAGGAGGCATTCGCAAGGATGCATGCCTGTTCGGAGAAGGTCAAAGCAGGGTAGTTGTAACAGTTGATCTTGATGATGTAAAGAAGTTCGAATCAGCGTTGGGAGATTTCCCTTTTGAAAAGATCGGTGTTGTTGCAGGGTCTGAAATGGTAGTTGACGGAGATTTCTGGGGTACCATCGACTGGTGGAAAGATCAGTACGACACAGCAATTGAGAATTATCTATCCAAAGAAGAAGCAGGATCGGCTTTGAGTTCAATATGAAAGACAAAAGTAAACTGATACTTCTTACTGGTGCCGCTGGCTTTATTGGCAGCTATATGCTGGGTTTTTTAAACCGGATAGGATTTGAAAAAATAATTATTGTTGACGATTTCAATGAACCCGATAAAGAGCCTAACTATTCTGATAAAAAATTCTCATTTAAAGTTGAAAGAAAGGATTTGTTTGATTGGCTTAGGAGCAATACTGAAATTGAAGTAGACTTTGTTATTCATTTTGGTGCCAGGACAGATACCACAGAGTTCGATTATACAATCCATGAAGAATTAAATGTTATCTACTCCAAACAGGTATGGAATTACTGTGCGGATAAAAAAATCCCCTTGATATATGCATCATCAGCTGCAACCTATGGAAGCGGGGGTATGGGGTATAGCGATGATCATAGTATAGTAGAAAAACTTCAGCCTCTCAATCCATACGGAATTTCAAAAAACGAATTTGATAAATGGGTACTTCAGCAGCCTGACGAGAAACAACCTCCGTTCTGGGCAGGATTAAAGTTTTTTAACGTATATGGCCCGAATGAATACCACAAGGGACGGATGGCAAGTGTGATCTTTCATTCATTCAACCAGGTCAGCAATACCGGGAAAGTGAAATTATTCAAATCCCACCGTACTGATTTTGAAGACGGACAGCAACTCAGGGATTTTATTTACGTGGAAGACATTGCAAAGGTCACTTTCTGGCTGATGAAAAATAAACCTGCATCAGGTTTATACAATCTTGGTACCGGAAAGGCCCGTTCATTCGCTGATCTGGCAAAAGCTACTTTTGCAGGCATGGACCGTGAGCCCGTTATCGAATATATTGATATGCCCCAGGATATCAGGGATAAATACCAATACTTCACAGAAGCGGATATGAAAAAACTTCGATCAGCAGGATATTCAGAAAAGTTTTTTTCTCTCGAAGATGGGGTAATCGATTACGTAAGGAATTTTCTCAGGCAGAATAAATATTATTGATATTTGCAGGGAAATCTCACTTGCCTTCCTTCGGGACGGCTTTTTTATTAAATATGATTTTATGGGAAAGAAAATTGCAATAATTGGCGGCGGTAATTTAGGTATTGCTATCGCTGAAGGGTTATTAAAAAGTAAATTTTGCAAACCATCTGATATTACAGTTACCAGGCGGAAGCTTATTATGCTTAATGATCTGCAGAAAAAAGGGGTACATGTTTTGGGTGATAACTCAACAGCAGTTAAGAACAGCGACATTATCATACTGGCTGTAAAGCCTTACCAGGTAATGGAAGTTATAGGCAGTTTCAAAAAGGAATTGACTGTAGGCAAAGTATTGGTATCGGTAGTTACTGGTGTTCTGATAGATGAAATTGAAGAAATGGTAAAAAAGAAATTATCTTTTTTCAGAGCCATGCCGAATACAGCTATCGCCATTCAGGAAAGTATGACCTGTCTCTGCTCCAAATATTCGAAACCCGATGATGAAAAATTCGTTTTTGAACTCTTTAGCAAACTAGGCAAAGTAGTTTATATCAGTGAAAAATTAATGGATGCGGCAACAGTATTAGGAGCATGTGGCACAGCCTATGCGATGCGATATATCCGTGCCAGCATACAGGGAGGAATTGAAATCGGTTTTGATGCAAACAATGCATCTCTGATAGCTGCTCAGACTGTAAAAGGCGCTGCTGAGTTATTATTACTTAAAGGCTCACATCCTGAACAGGAAATTGATAAAGTAACAACACCTAAAGGCTGTACTATTGCAGGGCTTAATGAAATGGAACACCAGGGGTTCAGCTCATCATTGATAAGAGGAATCATTGCCAGTTATAACAAAATTGGAAGAGACTGATTAGTTATTTCTGTATCAATTCAGCTATTGTTTATAAACCACCCCATCTTTCATTACAAAAACAACTTTCCCAAATACCTGGGAATCTCTCAGTGGATCACCATCTACTGCGATAATATCAGCGAGTTTTCCCGCCTCAATACTTCCCAGTCTGTCTTTTTCACCAAGCAGATCAGCTGCATTGATTGTTGCTGATTTAATAGCGTCCATCGGCGTCATACCTGCATCAATCATATAAACAAATTCAAGCCAGTTTCGTCCATGCTGGAAAACACCGGCATCAGTACCAAAAGCAATTTTTACTCCTGCTTTATATGCTTTGGCAAAAGTTCCTTTGATCTTTGGTCCTATTTCCAAAGCTTTTGGTGTAACAATGTCGGGATAATAGCCCGGTTTTTTTGCCGAGTCTGCCACAGATGACGCAGCCGTTAATGTAGGAACGTACCATGTTCCATATTTTTTAAAAAGCTCAATTGCTTCATCATCCATATAAGTACCATGCTCGATTGAATTTACTCCGGCACGAATGGCTCTCTTCATGCCCTCGGCACCATGTGCATGTACGGCAACTCTGAATCCATAATCTTTGGCTGTTTCAACGATTGCTTTGATCTCCTCTTCCGTAAATTGAGGGTTGCTGGAGCTTTTAGCTACGCTTAATACACCTCCCGTAGCAGTTATTTTTATCAGGTCACTACCATCTTTATATCGTTGGCGTACTGCTTGTCTGCATTCATCTGGTCCATTAGCAACACCATCCTTTGGTCCGGGATCACCCATAAGATCTTTTCTATACCCGTTTGTCGGGTCAGCATGACCTCCGGTTGTAGCAATAGCTTTTCCAGCAGTGTATACCCGGGGTCCCTTTATGTATCCCTTATTAATGGCATTTCTGAGAGAAATATTTACACCACTTCCGCCAAGATCACGAACTGTTGTAAACCCACCCATGAGGGTGATCTCAGAATATTTTACAGATTGAAAGGCATAATCTGCGGGATTGAAAGTGAAGGTTTCCAAATACCGATTTGGATTTGTTTCATGTTCAAGGTGCACATGCATATCGATCCATCCGGGGGTTACTGTTCTGGTTTTCAGGTCGATTGTTTTGTCATTTGTACCTGGCTTTGCAAAGCCGCTTTCAACGGAAATGATCTTATTCTTCTCAATAACAATTGTCATGTTTTTTTTGGGTGCATCATCAATG
This sequence comes from Chitinophagaceae bacterium, assembly GCA_035328345.1. Lineage (GTDB taxonomy): Bacteria > Bacteroidota > Bacteroidia > Chitinophagales > Chitinophagaceae > JJ008. The sequence goes on along the minus strand of DAOLIV010000011.1, from coordinate 94,395 downwards.
CCTGTTATAAGGTTGCCGCACCAGATATATGTTTTTTGGGCATTTATTTTCAGGCAAATAAGCAGAATTAAAAGGAGAAATGAGGCTCTTTTCATTTAGATTGCTTTTACTGACTAAAATACCTGCTTTTTTCCACATCATTAATATTGGATTTTTATGCCACATAAATTTCATTTAGTTTTGCATGACCTCCCGGACATTCTTTCTCCGATGGTCAATTGGTTGGGTTAATTCTTTAAATTTTATTGTCAGCAATTGAACAAATAACCAGTTTGTATGGCTAAATATATTTTTGTAACCGGGGGAGTTACTTCATCATTAGGAAAGGGAATTATTGCGGCGTCTCTTGCCAAGCTATTGCAAGCGAGGGGGCTAAGTGTTACTATTCAGAAATTTGATCCTTACATCAACGTTGACCCCGGAACATTAAATCCTTATGAACATGGTGAGTGTTATGTTACTGAAGACGGGGCCGAAACCGATCTTGATCTTGGCCATTATGAAAGATTCCTGAATATTTTCACTTCACAGGCCAATAATGTTACTACGGGTAGAATTTATCAGACGGTAATTAATAAGGAAAGAGAAGGTGCTTATTTAGGCAAAACTGTACAAGTAGTACCGCATATTACTGACGAAATAAAACGAAGGATGATGTTATTGGGCCAAAAAGGTGGGTATGATATAATAATTACAGAAATAGGTGGTACAGTTGGTGATATCGAAAGCTTACCTTTTGTAGAAGCTGTTCGTCAATTGCAATGGGAGTTGCCGGAGGAAGATTCAGTAATTGTTCATCTTACCCTTATCCCATATCTGAAGGCAGCAAAAGAGTTAAAGACAAAACCGACACAGCACAGCGTTAAAATGCTGAGTCAGGAAGGTGTGCACCCTGATATTATTGTTTGCCGGACCGAAAAACCACTTACGTCAGAATTAAGAAGAAAAATTGCCCTTTTCTGTAACGTAAAGCAAGAATCAGTTATTGAAGCAGCAGATGCTCCTACTATTTATGAGGTTCCAATTTTGATGATGAGGGAGGGACTGGATAAAGTGATTTTGAAGAAGATGAATATTACGGGTTATAAAGAACCGGAGTTAGGAAAATGGAAAGAGTTTCTTGATAAACTAAAATATCCAAAGGGGAAAGTTACAATAGGCTTGATCGGTAAATACCTGGAATTGCAAGACGCCTATAAATCAATTCTTGAGTCTTTTATTCATGCGGGTGCTATTAACGAATGCCAGGTACAGGTAGTAAATGTGCATAGTGAATTCATAACCCAGGAAAATGTGACGGAAAAACTGGCTGGTTTAGATGGATTACTCGTAGCTCCCGGTTTTGGACATAGAGGAGTGGAAGGGAAAATTGTTGCCGTTAAATATGCTAGAGAAAATAATTTGCCATTCTTCGGTATTTGCCTTGGAATGCAAATGGCAGCAATCGAATTCGCAAGAAATGTACTCGGACTCAGCGAGGCACATTCAACTGAAATGGACCCCGATTCAAAAGAACCTGTTATTGATCTTATGGAAGAGCAGAAAAAAATAACAGCGAAGGGAGGAACCATGAGGTTAGGGGCTTATCCCTGTGATTTAAGGGAAGGCACTCTTGCATATTCTATTTATGAAAAAAAGAGTATTAGCGAAAGGCATCGCCATCGTTGGGAATTTAATAATGGTTACCTGGAGCGGTTTGAAAAAGCTGGTATGATTGCCAGCGGCAAAAACCCCGGCACGGGTCTCGTTGAGATCATTGAACTTAAAAATCATCCCTTTTTCATTGGCGTTCAGTTTCACCCTGAACTGAAAAGTACTGTTGAAAATCCACAGCCAATATTTGTTCAATTTATCAAAGCAGCCAAGTGTTTTGCTGAGAAAAGAGATAATGTAAAGAGTTCTGTTCTGCAGAGTGAGGCAGTTTGATAGATACCCATTCTATCTTTATTTACCAGATCATTTCTGGCAACCACTCCCGCTGATTACCCTATCTTTGCCCCCTCCCAAAAAAAGTATAAAAGAATGAAGTTTGACCGTAATACGCTGCTTGGTTTTGGTATTCTCGCAGTTTTATTTTTTGGATATTTCTATTTTACCAATAAGCAACAATCAGAATACCGTAAAAAGAAGGAAAGAGAGCTTTTTGTTCAGGATTCAATAGCGAAGGCCAACAAACCTAAAGAAGATACACTAACAGCTCGCAAAGACTCTATCAGCAATGATTCGATAAATAAAATTGTAAAATCAGGACAATTTCAGGGCGGTGATTCAGGTGAGGAGAAACTCATAATGGTGGAAAACAACCTGATGAAAATCACTTTTACATCAAAAGGCGGCCAGCCTAAAAAAGTTGAACTTAAGAATTTTAAAACACAGGATAGCAGCCTGGTCACCCTTGCTGGAACTGATTTTGATAGGATCAGTTACACAATAAATACTTCCGCCAACTCCAGTGCACAATCTGCTGATCTTAACTTTTCGGGTGTTGATTCTACAGTAAATACAGACGGGAGCAAGATTATAAGGTTCATGCTGAATTCATCAGACAGTGGTTCAACAGCATCAATTATTCATAAGTTTACTCTGAGGCCTGATGATTATATGATGGGTTTTGCTGTTGAAATGACTGGCGCGGATAAATTACTAACGCAAGGAACAATGAATCTTCAGTGGCAGTATGCAGCCGTTCAACAAGAATCAGATATTTCTTTTGAGAAGCAAAATACCCAGATCGGATATGTAAAAGATGGTGAATTTGATTATCATACCATCAGCCGCAGAAGCAGCAAAAATTTTGATGAAAGTGTTAGCTGGATCGGTATAAGGCAGCGATTTTTCTTTACAATATTATCAGCCAAAAATAATTTCACTTCCGGCAACATGGAGTGGGTACTACCATCAGACTCTACACACACCATTGTCCGGTCAGTCGCAAATTTGAAGCTCAATGTTCCAGCGTCAAAAGCTGAAATTCCTTTCAACATTTATTATGGGCCATCTGACTATCATATTCTCAAGAAGTATGATATGAAGTTTGAAAAGCTTGTGAATCTTGGACAAGGGATGTATGCATTTGTAAGGCCGATAAACAAATACGTCATTATGCCCTTTTTTGATTTCCTGCAGGGGATAACAGGAAATATGGGGATAGCCATTGCTTTGTTAACCGTTTTTATTCGTTTACTCACATCACCACTGATATACAAAAGCTACCTGAGTGGCGCCAAGATGAAAGCTCTAAGGCCAGAGATTTCAAAACTCAAAGAAAAATTCGGGGATGATCGTCAGGGTATGAGTATGGAGCAAATGAAATTATTCAGGGAAGCAGGCGTAAATCCACTTGGAGGTTGTATTCCGGCATTGTTGCAGATACCTATCTTTTTTGCTCTTTTCAGTTTTTTCAATTCTGAAGTTGGTCTGCGGGGTGCTTCATTCCTTTGGTCCCATGATCTTTCGGCATTTGATGCACCAATAAAGTTTGGCGTTCATATTCCATTGCTTGGTGATCATCTGAGTTTGTTTAATATCACTGCTGTTTTGACAAGCTTTTTCATCTCTTTTTACAGTATGAGTATGACGCCTGATCAAAACAATCCTATGATGAAATACCTGCCATATATTTTCCCGGTATTTCTTCTCTTCTTCTTTAACAGGCTACCTTCTGCACTTACATGGTATTATACAGTATCCAATACAATAAGCCTGATACTTCAGATCATTATCCAGAAATATATTATCGATCATGACAAGATTCTTGCAAAGATTGAGGAGAATCGAAAAAAGCCCAAAACAAAGTCAAAATGGCAAGAACGACTGGAACAGATGCAGGAGCAGCAGAAAAAAGTGAAAGATATGCAGCAAAGAAACAGGCGCTAATTTGGTTAAAATACTCTTAATAAAAAGCAGCACTACCTTAAGTAATGCTGCTTTTTTTTGATACGCAACTTATTGAGTAAATTGGCACGTCTTTTTATTGTATTGAACTAATTGATAAATGAGAAAGTTATATACCATATTAGTATCCATTTTTGCAGTATTAGTTAGCTTTTCCGCTTTTGGGCAAAAAAGACTTACCGAGGCTACTATTACATATGATATTGTTATAAATACAAGTGATAAAAATCCCCAGGCAGCTGACTTACTTGACGGCGCCACCAGTATTATCTATTTAAAAGGTAATTCCAGCAGATCAGAAATGATAAGTTCGTTAGGAACCCAGGCTACAATTATTGATGGAAGAACAGGTAATGTTACGATACTCAAGGAATATGGAGACCAGAAGTATATGATTAAGATGACTCCTGAAAACTGGAAAGAATCGAACGGGAAATATGAAGGGATAACATTTACGTACCAGGATGAGTACAAAATGATATCAGGCTACAACTGTCAGAAAGCTATCGGGAAATTAGCCGACGGGACAACATTTACTGTGTATTTCACAAAAGAGCTTGTACCGATAAATAAGGATTTTCAATACCTCAATAAGAATCTTCCGGGCCTTGCCATGCAATATGAGGCTTCTCTTGGTAAACTCAAAGTGATCTATACTGTTTCGAGTATAAACTTTAATCCAGTACTGCAGACAAAAATGGAACTACCAAAATCTGGCTACAGAGTAATGACATATGAGGAAAGTATGAATGGGGGAGGTAATTAATTGCTTTTAAACTGTCTGTTACTCAGATCAATTTTTACTTTATCCAGAATAACATTCTTCTTTAAAGGGACAGTATAAGTAATATTGCCCTTTTGTAGAGTCACAACTGTATTCAATCGTACATACTTATGTGCAGTATTGCTATTAATAACCTGGCTGCCTCTGTACGAATATCCTGATCTTAAACTGAAGGTACCTGATATTGCAGGCTTTGTGGTAAGCAACGATTTTTTGGGATCTTCAGGTTTTGATTTTCCATCACCCAAAGTCGCAAGGGCAGCTATTGCTGATATTGCAACAAACAATACCAAAACAGCCATTTTGCGGCCGATCTTAAATATAATATTTAACCTAGGGTGGTTCATTGCTTACAAAAATAAAAACAAAAGAGAATATAAAAAAAACCGTTTATCCAGAACTTTAGTACTTCATTAACGCAGAAAATGCCGGTTTGTTACATTCTTTGGCGGGAAAATTCACTGGATTTTGCACATATGGGGATAATTTACAATTTCTTAAGTTAAGCTATTTCACTTAACTTGTTGATAATAATCCATTTCGGTTTCTTGCAATTTGAATGGCTGATTTAGTAATAAAATTCCTTACCTAACCCTTCTTAATGAAAGAAAATCCATACCGGGAAGATCGGGACCAGATACGGGAACTTCTTAAAAGATATGATAATCTACGAAACGGTAAAACTCACTCCTTTATAGAGGAGGAAGCTTTTGAAAAAATAGTGGACTATTTCCATGAGGTTGATGATCTTTCGAAAGCTCTGGAAGCTGCAGAATCTGGTTGCGAACAATACCCCTACTCATCACTTTTATTGATAAAGAAAGCAGACATATTGCTTTCCCGCAGATCTTATAATGAAGTACTCGAAATACTCGAAAAAGCATCTTTGCTGGATAGTAATAATATCAATCTATACATATTAAAAACAGACGCTTATCTGGCCATGGACCAACAGGAAAAGGCTGTGGTTTTACTGGAGGAAGCATTGAATCTTTTTGAGGGGGAAGAAAGGAGAGAATTACTATTTGAATTAGCTGATGTTTATGACGATTACGAGGAATTTGATAAGGTTTTCGATTGTCTCAAGATGATACTTGAAGAAGATTTGAATAATGAAGAAGCCCTTTATAAGATATGTTTCTGGACTGATTTTACTGGTCGTAATGAGGAAAGTATCCGTCTTCATAACAAAATAATTAATGAATTTCCCTACAATGAGCTTGCCTGGTTTAACCTTGCAGCTGCTTACCAGGGATTAAAACTTTATGAGAAATCAATTGATGCTTACCAGTATGCAATAGCAATTGATGAAAAATTCGATTATGCATACAGAAATATGGGGGATGCTTATATACGACTCAGGAAATACAAAGAGGCGATAGAGGTGCTTGAAAAAGTAAACGAAATGTCCAAGCCCGAAGATGTAATTCTTGAGGCGATAGGCTATTGTTATGATAGGTTGAAGAATTTTGCGCAGGCAAGGTTTTATTACCGTAAGGCAAGCCATTTACGACAAGAAGATGGTAAACTTCATTTCAAAATTGCCTGTACGTACTTTAATGAAGGACAATGGACAGGCTGTATACGTCAACTGGAAACAGCTTTGAAGATAAATCGCAACCAGGCGGATTTTCACCTTCTTTATGGAGAATGCAAAATAAAACTCGGACATTATAAAGAGGCCCTGCAATATTTTTCGAATGCGGTCAGAATAAGACCCAAAAACACCTCCTGCTGGGAGGCTTTTACCCGCTGCCTTATACTTGGTGATTATGCAGATGAGGCGATGGAGCAACTAGGTATTGCTTTAAAAATGACAAAAGAGAATGCACTGTTTTTATTTTATAGAGTAGCGGCACTTCTTAAGTTGGGGAAAACAAAAGAAGCCACCTTGCAACTTCAGCAAGCCATGGAAAAATCTCCCAGGCATTTAAAAAAGTTTATCGAGTTGGATCCGGGAATTCTCAGGAACCAACACGTCGTTGACGTACTGGCAAAATTCAAAAGAAGAAAATAGCTTTTTAATGTATGACCATCCTGAAATTTGACAGAATTTCTGTGCATAATCTTCCCTATTTTTGCCGCCGTCTCTATTTCTGTTTAGTATGATTAATGCGAAGGTTATGAACTTTACTTTAACACAAATCCCAGAAAGAAAAATAAAACCACGTCAGTCAGGACTTACGATGGTAATGGATAAAGGCTTAAGCGTAGATGAAGCAAAGAATTTTCTGAGTGTGTCACATCCTCATGTCGATATTGTGAAGCTCGGTTTTGGAACTTCTTTTGTGACCCCTAACCTGGTGGAGAAACTCGAAGTATACCGTTCTTATGATATTCCTGTTTACTTTGGCGGGACTCTGTTTGAAGCTTTTCTGATCCGCAACCAATTTGATGACTACATATCTGTATGCAAGCAATATGGCATTACATATATGGAAGTGAGTGATGGTTCAATTACCATCCCGCATGCTGAAAAATGTGGTTACATTGAAAAACTGACGAAGCACGGAACGGTACTCAGTGAAGTAGGAAGTAAGGATGCTGCTCATATAATTCCCCCGTATAAATGGATTGAATTGATGAAGGCTGAGTTGGAAGCCGGATCGAGCTATGTGATCGCAGAAGCAAGAGAGGCAGGCAATGTTGGTATTTATCGTGGAAGCGGAGAAGTAAGGGAAGGATTAGTTCAGGAGATATTGACACAGATTCCCGGCGAGAAAATCGTATGGGAAGCTCCCCAAAAAGCTCAGCAACTTTATTTTATTGAATTACTGGGTTGTAATGTTAACCTTGGAAATATTGCCCCAACAGAAGTTATTCCACTGGAGGCAATGAGAATCGGTCTGCGGGGTGATACATTCAGCCTTTATCTGGACAAAAAAGAGGCCTGATGAGACTTTTTGGTCTTATCGGATACCCATTGTCTCATTCCTTTTCGAAGCAATACTTTGATGAGAAGTTTAAGAAAGAGAATCTTACTGATTGCCAATTTGAAAATTTCCCTATTTCCTCCATTGATAAGCTAAAACATGTTTTAGATTCATACAGGCAAGATTTAAAAGGGCTGGCTGTAACTATTCCATACAAAAGATCAGTACTTGATTTTTTAAATAACACTGAGAACATTCCCCGTGGACTTAATGCATGCAATTGCATAAAAATCTTAAAAGGTAAACTAATCGGGTACAATACAGATGTTGCAGGTTTTGAAAAAAGCATCAGACCCTTATTAAAACCGTTACAAAGAAAAGCGTTGGTATTGGGAAACGGAGGCGCTGCTGAGGCTGTTGTCTTTGCTTTGCAAAAACTTGATATTGATTTTAAAATCGTAAGCAGGAAGATTCATAATGGTTCTCATCTGACCTACAGTGATCTTACTAAAGAAATAATTTCTGAATATACTATTATCATTAATACCACCCCACTCGGGATGTATCCTGATGCCGAAAACTGCCCTCTGATTCCTTATGAGTTTATCTCGGAAAATCATTTGCTATATGATTTGATTTATAATCCTGAGAAAACACTTTTCCTTAAAAAAGGAGAAGAAAAAGGGGCTGTAATAAAGAATGGGTTAGAAATGCTTATTACGCAGGCGGAAGAAAACTGGATGATATGGAATAACAATCCTTAGGTACTAAGCTTTTTTCTTGCTTCTTGCGGGATACTTGTAATTTTTTTCTGGGTATAATCATAACAAATCATTCCCGTTTTTGCCAATGCTACCAGGGTTGTATTAGTTTTTATTTCTTTCTCAAGCTTGTAATAAACATCAAAGCCGATTTTTGAGAGAGCTGCGGCAGTTACAGAAACAGTAACGGTTTCACCATAAAATAATTCGCCTTTAAACTCAATGGCTGCATCTGCCATAATCATCCCCGTGCCTGCAAATTCGGTTTCAGTATAACCAAGGTTTGTCAGGAACTGCATCCTTGCTTCATGAATTATCGAAAGTATTGCATCGTTTCCTACATGTCCGCCATAGTTTACGTCTGTAATACGAACAGGTATTTTACATTGAAAGGAAAATTTTTCCGGAGATTCTATTTTAATCCTTGCCATTCATAAACTTTGGAAATAAAATTAGGAAAGCCAGGGAATTAGGGATCAAAAATCACTGAGCGTTTTTCTGTAGAAAATTGACGAGATTGAGAATATCGAGGAAATTACCAGGTGAGTGGCCAATGGATGAATTAGCTATTTTCTCCTGGAGACTTTTTATCTGGTTGACACAATTGGGGTCTTGTTCTTCACCTGCTACACAACAAACGAAGTCACCTAATTTTTTCGACATTCTTATAATGTTTCCGTCGGGAGTCATTAACATAACATACCTATCGGCAAGATCTTTCTCAGGATCGTCGCCTGATGCAGAAAAGTCAATACTTCTTGTTGATGAAAAATCAGACTCGGGTGTGAAATAGAAGTTTGAAACATCTTTTAGTTTACTACGAACAGGAATATCAAGGTTTGCATAAGTCTTTTTGCTTTCTTCAAGAGCTGCGGCATCCCGGATATCCTGCTCAGTGTTTGAAGAAGATTCAGCAATTGAAGGAAGGTCGCTATTGTTAGAGTTGGTAGTATTTTCAGTAAAATTTGCAGTGTCCTGCTTTACCTGGTTTTCTCCATCTTTAGCAATCTCAATTTTATCTGAACCATTATTCAGGAGTTGAATTCCTCCCCAAATGAATAATGTTATAATAGCTGCTGCAGCAGCATACTTAAATATTGGGGCTAGTCTCCTTTTTTCAGCAGAAGCCGGAAATTGTTTTACGGGATCAAGAGATCCGGATATTTTTTCCCAAATGGCAGGTGGGGGAGAAACTTCAAATTGGCGCAAACGAGCTGGGTATTGATTGCTGATGTCTGATTCGTCCAACTCAGACGAGATCTTTTGCCAGACTTCAGCAGGGGGCATTACCTCATAATTAAAAAGTTTATGTTTTGAGTCGTTGCTCATTATTTTGTTTTTGCTCCTCTTTCTTTGTCAATATAATTTCTCACCATATCCTGTAGTATCACTTTTGCACGGGAAAGCTGCGATTTACTGGTTCCTTCACTGATCCCCAGCATATCCGCAATTTCTTTATGTGTATATCCTTCCACTACGTAAAGATTAAATACTGTTCTGTAGCCTGGTGAAAGTTCCTGGATCAGGGCCATTATATCTTTTTCGGCCAGATCGTCTAATGCGGAAGTGTATTTACCTTCAATGGTATTTTCCTCTTTTTCGGTCACCGGCATCAGGTAACGTTTACGACGAAAATGCTCGATTGCGGTATTTACAAAGATCCTGCGAACCCAACCCTCAAAAGAGCCCTCGCTCCGGAAACTATCAAGCTTTTTAAAGACCTTAATGAAGCCTTCCTGAAGTATGTCTTGAGCTTCTTCGGCGTTTGAAGTATAGCGTAAGCAAACGGCATACATTCGGGGCGAAAAACGGCGATACAATTCTTCCTGCATTCGCCGGTTGCCTTCAAGGCATCCAACAATTAAGTCGCTTTCGGAAATATTTTGGTTGCGTTCAGGTGTCAAAATCAGTGGTTTGTTGCTAAGCTATTCAAAAATACTACCAGTTTTTGGGTTGCTTTGGACCGGTGGCTGATCTGGTTCTTCTCTTCAGTTGTCATTTCTGCAAAAGTTTTGTTATAGCCTTCCGGTATAAAAACCGGGTCATATCCAAACCCGGCTGACCCTTTCCTTTCATTTGCAATCTTTCCTTCGCAAATACCTTCAAAAAGGGTCTCTTTACCATCAATTATAAGCGAAATAATCGTTCTGAACCTGGCTTGACGGTCTTGTTTATCCTTCAATTCAGACAAAAGCTTGTCTATATTTTTTTCAAACGATTTTTCAGTACCGGCATAACGGGCACTTTTTACCCCCGGCTCACCGCCTAATGCATGAACCTCAAGCCCAGTGTCCTCGCTAAAACAATTAGTGCCTGACATTTCATATATCGTTCTTGATTTTGCACGGGCATTTTCCTCAAGAGTATGATAAGGTTCCGGAATATCTATGTCAATACCGGCCTCTTTTAAGGTGATAATCTCAAGGTTGTTGCTAATTACTGAGCGGATCTCTTCGGCCTTGTGAATATTATTGGTTGCAAAAATCAGTTTCATCAGAACAAGATTGTAAAAGAATATCAAATGCCAAAAATTTGCTTCAGACAAACCCAAAGCTTGCTTTTTAAAATTTTATCATTTCTCAATTCCTGTAGTGGCGGAGAAAACAGAAAGGAGGTCTTTGAAAAAGACTGTACCTGGAACTCTGGAAAAACAACAGGCAATTGTATGTGTCCGGGATCAACTCCAAGCAAAATAACTATTGCGGGTTCCAGCTTCTCAAAAACATCTTTATAACTAATATTTTTAAAGTTGTTAATATTCAGAATGGCAACATCTCCAATACTCAGGCGGCAAGCAGATAGAATTTCAGATAAGAATGAAAGCTCGTCGTCTGGAAGATGTTTTGAATCTTTATAATTAACTATGAGTGTTATATTTTTTTCATTATTGCCAAAGGAGATCCATTCATTTTCGATCTTATTTGATGTTTCGGGTACATCGATATTAGCAGATATATGAGAAGAATCATCGTATGGAATAACCAAAACATCCGGGTAAAGCTCCGCAACAAGGTTTTGGGGTAAATCTATGTTATTCAAATCCATATAATGGTTGATAAATGTGCTAATGACTGTTAGTTTTTTTTTGTTTCTTTGATTTTTCAAAAATAAACTTTTATGATTGCAGCTATGGATATTTTAGTCAGAAAAGCAGAAAGAAGTAAGCTACATGAATTGGATCTTAGCAATCTTCCTTTCGGGAAATATTTTACGGATCACATGCTTGAAGCTGATTATGAAAATGGAGAATGGAAAAATATAGAAATTAAGCCTTATCAGCCATTATTGCTTAGCCCATCTGTTGCAGCACTTCATTATGGCCAGGCAATATTTGAAGGAATAAAAGCCTATAAGGACAACAATAATAACGCATACATCTTCCGGCCTCAGGATAATTTTGAACGCTTTAATATTTCAGCAGAGAGAATGCAAATGCCCTCTGTTCCCGAGGAATTATTTATGGAGGGGATGAGAAAATTGGTAGATCTTGATAGAAACTGGATACCTTCCAAGGAAGATCATTCTTTATACATCCGCCCATTTATGTTTTCTTCTGATGAATTGATCGGGGTACGACCATCCGATACTTATAAATTCATGATCATTTTAAGCCCAACGGGTCCCTATTACAATGCTCCGATGAGAATCTATGTTGAAGAAACGTATGTGAGGGCAGTACCCGGGGGAGTAGGTTATGCAAAAGCCGCCGGCAACTATGGTGCGGCAATGTATGCTACTGCAGAAGCAAAGAAAAAGGGATATGACCAGGTATTATGGACCGATGCTTTTGAGCACAAATTTGTTCAGGAGATAGGCACCATGAATGTATTCTTCATAATTGGAAACAAAGCAATAACTCCTGATTTAAGCCTGGGAACAATTCTGGATGGTGTTACAAGACGTAGTTCAATAACATTATTACAGGAAATGGGATTTGAAGTTGAAGAAAGAAGGTTAAGTATTGATGAAATTATTGATGCTTATAAAGCTGGATTGTTATACGAGGTTTTCGGAACTGGTACTGCCGCCACTATCTCCATGATAAAAGAACTTCGCTACAAGGATTTTGTAATGAGATTTGATGTTGACCAATGGCGAACTGCCCCAACTATTAAAAAATGGCTTACAGACATTCGTGAAGGAAGACGGGAGGACAAGTATAATTGGATGTGGAAGATATAAATTCTGATTAACGTATTGTTTTAGGCAATGCAACTTCAAAGCCAATAGAAGGTTATCTGTAATAGGCTGCCAAGCTTTTATGTAATTGGATTTGTTTGATTTAAAAAAATCAGATTATTTTATAAGGCCTTGAAAGACAGTGATTTTTATTGTGGTTATTAAGCTTATAAAAACGAGTTTCGAAATAACGCAAAAAGTCGGTGCTAAATGATTCATTCCACAAAAATCAGCTCTCTCTTTTTTTGGAGATTAAGCCTTATGCCTTTACCTTTGCCGTCCCAAAAATAAAGGTCAAGAATGCCTACAATTCAACAATTAGTAAGAAAAGGAAGAGAAATAATCAGAGCCAAGAGCAAATCAAGGGCTTTAGATCAATGCCCACAGCGTCGTGGTGTATGTACGAGGGTTTACACAACTACTCCCAAGAAGCCAAATTCCGCTTTGCGTAAGGTTGCCAAAGTAAGATTGACTAATAAAGTTGAGGTTATCGCATATATACCAGGTGAAGGACATAATCTTCAGGAACACTCTATTGTTTTGATTCGCGGAGGAAGGGTAAAAGATCTACCTGGAGTTCGTTACCATATTGTTAGAGGATCTTTGGATACTGCTGGCGTAAAAGATCGTAAGCAAAGCCGTTCTAAGTATGGAACAAAGAAAGAAAAAGCCAAAAAATAACTTATTACAAGTATAATTAAGAACAGATCATGCGTAAAGCACAAGCAAAAAAACTCCCGTTAAGTCCCGATCCAAAGTTTAATGATAAACTGGTAACCCGTTTTATCAATAACCTGATGTGGGAAGGGAAAAAAAGTGGAGCGTATAATATCTTTTATGATGCTCTTGCTAAAGTTAACAAGCAAACCGGCGAAGATGGCTATGAGGTTTGGAAAAGAGCCTTGACAAATGTTACCCCTTCAGTTGAGGTAAGAAGCCGCAGGATTGGGGGTGCTACCTTCCAGATACCATCAGAGGTTCGTGCCGACAGGAAGATTTCTCTTAGTATGAAATGGTTGATTCGCTATAGCCGTGAAAGAAACGGGAGAAGCATGGCCGATAAACTGGCAAATGAAATTGTAGCGGCTAGCAAAGGCGAAGGTGCTGCTTTTAAAAAGAAAGAAGATACACATCGTATGGCAGAAGCCAACAAAGCATTTGCACACTTTAAGGTATAAAATCACTAAACTTTATGCTATTAACCACTATCCGGAGGATAGTGGTTTTTTATTTGGCAGCTATCTCAAATTTTCAACTTGGCAAGTACATCTGATATTTCCTTTGCCCAAATCGGATAGGCTTCCTTGGTAAAATGAGTTCCATCAGTAGTATACTCTTTTTTTAAAAACCCGTTTTCAGAGATTTTGTCATTGATATCGATATATTCAAGTTTATTTATTTCAGCAAGGCTTTTTATTATGACATTGATACTATCGACCATCTTATTTTTCAATGTGTCAAAACTTGTGTGAAAAGTTAATGTTAAAACGGGTGTAATTTTATAGTATTTTAAGGTATCAATCAGGCTTTGTAAATTAAATTTTGTTCTGAAAAGCGGAATTCCTACACTAATATCATTTATACCTCCTTCAATAAAACAAATTTTGGGGTGATGGACAATCACATCGCTTTGTAATAATGTGACATAGTGTGATGTAGTGAATCCGCCGTGTCCTGTACCAGCATTTAAAACATCTTTTCTCGATAAAAGCGACTCCCAGTCTCCAGCAGCTGTTAGAGAGTTCCCAAGCAATGCAATCTTCTTTTTTTTATTGGATTGAGAGAAAAATCTTTCAGTTATCGGCGTCCAGTATTTAATAATTGCAATGATCAATATTATTATCAGAATACTGTTTAGTATCAATGAAGGTGCAAGAAGCCTCGATTCTTTGTTATTGGCTTGTTTCATTTATGTAGAACTTTTTAATATACCTCCCTGAATTTACCATATTATAAGGTATTCTCATTTATTAGATTTAAACTCTTTGGGTAAAATGATTCGAAACGATAGGGGGCCTTTAAATGAGACGCTGCTCATAAGCATATTTAACCAGCCCTATCACGGAGTTCGTATTTGTTTTTCGGAAGATGTTTTTTCGGTGAGTTTCAACCGTTCTTTCGCTTATAAATAGCTCTTCGGCAATTTGTTTATTATTATATTCCTTTTCAATGAGGCGTATTACCTCAATTTCACGATCAGTAAGATGTGCTTTTTCTTTTTCTTTCTTTCTTTCGCTACTTCTTTGTAATTCATTAATAACCTCTTCACTAAAATAAATTCCACCAGATGCAATTTTTTCAAGAGCAGTTATCAGTTCCTGCTTTCCAATATTTTTTAAGACATAGCCAGAAATATCAGCATCTTCTATCATTTCATTTACGAGATCACCTTGTCCGCTCATTGAAAGAGCCAGAATTTTTGTTTTTGGAAATTTTTCTTTTACCTGTTTTGCCAATTGATTTCCCTGGATCCTGGGCATCATAATATCAGTAAGAAGTATGTCAACAGGGGTTTCAGCAATTTTTTGTGTGACGTCTTCCGGGTTAGTGGTTGCAAATGCAAAATTGAATTTTTCATGCCCTTTAAGAAGGCTCATTAGCCCATCAATTACGATCTGGTGATCATCAACAAGTGCCAGTGTGATCTTTTCTTTTCCCATTATTTTCAATGGATTGTAAGATAGCGTAAAATTGGTTTTAGTTGCGTACATATCAAGATTTTAAAGAAAGATGCCTCTGAAGCCGTAATTACAGTTTCAATTTTGTTAAAGGCTTTTTAAAATAAAGAACCCCAGTTATGGTGCAACGAAAATATTATTGGGTTATAGAGGTATGTGAAGACCTACTACAGTTCCCCGACCGGGGGCTGAGTCAAAATCTACAGTACCTTTAAGATACTCTATCCGTGAGGTGATGTTTTTAATTCCGATTCCATCTAATTTTCTGCTACCTGAAATATCAAATCCTTGCCCGTTGTCTTCTATGGTGCCGCTAATGCCATCTTTGTCTCTTATTAAGGAGATGTCAAGTGTAGTTGCCTTTGCATGCTTGATTGCGTTATTTACACATTCCTGGATTACCCGGTAAAGAACTGTTTCAATATTGGAGTCAAATCTATCATCAAGTCCCTCGGAATAAAAATGAATTTCCAGGCTTTTATAACCAATCTTATTTATAAAATCACGGATCGCATCGGGGAGGTTATTTTTCAGGAGGGCATTCGGCATCATTATATGTGAAACATTCCTGACTTCCCTGCAGCTTTCGTCAACTAGTTGAATTGTTTTTTCAAATGATTGCTGCTGTTCCTTATTAGTAAATTGTATTTCTGATTCTATTGCCGAAAGATTCATCTTGGCGGCACTCATCATTTGACCGACCCCATCGTGTAGGTCCTTAGCGATACGTTGCCGTTCATTTTCCTCGGCCTCCATCACAGCTTTTACAGCAATTTGTTGCTGCTTCATTATCTCAGACTGTAGCTGGCTTTCTTTCCGCATTTTGTAGCGTTTATAAAAGGAGTAAATAAGTAGTGCGGAAAAAAGTATAAGCCCGGCAATTCCAATGAATAAATAATTCTGCAACCTGATCTTATTTTTTTGCTCTACTATCTGTTGCTCCTTTTGTACAGCCTCGTACTTGGCATTAAGTTCCTCGATTTGTTTTGTTTTTTCGAGCCCAAGCAAACTATCCCGTAAGGCGGACCTCATCATGTAAAAATCATATGCTTGTTGAAAGTCCCCCTGTTTTTTTGCTATAAGAGATAATTCATTATAATTATTTGATTGCAGTTCCGGGTATTTCAATTTCTCTGCAATTTTATTACTTATGCTCAGGTACTTAACTGCTTTTTGATAATCGCCTTTTGCATTCATCGCAGCACCCAGGTCAGAATAGGTAAGTGCAAGTGCAAAACTGTCTCTTAATTCCTCACGGATATGTAAAGCCCGGAGTAGATTAATTTCAGCCAGGTCATATTTTCTCTCAATAACATAAACACCAGCTATATTACTAAGGGAATAAGAAACTCCTACGGAGTCACCTGATGCTTCTGCAAGTTTAAGCGATGCATTATACCTGTTAACGGCTTCCCGGTAATCCTTTCTGTATTCATAAACTACTCCTGATTCATTCAGGATCATTGCTATGCCGCCCGTATCCCTCAGGTTTCGATAAATTGTTTCCGCTTTTGTATAATTTTCAGTGGCTCTATCAAGGTCTTTGGTCTTTCTATAAAGCTTGGCCAGCTCATTATAGACAGGGGCCAGTTTTTCCGGTTTATTACTCTTTTCAAGGATGGAGATGGATTCGTAAAAATTTTTGGCTGCCACATCATATTCACCCTTAAAATAGCTGGCAACTCCAATATGTCTTTTGAGCTCGGCAATACTTACTGAGTCTGTATTTTTTTGCGCAATTTTTATTGCTTTATTTCCTTCAACAATTGTTGAATCAAAATTCTTTAGTTCAAAATGCTCTACAAGCTTTATGGCAGCATCAATTTGCTCCTGGTAGGGTCTTTTGGAATTCATGATGACCCGAAGGCTGTCAGGATTCTCCTGTGAAAAAGATCCCAGGGAGTTAAAAGCAAGAATTACCAGGATAAAAAGCCTCATCATTTTCAGATATTCAATACATCTTTCATGGTAAAAAATCCTTTTTTACCTATTATATACTCTGCAGCAAGTACAGCACCCGCAGCAAACCCTTTTCGATTGTGGGCTGTGTGAATAATTTCAATATCGTCAATGGCAGAGGTATACTTAATGCTATGTGTGCCGGCAGCCGGATCTATTCTTTTACTCACAATCACAAGATCATCCGGATTGCTACTGATACTATTGACCCACTTCTTTTTCCTTTCCACTTTTTCCAGTATTCCTTCTGCTAATGTTATTGCAGTTCCACTTGGTGCATCTTTTTTTTGCGTGTGATGAATTTCTTCAAGAGTTACATTGTAGTCAGGTAAATAATCCATCATCGAAGCCAGTTTCTTGTTGATTTCAAAGAAAATATTTACTCCAATGCTGAAGTTGCTGGCATAAATGAATGCTGAGTTTTTCTGCTGGCATAGTACTTTTAGTTCATCGAGTTTATCAGTCCAGCCAGTTGACCCGCTTACAACAGGTATTCCGAACTCAATACATTTCTTTATGTTTTCAAAAGCACTGTGTGGATTCGTAAATTCTATTGCGGCATCAGCTTGTGAAAGATTTTCACGGGTAAATTCATCAAAATTATCCTGATCGATTTTGATAACTATTTTATGCCCCTTCTGTAATGCTATTTCTTCGATGGCTTTCCCCATTTTTCCATAGCCAATCAATGCAATGTTCATGTGGGTTGTTTATCGGCAAATGTAAAGATTAATGCAGCCTTGAAAACCCGTGCTGGTACGGATTTATTTGCCAATTTTCAGAACGAGACTTAATCCGTTTGTTTTGGCTATTTCACTATATCCTGCCTTGAATTGGAGACTTAAATCAGGACTCACATCAAAGCTTTTTAAATGTGCATCAACAGCAGCATCCACAACATTAAGCCCCCAAAGTAAAATAAATACAAGTGCAGAATAATCAATATCTCTGCGAAACTGGTTCCGGTAAAATCGGAGAGATTCTTCACTCAGTGGCTGAAGCTTTGGTTTTATCTGGGAAAACAAAGCGGAATCAGTATGATTTACCCGCATATTATATTTTACCCGGTATGCAAATTTTGTGTCTTTGTAATTTCCAAGGTTGTAAAAAAATATTCCTCCGCATGTCCCCAATGTCCCATAAACAATAGGAAGCTTCCAGTATTTTTTATTGTAGATCTGACCAAGGCCCGGGAGCACGGCTGAAAGCATGGCAGCCCTTTTAGGACTATGTGCTTTCATGGCAGAATCATATCTGTTACCGGCAGATTTATTTTGAATAACAGTTGCAGAATCTGTTTTAACAATTTTACTCGGGTTTTCCTGAGATGAGGCTAACCGATGAAGCAGGAAAAATAAGCAGCAAAATGATAGGCGTATCGCAAATTTCATGTCGATTAATCAAGAGGTACATCCATCTGCCTGAGAATATTATTCAATTCTTCCTCGGAGTAAAATTCGATTTGAATTTGCCCATTTCCACCCCTTTGTTGATTGATTTTAACACGGGTACTGAAATGAGAAGCTAATTTATCCTCTATTCTTTGCAGTTGTGCAGGCAGCTGTCTTTTTGCAGTTTTTTTAACAGCTCCATCCTGTTTATATAGTGTTCTGACTAATGCTTCAGTTTGTCTTACTGATAAGCCTTTTTCCTTTATTTCCTTGAATATAAACAGTTGCTTTTCTATTGTATCAACGTTGATAAGAGCCCTTGCATGACCCATTGAAATTTCATTGTTCCTTACAGAAAGTTGAATATCCGGTGGCAGCTTTAGTAGGCGGATGAAATTTGCGACTGTACTCCTGTCTTTTCCCATTCTTTCAGCCACCTGTTCCTGGGTATACTCCAGTTCTTCCATCATTCTTTTGTAACTGAAAGAAATTTCCATGGCGTTCAGATCCTCTCTCTGCAGGTTTTCAATCAGGGCCAGTTCCAGTAATTCAGCGTCATTAGTTTGCCTTATATATGCGGGGATATCTTTAAGTCCGGCCAATTTTGCAGCTCTCCATCTTCTTTCACCGGAGATAAGCCTGTATTTGTTATTTGAAGTTTTTGAAACAGTAATTGGCTGAATGATGTCGTGCAGCTTGATAGATTCAGAAAGCTCTTTAAGAGCCTTTTCATCAAAGTCACGGCGGGGTTGTCTTGGATTCGCTTCAATTTCGTTTACGGGAACTCTGCTAATACCTGTTGCAGATTCAACCATTGATGATTTTAATCCTCCCGTTCCGGTTTTGAGATCTGTATCAATGCTTTGCAAAAGAGAACGTATTCCCTTGCCCAGCATCTCTTTATTTTGTTTCGGTGAAGTCATTTTATAATTCTAATATTCGTTCTTCATTCTTAATCTTCGTCATATCATTTTTCTGGAGTATCTCTTTTGCAAGATTAAGGTAATTAACCGATCCCTTGCTTTTGGCATCGTACAATATTATCGGCTTGCCCGAACTGGGGGCTTCTGCCAGTTTCGCATTTCGGTGAACAATAGTGCTGAATACCATATCCTCAAAATGGCGTCTCACTTCACTTACAACCTGGTTGCAAAGTCTTAGTCTGGCATCATACATTGTCATAAGTATACCTTCAATAACTAATGCTGTATTTAACCTGCTTTGAACTATTTTAATGGTGTTTAAAAGCTTGCCCAAACCTTCCAAAGCAAAAAACTCACATTGTACAGGTACAATAACAGAGTCTGAAGCAGTCAAGGCATTTACTGTGATAAGACCCAGAGATGGAGAGCAATCGATAATAATAAAATCATAGCTATTTCTAACGGCATCCAGCAAATTCTTTAAAACCATTTCACGGTTAGGATAGTTGATCATTTCTATTTCAGCCCCCACCAGGTCAATATGTGAAGGAACAATATCCAGGTTGGGTATCTCGGTTTTTAGAATAACGTTTTTGATCTTCTCTTCATTGACCATACAGTCATAAAGACTTTGTGTGATATTGTGAAGATCAAAGCCAACGCCGGTAGTACTGTTTGCTTGTGGATCACCATCAACTAAAAGCGTTTTAAATTCCAGAACTGCAAAACTTGCTGCGAGGTTTATAGCAGTTGTAGTCTTCCCTACACCCCCTTTTTGATTAGCTACACCGATTATTCTTGCCATATTACCGAAAACTCCTTGCTATTTGATGATTGCAAAAGGTAAAATTGCCTGATGAAACCAAGAACACAAAATTAAGTTTTGCCCATTTCACGGGCATTTCATACAAAAATAAGCGTTAAGCAAAACACAGCCTATTTTGCTTTCGTACTTAAATTTGAA
The DNA here is from genome assembly GCA_035328345.1 of Chitinophagaceae bacterium. Classification (GTDB taxonomy): domain Bacteria; phylum Bacteroidota; class Bacteroidia; order Chitinophagales; family Chitinophagaceae; genus JJ008. The sequence continues at coordinate 73,989 of DAOLIV010000011.1, read as the reverse complement.
TCTTTTAAATTATGCGGAACTCCTTATTCTGGTGGATATTAATTGGATTTATGGTGCTTTTGGATATTTATTTTTTCCAGGCCATTAAAGTAATTGCTGGTAACGCTTCAGCCAGAGCAAAGACATTTATCTACGTCAGTTATTGGGTTATTTCAGTTTCGGCGATCGTTATTTTATTGTTGCTTCCATATCTCCATTTTGAAAAGCAGGCTAAGCTGGTAAGAACAACCATATTTGCAACTGTCGCAGGTTTATTTTTTGCTAAACTAATTGCATCTGTATTTTTTCTTGTTGATGATTTTAGAAGGGGCATTCAATGGGTTGTTGCCAAATTATATTACAAAAGTGCTGATGGCGAAAATTTTCAAACCGGTGAAGGGATATCCCGTTCTGTTTTTATGAGCTGGATGGGAATGGCTTCTGGTGGCGGATTGTTCAGCACTTTTATCTATGGATTTGGTAATAAATACCGCTACCAGGTAAAACGACTAAAGCTAAGTTTTGAGAATTTACCCGCTGGTTTTAAGGGAGTAAAAATTGCTCATATATCGGATATACATTCAGGAAGTTTCAACGATAAAGATGCAGTAATAAAGGGAGTATTGAAAGTGATGAAGGAAAAACCCGACCTTATATTGTTTACTGGAGACCTGGTTAATAACGTTGCTTCTGAAATGGATAATTACATTGATGTATTTGACAAATTGAAAGCCCCGCTAGGCGTTTTTTCTACACTAGGAAACCATGATTACGGGGAGTATGTTAATTGGGAAAGTGAGGAAGCTAAAAGAGAGAATCTTAATCGTCTTAAAGAGGTTCACTCAAGACTAGGGTGGAGGTTATTAATGAATGAGCATGTAGTAATTGAAAATAATGAAGACAGGATAGCTTTAATAGGAATTGAGAACTGGAGTGCTAAAGCCAGATTTCCCAAGTATGGAGATTTAGGAAGAGCTTACCTGGGGTCTGAATCATATCCATTTAAAATATTAATGAGTCATGACCCGTCTCATTGGAAAGCTGAGGTCTGTGAATCATACCCGGATATCGACCTAATGCTGGCAGGTCATACTCATGGAATGCAGTTTGGTGTTGAAGTGCCGGGTTTAAAATGGAGTCCTGTGCAGTATGTGTATAAGGAATGGGCTGGCTTATATGAAAAGGCTTCTCAAAAATTATACGTAAACAGGGGTTTTGGTTTTATCGGATACCCCGGCAGGGTTGGTATTCTTCCTGAAATTACCCTTTTGGAGCTTACATAATATTTCTTTTACATTCAATATTAGGCATAGAACCTTCGTTTTTAACCAGATATTAAACTTTTATTTAACTCTGGCGTCTTAAAAACCTTTCTTAACCACCAATGTCCTTAAAACCGGTTACAACTGCCTGATGCTGAAGAATTGGCCTATATTATTGGCTTTCACTATGCTGGGAATGTCTGCATTTTCGCAAGACCGGCCGGTTGATACAGCTATTTCTCATACTGATCTTACTTCAATTATTGACACAACAATTGATTATGACCAGCTTTTCAGGGATTTTGATCTGTTCATGGATTCTCTGTTAACACCAAGAAGTTATTTTCTTGGTAGTATTTCTGCAGCAAAGGGATATTACAATTTTGAGCAAAAAGGATCATCAACAATAAACACATTAAAGAAGCTTACTTACACTCCGGTATTGGGGTATTATCATAAAACAGGTCTTGGAATAACAGCCACTGGTTATTTTGTAAATGATGATGTTAATATGAATTTCTACCAATTCTCCCTGACACCTTCATTTGATTACATTCAAAACAGGGATTTGGTAACAGGTATATCGTATACCAGGTTTTTTACCCGTGATTCATTACCGTTTTACACAACTCCCATTCAAAACGAAGTGTATGCCTATTTCACATACCGGAAAACATGGATCAGACCAACAGTTGCGGCAAGTTATGGCTGGGGTAGCCGGACTGATTATGAAAAAAGATCTTCCCTGATCCAGGATCTCAGGTTACGGAGATATGGATTTACATATATCAATACTAAAGAATCGGTTAGTGATTTTTCTTTAATGGCATCTGTACGACATGATTTTTATTGGCTGGATATTTTTGCTTCAAAAGATCATATCAGATTTACTCCTCAAATTTCTTTTACCAGCGGAACACAAAAATTTGGCTTCAATCAGTCATCGAATACTTATGCTACAGTATTAAGAACAGGTAATAATGTTTTATTCAGCACGGACAACGTTTATCTTGATGATCAAATAAAATTTCAGCCATTATCGCTTACCTTATTTCTGAGGGGAGAATATTCAATAGGAAAATTCTTTTTACAACCCCAATGGATGCTGGATTATTATTTTCCTGCAACTACCAATAAGTTCAGCTCCTTATTTACATTAAGTGCCGGGGTGATCTTTTAAGGTTTTGATATTAGGAGAATCTTCACATTCAAATAACAATAGAAATGATAAATCTGTGTTTATTGTTCGGGGCATGTAGTTAAGGGAATTTAACAGGTGCGTTGGGTGACTGGCATTATCCTTGAAAATTTTCACAGTCAATTTTTAGTTTTACAAAACATAAAAAACAGCTACATGAAAACAAAACTCTTCTCACTCTTTGCAGCACTGTTGATCACCCAGGCTATGATGGCGCAGTTCCATCTTGGCATAAAAGGCGGTGCGAATATTACCAAGGTCGATGGCAAATCATTTAAAGATCAGTTCAGGTATGGATATCACCTGGGCGGATTTATGGAAATCAGAATGGGAAACAAATTTGTTTTACAACCTGAGATTCTCTTTAACCAGTATGCCACTAAACTCGACAGTAACTATAAAAATGTTTACGAGGATGTTTTTGGTGGCAATAGCAACATTAAGTTGAATTATTTGTCAATCCCGATACTGGTAAATTACAAATTGATAGGAAGTTTTATGTCGCTCCAGGTAGGTCCTCAGTTTGGAGTTTTAATCGATCAAAACAAAACCTTGCTACAAAACGGAGGGGATGCCTTCAAAAAAGGCGATTTTTCGATGCTTGCAGGTGTATTGTTTAAGGTAGGCCCCATGCGAATTAATGGCAGGTATGCAGTTGGGCTGAATAACATCAGTGATATAACTGATGACGACAAATGGAAAAGCAAGGGATTCCAGGTATCAGTTGGGTTGGCCCTTTAAAAGAACTATCCCTCACGAAAATGTCCCTCTGTCACACAGGGGGATTTTTTATAAGTATCTACCTGTCAATGACATATTATGGCAGTCATAGAATGGCAGGCACGAATCTTGGCAATACCCTATTCCCGTTATATTTTTAGCCCCCTGTGGGCATTTGTGACAAAATGTCTAATGAATTAATGATTATGGATTTTGATAAGTATTTATTGCGTTCCGAGGATGAGATGGATTTTTTGCCCATTATTCCACTGAATGAGAGTGATCAGGAAGACCTTAATGGAATAGAGGTACCGGGAGAGATTGCATTATTGCCTTTAAGAAATACCGTTTTATTTCCCGGGGTTGTTTTACCTATTACTGTAGGGAGAGACAAAAGTATTAAGGCTGTGAATGATGCCTATAAGGGTGATAAACTCATAGGTGTGGTGGCACAAAAAGACAGCTCAGTTGAAGATCCTTCGATAAAGGATATAGTAAATGTTGGGACCGTTGCCAAGATTGTAAAGTTAATCAAGATGCCTGATGGGGGCACAACAATTATCATCCAGGGTAAAAGCAGGTTTGCTATAGAGTCAGTCTTTATGGACGATCCTTATTTCAAAGCAAGGATTAAAAAGCTGGAAGAGGAAGAATTACCTAAAGATGCAGATTTTGACGCCTATGTAGCAAACATCAAGGACCTGGCTGCTGACATTGTTCAGCTTTCACCCAATATTCCCACAGAAGCTTCAATCATTCTTCGAAATATTGAAAATCCATCTTTCCTGATACACTTTGTATCGAGTAACCTCAATACAGATTTAAAGGACAAGCAAAGGCTCCTTGAATTAAACCACATCAGGCAAAGAGCTGATTTGCTGATGCAGCTGCTTCAGAAGGAACTGCAATTTGCTGAGTTAAAAAATAAAGTAACAACTAAAACCAGGACAGAATTAGATAAACAACAAAGAGAGTACTTTTTACAACAGCAATTAAAAAGTATTAAGGAAGAACTTGGGGGAGATAGTAATGTTCAGGAATTGAAAGAAATGCAGAAAAAGGCTGAAACAAAGAAATGGCCTGACGCTGCAAAGGAAATGTTTAAGAAGGGAATTGAGAAACTGGAGAGAATGCATCCAAGCACTCCCGATTTTTCAGTTGCATATAATCATCTTGATCTGATGCTTGATCTTCCGTGGCAAGAGTATACAGAAGATCATTATGATCTTAAGAAAGCACAAAAAACACTTGATACGGACCATTATGGAATGCATAAGATCAAGGAAAGAATATTAGAATACCTGGCAGTATTGAAACTCAAGGGAGATATGAAAAGCCCGATTCTTTGTTTTGTAGGCCCTCCGGGAATAGGCAAAACTTCATTGGGAAGAAGTATTGCCAATGCAATTGGTAGAAAATATGTGAGGCTAAGTTTAGGTGGGCTTCATGATGAAAGCGAGATCAGGGGACACCGTAAAACCTACATCGGTGCCATGCCCGGCCGGATTCTTCAGTCGATCAGGAAAATAAAATCCTCCAACCCGGTTATGATATTGGATGAGATAGATAAGGTTGGAAATGACTTCAGAGGTGATCCATCTTCTGCATTATTGGAGGTGCTGGACCCGGAACAAAATCATACGTTTTATGATAATTACCTGGAACTGGAATATGATTTAAGCAAAGTGCTTTTTATAGCGACTGCAAATAATATTCAGAATATTCAACCGGCTTTGAGAGACAGACTTGAGATCATTGATCTTAGCGGGTATGCTGTTGAAGAGAAAATTGAAATTGCCAAACGTCACCTGATACCTAAGCAAAAAGAAATGCATGGATTAAAGAACTCTAATTTCCGGATTAGCGATAAGGTGATGGAAAAATTGATCCAGGATTATACCCGTGAAAGCGGGGTTAGAGAACTTGATAGGCAACTTGCCTCAATAATGCGTTTCCAGGCCCGGCAGTTGGCAGTAAAAGGCAAATTAAAACTATCATTAACAAATGATGATATTGAAAAGGTAATCGGAAAGCCAAAATATAGTAACGAGATATATAAAACGGCAAATATCCCCGGTGTGGCTGTTGGGCTTGCATGGACATATGTCGGCGGCGACATTTTATTTATCGAGACTACCCTTGGCGACGGTAAGGGTGAATTAAAGCTTACAGGTAATCTTGGAAATGTGATGAAAGAAAGTGCAAGTACAGCATTGAGTTACTTGCAATCAAATGCAAAAAAATTAAAACTTGACCCAAAAGCATTTGAAAAGAAAAATATTCATATTCATGTTCCGGAAGGGGCAGTTCCCAAAGACGGACCAAGTGCCGGTGTTACAATGATGACTGCAATTGCTTCTGCTATGACAGGGAAAAGAGTAAAACCTTTCTTAGCAATGACAGGTGAAATTACTTTAAGAGGTCAGGTTTTACCGGTTGGAGGTATTAAAGAAAAAGTGCTTGCTGCAAAAAGGGCCGGCTTAAAAGAAATAATTCTTTGTTGGCAAAATGAAAAGGATGTCCTTGAAATTGAATCTGAGTTTATAAAGGGCACCAGGTTTCATTATGTGAAAACGATGAACCAGGTGCTGGAGCTTGCATTGGGAAAATAAATCAATCACCCATTATATACAGAGTTAGCGATGTAAGAAATCTTATTTTCGTAATCTGTGTACCTGCGTTTTGTAATACTATTCCTTGTATTATCCATTGAAGTTAATGCCCAGACACTCGGTGGAAATTCAGTCTTTAATTTTCTGAAGCTTTCAAATACTCCTCAGCTTACTGCGTTGGGCGGGGTAAATGTTTCGCAAATCTCGGATGATGTTGGTCTTGCGTTCAATAATCCTGCATTGCTGAAACCATCAATGCATACACAGATGAATGCTGTTTTTAATGATTTTTATGGAGGTACAACGATCTATCATCTGATGTTGGGGTATTATAATGAAAAGCTTAAGACAAATTTTTCGTGGGGGCTGAATTATCTGAATTATGGAAATACCCAAGAAACTGATGCTTCTGGAAATGTCCTGGGAACATTCAGGCCGACAGATTGGGTAATGCAAATCGAAGCTTCACGAAGCTATCTTCAGAAATGGCAATATGGTGCAACTCTAAAATATATCAGCTCCAATTATGGAATGTATCGTTCAAATGGACTTGCTGTAGATATCGGCCTGGTATTCAGAGATTCTTCCAAAACTTTTTCTGCGGGCATTGTTGCAAAAAACATGGGATTTCAGTTAAAAAAATACCGGGGGTCATCACCGGACGATCTTCCTTTTGATTTGCAGGTAGGAATTACAAAGAAACTCGAAGGCTCTCCATTTAGTTTTTCAATAACCGCACAGCGGATGAATCAGTTTGATATAAATTACAACGATACTCTATTCAACAATGCTAATGGTTACGAAAACGGTAGTTCAAAAAAGTTTTCATTTGACAAGGTTTTCAGGCATCTGGTGCTGGCCGCCCAGATTTCACTGGGTGATTATGTTGAGATACAAACCGGGTATAATTTTTTACGGAGAAGAGAACTGAATATTGGTAATTCAGGGAATGGATTTAGCGGGTTTTCACTAGGTGTCGGAGCGTTGTTTGGCAAACTTCAGGTAAGGTATGCAAGAGCCTATTATCAGAATAATACTGCTTATAACCAGTTTGGAATTAATATGAAACTTAACCAGTATTTCGGTCTCGGAAAGTTTGGCGAAAAAATTGGCTGGTAAAAATTAAGAGATCCACTTATAAACTTCAAATGCTTCTGCAAAATCAGAATTTGATTGCACACCCCTTACACGGGCAAGCGACCTGGTAAAATCTTCCTGCATGTAGTTGCGATGCGATTGTGATTTATATGCTTTGAGCGACTCGATCTTTTTATTTAAATCTTCTTCTGAAATGCGAATAAAAAAGTTTGTTTTAAAACTATAATTATTCCACGGGAGCTCATATCCTGCAAACGTGGAGTTTTTAAATGCTCTTAAACCTTCCTGGTGAATGACCTGGTGATCCTGGTGAATATCTGATGCAGCAGGAAGAAAAACAAGATCAGGATTTATTTCCTTTTGTAATCGCAATAGATCTTCGAGGATTTTTTGCCGGGCTGCGGGCAGCTCTCTTACTTCATAATTAAACAGTATCAGATTGGATCCTGGAATCCCTAAAACAGATGTTGCTTGTTTGCACTCGGTTTCAAGAGTATCAGCTGGCAGATTTTCTGGCAATGACTGGGAACACAGACAAAAAGCAACATAGTATACTTCTCTCGATTCCCTTATGAATTTAGCAATGCTGCCCCCGCAACCTAATTCGCCATCATCTGTATGAGGTGCAAGAATCAATATTTTTTTTGGGTTGAACATTGCGGTATAAAAATAAGGGATTATAGTGTCGAAATTTTCACTCTGTTATGAAGCTTGTCGAATCTTTTAAAATTGCAAGCTTTTGATTAAAGACTGTGTTTAGAATGACACGGAATTGATTGACGCTGCTCATTCCATTGTAAAATTGACTATAATTTTTGTCTGGTAATAATACTGCGTTAAGATTCATGAAATAATATTTTGAGTCTACTGGCTCGGGAAATTCACGGAAACCATGATCACCCATAAGGATTATTACCGGGGGATTTTTCGAACTTTTTAAAATATTATCAATTAACTCAAGATATTTTTTATTGCCGTATACAAGATATTGAAGGAAAGCATCCGTATTTATTATGTAGTCGTCTGTTAACTTTTCATAAGGGATTTGCGTGCCGCTACTATCAAAGTAATAGGGATAGTGAGGCAGTACAAGATGCGTATAGATAAATTTGGGACTGGGAGCAGGCTCGCCGGTTTGTTTTTTTGTTAGTTCGAAAAGCTTGGTATTATTTCTCAGGTCAAGATTCCGGATATTGCGGATGACAGATTTTATCTGAAACCGGGTAATCAGCAAGTGTCCCAATTCATTTTGCATGCGATAGCCAAGTGTATGGTTTACCAATGGCTTGGTTCTTCTGGGTAAAAATGTTGGTTTTGCAAGTGAAGGCTGTTTGTTGAAATCGAAAATAGAATAGTTGTAAAAGTTATAACCGAGACTGGCCAGGTATTGCAGTGTTTGGTTATTCTTAATAGTAGTATAGCATTTCAGAAGATCATCTTTATTGCTATTGCTTCCATTAATCCCCTTAAGGTATTCCATGTTGAGCATGGACGAAACGGAAAAAGGAGTAAAATTATAGTTGCTCGTGCTGCTGTCAACAATATGAAAACCTCTTTGTTGCAAAGCTTTTTCAAACGGAGTATTGTCAAAGCCCAACGTTTCCTTAAGTTCTGTACTGCCGGGATAACTGTCAGCTATTATAAGGTAAATATCCGGTGTTGAACAACTATCGCAGAGAAGAAAGGGAGGAGCAGAAGTTGTTTGATGTTTTGGTTTCGATATTTTGAAAATAAAGATCGCTGAGTCGGTTAGTAACAGTATTATAAAGAGACTATTAAGGTAAAGATTCATTTTTGAAAAAGGCCCTTTGAATTTTTTCAGTTTAATAGCAATGATAATGAAGAGTAACAGGGACACCGGCAAAACAAAGGAGTATCTGGAAAAAAAAACATTGCCCTCCAGGTGCTTTATTCCATCGTGGAAATACCCAAAGAATATATAATAGACCATTAAGAGAAATGCGAAAAAGGAAGCTTTATAAGTCTTGCGAAGGATCAGGAGGGAAATAAAGTAGAAGAGTGCTGATAGCCAGATAAAAAAAAGGAATAACAGTGCTGCATCTTTTAGCGGTACCAGGTCAAAATAATAAACAAACCCATGCCATACGAAGAATAAGGAAAATAGCATGAGGTAAAATGGTCGCTTCTTTAAAAAATCAATGTTCAATTTTTCACAGTTTCCATCAAAAATAAAGTTCTTCCGCTTTCAGATATGGATGCTTTTTTTTGAATCCTGAAATAAACCCCGAACTCTTTTTCAAATAATTCTTCTGTATACCAGTCGTAAATATCTCTTTTGTTGCTGAGCAGTTGTTGTGACCGGCAATCACTTTTGGGTACAAATTCAATGATCAGATATTGGCAACAATTTGCCAGTACACTGGCAATGGCAGGAAATGGGATATTTTTCCCTAGGCATAAGTGATGTATCAGTGCAAGATGAAGGCCAATATCCCTGTGCTGCAATCTTTCCAAAAGTGATAATCTTTCTTTATTATTTAAACCATATGAAGGTGTGGGATTGCTTAAGTCAATGAGTAATGGTTGTAGTAATCTATTTTCAGTTCCATGGGTGTTTAAATATAATTTATTGATCGCTACCGGATCTATGTCCATGGCAACGGATGTTATATTTTTTTCAACCAAAAGAAGAGTGAATTCGCCATTGTTGGAACCAAAATCAACTCCTGTTTGTAAAATTGGTAACTCATTAAGCCAGTTTCTGATTATTTCTTTTTTTGCACCCAGGTAATTTTTCCTTTGTGCCGCTTCTTCATAATAATTTCCCCACGTAGTATCTATATCCTTCAGGTGCAGTGATTGGATGAGAGTTTGCAGACTGGCAAAAAGATTCATTAATCTTTTTTGCGACATAAAAACATTTTGCTCTTTCTTTTCAGCATTTTTTCTGCTGTATTTAGCATGCACATGTATATGCAGCCAGGTAAGTATTGAAAACCTGGATTTGCCGGGTAATAACCTTCTGGTAATTTCAAGTGGTATTCCTTCAGGATAAGCCAACTGCATTTCATGCAGGTCTGTTTTTTTATAATGCATTAATAGCAGGGGAGATAAAAAGCATTCGCAAAATTGACGGTAGGCTATCCAGGGCTTGCCTTCTTCATACTTTTCAAAAGATAAAGTATCGATAAATACCAATCTTCCCCGGTGCCATTGAATATTATAAGGGGTAGCATCTTTCAGGATCATCCCATGATTTAATGCAGCTATCGCAATTTTTAATGTTAGCAATGCGGCATCTTTCATCATATCGAAACTCCACTCACACGGATAAGAAATGAGGTCAATTTTTTCGGGCTTAATAATCTTATAAGCCTTATGGTCTTCAGTTATGAAATCCTTTGCTTCTATATGTGGTATGAGTAATTTATTTGTAACCAGATATTCATAGAGACCACTACTGGTCAAATGATCGTAATGCTCTTTATAAGATTGGTTTACCTGCCTGTAAAGTATATTAAGCTGTTCAAAAACAAATCCGGAAGGGTCCCGGAACGAAGAAGGATGCGGTTTTATGTTTTCTGATGGGCTTTCATTCATCATTTTGCTTTTTGGAAGATTTTCTGAAGAATGAAAGTATGAATAGCTTGATATTCTTGAAGAACATGATAACACCCAGCGCAGCGCCGATTAAAACCTGTACCAGGTAACTTCCGCTTCCGGGATCGATATATAAGAATTCAGTTATCACAGATAACTAAGATTGGTTTTGGGTGATAAGCTGAGCAAAGTTTCATACATCAGTTTAATGGTACTCTCAATATCATCCCTGTGCAACATTTCAACCGTTGTATGCATATAGCGAAGCGGAATGGATATCAAAACAGAGGGACATCCATCATTTGAATAGGCAAATGAATCAGTGTCCGTGCCTGTGCTTCTGCTCAGGGCCCGCCATTGAACCGGTATCTTTTTTGTTTCCGCCACTTTTTCAACAAATGCGAGAAGCTTATTATGTATGGCAGGAGCATAAGCTAATGATGGCCCTTTACCGGTACTTATATCACCTTCAATATTCTTATTGATAAATGGGGTAGTGGTGTCATGCGTTACGTCGGTAATTATTGCAACATCAGGTTTTATTCTTCTTGAAATCATTTCGGCGCCACGAAGGCCGATCTCTTCCTGGACAGAGTTGACAACATAAAGGCCAAAAGGTATTTTCTTTTTGTTTTCTTTCAGAAGTCGTGCAACTTCAGCGATCATAAATCCGCCAACCCGGTTATCGAAAGCTCTGCCGATATAGTTTCCATTTGCTAATTCGTCGAAGCCATCCTGGTAAGTAACAACAGCGCCAATATGAATGCCAAGGGCTTCAACTTCCTTTCTGTTCCTGGCGCCACAATCCAACCACAAATTTTCAGTTTTGGGTGTTGGTTCCTTTTGATCTGAATTGTGAATCCGGGTATGTATTGCAGGCCAGCCAAAAACAGCTTTAACAGGGCCCTTCTTTCCATGAATAATTACTCTTGATGCAGGAGCCGTCTGGTGATCAACTCCACCATTCCTTTTCATGTAAATTAAACCTTCCGCGGTTACATAGTTTACCAACCAACTGATCTCATCAGCATGTGCTTCAATAACAACTTTAAATTTATGATCAGGGTTTATTACACCTACAGCTGTTCCATAGGTATCAACGTAGTGAGCATCTACATAAGGGTTTAAATATTCGAGCCATAATTTCTGGCCCCAGGTTTCAAATCCAACCGGTGATGCGTTATTAATGTAGCTCTTAAAAAACTCAAATGCTTTCGGTGTTATAATTGACTTTTTTGTTTTGACGGATTTTGCCATAAATTCTTCGTTATAAATTTTGCCAAAAATAGTCAAATGCCGGCTATCAGCATAAGAAGTGCCGATAATGCCATGAGTCCGTCAAGTACGACGTAGTATAAATAGTCTGAAAAATTTTTACGGGCATGATTGTAAAGAAGGGCGACAATAATACCGGGACTAAGCAGCAAAAATGTGTTCAAGATCGTATGATTATACTGAATCATCCATATGGTACTGACTATGAATAAAACAATACTTAAGAAAAAAAGATAGGTTATTTTCTTTTCGTCCAGGTAGATAATAAGGCTGCGTAAGCCTGCTTCCTTATCATCTGCTTTATCACGGTAATCGAAAATTATACAAATACTATAAATGAGAAAGAAACGACTCAGCACAAAAAAAGTAAACTCACCTTGCCACGAAGTTTCGGTAATAACAACCGGAAGGATGGTTGTAACATAAGTCCATACCAGGGTCAGAAAGAATGTTTTTCCAAATGCAAGTTTTCGAAGTACCCGAAAATATTTATTTGGAACTTTAGGAGCTGAGTACAGGAAGGTAGCAACAGCCGCCGGTATCAACCAGAGCCAAATATGGCGCAAAGGGTAAAAGAAAATTATAACACCGGCCAGGCCTGCAAAAAAAAGTACAGTGTGAACATAACGGTATTTTTTTAGCCAGTTGATTCTCGGAGAAGGTATGACAGAATGAGAAGTAAAATAACAGTGAAAACTATAACTGGTTAAAGTAGAAAAAAAAACAAAACCAGCCAGACTACGATTCATTGGCAACCTAAGTAAAAAATGAAATGTCTGGTGAACCATCAGTACCGTGCAGACAGCAATGAAAAGATTACTGTAAACAATAAAATCAAGTAGTTTTTTGAACTGGGTCAACTTTATATCAGGGTTTTATCAACCTGATCTGGTCCGATTCTGCGTAATTGCTCCGATTTCCTGCTTTATCAATTAAAATAAGACCCAGCGCAGCAGTTGTATCCCTGTTGCCGCCGGGCAGTGTCATATAGCCGTTAGGATTGGAGGTAGCATACTGAAAATCGAGATTAATTTGGGCCTCTTTAATATCACTTGGCAAATTGAGTGAAGCGAAAGTAAACCGGGCAGTGTCATGACGAACTGCTGTAGCGCCGTTGTACCATTTATAGACAATCAGTGCAGAATCAAGATCCCCTTCCTGGTCTGTATATTCACCTTTTACTGTAATAATATTTCCAAGCGTTACTGTTGAAGGCTTTATAGAATTGATTTTAACCTGCGGCTCGGTTGTAAACTTATCTTTGCCACAACTTATAAAAGCCGCAATAAAAAGGATCAGCAGGGTGTAATAGATCTTCATACGGGGAATTTGAATTAAACAAATTTACAATTTTAAGTAATCAAAAAGGAAGTGGGTCATAAATGGAATCATAAAATTTTTGGGCTAAATGAAGGGGGTTTTGAGGAAACTGCCCTCGAAATATTCCGTTTTCAGTATGAGAATAATCCCCTTTATCGATCTTATGTTGATTCCCTCCATATTAATTGCATAACGGTAAAGAGTATTGATCAAATACCTTTCTTGCCAGTCAGTTTATTTAAATCCCATGAAATAAAAACCACTCAATTTGAACCGGATGCTATTTTCGAGAGCAGTGGTACCACAGGTTCATCCTTTAGCCGGCATTTTGTAAAAAAACTTTCTCTGTATATAGAGAGTTTTACCCTCGGTTTTCAGTCGTTTTATGGGCCACCATCAGATTGGTGCATACTGGGTTTGCTTCCATCGTACCTTGAAAGAAAAAGCTCTTCCCTTGTTTATATGGTGGATCAGCTTATGAAACAAAGTAAACACCCGGCTAATGGTTTTTATCTGGATGAATATGAAAGACTTTATAATACTTTAAAGCAACTGGAACAGCAAAAACAAAAAACATTACTCTTTGGAGTCACTTTTGCACTGCTTGACTTTGCCGAAAAATACCCCATGTACTTACAAAATATCATTATTATAGAAACAGGGGGTATGAAGGGCAGAAGAGAGGAAATGATCAGAGAAATGCTGCATTCAAAATTGAAAAAAGCTTTTAATATTTCCCAAATTCATTCCGAGTATGGTATGACGGAACTTTTGTCACAGGCATGGTCAAAGAAAGAGGGGATTTTTTACACTCCTTCCTGGATGAGAGTTTTGGTTAGGGAAGAAGAAGATCCGTTTTCAGTTAAAAAAGCAGGCAGAGGAATTATTAATATAATTGATCTTGCCAATGTTTATTCATGTTCATTTATTGCTACTGATGATGCGGGTATAATAAATGAAGACGGAGGATTTGAAGTTTTGGGAAGAGTTGATGGAAGCGATATAAGGGGTTGCAGCCTGATGTATGTGTAATTTTAGCAGTAATAAATTTCTGTATTACATTCTGTCATTTCAGGCAAATCTTATGTATATTGGTTATTATAAATATTTGTTTTGATAACTGTTTCAATTGTTGAAGATGATAATGCTTACCGCGAAGGGCTGGAGTTACTTGTAAAAAATTCCAACGACTTTAACCTGCTTAATAGTTATGCTTCTGCTGAAAATGCTCTTGAAAGTATTATCAGAAACCCTCCGGATATCGCTATTATAGATATCAAACTTCCCGGGAAAAGCGGTATCGACCTGATCGGGGAAATAAAGAAAGTAGTTTCGTCTGTACAGTGTATGGTCTGTACCTTTTATGATGACGACGAATATGTTTTTAGAGCTCTAAAAAACGGAGCCTGCGGATATATTCTAAAAGATTCGATGCCAGGAGATATTCTTACTTCTTTAAAAGAGCTTTACGAAGGCGGAGCTCCGATGAGTCGTTATATTGCCCGCAAAGTGATTTCAGCATTTCATGAAGATAAAAATGAACCACACAAACTTTCTGAACTTTCAGACCGGGAAAACGAAATACTCGATCTCATCGCAACAGGACTTACTGTAAAAGAAACTTCAGGAAAACTCTTTTTGAGTGTACATACAGTTACCAAACACTTAAAAAATATCTACACAAAGCTTCATGTAAATAACAGGATTGAGGCAGTTAATAGACTTAAGAAATAGAAAAGCTTCTCCAAAGTGATTAAGAGAAGCCTTTGTGCCCGGGACTGGATTCGAACCAGCACACCTCGCGGCGCCGCCACCTGAAGACGGTGCGTCTACCAATTTCGCCACCCGGGCAAGGGGTGCAAATATAGGCTACTACACGGAAACGTTGAAATCTCTCAATGCATCATTGAGACTAGTTTTCAGATCAGTGCTTGGTTTTCGCTGACCAATGATTAATGCACAACCAACGCCAAATTCTCCTGCCGGAAATTTCTTTGTATATGAACCGGGGATCACAACACTTCTAGCCGGAACTCTTCCTTTCATCTCTTTGGGCTCACTTCCGCTTACATCAATAATTTTTGTGGACTGTGTCAACACCACATTTGCTCCAAGAACAGCTTCTTTTTCAACAATTACACCTTCCACAACAATACAGCGGCTACCAATAAAACATCCATCTTCAATAATCACTGGAGAGGCCTGCAAGGGTTCCAAGACACCACCAATACCAACACCGCCGCTAAGATGAACTCCTTTCCCTATCTGGGCACAGCTTCCAACAGTGGCCCATGTATCAACCATGGTTCCTTCATCCACATAAGCCCCAATGTTGACATAAGATGGCATCAAGACCACATTTTTTGCGAGGTAAGCTCCGTACCTTGCCACAGCATGTGGCACGGCCCGAACACCAAGATCTTTATAGTTTTTCTTGAGCAGCATTTTATCATAAAACTCGAATGGCTCAACGTCCCACGTCTGCATTTGCTGGATCCCGAAATACAAAAGAATTGCCTGTTTTACCCATTCATTTACTTTCCATCCATCAGACCCGGGTTCTGCTACTCTCAATCTCCCCTTATCAACTTCATCGATCACATTTCTAACAGCATCACTGTATTTGATATCTTTTAAAAGCTCCCGGTTATTCCATGCCTCAAGTATAAATTCCTTCATTTGCTTTTTTGCTGCGAATGTAGTGAATAGTGAATGATACAAGGAATGGCTACCGGAAATTCATGTTTACTCATTGCAGAAATAATATGCAATTTTGCACACTATGAATATCGGGTTTGATGCAAAAAGGGCTTATCACAATGGAACAGGTCTTGGTCATTACAGCAGGACACTGGTTCGATCCCTTGCGGAATACTTTCCGGAGCATCAATATTATTTGTTTAATCCCAAACCATCGAAAAGATTCCAGATAAAAGGGGAGAATATCAGTGAAGTTTTACCGGGCTCTTTCTTTACTAAATTATTTTCAGCTGCCTGGCGAAGCAGTTGGGTAAAAAGCGATCTGAAAAAACTGAATATTGATCTTTTTCATGGTTTAAGTCACGAAATACCGATGGGGATTCAACATACGAGTATAAAATCAGTAGTTACTATTCATGATCTGATACACGAAAGATATCCAGAGCAATACAGCAGGATCGATACAAAAATTTATAGTAAGAAATTCCGGTATGCCTGCACTCATGCTGATCATGTAATTGCTATAAGTGAGCAAACTAAAAATGATATTATCCGGTTTTACAAAACACCGGCGGAAAAGATCACTATTTGTTACCAGAGTTGTAATTCTGCATTCGGTGAAACAAAAAGTGATACTGAAAAAAAGAGAGTTAAAGAGCTTTATCAACTGCCGGATCAATACTTCCTGTATGTGGGCTCTATTATTGAAAGGAAAAACCTGCTGAATATTTGCAAGGCTGTATTTCTTTTAAGGAATGAAATGGATATTCCATTAGTAGTGATAGGCGATGGAAAAAAATATAAACAACAGGTAAAGGATTATATAAAACAAAACGGGCTGGAAACAAAGATCATTTTCCTTTCCGAGTTACCGGCAGCACGGTCATCAATTACTTTTCAGACAGCAGCTGATTTTCCGGCAATTTATCAATCAGCTATAGCAATGATCTATCCTTCTTTTTTTGAAGGTTTTGGCATACCGGTATTGGAAGCATTATGGAGCAGGTTGCCTGTCATTACCTCAAATGTTTCCTGTTTACCTGAAGCCGGAGGTGATGGCGCCTGTTATGTTGATCCTGGAAATGCTGAAGAAATTGCTGCTGCCATGAAAAAAATATATTCTGATAATAATTTTGCAAAAAGCCTGGTTGAAAAAGGGTGGCAACATGCACAAAATTTTACACAAAGGAAATCGGCAGAAGCAGTGATGAATGTTTACAGATCAGTATGGTGAATTTTGAAAACGATATAAAAGAATGTCTTAGGGTTCTCCAGGCCGGGGGATTGATCCTGTATCCCACAGATACTATCTGGGGGATCGGCTGCGATGCAACAAATGAGCAGGCTGTGGAAAAAATATTTGAACTGAAAAAAAGACCTGATGAAAAATCAATGATCATTCTTGTGGCCGATGAAAGAGATATTCTTCAATATGTGGCGGCGCCGGATCTGCAGGTTTTCGACTACCTGAAGGAAGTACAAAAGCCAACTACCGTGATTTATGATGGAGCGATAGGGTTAGCCGACAATCTTATTGCTGCCGACGGAAGTATTGCTATCAGAATTTGTCAGGAAGAATTTTGCAGACACCTCTTAAAAAGATTTCGTAAGCCGATCGTTTCAACGTCTGCAAATATATCAGGTCAGCCTTCACCAAAAATATTCCAGGAGATAACTGATCCAATAAAAGAAGGCGTTGGTTATATTGTAAAATACAGGCAGGAAGATAAAGCCATAGCTGAACCTTCATCTGTTTTAAAATGGCATAATGGAAAAATTGAGATCCTCAGGCCATAACTCTTCACGACTTTAATAATATCACTGGCATTCTTCCTTTTATCTTTGTAATTCATGGACATCAACTGCACCATAGAGGAGACTGCATTACTGAAAATGATTGGGAATGTTGCACAGGCATCAGGTGTGGAAACCTATTTGGTAGGGGGATTTGTCAGAGATAAAATCCTGAACCGGGAAACAAAAGATGCTGATTTTGTTTGTGTCGGCGATGGAATACAACTGGCAAAAGCGGTTGCAAAAAAAATGACACCTGTCCCTAAGGTGGATTATTTCAAAAATTTTGGAACGGCACACATTAAAACTTCTGATGAGTTTGATATTGAATTTGTGGGTGCCCGTAAAGAAAGTTACCGGCATGATTCCCGCAAACCGGAAGTGGAGCCAGGAACTCTATCTGATGATCAGTATCGCCGTGATTTC
Source organism: Chitinophagaceae bacterium (assembly GCA_035328345.1). Lineage (GTDB taxonomy): Bacteria > Bacteroidota > Bacteroidia > Chitinophagales > Chitinophagaceae > JJ008. The sequence continues at coordinate 56,044 of DAOLIV010000011.1, read as the reverse complement.
ACTATCAATGCGATGGCAATTAGTCTGAATAAAGAGAATTACGGAAAATTGCTCGATCCTTTTAATGGCCGGGAGGACCTTATGAATAAGATCATTCGCACACCGTTAGCGCCTTCCAAAACTTTTAGTGATGATCCGTTGCGGATGATGAGGGCTATTAGGTTTGCAACACAACTTGGTTTTACAATTGAAGAAACCACATGGGACGGAATTAAAAACAATGCAAAACGTATCAGCATTATTTCCCAGGAACGTATCACTGATGAACTGAATAAAATTATCCTGGCAAAAAAACCATCTGCCGGATTTGACCTGCTATATAAGTGCGGTTTATTACAATTAATATTTCCGCAAATGGTTGCTCTCGCCGGTGCTGAATATATAGATGGGCATGGCCACAAGGATAATTTCTATCATACACTGCAAGTGTTGGATAATATTTCTGAAAAAACCGATGACCTGTGGTTGAGATGGACCGCTGTTCTGCATGATATAGCAAAACCTGTTACCAAACGATTTGAGGAAGGGCATGGCTGGACCTTTCATGGACATGAAGTAGTAGGTGGGAGAATGGTGCCCAAGATTTTTGCCAAACTGAAGCTGCCGCAAAATGAAAAAATGCGATTGGTGAAAAAATTGGTTGAATTGCATTTGCGTCCTATCAGTCTCACCAAAGAAAATATTACAGATTCTGCAATAAGAAGACTTCTTTTTGATGCCGGCGAAGATTTTGATTCATTGATGATATTGTGCGAAGCAGATATAACATCAAAGAACAGGCAGAAGGTGAAACGTTTTCTTGAAAATTTTCAAATGGTAAGAGAACGCTGCAGGGAAGTAGAAGAAAAGGATCACATCCGCAACTGGCAACCACCTATTGATGGCGAATTGATCATGGAAGTATTTGGATTGTCGCCATCAAAACCAGTTGGTATTATTAAAGATGCGGTAAAAGATGCCATTCTTGATGGGGTTATTCCGAATACTTTTGAAGATGCTTATTCTTTTATGATTTCGAAGGCTAATGAGATGGGATTGAAAGCAAAGAAATCCTAAATTTGAAGTATGGCAATATTAAAATTCAGGGTTTACCTGGAAGAAGATGAAAGTGTTTACAGGGATGTCGTTATCCGGCATTCGCAAACATTTTTGGATCTGCATGAAACTATCCTGAAGTCATACGAATTTGACAATAAGCATAAGGCGACTTTCTTCCGCAGTAATGATCATTGGCAACGGGGCCGTGAAATTTCTTTGGAACAATATGAAAAGGACTATAAGGCTGAACCTTTGATCATGAGTGATACAACGATTGGCTCTGAAATAAGAGATCCTAATCAACGGTTTATTTATCTCTATGATTTTAATAAGAACTGGACCTTTTTGGTGGAATTGATCAATGTTGCCAAAGAGGAGAATCCTAAAGTAAGTTATCCGTCTACTGCCCGGGTGGAAGGTATTGCTCCTAGTCAATACGGAACAAAAGGATTATTGGGCGAAAAGTTTGCTGATATCGAAGAAAAATATGATCTCACACAGGTTGGTGAAGGGTTTGGCGAAAAGGATGAAGATGGGGAAGATATGGGGTTGACTGAAGAAGGCGCTTCAGGTGAAGACGAAGAGTCTTAGTTGGTAAATTACTGTATAATTTTCATAAGCTCATTCATTGAGTGGTTTATTCAATCTGATATTTCTTGGCAAAAAGATCCGGAAAAACAGTTGTTGTTGTAGCAGGTCCCACGGCCGTAGGTAAAACAACAGTTGCAGTTTCTCTTGCAAAACATTTCCACACAGAAATAATTTCTGCTGACAGTCGTCAATGTTTTAAAGAATTAAATATTGGGGTGGCAAGACCATCAATAGAGGAACTAGAACTGGTTCCGCATCATTTTATTGCCTCTCATTCCATACACGAACCCGTTACAGCTGCTTCTTTTGAAAAATATGCTTTGGAGAAAGCTGAAGAACTTTTTCAAAAATATGATACCATTATAATGGTTGGCGGAACAGGAATGTATATCAAAGCATTTTGTGAGGGATTGGATAATATTCCTGAGGTAGATATTGTGATCAGGGAAAATATCATTCGCAATTATGAAGCAAAAGGATTGGAGTGGCTGCAAAAAGAAATACAGGAAAAGGATTCTGAATTTTATAATAAAGGTGAAATCCAGAATCCTCAGCGAATGATGCGGGCACTGGAGGTAATGGAAGGAACCGGGCAAAGCATTTTATCTTTTCGCAGTGGTGAAAAAAAACAAAGGGATTTCAATATTATCAAAGTCGGGCTTGAATTACCAAAAGAGCAATTACAGCAGCATATAAACAACCGTGTTGATGCCATGATTAACTCAGGACTCGTAGAAGAAGTAAAATCTTTATTGCCGCATCGTAACCTGAACGCATTGCAAACCGTAGGTTATGCTGAACTATTTGACTATTTTGATAATAAACTTTCCCTGGACGAAGCTATTGAAAGAATAAGGATCAATACGAGGCAATATGCCAAAAGACAGATGACATGGTTTAAGAAGGATAAGGAGATCAGGTGGTTTGAATCCTCAAATACAAAAGCCATTATTGATTTTATAAATGTCGGATAGCCTAAATAAAAAAGGATCACCAGTTCCCCGATAATCCTTTGAATATTCTAATTAATTAGTTTAGATATGAATTGCCTCTCCGTAGGCCACTTCAATTGCATCTTTCACACTCTCACTGATGGTTGGGTGTGGATGAATAGCATTTAATACTTCCTGGTAAGTGGTTTCCAGTTTTCTTGCTGTCACCGTTTCGGCGATCATTTCAGTAACATTATAGCCAATCATATGTGTGCCCAGCCACTCTCCGTACTTAGCATCAAAGATCACTTTTATAAATCCTTCCGTGTGACCTGCTGCAGATGCCTTACCACTGGCACTTAACGGGAATTTTCCAACCTTAATTTCATATCCCTGCTCTTTCGCTTGTTTTTCAGTGTAACCAACAGAAGCAATTTCAGGCACACAATAAGTACATCCGGGAATATTATTATAATCGATCGGTTGTGGCTGATGGTGGTATTTATGTTCATTGTATGCGATCGCTTCAACACAAACGATGCCTTCTTTACTGGCGACATGGGCCAAGGCCTGCCCGGGTGAACAATCACCAATAGAATAAATTCCGGGTACATTTGTTTGCCCGTATTTATCAACCATTACTTTTCCTTTATCCGTTTTTACTCCCAGTGTTTCAAGACCAATTCCTTCAATATTTGCAGCAACACCTACAGCGCTTAAAAGGATATCGGCTTCAAGAGTTACTTCACCATTAGACGTTTTAACTTTTGCTTTTACACCTTTACCTGATGTATCAACTGCAGTTACCTCGCTGCTGGTCATTATGTCAATGCCACTTTTCTTGTATTGTTTTTCCAGTTCTTTGGAAATATCCTCATCTTCAACCGGAACAATGCGGGGCATAAATTCAACAATAGTAACTTTTGTACCCATGCTGTTATAGAAGTAAGCAAATTCAACACCTATGGCGCCGCTTCCTACAATGATCATTGACTTTGGCATTTCAGGCAGCACCATTGCTTCCCTGTATCCAATGATCTTCTTACCGTCAATCTTCAGGTTCGGCAGTTCCCGGCTGCGGCCTCCGGTGGCAATAATGATATGCTTGGCTTCTACAGTTTGTTTTTTGCCATCTTTATCTGTTACTTCCAGTTTTCCTTTAGCAACCAGTTTTCCGAAACCCATGATAACATCGATCTTGTTTTTCTTCATCAGGAACTGAACGCCTTTACTCATTTTATCAGCAACCCCACGGCTTCTTTTAATAACTGAGTTGAAGTCGGGGTTTCCGCTGGCTTCAATACCAAAGTCTTTTGCATGCTTGATATATTCATAAACCTGGGCACTTTTCAGAAGGGCTTTTGTAGGAATACAACCCCAGTTCAGACAAATACCTCCGAGACTTTCTTTTTCAATGACCGCAGTTTTAAAACCAAGTTGAGAAGCCCTGATCGCAGCCACATAACCGCCGGGACCGCTTCCAAGAACAACAACATCGTATGCCATAGCTGAAAATTAATTAGTTGAAAAGTAAATTATCGATTCAATAGTGCAGCGAAGTTATTTCAAAAGAAGGATATAGGCAAAAGGGGTAAGCAGTCGTCTATCTGCATTTAAAACCGTTGAAACAATATTTATTAATACAGATTTTCTAAACAATTATTTTCGGGGTTTATCCCATTATGCGAAAACTGGTAATTATATTCTGCTTCTTTTTTCCCGGATTCATTAATAATGCTCAGCAACCGGGAAAAACTGTTAAACTAACAGTATTGAATAATGCCGGATTGCCGCTGGAGGCAGCTTCTGTACATTTACTAAGCGCCGATTCTATTCTGATAAAAGCGCAGGGATCTGATAAAACAGGCTCAGCAGAATTCACAGGGCTACAGGAGAATCATTACATATTAAAAGTGACACATGCCGGCTATCAGCAGGCTTTCATGACAATCAATAATCTTCAGCAACTGGCTGTTTATAATGAAAGGCTGACTCTGCGACAGGCTGTTTCAATTCTGCAGGATGTTACAGTTACATCTAAAAAGCCATTCGTACAATTTGATCCGGATAAAACGGTAATAAATGTTGATGCTGGAATTACCAATGCAGGAGCTACGGTGATGGATGTATTGGAAAAATCTCCCGGAATTACAATTGGGAGAGATGGCACTATTATTATGAAGGGTAAACCACAGGTAATGGTTTTAATTGACGGGAAACAAACACAACTGAACGGAACAGAACTCCAGGCTTATCTCTCGGGGTTAAGTGCTTCACAGATTGATGTGATCGAGTTAATTGATAATCCCGGCGCCAAGTATGATGCAGCGGGTAATTCGGGAATTATCAATATAAAAACCAAAAAGATCCGCCAACGTGGCTTTAATGGATCATTAAGTGTAAGTTTCGGACAAGGGTTTTATACAAAAAGTAATAACAGCCTGAACCTGAATTACCGAAATGGGAAGATAAATGTGTATTTGAATTACGGGCAGAGATTTGGATACGAGAAGATGAACATGTATGCCTTGAGAAAATATTTTGACGTCAATGGAAATGACTCTTTGCTGTTGAGGCAACCCAATTTTACCAAGACAAATATTACTGCCCACAACATCAAAACCGGTATTGATTTATTTGCCAGCAATAAGACCACTTTCGGATTGGCATTTACAGGTACATACATGACCCGTGATGTGGCCAGTTTCAGTACTATTGACTGGATGTCGCCATCATATGTAATTGATTCAACCATCAACACATGGGGCACCCGGAATATTGATTTTACAAGATCAGGAGTCAATTTTAATGCAAAACACACTGCAGGTAATGGTGCTGAAATTTCAGGTGATGTCGATTATATCAAATTCCGTATTACAGGAGGACAGTTCTTTGAGACACAACTGAACTCCCCGGGAAGCCTGGCACAGGCAACAAGGGGTAACATTCCATCTGATCTCGAAATCTTCACTGCAAAAATCGATTATTCAAAAAAGTTCAAAAATTATTTATGGGAGATCGGGGTGAAAACAGCCGTCACCAATACCGATAATCTTGCTGAGTATTATTATAATGATGGGTATAACTGGTATGATGATCTGAGCAGGAGTAATCATTTTCTGTATGATGAAAAGATACACTCTGTTTATAGCAGTATTGATGCTGAGAAGGGCAAATGGCACTGGCAAACCGGGATGAGGTATGAATTCACTACATATAAAGCCAATCAACTTGGAAATACGGTTGTGAAAGATTCCGCTTTTGAGAAAAATTATGGAAGCCTGTTTCCAACAGCATTTGTTTCTTACAATCTTGATTCCAATAATAATTTCACATTCCGTATCGGCAGGAGAATTGACAGGCCACAGTTTCAGAATCTGAACCCTTTTCTGATCACCGTTAATAAGTATACATTTTTTGGCGGTAATCCGTTCATAAAACCACAATACACCTGGAATTTTGAACTGATCCATACCTATAAGCAAATGTTATCAACCAGCATTTCTTATGGTTACCTTAAAGATTATTTTTCGCAGATATTCATTATTGATTCTAATAGCAGCAACGTAAATAAAAATATCATTATCTATACCCGCGGAAATGTAGGAAGTTTTCATAATCTCGGCGCTACAATGACACTTCAGTTACCTGTTACCAAATGGTGGAATCTGACAGGGATTGCTGTTTACAATCACAAAGTGATAAATGGGGTAGTGTGGGTGCCGATAAGGGCCGTTGTAGACCAGTTGAATATTAGTTTAAACAACCAGTTTCAATTCAAAAAAGGATGGGCTGCTGAACTGAGCGGTTACTATCAGACCAATAGCCAGATAGATCTCCAGGAAACATTAACCCCACAAGGTGAGATGGGGGCTGGTATCTCAAAACAGGTTTTGAAAAATAAAGGCACGATAAGACTGACCGTTCGTGACATTTTTTATACTCAGAATTATTCAGGTTATTCCACATTTCAGAATTCCGATGAGCCTTTTGAGGTGAAATGGGATTCCCGTGTGGTTCGTATCACTTTCAACTGGCGGTTTGGAAAGGCAATGAAGGCTATAAAACGTTCTTCCGGCGGAGCTACTGAGGAAACTGAAAGGGTGGGAACAGGAAACTAAAGTATGGCTCCTGTTTCCCTTTGATTTACAGCGTCTAAGAGCCTGCAGGAATTTTCAACAAAGGGGTAAAAAAAACTTCATTAACCTTCTGATGTTTAACATCTTTCCCTTACCTTTGCCGTCCAAAAAATTTTGTATCAATCATGGCCAGAGTTTGTCAGGTTACAGGTAAAGTACCGATGGGAGGACACAAAGTTTCTCACTCTAACATCAAAACCAAGCGTCGTTTTCTGCCCAATCTGCAGAAAAAGCGTTTTTACCTGGCCGAAGAAGATAAGTGGATCACTCTGAAAGTATCTACTGATGCCATCAGAACTATCAACAAAAAAGGACTTTATAACGTAGTAAAAGAGCTTAGGGCTCAAGGTCAACATATTTAAACCATTAAGTCATGGCAAAGAAAGGAAACCGTGTACAGGTAATTCTGGAATGTACTGAGCACAAGAACAGTGGTCAGCCTGGTACCAGTCGTTATATCACGGTAAAGAATAAAAAAAATAATCCTGAAAGAATGGAGTTAAAGAAATACAACCCCATTCTGAAAAAAGTTACTGTTCATAAAGAAATTAAATAATCATGGCAAAAGCAGCAAAAACGGCGATCAAAACAAAGGATGCATTAGCAGCCGCACAAGCTAAGAACTGGACAAAAGTGATCAAAGCTGTTCGCAGTCCTAAAACAGGTGCTTATACTTTTAAAGAAGCAATTGTACACAAGGACAAGATCAAAGAATATTTAGCTCAGAAATAAGAATGAGCCTTTTGATATTGTAAAGCTGTCTCGCCTCAGGCAAGATGGCTTTTGTTTTTTAAATTAGTGAGTGTGAAAGTTTCAAAGTATTCACCGGTTATCAATAACAATCATGGGATTTTTCAATAAGTTATTCGGAAAAAAAGAAAAGGAAAGCCTGGATGAAGGGTTGAAAAAAACCAAGGAAGGATTCTTTTCAAAAATCACAAAAGCCATAGCGGGTAAAACCACTGTTGATGAAGAGGTGCTCGACAACCTTGAGGAAGCATTGGTGGGAGCCGATGTGGGAATTGATACGACTGTGCAGATCATTGAAAGGATTGAGAAAAGAGTTTCGAAGGATAAATACATGAACTCTTCCGAACTGAATAAGATGCTGCAGGAAGAGATTGGGCAACTGCTGGTGGATGCACCCAGTGCCAACAGTTATGCATTTGACTCGGAACTACCTGCCAAACCCTATATCATACTTGTTGTTGGAGTGAATGGTGTCGGAAAGACCACAACTATCGGGAAGCTGGCATATAATTTTAAAAAAGCAGGAAAAGAAGTTTTATTAGGTGCGGCGGATACTTTCAGAGCCGCAGCCGTTGATCAGCTAACTATCTGGAGTGAACGAGTAGGAGTGCCGATAGTTAAGCAAGCTATGGGAAGCGACCCTGCAGCAGTTGCTTTTGATACCGTGAAAAGCGCCGTTTCAAAAAAGACTGATGTGGTGTTGATCGATACGGCAGGAAGGCTGCATAACAAAGCACATTTGATGGAAGAACTAAGTAAGATCAAAAGAGTTATACAAAAAACCATTCCTGATGCTCCACATGAAGTATTGTTAGTGCTGGATGGATCAACAGGGCAAAATGCATTGGAGCAGGCCAAACATTTTACTGCCGCCACTGATGTTTCGGCTTTAGCCATTACAAAACTGGATGGAACCGCAAAAGGAGGGGTCGTGTTGGCGATTGCTAACCAATTCAAAATACCTGTAAAATTTATTGGTGTGGGAGAAAAGATGGAAGACCTGCTGGTTTTTGATAAACATGAGTTCGTTGATAGTTTATTCAATCTTGAAAGAAAAGAAGATTAGTGAAGACAAAGAAATTATATAAAGACAAAGTCAATATAATTACCCTCGGGTGCAGCAAGAATATGGTTGACAGTGAAGTGCTGAGCGGTCAGTTAAGAGCCAATGATATTGATGTAATTCATGAGAATAAAAAGCTGGATCATAATATCGTGGTGGTGAACACCTGTGGGTTTATTGAGAAAGCAAAAGAGGAAAGTATCAATACAATTCTTGACCAGGTAGAATTAAAAAGAAGAGGCCAACTGGATAAAGTGTATGTGACCGGGTGTCTTAGTGAAAGATATAAGCAGAACCTTGAGGAAGAAATTCCGGAAGTGGATGCTTATTTCGGAACAATGGACTTGCCGCTGATCCTCAAAAAATTTGAAGCAGATTATAAAACAGAACTGGTCGGCGAAAGATTTCTTTCAACTCCCCAGCATTATGCTTACATGAAGATATCAGAAGGGTGTAACCGCACCTGTTCTTTTTGCGCCATTCCTTTAATGCGGGGGCAGCATATCAGTAAGTCAATTGAGGATCTTGTAAGCGAAGCGGAACGCCTTGTAAGAAAAGGTGTGAAAGAAGTAATGCTGATCGCACAGGAGCTTACCTATTACGGCCTGGATATTTATAAAAAAAGAATGCTGGGAGATCTCCTGCAACGGTTGGCTGATGTAAAAGGGCTGGAATGGATCCGCTTACATTATGCATATCCTTCTAAATTTCCTTTAGAGGTGCTGGATGTGATGAAAGAAAGAGAAAATATTTGCAATTACCTGGATATGCCTTTGCAGCATGCGGCCAATAATATGCTGAAAGCAATGAAACGGCAGATCACCAGGGAAGAAATGGAAGAACTGACTGTAGCGATCCGGGAGAAAGTTCCCGGTATTTGTTTAAGAACAACTTTAATCGCAGGATTTCCCGGAGAAACAGAAGATGATGTAGAAGAACTGAAAGGGTTTCTACAAAGACAAAGATTTGAAAGGGTAGGAATTTTTACTTATTCACACGAAGAAGGTACTTCAGCATTTGATCTTGTTGACGATGTTCCTGCAGAAGAGAAGGAAAAAAGGGCACAGGAGATCATGGAAGTACAGCAGGAAATTTCATATGAACTGAACCAGGAAAAGATCGGTAAGACCTTCAAAACTATTATTGATAAAAAAGAAGCTGGCCGTTATCTAGGCCGCACTGAATTTGATTCTGTGGAAGTAGATAACGAAGTGGTGATCCATTCCGCTCAAAAACTTCACCCCGGTGATTTTGTAAATGTTAAAATCACTAAGGCTTACGATTACGACCTCGAAGGGGAAGTTGTTTAACTTTCAGGAATTGCTCTCTCGATATTTCTATCGGGCATCAGCCACATGATGGCTACAAGAATGATCAATGCGCCTGCGATCACTGTATTCACATACGCCAATGGAATAGCTGCTGTATAAAAAATGCAGGACCACATTCCTTTCCGGGATTGTTTATTAAGCACTTCCTGTAAAAGTGCATTCCCGGGATTACATTTTTTTATAATGATCAATAAAATATAATAGGCAATGCCGCACATATCGGCCAGCGCAGCATAAGTGACAATTGTATTTTTTTCAAAATGATTTTCACCCATCCAGTGTGTAGCAAATGGTATTAAGGAAAGCCAGAATAACAAATGAAGGTTGGCCCACATAATACCACCTCTTACTTCTTTAATCGTATGGATAAGATGATGATGATTTCCCCAATAAATCCCAAGCATAGTAAAACTCACTATATAACTCAGAATTGATGGCCACAATTCTCTTAATGCTTCCCATGTGGGGCTATGGGGGGCTTTGATCTCAATTACCATTATTGTAATGATGATGGCAATCACTCCATCGCTGAATGCTTCCAGTCTTGTTTTGGTCATATCACAGGTTTAAAAATTAAATTTACTGGTAAATATTAAATATGGTTAGTATTGATCAGGCCCGGAAACTGGCTTTAGCTTTTCCCGAAACAGATGAACATCCACATTTTGACAGAAAGGCTTTCAGGGTAAAAAGGAAAATTTTTGCTACGCTACTGGAAAAGGATAAGACAATGAACCTGATGCTGACACCGGAAGATCAATCAGTTTTTTGCAAAATTGATAAGAATATTATTTATCCCGTGCCTAACAAATGGGGACTTAAAGGAGCAACATCCGTAGATCTGAAGAAGATATCTATAAGCTTATTTAAAGATGCACTTACAGTAGCTTATTGTACCAAAGCTCCACCAAAACTTGCTGAAACCTTTCTTCGTTAGTATTTGAAGTTTAAACTATCAGGCATTTTTAAAACTGATTTCGCTTTCGCCGATTCGCTTTTCAGGAGGAATGTAAGGCAGGCCAAATAGTTTATAAACGCTTTCTTCCGTTTCACCGGCTAGTTTTTTCCCGTTTTTATTATCAAAGACACCGTATTCATTTATTTTCCATCCCCTCTGTTTTGCAATAGTCCGGAGTTTGATAGTATGCTCTTTGCTCCCGGTAAAATAAAGCAGTGCGGCTCCAAATTCATTGTCATGAACGATCCGAATATCAGCCTGGAAATTTTCTGGTTTCAGGATTACGCTGGCACGGGTCTTCCCGGCTGCCAATACTCTTTCCACCATCGGGATTTTTATGATGGCATTGATAATTCGCTTCCATTTTCTCTCATCTGCAGTAATTACAATATCAATATCGCCAATTGTTTCTTTTTTTCTCCTGATGCTTCCTGCGAGGATTGCTTTATGGATACCGTGTATCTTCTGAATCTCTTCCAGAAAGGACCCTGCAATCTTTTGAGCTTGCCTGAGAGAAAGTCTCTTTTTTTTATTTTCAAGTTTCAAAGACTGTTTTAATTTTTCGACTTTTTTATTACCAAATCCTTTTAGTGCATCAAATTTTCCCTTTTCCAATGCGGTGATAATATCTTCTTTAGTTGATACCCCTAATTCATCATGTAACAAACGCAGGGTTGAAGGGCCGAACCCTTCAATATCCAGTAACTCCAGTAACTCAAACGGAACTTTTTTCTTCAGATCTTCATAAGTGTGAATACTTCCCGTTTTGAGGTATTCAATTATTTTTTTAGCAATACTTTCGCCAATACTTTTCAGGTTTTCCAGGTCTTTTATATTGTGTGCAAGTTCTTCAACCGGCACGGTCATATTGCTCAAGGTTTTGGAAGCACCGCTGTAGGCAATAGCTCTGAATCGCTGTTCAGGGCCAAGATAACGGTAACAATCAGCCATCCTGCCAAATATTATCGACAGCTCTTTATTGCTTTTGAGATTTTTTCCGGGTTTACTCACTTCTAAAAGTTAAGTAAAAAATGAAATAAAATTGCTGATCTATTTAATAAAGTAGATGTTTTAATACCTGTTCAGTTGTTTCATTAAAACCATTATCTTAGTCCATAAACCTGTTCTATGGGTGATGAAAAATATATTTTTTTAAATAGAGATCTTAGCTGGCTGAGTTTCAACTACCGTGTTCTGATGGAAGCAGCGGATAAATCAGTTCCGCTGTATAATCGTATTCAATTTCTTTCAATATTCTCTTCGAATCTCGATGAATTTTTCAGGGTGAGGATGCCTTCTATTTTTGCCTTCACAAGTATAAAGGCCAAGAAAACATCGTTGCGGGATGAATATCCAAAAGATCTGGTGGAGCAAGTTCAGAAAACCATTTTTACTCACCTCGAAGAGTTTGGTTACATTTTGTCACAAGAGATCATTCCTGAACTAAGACAAAACAATATTTGCCTGTGTTATGGTGGGGCTGTTCATCCGGATCATAAAGAAGCAATAAGAGAATATTTTCTTTCAAAAGTTCTTTCCTTTCTCCAGCCGGTATTATTAAAGAAAGATAAACAGGCTACTGTTTTTCTTGAAAACAATGCACTTTATTTCATCACCGAAATTGAATCTGCAGATAATTCGGGGGTACATCAATATGCGTTGGTGAATATTCCCTCCAATGAATTGCCAAGATTTATGCAACTTTCGAATATCGGGAATGACCATCATATTCTTTTCCTGGATGATGTGATCCGGGAAAACCTGGCTGAACTTTTCCCCGGGTTTACTATTTACGGGGCATGGAGCATTAAACTAACCCGCGACGCAGAAATGAGTGTTGAAGATGAATTTACCGGGGATATTGCTGAAAAAATAGAAAAGCAACTGGAGAAAAGAGATGTAGGGCATGCTACAAGATTATTGTTTGATAAGTCAATGCCGGCTGATACCAGAAAGTTTGTGCAAGAGTATCTTTTGTTAAGGGAAGAAGAAATGATGGAAGGAGGACGGTATCACAACCTGAAAGATCTGAGCAGTTTCCCAAATCCATATAAGGGCCAATTGAGCTACGAAAACTGTCCTTCTTCAACCCACCACAGTTTTAACAATCATCGGTCGGTTTTTAATTCCATTGCAGAAAAGGAAATATTGCTGCATCTTCCTTATCATTCCTATAATTATGTGCTTCGCTTTTTTAATGAAGCAGCAATTGATCCTGCTGTGAAAGAGATCTATATAACACTTTACCGGGTAGCAGCGAATTCTCATATCGCTAATGCATTGATCAGTGCCGCGAAAAACGGAAAGAAGGTTGTTGTTTTCGTGGAACTGAAGGCCCGTTTTGATGAAGCGAATAACTTGAAGTGGTCCAAAAAAATGAAGGCAGCCGGAGTTAAAATCATAAACAGTATTCCTGGTTTGAAAGTGCATGCCAAGGTGGCGCTTATAAAAAAGTGGGATGGGGAGCACTGGCAGCATTTTTCCTGTATGGCAACAGGAAATTTTAATGAGGCGACCGGTAGATTTTATACAGATCATGTTTTCTTTACTTCGGATCCTTCTTTGTGCAGTGAAGCAGAAATGTTATTTGGTTATCTCCAAAGTAGAAAACAACCAACAGAATTTGAAAAACTTCCTTTTAAAAATCTGCTTGTTTCCCAGTTCAATATGATCGAATCTTTTAACCAACTGATCAACCGGGAAATTGATAATGCAAAGCTTGGTAAGCAAGGAAGGATCATTATCAAACTCAATAATCTCCAGGAAAGGGAAATGATCACCCGTTTGTATGAAGCAAATAATGCCGGAGTAAGGGTTGATCTGATCGTTAGAAGTATTTGTTGCCTTGCTCCCGGAATTAAAGGACAGAGTGAAAATATTACTGTTCACAGGATTGTGGATCGTTACCTGGAGCATGCAAGGGTATTTGTTTTTTATAATGATGGTAATCCGGAGTATTTTATGGGCAGTGCTGATTGGATGAACAGGAATCTCCACAGCAGGATAGAAGTGATTTTCCCGGTTTATAATAAGGATCTGCAAAAAGAGATTGATAAAATTCTTGATATACAACTGAAAGATAATTCCAAAGCTGTTATCATTACAAAAGACCTGGAGAATAAACGTATTGAAACATCCGGGGAAGTTGTTTCAGCGCAACAGGATATTTATAACTATGTAAAAAATAGTTCTGTTAAGCCAATGCCTGCTGCCTGATCTTTGTTTTTGATTTTACCCGGGTAAAAACATGAATGTTTTACCTTTATCTTTTTTCAAAATCAATTTTTATGTCTTTTGAATGGAAAGGAGTTTTTCCTGCCTTGCTTACACCTTTTACAAAGAATGATGAACTGGACATGGTGATGTTTGAGAAAAACCTGGCCGCTCAACTGGATGCCGGAATTCACGGAATTATTATTGGTGGGTCATTAGGTGAAGCCAGTACAATCACTGAAAAAGAAAAAGAGGAACTGGTGGAATTTTCTGTCGAGTATATCAATGGCAAAATTCCTGTGATATTGAATATTGCTGAATCAACAACTCAAGAAGCTATAAAGCAAACTGAGAGTGCCAGGAAATGGGGTGCCGATGGCATTATGTTGCTGCCACCAATGCGGTATAAAACGGATGACAGGGAAACGATCTGCTATTTTAAAACTGTAGCCAGGACAACCGAACTGCCTGTTATGATCTATAACAACCCTGTGGATTATAAAATTGATGCAAGGCCGGAATTGTTTGAGCAGTTGGTTGAATGTGAAAATATAACTGCCCTAAAGGAGAGTTCAAGAGATGTTACCAATCTTACCCGGATGAAAAATCTTTATGGGGATCGTTTCAAAGTACTGTGTGGGGTTGATACATTGGCGATGGAAGAACTTTGTCTCGGTGCAGATGGTTGGGTAGCGGGTTTGGTTTGTGCTTTTCCAAAGGAAACAGTAGCCATTTACAATTTGGTTAAAGCGGGAAAGATTGCAGACGCAATAAAGATATATCGATGGTTCATGCCTTTGCTGGAGCTGGATATTCACCCGAAACTGGTACAATATATAAAGCTGGCAGCTGCACAAACAGGAATAGGCAGCGAATATGTAAGAGCACCCAGGTTAACATTAGCTGATGATGAGAGGGAAAAAATATTGAAGATTATAAACGAAGGTATAAAGAGTAAACCTTCTTTATAAGGAGTTTATTTTATAGTATAGTAATGCTTTTTGCCAATAGTATTAAAATATGCAGGATATAAAAGTAATCCAAACATTACAAAAGATCTATATTCAAATCCTTTAAAGTCTTTAAGGAATATCACAAATATCATTAAAACAATTATGACCAATGTGAGGGGCGATCTTAGATAGGACTTAATGGTCATATCATTTGCGTGGGATATTTCATTTGAAGCATAAACAAAACCATCATTAACTATTTTAATTTTTTTGGAATTATTTTTAATATCCAGTTCGATTGTTTGACCATGCAATATCGTACCGTACTTTTCATCATCTATCCATATTTCAAACTCATTTTTGAAGGGTAATAAATCTTTTTTATATTTTAATCTCATATCAAGATTGTTTAAGACATTATAAATTAAATTTCTTTAATGAAAGCTACTAAAGTTTAAATTATTTTTTCTAAAGCATTTCAAGGGATTAAGGCATAGTATTTTCCGTAATTTAGCTTACACTTTTAGTATAATTAGTAAAAAATATGAACTATAAAGACGCTACTAAAGATGAAATCGATGTAGTAATGGAACATGCATGGAACGCTTTTCATGTTTACCGTAAGTGTTCATTGAAACAGAGAGCTGATTTTATGCGGGCCATTGCAAAAGAAATTGAAAATTTGGGTGATGAGTTAATAAAAACAGCCGGTGAAGAAACTCATTTACCCGGGGCAAGACTCAGGAATGAAAGAGCCAGGACGATGTATCAGCTTACTTCCTATGCTGAGGCTTGTGAAAAAGGTCAATGGCTGGATATAAGAATTGATACAGCAATCATAGATAAGAATCCTCCGAAACCTGATATCAGAAAGATGCTTGTGCCGTTAGGTCCTGTGGTTGTTTTTGGGGCTGCTAACTTTCCATTTGCTTATTCAACAGCGGGTGGTGATACCGCTTGTGCTTTTGCTGCTGGTTGTCCCGTAATAGTCAAAGCACATCCTGCACATTCAAAAACAAGTGAATTGGTGGCCAAAGCGATTTTAAAAGCGGCTGCTGATACTTATATGCCGGATGGTGTTTTTACACATGTGCATGGAGCATCATTCGAAGTGGGTAAAGCCCTCGTTGAGCATTCAAATACAAAAGCAGTGGGTTTTACGGGTTCTTTTGCGGGAGGTAAACAATTGTTCGACTGGGCTAATCAAAGAAAAGAACCGATACCGGTTTTTGCAGAAATGAGCAGTATTAATCCTGTTTTTCTTTTACCTGAAAAAATGAAGGAATCAGCGGAGGAAGTTGCAAAAATGTATGCAGGCTCGATTACTTTAGGTGTGGGCCAGTTCTGTACCAATCCAGGTCTTATTATCGGCATCGATAATAGCGACCTTCAGAATTTCATTCATACTCTTTCTGGTGAGATCAGAAATGCGGCTCCGGCAGAAATGCTGAATCCCGGAATCTTCAAAAATTATATTGAGAAGAGAGCTAACTCCCTGGCACAGGATGAAGTGGAAACAGTTGCTGTTGCTGAAAAAGAACCGTTGATGTATGAGGGAATGGCGACTGTCGCCTCTGCAAAAGCAGAAGCATTTTTAAATAACCCATTATTACACCAGGAAGTGTTCGGCCCCTATTCACTGGTTATTCGCTGCAAGGATGTGAACCAGATGCTGGAAGTAGCAAGACATATTGAGGGGCAATTGACCGCCACCTTAATGGCAACTGATGATGATGTTCGTAATAATGATGAGTTAGTGGAAGCAGTTAAGAATATCTGCGGACGTTTTATCCTGAACGGAGTGCCAACGGGAGTTGAGGTTTGCCTCAGCATGCAACATGGCGGCCCCTTTCCTTCTACAACAGATTCAAGATTTACCTCAGTGGGACCTGATGGTATTAAAAGATTTGCAAGACCGGTTGCTTTCCAAAACTGGAGCAACGATCTGCTTCCGGATGAATTGAAAGATGGAAACCCACTGGGAATTTGGAGGACTGTGGACAATGAATTGATGAAATAACTCACCCTTTGTCTCACTTCGTTCAACTTCCCCCTTCTCTGCATGCAGAGAGGGGCTGAGGAGTGAATGTAAAAATTATGTGGACCTGCCCAAAATGCAATCGCCTGTTCAAACGAAAAGATCAGCAGCATACTTGTTCGCTGATCGCCAAAGAATCATTGTTTGTCAAGCGACCACCTGAATTAAAGAAGTTATTTGATAAAATTGAGAAAATCGTAAAAGGTTTTGGAGATTTCCGTGAAGAAACGGTAAGGCCGGATGTGATCTTTTTTAAAACCCAAAGCACATTTCTTGCAGTAAAGGTTAAAAAAAATCACCTGGATGTTGAATTCTTTCTCGATCATCTTGAAGACCTACCTCCCGTATATAAATTTCTGAAAACATCAAAGCATCGGGTAGCACATTTGGTTGCTGTTGACAGTGTAGAAGATATTTCACCCCAACTTATCAAATGGATGAAAACTTCTTATCAGCTTATTTCAGGTTAACCGTTTTGATATCAGAAACTTTCTCTGTGTTCTTTAATTCAAAAATAAAATGACTAAAGGGATCGCTGTAATTAAAGTTGCCTTCACAAATAGCCGTAGCCGCAGGAGGGTTACTTTTTATTTCACCGATTATTTCATCAGCCGTTACAAAACTCTTCTGTAATGCTTTGTTGAAAAGAGTTTTCATAAAACTTCCGGCAAATGGGGAGTGTTGTCCCGGCTTACCATCTTCCACATATTGTTTGCCGCCGGAAGAAATTCCTTTATAAAAACGCTGATTGGCAGCTGTTCTTTTCAGGTAAGCAAGGTTCTTGGCATCTACATCCTGTTGGTTGCCTCTTACACCGTTGTTATCAAAAAATGATCCGGCAAAACAGGCATCAAGAACCAAAAAGATCCTGTTGCAATTTATATTCTTTAAATAAATATTTCCTAGATCACTGTAAGAGAGATAAGTTTTATGTGTCGGATCGTCGGTCTTTGAGTCATTCGCAACCAGGTAACCCATTTTTGCTTTATCATAATAAACACCATGCCCTGCAAAAAAAATCATCAACTGATCATTAGGACCGTAACGTTTGTTGTCACGGTATTCACTCAGCCATCTTTCAATCTCGTCTCTTGTGGGATTGGTGACAAGTTTTACATCAAAGCCGAAATCGTTTTGGAGTAATTGCTGTAATGCTTTGGCATCATTGATCGGGTTCACCAGTTTATTAAACCCATTGTCCTTATAATTATCAGTAGCAAATAGCAATGCATAATTTTTCTGCGGACCGGTAACAGTAACATCAGCATCCGTACCGCTTCTGTCTTTTACACCCAATCCTCTTGTTGCAACACTGCCTGAACTTTCATCTGCTTGCTTCGATTTATTTTCAAACAGCAGAAAATCTTTCCCATAGGCAAATGATAATACAGGAAGATAATGCTGTCCTCTTCCAATGGCGTAAGATGCTTTATCTACAAAATCCTTAGCTGAGAAAGAACCGGATTTCTGCAATTCCTGCACTGTAGATACTAATTGACTGGTAAAAAGAGAAACTCCTTTTTCTTTCACAGGGGTTTCTACACCCGGACTCAGGAAAATTATTTCTGATGAACTGTTACCTGCATTGATATACCGGGAAGTGATTAATGAAAGCAATGAAGGATTCGGCAGGTCAGTGATCACTAATTTCTTATTGGCATAAACGAGATCGATAAAATCCATCAGTTCAGTAACAGAAATTCTTCCCTGCGCTGTGTCTTTGGAATTGAAAGAGATATAAGATTGGGTTCCGTTGTTCTCACTCTCCCCGGCATAATAGAAAATAAAAATATCTTCTGGTTTTGATTGTTTTCTCGCATCTTCCAGTATGCCCGTCAGTTTTTCTTTGGTGAGATTTTCGCCGGCAAGGAGTTTTGTAAATGCTTGCTCTTGTTTTTTCAGGTTCGAAAATGTCTCATAAAATGCAGATGCATTTGCTTTGCCTGCCTTATTACTGCTTAATGAAATTACATGAATAGCGGGATTGGAATAGAGCTCCGTTACTTTCTGTGCCTCAGCATCATGAAGTATTTTGTATTCATCAGCAAGCCTTGTTTGTTTCTTATCGTTGTAAAAATTATATAATCGTTCATAATCTCCAACCAGCAAATCATTGTCTTTGGTGGTCAATTGTGTTCGCTGGCTTACAAGATGCTCTTTGGCAATAGCCAGGCTTTTTGCATAATAATTCTCAGCACTGTCATACATTTTGGCACCCCAATAAGAAGAACCTACCCAGTTGTTGGCATTGTGAATAGATGAGTAAGGAACTTCTTTTACTTTATCATACAGGCGGATATACTCTTTGAATTTTTCAGCTGATTTCACATAACTTTTCTTGTTGTAAAAGGCTTTGGCTTCATCCCACACTTCATTACCACGGGTTATCGGGTAATATTTTTCATTGAATTCTTTATCCATCCAGTCGGCAGCTTCAGCAACAGGTTTTCTTTGCCAGCCCTTCTTAAAAAATAAAATGAAATCGGTTTTTGGCCCGTCCGTATAATCTGCAGGGTGGTAGAGGTTATCCAGTGTTTTCTGGTAATAATACATGGCACTGTCCATATTTCCTTTCAGTAAAAATGTATGCCCATAGTTTACTGTGAACGCTACACTGGAAGGATCGCCATAATAGGCCTGGCGGCATAGGGGAGTCGCATCATCAATTTGTCCAGCTGTTATTTTATACCAACCGTAGTTACCAAGAATATTAATATTCCCCGGTAATTCTTTTTTCATTTCCTCATACAGTTTGAAACATCTATCAAACTGTTCCATTTTACCATACTGGTTGGCTAAAGCATATTTGTAATTGATGTTTGTCGGATCGTATTGATATACTTTTAATATCTCAGCCAGCGATTCATCAGAATGACCGGCTGCCTCAGAAAGAAAGGATCGGTTATATAAAAATTCATATTCTGCTTTTTTATCCTTCAGTTGCTGTGCAATAAAGATCAGCTTATCGCAAAGTGATAATGCCTCTGTAGTTTTTCCTGCTGCCTGCAGCTCATTGATGCGGGAAGACCATCCAGCCAATGAGTCAACCTGGATAAAGTAAGCTGTCTTTTTCACCAGTTCGTCTAAAGAACTGACAGGAGTAGCTTCTATTTCCGGAAGCAGCCAATCTTTATTGTTATTGCCGTCCGGGGCATTGTTCAGCACCCATGTGGCAAATGTCTCATTGATCTTCCAGTCCTTTCCCTGGTAGCCTCCCATATATTTTCCGGGAAAACTTTTTACGAATTGAAAAAATGCATTCAGATCATAGATCGTTGCTTTTCTGAAAACATCTACCATTGTTTGACCTTTGTAAGGGCCCTTTTTATATACGATCTTAAAAGTGCTGTCACTATAACCGGCCAGGTCTTCGGCAAAATCGATGATCTCTTTTGTGTATGCCAGCATCATTCTTCTTTCAAATCCTGCATCAGTATTGGCAAGAATTTCTCTTTTTGTTTTAATTGGTTCACGGTTGTTATCTACAAACAGTACATCCAGTTTCGCCAGTTCATAAAAAACATTTTCATTGGCATTTGCTGCCGGGTAGGTTTCAATAGCCAACAGGTCCTGCGGGTAAATTTTCTGATCCCTGTATTTGGTATACATCCTTACCGCTGCGGTGGCAGTGCGGTCAGTAAGCTTAATGATCCTGGTATTACCGAGATAGATGGTTGATTCACGGTTCTTACCGCTGCTGGCGCCATGTGAGCTCATTACATTTCCTGTGGCGCCCAGGAAAATACCATCCTGTTTGCCGTATTCAACAGTCACATACGCAGAATCTTCGCTGATCCTGTCAACAGTTTTAATAAGAAAAAAAACTTCATCGATCACTGAAGTGGTATCAAAAACAGGAGTGTTCCCTTTGGAATTGGCGGTTTGTGCAAGTGATGAAAAGACAGCAAGAAACCCTGCAAGAGAAGCCAAAACGTATTTTTTCATACCGTAAAACATGCTGAAAATTAATCAATAATCGCTGGATGCCTATCCGTACTGGCGGGTAAATTATTACCTGACACCGGATACCGGATGCTGGTACCTGGTTGACCCGTGATACGTTGATTTACGATATAAAAGTAATTTCAAAATTTGGCGATCCGTTGGTTTTAAAAGCCTGTTTTATTGATTATTTTAGCAATGAAAGACCCCGGAAAAACCACTACAAGCTCTGAGGTCATCTTACTTCTGTGTACCCTGTGCCGGAAACCCGATACCGAAGCGCTGCACTTTTTTAAATCACTTATTTGAACATATGGCAGTATGTATTCCTTTTTTAGGAGTTCCTGATATGGAACGGGCAGTGATCTGGTACACGGATATTGGTTTTAGCTGCACCGGCAGCAGCCGTTTCTGGGAACCTGCCAAAGAACTGACATGGGCACAACTGGAATGGGAGGGTGCTCCTTTTATGATCTTTCCTTCTGAAAAAAAACATAACGGCGATGTGAAAGATGCCGGGTTGTATTTTAAAGTAATAAATATTGATGGGCTTGTTGATCGGCTCAAGCAAAGAGCCCGGATCATTGAACTTACCGAAGAGCCTTTTACCGGTAAAGTGGAAGTGGTGTTTGAAGATCTGAACGGTTTTCGTGTTACTTTCTCCTGTGACGGACATAGATAGGATGCTGGTAAGATATTTTAGCAAGTGACCAGCATCCAGCATCCAGATTCTCCCTCTTTCGTAATTTCCATTTTTAAATCACCATCGGATACGATGAGTCATGTTCTCGACAATATGATCTGGAATGCCATTACCACCGGCAATAAGGATATCGCTGTGGTGGATGACGATGCAGGTTTTTACCGGGCAGATATTGCACCTTTTGCAGCATTAAGAGAAATCAATCAAAAGAATTTTGATAAGTTGTATGAAATGGTACAGCCCGGCCGGTCTATTGCCGTTTCATTTTTGGATGCTGTCTCAACTGATGAAAATAAATGGAAGCTGATCCAGCATATGGATGTTTCACAGATGGTGTATGAAAATCCTGTTTCAGATTTTACAACCAAAGCCAGTGAGTTGATCGTTCCGTTGAGCGATGAACATATTCCCCGGATGCTGGAACTGACAGCCCTGACCCGGCCCGGCCCTTTTTTGCAGAACACTATTTTGTTTGGCAACTACTTTGGAATTTTTGTTGACGACAGGCTGGCGGCTATGAGCGGACAAAGAATGCACCCCTTGCCTTACCTGGAAGTAAGCGCTGTCTGTACACATCCTGACTTTCGGGGAAGAGGGTATGCCAAAGCTTTAATGCTGCATGTGATGAAATTGATACTGGATCGTTCTTTTATTCCTTTTTTGCATGTGCTGACCAGTAATACCGGCGCTATCAGCCTCTACGAATCCATTGGTTACACCACCCGAAAGAAATTATTCATAGATGTGATCAGGAAACAATAGCTCTATTCTTTTTTGAAAACAGCCGTAAAGATCATCGGCTTTTCCCTGGATGTTTCGAAAGACTCGGGATAGCTGTCCCCGGTGAGGTTATAACAGATAACAAGGTCTCCATTCTCCATTTTGTAAATTGCAGTGAAATGTTTACCCGCATTCACCCCGTCTCTTCCGTAAATATCCATTTTATTGCCGTTGTACTTCACCACACCTTTGTCAACACTTTCGGCAATATAGGTATAGTTGCTGTCGCTGATGACCAGTTTTTGATTCTTTACAGCGGCTTCCGGCAATTCCATACCTGCCATTGTCATTTTGGTGGTGATCCAGGTGCCATTTAAAGGATTAGTAGTTGCTGTTGATTTTTTAGAACCCGAACAGCTAATCAAAGCTGCCAGTAGAATTGAGAAAAGGATAGGTTTCATTGTTTTGGTTTAGGTATTTGGAGATAGAGAAATTTGTAATAGCTCGCTGATTAATCAATCGAACCAATCGAATCAATTTCTTTAGCAATTTTTTCTTCTTTTATTTTCTTTTTCAGCTTTCCAATAACAACTATAAGAAATAGAGCTACAAGATTGAAATTGATAATAAGAGCCTCAGATTCACTATTAATATTTAACTGCCATGAGGATAATCCTAGGTTCAATAATAAATTAAATGAGTTTGTTATATCAATACCAGCAGAAAAAAATATGCCGGATACATATAGAAAAGCTAAACCCTTAATTGAAAAGGATACTAATTGTACATACTGATTAATTAAAGACAGATTTAGGCCGAGAGATTTTTTATTAAAAACTAAAAGGGTGCCACAATATATAGAAAAAAGGTACAGGCATAAGGCAAGAATAAGAATTAATGTAAGTAAAAAGTTCGTTAACGATAATTTGAAAAACAAAGATATGGTTAGTGTTAATCCAAGAACTCCCCCTACAATCTGATAGATGCCTAATACCTTTAGTTTTAGCTCAATATTACTTGAGGTTTTTGAGGTCATGATTTTATCACGAAATAGAAAGAGAATTATTTTGAAGCCGATCTTCTGTATTGTGTTTAAATGTAAACCACCCACTTATCAATACAGAAAGAATGAAGTAAGAGGATAAAATGATCTTTATATTAGTTATCCAAAAACCAGCCCCAAACCAATTTCCTTGTTCATATAAAAAGTAAAGCCCCAAACCACAACGCAACAGTTCCCAGATGATAGCATAACGGTTACGGTCCATCAGTTCCGTTAAGGCATACACACTTAAAAAAACAAAAGCCCCATACCAATAAATATAACTGCCATCAAGACTGTTGATGTATGCAATATTTCCAAACAGGTAACTGATAGAGAAAAGGAGGATCAGCAGCTGCAACCAACACCAAGCATTAAATAGCGGAGAGGTTTTGGTATCGTATTTATCAAAATGATATACATCTTCAATTTTATACACCGGGTACCTGGCGGCTACATCAGCCGGGCGGTAACCGGTTGGTTTGAACCAAAGCGTCAGTTTCTCTTTCCAGCTGCTGGTTCGCCATGCATCTTTTATCAGCAGCCAGATATGCTGAAAATTTATTTTTATCGGGTTCCATGTTCTTGCAGGTCTTGTAATACCATATACAGGGGGTACATCTTTTAGTTCTGCCTGGAAAGTGCCGAAGAGTTTGTCCCACACAATAAATATCTGCGACAGGTTCTTGTCCATGTACTCGGGATTCACGGCATGATGCACCCGGTGGTGGCTCGGTGTCACAATTATTTTTTCCAGGAAACCCATTTTATTGATATGCTGGGTGTGGTACCAGAATTGTGCAAACAATTGTATGGGTCCAACAATGGCGATCACTTCCAATGGTATTCCCAGTATTGCCGCCGGCAATAGCAGGATAGTAAATAAATTAAAGAAGGAAGAAATGCTTTGTCTTAATGCACAGGCCAGGTTAAATTCTTCGCTGCTGTGATGGATAACATGCAGATTCCAGAAAAGATTCATTTTATGTTCCCAGCGGTGTATCCAATACCCGTTGAAATCAATAATGATGAAAGTGAGGATATAGACAATGATGGTGTTTTCAATATGCGTCAGTGCGAGGTATTTCAGCATAAAAGGATAAATGCTTATGCCGATAGCCAGACCCAATACATCTTTAGTAACATTGGTAACACCGGAACTGAGCGAAGAGATCATGTCCATGTTGCGGACAGTATCCCTGCCTTTGTACCAGCCATACCATTTTTCAAAAAGAACCAGTGCCAGGAAGGCCGGCATGGCGATCAGTAATATCTTTCCGTATGTCTCCAAAGCATGTAAATTTACTAAATATACGATTCTGGATGCCAGATGCTGGCCGCTGGTGGCAAAAAAATGAGACAGCTAGGTGGCAAGAATCCAAAGCCCAGCATCCAGAATCAAGTATCCATCATCCAGAATCATGAAACACACATTCCATTGCATCGATGCTCATACCTGTGGTAATCCCGTTCGCCTTGTAAAAGAAGGCGGGCCTGTTTTGCAGGGTAAAAATATGAGTGAGAAACGGCAACACTTTTTGAGAGAATATGACTGGATCCGCACTGGACTGATGTTTGAGCCAAGGGGGCATGACATGATGAGCGGAAGTATCCTGTATCCGCCGCATGATCCGGCCAATGATGTAGCGGTGTTATTTATTGAAACCAGCGGTTGCCTGCCCATGTGCGGACATGGAACCATCGGAACAATAACTATAGGAATTGAGGAAGGACTGATCAAACCAAAAGTACCGGGATCTGTACGGCTTGAAACTCCTGCAGGTTTAGTGAATGTGAAATTCAAAATGGAAAATGATAAATGTAAAACGGTACAGCTAACCAATGTGCCAGCATTTCTTTACTCAACTGAATTAACCGCTGAATGCCCTGAACTGGGTGAATTGGTAATGGATGTTTCTTATGGTGGAAATTTTTATGCGATCGTGGATGAGCAGAAAAATTTTAAAGGGCTGGAACATTATTCCGCTGATAAATTAATTGCATGGGCAAGAGAATTAAGAAAGAATATCAATGCGAAATACAAATTTGTACATCCCGAGGATGAAACAATAAATGGTTGTTCGCATATATTATGGACCGGTGCTGTGCTCGATAAAAATTCTACTGCCAGAAATGCTGTGTTTTATGGAGATAAAGCTTTTGATCGTTCACCTTGCGGCACAGGAACTTCAGCAAGAATGGCGCAATGGTATGCAAAAGGGAAACTGAAGAAAGGGGACGAATTCATTCATGAAAGTATTATCGGGAGTAAATTTACAGGAAGAATAGAAGAGGAGTTGACCGTTGATGGTAAACCTGCTATTCGTCCTTCGATTGAAGGCTGGGCAAAAATTTATGGATATAATACGATCTGGATCGATAAGGAGGATGATCCGTATGCATACGGATTCCAGGTAATCTGAATTTTGAAATGAGAACAATCTTTTTTTTAATTCTTTTAGGTCTGCTGCTGCAAAGTTGTGATATGAATCCTCCTGCACCATCAATAGTACCAATGCATGGCAACCTCCCGGATCAGTTCATTGTGGTTTTGGGTATTGCACAGGATGCAGGCTATCCGCAGATCGGTTGTGAAAAAGCCTGTTGCAAAGCATACTGGGAGGGGAGAGAGGAAAAAAAACTGGTTACATGTTTGGCATTGGTGGATAGAACAACTGATCAATACTGGTTATTTGAAGCAACACCTGATATAACCGAACAGCTAAAAAAAGTTCAATCCTATATCAAAACCGTTCCTGATTATTCGCCTGACGGTATTTTTCTCACTCATGCACATATCGGACACTATACCGGTTTAATGGAGTTTGGAAGAGAAGCGATGGGTGCATCGAACATTCCTGTCTGGGTGATGCCGAGAATGGATACATTTTTAAGAAATAATGGACCGTGGAGTCAGCTGGTTCAATTAAAAAATATTGAACTGCATAGATTGAATACTGATTCAGGAGTTAGCCTGAATTCAAATTTACATGTGCTGCCTGTTCGGGTACCTCACAGGGATGAATATTCAGAAACAGTTGGTTTTATTATTTCAGGTAAAAAGAAAAAAATTCTTTTTATTCCAGATATTGATAAATGGGAGAAATGGGACAGGAAGATCACTTCCGAAGTTATGGATGTTGATACTGCTTTGGTTGATGGATCATTTTATAAAAACGGCGAATTACCCGGAAGGGATATGAATGAGATACCGCATCCCTTTGTGGAAGAAACCATCAAACTTTTTTCATCAATAAAACCTGACCTGAGATCGAAGATTGTATTTATACATTTTAATCATACCAATCCGCTTTTAAGTAATAGTTCGCCGGAAAGGATTTCGGTAAGGTCCCAGGGTTTTGGAATAGCAGAAGAAGAACTGATAATTGACCTGCAATAAATTTTCAGACATGAAAAAAATAGTTCCAGTTATACCATTACTGATCATAGTAAGCTCAATAGTTGCACAAAACCCTTTACAGAAATTTGAGTTTGTCAATTTTTCTGAAGTTAACATAACAGATCATTTCTGGAAACCAAAGATCGATAAGGTTGCAACGGTAACGATGAAAGCCTGTATTGATCAGACAGAAGTAAAAACAGCCCGCATCCGAAATTTTGAAAAAGCAGCCCGGAACAAAGGAGAAAAGTTTGAAGGCCGGTATTATGATGACAGTGATGTCTATAAAGCTCTTGAAGCCATTGCTTATGCTTTACAAACACATCCTGATGCGACATTGGAAGCCAAAGCAGACGAATGGATAGATAAGATCGCCGCAGCGCAACTACCCGATGGTTATGTGGGAACTTACTATACCTTAAGAGACATTAATCAGCGTTGGACCAATATCGAGGCGCATGAAGATTATAATGCGGGACACATGTTTGAAGCAGCAGTTGCTTATTACAACGCAACCGGGAAAAGAAAATTCCTGGATATAGCAATTCGCTTTGCCAATCATATTGATTCGACTTTCCGTTTGGGAAATAAAAAATGGTTCAGCGGACATGAGGAAATTGAACTGGCCCTGGTAAAACTGTACAATGTAACAAAGGATGATCGTTATCTGAAACTGGCTGACTGGTATTTACAGCAAAGAGGAAAAGGCGGGCTCTATACTTATGGGAACACCTGGTTCACCCAGGCTTACTGGCAGGATTTGAAACCTGTTAAAGAACAAACAGAGATAACAGGCCATGCTGTCCGTGCTATGTATTTATATACCGGGGCGGCAGATGTGGCTGCATTAACCGGCGATGCCGGATATATGAATGCGATGAAAAAAGTTTGGGAAGATGTGGTGCATCGTAATATGTATATAACAGGAGGGATAGGTTCTGCTGGAGATAATGAAGGGTTCAGTAAGGATTATGATCTGCCCAATGAAGATGCTTATTGTGAGACTTGTGCTTCAGTGGGAATGGTGTTGTGGAATCAACGGATGTGCCAACTTACCGGCGACAGTAAATATATTGATGTATTGGAAAGAAGTTTATATAACGGGGCATTGGATGGATTGAGTTTAAGCGGTGATCATTTCTTTTACGATAATGTTTTGGCCTCAAACGGACAGCATAAGAGAAGAGAATGGTTTGGCACAGCTTGCTGCCCTGCTAATATTGCGAGGCTGGTTACTTCAGTAGGTAACTATATTTATGGTAAAAGCCATGATGGTATCTGGGTCAATCTGTATGCAGGCAGTAATACAAAAGTTAAATTGGGGAATACGGATGTTGCGGTGAAAATGGAAACCAATTATCCGTGGGATGGGAAAGTTTTATTGAATATAGATCCGGCGAAAAAGATGAAATGCAAACTGTATTTAAGAATTCCGGGTTGGTTTGCCAATGATCCTGTTCCGGGGGGGCTTTACTCGGAAACCGCGGAGTCAAATGATCATTTTGATCCCGAATTAATGATCAACGGGAAAATCAATGAGTACAAAATTGAGAATGGTTATGCAGTTGTGGAAAGGGACTGGAAGAAAGGGGATATTGTTGAATTTAATATTCCGATGAGTATTGAAAAAATAAAAGCAAGAAGCGAAGTGTCGTCCGATAAAAACCGGATCGCCATTCAGCGTGGGCCATTAGTTTATTGTGTGGAGGAGGCCGATAATAAAGATGGAGTTTGGAATTTGATTCTCCCGGAAAATGCTTCGTTTACGGTAAAAGAATATAAAGTGCTTGATGAAAATATTATTGCTTTACAGGCAGAGATAACTTCCGCATATCCCAACACTGAAGGAACAGCCATTGAAATGAAAAAAAGAAAGATAACAGCTATCCCTTATTATTGCTGGGCCAACAGGGGAGCCAATGCCATGCAGGTTTGGCTGCCTGCCAAGATCAAAGAAGTGAAAATAAATTATCAATCAAAATATGAAGATGGAGGCAATTATTAAATGAAAAGTATATTTTGTTTTGTTCTTTCAGTCATTTGTTTTTCTGTACAGGCGCAAATCACTAAAGCTCCCGCTTATCCTTTACTTACCAATGATCCTTATTTCAGTATCTGGAGTTTTACAGATAAACTTAATGAAAGTGCAACGAAGCATTGGACAGGTACTGACCATTCTTTGATAGGATTAATAAAAGTAGATAATAAATTATATAAATTCTTAGGGGAGTTGCCGAGAGAATTAAAGCCAATTCTTCCTGATGCCGATATTCAATCCTACAAATGTCAATACACAGAATCAAAACCTGAAGATAATTGGATGAATGCTGACTATGACGATGCAAAATGGGAAACCGGTAAGGCGTTGTTTGGGACAAATGATGTGAATCCGAAAACTTTATGGACGAGCAGAGAAATATGGATAAGAAGAACATTTGAAATGCAGGCACTCAATATTCATGAATTGGTTTTAAAAGCAAAGTATGATGACAATGTTGAGATATACCTGAATGGAGAAAAGATCTACAATGCCGGGTGCTGTTCTGCCAATAAAGAATTAATTCTTTCAAAAGCAATAGAACAAAAATTAAAAAAAGGGAAAAATGTGTTGGCTTTGTATTGTGAGAATACGGGTGGTGCAGCTTATATAGATGCCGGCCTGTATGATCGCCTGCCTGCACAGCCTGTTTTGCAAGCTATACAGAAATCTGTTGAGATCACTGCTACGCAAACAAAATATGAATTTGAATGCGGGCCGGTTACTGTTAATGTTGATTTTCTTTCTCCTTTATTAGCAAATGATCCTGATCTTTTTTCACGGCCGGCAAGCTATGTGACGTTCAATATCCGATCAACCGGGGGCAAGAAGGATGTGAAACTATATTTTACAGTTTCCGATGATCTTGTAAGAAACAAGAAAAAAGTAGAAGTAAAAACGGAGGCATTAAAAGGACAGAATTTTATTTACCTGAAAAGCGGAACAATCGGGCAGCCTGTTTTGAAAACGAAAGGAGATAATGTAAGAATTGATTGGGGTTATTTGTATGTGTCAGCAACAAATGACGAAGGTGTTTCACAAAGTATAAATGCAAATATTCCGGGAATAAATCTAAAAGATTTCAGCAGTACAGAAGTGGATTTTACAAAGATTGGATCGGTACCAGTTGAAAAAACAATTGTATTGGCTTATGATGATCTGTATTCCATTCAATATTTCGGGCAAAATCTGCAGGCATGGTGGAAGAAGAATTTTTCTTCAACAGAGGAATTGCTGAAGAAATCACTGGAGGAGTTTGGCCAGATAGCAGAACGTTGCGACAAATTTGATAAGCAGTTGTATGATGATGCGACAAATGCAGGCGGAGAAACGTATGCAAAACTTTGTGTACTGGCTTATCGCCAATCACTGGCAGCACATAAATTAGTAAGAGGCCTCAACAATGAGATATTATTTCCTCAAAAAGAAAATTTCAGCAATGGTTCTATCTGGACTGTAGATGTTACCTATCCCTCAGCCCCGCTTACATTAATCTACAACCCGGATATGCTGAAGGGAATGATCGAGCCAATTATGTATTACAGTGAAAGTGGTAAATGGACAAAACCTTTTCCGGCACACGATCTTGGCACATATCCCCAGGCAAACGGGCAAACATACCCTGAGGACATGCCGGTGGAAGAAGCAGGCAATATGATCATCTTGACAGCTGCAATTTGTAAAGCAGAAAATAAAATTGATTTTGCAAAAAAGCATTGGGATGTACTGAGCAAATGGGTTGAGTTTTTAGTAAACGATGGATTCGACCCGACCAATCAATTATGTACAGATGATTTTGCCGGACATCTTGCCCGCAATGTGAATTTATCTATGAAAGCGATTGTAGGTATTGAAGCGTATGCGCAAATGGCAAGAAACATGGGTAAAAGAGGTGAAGCCGGTAAATACCACAACATTGCCAAAGATTATGCGACACGATGGATGAAAATGGCTGATGACGGGGATCATTACGATCTTGCATTTGATAAAAAGGGAACCTGGAGCCAGAAGTATAACCTGGTTTGGGACAAATTGCTGGGGTTAACACTTTTTCCCCAGGAAGTTTATGATAAGGAAGTAAAATATTATCTCACCAAACAAAACGAATTCGGATTGCCATTGGATAGCCGTAAATCTTACACAAAAAGCGATTGGATTATGTGGACAGCTACATTGGCAAATGATCAAACGGATTTTGAAGCATTGATTGCACCACTTTATATATATGCTGCGGAAACACCTACAAGAGTTCCGTTAAGTGATTGGCATGAAACTACGAATGGAAAACAAGTGGGCTTCCAGGCCCGGAGTGTAGTGGGCGGTTATTTTATAAAGATGCTGGAAAATAAGTGGAGAAAAGAAAAGTAATCCGAAACATTATGAATGTAACAATTATCGGGGGCGGCATTATAGGTTTAAGCTCGGCATTGTATCTGAACAGATCTGGATGGGATGTGACGGTACTTGATAAAAGCGATTTTAATGATAACTGTTCTTATGGTAATTGTGGTTATATCTGCCCCAGTCATTTTATACCTCTCGCTACTCCCGGAATTGTAAAACAAGGATTAAAATGGATGTGGAACTCAAAAAGTCCCTTTTATATTCAGCCCAGGCTGGACAGGAATCTCATCAGTTGGGGTTTAAAATTTATTCGCAGCGCCAAAAAAGATCATGTAAATACGGCAGCCGTTCCGTTAAGAGATATAGCATTGTTAAGTAAGAAAGAATATGAATCATGGTTGTCAATCCCCGGTTTTGATTTTGCTTATGAAAAAAAAGGATTGCTGGAAATTTTTCAGACAGATGCTGGTGCAGAACATGCAAAACATACAGTAGAAAAGGCCCATGAGCTGGGGCTTACTGATACAAAATTGCTCAGTGCAAAAGAATTACAGGCCATGGAACCGCAAACAAGGGTTCATGCAAAAGGTGCCATTCTTTTTAACTGTGATGCACATTGTTACCCCAATAAATTAATGCAGCAGTTGATTGCATACCTAAAAAGTAATGGTGTCAAACTGATCCCTGGCCAGGAAGTAACAGGATTCGAAAAAAATAATGGCAATGTCAAAAAAGTATTTGCATCCGGTAATGTATATGAGCAGGATGAAGTGATCATTGCAACAGGGTCATGGTCAGGAGGAACAGCAAGACTGCTTGATTTAAAAATCCCCTTGATGCCTGGAAGAGGATATTCAGTTACATTGGAGAATTCGCCATACAAGGTTAACTATCCTGCTGTTTTGGTAGAAGGTAGAGCCGCCATTACACCTATGGATGGAAATAAGATCCGGTTTGGGGGCACTATGGAAATCACATCTCATAAAACGCCACCACGAATGAACCGGGTGCAGGGAATCCTGGATGCTGTCAAAAGATATTACCCTGAATTTGATGTCGCTTTTCCGGCAAAAGAAAACATATGGTATGGTTATCGGCCCTGCTCAGCCGATGGATTACCGTATATCGGGAGAGCAAAAAAATATAACAATGTAACAATAGCGACAGGTCATTCCATGCTGGGATTGAGTTTGGGTGCGGGAACAGGGAAAATTGTTGATGAAGTGATCAATAACAAACCACTCAGCATGGCCATTGAACCTTTCAGGGTGGAACGTTTCAAGTAGTATCTTTATCAAAATCTATCAGTCATGCAGAAGATTATCGGGGTAATTATCATTGTTTTCTTTTTCATTTCCTGCAGTAATAAAAAATCATACAATATTGCAGATGCAAAACATAAACTCATAAAGAAATGGGAAACGGACACAGTATTAAAGATCCCGGAGTCTGTTTTATTTGATGGTGCCAACCATATATTATACACTTCCAATGTTGATGGCGAAGGATGGACAAATGATGGAGTTGGCTCAATTGGTAAAGTGGGTTTGGACGGAAAAATAATAAACAGTGAATGGGTAACTGGTTTAAGTGCACCCAAAGGAATGGGGCTTTATAATGGGAAATTATATGTGGCAGACCTTACCAATATGTTGATCATAGATACTTCTACCGGGGAAATCGTAAAAAAAATGCCGATTCCGGGAGCAGATTGCCTGAATGACCTGGTATTGGACAAAAATGGTGTTGCTTATATTTCTGACTCAAAGAATAAAAAAGTGTTCAGGGTTGAGAATGAAAATGTGCAGGTATACCTTGAGAATTTAAAAGCGCCGAATGGGGTTTTGATATTTATGGATTCATTGCTTGTTTTGGATAATGATAACCTGGTCAAAGTGGGATCAGACCGGGCCATAAACAAATTCGCAGAAGGGCTTGAAGGAGGTACCGATGGTGTGGAAAATATTAACGGGAAAGATTTTTTAGTATCAGGATGGAACGGCACTTTATGGTATGTATACAGTGATGGAACAAAAGAACTATTACTGGATACCCGGAAAGAAGAAAAAAACGCTGCTGATATAGGCTTTGACCCGGCAACAAATACTGTTTATGTGCCAACCTATAATAAAAAATCAGTAGTGGCTTACGAAGTAAAGTAACGTTAATTTCTGCCGGAACATTTTTTATCATTCTAACAATTTTTACTTTTACGGCTCATGGATTCTACATCTACCCGCCTGCCTTATCGCCAAACCGGAGCCTTCTCAAAAATTGCACTGGATTATATAGACCAGGATGCAGCAATCAAGCCGTTCGTTTCACACCCGCCAACATTGCAGGGTATTAAAAAAGCCATTGAAGAACGAAAAGGCTTCAGCTATAGCAGGGAGGTTCTTGTACAGGAATTGAAGAAACAATATGCAAACATCAACACCAATAAAAAAGTATCTGATAATATTGAGTCGCTTCTTTTGGTTAATACATTTACGATCACAACAGCCCATCAAAATAATATATTTACCGGCCCTCTTTATTTTATTTACAAAATCATCCACGTAATTAAACTGGCTGATCATTTAAACCAGGTATTGCCGGATTACAATTTTGTGCCTGTTTTTTATATAGGATCTGAAGATGCTGATTTGGATGAACTGAATCATATCTGGCTGGGAGGAGAAAAACTGGTATGGGAAACAAAACAAACCGGTGCAGTAGGCAGGATGAAAATTGATAAGGCCTTGTTGAAACTAATTGACAGGATCGAGGGTCAATTATCAGTTTTACCCGATGGCAATGAGATCGTTTCTAAGCTGAGAGAATTTTATAAAGAAGGTATAACCATCCAGGATGCCACATTCGCATTTGTAAATTTTCTTTTTGCAGAATATGGATTGGTAGTTTTATTACCGGATAATGCTGCACTGAAAAAGCAAATGACTGCAATATTTGAAGATGATCTGTTAAACCAAACAGCTTCAGCCATCGTTGAGGGGACTGCAAAAAAACTCAGTAATGCCGGCTATAAAGTTCAGGCCAATCCAAGAGAGATCAACCTGTTTTACCTTAAGGATGACCTGAGGGAAAGAATTGAAAAGATAAGTGAGAAATTCACCATTCACCATTCACCATTCACATTCAGCCAAAGTGAGATCCTGGAAGAACTAAAGAATCATCCTGAAAGATTTAGCCCGAATGTGATTCTCCGTGGACTTTACCAGGAGACAATTTTACCCAATATCATTTTTACGGGTGGAGGAGGGGAGACAGCTTATTGGTTACAATTGAAAGACCTGTTTGCTCATTACAAAATTCCATTCCCGGTTTTGGTATTACGAAACTCATTCCTGCTGATAGAGAAAAAATGGAGAGAGAGAATTGCTAAACTGGGTTTCAGCGTTGAAGAATTCTTTTTGGATGAGCAGGAGCTAATGAACAGGGTAGTAGCAAAGGAAAGTAACAATGAGACCAAACTGAATGGATCGCTGACGGAAATGGAGCAGCTTTACGAAACTTTCAAAAAGCAGGCTGCCAAAGTGGATACTACTTTAGAAAAACATGTTGAGTCTTTAAAACTAAAAACAGTACAAAGGCTGCAGGAACTGGAAAAGAAAATGCTGCGGGCTGAAAAAAGAAAGTTCTCAGACAAGCAACGACAGATACACACTATTAAAGAGCATTTGTTCCCCGGAGAGGGATTACAGGAGCGGAGGGAAAATCTAAGTTATTATTATTCGATATGGGGGCCTGATTTCATTCAAAAATTATACGATCACTCCCTTGCGCTGGAGCAGGAATTTGTAATACTTGAAGAAAAGTAATTTCTCTAGCGCATTCTCAGGTAAACATTCAAACTAAAAGCTTGCTTCTTTAAAGAAGATAGTGCTTCTGTATAAGGTGTTGTGGAAGAACTGCTTTTCAAATCTGAAATACCTGCAGAATATTTCAACTCAGGGGATACGACCAAACCGGTTTTAGGAATTCTGAAACCAACACCAAAACCTGCATCACCTAATGCCAATGATTTATTAATTGGTAAGATCTCCGATGACTTACTGTCCTGGCTGAATGCATAACTGAAGGAAGCACCGATACGCAGATAAGGACTTGTATTCTTTCCCGCAGAAAAATTTATAACCAGTGGAAGGGAAATAGTTACTGATCCATTTTTCACAGGAACAGTCTCACGGGTAACCGGACCGCCAACAATTTCCCTGCTTAAGAAAGTGATATCGGTTGTGCCATATGAGAAATTCACTTCAGGCCTTATTGAAACAGTCCTTCCAACAGGAACGTTGTAGATTAAGCCTGCATCAAAAACTGCTGCACTACCAGTTTCAACGCCGATAAACCCGGTATTTACATTTCCTGAAAAGGTCGGGTCAGAATGATTCAGTCCGCCACCTGCAGTAAAACCGATACTACTCTTGCCGGGAGTGTTTCTTTGCGGCTTGTTATTGTTTGTATTTGATTGCTGTACTTTAGTGAGAGTCGCAAAGGCACAGGCCCATTTAGGGGCAAGTTTTGTTGTTTTGTCTGCATAATAAAGAGCACTGTCTTTATTATTGTTTTGCAGGTGAAGCAGGGCGAGCCTGTTTAAAATAAATGCTCCTTTTAGTTGTACCGCCAGAGCCTGGTAAGCATATTGCAAGGCAGCATTGATGTCTCCATCATCGCCATTCTGGCCAAAATCTCCACTGGCTTTCCAGAAAAGCATTTGCGGCATTAATGCGGCAGCATATTCAGGTTCATCATTTTTCAGCAGGTTAATTGCTTTTTCAAGATTCACTCCCAATTGATAATTGCGTTTCTTTTCTTTTTTTGAAAGATCACCAGTGCAATTAAAATAAAGATTCATTTTGTTCTGTGCAGCGTCAATATATTCCACAGCCAAAGTGGTTTTTGCATCCAGTGTGTATGGAGAGCCCGGAAATTTTTTATCCAATTGCTGATAATAATCTTCTGCAGAAGAAGGACCTGTAATATTATTTTTTCTTACTGCCTCATTAAAACGATTGTAAGTTTCAACCAACAAAGTATCTGCCGGATAAAAATGCTCTTTAGAAATAATCGTTCCGAAGAATGAATTTCCGGCACGGCTTCTGTTGGTTTGTTTCAACCAGTTTAGCAGGTATGCCGTATCAACGGTGCTGATCACTTTTTCGCTGCTTTCATTACAGCAGAAATAAGGTTCCTGGTTTCTTTTAAATCTTTGCCGGGCAATGGCGGGAACATTTTTATCGACATAGGTTTGAATTTCCTGGTAGGTGACTTTGTAGTCAGAGCCGCCACTTACATCAGCTAACCCACTTAAGCCGTCAACAAGATACCAGGTAAATAAACCATGTCCATTACCTATTGATATATCTTCCAGTGATTCCTGCCCTGCTGCTGTTGCCAGCATCATGATCTCGCCGGCTTTTTTTTCTGAAACAGCTGTATTTAAAAAATTCAAACCTTCATTTCCACCGGGCAATTCATTGGAACGACAGGCGTCCATAATAAAAACCACTTCAACGCCTTTGGTTGTTTCTGCTGCGATCTTTTTTTTCAGATTGAAAAGTTGAATTGTTCCACCTGCGAGGTAACTATTCTTATCGCCACCCGGGTTACAGTCATAGGTAAGAAAAAAGTATTGGTCCTCGTCAATAGCATCCCCATGTCCTGCTAAGTAAATAAATAACCTGTCCCCTTTTTGTAGTTGTTTGGCTTTCAGCCATTGAAATCCCTTGCTCCAGAATGTTGAATTAACAGCCCGATCATTCAACAGGCAAAAAATATTATCTTCTTTAACGCTACCACCTCCCGGTGATTTCAGATAATCCCTGAATAGTTCGGCATCTTTATCTGCATAATTCAGGGGTCTTACAAAACGATACTTTGATATACCAACGATCATGGCAAAAGTCTGCGGTCCTTTGATGGTAGTGTCTCTTGGTTTTAGGGGAACTTGTCCGGAAACAGAGGTCTGCAATATTAGTATGAACAGTATTGTGACAAGCGATAGCTTTCTCATGTATCAGTTTTAATACAGGGGTATGATCAGGTTGCTGAGGTAAAATACAATTTTTCAGGAATATTTTTCTTAATCCTTTTCCACTATGATCTTAAACAAAGTACTGCTTCCATCATCATTGTCAGCTGCTAATACAAGATGAAGAAAATGTTTTGTTTCTTCCGTGATGCAAACGGACTCAATTTTCTGTCCTTTAAACCTGGTATCGATTTTTTCAAGATCAATGATACGGTTAGGGTTAATGGCAGCCCATTTTTTTTTGGAGGAAATATCATCAATGATCCAGAGATAGCTTTTGCCTATTTCTCCATCGTCAATATTATTCATTGTGTTTTCAGTGGAAACAGTCAATAGGAGTTTATCACTTTTCTCTGAATAGGTTAACCCGGATATACCGCTGAACAGTGAACTATCCGCATTATTACCCACCCTGATCAAAGTGACCGGGGTTGTGGATTGCTCCTTCCAAAAAGATTTGTCAACCAGGATAAGATGGTTTTTGCGAAAACTTTTGTTGCCCCTGTTGGAAATCAGAAAATATCCAGGTATCCTGCAAAGGCCTTCAATATTTAATTCCTTTAAACCATTTATAGATAACCTTGAATAAAATGTGTCAAGTCTTATACTGTCAACTCTTTCAGATGCCAGGTCCACTATCCATGCCCTGTTTCTGAAGGGAGCAAGTGACCCCGAGCCCAGTAGTAAAAGATTACTATCCGGTAACATTGTCATCGACTCCAGGTCTGGTTTGACTGATTTAGGTAATCTCTTTTCCAGGGAAGCAAAAAGAACAATAGAATCTTTGACCTTCATGTTACTGTCAAGGATCAGTATATAGTTTGCATCATCACCAATTACGTAATGCTTGTTGTTGAAATATTCAATCCCGGATGCAGAAGGGTAGTGGTCAATTTTTTTTACCTCCTTAAGTACATTACCATTACCGCTGCCACAGGAAGTAAATATGAGTATGATGGCGAGAAGGCGATAATTTGTCATTTACTTTTTTTAGTCAAACTTATTCTCCCACCCGTCTTTCTTTAATTTCTCCACTTTCTCAATTACCTCATTGTTGAGAGAACTTTTGTAAGCAGCTATTTTGTTGGAGACCGTTTCATCAGATGATCCGATTATTTCTGCGGCAAGTATTCCTGCATTTTTTGCAGCATTTAAAGCCACGGTGGCGACAGGCACACCATTTGGCATTTGCAAAATAGAAAGAACAGAGTCCCACCCGTCAATAGAGTTGGATGATTTAATAGGAACACCAATTACTGGTAATGTGGTAATGGATGCGACCATTCCTGGTAAATGTGCTGCACCACCTGCTCCCGCAATAATTACTTTTAATCCCCTGTCTTTTGCTTTTTGTGCATAATCGACCATACGATGCGGAGTACGATGAGCAGATACAACAGTGACTTCATGCGGTATCTCAAATTGTTTCAAAATATCAGCAGCAGCCTGCATGATATTCAGATCGCTGTCGCTTCCCATTATTATACCAACCATAGGAGTTTGTAGTTGTGGGTTTGTAGTTTTTAGTTCCTCCATCACGGACGGTTTTTGAATTTTTGGCCTTTGATCTTTGACTTATTCAAATAATTGATCAATCCTGTAAGCATTTTAGTGATTTCATCTGCAAGAAGGTAAAGTTCGTCAAAAAGTTTTTTTGAAATATAATTATTGTCAAAACATCTGTAGAGCTGCGATTTGAGCTCACCTGTCTCGCCTTTTGAAATAGTAAGAGAATTAATAAATTCAAACTGACTTCCCCTTTCAAACCCCTCTGCAATATTATCCATGATCGAGCCAAGACTACCACGAAGCTGATCTTTCATACGAAAGTCG
The DNA here is from genome assembly GCA_035328345.1 of Chitinophagaceae bacterium. Classification (GTDB taxonomy): domain Bacteria; phylum Bacteroidota; class Bacteroidia; order Chitinophagales; family Chitinophagaceae; genus JJ008. The sequence continues at coordinate 16,983 of DAOLIV010000011.1, read as the reverse complement.
TCTGCAATTGGCTTTTTGAAAGTAAGAGGATAGATTTTATCGCTTAAGGTTCTGGCTTTTTTCCAAACTTCAAGATCCTCGAATTTTTGAATGGTGGCCATGAAAGAGTTTTCAGTAAAAATAACTACAAACAAAAGACTATAAACTACAAACTATTTAACCAGGTCTCCTTTCAGGCGGAGCAGCTCGGTTTCTGCAAGTTTAGTGTTATAACGGGCTGTGATGAGCCTTGTATATGCATCCTGTAAACTTTTTTCTGCTTCTTTTAATTGTATTAAAGTAGTTGAATTGAGTTTATAAACCTGGAATACAATGTCAACGTTTTCTCTTGCAAGGAGAATATTTTCTTCTTCCAGTGCTAACGCCTTTTTTTGTTGTTCATATTCCATAAAAGCACTGATCACTGATAGATTTAATAATGCTCTTTGATTATCTAATACCAGTCTTTGATATTGGATATCCAATTGGGCTTGCCTGATCTGCCGTTTATTGTTCAGGTTATTGAAAATGGGAATGGCTGCAGTAAATCCATAGTTGAATCCCTTGGTTTGATTGAACAATGGAGAAAACTGGTTAATGACCTTTTGATTATTTGTCCGGGTGAAATTGTACACTGAATTGAAAGATACAGTCGGGAATCTTTCTGCCTTCCTTTCTTTTAATGCTAGTCCGGCTATATCAATATTCTTTTTGGCGATCAGTATCCCGGGGTTTGAGTTTTCAATACCGGCTTGTATATCACCCAGGGAAAGTTTGGTATCAATGGGGATTGTTTCCGTTACATCATAGGGTGGAGCATCTTTTACATTCATTACCTGGTTCAACTGTTCTTTCAATTGGCTGATCAATGTTTGCTGTTCCAGTTGCAGGGCCTTTTGTGCATTCAGGTCGACCTTACTTTGTAAGACATCAGGCCTGGTGCCTACGCCAATGTCCAATTTATTTTGTGCAAGCTTAACTCTCTCGTTGCTGAGGGACATTTGTTCTTCAATGGCTTTTAGCTGTTGTTTTTGGCGGACGATATTGTAATACGTATTCATGACATCAGCTACCGTATTGATCACTTGGTTTTTTATACCAAGTTCTCCCAGCTTTACAAGTTCTTCTGCTTTTTCTTTTGTAGCAAACATCTTCAGCCCATCAAAAAGAGTCCAGTTAAGATTGAGGGCAGCATTTATATTATTGGACCTGATGTTATTTTGTTCTCTCTTGGTACCATCCGCCAGTGTTTGCTTCTGATTATTGGTGTTCCAGGTAGCCCCGGTTGTTGCATTCAGACGGGGAAAGAAAACTGCATTACGGTAAGAATAATCCAGCGCTGCAACAGCTGAATCATTTTTGGAAAGCATGATATCATAATTGTTCTGTAATGCTGTAGCAATTGCTTCTTCAATTGTCAGCATTCGTTGTGCAGTAGCCGTTTGTGATAGGATCACAAATAATACAATTCCTGTTATCCTGTTCATCTCTTGAATTTATGATGGTTCCGTCACATTTGTTTCCTTTTCAGCTGTCGCATCAGCATGAATCAGGGCATCAATATCGAATTTTTTCTTTTTGGAGGATAGGAACGAATACATTGCCGGAATAACAAACAAGGTTAAGATCAGCGAAAACATGATCCCTCCCACAATTACAACTCCAAGCGGAATACGACTGGTTGCCGCTGCGCCAAAAGACAGTGCTATAGGTAATGCTCCGAGTGACATGGCAAGACTTGTCATTAATATAGGACGAAGCCGTAAGGTAGCAGCATCAATTACTGCCTCGGTTTTCTGCATTCCTTTATTTCTCCTGTTTTGATTGGCGAATTCTACAATAAGGATACCGTTCTTGGTCACCAGCCCGATCAGCATGATCATCCCGATTTGTGAAAATATATTTAATGTGTGCCCGAATATCCATAATGATAAAACAGCCCCGGCTATTGCCAGTGGAACCGTGAACATGATAATTAACGGATCAACAAAACTCTCAAATTGTGCCGCCAGCACCAGGAATATTAATGCAAGGGCTAACAGGAATGCAAAACTTGTGTTACCTGAACTCTCTGCATAATCTCTTGAAGAACCCGCCAGTGAAGTTGCGAATGAATCATCCAGCAAATTTTTTGCGATCTCTCTCATAGCTTCAATACCATCCCCGATTGTTTTTCCGGGAGCCAGGTTAGATGATATGGTTGCGGACTTGTAGCGATTGAAGTGGAATATGGCAGGCGTTGCTATGGCATCATTAATGTTTATAAGATTATCAAGAGAGATCATTTCGCCCCGGCTATTCCTTACAAAAATATTTCTAAGATCAGATGGATCATCTCTCAGGCTGCGTCTTACCTGTCCTAAAACAGAATATTGTTTTCCGTCTTTAATAAAATATCCAAGCCTCCTGTTACTGAAGGCCAGTTGCAATGTTTCTGAAATGTCCTGCACACTTACGCCCAATTCACTTGCTTTCAGCCTGTCTATGTCAACCTGTATTTCGGGTTTATTGAATTTAAGATCAGCATCCACATTTTGAAGAACCGGATGTTTATTGGCTTCTTCAAGAAACTTTGGAAGTATGGCCCTGATCTTTTCAAAATCATTATTCTGCAGTACAAAAGATATAGGCTGTCCGCCACGACGGCCCACCTGTATGGTTTGTTCTTCAATAGCAAATGCTCTTCCCTGGTTATACCTTGGCAGAGCTTTGTTTACCTGTGCAACAATTTCTTTTTGTGACCGGGTTCTGAATTCAGGATCAACCAATGATACACGAACAAAACCTGTGTTAGCGGCTCCTGTTCCGGCAAAGCTGGGTGACGTCACAGAAAGCACCTGTTTTTTCTCAGGTATTGAGTCCATCATATAGTTTACCAGCGTATCAATGTAACGGTCCATGTATTCAAAGGAAGTTCCTTCCGGTGCACTGACCTGCAGGCGGAACTGGCTGCGGTCTTCCATCGGTGCCAATTCAGATTGTAGGTTTCTTCCAATAAAAAATATGATCCCAAAACATACCAGGATGATCAGAAATGCAGTTCCACGAATCTTCATGAACCGGGAAAGAGCATTCCGGTAACTGTTTTCCATCCAGCGGAAGAATGGCTCTGTTTTTCGATAGAACCAGGAATGATTATGAACATTTTTCTTGGTAAGTTTTACGTTTAGAACCGGTGTTAACGTAAGCGATACAAAAGCTGAGATCAACACCGCACCCGCAACAACGATCCCAAATTCCCGGAACAGCCGGCCTACAAAACCCTGTAAGAATATGATCGGCAGAAATACCACTGCCAGTGTGATGGATGTGGCGATAACGGCAAAATAAATTTCTTTAGCTCCTTCCACCGATGCCTGCCATTTGTTCATTCCCCGCTCCATCTTTTTGTAAATATTTTCCGTTACCACAATTCCGTCATCCACCACCAAACCTGTGGCCAATACAATAGCTAAAAGGCTAAGAACATTTATCGTGTATCCCATCAGGTACATAATAAAGAATGCACCGATCAGTGAAACGGGTATATCGATCAACGGCCTGATGGCAATGATCCACTCCCTGAAGAATAAATAAATAATGAGTACTACAAGAATGAATGCAATAAACAATGTTTCCTCAACTTCTGAGATCGATCTTTTAATGTATTGGGTTGAATCGAAAAGAACATCCACCTTGATATCTTCGGGCATCTCTTTTTGTATCTCTTCTAATCTTTTATAAAATTCATCAGCAATGGAAACATAATTTGACCCCGGTTGAGGAATTACCGCCATTCCCAACATGGGGATAGTACTTTCTTTAAGAATGGTTTCTTCATTCTCTGGTCCCAGAACTGCTTCGCCGATATCACTGAGTCTTATGTCGCTTCCATTCCTGTTGGCAACGATCAGGTTATTGAATTCCTCTTCAGTATTTACACGGCCAAATGTTCTTACGTTTAATTCTGTAGCTGTACCGGAAAGCTTTCCGCTTGGAAGTTCAATGTTTTGCTGTTGCAAAGCAACCAGCACATCACGGGGTGTAAGACCAAACGCAGTGAGCTTTGCAGGATCGAACCAGATACGCATCGAATATCTTTTCTCTCCCCATATCTGTATGCCACTGACACCGGGAATGGTCTGTAATCTTTCCAGCAATACATTATTACAGAATTCAGTTAACTCCAACTGGTTTCTTGTATTGCTTTGCACCGTCATCGCCATAATGGGACTTGAGCTGGCATCTGCTTTAGAAACAGTTGGGTTACCATCCAGGTCGGGTGGGAGGGAACGAACCGCCTGGGATACTTTATCTCTTACATCATTGGCAGCTGCTTCAAGATCAATACCCAGATCAAACTCAACATTAATATTGCTGGAGCCCTGGCTGCTGGTGGAAGTAATATTTTTTACACCGGCAATACCATTAATGGCTTTTTCAAGAGGCTCGGTGATCTGTGATTCAACAATGTCCGAATTAGCACCGGGATAAGAAGTACGGACGCTGATATTAGGAGGATCAATAGCAGGATAATCTCTTACTCCGAGAAATTTGAAGCCGATCACACCAAAGAGTACAATAATAATACTCATTACTATGGCCAGCACCGGTCTCCGTAAGCTTAACTCGGAAATGTTCATAGTTTATCCGCAATTATTGATTAGTAATTTTATTGATCGCCACTTTTGCCTGTGGACGCAGGCTTAACAAACCGGTAATGATCACTGTATCACCCGCCTTTATTCCATCAACGATCTGCACCTGTGATGAATCTCTTACACCGGTTGTGATGTCCAGGAATTTGGCGATCCCGTTATCATAAATAATAATTTTTTTACCCCTTGCCTGTGGAAGCACTGCTTCTGTCGGAACCATTAATGCATTGGGATCCGGGTCAAAGCTGATCGTTACTTTGGCAAATGCGCCGGGGATCAATCCTGCATCTTTACCTTGCACAACTGATCTTACCTGCAAGGTCCTTGTGTTTTCAGAAACCATTGCTTCTGTCGCCATCACTTTGGCAGAATATTTTTTGCTGTTCCCTTCTATGGTAAAGTCCACCTGCTGTCCCACTTTAATTCTGTTGGTGTATTTTTCAGGAACGGTAAAGTCAAGTTTCAACTGATCCACCTGGCTGATGGTTGTTACAACTGTTGTGGGGGACACATAAGCACCATTACTGATGTTCTTCAATCCCAGTTTCCCGCTGAAAGGTGCCCTGACCTCAGTTTTCCTGATGGCAGTTTGTACGATATCAATATCAGCTTTAAGATTATTAACCTGTAAAAGACTAAGGTCATAATCCTGCTGGCTGATGCCTTGTATCTTCAATAATTGTGATTGCCTGTTTTCTGTTTGTTCAGCAATTTTCAATTGCACTTTTAATTTCTGCAATTGCGCCTGCAGGTCGCCATCATATATTTTAGCAAGCAAAGTTCCTTTGCCTACGAATCGTCCTTCATTAACGTTTAACTGAACCACCCTTCCTGAAACTTCGGGGTGAATTTCTGTTGTTTCGCTGGCTAAAATAGTCCCCGGTACTTCTGCAGTTTCACTGATTGTTCTGGGGTGCACTACAAATGCATCCACTTTCATTGCCATTTGTGGTTTATTACCGCCTTGTTGTGCCGGGATTTGTTTTTTATGCTTTCCGCCGCAGGATGCAAGCAGGATAATGATTATGGCGGGGAAAAAAATGCCTGTTGGTTTTTTTGGTGCTGGTTTCACTAAGAATCAAATAAAGATTAGTGGATAAAGATAATTGATAAACAAACTATAAGACGGGAAATCTGCCCCTTTCTTGCACGCAGTTTACCAGAAATTATAAGCGGTATCTCTTTCGGATAAAAGGATTGGTTACGCCTTCGCTAACAAAGTTCTTTTCACTTTGTTCGATTGAAACAATAATTCCTGTTTTTCAGTACTTAAAATGGTCACATGTCCCATTTTTCTTCCGGGTCTTGTTTCCTTTTTACCGTAAAGGTGAACAAAAGCATTTTCGATCTTCAATACTTCCTCCAAACCTTCATATTTTACCGGGCCGCTGAATCCTTCCGCACCGATGATGTTCACCATAATAGATGGTAAAATGGCTTCTGTATTTCCCAAAGGATAATCAAGCATAATGCGCCAGAGCATATCAAACTGCGAACTATAATGTGCTTCAATAGTGTGATGCCCGCTGTTATGCACCCGTGGCGCCGTTTCATTTACCAATACATTTCCTTTTTTATCGATGAACATCTCAACTGCATAAATGCCCGGTGATTTGAAATTACGGGTAACAGCTAAAGAAACAGCTTCTACCACATACAATGTCTGCATACTCAGTTCTGCAGGACAAAGCTGGTAATCAAGCAGGTTCAGCTGGGGATCAAAAAGCATTTCAACGGGAGGATATAATGCTGTTTCTCCTTTGTTATTAATAGCTACCATCTGGGCTATTTCCTTCTGAATGTCCACCATTTTCTCAAGAACGGAAGGGGCATCAAATCCTTTTTCTATATCATTCTTATCATTCAATAGTTGAACACCCCGGCCATCATAACCTCCTTCCCCGATTTTGTGAACAGCAGGAAGAAAATTCTCATGCTGATTTAATTCCTGTTTGTCTGCAGTTATAATGAAGTCCGCAGTGGGAATCTGGTTATCCTTATAATATTGTTTTTGGAGAATTTTGTTTTTTATGATCCGGAGAACAGATGGTTTGGGATAAATTTTTACACCTTCGGCTTCCAGTTTCTCCAATGCGTCAATATTTACATTTTCAATTTCAATGGTCAGGGCATCTAAATTTTTTCCGAAAGCGTACACGGCATTAAAATCTTTAATATCTCCTTTTGTAAAGTGGTGACAAAGATGTGCTGCAGGACAATAATCATCATTCTCTAAAACAAATGTTTCAACAGGATAATTGGCTGCGGCCTGTAAAAGCATTCTTCCTAATTGACCGCCGCCGAGGATGCCGATTTTTTTCATGGCGCAAAGATAATTACTGGCTGTCAGGTAATCCAGAAGGGAGATGTTTAGCGGAAGATTTTTATTTTCGTCGTCAATGATTTTTAAAAGAGTCAAGTATTTCATCAATAAGATGGTCAATCTTCAAAAAACTCCTGGTGATTCGTATAAGCGTATTTTCCAGATCTTTCTCATTGAGTGCTTCCCAGCCTTCCATTAATGTTAATGGCCCGAATTTTACACTAACATTTTTCCAATCGTCCTGATAATGTTCAAAAGCAGCCCTGAAACGCTGGGCAAATTGTTTACTTGAAATAGAATACCCTCTTAATTGCCTGAGTTTTAGTGCATGAATATTGTAAAATATTTTATTCTCTTTTATTGTTTTATCGTTGATCCAAATGGAAAAGAATATTCTTGTTTTTGCGTTCATCGGATCAGTCGTGTCATTTGTCCATCCTCTTTTATATAGTTTTATAAAAACGGAATCCAAAACAACACCGACGCCGACCTCAAGTAATTTTCTTTTAAGTAGTTTTTTATCGAGTTTATCTGCCGATTTTTGAAATATATCCAAATAGAAGTTGTAGTCCATACTTTTTTAATACTAAGAGTTCTTTCATGTAAGCAAATAGGGTCGTATTTGTAATGCCCCTGACTGTTTCATGTACTCCATATTGTCACCTTGGCGGGAACAAAAGCCTATTAAAGATATTAAGTTGAGAACATACCTAAACAAAATCAGAACTGCAATCCTTCTTCAATCACCTCATCTGAAAATCCGGGTGCCCGGTTTGCCAAAAGGCAAATTTGTACATGTACAGCATTTCTTCATTGCTTCCGTGATGGCCGGCTTCCCAATCCACTAAAAATAAAATGGGGCGTTTACCTTTTTGCATCTGCTGCAACTTAGCTGTGTATCTTGCTGCCGGGTGAATACCAAGAATATAATCAGTGCCTCCATGAACGATAAGCATGGCAGGCAATTTTTTGTTTTCAGGCACCTGGTAATAAGAACTGATGTTATAGCTTGATAAAAATCCTTCTTTGGTATCAATAGGGCCAACCGATTTTGATTCTCTTGCAAAAGCGGCATCCCGGTAAGTAACAATATCAGGAAGCCCTGACAAAAAAAGCCCGCCGGCAAAAAGATCAGGCCGTTGGTTGATACTCATACCCACGAGAAAACTTCCGGCACTGCCGCCCATCACCAATTGTTTTTCTGAAGAGGTGTAACCGTTCTTGACAAAATAGGCGGCTACATCCACCACATCATTTATCGAATTCATTTTGTTAGGAAACTGCCCATCCTTTATCCAGTCATCACCCAGCTCTCCGCCGCCCCGCACATGGGCATACGCATACATGCCATCCCGTTTTAACCAGGGCCATAGTGTTGGATTGCAAAACAGATCATTTGATGCACCACTGTTACCATAAGCATCTATCAGCAGGGCATTATTGTTTTGCAGGTTCAGTGTTTTTTTATAGATCAATGAAACAGGTATCTGCTTACCGTCACGGGAAGGCACCCATATCACTTTAGTGCTGTATGTATCAGAGGCATCAAATATTTTTTCTGCAAACGGTAAAGGAGACAGTTTTTTACTTTGAAAATCGTAATGCAGGTACTGAACACTCTTAATAGCCGAACCCGATGCCATAACAAAATCATCATCACCCAGCAACGACATATCAGCAACAGCTCCTTTATTGGTGAGTGGTAAAAGTGTAACTGATTTTGTTTTATAATCAACCTGCATCACCTGCATATCACCGATCCTTCGTAACAAAACATACAATGATCTTTTTCCCGCAATGATGCCGCTGCTGTGCCCCGCATCGGTAACTGCAATCACATCAGTTTGCTGAGGAATAAATACTTCAGGTGAAGCGCCTGTCTCCATGTTTATTTTCACAATTTCATACCGGGGCTTTCCTTTGGTGCCTGCATACAGGAATTTACCATTGGCATCAAAACCATCACCCAGGTTGATATAATTCTTCAAACGCTTCCAGGGGGTATGTTTCCCGTTGATCTTTGAATAATCTACAGCAAAAGCATAGTTATCGGCATCGCCGGCTCTTATTCTTGCAATGAGGTAAGGTGAATTGTTGAAACTATATATATATAGGGTGTTTCATAATCTTTTAATGGAATGGCAGGATTAATCCCTGCTCCAAAAATGGCTTCATCTTTCTGAGGATCGGTTCCAGTTATGTGCAGTTTTATTTTCCCGTTGTAATATAGTTCGCTGCTGATGCTGGTCGGTGGTGCCTGTGTGTACAACAGACCATTGTCATCGGGCATCCATGTCATGGAAACACCACGGGAATCGTTGAACATCACCCTTCCTATACTGTCGGGTAAAAATTCTTTTTTATCCATATCGAATATCCGTATCTGCGGATTGGCTTCGCCGCTTTGTGTAAGCATCAGTGCAACCAAAGGTTTGGTATGTGCAAATACTTTTTTGCGTATGGAATATTTTAGTCCGTTGATAATAATCCTTCCCAGTATTTTTTCTTCCCCCGCATTTGTTGAAGTTCTTCTGCAAAGCCAGGTTCCTTCGCCGGGTATGTCACGGTTGTAATAAATGGTTTTACCCACAGCTTTCAGGTTCCATAATTCATCCTGGAAATAACCATAGGCATCTCCCCATTCTTTCATCAATGTTTCTGTTCCGGGAATACTGTCTAAAAGACTTTTGGTGAGTGTAACCTGTGCTTTACTGAAGTCAAGCATTTCCTTTTCATTGGCCTTCCGGCTCATCCAGAAATAAGGGTCACTTATTTTTTTACCATAGATAAGGGTATCAAAAGGTTCCGTTCGGGCAACAGGGTAGTTGAATTGTGCTAATGCTAAAAGGTTGCAACAGGTTAACAGAGTCAACATATAAAATCGGTACCATGTAAACATATGATGACCCTGGTTTTAAATGAATGTTTTAAAAATTTATACAATATTGCAAAACGGAAATCTGATACTGTTGGTTAGTAATCAGAATTCCGTTCATTAAAAAAGCTTTGTGGCTTTTAATAAAGATAAATATTAAGAACCAAAGTTTCATTCTATTCAGTTTCATCCCATTTTAAATACACATTTGCTACGGAAGAATGAACCTCAGTTCTCAGCATATTTATAAATTCCTCATCTGTCATTTTTTCCTGGTGCTTTTTTAGTGCATCCCACAATTTCTTCAAAACATTTTTTCCGCCGGCATTGTAGATGTCTTTTGCAGCTGAGTGAAGCCTGCATTGATACCACCCATAATTTTTTGGGCCCATACCCAGTGTTGGATATAGTTTTTCAAAATCTTCAAGGCTGGTGAATTTATATTCTGCCGTACCGGCTGCGATTACTGTGTTGGGAAATGCTTCCAATGCGGGCAGAAGCTGCGACTGCATTTCGGCGACATAGGTGTGCAGCATGATATTTACAAACAATTCACCCATCCAGTAGCGGTGCATTTTTAACCCTCCCTGTGATGTGTAGGAATGTCCCATTTCATGCAGGGCCAGCAAATCAAAGAACGGCATCATGCTGTAGGAGCCATCTGGTTTTCCGTAAGCTTTTGTAATCTGTGCCGCTATTGCCGGAGGTAGTTTGTCAACCGGTGGCAAAAAACTGCGCCAGAAATCATTGTCTTCGGCAGCTATCACCAACCGGCCACTGTCAACATTATGCGGAAAGCCATAGACATCCTGCAGTGGTGGGGCTGCCACAAACTTCCAGTCTTTTGGTGCAAGTATATACAATGTTGTTTTTGGAGTGAACCCGATCTCATCCTGAAAATAATTACCTGCATCTTCCATGAATGCCGCAATACTTTTGGCTCTTCCCTGATGACCAGAACTGTAATAAAAGGTTTGTGTAAACCCCTTCAACTCTTCGGGTAAAAAAGTCTTTGCTGTGTCTTGCCCAAAAGAAAAATTAAGAAGTAAGAATGATATGAATGTGAGTAGGATTGGTTTTGATTGTTCTGAATTGGATTGGGGATATGATTTTGTTATCATGTTTGTTTTTAACAAAAGTATGCCCGCTACATGCCACCGGCATAGTACAAAATCGACATCTTAGCAGCGAAGGTCCTTTTGCATTCTTAAAGGAGTAGAGAGTAGTTGCTGCTCAATAGTGGATGGATTTACTCCTGCAAAGATTTTAAAGTCCCTGATCATATGCATCTGGTCATAGTAGCCTGCATCAAATGCAATCTTTGTCCAGCTGAGGCGGGGAAAAGCTTCACGCAACCGGTAGGCTTTTGAAAATCTTAAAATACGGGCATATAGTTTCGGAGTCATGCCTATTCTTTCTTTGCACTTTCTTTCAAATTGTTTCAGGCTCAGGCAGGAGAGAGAAGCTATTTTTTCTATAGCTATATCACCGTTATGATTCATCAGGACTTGTATAGCTGAATCAAAAGGCAGTACTTGTTTCAGGTTCTTTACCTGCGTCAGAAGAAATCTTTCTACAATATTTTTTCCTTCGGCCAGGTCCGCTGTGTTTTTCAGTTGTTCATTAATGTGCTTCATTTCGGCGCCAAAAAAGTGGAGTGCATCAAATCCGCCGTCAAACAATTCCTGCATGGGTATGCCCAGCATGCGATATAAGCCACCGGGAAGAAAATCAACCCGTATGGCACTTAGTTTTTTTTCGACCCTGATATTTACCCGTGACAATTGCGGGCCAATGACCACACTTGTTGGTTGCCTGGCAAAACCGTCATCGTTTGCACGGCTCATAGAAATGGGATCATTGCCATAGAACATCAATGACTGAAATGGAGTAGGCGGATAAGGCGTTACAACTTCTTTCAGTCCTGCCGGCAGCAAAGCATTTACTGTTGATATGTTCAGCACATATTCCTGTAAAGCCGGATGCGGTATGTATATTTTTACTTCCAGGTTATCTATTGCTTAATTGCAAGCTAATCATTTCACCATTTTGAGTGATAGCTAAAATACTTTCTGCCTGTTGCTAAGTATTAAAGGTATTAAGTTGGGAACATATGCTGTTAGTAACTTTTTATCGAATCAAAAAGCATGGGCAATGTGCAGTGTTGCAGTTCGGTGATCTATATTGTCAGTAAGTAACTTCTGCATAACTATAAAGAAAAGTGATTGTAATGATATTAATGCCATTAAAGTAGTATTTTACTCTATCTTATACTCCGGAGTATTAACAACGGCTCATCCCTTAAAAAATTTTCATGGAAGAAATAACGGAGAAACAAAATACCACGGTTGAACAATCGCAAATTTCACTCAACCGTGTGGTAGGTGTTTTTACAGCCATTCTCATGGTTTCCGGAAATATGATCGGCACCGGTGTTTTTAAAAAACTGGTACCAATGTCGCAAACGGGGATGAGTGAGGGTTCTATTTTGCTTGCCTGGGTGGTAGCAGGTATAATTGTTATTCTTGGTGCATTTACTTTTGCTGGTTTATCAAAACTTACCACTGAATCAGGCGGTGCTTATGAATACCTACGAGTTTCTTTTGGTGGCTTTCCTGCTTTTTTGATGGGATGGGGACTCTTTATGATCATGGGCAGCGGTTCTGTGGCGGCGGTTGCTTATGTCTTTTCGCAATCCGTGAATTCACTGATTGCAATCCCTGATCCCCTTAATCAATGGAGCCATATTTCTATTGCCAATTACATTTATCCTTTCGATAGTTCGGGCATCAAAATATTCGCAGTGATCACAGTAGTAATACTTTCCTGGTTTAATTACCGGGGGATAAAAAACAGCGCCATGCTGAACAATATTGTAACAGGTGCCAAGATACTGGGCATTTTGTTTTTGATACTGGGTGGATTGATACTGGCGGTACCCTCTCACACAAGTACTGCTGTTGTTCAGACAGCAACTGACAGCACCAGTTCTGCATTAATGGTATTTATGGCTGCTATGCTCAGTGCATTCTGGGCTTATGATGGTTTTACAAATGTTACCGCAATTGCCGGGGAAATAAAAGATCCGAAGAGAAACATTCCCATCGCTATTATCACGGCTGTTACAAGTGTTATGGTGCTCTATGTGTTGCTCAATTATGCTTTTATGCGGGTGATGTCTTTGAATGAATTGGTTGGTTTAGGAGAAAACCAGATCGTTGCGACAGAAGTTGCAGGAAAACTCACAGGCAATGCCGGGGCTACGGCTATTTCCCTGCTGATCATGCTCAGTTCTTTTGGTACACTTAATATTATTATCCTTTTTTATTCAAGAGTATATTTCCGAATGGCGCAGGAAGGAGCTTTCTTTAAAAGCGCTGCCAAAATACATCCTCAATACCGCACACCATATAATGCACTGTGGTATTCCATGATCTGGAGTTGCATCCTTATTCTTACCGGCACATTTGATATACTCACCAACCTGGTTATTTTTACAGGCTTTGCATTCTATATCTTACAATCTTTCGGATTGATAAAACTGAAAAGAAAAAAAGTGATCACAGAAAAAGTTTCCGGTTATCCCGTGGCTCCTGTACTTTTCATCATTTTTACCGGCATATTTTTGACCGGGGTGTTTATTGATAACCCCGTGCAAAGTCTTATCGGTATCGGGTTGTTAATGACCGGGGTGCCCTTTTATTTCTATTTTAAAAAGAAATACAGCTGACGGATTGTTTTTTTTGTAGGCCATTTGTTGTTACTGGCTGTCTACTATATAACTCAGTTCAGTTACTCCCGAAGTAAATATCCGGCTGGTCATTAACTTTAGTTTTATTGTGTCTTTAATGTTTTTAAACAACGGGATGCCTTTACCCAGTATGATCGGATTCACAAACATCCAGTAGCCGTCAATTAAGTTCAGTTGCATCAATGCATGTGTGGCAGTTGGGCTGCCAAAAAGCAGGATCTCGTTATTTCCCTGTTGCTTTATCTTATGGATGCTGTCTGCAAGATTATCACTGATGATTGTTGTGTTAGCCAGATTTGAATCTTTCATTGTTTTTGATAAAACAATTTTATGAGATTTGCCATACCACTTTGAATGTTCAATATCATGCCGGGTAGCGTTTGGTTTGTCTGCTGCAGTTGGCCAGTAACTTTCCATCATATCGTAAGTTACCCGTCCGTATAATGCAGTATCGCCCTGGCTTATCCTTTTTTCAACATGGGCAAAGATCTCATCATCAATTTTGATCCAGTTCATTTCTCCGTTTGGTCCTGCCAAAAAACCATCAAGTGATATATGCGTGAATGAAATTATTTTTCTCATAGTTTCTTTTTTGTTGTTAATAACGGTTGATTAGCTGCAGCCTGTCCCACTTTTGGCTGGATTGGGTCAGGCCTCTATTCCGGTTTATTGTCTTGTTTTTTCTCTAATTGCTGAATAGTTTTTTTTGCTGCTGCCAGTCTTACCTGTTTATTCTTCTCCACTAATTTGTGTGTGGCCCATTTTTCTAACCGATGATGCAGCGGAACCAGTAATGCTGCAATACAAACAAGAGCAAGTAGCATAAGCACCGGGTTATGATGAGTAATGCGTTCTAAGAACGGATGTAATAACAGGTTTAAAAATTCAAACACTACCAATAAGGCAACTACGCCTAAAAACTGAATAACTTTTGTATTAGTTATATGTCTGCGGCTAAGGGCTAAAAAGAGAATTACAAATGTGATTATACCTAATGCTAATAAAGCATATTGTATGTTTTGTTGGCGCTGCTGTTCTGATTTTATTTTTTCTTCCGCAATTTTTTGTTGGCGGATTTCATCTTCAAATGTCATCAACTGTGTTTGCTGGATTGCTTTGGCATTAAATAAACTGTCATTGGTAATTCTAAAAAGCTCAGAATATTTAAATGCACTGTCGACATTCGTTTTTCGATAAATATCAAGTAATAGCTTTGCTGGCTTAATGCTGTTGTTGGAAAAGTCAGTGGACTCTACTGCGGCTATTGCTTTTTTTGCATATACGATGCTGGAATCTGTTTGATTAATAGAATGGAAATACTCAGCTTTTGCTGTTAATGCCCGATTTAATTGCCGTAGTAATTTTTTTTTATGACTTTCATCTATTGCCATATCAAAATATCCGATAGCTATGGCATTGTTTCCCATTTTACCATGTATACTACCGAGGTTTATAAGTGTATAACTGATGAAATCGTAATATTTTATTCGTTGGCTGAGTTCATAAGCTTTTTGAGCATACATCAAAGCAGAGTCAACCTGGTTTAACGCCAGGTAACATTCGCCCAGATTCTGAAAACTCCATATAAGAGCCTCCTGATAGTTTGCCTTTTTAGCTGCTTCTCCTGTTGCGATAAATAAGCTAATCGCTTTAGGATAATCTGCCAGGTAGTTATAAATAGTGCCAGCCAATGCATTTGAAATTGCCAGTAACTTATTATTACCAGTCGCCTCAGCCATTTTTTTCCCATCTAATGCTTCATGCAAACCCTTTTCGATGTTGCCAACTATGCCATACATTTTACCTGTAACAGATGTGCCATAGGCTTCTGCTATCAGGTCCTTATTTTTTTTACCGTATGCAATTATGCTTTGCCCATATTTCAACCCCAAAAGCGGATCAGTTTCACCGATTGACGCCGTGATGCTATAAATGATACTGATACGTTTATTTTCATCTTTTTCTAAAGAAATTTTTCGAATTATTGAATCGATTCCTGGAATTTGGGAAAAAGATGATTGCAGTGTCAATAACAAAGCGAAAAATGAAAAGAATTTTTTCATGTCATATTAATTAAATCTTATCTTTTTCAAGTTGCTCGATTGTTTTCTTGGCCGCTGCCAGTCTTACCTGTTTATTCTTCTCAACTAATTTATGTGTAGCCCATTTTTCTAAACGATGATGCAGCGGAACCAATAAAGCAGCAATACAAACAAGGGCCAATAGCATAAGGATCGGGTTATGATGGGTGATCCTTTCTAAAAAAGGATGAAGTAATAAATTCAAAAACTCAAAAACAACCAATAAGGCAACAACGCCTAAAAACCGGATAACCTTTGTATTGGTGATATGCCGACGGCTGAGGGCTAAGAACAGAATGACAAATGTGATGATACCAAGAGCCAGTAAAGCATATTGTAAGTTTTGTTTACGTTGCTGTTCTGCTTCAGCTTGTTTCGCTTCTTCCTCAATGGTCCTGATCTGTTCATTGAAAGCCAGGGCCTGTATCTTGTTTGTATTTTCCTGGCCGAAGATCTTTGCATTGATATCAGCTTCCAGCCTCGAATAATAGTAAGCGCTGTCTTTATTATTGGCGGCATCAAAGATCTGTCGCATATACCGGGCACCTGCCAGCATCAGGTTGTTGTTATTCGTTTGGTTACCCCGTTTCAACAATAAACCAGCTTGTTCCTTGGCTTCAGAATATCTTTTATTATTTATCAAGTATGGAATGTAATGCAGGCTAAACCTCAAATTTGCTGAATTGTTTATAATAGTTCCGGAGATCGCAAGCGCCTTTTTAAAATATATTTCTGCCAGGTCTTTTTCCCCCAGGGCTGCAAATGCTGCCCCGGTTATATGCATACCGGCAAATTCATAAAAAGGAGAGTTTGCTTTCCGGCTGTTTTCTATTAATGCCTGTCCATAGTGTAAAGCTGAATCAGGTTGATTGATATTAATATAGTAAGTTCCCATGGTACGTTGAAATTGTACCAGCATATAATAATACAATGGATGATCCTTGTCTGGCAGATTTTCTTTACCCAGGAGATTATATTTCAACATCTCTTCATTATTCTGAAGGAACATATATATTAATGCGATGTCAAAATAGATGGAGCTGATCCTTCGTTTTTCCTTTGTTTTTTCCGCCAGGGGCAGGGCTTTGAAATAATATTCAAGGGCGGTGGTATTATCTCCTTTGCTGATCAGAAAATAGGAGCCGATCCAGTTGTAACCGGTTGCCAGCATCCCATCATTTTTCTCCCGCTGGGCAATTTTAATTAACCCGATGCAGTAAGCTGAGTCAATTTTACCAATAATACTGTTTTCTGTTTCTATTAGCTTATTGATAATATTAAACCGTGCGATGGGTTCAGTGGTAGTGGTCAACAGGGTTTTTAAACTGTCGGCGGTT
>DAOLIV010000010.1:0-102242 GCA_035328345.1 Chitinophagaceae bacterium | reverse complement strand
AAATTCATGCAAATAACTATTATGACTAAACTGTTTACCGCCCTTTTCCTGGTTTTCTTTATACAAGCAAGTGCACAATTTTATTATTACCCGCTTCCCCGCTCCAATAAAGATTATAAACGTTTTGAAACAACGGGGATAAAGATTTGCTATGAATACAAAATCAGTGACGGAGAAAAATATCTAGCCAGCATTCTGGAATACGGATCGAAGGGATTACCGGCTGTATGGTATGAAAAGGGAACAGATGACAATGGTGATTCTGTTACACTAAGTGAGACGACATTCAAATACAATCCTGACCTTACGCTTCAATCTACCACGACAGATGATGCTGAATCCGGGAGCAGTACAACACATTACACTTATAATAAAAATCGTCAACTGATAAAAAAGGAATATGCCAGCATCGATCCCCCAACATATACTTATAAATACAACACAAACGGGCAATTAGCCGAAATAAAAGTTTCAATAAAAATTCCTGATTATGATGAGGATGGTAACGCAACCGGCAAGTCATTCAACAGGCCTCAATCAAAAATGACCTACAAATACGATAAGCTAAACAGGATCATTGAAGAATGGTATTATCTTGCCGGCGAAAACGGAGATTTTTCCCAAAACCCGGATTACAAAACAAAGTGGAGCTATAATTCAGAAAGCCTGGTATCAAGAATTGAACAGGCTGACAGCGAAGGCTATATCATTTCTTCAACGATCCTGGAATATAATCAATCAGGGCTATTGATCAGTCTATTAAAAAAATCCGGCGATGAAACAGAACAATACAAATATGAGTATTGCACTGATTGTAAACAAAGCTGGATGAAATAAACTAACCCGGGTTTCTACTGACTCCATTCCTTAGTTGCAATAACAGTCCATTTGCCATCCGTTAGCTTAAGCAATGAAATATCATTTGCGATAAAACTTTCTGTAAATATTTTATCAGAAAAATATTTCCATGACTTCACAAAAACCGAAGGGGATAAATCACGATTAGCAATTGTAATATGAGGATGAAATTCTCTAATTTCCTTTTTAATGATATCCCCAAACAGTTTTATAAAATATTGTTCTACGATTTTCCTTAATTCGGTTAATACTGGATTCTCTTTTACTGCTACGAAAATTACTCTTCTTCCGAAATGAGAAAATCCATCCAATAGGATCTTTGGCTTATTGACGGGAGCCGAAAAAGTACTGATCGCTTTAACCATTTCGTCTTCTCTTTTTTGCTTCAACCAAAATGGAGCGATCAAAGTAATATGTGCAGGCGATTTCAAAGCAACTTGGCAGCCAAAATGGTCTTTCATCCAGTGCTTGTATAAATCGATCTTTTGATCCAATTCGCCAGGGCAAACGATGGCGATATAATACATATATGCAGACTCCACATACATTAAAAAAACCGTGAATAGTTTATAGCAACAATTCTTTCAAAGTATATTAACACTCACAGATAATTAAAAAGAGTCCCGGTTATGCCGGGACCCCACTTAATGTCTTTCATTCCTTCGCCGGCATAATCAGTTTCAGGTTTAATGAGTATTTTCTCAGAAAGAAATTAAACACCGTGAAGTATTTATTTTATTTCTTACACCCCTTTTAAAAAACATTACTTCAAATTTATTAAAACCAAGACCTCATACCAAGAAATGTGCAAAAGAATCCGGCAAAAAAATAATGTGCAAAAAAAATACAGCCTGCAAATTCTGAATAAAATAAATGGTAAAATTTTGGGGTTGGCATCATTTTTTATTATATTCTAGAAAACGAATAAATAAATTATAACAATGATAGATACCCTAAAATTCAAGATATGAAAAAAATAATATTCATCATAGCATTGCCAATCCTTATTCTTACTCAATTTAGTTGTTCTGCACCCGCATATGTAGAGAAAGCATCGGGTACCGATTTTTCTGAATATAAAACATACAAATGGGTCAATACCTGTGAAAAGCAGAGCAAAGAAGATGAAAGATCAATTTCATTTGCTGATGTACCTGTTCACAATGCTGTAGAAGCAGAATTAAACAAGTGGGGATGGGAGGAAACCACCAGTGAGCCTGATGCATATATCATGTACGATATTATGGTAGAAAATACAACGGAATTACAAAAAGAAGCACAGTACTCACGGCCTTACACAAGATATTATTATAACCCCTATAGAAAAAGATGGTATTCGATAAATTATCCTTCCCAATTTTTGGGATACACCGCTTATGAAACCCCTGTAAAAGAAGGGACTATAACAATAACAATTGTAGATGCTAAAACCGATAAAAAAATCTGGCAAGGATGGACAACAGAAAAACTTGATTATGCCGGGATTTCAAATACTGAAATAAAAAGGAGTATCCGTAACATATTTGATGAAGAAGCTTAAACAAGTAAATATTTTGTAACACTAAAAAAATATAATAATGAAAAAAGAAGAAATTTTAAATGATCTTTTACAGATCAATAATGACAGGATTGCCGGGTATGAAAAAGCGGCAACCCAAACTTCAGATAAAAAATTGACAAGTGTTTTTACTGATATGAGTAAGCAAAGCCGTGAAATAGCTACAGAACTGACACAGGTCATTAAAGCTGAAGGGAATGAGCCAGCAGAAGGAACCAGTGCGTCAGGAAAAATCTATCGGGCCTGGATGGATGTAAGAAATGCATTCAACGGAGAAAATCCGAAAAAACTACTGGCAGCATGTGAATACGGGGAAGATAAAGCCCAGGAAGCATACAAAACTGCTTTAGGAGACGATAGTCTCTCGGGCACTCTTAAAAGTCTTGTTAAGAACCAGAAAGACACACTTAAAGAATCACATGACAAGATCAAGCATTTAAGAGATACCCAACCAGCTTAACCAGATTTATTATTAATGGACGCATCCGCTCCGGATGCGTCCTTAAAAGAAATACCATGCAAAAGAATTCAAAAACCGGGGATATGTCATCTGTGGTTGAATGTCTGAACAAAGCAATTGCCGATGGTTATGTTGAAGACTTCAAGGTTGATGAGAAAGGTATGTTTAGCAACAAAGATGGTGGTGATAAACATTACACACCACAGGATATCGATATAGTAAATTTCTATCGTTTTGAAGGAGCTAGCAATCCATCTGACAATTCAATTCTTTATGTGATAGCTACCAATGACGGAACAAAAGGAACCATCTCTGATGCATATGGAGCATACGGGGATGCTTTGGTAACTACTTTTATGCAAAAAGTAGAAGATATTTCAAAAAAGAAAGAGTAATAATCAAAATTACTCCTTCGATTCTGCATTAGTATGCTGGGGAATTCTCATTCCGGGAAATAAAGCGGATAAAAGCATCAGCAGGGAAGCGAAAAAAAGTAACCATATACCGTATTGTCGTTGCGGGCAGTCTCCCCCCGAACAAATAGCCAACATAAAAAAATTTCTGATCATCCAGGCAACATTGAGAGCTACGATCAATAGATTCCATTGCTTTGCCCAAATCTTTGGTATTAATGAAAAGAAAAGAAAGAAGAAACCAAAAACGAAATGCCAGTAACCGGGCTTCCCAAATTTACCTCCCCCCTCAACACCGGAAATTGTAAGATCTTTCCATCCGAGATGATACCATGGCATAAAACAAGCTATTACCAGTAGAATTGCAGAACCGATACCAATCCATTTAAGATACTTCATCAATTATTTTTTCTGAATTGCAAGATAGCAAAAAGTGTTTTCGTGAATTAATCGCTTTACAAAACACTGATCCCGGCATTAGCCGGGATCAGGAAATCATCCGTTCATCTTTTAAGCCTGATATATCAAAGCTTTATACCAAGAGATAATCCAAAAACTCTATGCTTGTTATTATCATCTGAACTGCTAGTACTTCCGGATTGCAGTTTTGCCAACCCATGACCATACTGTAGCGACAAAATAGTTTTTGCAAACTCAATACCTACAATTCCATTAATACCATAATCAAACCTCTTCATAATTCCATACCCAGCACCTTCTTCATAATCCAGCGTTGATGGATCATCGTCCGACCACTTAATATTTTCATTACTACTAAAGGAAGTACCCAAAAATTTACCATCAACTTTATTTTTACCTGCAATCCCGATAGCCAGGTAAGGACCAATCCCTCCAAAAAACTTCACAGGTCCGGTTGGTGTTTTTAATAAGAATGTTGCAGGAATTTCTATATAAAATGGATTAGTTGTTGCCCTGTAATACGTTGCGTCAGTTGATTGCCCTGCCTGTGTTTTTGACCCTTTGCCCGAAAAAATAATACCGGGTTGGAAATAAAGAATACTGGCAATTTTAAGATCACCCACAAACCCTACATGGAAACTTGTCAACATCTTATTATCATCCACGTCTCCATCATTAGTTATACTGACATTGGCGAGGTTAACCCCGGCTTTAATAATTTGAGATTTCGCCAATTGGAAAGAAAATAAAAGAAGACTCAATACGACCAATTTCGTTTTCATAATTATACAGTTTGGATTAATGTTTCAAAAGTCCTGCCAAAAAAAAAGATACAAATATTTTTTTATTAATGGTTTTATCTGAGAAGATCAGACCCTGAAAAAAGAGATGCGTTTAATTTTCAGAAAAATTCATGCATTATTGTACACCTTAATGACAGGCTCTCTTAAAACTTCAGCCTCTGGGGTACAATGAAAGTAAATAATATCGGCTATAGCTTCAGGTTTTACCCATTTACTGAAATCTGCGTCGGGCATCGCCTTTCTGTTCTGCGGCGTATCAATAGTTGACGGAACTATGACGCTTGTTACAATATTTTTCCCTTTTGCTTCATCATTCATTAATTCTGCCAGCCGAAAGATAAGAGACTTGCTCAAACCATATGCCACCATGCCTTTGCTTTGGTGCATATCTGATCCTGGCTTGGAGCCTACAAGAAATATTCTGCCTTTTCCATTCTCCAGCATATGCTCAAATACCGGCTTCACAACATTCCACGCAGTCTGAAAATTTAATTTGATCTGCCAATCAATATCCTTTCCTTTTGTTTTTTCGATATTCCCCATGGTAAATCCCCCGACAGTCAATACTGCTGCATCAACCACTTTATGTATGCCGATAATTTTTGCTACAACCTCTCCAGCTTCATCTTCTTGCATAAGGTCGACAGCAAAAGTTTCAAAATTTGAATCCTGGATTGCAAATCCTGACGGATCTTTATGAGTAACGGTTCCCGCTACCCGGTAACCTTCTGCTAAAAATTTTTTTGCTACTGCCTGGCCCAAATTACCTGATACTCCTGTTATTATTACAGTTTTCATTTGCATAAGTTGTATGACAAAAGTACTGATTTGAACATGCCTCTCATTTTATGAAATAAACTATGTAAATTAGGAATGGCATGATGCCTTCTGAGACTTAAAATTCAGAACATGCCATTTATGTTAAAGACGTTTTACCGGTTTTTTTTTATTTTATTGCCATCTTGGCCGGTAAATGCACAGGTATGCACTTTTCCCGGTCAAACACCTGAGTCTGCTATCCTGGTTTGCGGCAGTGAAACTTTTATTCAGAATACTCCTACTCTTTGCGGAGCAATTAATGTTCCCGTTCCTTGTCCAGGTGGTTTTACCTATCAAAATACAAACCCCAATTTTTTTAAGATTTCTTGTTTTAATTCAGGAACCTTAGGTTTTACAATTGTGCCTGATGATCCTTCCGCAAATTATGACTGGCAGGTTTTTGATATTACAAATATTAATCCCAATAGCATTTTCTCTGTACCCGGTTTATTTGTTGCCTGCAACTGGTCCAGTGAGCCGGGAGAAACAGGAGCATCAAATGACGGGAACAACCTTGTGGTTTGTGGTGGAACAGGTGGTTCGCTGTTTAGTAAAATGCCGGATATAGTTGCCGGAAGATCCTATTTATTGATGATCTGCAATCAGAGTAGTTCTGCTTCAAACTACCAGCTTACATTTACCGGCGGTTCAGCAAGTATAACTGATAATATAGAACCACACTTGTTAAGAGCTACGCTAGGATGTGACCGGAGATCAATAATCGTCAGAATTAATAAGAACATTTTATGCAATTCTATTGCTATAGACGGAAGCGATTTTGTATTAAGCGGAGGAGCTGCAATAACTTCTGCTATTCCTGGAAATTGTACATCTCCTCTGGGAACTGATTCAATTACATTTGTGCTTGATCAGATCCTGAATTTTGGAAATTATACCCTGACACTAAGACAAGGATCAGACGGAAATACGCTGTCTGATATTTGCCAGCGTTTGATCCCGCCAGGAGAGATTCTCTCATTTATTTCCGGGCCTATTCAGCCAACTCCGATGGACAGTGTGTATAAAACCGGTTGTTCTCCTCGTTATATTGAACTCATATTCAAGAAATCAATTCAATGCTCCTCAGTTGCTCCGGATGGAAGTGATTTTTCTGTAACGGGACCGCAACAGGTTAATGTATCTGTGGGGAATAATACCTGTAATGCTTCCGGATCAACTACTATCATTCGGTTGGATTTTCAAACACCCATCACAATTCCCGGTGATTACCAGGTCAGATTAAATACCGGAACAGATGGGAATACAATTCTGGATGCATGTGGTTTGCCAACACCTGCCGGATCGACTGTTTCATTTTCCGTAAAAGATCCAGTATCGTCAATATTCAACTATTCAATTCCTCCTTCCTGTAAAGAAAGTAAAGTCGATTTTTTTCATGACGGAAATAACAATACTTCTTTCTGGAAGTGGAATTTTGGAGATGGCACAACATCTGATATGCAAAATCCCAGTAAAATTTTTGCTACAGCCGGTACATATAAAGTTCATCTTACTGTTTCAAACGGAAAATGTACAGATACCAGTTCTGTAACAATTACTGTTGGAGGAAAGCTGGATGCTGTTTTCGATGCTCCATCAATTGTATGTCCTGAAGATTCTGTTGTATTTATTAATAAAAGCTCTGACTTATTTGATCAATGGTCATGGAATTTTGGAAATGGTTCATTCAGTTCTGAAAAATTCCCACCACCACAACGATATGCTGCTCCTGATCGTGAAAATCTTTACACCGTAACATTATCAGCCACTAATACAACATTACATTGCAATGAAATCGCAATCCGTGTTATAAAAGTCTTGAATAATTGTTATATAGCCGTGCCTTCAGCCTTTACTCCCAATGGAGATGGTAAAAATGATTATCTCTATCCGCTCAATGCAGTAAAAGCAGATAAGCTTGAATTCAGAGTGTATAACCGAATGGGGCAACTCGTTTTTATAACGAGGGACTGGACTCAAAAATGGGATGGAAAAATCAACGGGATTCTACAGCAGACTGGTGTATATGCGTGGACATTAAGTTTTACGCATCATGACACAGGAAAAAATATTTTGATGAAAGGAACAACAATACTTATAAGATAAAGGCCGGGATTAACCGGCCCTGACTAACCCAATTTTGATCACTTAGTCAATAACATAATTCCAGTCATATTTGTCTTCTTCCTGTCCTGTTCGTATCATTTCCAGCTTGAGTTTTATTTTATTAAGAAGGCTTTGTTCATTGTATGCCGGCAGAAAGAAATCTTCATTCCCTATTCCGATCCTGCTTATGGGTGCAACAACCGCTGCAGTGCCGGCCCCAAAAGCTTCTGTAATAATATTTCTATCAAAGGAAGATCTTAGCTCTTCAACAGAAACAGGCTTCTCCACAACTTCATATCCAAGATCATTTGCAAGAGTAAGTAGTGAATCCCTGGTTACACCGTCAAGTATTGAATCAGATATCGGCGGAGTAATGAGTTTATTACTTATAACAAACATTACATTCATGGTACCGGATTCTTCAATGTATTTATTCTCTTTGCCGTCTGTCCACAAAACCTGGTCATATCCTTTCTCCCTTGCAAGTCTTGTTGGATAAAAAGCTGCTCCATAGTTACCCCCGCATTTTGCAAAACCTGTTCCTCCTTTTACGGCTCTTACATAATTCGTTTCTACCTTTACACTAATTGGCCTGCTATATAATTCCGGGACCGGGCCTGTGATAATTATAAACCGGTATTCCTCTGAAATTTTCACACCAAATCTTGCTTCAGTGGCAAATACAAATGGACGAATGTATAGAGAGCTTCCGTTTTGCCTGGGCACCCATGATTTATCCGTGCTGATTAACTTGGCCATTCCTGAAGTAAATACCTCAAATGAAGGCGCCGCCATACACATTCTTTCCAGTGAACGAACGAACCGGTCATAATGTTTTTTTAGCCGGAAAATATTAATTCTTCCATCTTTCATTCGAAATGCTTTCATTCCCTCGAAAACGGTTTGGCCATAATGCAGGGCAAGAGATGCGGGGCTAACTGAAAGATTTGCAAAGGGAACAATATGAGGCTGTCCCCATTCACCATCTTTAAAGTCGCACATCAGCATGTGATCCGATATGTATTTCCCGAATTCAAGCTCATTAAAATCTGCTTCTGTTATCCGGGACCTGTAAACTCTCTTAACAGGAATTTCAGCTGCTAATACCATATTGCATAGTTTTACTTGATTCAGAAATTTTATTAAACCTATCTGCATTACTTACCGCAGTTTCAATATCTATTTCCATTTTTACATTGGCTCGTTCATATACCCCTTTTTCCACCTCTACATGATTGAAGCCGATCTTTTCATAGAGCTTTATAGCTCCTGCATTTTTTCGATTTGAATAAAGAATTATTTTTTCAGCTCCCAGTTCTTTTGCTTTATAGAAACTGGCATAACTGATCGCTTCAGCAATACCCAGTCTCCGAAAATTTTTATCAACGGCCATTTTTGTAAACTCAAATATTTTCTCGCCTGCTTTTCTTAATCCCACCGTACCCGCAATGGTATCACCATATGATGCCATCAGTATCGCCCCACCCGGCCTGATTATTGCCTCTTCCGGGTTGGTAAGCACCCATTCATCAACAGCTTCCATAACAAACATTTCCTCGATCCAATCCCTGTTGAATTTCTCAAAGTAAACTTGGTGACAGGTTTCATATTCGATGATTTCTATTCCTTTCATCCCTCTGTTTTTAAATTCAGATTATTAATTACAAAATTCTTCTACATTTGTAAAATAAAACAGATTCAGTTTTTGTATTTTAGACTATATCAGATTTTTAATTATGAGGAAATCTAACCAGGTAACTGAAGATCATTTGTATTTGCAAGTCGCAGATGGATTAGAAAAAATGATTGACGATGACATTCTGAAGATCGGCGACAAACTTCCGTCTGTCAGGGTGCTTAGTGATGAGTATGGTATCAGTATGGGGACTGCCTTCCAGGCTTATTATCACCTCGAAGGAAAAGGCCTTATTGAATCAAGACCAAAATCGGGCTATTATGTGAGGTTTAATCATCGGAGATTCCCTGATCTTCCGAAAATGATCCAACCAGATCCACTTTCACATGATGTAAGTGTAAAAGAAATGATCGGTTCTATTTATTCTGATATAGCCACTTTAAAAGATAAAGTCATCAATTTCGCTCTTGCCGCTCCTGATGCAAGTCTTCTGCCAATTGCAAAAATCAACAAATCAGTAATGGCTGCATTAAGGAATAACAAAGATTCTTGTATCAACTATGAACATACCCAGGGCAATATTGAATTGAGAAAGCAAATTTCAAAACTTGCTTTTAATTGGGGAGGAAAAATTAATCCCAACGATATTATTATTACCGGCGGATGTCTTGAAGCAATGATACTTTGCATCAAAGCAGTAACAAAACCCGGTGACACCGTTGCCGTAGAGTCTCCAAATTATTTTGGGGTTCTCCAGGCATTGGAAAGCATGGAGCTTAAAGTCGTGGAAATATCATCCGGCCCTGTTACAGGACTGGATCTTGACAGCCTGGAAAAAGCAATAAAAAAATATTCTGTTAAGGCATGTGTGGTAGTCCCGAATTTCAATAATCCGCTTGGAGGTTGTATGCCTGATGAAAACAAGAAGAAATTAGTAGAAATCATCACAAAAAATAATATCCCTTTGATTGAAGATGATATTTACGGTGAACTTTATTTTGGGAAGAAAAGACCCAGGACCTGCAAATATTATGACACTAAAGGTATGGTGATGCATTGCTCATCATTGTCAAAATCACTTTCTCCGGGTTACAGAGTAGGATGGACAATTCCCGGAAAATTCTTTGAACAGGTCAAACAGATCAAACGAATACATAATATCAGTTCGCCTACTCTTACGCAAGCGGCTATGGCTCATTTTTTACAAAATGGCCGTTATGAATATCACCTGAAAAATCTTCGCAAGGCATTGCATACACAATGCCTTAAATATGTGCAGGCGATCATTGATTATTTTCCTGCTGACACCAAAGTTTCAAGACCCCTTGGTGGTTTTGTTTTATGGGTGCAGCTGAATAAAAAGGTTAATACTTTTAAACTTCGCAATGACGCAATCAGGCATAATATTTCAATAGTTCCAGGGAAGATTTTTTCTGCCTCCTGTAACTACAGTCATTTCATTCGCATAAGTTTCGGGAAGCCGTGGAATGACGATGCTGATTATGGATTAATGATGCTGGGTAAATTGATCAAAAAAATGATTTAAGTGCTTTTCGAGGAATTATGTTACCGATACTTATTATTGAAAGCCAGTTTAATGAATTGACGCATAAAAAAACCTCAACTGACTGTTGAGGTTCACAATGATTTTGTTTTCTGGTTTCAACCCGAATATCCTCCTTGTGGTGGACATACCCCCCGGCCGGATACAAATTTTTCCCGGAAGGATTAACAGGTACGGTAGGCATGGATCTTCCAGAAACAGCAATTGGTTGTTGCCTGAAGTGCTAAGATAATAGGCATCGGTGTTTTTGGCAAGGAGAACAATGATTATTTATTGAAAATGATCTAGGGTTTTTACGTACTGCTGGTTTAATAATATCTAATTGTAGATCATTTAGAAGGAATTAGCCATGCTGGGTGTAGAAATCTTTTGGCAACTAAATTTATTTTAATACAGTTTTATTAAAGTAAATTTAGTAGAGAATCGAGGAGTTTGCAACCAAAACAACCTGATATTAAAGTCGCAAAACTTGCCTGCAAAAAGATTATTTGCATATCTCTTCTTTTAATCAACGTTAAAGTATTTTCCCAGGAATGCCCGCAGAACATAGATTTTGAGAATGGGACATTTAACGGATGGACCTGCTACACAGGATCAGTTGCTGCAGTGAATGGCGAAAATGTGGTCACTTTATTCCCTAATAATGGGCCTACTGCCGGACAACATGAAATGTATTCTGCAGCTACTTCAAACGGCGAATTAGATTATTACGGCGATTTCCCGGTCATTTGTCCAAATGGCAGCGGGTATTCAGTAAAACTTGGAAATACAACGGGGGGTGCTCAGGCTGAAGGTCTTTCATATGAGTTTACAATCCCTTCCAACAGAAATACGTATTCACTTATTTATCATTATGCTGTTGTTTTCCAGGATCCCAATCATCAGCCATTTGAACAACCGAGACTGGTTCTCGAAGTTCAAAACGTTACAGACAATGAATTGATATCCTGCTCATCCTTTACCTTTTTCCCAAATGGCTCTCCTTTACCGGGTTTTTTCGTATCGCCCAGATCCGACTCAACGACAGTTTGGTGTAAGAACTGGTCCGCAGTTACCATAAACCTGAACGGGAAAGCTGGTAAAACAATCCGGTTATTTTTTAAAACCGCTGATTGCACATTCAGGCGACATTTTGGTTATGCCTATATTGATGTAGACTCGGAGTGCAGCAGTGAATTTGTCGGAGCTACTTATTGCCCTGATGATACCGCTGTAAATGTGGCAGCACCATTCGGCTACCAGAATTACACTTGGTATGATAATAGTTTTACCCAGGTACTGGGAACGGAGCAGATGATCAGCCTCTCACCTCCCCCACCAGTCGGTACAACACTTGCCGTGGAACTGGTTCCTTATGACGGCTATGGCTGTCTTGATACACTTTATGCAATACTTATCGATACTTTAAAATTAAAAGCAAATGCAGGGCCTGACATCGTATCATGCAACAATAGCCCGGTTTTAATTGGTGCGAATTCGAAACCCGCTGTAGTTTATAGCTGGAGTCCTGTTAATGGCTTGTCGAATCCGAATATTGCTAACCCAACAGCTAACCCGTCAGCAACTACATCTTATATCTTATCCGTACAAAGTACGGGAGGTGGGTGTTTGAATAACGATACTGTTGTGGTTAAATCATCAATCATTGACAATACACTTCAGCTGAAAGGAAAAACAAGTTTCTGTGTCGATACAGGTGATAGTGCATTGTTATCAGTGCAACCTACCACAACCATTCAATGGTTCAGAGACAATATCCCAATTAGCGGTGCCAATCAGCCTGATTACAGGGTTATCAAGTCTGGTAGTTATTATGCTACACTTCTTAATGAGGACGGCTGTACATTAAATACAAGAACCGAAAAAATAGAAATTGAGATCCCAAGACCTGGGCTAACTTATCCTGTTCAGTACGCATTAGTGAACAGTCCTATTGAGTTACAGGCAAGAACATTTGGTGAATCAATTCTATGGAAACCTTCTTTATATCTTGATGAGCCATCAAGCACACAGCCCTTTTTTAATGCTTCGATCGTGACAAGTCAACTGTATACTATTGACATATTAACAAGTGCAGGATGTCTTACAGTTGACACCCAAACAGTAAAAACAATAAAGGAAGTAAAGATCTACGTTCCTTCTGGTTTTACACCCAACAACGACGGATTAAACGATTACCTGAAACCTATTCTGGTTGGCATCAAGGATCTTCAGTTTTTCAGAATCTATAATCGATGGGGCCAAATGATCTTTGACTTAAAATCAAATTCCCGTGGCTGGGATGGCACCTTAAATGGCCTGGTTCAGCAAACGGGTGTATTTGTCTGGACCATACAGGGAATTGGTCTTGATAATAAGACATATTTTCAAAAAGGAACCGTCCTGTTGATCAGGTAATAACCGACTAACAAAAAGAAAAATCTGCTAAGCATACATTTCTGCACGAAGTGATTTAACCCTATCATCCTCCAGGTATTCATCAAAGGTCATCAACCTGTCAATAATACCATTGGGTGTCAGTTCAATAACCCTGTTCGCCACAGTTTCCATGAAAGTATGGTCGTGGCTGGTTAGCAAAACTATGCCTTTATAAGCAGTACATTGTTCGTTAAAGCTCTGAATGCTTTCCAGGTCAAGATGGTTTGTAGGTTGATCTAACAAAATAACGTTAGGATTTTGCAGCATCATTCGACTGATCATGCATCTTACTTTTTCTCCACCGCTTAACACATTTGTTTTCTTCAAAACATCATCCCCGCTAAACAGCATCTTCCCTAAAAATCCTCTAAGAAAAGGCTCATCAACATCCGTCACATGTGAAGGGACATATTGGCGTAACCAATCCATAAGATTCATCTCTTTTCCGAAATATTCACTGTTTTCCTGTGGCAGATATGCATGAGTTACGGTGCTCCCCCATTCATACGATCCGCTATCTGCAATACTTCCTGCAGTAATGATCTCAAAAAAACTCGTAACGGCAAGCGGGTCACGACTTAATATTGCAATTTTATCTCCTTTATTAACTGTGAAAGTCACATTGCTGAACAAAGTTCTTCCTTCAACTTTCTTAGTAAGTTTCTCAACATTCAAAATTTGATTCCCTACTTCTCTCAGGGGTTGAAAGATAATACCGGGGTATTTTCTGTAACTCGGTTCAATTTCCTCAATAGTAAGTTTTTCCAAAGCTTTTTTTCTGGCAGTCGCCTGGCGGCTTTTACTGGCATTAGCGCTGAATCGGGCAATAAAGTCCAGCAATGCCTGTCTTTTTTCTTCAACCTTTTTATTCTTATCATTAATCTGGCGAGCCATCAGCTGAGATGACTCATACCAGAAAGTATAGTTCCCGGTAAATATTTTTATTTTCTGACGATCCACATCAGCCACATGCGTACAAACAGCATCCAGAAAGTGACGATCATGGCTGACCACTAATACGATATTTTCATAATCAGCAAGAAAATTTTCCAGCCAGCCTATAGTTTCAATATCAAGTCCATTTGTAGGCTCATCCAGCAACAGGATATCAGGATTTCCGAATAATGCCTGCGCCAGCAAGACCCTTACTTTCAGGTTTGAAGGAATATCTTTCATCAAAGACTGATGAAATTCTTCTTTAACCCCTAATTCACTAAGCAGGGTTGCCGCATCACTATCGGCGGTATAACCACCCATTTCGCCGAATTCAGCTTCTAATTCCCCAGCTCTTATTCCGTCTTCTTCAGTAAAATCAGCTAAAGCATAAATGCTTTCTCTTTCTTTCATAACTGACCACAACTTTGTATGGCCTGTCATTACTGTATTCAACACAGTTTCCTCATCAAATTCAAACTGGTTCTGTTTTAAAACCGCCATTCTTTCACCGGGAGTTATTTCAACATTTCCCTTGTTGGGCTCTATTTCACCACTAAGTATCTTTAAAAAGGTACTTTTTCCAGCTCCATTAGCGCCAATAACACCGTAGCAGTTCCCTTTTGTAAAATTCAGGTTCACTTCTTCAAAAAGCACCCTTTTACCATAAGCAAGTTTTAAATCTTTAACACTGATCATTTCTTAAATTTTATCTTATTGCGGCCGCCCGTCTGAATGGATTTTATCCGGGCGGGCAAAGGTAAGCCAAAACTCTTTTTTAGAAATGGTATCCCGCTTTTATAATATGAATGCTTCAAAATAAAAGAGTCCCGGCATAGCCGGGACTCTTGGTTATCTCAACTTCTTATCTGATCTTATTTATTAATAATCACACTAACTCCTTTGGTTGATATTCCATTCTCATCATTATATAGATATAAATGGTATACTCCATTAGGAACATGCGACATATCTACACTCATTACACTGCCATATGCTAACCCTGTGAAGAGCTTCGATTGGACCAGTTGACCACGGCTGTCAAATGCTTTCATTCCCAGTTTAGAGTACAAGTCAGTATTTAAACGGATATTAAAATGACCTGTATTTGGACTTGGATAAACAAAGACAGCAGGGAATTTATCAAGTGTAAGATGGCGATCTGCACACTCATTCACCTGTACAACTGTTGATTTTACTGCAGTACAACCAGCATTTGTTGCAGTATATGTTACAGTAACTGCACCAACTCCTGCGGCAGATGGAGTAAATGTAGTGCCGGAAATACCAGTACCGCTGAATGTACCAGCTGGTGAACCACTGAATGTAAGAGCTGCATCAGACTTACAGATTACAGCCGGTATACCGCTCAATGAAATTACAGGGTAAGTATTTACTGTAAGTATTGCCCCGGTTGATGTAACAGTTCCGCAACCTGCAGTAACCATAACACGGTAGCGGAAACCACTAGCCCCTGCTGTGGTTGCAGGTACAGTAAGCGTTGAAGTTGTTGCACCAACTATATTACTGTAGGTTGTACCACCATCAGTGCTTGATTGCCACTGGTAAGTCAAAACTCCCACACCAGTTGTTGCAGTTACACTAAATGTATTTCCAGCGCCTTCACAAACTGTGGCATTCTGTGGCTGAACAGTTATTACAGGGAATGTATTCACTGTAAGTGTTGCTGCAGTCGAAATACCAGGATTACATGGCGGGTTGGAAACTACACAACGATACTGATTGTTATTTAATGAAGGTGTGGCAGCAGTAATAGCTAATGTAGCAGTAGTAGCGCCGGAATAAACACCTCCATTGGAAATATCAGACCAGCTACCTCCGCCATTGGTACTAACCTGCCATTGATAAGTCAACCCTGATCCACTGGCTGCTACAGTGAAGCTTGTATTGGTTGCTTCACAAATTGTAGAGTTGGATGGATTAGAAGTTATTGTGATTGATGATGATACAGTGAGTATCGCAGCATTGGATGTAGCTGCCGGCGGACAGGCGCCAGAAACTACACAGCGGTAGCGATTATTGTTCATTCCAACTGTTGTGCTTGCAATATTATAAGTAGCAGCGTTTGCACCTGCAATATCATTATAGGTAGTACCTCCGTCAGTACTAACCTGCCATTGGTAAGTAAGTCCTGAACCAGTTGCAGTAACACTGAATGAAGCTGCACTTCCGGAACACAATGCCAGGTTTTGGGGTTGCGCCGTAATTGAAGGTGCAGTATTTACTGTCAATGTAGCGGCACTTGAAGTTGTGCTGCCGCACTGGCCCGTTACTATACAACGATATTGATTACCGCTCATTGCCGGTGTTGCACCCGTAACAGTATAGCTTGTAGAAGTTGCACCACCTATATCTGACCAGGAAGTACCACCATTGGTGCTTAGCTGCCATTGATAGGTTCCTGTTGACACAACACTGAATGTTGCATTACTTCCGCTACATACAGTCTGATTTGCAGGCTGAGTTGTGATAGCAGGACCAGCACCAGGATTAATCGTGAATGTAATATCTCTGGTTTGAGTCGGTGCACCAGAACCTGTTCCGGTAACCGTTACTACATATGATCCGGCAGATAAAGTGTTAGTACCATTCAATACTACTGTTGTAGAAGGTGTTCCTGTGGTCAGTGGGTTAGTACCAAATGATACAGTTGTTCCTCCCGGATTACCAGAAGCTGTCAGGTTAATATTCCCGGTAAATGTGCCGAAGTATGTAGCTGTCAATGTTGTTTGCATTGAAGCCGGAGCAGGACAAGAAGCTACAACCGGTGCGGGGCTGTCAAATGAGAAACCATTTGGTGGAACAGTAATTGAGAAATTCGCATTGTTAATATCAAAAAAGATATTACCCACTGATTCTACTTTAAGTCTCGCTGTCGTAGTTATAGTACCCGGAACAACAATATTTTCTGTTCCGTCATTTGCAGTATTTGCAACAAGCATTGAGAAGTTGTTACCCCCGTCTGTAGAAATAAGAATATTCACATTAGAACAACTGACCGGCGCAGCAGTAGTGTTTGCCACGTCCCAGGTAACAGTTTGAGTTGTTCCAGCAGGCCATGAAGTACCAGCCGTATTAGCCGTTGTAACCTGGAACGGACCAGAAGTATTTGTTACTGTAACGGTCATATCTGCAAACTGTGTTTGCCCGATAGCGAGAGGTGGTGTGGAACTATAAGGATGATTATCTCTAACTGTCAAGCGGAAATGTAAATCTCTGGAAACTGAACTTAGAGCTTCAATATTAGCAATTGCATCTCCCCCTGGTAATGGCGGAGTTATTTGTAGACCTGCCAGAATTGTTGACAACCTGGGACATAATCTGGTAGGTGAGCTGCTTGGAACAAAACTCAACCAATTTGGCCCCACTGGCTTTGCAGCATAAGCCACACTATTATTGCCGGTTTGACCGCCATGATTATCATCCTGTTCCCAGCAATAAGTGAGTGGATCACCATTTGCGTCTGTTGCTGATCCGGTAAGAGCAAATGGAGTACTGATAGGAATTGTGTAGTTAGATAATGCGCCAACCACAGGCGTAGCATTATTGGCTGTAATGTTTGTTGTTATCGGACATGTTTTTCCAGCCATATTAACCTGAATCTGCTGGATAGAAGCCTCATGAAAAATATCGATAGAGTGAGGAGCCACATCCTGAGAAGTGATCCCTGCATAACCCATGATTGTGATCCCTGAGCCAACTTCCTTTTGCACACCTGTTCCTTCATTAGAAAAAGAGAATGTGTGATTGGCTCCCATTTGATGGCCTACTTCGTGTGCCACATAGTCAATATCGAAATTATCGCCCATTGGAATACCATCAGCCGGAGAAGTAATTCCCCTTCCCTTTTGGTTGTCTACACAAACACAACCTATGCAACCAGCATTCCCACCACCTCCTGACTGACCAAATAAATGGCCAATGTCATAATTAGCTTCACCAATGATATTAGTTAGAGTTGTCTGTAACTGGTTATTCCAGTTGCTGATTGGGAAAGTGTAAGGGTCTGTATTGGGGTCGTAGAAAAATACATCGGTTGTATTAGCAATGAGATTCAGATGAATGGCAAGATCCTTTTCATAAACCCCATTGCAACGAGTAAGTGTTGCATTCACTGCAGCAAGAACTAAAGCTACCTGTGAAGAGTTGAAAGCTCCAAAAAAGTTTGAATACTCTGCTGTTACTGATTGAGCCAAACGCATTGTTTTCAGTTCTCCTACATTGCTTTCAACACGACCAGCAATTTGTTGGTTGATATTGCTGAACATATTTTGATCCTCTGTAGAACAAGTCCAGGGCAAAGCATTTCTTTCACGTTGAGATCTGAACACTGCATAAGTAGTGTGATCCTGTGAATAGGGCTCAATAAATTCATTCTCTTTATCCGCCCTGAAAACCATGGTTTGAATTCCTTGCGGAGAAATGCTAAGTTTTAATGTTGCAAATCTGTCAGTTACACCTCTTCCTGAATAAGCCCTGATCTCAGGAAAGCGGGCCTGTAATGCCGGTTCAAAATTGGAAGATTCAAAAATTTCAAATTGCTCCATTTTACCATCCACATTAGGTAATGAAATGATGGTAGAGCGGCTGCGGGCCTGGTTACCAACTATTGAAAAAAGTTGTTGCCTTAAAGGCTCTGCATTCAAATCGAATAATTTGAATTCTTTTGGGAAGGATAATCTGGCCACAGCTTTATCAGTGGTAATGCCACTTTTATCGCTACGGGAACTCCAATATCCTTGTTGTGCTGAAACTGTAAGTGAGGAACTACTAACTATAAGTATAGCCAGTAAAATTTTGTAAATTTTACTCATAAACAACAGGTTTTATTTTGACACTAAGGTAATGATAAATACAAATACCCCAAAAAAGGAAAACTAACAATAATTACAAGACTGTCAGCAAGATAAAGAATGTATTCAGATCAAAATCTTACCCCATAAATCCCATTCTTTAATACCTGAAACCATTTCAAAAAAGAAAGTCCCGTTTCTTTTTTAAGGAAACGGGACTTATTTATTAATCGTTGCTTTTCAGCAATATATTAATAGCCCATATCACCCATACCAGGAGCACCGTGAGAATGAGGAGCTTCTTCTTTCTTAGGTTTATCTGCTATTACACATTCAGTAGTAAGCAGCATACCAGCAATAGAAGCGGCATTTTCAAGTGCTATACGAGTTACCTTGGTAGGATCGATTACACCGGCTTTCAACAGGTTCTCATATTCTTCAATCCTTGCGTTGAATCCAAAATCTCCTTTTCCTTCTCTTACTTTTTGAACAACAATTGATCCCTCAATTCCGGCGTTTTCAACGATCTGGCGAAGTGGCTCTTCCAAAGCTCTTTTTACAATTGCAATACCGGTTGTTTCATCCTCGTTTGCCCCTTTTAATTTATCCAAAGCTTCAATCGCACGGATGAAAGCAACACCACCGCCCGGAACAATTCCTTCTTCCACAGCTGCTCTTGTGGCATGCAGTGCATCATCAACACGGTCTTTTTTCTCTTTCATTTCTACCTCTGTAGCAGCACCAACATTCAATACAGCTACACCGCCACTTAATTTAGCAAGACGTTCCTGTAATTTTTCTTTATCATAGTCAGAAGTTGTTGTTTCAATCTGAGCTTTGATCTGGTTAATACGGGCATTGATATCTTCTTTCTTACCCTTTCCACCAACAACTGTAGTATTGTCTTTGTCGATAGATACTGAAGAGGCTTGCCCCAGGTAGCTGAGATCAGCATTCTCCAATTTATATCCCTGCTCTTCGCTTATTACAATACCTTTTGTAAGAACTGCAATATCCTGCAGCATTTCCTTTCTGCGATCTCCGAAGCCAGGAGCCTTCACTGCAGCAACTTTCAATGTGCCACGAAGTTTGTTAACGACCAGAGTTGCCAATGCCTCACCTTCCAAGTCTTCAGCAATGATCAGTAATGGACGACCGCCCTGTGCAACTTTCTCAAGTATGTGCAGGATATCCTTCATATTGCTGATCTTTTTGTCATAGATCAGGATGTAAGGATTCTCCAGTTCAGCTTCCATTTTTTCGCTGTTGGTAACAAAATAAGGAGAGATATATCCACGATCGAACTGCATACCTTCAACCACCTCAATACCAGTTTCAGTTCCTCTTGCTTCTTCAACAGTTATTACACCTTCTTTACCAACTTTCTTCATTGCTTCAGCGATCAGCTTACCAATTTCAGAATCATTGTTAGCGGAAATTGTAGCTACTTGCTGAATCTTGCTATTGTCAGAGCCAACTGTTTGGGTTTGACTTTTCAGGTTCTCAACTACCTTGTCAACAGCCTTATCAATACCTCTTTTCAGATCCATTGGATTACCACCTGCAGCTACCATTTTCAGTCCCTCACTTATGATAGACTGTGCCAATACTGTTGCAGTAGTAGTACCATCACCTGCAATGTCTGCAGTTTTAGATGCCACTTCTTTTACCATTTGTGCACCCATATTTTCAATAGGGTCTTCCAGTTCAATTTCTTTTGCAACTGTTACCCCATCTTTTGTAATTGAAGGTGCCCCAAATTTTTTCTCTAATACTACGTTACGACCTTTAGGTCCGAGGGTTACTTTCACTGCATTGGCCAGTGTGTCCACACCCTTTTTCATCTTATTTCTTGCTTCAATGTCGAAGAAGATTTGCTTTGCCATAGTTATTTAATTTGAAAATTTTAAAATCGGTTTCATAAAAACTAAAACAGAACTGCAACTAATTTGCAATTCAGCCATTAAACGATAGCCAGAATGTCAGACTCTCTCATAATAAGATAGTCCTGGCCATCAATCTGAATCTCCGTACCGGCATATTTACCATACAAAACAGTATCGCCGGATTTAACTGTTACTGGTTCGTCCTTTTTGCCCGGGCCTGCGGCAATTACGATACCACGCTGAGGTTTTTCCTTTGCGGTATCAGGAATTATTATACCACCAGCAGTTTTTTCTTCTGCGGCCGCAGCTTTTACAATTACCCTGTCATGCAGTGGGGTAACATTCACTTTCTTAGCCATAGTTGTATTGATTTTTGATTTTTTGAAATGCTATTCCCTTAATTGGGACGGCGAAGGTACAGGAAATACTATGCCATACGGTCAGGAGAAGTCAAAATTTCATTTTCCAGAGAAATTCTGCTGAAAAAATTTCACTTTCAGATGTTTTCAGGTCAAAATTTCATTTTAGTACCGAAGCCAGACGGCAATTTAGTTTGCATGACCTTATACTGAATCGGGGGTATAAAGCTCTACCAGGTTACTGACTTTATGTTCAATAATTTTGCCTTTGTAATTTCCCCTCAGTATTACTTCATCACCATTTAATTTAAAAGGGGGATTGATACCAGCATCAATCAGTAACAAATCAAGCCGCCATAAATAATTTCCTTCTTTTGCCTCAATGAATATATGCTGATCGCCATTCTTAGGTAGCCCTACGTCAATTTTTGCCTCATTAACAGGAGTTGAAATAATAATATATGCGTTGTTTTGTTTCCAGGCAGAGTCCCATTTAATATCCTTCACTGAAGTTTCGATATAAATAGTCTGAACGGTGTCACCACGAAATCCAGGTAAAGGTTCTCCATTCATATCAACAGGTATATTACCAGGAAGTCTGAAAATGTAATAGCCATAGCTTTTCTTGATTATAGATTTCGATTGTGAGCAAGCCAGAAAAGCCGGTATCAATAAAAATAATCCAATTGGCCAAATTATTATTACCGCTTTATTGAAATTCATATTTATGAGCCCTTGTGCAAATCTAAAAGCAAATACCCCGCATTCAGCGGGGCATTTGCCTTGATTTTTATTGTTTACTTATTCTGAAACTTTCTGATCGATTTCCTGCACCGATCCTTAATATGTAAATACCACTGCTTAAATTGAACCGATCTATCGGAACTAAAACAGTTCCTTGCTGATTACCCAGGTTCCACCTGTTGATCAATTGTCCGCTATTACTATATAAAAGCATCGAAACATTATCGCCTAAAGAGTTATCAATAATAAACGAGATATTATTCCTGACAGGATTCTCCAGCAATTCAACAAATTTCACAGGTTTATTATTTGTAATCTTTATTATAGCACTAAGTTTTTCCTTACCATCGAAATCTACCATACGTAAGCGATAGAAATTAACAGCCTTTGCAATGGTTGGTTCTGTATACCCATAATCCTGGACAGTTGGTGGATTTGGAACTGCGTCTACATTTCCAATTGTTGCAAATTGAACTCCATCATAGCTTCTCTGAACTTCAAATTTTTCCAGGTTGAACTGATTCGTTGTTTTCCATTGCAAAACACTCTTTTGCTGATTATTCAAATAACCACTAAATGAGATCAGGTCTACCGGCAGCACCACATTATTATCGACGAGGAAATATTTTGAAAATCCGGTAAACGAAGCAGTAAATACATAATCGCTTCCATTATAACTGGCAAAGCTTGTAGATACTACGGTCGTATTTAAAGCATTGGCGCTTGCCATTGTTGCAGCGGTTGTTTTTGCAATCTTTAAACTGGCTGGTGGCTTACCTGCCAACTCCGCAGCTGTATAATAAAGACCAATCGTATAAGAAGACCCAGTATTAGTGGTAGGAGTAACCTCAATTACTTTCTGGGATCTTTCACCACCTGCAAATGATTGCCATGTACTGCCTGCTTCAAAAACATTTGAAGTAACACAACCGAGATTCCCCGAAGTGCCGGTTAAACTATTAATTAACCTGTTTACACCAGTTGAATAAAAATAATAGGTACCATTATTAGGTACATGTTCGGTAATATTATTGTTGAGCACTGTTTCAACTGCTGTTGATGTCGGGGTAATATCGTTTTCTCCTATATAAAAAGTATAGGAATTACTGCTCGGAGCGGCAACAGCATCGGTGCCACCTCCGATTGAATAATTAAAAGTAAAGAACTCAGTTCCTGCTTCAACTTCTGCATCATTATACACCCGTATAGTTATTGGCTGATCGGCTGTACCCCCGCTTGGAAATGTCACAACATTTGAAGGTGAAACAAAACTTCCATTGGTTGTAAAATCAAAATCAACTCCTTGGGTAGCAGTTGCCCCTCCTGCAATTGATAATGTAACATTAGCAGTTCCGGTAGGGGCTTTATCAATATGCATATTTAATGTGTAATCAGTATAATTTCTGCACCCGGTTGTGGATCCTGTTGCTTCATTTTTTACACTACTGTAAGTATAAGAAGAAGCAAAACGAACATAAGGCGAAACGGGAGTAATAGATGATGTCCACAATCCCCGACCATGTGATGCAGCCAGCAGGGCATTATCGCTAAAGCGATACTGCAACATATTGGTTTTAACAGTGGGGAAAGTTGAATTCTGAACCCATACTGTAGATCCCCCATTGATCAAACTTGTTTCAAAAATCCCCATTTCGGTTGCAATAATTGCTTGTGTATTATCCTCAGGATAAAACATAGCCCATCTAACAGGTATATCAGGTAAATTGCCGGTAATATTTGTCCAGGCAGCGGCTCCCCCACCTGTTGTACTGACCCAAACATGTGCCGCACCATAATTTGAGAATGTTGCTATTAAATTATTTGCAGTTGTACCTTGAGCGATACAACTAACAGTTGAGGCACTCATCCCTGAACCTGTGATATCAGTAAGTGTTGGCGTTCCGGTATGGGCATTATCGGCTCTGATTATTTTCCCGTTTGAAGAACCAAAAAACACACGGTTAGAAGTATATTTTGAAACTGTTGTGGCAGTAAGACTACTGGTTGTCATGGAAGAAACAGAAACAGAGAATGCATTCGTTGTGGTCGGAGCACTCATCCATCTTATATAACTTCCTGCTGACCAAGGCCCGTAAAAGTTATTATTGATATCATCATAGTCAGTAGGATTAATAAATTGACCAATAGATGAAGAATAACTAACTGTACCCCAGGTCGCACCACTATTTGTACTCCTTCTATATACATTAAAAACATATGAACCAAACTGATATTGAGGTTCATCTTCATCAATATGAACAAAGGCTCCATCGCCACCAGTAACCTCCACACTGCTGGTAATACCAGCACCATTGAGTTGATGAACACCATTGTCCTGTGCACCAGCTAAAAAATAATTGGTTGATGTTGGATGTATGGCACAGGCATAAAATTGCTTGAGTCTTAATCCAACATTTCTATCGGCCCATGTTGCTCCGTCATCGGCAGAATAGAATATACCTCCATCACCACCATCCAATACCTGGTTATTATTCCAGACGATTATATGATGGTCAGCATGTATATAATTAGATGAGCCCGGCACTCCTGTAACCCATACAGAATTTACAGACCAGGTTGCCCCCCCATCTATAGACCTGTAACTATTTAACCCTCCAACCATGACATTATTTGCATCTGTAGGATCTACAGCTATTGCGAGGTTATACCAAGCCTGACCACTACTAAGAGGCGTACTTCCGGTAGTCGGAGGAGTAGTGGTGGTAATAGCCCAATTATCGCCTCCATCTGTTGATTTCCAGACCTGCGATGTTTGAAAACTCGAACTGGATGGTAAGGCATATAACGTACTACCTGCTGCGGCAATATCGACATTGTATTGAACAGGGCTAAAACTTGTGGTTGGGGAAACCCATGTACCTGAAGTAACTGTAGAAGGTGCATCTGTATATCTGTATCCCGCACTCCCGACAGCAGTATTGTAGTATCCACACGCAATATGCATTCTTCCAGTGCTGCTTATTACCATTTCTGTTACCCTGGCACTAAGCCCTGTTGGACTGATATTAGCTGACCATGTTGCACCCCCATCAGTAGAGCGATAGATACCCCCAGTACTTCCCGGGACCCCGGTTAAACTTGCAACCGCAGCCACATAAACATTACCAGCAGCATCACAAACAATTCTTGATGCATTCCAAAAAGAGGTTGTTCCCGCTAATAATGACCAGGTAACTCCGTGATCAACACTTTTCCATACACCGCCGCCTACGACCGCATCGCTGTTAACTGCTCTTTCTCCTGTTGCGAAATACATCGTATTAGTATTCGTAGGATCCTGGGTGATATCAGCTATTGCCAAATTTCCTAAAAAGTCGTTTGCTAAGGTCCAAGTAGCTGGTGAAGCAGTAACATCTGTAGTTTTCCATATTCCTCCATCTACACCACCAACCCAAACAGTGTGATTAGTAGCATCTGCAAGGTCAACCCAGATTGCCCTCATACGACCGCTGGTAACCTGTGTGCCAGACACCCTTCCATTACCATTACTCGGCCCGACAGCATCAGAATTTGATCCTCTTTCACTCCAGGTTAATGCATTTAACCGTTGCGGATATGAGCCGTTTGCTCTTGCCGACTTCAAGGCTTCCATTGCATTTATCAACCTGTATTTTGGTATATACCCCAACGAAATGTCCTTTGTATATTCAAATTCCATTTGTTGTGCTTCCCGTATTCCATCTTGTTCGTCTTCTAAATTTTCATCTTCGCCAATTAGTACTGGAATTCTGTCTGAAATCTTTTTTTCAGTTGTTCCTGAATTGAACCGGCAAGAAAAAAAAGTAAGAGAAAAAAAAGAAGCGGTAATAAAAAATAGGTATCTCATGGCAGGATGTTTTGATGAAGAATTGATATGAAAGTTAACCTATTTAATTAAAAATCCTGAAATAGAAGTATCTCTAATTGTAAAAACTTATCCCCTGTTTATATCTTACTTTATTACAAATATTTGTTTTCGTCATTGAATTTTAATTCCTTATTTAATATTCGTAACTAAATGGTAATTCGCTTCATCACTTTTTTCTTCTATTTTTACATTTTAAAAGTTCTTACGCATGATCAGCAGAAGAAATATCCGGGTAAAAGTGATGCAGACTTTGTATACTGCCCTTACACTAGATAAAAACCTGAAGCCCGGTGAAGCTGAAAAGATCCTCCTCCAACATTTTGATGACAGCCGTTCTTTATTGATCTATTTCACCTGGTTTCTTACAGAAGTAGCCCGATATTCGGAGAAATATGCTCATCAAAGAGCTTCGAAACATTTACCTACTGCCGAAGATCTTAAAGTAAATACCAAAATTGCCGGTAACGAGATTTTATGGAAAATGCTTGGAGACCCTTTATTGAAGGAGCAATTTGACCTGGAAAAACCAGAGCTAAAAACCAATAGTGAACTTATAAGAAAAATCTACCTGCAGCTGGCAGAAACTCCGGAGTACAAAGAATATATTAAAGACAATTCCCGTCAGCGTACAGAAGAAAAAAAGATCATCGATTTTATTTTAAGTGACTGCCTGCTGGGAAATGAAGCTTTCCTAAATCATATTGAAGAGCTTTTTTCTAATTGGGACGATGATGGTGAAATGATCATTCAACTGCTGGCAGGATATATTCAAAAACCAGGCAGCTATAATTTCAAACAAATAGTTCCGGCGGACAAAGAACTGTTTGCAAAAAATCTATTAAGAACAGTCCTGGAAAAAGATAGTTATTTACAGGAACTGATAATACCTAAACTTAAGAACTGGGACCCGGAACGAATTGCATTGCTGGATATGTTGATGATGAAAATGGGAGTAGCCGAATTCCTTTATTTTGAAACCATTCCTCCTAAAGTAACTATTAACGAATATATTGATCTTGCGAAGGAATACAGCACCCAGCAAAGTGGCCAGTTTGTAAATGGCATATTGGATAATATCCATAAAGAGCTTGTTAGTCAGGGTAAAATGCAAAAAGTGGACTATAAAAAAGCTTAACGACCACTCATCGGTTTTTTCTACATTTGCACTCCTGATATAATTATTAAATACAGTGAAATGAAAAAGATACTGATAGTAGTTGCAGCAGTTCTTGCACTGGCTGCATGCAAAACAAATGATAAAAAAGCAACTGGTGGCAATCTGACTCCTGAAGAAATTGAGAAGGCAAAGAATGATTCTGCAAATTTTACGACCATTGAATGGATAGATCCGGTAACTCAAAATCTCGGCCTGCTAAAGAAAGACCAGGAAATAGAGATCACTTACAGGTTTAAAAACTCAGGTAATAAAATTCTGATCATTGAAAATGTAACTGCTGGTTGCGGCTGCACTAT
Organism: Chitinophagaceae bacterium; assembly: GCA_035328345.1. GTDB lineage: Bacteria > Bacteroidota > Bacteroidia > Chitinophagales > Chitinophagaceae > JJ008. The sequence continues at coordinate 75,110 of DAOLIV010000010.1, read as the reverse complement.
CCCGGAAAAACCGGAAAAACCTTTTGCACCCGGAGAAGAAGGGGTTATCAGGGCGAAGTTTAACGGAAGTGGTCATGGTACTATTTCAAAGACCGTTACAGTTATTGCCAATACAACTCCGCAAAAAGAACATACGCTGACATTTACTGGTGAAATAAAAGAATAACACAGATCATTAATAGTATTGAATTATTAAAACAAAACAATGAAATCAATTTTAAGGTATATTTTAAGCGGCCTAGTCATTTTATATTTTTCAGGTTGTGTGCCCCCGGGTGCAGAGCAAGGTGGTAATAAACAAGGTGGTGGTATGGGCGGCACCATACAGCTGGTATTTTTGGGATTAATGATCCTTGTATTCTGGATGTTTTTTATAAGACCACAGGCTAAAAGAGCTAAGAACCAGAAGAAGTTTATCGAGGACTTACAAAAAGGAGATAAAATAGTAACCATTGCTGGTATTCACGGAACAATCAATAAAGTGAATGAAGATGGGACACTTAATATTGAAGTAAGTCCGGGCAGCTATCTTAAAATTGAAAAAAGTGCCATCAGTATGGACTGGACAGCTGCTTTAAATAAACCAGCTTCCGACAAGAAATAATTTCCATTTTAATCAGTACGTTTCCCGGCTTTCGCAGGTATAATTTTCTTTTATGTTGAAAGTGGGCCTAACAGGCGGTATTGGCAGTGGCAAAAGCACTGTAGCCGGCATTTTCGAAATGCTTGGTATACCCGTTTATTATGCAGATGAAGCCACGAAAAGACTGATGAATACCTCTCCGGAAATCAAAGAGGCTATCTTAACAAATTTTGGAGAGCAGTCATACGTAAATGGTGAATTAAACCGAAAATTTATTGCTTCAATTGTTTTTAGCAATAAAGAAAAACTGGAGCTATTGAATTCCATTACTCACCCGGCAACTATAGAAGATGCCGAAAAGTGGATGAGCGAACAAAACTCTCCTTATGTTTTAAAAGAAGCAGCCTTATTATTTGAAAGTGGCGCTGCTGAAAAACTGGATTATGTGATCGGCGTATATGCACCACAGCACATAAGGGTAAAAAGAGTTATGGAAAGAGATAAGGTACCTGTCGAAGAAGTGATGAAACGAATCAGCCGTCAGATCGACGAAGAAATGAAAATGAAACTTTGCGATTTTGTTATTACAAACAACGAGCAGAAACTTGTAATACCCCAGGTACTGGAATTGGACAAGAAATTCCGTGAAATGGCAAGCTGAAAAAATATTAACGAAGTTTTCCTAACGCATCTTTGATCCTTCTCCACCCCTCTTCAATATTTTTCATGCTATTCGCAAAAGAAAAACGGGCACAATCGGGATCACCAAATGCCTCCCCCATTACAGAAGAAACATGTGCAGTGTTGAGCAGGTACATGCAAAAATCTCCTGAAGTATGAATAGTTAGATGGCCGTCACTTTTTCCAAAATAAGAGCTGATATCAGGAAAAATATAGAAAGCTCCATCCGGCTCTGAACATTCAATTCCCGGTATTTCCTTAACCAATTCAAGCACCTTTTTTCTCCTCGCCGTAAACTCATTAACCATTTCAATGGTAGGTCGAAGATCTGTTGTGAGTGCAGTAACAGCAGCTTTCTGCGCTATGGAATTGGCGCCGCTTGTAAACTGCCCCTGGATCTTCTCGCAAGCTTTCGCAATTTCAGGTGATGCAGCTATATAGCCTAATCTCCACCCTGTCATAGCAAAGCCTTTACTAAGGCCGTTTACTATTATAACTCTGTCCTTAATATCTTCAAACTGTGCTATACTTTCATGCTGACCAGTGAAATTTATATACTCATAAATTTCATCTGATATGATTGTGATATTAGGGTACTTTCGGAACACATTCACCAGGTCTTCCAGCTCTTTCTTACTGTAGAAAGCTCCGCTTGGGTTACAGGGAGAAGAGAAAAGAAAAACATTTGTATGAGTAGTGATGGCATCCTCCAACTGTTCGGGTGTGATTTTAAAATTATCTTTTGCCGATGTTTTGATCTCCCTCACATGGCCTCTGGCAATTTTCACCAATTCACTGTATGTTACCCAATAAGGAGTTGGGATTATTACTTCATCTCCCTCATCAACCAAAGCCAGAACAGCATTTGCCAGGCTTTGCTTGGCGCCAGTTGAAACAACAATATTCTCGGGTTTATATTCGAGCTGATTATCTCTTTTAAACTTATAACAGATTGCTTCTTTCAGGTCAGGGAAACCAGCAACAGGGGGATAATGACTCCAGTTATCATGAATAGCCTGCACTGCCGCTTGCTTAATATGCTCAGGTGTATCAAAGTCCGGTTCACCGAGACTAAGATCAATCACATCAATACCCTTAGCCCTGAGTTCACGGCCAAGTTTGGCCATTTTTAATGTTTCCGGTTCATTGAATCTTTGCAGAAGAGAAGATAGTTGTACCACAGTAATCAGCTTTGAAAATTAAAAATCACTTTTAAAATGGCAGGCGGACGAAGATAAGATATTATCATTTTCAAAATCTATAATCAAACCTGAATGCCGAAAGATCCGGCTTGTATTTTTTTAGTCGCTTTAACTCATATTCATAGATAATCCGGCCAAGGGTTTTAAGAAAAGGATACCCGGTTGCAGTGTAATCATATTTATCATCATTAAAGATCTCATCGCTGTTACAATAGATTGTGGCGCTTACAAAAAACTCAATTCCATTATTAAAATCAGCCAGGTAACAAACATCTGTTAAGAATCCGTATGCTGTCCCGGTTTTATTAAAGATCCTTATGCCATCTTCAGGCTTTGATCTTTCTGCGCCATAAAAAATCATCTTCACATAATTACCCCAATAAACAGTGCTATCATAAGCAGGTGAACCGGATTCTGCGGGCCTCATTGACATATACTTTCTCAAAAACTCATAGTCTTCTTTTTTCAGGTTAAATCGTTTCTTATCCGGAACCTCATCCGGGAACATGATACTTTTGATCATGCTATGCAGATCATCCAGCAATAAACGGTTCTTCATAGAAAAATCAAAAGGGTACTGAACAAGTTTTGCTCCTTGTATGTAACCCTTACCCAGTTTTACTTCCTGAGTATCATAAACCAATTGGCTTCGTTCAGCCGGCTTCATATAAACGAGGTTTCCTGTATTGTCGAAAAATTTTACAGGATTAGTGAAACGATTCTCTTCATCAGGAAGACTAATACTTAATCTGTGTATGATCTGACCTTTTGTATAGCCCATTTCATGTAGTGTATTGTTGATATACTCCTGTCCTAAAAATTCATACAGACGATTGAAAGCATCATTATCACTAACCAGCAGAATCCTTTTTATGTATTGAGCAATGGTTGGTCTTCCATCAGTTGCAGAAGGATCATTAAACACAACAGATTGAAAAGAATTCTCCGCCTCTGTTATCATTGTCGTATTCCTGTCAAGACCGGGTATTTTTAACTCATTTAATTTTTGAAGTGCCAGAATCGCAACAGGGAATTTTACAGTGGATGCCGGATAAAAATAATTTTCAGGATTTACATTGAATTTGTGATCAGTAAACTTTGCTTCACCTTTTTTATTCCTGTCGATAGTTGTATAGATAACCTGGATATTCAGTTTATCTTTTTTTTGAATTATTTCTTCAAACAGAGAATCCTGGGATATGAACAATTTTTCCAGCAATGTGTCTTGCTGTGATTTTTGTGATAGTGCCGAAGTAGCAATACTGCTCATAACAAAAACAGTCAAAAAGATATGCTGAAGGGAATTTGAAACGTTCATCATCCCCAAATTATGAATAAAGAAATCAATCCCGGTAGCGCCTAAATGTCTGTGGATTTATGAAGCAGTATTTATAACCTGATTCCCGGATAATAAAAACCAACAAAATTGCCTGACCGGCACTATACATAAATATTTGATTATCAATTATTTAAAATCATGATAGGTGAGCCAGGCAATCCATAATTGGCGTTCGGACTTCCGGTTTAAAACCCTATCTTTGCCGTCCTAAAAATTTGTCTGAAGCCTTTCTTTGTCAGTGTTTTAAAGGAAGGTGATTAAAATGTAAACCCATCAACGTATGCAACTGAAAGGTTTGGTTCGCTTCTTTACGATCCTGCTTATCATTTATTCTCTGTACCAGTTATCATTTACATGGTTTGTAAAGAACCATGAGAAGAAAATGGAAACCCGTGCAAGGGCCTATGTAAAAAATAATTTTCCATCTGCTGCTGAAAAGTTTCCCGGCAATAAAGATTCGCAAGCTGTATACCAGGAAACACTGGAGCAAGCTTACCAGGAAAGATTAAAACGCTTACTTGACAGCACAAGAGATGTAACGATTACTTATGGCATCAATGGTGCAGTAAGTTATCAGAAAGCCAAAGAAGAAGAATTAAACCTCGGTCTTGACTTGCAAGGAGGTATGAACGTTACATTAGAGGTTGAGATGACAGGCTTGCTTAAATCTCTTGCAAACAACTCAAAAGATCCGATTTTTTTACAAGCTCTTAAGAATGCTGATGCCCGCAAAGCTAATAGCGGTAGTGATTTTATTTCGCTGTTCATTCAGGAATATAGAAAGCTGGAACAGACCCGCCCCCTTGCCTCATTATTTGCCGGGGCAAGCAACAATGCTATCGACGTAAAATCAAGTGACAGGCAGGTTGAAGATTATATACGTAAGCAGGCAAAGGACGCTTTCGACAGAACACACCGTGTGCTTGAAACCCGTATTGACCAGTTCGGTGTTGCACAACCTAATATCAATGCCAATAGTGATAAAGCAATTATCAATGTGGAGCTTCCTGGTATTAAGGACAAAGAAAGGGTTAGAAAATATCTTCAGAGTACTGCCAATCTCCAGTTTTGGGAAGTATATACTCTTGCCGACAACAATTTTTCAAATGGCTGGCAACGTACCATTGATGCCTTCAATGTAAAATATGGCGGAGCAAAAGATACAACAGCCAAAAAAGATACTACAGCAGTTGCTGACACAAGCAATGCAACAGCAAAGAACGATACTTCTAAGAAAGGTAATTCCTTAGACGATATCAGTGTTCTTAAAGACGATACTACAGGAAAAACAGATACAAAAGATATTGCCACAACACAAACAACTACAATTGATAAGTATCTAAAGTTTGTTCAACCATATCGTGATGAAAAAGGGCAGGTTTCATTTCCTGCAGCAATAGCCTATGTAGAAATAAAAGATACTGCACTTGTAAGAGAATATCTTGATGAGTTTCGTTCCAACTTTCCATCTGATGTGATGTGGTCGTATGGTATTCCTTCCAAAGACAAAAAAGGGAAATCAGCCAGCGAAGTTCCCCTGTACGGTTTGAAAACGTATGGCCGTGCAACAGCAAAACTGGAAGGGGATGCAATTTCTAATGCTGCACAGGATTTTGACCAATATGGTAAAGTGGAAGTGAGAATGGAAATGAAAAATTTCGGTGCCCAGATATGGAAAAAAATGACTGAAGAGAATGTCGGAAAACCAATAGCAATCGTATTGGATAATATAGTTTACTCAGCGCCGAATGTTATTAACGCTATTCCAAACGGTATATCATCGATTTCCGGTAGCTACAGCCAACAAGAAGCATCTGACCTCGCTAACATATTAAAGGCTGGTAAGCTTCCTGCCCCTGCAAAAATCGTACAGGAGCAGCAGGTTGGACCTACACTTGGTAAAGAAGCAATCCGTGGTGGTTCGTTAGCATTCCTGATCTCATTTATTGTGATCTTTTTGCTGATGCTGGTTTACTATAATACAAGTGGATGGATAGCCAACATTGCTTTAATATTAAACCTGTTGTTTACTGTTGGTATTCTTGCAGGTCTTGGTGCTACATTAACAGCTCCAGGTATCGCCGGTCTTGTACTTACCATTGGTATGGCCGTAGATACGAACGTAATTATTTATGAACGGATCAAAGAAGAGTTAACAAAAGGGAAAGGATATATACCTGCCATTAACGAAGGTTATAAGCGTTCACTACCCCCGGTACTTGATGCCCATGTAACAACACTTTTAACTGCATTTATTCTCTTTTACTTCGGGTTGGGACCGGTAAAAGGATTTGCTACTACACAGATCATTGGTATTATGCTTTCACTCTTCTGTGGTATCCTCGTCAGCCGTTGGGTTACGGAATGGTTTACCAATAAGAAAAGGCATCTTGAATATTTTACAGGAGTCTCCCGCAGAGTATTTAAACATGCTAAGTATAAATTCATCGAGTATAGAAAGATCGCCTATGTAATTTCAATGATCGTTCTTGCCTTAGGTATCGGATCTTATTTTAACGGATTCGACCAGGGAGTTGAATTTGCTGGTGGTCGCAGCTATACTGTAAAATTTGATAAAGCTGTAAATGTTGAAGAAGTCAGGAACCAGTTGAAAACAACTTTTGAAGGAGATAACCCGATTATAAAAACTATTGGTGATAACTCTACGCTTGATATCACCACAGCTTATCTTATTAAAGATACCCGTGCAGGTGCGGATTCTATTGTTGAAAGCAAGCTCTTTACCGGATTGAAGTCTTATCTGCCTGCAAATATGACTTTCGAGAATTTCACAAATGGCAATAATGAACTTGGTAAAATGGGTTCTAAAAAAGTATTGCCGACGATATCAGATGATTTAAGAAAAGGAGCTATTAAGGCTACCATTTTTGCAATCATGGTTATCTTCCTGTATATATTCATCCGGTTCCGTGACTGGAGATATTCACTCGGCACTATCGTTGCTTTGTTGCACGACGTATTAGTAACACTGGCAGTGTTCTCATTTGCCCGGAAAATCGTTCCTTTCCCACTTGAAATCGACCAGCATTTTATCGCAGCAATTCTTACGGTGATTGGTTTCTCCATGAACGATACGGTTATTGTATTTGACCGTATTCGCGAAGACAGCAGATTGATGCCGAACGCACCGAGAGCAGAGGTAATCAACAGAGCGATCAATGAAACACTAAGTCGTACTATTATGACATCTCTTACAGTATTTCTGACTATCCTGATATTGTTCTTAGTGGGTGGCCAGGTAACAAAAGGATTTGCATTTGCCATGCTTATCGGTGTCATCACAGGTACCTATTCATCAATATTTGTTGCAGCACCGATACTTGTAGACCTTGGTGGTCAGAGAAACCTGGGAAAAAGAAAGTCTGAAGTTGTTAAAGCAAAGGCAACTCAAATGGAAAAAACTACAGCAAAAGCCTGATAAATAACTCAACAAATAAAAATGCCTCCTAAAGGAGGCATTTTTATTTACTTCAAGTTTTTTTATACCGCAAAACTGGTACCACAACCGCAAGTGCTGCTGGCATTTGGATTTATGAAAGTAAATCCTCGATTATTTAATCCATCCTGCCAATCAACCTGCATACCATATAAATACATTTCATGTGCCTTATTCATAATACATGAAATACCCTCTATTTCAAATTCCTGATCATTTTCCTGTTTATGATCAAAACCTAGCACATAGGTCATACCTGAACAACCACCACCTTTTACTCCAACTCTTAGCTGCTGGGTTTTATCAAATCCATCTGCTGCCATCAGTTTACGAATTTCTACGATAGCCCCTGGTGTTAATGAAACAGGGCTTGTTTTTAAAATTTCCATACTGCAAAATTAAATAATCTTAGCTCAAGGATGCAACGAAAGCTTACGATAGCGGAAATTTTAAGATTTCCTGTTTCTTTGCTTTTGAATGTAAATCGGCTGTATCCGATTTCCTTTATTATTTTTGTTCTTAATCAGTTAATTGAAATTCATGGATATAACTATTGCAGGTTTTATTGTTTCAGCGTTAGCATTTTTGCTGGCCCTGACTTCATTGATTAAAGTATCAAGAGCGGCGTCAAAACAGGAAGATGAAGGACAGTTTAATAGCATTCCTTTAAGACTACAGGCCTATGAACGCCTAGTTTTATTAACTGAAAGAATTTCACTTCCAAATCTTATAAGCCGTCTCAGCAAACCGGGTATTTCTGCCACTGAAATGAAAGTAGCCTTGGTTGAAAATATTAAGCAGGAATTTGAGTACAACACCACCCAGCAACTCTATGTTGGACAAAACAGCTGGGATGCTGTAAGAAATTTAAAAGAACAAAGTATCTTACTCGTAAACCAGGTTGCTGTATCGTTACCTCCGAATGCCAGTGCCGGCGATCTGAATAAAAAGATCCTGGAAATATTAATGTCTCAACCCAGTGGACCAATTCATGAACTGGTCCTGAAAGCACTAAACGAAGAAGCAAAAATTCTGATGAGGTAGCAGCATGCTGCCGGAATGAAATAAAATCAAACCTCATGAATGATCAGCCTAAAAAAATTACAGATTCCGGCATTGAAATAAAACCAGTCTATTATTCAAATGACCTCCCTGATGAAATAGCTAATGAAAAACCCGGAACATTCCCTTTTACCCGTGGTGTTCAGGCTGATATGTATCGTGGGAAACTTTGGACCATGCGCCAATATGCAGGTTTCTCAACAGCTGAAGAAAGCAATAAAAGATATCATTACCTGTTGTCCCAGGGGGTAAGCGGACTCAGTGTTGCTTTTGATCTTCCTACGCAAATCGGATACGATAGTGATCATGCTCTCTCAGAAGGAGAAGTCGGAAAAGTGGGTGTGGCAATCGATAGTATTGAAGATATGCAAACCCTGTTTAAAGGCATCAGCCTCGAACAGGTCAGTACATCCATGACGATCAATGCAACAGGGTTTATTTTGCTCTCATTGTATATAGCACTGGCAAAACAGCAGGGTGCAGACCTCAAAAAGATTTCAGGCACTATTCAAAATGATATTTTAAAGGAATATGCTGCAAGAGGGACGTATATATATCCCCCCAAGCCATCCATGCGTATCATAACTGATATTTTTGAATGGTGCAGTAAAGAAGTTCCAAAATGGAACACAATTTCAATTTCAGGTTATCACATTCGGGAAGCAGGTAGTACGGCTGTACAGGAAATTTCATTTACGCTTAGTAACGGGAAAGCTTATGTAAAAGCAGCGCTGGAAAAAGGGCTTGATATTAATGTTTTCGGTAAAAGACTCTCCTTCTTCTTTAATGCTCATAATAATTTGTTCCAGGAGGTTGCCAAGTTCAGGGCAGCAAGAAAAATGTGGGCAACAATAATGAAAGATCTTGGCGCCACCGATCCAAAAGCGATGATGCTGCGCTTTCATACACAAACGGGCGGAAGCACATTGACTGCACAACAACCACTTAATAATATATCAAGAGTAACAGTGCAAACGCTTTCAGCAGTTTTAGGCGGCACCCAATCATTGCATACAAATGGGTATGACGAGGCATTGAGTCTTCCTACAGAAGAAGCGGCAAGAATTGCTTTAAGAACACAACAAATCGTGGCATTTGAAAGTGGGGTTCCCGACACAGTTGACCCCATGGCTGGCTCCTATTTTGTCGAGTCTCTTACAAAAGAAGTAGAAGAATCTGCATGGAAATTAATTGAGAAGATTGATGCGATGGGAGGAAGTGTTTCAGCAATTGAACAAGGCTTTGTCCAAAACGAAATTGCAAGAAGTGCATACGAATACCAGAAGGGAATCGAAAACGGAGGAAGAATTATTGTGGGTGTGAACAAATTTGAACAGGAGGAAGAAGAAAAAATCCCCATTTTTAAAGTGGATGACAACATACGTTTATTGCAAATACAGAAACTTTCTGCGCTGAAACAAAGCAGGAATCCGGCTAAATGCGATCAACTTCTGCAACTTCTTAATGACAAAGCAACAAGCGGTGAAAATATAATGCCTGTAGTGGTTGAAGCCGTTGAAAACAAATGTACTCTGGGCGAAATTGCAGATACATTAAGAGAAGTGTTCGGCGAATACAAATAATCTTTCCTGTTCTATTTTAATTCTTTACGTCAGGTTTTGTAACCCTTTGATTGCAACTATTCAATCATTTGAAAGGTCTGACTATTGATTTTTCAATTTCTTACTATTTTCATTTAAAATAACAAGTTATGAGGCCACAAAAAAAACAGGCAGTTCTATCATTATTTATTGTGCTGACGACAGGTATAATGCTAACATCAAACCCCGTTTTCGGACAACAACCCTCGTTTGAACCGAATAACAAGCCAGTAAATAACAAAGTAGATTCAGCCCAAAAGACAAATTCTTCACAAGAAGAAATAGATAAAAGTTTAAAAGAGAAAAAGGAAGATTTCGAACGAAAGCAGACTAATAAAGAAGAGCAGGAAAAAAAAGAACAACAAGAGAGATTAAATAATAACTCAGGTGAAAAAGGCAATCCATTATATTCTAATTCAAAAGATCAAAAGAGTTCCTTTATAAATGATAGTCTCGATTCTTATATAAAAAGAGGAATGACAGACTGGCAAATACCTGGGCTGGCTATTGCAATTGTAAAAGATGGAAAGGTTATTTTTCAAAAGGGATATGGGGTCAGAGAGATCGGCAAAAAAGATGAAGTGAATGAAAATACTCTCTTTATAATAGCCTCAAACTCCAAATTATTTACAGGCACCTCTATTGCCAATCTGGACTATGAAAAAAAATTATCGCTCAATGATAAGGTGACAAAATATATTCCCTGGTTCAGGCTCTATGATTCAACATCTACTGAACTAGCAAACGTTCGGGATATGCTGTGTCACAGACTGGGAACAAAAACCTTTCAGGGTGATTTCACATTCTGGGATTCAAATCTTCCAAAAGATTCTATCGTCTGGAAGATGCGTTATTTGAAACCTCCGGGTGTATTCAGACAAGACTATGGCTATTGCAATTCAGCATTCCTGGTAGCTGGTCAAATTCTTGAAAAAGTAACTGGTCAGTCCTGGGAGAATTATGTTATGCAACATATTCTTATTCCTTTAGGGATGGGAACGACTTACATGAACACAGCCGGTCTTTCAAAAATGCAAAATGCGGCTCATCCTCATAACAATTTGTACAGTTCCATTACGAAAGTTCCTTTTGACAATGTAGATAACCTTGGGCCTGCGACCAGCATGGTGAGTAATGTAAAAGACTTGAGTAAATGGCTATTGTTCCAATTGGATAGTGGCAGATATAATGGCCAAAGAATATTCCCATGGGAAGTATTGCAAAAAACAAGGGATGTAAATATTATTACATCCAGCAGGAAATCATCAATATTTCCATCCCATTTCAGAGGCTATGGTCTCGGTCTTAATACAACCGACTATAATGGAAGACAAGTGTACTGGCACACTGGTGGTGCTTTTGGCTATGTCACCAATGTTTGTTTTGTGCCTGAAGAGAATCTCGGTATTACCATCCTTACGAATAATGACAACCAGAGTTTTTTTGAAGCTTTGCGCTACCAGATACTTGACTCCTATCTGGGTGTTCCATATACTGACAGAAGTGCTCTTTTTCTTGGCTTCTTTAATCAAAACAAAAAAGAACTTGAAGCAGAATTGGCAAAACTGGAAGACAGAGTCAATAAAAAACAAAAACCAGAGTTAGCACTTGATAGTTATTGCGGTGAATATTTAAACCAGGTATATGGCAAAATAACAATCAGCAAAAGCAATACTTTGCTGATATGCAAATTTGAACATCATCCTGAACTGATCGGCTACATGCAATACATGGATAACAATGAATTCAGAATGACATATTCAAATATTGGATATGGAATATTTCCTGCTAAGTTTTCGACCAAAGACGGAAAGGTTACTTCAGTTGAAGTGAAGGTTAATGATTTTGTAGAAAATGACCCATACCTGTTTATAAAGAAATAAGCTTGTACGAATTAGAAATGAAAAAAGCCATCCTGAATCATCAGGATGGCTTTTTATCTATAAGTAATCTAATATTACCTCGTTATTGTTATCCATTTTGCTCCGATGCGTTTGCCACTTCCGTTTACTAACTCTACAAGATAACCACCAGATGGTGTAAGAGTCGGCAACTTGATATGAATGTCAGAGTATGGGGAACCAGTAACAGTACTGCTCTGGTAAACCTTCGCTCCTCTTGAATCATATACATTCACCGTTGCAGGCTCATTAGCGCTGTTGTAGTAACGAACTGTAAACTCACCCTGGTTCGGGTTTGGATATACCCACATATCGCCAGATGGAGCACCTGAAACAACCAAGTCTGATGATGTATTTACACATCCATTTGGATCAGTGTACACTAGGTGATAGGTTCCAATACCATCCACTCCAATTCCAGAAAGTGATGAGGATGTTGCTATCTGGCTACCGTTAAAGAACCATGCATAACTACCGCCTGAAGGATTCGTAGATGCAGTAATTGTTGTTGTTTGTCCCGGCAGCAATACAGGTGTTGGTGTTGCAAACAACTGGATGCTTGGCAGCCTGTTCACATACAATGTTGCATGATTTGAAATAACCGTTGTGCAAAGTCCGGTAATTACAACTCTGTACGATTGCGTATTCATGCCAACATTCACATTGCTGACAGTATAAGTAGAAGATGTAGCTCCGCTTATATTATTCCATGTTGAAGTTGAACTGTTAAATGACTGCCATTGATAAGTTACCACATTTGTAGCAGTTACGCTGAATACTGCATTCGTACCCTCACAAGCTGTACGATTAGCAGGTTGTACGCTTATTACAGGCAATTGTCCATCAAGAACGGTTACAGTAAATGTACATGTAGATACATTGCCCGCTGCATCAGTTGCTCTCCAGGTTACAGTATTAACACCCAATGGGAATGCTGAACCACTGGCTAAACCTGATTGAAGAGCCTGTGTAACACCCGGGCAGTTATCTGATGATGTTACCGTATAGTTAACCGTTGCTGTACATGAACCAACCGGTGTGGTTACAGTAATATTTCCGGGGCATGTAATTGTCGGAGCTTGAACATCATTTACTGTTACGTCGAAAGAACATGTGGCAGTATTTCCAACTCCATCAGTAACCCTGTATGTATTTGTGGTTGTACCAACAGGGAAAGTACTTCCAGGTGCAAGACCTGAAACCAGAGTAAGTGGATTTGGTCCAGCAACGTTACCGCTGATATTCATTACAATATGCATATTGGGGAAGCCAAGTGATGCCAATGTAACTGGTGTTGGAACACCGCAATCAGCAGCCGATATATAGCACGGCGCTGTTTGGCCAAGGTTATTGCTTCCTATAAAGAAGGCATTATTTACCGGAGATCTTCCATCAGGAGTATGCACTTCATAAACAAGGATAGCATTGGCAGGTACAGTTGGTGGTGTTGTCAGGTTAACTGTATACAACGTATTTGTTTGATCAGAAACCTGAACAGTCTGGCTGGCTATCAAAGTTCTGGCTCCACCAGGAAATGCTCCTGCACTTGTATATAATCTTACATCTACAGGTTGTGTTGTTCCGGTGCCATTTGCGTTTGCATTTTCAATACCAAATGTTACACTGTTAATAGTTAAGGAACCGGCCAAACCATAGCTGGCAAGATTATAAGCTCTCCAATAACTATTATCAGTAGTAAACGGACCAGCAACCTGGCAACCTATTTGTATTGCGGGTCCTATTGAGTTAGATGTTGTTTGGCTAAGAATGACAGGACCAGGTAAACCACAGTTATCACTGTAAGTTGGTAATGAATAGTTAACTACGGCACCACATTGTCCAACATCATTACCTACTGTAATATTTGCAGGGCATGTAATAGTTGGATTTTGTGTATCGTTTACTGTTACAGTAAATGTACATGATGCAGTATTTCCAGCGGGGTCAGTAGCTGTTGAAGTAACAGTTGTAGTACCAACAGGGAATACGCTTCCGGATGCGGGACTACTCGTAATTACAGTTCCCGGACAGTTATCTGTTGCAGTTGGTGTAAAGTTGACTATCGCACCGCAAATTCCTGACGTATTACTTACAGTCATATTAGCAGGGCATGTAATTACCGGAGCTTGTGCATCAACAACAGTTATTGTAAATGTACATATACCACCACCGGGTTCAGTTGCTGTTACAGTGGTTGTACCAACCGGGAAGAACGAACCTGAGGCCGGTGTCGTTGTTACAGGTCCGCAAACACCAGTTGTGGTCGGAGCCGGATAGTTTACAATAGCTCCACATTGATTCGCATCGTTATTGACTGTAATATTTGCAGGACAAATTATTGTACAAGGCGGAATGAAAATATTAACAGTATAATCTTCAACTTGTCCATAAGATGAATTACCACAAGGTGTACCATTGGCCCCTAAACTTGAATCATGCATCCTCACCCTCATTCTTGTATTACCCGCTGTAGCGGTAGTTGGTATTGAAATATTACCTGCATGCGGACCTACCCCTGTTGCAGATATATATACATCCTCACCCGGATCAAAGAAATCTCCATCCTGGTTAAAGTCAATCCAAACAAGTACCTGGTCAGATGAAAATGCTCCGGAAATACTTACTGAAATCGGATACGTTGCTCCTGCAGTAACTGTAGTAGTTATTGCAGTAAAGTTCTCATATCCTGCAGTTGAAGCTGAATTATTATTTATTGTATTAAATGTAACATTCGATATTTTTTCGAAAGAAGTACTTGTTGCACCAGCGGCACAGTAGCAACTTGTTGGAGGTGCCATTGTTACTTGTAATGCAGTTGAGAAACCATCTACGCCACTACATGTAATTCTTCTGCGATACCATGTCGCAACTGTCTGGTTTGCCGTATACATAGCAGCTGTAGCACCACCAATGTCAGTCCATGTTGTTCCATCCGGGGAAGATTGCCATTGATAAGTTAAACCAGTACCAATACCATCCCCCGTGACACTCAAATCAAAATTAACTCCTGTACATGCCGGATTTGAACTCGCAATGGTTGTTCCACCAGCCGGAGGTGTAGTACAAGGGGCAGGCGGAGTCCATGTTAAAGTGCGGCCATTAGCAGGTACTGTTACAGTTGATGAAATAGTACAGCCGACTGCATTCGTCGCACCTGCAGTAGTAGCGTTCCAATCTGTAGTTGTAGTACGATTATTAAAATCAGTTGAAAGAGTTCCACCAAGTCCGACATGAGTGTTAGTTGAAGAAGACGTTCCAAATGTCATTGAACCAAACATTACATTAATAACATTAGAGGTTTCGTTCAGAACAATTTGAAAATTAAAATTGTCCCCTGCACCCGTTCCTGCTGCTGAAAATCTATGATAACCCTTCCATTGTATAACACATTGCCTGTTAGGCGCAGATCCAATCGTTTCTATACGAAGTTCCGCACCCGTTGTGGCAACGAGATCTCTACCCATTCCGGCAATTCGGCTTCTTAGAAAAGACGGAGTATTTGTTGCAGTTGAAGCAAGTGGGGTATATGCACTAGAGGTATTCATATCCACACTAGGCGTCAACGCCGATTGTCCAAGACATATCCACCCGTTTGCATTGACAGCAAAACGATCGTAAGTATTACCATTGTACTCGAAATTGAACCCTATTGGGAATCCGGGTCCTGTACTTGTACTACCTCCCAGAGGTACTGACGGGTCTACAAATCGCTGATCATCAGTTGAAGTGTTACCAAGCACGGTTCCACCGGTTATTTCGGTATAAGTACCAACTGATTGCGAAAACGAGTAGGCACTAACCTGAGCAAATTGTTTTTGTGCTAAAAAAAATAAGAAGAAACAAGTGAAAAATAGGTACAACTTTCTCATAAATGCAGATTTTGGTTATGTAAGAAAATTAACTAGGGCAGAATCAAGTAAGGTATTCCAAAGGAAGGAAATCGAGATTTAAAGCTACTATTTTATATTTAAATTCAAAATTTATCATAAAGAATTACTATTCAATAAGATACAAACATTCTCTAAAAACCCATTCTTTTTTGGCTTTTCAATTAAGAAGATCAATAAAAAAACCAGCTCGGATGAGTTGGCTTTGAGAGTCTGAAATTATGGTTTTTACTTTGTTATCATAATCCATTTGGCTCCTACCCGATTGCCACTACCATTCACTAATTCCACGAGATAAGATCCGGAGGATATCCTCTCGCCAAGGCTGATATTTATTTCAGAATATGGAGCACTGGTAACTACAGCTTGCTGATAAACTTTTCTACCCTTCGAGTCATCCGGATGCCTACCCTATTTGTATTAATATCTGTGATCGCAGCTGCTAAAGTCGGATAATCAACCCCCAATTGTTTTGCTTCCTGTGACCTGGGCATTCGTAATAGCTGCCAGCAAACATGCCAGCAGCAAGAAATAAAGTTTTCTCATGCAATAGTTTTGGTTTTAGCAATGTTTTTGAACAGGCACAAAAAAAAAATCTTTCACTTGCTAAGCATAGTGAAAGAATTTTAATTGCTACCACCCGGTAACTTCTGCGGGATGGTAAAATGTTCTAAGTAAGGTTTAAGTACAAATGACAGGACTGAATTCGTCTTATCTCAAGCCGGGATAAATTTAGGCGTGGGTCTCTGATATTTTCAAATATTTACAAGCAATTATTTTTTAGAATTAATAAAATTGGAGGCGCTAAGTAGCTCTACGTACCCTCAAAACTATTGGCTTATTTATTACTCATCTTCGCCCATGCATCTTTTAAGGTTACTGTTCTATTAAAGATCATTTGGCTGGCACTTGTATCCTTATCAAGACAGAAATACCCTTTTCTTAAAAATTGGTAGCGGTCTTCAAATTTTGCATTTTTCAATTCTGCTTCCGCTACAGCTGTCCTTACTATTTTTAATGAGTCGGGGTTAATATAGTTTTTAAAATCACCTTCCTCATCAGCAGGATCCTCAACTCTGAAAAGACGATCATACTCCCTGATCTCAATAGGGATTGCATTTTTGGCATTTACCCAATGCAGGGTACCTTTTACATGGATGCCACTTGTATCACTTCCGCTTTTACTTTCGGGAATATAACTGCAATGAATCTCCTTAATCGTACCACTCTCATCTTTTATCACATTCTCGCATTTAATTATATATGCACTTTTTAATCGAACCATTTGGCCCGGAGCCAATCTGAAATATTTCTTAGGTGGGTTTTCCAAAAAATCTTCTCGTTCTATATATAATTCTCCTGAAAACTTAATCTCCCTTTCACCTCCCGAAGGATCTTCCGGATTATTCTCGCTTTTCAGAACTTCTTCTTTGTCTTTAGGATAATTTGTCAATATCACTTTAACGGGATCAAAGACAACCATTCTTCTTAATGCAACCTTATTCAGATGCTCTCTGACACAAAACTC
This sequence comes from Chitinophagaceae bacterium, assembly GCA_035328345.1. Taxonomy (GTDB): domain Bacteria; phylum Bacteroidota; class Bacteroidia; order Chitinophagales; family Chitinophagaceae; genus JJ008. Next base: position 57,869 of record DAOLIV010000010.1, on the reverse strand, counting down.
CAGTAACCCAACATCCACCAGGTTTTCTCTTTTTGCCACTCCTATCCTGTCACAAAAATCACGGATACTTTCGGGAGTATATCCTCTTCTTCGCAATCCGCTTATAGTTGGCATCCGCGGATCATCCCATCCTGATACATACTTTTCATTCACCAGTTGAAGTAACTTCCGCTTACTGGTAACGGTATAATTGATATTGCGTCTTGCAAACTCATATTGTTTTGACGGAAAGATTTCCAGCTTTTCAATCAGCCAATCATATAGCTCCCTGTGAGGCACAAATTCCATTGTACAAATTGAGTGAGTCACTTCTTCAATGGAATCACTTTGCCCATGTGCCATATCATACATTGGGTAGATGCACCACTTATCTCCTGTTTGATGATGATGAACATGTTTGATACGGTAAAGAATAGGATCTCTCATCAACATGTTAATATGAGCCATGTCAATTTTAGCTCTCAATGTTCTGCTGCCATCTGGAAACTCTCCATTCTTCATTTTTTGGAACAGATCCAGGTTTTCGTCAACACTCCTATCCCTGTATTTGCTGTTTCTTCCGGGTTCAGTAGGTGTCCCTTTCATCGCTGCAATCTCTTCACTGGTGCTATCATCAACGTAAGCAAATCCTTTTTTAATTAATGCAATTGCATACTCATATAAATCATCAAAATAATCAGATGCATAATGCTCATTCTTCCACTCAAAACCAAGCCAGCTTATGTCTTCTTTAATGCTACTCACATATTCTGTATCCTCAGTTTCGGGATTTGTATCATCAAATCTAAGGTTAGTATACCCGGGGTATTTTTGAGTAAGACCAAAATTCAGGCAAATACTACTTGCATGTCCGATATGTAAATAACCGTTTGGCTCGGGAGGAAAACGAGTCACAATGGTTTTATATTTCCCTTCTTTCAGATCTTCCTCAATGATCTCTTCCAGAAAATTCAGGCTTCTTTCTTCTTTTTTAACGTCTTCAGACATAGCCCGCAAAGGTAAGGAACTGAGAGGATTATGCATTATTTTCAGGCTGACAGAATATTCCATATACTAAAAAGGAGCCTGCAGCGGCTCCTTTTTAGTATTACCATTAACTATTGCCGGGTATTTTCTTTAACGCCTCAGCCAGCCTTGTCCTTTCCCTGGAAATTCTTCTTCCCCTGAAAAAAAGATAGAGGTTAAAAAACAGCATGATCCCAAGATAGATACAGAATCCACCAATTTTTGTACTAAGGATTTCCATGAGCGTTCTGCTGTCGGCAATTTCCGTTACTATTTCCATTATCAGTAACGCAAAACCAAGATTCAAAAGATAAAAGCCGGTTTCAAATAGCTTGTTTGTAGCAATTGCGATCTCTGCTCTGCCGTTAAATATATCTAACATAAATACCTTACTATTTCTGAAAAGTACATGAGCAACATACCATGTTAATGTAATAACAACTGGCAGATAGATCAGGTAGGCTATAAAATTCAAGGAGGTGTTCATAAACCTGTTTTTTTATGGTGAGTAATATTTTTATCCATCTTTTTACTGTAAATAAAAATGGTAGCCATATTAAAAAAATGAATTATGCCAAGCAAAACCATTATTCTCCCAGTCATGTTAACGACACTTGTTAATAATTCAGTTATGGTATGTATAGTCTGCCATTGGCTCAACATGAGTGATGCGTACCCAAGATTCAATAAATAATATCCTATAAGAAGTAGATGATTGATAGAATCGGTCAGTTTTTCATTTCCATGGAGGAGCCTGAGAATATATAATCTTCCGTTACGGTAAAAGATCAACCCTACTTTAACAGTTACCAGGTACGTAATAAGAATGTAAATAATATAAGCAGTGACATTCATACTGTGTTTTGACTCTTCTCAGAGCAAAATTAACAGTATTTTTTGTATTTTCAATATTTTCTGAAAATTAATTTTACTGCCGGGTCAGCCGATTGATTATTCCACTGTGCATGGGGTATTCTCTGCCTAGATTGGCAGCGGAAGCCAGCTCAAAATCTTCAAAATCAAAGCCCGGGGATACTGTGCATCCTACAAAAGAGAATTCTGAGTGAGATGCTGGTTCACTTGCAAACCAGCAACCCGCAGGAACAACAAATTGGAATACATCGCCTCTTTCCAGGTTATTTCCAAGACTGATAGTTTGCATCTCTCCTGCCTGATCAATTTGATATATAATAAGCGAATGTCCGGTGTAAAAATGCCAGCACTCATCACTTTTGATACGATGAAATGCTGAAAAGTCTCCCGCTTCCAAAAGAAAGTAAATTGCAGTAGCAATAAAACGATCCCCGGAAAATCTACCAGGCAAACATTTATCGCTTATTTTATCGACGCTCTTGTACGTTTGAGTATAATAACCCCCTTCAGGGTGTTTTACCAAACCAAATTTTTCTTTTAATAACCCTGCTGTAATCATTTATAAGTTATAAACAGGTAAAATACATGCCAATTTTTGAAAATAGATACTTGAGGTGTTTTTAAATTTCGTCATTACAGAGTGATGAAAATATTGACATCTTGTTTACAATTTAAAAATAACTAATGATCCTTCTGCTGTAATTTTTTATCATCTTTGCTCTCTCAATTATCTATCGCCTGGATAACAAAAACAGATCATATACAGAAGAAGAACTTGTTTCTGCATTAAAGAAACATGAAAATGCTGCTTACCGTCATTTATATCTTTTTTACCGCGGTGCTTTATATAATGCGATCCGTCAAATAATACAGGATGAGGAAACAGCAGTAGATGTTTTACAGGAAACAATGGTTACGGTATGGCAAAACATTGATAAATATGATCCTGAAAAGGGACGTCTTTTTACCTGGTTATTGAAACTGACCCGGAATGCTGCTATTAATAAAACGAGGTCCAAGATTTTTAAGTCACAGGCCAAAAACGATGATATTAATAATTACGTAAATTATCTGGAGGAAAAATCGTCGTTGCAGCCTGATATAAATAAGATCGGCCTCAGAAAACAGGTACACCTTTTAAAAGATGATTTTAAGAACGTTATAGAGTTATCATATTACCACGGATTTACGCAGGAAGAAATAGCAAAAGCATTGAATATTCCGCTTGGCACTGTAAAAACAAGGTTGAGAAATGCATTAATCGAATTAAGAAAACAGTTTGTTTAAATGAATATTAAAGAATATATCGCATCAGGCATTATAGAAACTTATGTGATGGGACTCTGCACTAAGGAAGAGGAACAAGAGCTGGAGTCTCTAAGATCTGCCCATCCTGAATTGAACGATGCGATTATTCTTTATGAAACTGAATTGGAAAAAAAGATGTTGCAAAACCAATCCATGCCTTCTTCTTCAGTTGATGATAGTATTTTAAGGATGATTGACAATTTCGGCACCCCTGTATTGCTGGTACAAAAACAATCATCGACAAAAACACTTAAGTGGATGAAAATTGCTGTTGCAGCTTCAATAATCCTTTTTGTTATAAGTGCCGGTTTAAATCTTACACTTTATAATAAAACAAGCCAGCTGAAGAAACAGGTATCAGAGCTTAATAGCACTCCTACACTCCCCGCTGCTGATTATGAAATAATGACAAATCCCACGATAACTCCTGTCGCCATGTATGGGGTCGGCATTCATTCAATATGCAGGTGCACTATGTACTGGGATAAGAAAACAGGTAAGGCTTATATAATGATCCATCATTTAATCAGATCCACAGAAAGCCAAAACTACCAGTTGTGGGCTATGGTGGACGGGAAACCTGTTAGTGTCGGTATTATTAACGATGAAATAAGAGGTCGCTTCATCACCATGGAAAATGTTCCTGCAAGCGCCACTGCATTTTCTGTTACTCTTGAAAAAGCAGGAGGCAACCTGACTCCCACTATGTCGCAAGAATACCTGCATGGAAGCATTTAAATATCTGCCATTTTAGTTTCGCTGCACGACTTAACATTTTTTTTGACACATAAAAAATAAAATGACGTTCTTATGAATTACAAGCCTGTGTAATGAAAAAAGCTTCTGCATCCAGCCTTAAACAGCTGGTCATGAGAATACACACACCACCATTATTTACACTGGCCATTTTCTTTCTTTCCACCACGATCTTCTTCGTAAGCATGTCACAGCCGGTTATACCGGTTAAAAAGGATATCAAAGCAGGAATACTATCAATTGCCTATTATATTGAAAGTGCAAATAATTCTGTTAACTCAATAAACAGCCTTTTAAAGAAAGATAATTATAGGAATAAGATCACTTCTCTCAACAACCCAACAAATAATGAACTTGGGTTCAGCCTTAAAGGGGAAATTACAAATGCTTTAAAACCGATACTGGATAAAACAAGGAAAACAGATACAAGAAAATTTAAAGATGTAATTGAGAATTTTCTGACCAATCCTGAGGAAAACGGTATCAGTTCTGTAAAAAAGTACTTACCGGCTTTAGGGATTTTCAGCACTATATTATCTCTTGTAGGCAATCTTGTTATCGTGGAAAGAACCATCACTGCTGAGGACCTGGCCATTTTTGTAAATAAGATCCAGCAATATTTTTCACAATACGAGAAACTGAATGCGATTAATCAGCAATTCGGCGAGGATATACAAGTATTGCTCGAAAGATCCGAAGAAATAAAAAGTGATCTTAAAGAATTTCTGATCGATTGCATCAGCACCATGAATAAGAATGCAGGCAGGTCTTCACTTAGGGAGTTGTCTGTTGAAGTATTAATACAGAAATATTACGATCCACAAAAACTACAAAGCTGGATTGACACTTCGCAAATTGCTGGTGAAGTGCTTTTATTTCCGCCTGATGCCCCCACATCAGTAAAATTGTTAACCTCCGGAATCAAAAAATTACAGAAGGAGTTTGAAGCACTTTATAAAAGCAATTATACACAACTGAAAGAACTTATGGCTTCCTTGAAAACAACCCTGCCTAACCTGGATCAAAAACAACTCGAAAAAACCAATGCAGAAATAGATAAGCTTTATAGCGAAAGCCGGCAGGCTGACATGATTAATCTGAATATAACCCAGGTAGATGAGAGAATGAGTACAGCCTGTAAAGTGATCAATGAAGGCAGATGATCACTTGTCTCGTTTTGCTGTCCACAAATGAAAAAGCTTGTAGCCGAAACCAGCTGACCGCAAATAAGATGACGAAGAAATATTATCTTTATAAAAAATAAATTATCCCTATGTCATTACTTAATCAGCAAAACAAAAAAGGAAAAAAGAAAGACAACAAAAAGTCTGGTTCAGCGGGTAACCAGGGTTCCAAAATGATGCAAAAACCAAAATCCGGCTTCGTCAGTAAACAACAGAACACCGGGTCACAAAGAGGAAGTTAACTACCCGTTCTCTTCTTTTTAATGTTTACCTTATAACGAAGAACCATGTCATTGTTATAAAGAAGATAAACCCATTCTATTCCGGGATTTTCCACTTTAAGTACATAAGTGTACACACCGCTCAAATCAGGATCTTTTTCTTCAGGTGTAAGAAATATGGAAGACTGAGAAGGAGAACAAAACAGGGGGTCTTCACAAATGTCAGGAGATATCATTTTATCTCTTGCAACATCTGAAGTTGTAAGACCCAGTTTTATTACATCCCCAAGTTCTGCTTCAATTATACCATTAGAGGGCAAATAGGAAGTGATGTTATATTTTATAAAAGATTTTTGGTGAAAAGGAGAGTGTTTAAACTCTCCCGGAACTACTGAATTCACCAGTAAAGTCCAATAGGGATTTTCAGGAAAATGATCTTTAACGAAAACTTCAGGTGCACATAAAAAATATTTATCGTCATAATCCCGTACAAACTCCTCCTTGCCGGGAATAACATACCCGCTTGCCCACGCTGCATCCACCAAATGCCATTTGGTATCAAAAAAGACAGCGTTCCAGAAATGATTCACTCCAAACTTAGAACCTGGCTTTTCGGACCCATTGTTTGCATACCCTATAATTATTTCTGATTTTATACCAGCATAATCACATAAAGAAGTGAACAAACGGGCATATCCATCACAAACTGCAAAGCGACTGCTGATAACATTTTCAGCCACTCTTTCATTGAGTGGTTTTAAAGAAGCTGTGTCCTCATCAAAATCACCATTTGCAAAACGGCGTGATTGGGCACCAATTACTGGTATTCTGTATGCCTTGGTTTTGTAAGAAATATTATCTGTGATCCATCGGAATATTCTGGTTACTTTTTCCCGGTCTGTCTGGCAGGATTGTGTAAGCTCCTTTGCCAGGTTTTCAACAATTCCCTGACCTGTTGCTGATTGATAGCAAACCGTGGCCGCTATAATCAAAATAATTTTCATGCAGAAGAGATACTAAAGTTAAGATTAATACCTCTACAAAACCAACGTTGCACTATACAACCAGAACTTCTCCATTCGGGAAACTGAGCGTTACCTGCTTTGCATGTCTTGATTCACCATTTAAAGGAGGCATTTCAATATCTGCAATAACCGAAGTATGAAAAAGTATGCGTCCTACTTCTTTTAGTTTTTCATCGGCTTCCCTGAATTTGATATCCGTCATTCTCGATTCTTCCTGGTTAAATATCATTTCAGCATACAATTCATAGATCTTCTCCGCCTTCTCTAATGTAATATTCTCAACCTCACCATTGGTTGTTACAAGCAATTTATTATACTCCTTTTCAGCATCATTTTTCTTCTTGTGATAATACTGGGACTTTTGCCGGTAATCAAGATATTCCCTGATCATTTCTGCAACCGATGAGCCATTTTTACCATTCATGTTTTTAGTTTTTATTAGAACGTTTTATACAGGGCTTTAGTACCGGTAAGAACACTAGGACTAACGGGAAGGAATTCTACGTAGACTTTCCATAATATTAAAAAACAGCCAGAAAATAACTGGCTGCTTTGCATATCAACCTGTTTTACAAACTTATTCCTTTGGGCTGGTAGGTGGCTTGCCGCCTTCTGGAACAAAAATCAAAGCAACAGAATTAATACAATATCTTTTACCCGTAGGTGCCGGGCCATCATCAAATACATGTCCCAGGTGTGAGCCACTTTTGCTGTCAACAACGGCCCATCTTACCATACCATAGCTATTGTCCTTTACCAACCGGACTGCATCAGGTGTTATGGGAGCATAAAAACTTGGCCAGCCTGTACCTGAATTGAATTTTGTTTCAGAGCTAAATACGGGCTGCAGAGAAGCAGCAGAATAATAAGTGCCTATCTCATAAAAATGATCATACTTACCAGTACCGGCTCTCTCTGTTCCCTCCTCTCTTAATATATAGTATTGCATTGGGGTAAGTCTTGCCTTCCATTCAGCTTCTGAGAATTTCATTGAAAAAACAGCGTTGTGTTCAGCCACAGGCGGATCAGGATACTTGATCTTATTATTTTTTGTCTGGGCCATGCCGCAACTACCTAACAGAATTGCTGTAATCCCCAGTACAACAGTTAAACTTTTCATCATAATTGTGATTTTAAATATCAACGTAATTAGAATGAAGATGGTTTTAAAAGATCGCCTTTTACAAATTTATTTACAATTAAACCCACTCACTTTAAATTAAGCAAGAGAAAGAAATTACCGTTTCAAAAACTTGTTTTTAAGCAACTTATCCATTACTTCCTCCTTCATATTTCTGCTGACCGGGATGTGATGCTGACTCATCCTGATATCATTCCCTTCAATACTATCAATTTTAGAAACAGCGACAATGTAAGATTTGTGAGTCTTAATAAACCGATCGGATGGTAAATACTCCTCAACTGATTTAAAAGTGAGGTAGGTTATATACTTTTTGTCGCTGGTATGAATAACAACATAATTCTGCAAGGCTTCTATAAAAAGTATTTCACTATAAATTATTTTGACAAGTTTGCTGTCAGCTTTTATAAAGAAATATTCTCCGGAGCTTTCGTTTTGAGTTTCGGCCAGATTTTTCTGGCGCACCTCATAAAACTCTTTTGCTCTCATGGCAGCTTTCAGGAAACGATCAAAAGATATCGGCTTGACGAGGTAATCAAGAGCATTCAACTCAAAGCCTTCCAATGCATATTGAGGAAACGCCGTTGTAAAAATCACAGGCGGGGCCAGTTGCAGACTTTTAAAAAAATCGAGACCGGTAATCTTTGGCATCTGTATATCAAGAAAAAGTAATTGAATTTTTCCGCTTGTTATAATATCAGCAGCTTTTAAAGGATTATCATATTCTGCGGCCAACTCAAGAAAATCCGTATCTGAAATATATTCTTTCAATCCTTTACGGGCCAGCGGTTCATCATCTATGATAATACAGGATATCTTCATTAAATCACCAGTTTTAATTTTACCGTGAAATCAGTTTCAGTATCCCCGATACTCAATTCATGTTTCCCCGGATACAGCAGTTCCAGTCGTCGTTTCACATTTTCAAGACCTATCCCGCCTTTCTCTACAGAAGCTCCGTTTATTTCTTTCGAATTACTGATCTCAAAAAGAAACGATCCATTATTGCGATTCATCTCCAGGTTGATAAAGTTGCTTTTTGCGCTATGATGTGAAACATGTTTGAACGCATTTTCCACAAAAGGGATCAACAATAACGGTTCTATTGAAAATTCTTTTACGTCCGGGGAACAATTAAATGTCACTGAATAATTTTCGTCCCTGCGTAGTTTTTGAAGATCTACATAATCTTTGAGATAAGCAATTTCCTTTTCAACAGGGATTTTTGAATCCTTTATTTCATATAGCTGGTATCGCAGCATGTCTGAGAATTTATGCAAAGCCTGCCTGGCATCATAATTATTTTTATCGATAAGAAAATAAACTGCATTCAGCGAATTAAACAAAAAGTGAGGATTGATCTGTGATTTCAGAAAGTTAAGCTCCGCCTCTGCCTTTTCCTTTGCAATTTCAGCCATACGCTGCTGGAGTCTTCCATAATCAAACATGAGTTTTGTTGCTGCACCGGCAATTACCAGGAAAAAGTGAGGAAGAATATTATCGTAAATTCTGTCTTTGAGATGGGAGGACCAATTATATAAAATCGGGTTGTTAAGGTAGTGCCCCAGGATACTCATTTTGATAACACTGCTTGACAAAACCATCACAACAAAACATACCGTAAACAAGAAATACTTTTTTCTGTACAGCAGTTTGGGAATGAGCAGGTAATTGGTGACGTATATCATCAACGCCAGGTCAAAAACCTTTATGACAGTCACAATAAAAGCCTTAGCAGGAGTTGGATAATCCTCTGCACGCAGAAAATACCAGATAGCACAGACCGTCACCCAAAAAAGGAAATGGTGTAGTTTATACCTGGTTAGTAGTTTACGGAACTGCATAATTCAAAATAAAAGTACAAATTCCGTGCAGTTAGATTGTTTACACAAAGAGTGAGAAATCCATGACAAGCTGTAAACTTCCTGATAATGAGAAGAAAAATCGCTAAAGGACAAGGTCTTATTTAATATAAAAATCCGCTCTCGCCTTGTAGTATGTAACGTAACGTTCAACCATATTTTTAATCAGGCCATCCACTTTTAAGTGCCACATATCTTTCTCCTTATCGAAATTAACATCCAGGCGACCTGTAGAAAGGCTAATATATGAAACCTGGTCACCTGATTTGAACGAGTATGCCACTTCTACTTCTTTTCTCTTTTTCGTTCCCTCATCGATTTCGTAGTGGCGGTCTTTTAATTTTCGTGTATGGAAAAAGAGAGTAAAATATTGGTCCTTTTGCTGGAATTGTATCGTTAATTCTCCTTTTACTCTATAAACCCTGAGAGTAACCGGTAGCCCTTCGATAAAAAAATTATTTACACTGACTGTATCTGTTATATATACAGGGCAAGGTTTTAACACAGTATCTCTCATTTCCTGAGCAGAAACCGAAAATGAAAAGAATAAAACAATTACAAAAGTAGCAAACCGCATATACGGAAGGTTTAAACAGAAAAAATACGAATATTTAGGTAAATCCCTGCAGTGGTTCTGATGATTATTTTTTCTCCCTGTCCCCAAAAAGCAGGCTCCCTATCCTCACCATATTACTTCCTTCTTCTATCGCTATCCTGTAATCGCTGCTCATCCCCATTGAAAGGGTCGTGAATTGTGAATGATTATTGGCTAGTGGTTTTATTTTTTCAAAGAGATCTCTCAGATAGCGAAATTCACCTTTCACTTTATCCATATCATCAGTAAAACTGGCCATCCCCATTAAGCCAGTTATCCTTACATGATTCAATGAAAGTTCTTTGTAATCATTTATTAATTGCTCCAGTTCTTTCTCGTCTAACCCGAATTTGGTTTCTTCAGCTGCAATATGAACCTGTAATAAACAATCAATAACCCGGTTATTTTTTTCAGCCTGTTTGTTTATTTCTTTCAGAAGTTTAAGACTGTCCACTCCATGGATCAGTTGCACAAAGCTGGCAATGTATTTTACTTTATTGGTCTGCAGGTGACCGATAAAATGCCAGCAGATATCAACCGGCAGTTGGGAGGCCTTATCGACCATTTCCTGTACATAATTTTCTCCAAAATCCCGATGCCCCAGGTTGTAGAGTTCCTGAATATCTTCGGCAGGCTTGGTTTTGGAAACAGCAACGAGTGTTATGTCTTCGCCCAGTTCTTTTTGAATATTTCTATAATTATCAACATTAATCATTCTGATAGGCTTCTGTATTCAACAATAAAAAATGCAAATGAAAATTCATTTGCACTAATTCTGTTTCAAAATTATCCTATTATTTTAAAATGCTTCGGCTGATCACAATACGTTGTACTTCACTTGTACCTTCATAAATCTGTGTGATCTTAGCATCACGCATCAATCTTTCCACATGGTATTCTTTAACAAACCCATATCCGCCATGGATCTGAACAGCTTCAACTGTTGTCCACATGGCCATTTCAGAAGCATATACTTTTGACATTGAAGAACTTAACGTATAGTCAATTTTATTGTCTTTTTCCCATGCTGCTTTTAAGCAAAGTAATCTTGCCGCCTCAATTCGTGTTGCCATATCGGCCAATTTAAAAGCAATGGCCTGGTGATTCATAATTTCCGTTCCGAATGCCTTTCTTGTTTTGGAGTATGCTTTTGCCAATTCGTAAGCGCCGCTTCCAATTCCCAACGCCTGTGATGCGATACCAATTCTGCCACCAGCAAGAGTTTTCATGGCAAACTTGAAACCAAAACCATCTTCCCCAATTCTGTTTGATTTGGGAACTTTCACATCATTAAACATTACAGTATGCGTATCACTTCCTCTAATCCCCAACTTATTTTCTTTTGCTGCTACAACAACCCCCGGCCAGTCTTTTTCAACAATCAGTGTATTAATCCCTCTGGAACCCTTTGAAGGGTCAGTTTGTGCCATAACAAGATAAACCGAAGCTGTTCCTCCGTTAGTGATCCAGTTTTTTGTTCCATTCAGCAAATAATGATCTCCTTTATCTTCTGCTGTAGTTCTTTGCGAAGTTGCATCGCTACCCGCCTCGGGCTCACTAAGCATAAATGCACCTATATATAATTTGCCATCTTTTTTCCCCTGTGCAAGCGGAACGAGATATTTTTGTTTCTGCTCTTCGTTTCCATATTTTTCCAGGCCATAACATACCAGGCTGTTGTTCACACTCATCACAACACTTACGCTTGCATCCACTTTACTGATCTCCTCCATTGCAAGTACGTAACTAACCGTATCCATTCCGGCACCGCCATATTTTGGATCTACCATCATTCCCAAAAAACCAAGATCGGCAAGCTGACTTACCTGGTCATACGGGAACTGCTGTTTTTCGTCCCTTTCAATTACTCCCGGCAAGCATTCATTCTGAGCAAAATCCCTTGCCGCTTTCTGAATCATCAATTGTTCTTCGGTTAGTTTAAAAAGCATCTACAATCTTTTTTTTAATGTGACAAAGATAAGGTCTAAGTAGCCTCGTTGAAGAACTTATAACATTTGCAACTAATTACAGTTTCCGGTAAACCTAAGGGCTATTAACAGATGATTTTGAGTTAACTTTGCATCCGAAATAAAAGGGTCATGAAAAAATTACATATTGCATTGCTGGTGTTGATAGCAGGAGCTATAGCTATTCTTCTGACATTCTTAAAAACTACCAGTACGTATGATACTGTTGAAACCGCTATGGCAAAACCGGGAAAATTTGTTCACCTGATGGCAAGGCTGGACAAGTCCCAGCCCATTGAATATGATGCTTTAAAAGATCCTAATTACCTGAGTTTCGTTGCAGTTGATACAACCGGGAAATCAGTAAAAGTTGTTTATCACAGCGCCAAACCAGATAATCTTGAGATCAGCGACAAGCTTGTATTAAAGGGAAAATATGACAATGGCTTATTCGAATGTCAATCGATTCAAACCAAATGTCCTTCTAAATATAAAGAAGAGCAAGCTATGGGTAAGAGTCATCCCGATTCTGTAAAAATCAATTAACCTCCACACTCTGAAACGGAAATAAAATCGCAACATGGATTACATTGGAGAGCACTTACTGCCGGGTCAATTAGGACATTTTTTTATTGTGCTTTCCCTGGTAGCTTCTCTTGTTGCCACTTTTGCATATTTTAAATCTGCCCGGGCAGTAAATATTGAAGATTCAGCACACTGGAAAAAACTGGCCCGTTATTCTTTTATAACAGAAGCTATTTCAGTTCTGGCCATTTTCATTATTCTGTTCTACATCATATATAACCATCTTTTTGAATATCATTATGCATGGAAACACAGCAGCCGTTCGCTGGAATTGAAATATTTATTGGCTTGCTTCTGGGAAGGCCAGGAAGGTAGCTTTCTGCTATGGAGTGTATGGCATTGTGTGCTCGGCCTGATCCTCATAAAGAAAAGTAAGCAATGGGAAGCACCTGTAATGACAGTTATAAGCTTCGCACAGTTTGCACTTGCCACAATGATTGCCGGTATTTATTTCTTTGGATGGAAGATGGGCTCCAACCCTTTTATTCTTTTAAGAGACTCCGGTGTATTAGATAATGCAGCTGCCCTGCATGTCAACTTTGATGTAAGCCAGCCATTGCGGGCTGATTATATGGCCTCAATTAAGGATGGTAATGATCTGAATCCCCTTTTGCAGAATTACTGGATGGTAATTCATCCACCAGTATTGTTTATGGGTTTTGCATCAACTATTGTTCCGTTCGCTTATGCTATTGCCGGACTTTGGAAAAAGCAATTGGGCGAATGGACAAAACCAGCTTTACCATGGGCTCTTTTTTCAGCTGCAGTATTGGGTGTTGGAATTATGATGGGAGCCATGTGGGCTTATGAGTCACTCACCTTCGGTGGTTACTGGGCATGGGATCCTGTAGAAAACGCTTCTCTTGTTCCATGGATGATCCTAATTGCCGGCATCCATACATTACTTATTTATAAGCACAGCGGATATTCACTCAGATCAACGTACCTGTTTTTCATACTTGCTTTCGGCTTTGTGTTATATTCTACTTTCCTTACAAGGAGTGGTATTCTCGGAGAATCATCTGTTCATGCATTTACAGACCTCGGAATGAATATTCAACTGTACATGTTCATGTACCTGCTTATTTGGCTGCCTGCAATATTAGTTGCAAAGAATTTCAAACAATCAAGAAATGTGCTGATGGCCTCGGTAATTCTGCTAGCACTGATTTACCTCTTCAATCTGCCATGGCTCGGACTTATCGCATTGCTGACAGGCATCGGTATTCTTGTTTATCATATTCAAACACAGGTTCCGGCTATCAGCAAAGAAGAAAATTCCAACTCAAGAGAATTCTGGATGTTTATCGGGTCTCTTGTTTTCTTTCTTTCGGCGATTGTGATCATTGGCAAAACTTCATTGCCGGTCTTCAATAAAGTATTTGGATTAAAGATTGCTCCTCCTGAGGATGCAGAATATGCTTATAACAGCATACAGGTTTATGTGGCGGTTATTGTTGCTCTTTTAACAGCCATTACACAATACCTGAAATATAAAAGCACCCCATGGATCTACTTCCGTAATAAAATACTTCTACCTACAGCTATTGCAGTTATCGTGTCTGCACTTCTTTTCTTGTTTGCTGATATTAATTACACTAAAAAGGGGCCTGTTTTCTATGGATCAATATGGCTGGCAGTTATTTGCAGCATCTATACGGTGATCGCAAATACAGCTTATATATGGTTAGGGTTGAAAGGCAAACTAAAACTATCTGGTGGATCTGTAGCCCATATTGGTTTTGGGATGGTATTGATAGGAATATTAATTTCTTCATCCAACAAAGAAGTTCTTTCCAATAACATTAACGGTATCCCGGTTCCACTAGGAGAAGGAGAAGATCCCGGGGAAAATCTGACACTTGTTAAGGATGTAACTATGGATATGGGGAAATATTCCCTCACTTATCTTGGAGATTCTTCCCATCCTAAAAAGCAACTATCCTATTACAAGATCCACTTTAAAAGTAAAGACGGGAAAGAGGAGTTTACTTTAATGCCCAATTCATTTGTAAATTATAAAGGGAATGAAGGGCTGATGTCGAATCCCGATGCACGGCACTATTGGGGTCATGACGTATTTACTTACATCACTTCAATTTCAAATCCTGACAAAGAAAAAGATACTTCTTCATTCAGATCACACACTTTAAAACCCGGTGATTCCTTGTTTTATTCAAACGGGTTTATGGTCCTACAGGGCATAAAAGAAAGAGATAGCCTGCCTGTCGAAATTTTCGGTGAAAACGGCAAATTATTTGAAGCCCCGGTAAAGATTTTTTCGAAAACAGGCTCTATTTATACTGTAACATCCCGGTTAGCTTTTGCGAAAGATCAAATAATGTCTTTGCCAGATACCCTATCCTCTGAAAGCCTCATTTTGCAATTACAGAAAGCAGATAATAAAAGTGTTGAAATTGGAGTAAGGGAATCGGGTGCAGTAATGAAATATGTTACAATAAAGGCATATAAATTCCCGTTTATCAGGCTATTATGGGGCGGAGTGATCATAACGGCAATAGGGATCTTAATGAGCATGTATAACAGGATCCGGTTAAACCGCAGTTCCAAAACAATGTCCTAATTTTTGTGTTTTTCAAAACAGCTTCTGTTGTAGTTTTATGGTCTTTAAAAGGATGAAAACCTTGTCTTAATGATGTCATCTGCAAAATATTATCGTACTCTTTCACTGGTTGCTTTTATGCTGATCGGCATTTCTTTCTATTCGCAAGCCCAGGTACCTGCTGATTCAACATTTAAAGATTCCACTTTTTATGCATTACAGGCAATGAAGGAACAGGAAAAAAAATGGGGGCCTAACGATACAATTCTTGTTCCTGCGGTATTTTATCAAAATGAAATAGTCAACTATAAGGAAGAAGAAACCGTTTGGATTTCTAAACTTCCTCCAAAAAAACTGGCGAAGTATATAAATGAATGGAACAGGCTAAAAAATGCGGTGTATGTTACATACCCCTATGCCCGGATAGCCGGCAGCACTATTAATGATATTAATGCAAATCTTGTTGGAGTAGATTCTAAAAAGGACCGAAGACAATACATCCGGTCAAGAGAAAAAGAATTGAAAAAACAATTCACCGAGCCATTATCGAATCTTTCAGTTTACCAGGGAAGGATTCTGATGAAACTGATCAATCGCCAGACCGGAAATAATTGTTATGAGATCATCAAAGAGTATAAGGGTGGTGTAAACGCAAGATTTTACCAGACTATTGCCTGGTTTGTAGGTGGTAACCTGAAACAAGACTGGGACCTTACTGAAAACCGGGAAGACCGGGATATTGAGAGCATAATCCGGGAAATTGATGGTTCCTGGTACAACAATCCGTATAGAAGGTAATAATATTGCTGTCTTACTTTTCAAGCCACATAATAAAATCTCATTGATTAACTTTAGCTGCTATTTACCTGTTACAATTTGACTAATTAGGAAATTGAACTATGAAACTGGATATACTTGCCATAGGCGTCCATCCTGATGATGTGGAGCTGGGCTGCTCGGGAACTATAATCAATGAACTTAAGATTGGGAAAAAAGTCGGCATTATTGATTTAACTCAAGGTGAATTAGGCACCAGGGGAACCATTGATACCCGTTATAAAGAAGCCGCTGATGCCGCCATGATCCTTGGTGTTCATGTAAGGGAAAATCTGAAAATGCGTGACGGCTTTTTCAAGAATGATGAAGATCATCAGCTAAAGCTGATCTCAGCAATTCGTAAGTTTCAACCCAATATTGTTATTGGTAACGTTCTGCATGACCGTCATCCAGATCATGGAAGAGCCGGCCATTTGATTTCCGACAGTTGTTTCCTCTCGGGATTATCTAAGATCGAGACAAAAGACGAAAATGGCACCTCACAACAAAAATGGAGGCCCGCTTATTTGCTACATTACATACAAGACTGGTATCATGAACCTGACTTATTGATCGATATCAGCGATGTTTTTGAACAAAGAATGAAATCTATTGAAGCTTATTCAACACAATTTTATACTTCGTCTGACAGCAATGCAGGTCCGCAAACATATATTTCAACACCCGATTTTCTCGAAAGTGTAATTGCCCGGGCAAGAATGTTCGGGAAAAGAATCGGCGTGAAGTACGCCGAGGGCTTTATATGTGAAAAGAAGATAGGAATCAGGAATTTAGACGCCCTGATCCAAAATGAAACATAAACAGTCGTTTGTTTATATTTAACAGGACAGATTTGTATATTCCATCCACAAATCTCTCTCATTTTCAATTAATCGGGTTAAATTTGCGCCACAATGAAAAAAGAAACTATTGTCCCGAAGTTTACTTCAACTACGTTTTCATTTCACAGCGAATTAAAAAGAAGGATAAACGAGTATTTCAAAGAAAACAACAAAGCCAGCACCGGCAACTTTAAACTTTTTTTTAAAGCCATCCTTTTAATAACCGCCTTTGTTTCTATTTATGTTTGGTTGGTCTTTCTGACACCGGCACCATGGCTTGCTATTATTAAATGCTTCATACTTGGAGGACTGACCGCAGCTATTGGTTTTAATGTTATGCATGACGGTATGCACGGAAGTTTCAGCCGGTATAAATGGGTAAATAAAATGGCCGGACTTTCGTTAAACTTTTTGGGTGCTAATAATTTCATGTGGAAAACAAAGCATAACATTATTCATCATACTTATACCAATATTGACGGAATTGATGATGATATTGAAGCAAAACCTTTCCTGAGATTATGCGAGACGCAAAAGCACTATAAAATTCATCGTTACCAGCATTGGTATTTCTGGGCCGCATATTCTTTACTTTATATCTGGTGGGTTTTTGTTACTGACTATAAAAAATATTTTCTTCGCCGCATAGGTCCGGTTCCTCTAAAACCAATGGCATTAAAAGATCATATTTCATTCTGGGCCTTCAAAATATTGCATATCTTCTTATTTGTTGGCCTGCCAATTTATGTTCTTGGATTTATTCCCTGGCTGATCGGTTTCACGGTATTTGCTTTATTTGCCGGATTTATTTTGAGCATTGTTTTTCAATTGGCGCATACGGTTGAACACACTGAATTTCCTGAGCCAAGTATCAAGACGGATAAGATGGAAGATGAATGGGCCATTCACCAGCTAAAAACCACAGCAAATTTTGCTACAAAAAATAAATTCATTTCCTGGTGGGTTGGCGGATTAAATTTTCAGATCGAACATCATCTTTTCCCAAAGATTTCGCATGTTCACTACCCTGCAATAAGCAAAATCATCAAAAAAGCATGTAAAGATTTTGGTATCCCATATATTGAATACCCCAGGATGAGGCTTGCTATTGTTTCACATGTTAATCATCTTAAGAACTTAAGCAGAAAATAATTACCTACACTAAAATGTACAAGAAAGAGCTGATTTTGTGGCTTAATCAAAGGCTTTTAATTTGCAATTTCTTATAAAGTTGTATCATGTCTGACCTTATCAATCATGATCCTAATAGCGTCAGTAACCCCGATAATAACATATTCGGCTTACCCACTTCAGAAGAAACTTCCAGGCTGATCATCATCCCTGTTCCCTGGGAAGTAACAGTAAGTTATAATGCCGGAACAGCCCGGGCACCCGAAGCGATTCACAAAGCAAGTTTACAGGTCGATCTTTTTGATTCCGAAATGCCGGAAGCCTGGAAAAAAGGTTTCTATATGAGACCGGTTGATAAAAAGATCCTCATGAAAAGTGATTATCTGCGGAAAGAAGCAGAATTATATATTGATTATATATCAAGAGGTGAGGAAGTGGAAGCCAACCAGTTTATGCTGAAAACTTTGAAAGAAGTTAATGAAGGTGGAACTTTTTTGAATAACTGGGTTTACGACCAAACCAAAGCCTTGTTAGAAAAAGATAAGCTGGTTTGTATATTAGGAGGTGATCATAGTACTCCATTGGGTTACATGAAGGCAATTGGAGAAAAACACGGCCAATTCGGTATTCTCCAGATTGATGCGCATTGTGACTTAAGAGAGTCTTATGAGGGATTTGTTTATTCCCATGCCAGCATCATGTTTAATGCACTGAAAGAAATTCCTGAAATTGAAAGACTGGTTCAGGTGGGTGTCCGTGATTACAGCCAGGTTGAGTGGGAGTATATTAAGAGCAGCAACTTCAGAGTTGTTACTTATTTCGATAAAGAAATCAAGACCCGCCAGTTTGAAGGTCAGAGCTGGAAAACTATTGCAGAAGAGATCGTTGATAAACTTCCCGACAAAGTATTGATCAGTTTTGATATTGATGGACTTGACAGAAAATTATGCCCCCATACCGGTACTCCTGTACCAGGTGGATTCGAATTGGAAGAAGTATTTTTTGTCTTCAAAAAAGTAATTGAAAGTGGAAAAAAAATTATAGGCTTCGATCTTAGTGAAGTAGGTATCAGCGATAGCGATTGGAACTCCAACGTTGGAGCAAGAGTTTTATTTAAGCTATCCAATTTATTGGTGACAAGCAACAGCTAAAATGGAAAATTTCGAGATTAATCTTAGGAATGAAAAAACAAAATTCTATCTCCGTCTAAGCTGGCTTATCATTATAATAAATACAATTCTGTTCCTTTATCTTGCGTTTTTCTCTGGGGATAAATCTGAAGTTAAAAAAAGCTTTGGCATTTTAATTCTTCTTGCAGCAAGCTTTGGCCTTTATTCATATTTCAAAAACACCAAATATCAAATTGGGTTTCATCCTTTTTTCTTTTTCATTATGCTTGGATGGATAGTAATGGAAAGGTATTGGTTTGCAGGCATCAGCATTTTGTTTGACATTTTAAGCACCGTCTCTACAAGAAAATTCATAGTTATCTTTTCACAGGAAGATGTTGTTTACCCATCTTTCCCTGTTAAGACAATTCCATGGCGTAAACTTAACAATGTAATTCTTAAGGACGGGCTGCTGACCATTGATTTTAAATCCAATAAAATTATTCAGCAATATGTGGATGAATTGAAAACAAATGTGAATGAAAAAGAATTTAACGAGTTTTGCAGGCAACAGTTAAGCAAATGAGCCTATCTCAATCACCTTATATACTCTATTCAGACGGCAGTGGAAATATTTTTGAGGATACATCCCTCTATGTAACCGGCCGTAGCGGCTGGGATGCATTACCAGTACCGGCGGATGAATGGATCGAATTACCCGATGGAGGTTCATTATACGAATTGCCGGGAAGAAGAGGCATTGGCATAGATGTAAAAACAGGAGAAATGCGGTTATGTGAAAAAGGATGGGCAGTTGCTGCTTTCATTCCGCCGGCACATACCGGGTTTTATCTTTCTGCATATGAAACAGTACCTGGTGCCCCTACCCTTCCGCTATTTTGTTATACAGCAGCAGGCTGGTTCGACAATAAATTCTTTGTCCCTGCCATAAGAATTGAACAGGACATCCGGCAGGAATGCAGCGGCTATGATCAGCAACTGATCAATAAAGGAACTACTGATCTTTTAAATGCTTATCCGCACAACCGTTTGGTTAAACACCTTATGGAAAATTGCTGTCAGACTTATAATTGCCCTGCGGCAAGAAATTTTTCTTTGGGCCGATGGGAATGTCCTGTGCCGGTTTCTCCTGCCTGTAATGCAAACTGTGTCGGATGCATTTCATTGCAGCCAGATGAAGAGCCGATTGTTTCCACGCAGGATAGGCTCAACTTTAAACCATCATCAGAAGAGATAGTAGAATTTACAGTCCCGCATCTTGAAACTGCTGCATATCCGATCGTAAGTTTCGGGCAAGGATGCGAAGGGGAACCTTTATTGATGTGGGAAACGATCAGTAAAGCAATTGTTGAGATAAGAAAGCATACTTCAAAAGGAAGCATCAACATCAATACAAACGGTTCTGATCCTGTAGCAGTAAGAAAATTATGCGAAAGCGGACTTAATTCAATGCGGGTAAGTACCAACTCTGCACGTCGGGAAATTTATATGCCCTATTATCGTCCGAATAATTATGATTTTAACGACATCGTTGAAAGTTTGAAAGTTGTTAATTCCTTTGGCGGGTGGACATCCATTAATTATTTTGTTTTTCCCGGGATGACAGATTCTGTGGCGGAATATGAAGCTTTAAGAAAACTGATCAAAGAAACCGGCCTGAAAATGATCCAGTGGCGGAATTTTAATATTGACCCTGACTGGTATTTGGGTAAAATCGGAGTTACAGATACAGGTGAGTGCTTCGGAGTAAAACAGCTTATGGAGATGATCAGGGAAGAATTCCCAGAACTTAAATACGGCTATTTCAACCCTCCTATTGAAAGAATAAAAGGACAATTCGAACTGGATTTTGCTCATTAATTTTAGTAATCCATGTCCGAAAAATTTTCCCAAAACAAGATCCTTTCAGGTGCTTTTGTCGCCGTTCTTGCTACAATCATTTGGGCTGGTAATTTTATTATTGCAAGAGGAGTGATAAAAGATATTCCCCCGGTAACACTGGCTTTTTATCGCTGGCTTACTGCTACAGTGATCATGTTCATACTTGTTAGAAAAACAATATGGAATGATACCGGCATTATAAAGAAACATATTTGGTATTTTCTTTTAGCAGCTGTTTCGGGAGTTAGCATGTTCAATACATTTGTTTATGTGGCGGGGCACTATTCCGAAGCTATTAATATGGCTTTGATCGGCACAACAACTTCACCGATCATGTCCGTGATACTTGCAAGAATTTTTCTGAAGGAAAAAGTCCCATTCCTGAGAGTCGCTGGCATGGTAATTTGTATCGCAGGCATATTATTGCTTCTGAGTAAAGGCGACTGGCAGATATTACTTTCCTTATCTTTTTCCAAAGGAGACTGGTGGATGCTCGCTGCTGCATTCACTTTTGCTGTTTATAATGTTTGTGCCAAGAAAAAACCTGCAGAAATGAGTTCAAAGAATTTTCTTTTTGCAGTTTTTGTGATCGGGACAATTTTACTGCTTCCATTTTATATATCAGAATGGAATACAAAAGGTGGAATAGATATCAGCATATCTAACCTCGGAGCAATCCTTTATCTTGGCCTGGGTGCGTCTGTGATTTGTTTCCTTTTATGGAATATATCAATTGCAAATTTAGGTGCCGGCAGGGCATCTTTATTTGGCAACCTGATCCCGGTATTCAGCAGTATTGAAGCTGTTTTGTTATTACATGAAAAAATTTCATGGATACATTATACCAGTTTTCTTCTTGTATTTGCCGGTTTGCTGGTCGCTAATGTGCAAAAAAGAAAGCAATATCTTTAATCACAGAAAAAATATTCCTTGCAGCATAAAGCGCCAAAGCATATACTTCCCTTAATTGTTATTTCACAATTTGCAGGCACCTCACTTTGGTTTGCAGGTAACGCCATATTACCCGAACTAAAACAACATCTTAATCTGAATGAATACGCAGTCAGCCAGGTAACATCTGCAGTTATGTTTGGTTTTATTGCAGGCACCCTTGTGTTTGCATTCTTTTCACTTGCGGATCGTCATTCACCTGTCAGATTATTTTTTCTATGTTCATTGGCCGGGGCATTGTTTAATACAGCTGTAGTGTGGTGGGCTAATGACGCCACGATGCTTTACCTTTTTCGCTTTTTAACCGGTTTCTTCCTCGCAGGCATTTACCCGGTAGGAATGAAAGTAGCAGCAGATTGGTTTGAAAAGGGATTAGGCAAAGCTCTTGGATATTTACTCGGAGCATTAATACTCGGAACAGCTTTTCCGCATTTACTTAAAAACAGGGATTTTGATTTGCAATGGAAGACCGTTCTCTACACAACTTCCATTTTTGCAATTGCCGGTGGCGGGATAATATTGTTTTTTGTTGGTGATGGTCCTTATAGAAAAAGATCCGGAGGGTTTAGGTGGAATGCAATTCCTCAAATTTTCAGCTCCGTTAAATGGCGGAGTGCAGCCTTTGGCTATTTCGGACACATGTGGGAACTCTATACCTTCTGGGGATTTTTGCCAGTACTAATAGCATTGTACAATCACACCAGCAACAATTCCCTTAATATTCCTCTATTAAGTTTTGCAAGCATCTCGATAGGAGCAATTGGCAGCATATTTGGTGGATTGCTCTCAGAAAGAATTGGAAGCGCCAAAGTTGCTTCAGGTTCTCTAATAATTTCAGGTATTTGTTGTTTTACTTCCCCGTTTGCTTTTGGATTACCTCCAATACTTTTTATCATTTTTATTATGATATGGGGATTGACCGTTTCTCCTGATTCGCCCCAGTTTTCAACTCTTGTTGCACAATATGCACCCACAGAGTTAAGGGGAACCGCCCTGACTATTTATAATTCAATCGGGTTTGCTATTTCCACTATAAGCCTTCTTGTTTTCGACAGAATTTATCATTCAGGGGGATTCTTTGCGGAGCAAAATTCATTTCTTACTCTTGGAATCGGGGCACTTTTTGGCGTACCGTTCATGCTGAAATTAATACGCCTGAATTAAAAATACTACCCGATCAATTTATGAGTAAAAAAATATTAATTATTGGAGCTAGTTCAGGTATAGGCAAGCGAATGGCTGAAGTTTATGCTTCTGCAGGTAACATAGTAGGTATTAGTGCCAGAAGATGTGAATTGTTAAACGAGCTTCATGAAAAATATCCGTCCAATATTTTTACGGAGTGTTTTGATGTGACAGGTGATAATAACATTCAACATATGCAATCCCTGGTTAATAAAACCGGTGGAATGGATATTCTAGTAATCAGTGCAGGGACAGGCGAACCGTCATTAGAATTAAAATGGGAAATAGATAAGTCAATAGTGGGTACGAATGTCAATGGTTTCATCGAGATTGCTAACTGGGCTTTCAACTTTTTTGTAACCCAGGGAAGTGGCCAATTAGTCACAATTTCATCAATTGCAGCAAATCGTGGAAGCAGTTATTCGCCGGCATATGCCGCTTCCAAATCTTTCCAGAGTACTTATTTTGAAGGTCTCTTCATCAAAGCAAAAAAATTAAAAAAGGATGTTGGTGTTACCTGTATAGAACCGGGCTTTGTAAAAACCAAAATGGCCAAAGGAGGTGACAAAATGTTCTGGATCGTCCCGGTTGATAAAGCAGTTCAGCAAATCATGAGTGGAATTGAGAAAAAAAGAAGAAAAGTGTATGTCAGTAAAAGATGGTGGATTATCGCAAAACTCATGAAATACATGCCCTTTTTTGTCTATAAAAGGATCGGATAAAGTGATTTTACCCTCATGTCATGTATTTGCCGCAATCTTAACATTTTCTAAATCCCCTTCAGCACAAGTTGCACGGCGTTTGCTTCGTTACTAACAGGTGTGAAAAACAATGACTTTCATGCCAAAACACCCAAAAGTACATTTGTATGAATAACACTTACGCAATGACTGTTTCGCTGGAAAAAAAGAATTCTCAAAAGGCAGCTATGATTACGGCCGCTTTTGCCGCTTTCATGCTGTTATTAATGTTTTTATGGAAATGGCCTTTACCAACATTTGAAAAGCCAATTAGCTTTTCAGGTATTGAAGTAGAATTAAACCTTCCTGAGGAACCTGAAACAGTTGTAAACGGTGGCGGTGGAGGCGGAAATCCTGTTCAGGCTGCCGGTGAGCCAGGAGTTTCTCCGCATGTTCCTCCTGCGCCGGGGGATGTTGAACCTTCAAAAGACATTGAAGACAATAATGACAAGGAAAGCCCAGTGATAACCAAGCCGGATGTAGCCAAACCTTCGGCAACAAAAATCACAAATACATCTGTAGTAAAAGCTGCCCCAAAAGAAGTAATTGAAACACCGGCACCACCAAAGCCAAAAGCAGTATTAGGTAAAACAACAACCGGTACCGGGAAAGGCGGTGGCTCAGCTGATGATTATGATAAAAGCGGTGGAAAAGGTACAGGATATGGAGTTGGAAATGGAAGCGGCACAGGTGGTGGGAGCGGAACTGGAAACGGTGGTGGTAATGGCTCAGGAGTCGGTTCAGGCAACGGTCCGAAAATTACCCGAGGTGATAGAAAAATCATAAGATATTATTCCTTTACCGGTGACCTTGATAAAGCAACGATCTATGCTAATGTCAATGTTTCTCCTGACGGTATCGGGAAGTTTGTAAGTATTGCGAAAGGATCATCCAGCACCAGCAATGCCTATAAAGATGCAATCATTCGCTACTTAGGAAATATAAAATTTGACAAGGCAGATCATGAATCAATGATTACCGTACGATTTAACTTTGAAGTTCAGTAGTATAATAACCTGATTTAATAAAAGCCATGCACCAGCCGGTGCATGGCTTTTTAATTTACGGGAGGTTCTTTTTTATACATTTGTCCCTCATGACTTACCAGCAAACGATTGATTATTTATATAATCACTTACCCATGTTCAGCCGGATTGGCCCACCAGCATTCAGGCATGATCTTATAAATATTATCAAACTCTGCGAAGAACTTGAGAACCCGCATAAAAAATTCAAATCAATTCATATTGCAGGTACTAATGGTAAGGGGTCAGTAAGTCATATGACAGCTGCAATTTTACAGTCAGCTGGCTATAAAACCGGGTTGTATACTTCGCCGCATCTTCAAGATTTCAGGGAAAGAATAAGGATCAATGGTGAAATGATCTGTGAAGAATCAGTGGTAAACTTTGCCGAAAGGATCAAGCCGTTGATTGAAAAAATTGAACCTAGTTTTTTTGAGATTTCAGTTGCCATGGCTTTTGATTATTTTGCCCAAAATGAAATTGATATCGCCGTTATTGAAGTTGGACTTGGCGGCAGGCTGGATAGTACAAACATTATAACTCCGGAACTGTCCGTAATAACCAATATCGGAATGGACCATATGAACATGCTGGGAGATACACTTCAAAAGATTGCATTTGAGAAAGCCGGCATCATTAAAAAAGGTATTCCTGTTGTTGTTGGGGAGGTGACAACAGAAACGCTACCTGTTTTTGAATCTGTTGCAACTGAAAAAGGATCAGAACTTTTCATTGCATCCGAAAAAAGAAAAGTAATGGATTGGGACTGGGAAAAGCATATGCTTAAATTGGAAATAGCAGAGGAAGGAAAAATCGATCATAAGAATTATCTCCTTGATCTTCCGGGTATATACCAGGCAAAAAATCTTTTAACTGTGCTTGAAGTATGCTCCATGTTGCAAAAGTCCGGTTGGAATATCACTGAGAAAGCAATTCACCAAGGTTTAAGTCATGTGAAAAAGTTAACCGGCCTCCATGGTCGCTGGGAAATAATAAAAGATTCGCCTCTTGTTATACTTGATGTAGCCCACAATATTGATGGGATGAGGGAGTTAGTTCGACAGGCGGAAGTAACAGAATACCGGGAACTGCATTTAATATTAGGGATGGTAAAAGATAAAGAGGTCGAGAAAATATTAGAAATGCTTCCTAAATCTGCAAAGTATTATTTTACCAAAGCCCAGATTCCACGGGCAATGTCAGAAGATGAACTGGCTGTAAAAGCCGCCATTGCAGGTTTACAGGGCACTTCCTGGTCCGATGTAAATGATGCCCTGCATAGTGCACTCGAAATTGCACATCCTGATGATCTGATCATTGTTTGCGGAAGCGTATTCCTGGTCGGTGAGGTCAGATTACCTTTGCGGTAAATACCCATGTCAAGGTATTTTATTCGCCAATAAGAATTGTAATTTTATACCAGGTTTTAAAATTCTAATTACAGGGCATGAGAATTTTTATTCAAAAATTGTTCTTATTGCTCCTGTGGTGTCAGGCTATTCAGTTTTCCATTTACTGCCAGCAAGATACAAGTGGTAACAGGAGTATTAAGGTAACCTCTTCAGAAAAAAAGGAACAGGATGGCAAAACCTATGCCCTTATATATGGGGTATCAGATTACGAATTCCCCGAAACTATTCCCACTTTAAAATATGCTGATAATGATGCAAGAGATTTTTATGATTTCCTGATAGCATCAAAACTTGTTCCGGACTCTGGCAATATATATCTGAGAATTGATGCAGAAGCAAAAGCTTCTACTTTCTTTAATGATTTCGGCAAAATACTACAGCGGCTTAAATCCGGGGATAAGGTTATTATTTATTTCGCAGGGCATGGTGATGTTGAAAAGAATGGAGTAAGCGTCGGTTATCTTTTAGGATACTCCTGTGCAGGCGGCACTTATGCCGGAGGTGACGTTATTGACCTTGAGCTTCTTCAAAAGTTTGTAAACAGGGCCATTGAACTACAGGCTAAAGTTCTTTTAATTACTGATGCTTGCCGGCCTGGCAACCTGCCTGGCGGCGATGATGGCCGTAAGCAAACATTGGGTTATCTAAAATCACAATTTGTAAATACAATAAAAATATTATCATGCGACCAGGGTGAGCTCTCAAAAGAAATGATTTTTCCTTCTGCCGGAGGCCATGGTGTATTTACTTTTTTTCTTCTCGAAGCACTGAAGGGCATGTCCGTTCCTTCTACAAAAGAGAGCATTACTCTATATGACATTCAGCGATACATAGACGATAGTGTCAGAAAATATACGGGAGAAAAACAAAACCCGGTTGTACTGGGTCCACGTAATGAAATCATAGCTAAAGTAGATACAGCCATCCGTACTTCCATTATTGCGCAACGAGGACGTATTCTTTCCCCAGATGATATGGCATTTAGAACAGCAACAATGAAACACTATCCCCTTTCGCCGGAAGATTCTGTTTTATATAAAAAATTTCATGAACAATTAAAAAAGGGATACCTGGAAAAACCTGAAGGCAATAATGCTTTTGAAACATTTAAAAAAGCCAGAACTGTTTTCACAGACAAGAACCTTATTTATGATATGAAAACTGATCTTTCAGCAAAACTGGAAGATGCAGTGCAGCCGCTGATGAATCAATTTATCCGTGGCCAATTCCAGGATTATCCGGATAGCCTTTTTGATGACGCCAACGACAAATTAAAGATCGTTCAGGATGAACTGATGGATTCAACAGATTTTCGTTACAACGAAATAAAAGCAAAACGAATCTTTTTCATCGCCTCCGTTCATAAAACCTCAAGGGCTCTTTATCTTTTGCATCTTGCAGACTCGCTGATGCCGAATACTGCGTTTATAAATTTTGAAATAGGAAGGCATTTTAGTGAGGCTGAAAAAAATACCGATTCTGCTTTCAGGTATTTTAATAAAGCGATTTTATTGTCCCCCAGGTGGAGCTATCCCCGGTTTATGATAGGTAATATTTATTTCGGGAAAAATGATTTTAACAGATCGATACAGTTCTATCAACAGGCCATTTCACTACAGCCAAATTTTGCATATGCTTTGTTCAACATGGCTTTGGCATATAAGAAATTAAAGCAAAAAGACTCTGCAGATTTTTATTACCGAAAGGCTTTGACATTTGATAAAAATTTTGCCACTGACTGGGAAGAGCAAAGAAATAATGGCGCTGAAATAGTTTCCCTTGGAAAAAGCATTCGCAATAAAGATATCAATGAGGAAAAGATGTTTGCCGGGCTCATCCCGCCAGATGTGAAGAAATCAACACAATCAATCAGCAAAGAAGCCAGTGATGGTTACGAGTTTTATTCAAACGCTTATTATCATAATAACAATGGCAACCGCGACTCTGCCCGCTATTGGTACCAGAAAGCTGCCAAGATGTTTGAAAAAGCCTATGCAAATAAAACTCTTCCCCTTGCTTATTATTACACATGGGGCTTTACTTGCCAATCACTCGAACAGATAGAAAAAGCAAAAGAGATCTATACTCTGGGATTAAAAAATGATACTGCCGATCTTGATCTCTATTCATTTGGAATTGGCTGGATAGAGGATAAGCAGGAGAATTTAATGGATGCACTAAAGTATTATCAAACCTCTCTTAGCTATAATCCACGCTTTTACCAGGCATTCAATAATCTTGGGTGGGTTCATGCAAGAATGAAAAATATTGACAGTGCAGTGATCTATTACCATAAGGCTCTTGCTATTAAACCTGATTTCATAACAACTCTTCACAACCTTGGTAACCTTTATTTTGATTCGTTTGCTGACGATTCTGCTATTTATTATTACAAAACGCTGCTTCCACTTCTCTCCTCCCCGGATGCAATTATTCTGAATAAGGTTGGCATTTCATATGATTTTACCCGGCGGTACGACAGTGCCGTTGTTTATTATAAAAAGGCGATAAATATCTTACCTGACGAGCCGGTCTTCTATAAGAATCTTGGCAACACCTATTATAATAATAAGGACTATGCAAATGCTGTGGATACCTATGAAAAGGCAAATGCACTATTTCCGGACAGCAATAAAGTTTATTTTAATCTCGCCTTGAGCTATGCCTATCTTGATAACTACCAAAAGGCAGAAGACCTATTTAAGAAAAATCTGAAAAGAGAGAAAGACACATCGGTACTCTATACGACCTACTATAATCTTGGCTGGGTTTATGATAAGCAAAATAAACCAAAGGATGCTTTGTTCTGGTATAAGAGATGTGCGCAAAATAACCCTGGTTATACAAATGGATTGAATAATATTGGCTATATGTATGACAGGCTGGGCAAGACCGATTCAGCTATATATTGGTATAAACAGGCCTACTATTCAGATCCGACCTACAGCCGTTCAATGAAAAACCTGGCATTGATATATAATGAACTGTATAATTATGATTCCTCTTTACATTATTATAAATTATTAGCCCCGCTTCTTCCCTCCGATGCGGATATCCCTTATCAGATTGGTCTTTTACATTACTACAATCTGAGTTATGATTCTTCCATAAAATATTTTGAAAAGGCTGTCTCAATCGATAAGGAAAATGTTCAGTATCATGAAAAAACCGGAGATGCTTATTTCGATGCTGCAGACTATTACAAAGACAATTCATTATATGAAAAAGCGATCAATCACTATAAAGAAGCAATACGGCTGGACAGCACAGACTATCTGCCACTAAACCGGTTAGGTGTGTCTTATATTTACCTGAATAAGATGAAAGAAGCTATTGAAGTATTTGAACTGGCAATAAAAAAAGATGCCTTATACAAAAATACCTACGAATACAATCTGGCATGCATCTATTCACTTCAGAAAAACACCGACAAGGCCCTGAATTACTTCAGCCGTTGCCTGCAAAGTGGTTACAACGACCTAGAACATATTTCCCTGGATACTGACCTTGATAATATCAGGAAGTTACCTGCATTTAAAACTATAATACAAAAACATTTTAAGGCTGAGGAGATCGGTAAGTATGATCGGCTTTTTAGTAATTGAGCTTATAATCCCATCTTTTCCATTGCATAATAAATGCAGGTAATGTGCATTGACTGAATGATCTTTCGATCTTTAACTATCTGTTTCAGTTCATCAATTGTGTATAGCTCAATTAGTATCTCTTCGTTTTCATCAAGCTGCTGCTCTTGTATTTTTTTACCACCTCTCGCCAGAAAGAGATGCATCCAATTATTATTTGTTGACGGATTAGCAGATGTTTTTCCAAGATAATCATAAGATGTAAATGCATATCCCGTTTCCTCCAGGAGTTCCCTGG
This sequence comes from Chitinophagaceae bacterium, assembly GCA_035328345.1. Lineage (GTDB taxonomy): Bacteria > Bacteroidota > Bacteroidia > Chitinophagales > Chitinophagaceae > JJ008. Next base: position 27,789 of record DAOLIV010000010.1, on the reverse strand, counting down.
CAATGGAGTGTTCGAGATCTTTATCAGTATCATCTGCGCAACCTCCCGGTAGTTCCAAGCAAATCTCTCCAGCAGCATGACGGTATTGCCGTTCCAGGATTACTTTATTATCCTCTGTCAGCGCAAAGGCCGTAACCCAGTTCGGAAACTCATACACATAATAAGGATCGATAATTTTTCCGGAAGGAGATTCACAAACATCTTTACGGACCTTAAACCATAAATCTTGGAAGAGATACTCCGAAGAAAGAATTTTCCATTTTAAATCTTTACTCATAATTACCAGTTCATCCTTTCTCTTAAAGAAGTAATATGTGCCACATGATGCCTGCTGTGCCATGCATACATACCCAGGAAAAACCAAAGCCGCAATGTTTTTTTATGATCCGGGTGAAAGATTGTACGATTATTCCATTCATCATCAGTGACCTGTTTCAGCACTTCGTACCAACGGGTATGCAACGCATACAATAAGGTAACAGAAATGTTTACAGGCAATTTCTGAACATCACTCATTTCAGCCCAAAGCTTTTCATCGTATGGTTTGATTGTAGGATTATCTTCTGTTAATCCAAGCTTGAAACGACAATAAGCATTAATATGACTATCCGCAATGTGGTGCACCAATTGATGAACAGTCCATCCTCCCTCCCGATAGGGTGTTTGCAATTGCTGCTCATCCAGGTTCAACAAAGCATTTTCAAGATGAACCGGCAAGAATTTTATATCAGCCAGCCACTCGACTTTTTGTTCTATTGAAAAAGGCTTAGGTTCATACTCTCCGATCGGGTAGCGAAGATCTTTGGACATCGTTGTCATAATTCAACTATTTTCTATTTAACCACTTCAATTAATTCTACTTCAAAAATAAGTGTTGCTCCTCCGGGAATGTCACTACCTGCCCCACGATCGCCATAGGCAAGATCTGAAGGAATCCATAACCTCCAATGACTTCCTTCTTTCATCAGTGGCAATGCGATCTGCCAGCCTTTTATCAGTGCTCTAAGAGGGGCTGTAAAAGGCTCTCCCCGTTTGAATGAATTATCAAATTCTTTCCCACTAAGCAAGCTGCCTTTGTAATGTGCCTTTACTGACTGACTGATTACCGGTTGTACTCCTGTACCCTCTTTTATTACGAGGTATTGCATCCCTTCCGGAAGCTCAACCACTCCTTCTTTCATTTTATTCGCAGCAAGGAAAGCCTGCCCTTCTTCTTTTTGTTTATCAATTTTTCCAGACATGAAATCTTTTAATTTATTCTGCAAACTCATAGTATCTGTTTTAATTTTCCCTTAGTGAATGACCCGTAAGATTTATGAATACATCTTCCAGGTTTGCTTTTTTAACTTCTCTGGGCCTTTCAAAACCTGTTGCAACAAGATTATCAATTAACCGATCAGGGCTATCCAGCGCAATGATCTCACCTGAATCAATAATAGCAACTCTGTCACACAAATATTCTGCCTCATCCATATAATGAGTGGTAATGATCACTGTAGTTCCTCTGTCACGAATACTTTTTACCAGTTCCCATAAACTTCTCCTTGCCTGCGGATCTAAACCCGTGGTTGGCTCGTCAAGAAATATCACTCTCGGTTCATTGATCAGTGTTGTGGCAACAGAAAATCTTTGTTTTTGCCCACCACTCAGTTCTTTGAATTTGGATTTAGCTTTTTCCTGCAGATTTACGGTCTCAAGCAATTCCATTGGGCTAACATCCCTGTTATAAAGACCACAAAACAATTGTATCAACTGAATAAGATTCAGACCCGGATAGTAGCCACTGGTTTGTAACTGCACACCAATAATCTTTTTTATCTCATCAGGCGATTTATCAAGATCCAACTCATCAACCGTTACTTGTCCGCTGGTTTTTGTTCTCAGTGTTTCAATTATTTCAAGTGTTGTTGATTTACCGGCGCCGTTGGGTCCAAGAAGACCAAATATTTCGCCTTCCATCACTTCAAAGCTGATTCCTTTCACCGCTTTAAAACTACCGTAGTTCTTTACAAGGTCTTTGACAGCTATAATTGTTTTTGCCATGAACTTTGTTTAGGCCTAAAGATAACCCCATATTTTAAACTGAAATACGAAGAAGTAAAATGGCTGCCACTAAAATATTTTGTTATTCTTTAGCAAGGTGTGATTCCAGTTCCTCCATCATCAGTTTACTGCCAATAAACATTGGCGTCCTCTGATGCAGTTCAGTAGGTTCAATATCCAGTATCCGGATCTTACCATTTGTAGCCTTTCCACCTGCGACTGTTATAATAAAAGCAAATGGGTTGCACTCATAAAGCAATCTCAGTTTGCCGTTTGGCTTGTCGGTTGTACCCGGGTACATAAAAATACCCCCCTTGATGAGGTTACGATGAACATCCGATACCATGCTCCCGATATATCGTTGTGTATAGGGACCGCCGGTGGATTTTTCCTTTTTCTGACAAGCTGTAATATAATTTCTTACTCCTTCACTGTATTTATAAAAATTTCCATGATTCACTGAATAGATCTTTCCTGTATCGGGGCATTTAATATCAGGATGACTTAAGGTGAATTCACCGATTGATGGATCGAGTGTAAATCCATTCACTCCTCGCCGTGTTCCATAAACCAGCATGGTGGAAGAGCCATAAACAACATACCCCGCAGCAACCTGTTTGTTGCCCGGCTGCAAATAGTCTTCTTTGGTTACTACAGTCCCGATTGGAGTTACTCTGCGGTAAACAGAAAATATTGTTCCAATAGAAACATTCACATCAATATTGGCACTCCCATCAAGCGGATCAAATAAACAAACATATTTTGATTGCAAACTTTTGGGATCTTCGAATGCTACAAAATCATCCAGCTCTTCACTTCCAATACCTGCACAGGCAATACCATGTTTCAACACTCCCATGAACTGGTCATTAGCGTACACATCCAACTTCTTTACCTCTTCTCCCTGCACATTGACAGTACCAGCATCACCCAGGATATCTACAAGACCGGCTTTGTTCACTTCTACATTAACCCTTTTAGCTGCCAAACCAATATTCCTTAACAAATGAGATAATTCCCCTGTAGCATGAGGGAAGTCACGGAGCTGTTGGATAGTAAACTCATCAAGCGTCTGAACTTTGCGATTAACATTCATATGGAGGCTTTGGTAAAGACAAAAGTAAGGAAACAGGAGTTTTATTTCTTATCCCTGTAAAGAACGAAGATATTCCTGCAACATGATAGTGGCGGCTATCTCATCTACCAATGCTTTATTTCTTCTCTCCTTTTTCTTTAAACCCATTTCCAGCATGGCGTCTTTTGCCATTTTAGATGTATATCGTTCATCTACTTTTTGAACAGGCAGATCAGGGAAATTTTTATGCAGCTCTTTGATACATTTTTCAACCAATGGGGTAGCATGCGTATCGCTGTCATCCCAGTTCTTTGGTTCCCCGATAATGATCTTTTCAACTACCTCTTTTGAAAAATAATCTTTCAGGAATGGTATGAGTTGTTTCGATTCGATTGTTGTGAGACCGGTTGCAATAATTTGCAACGGATCTGTAACCGCAATACCGGTTCTTTTTAAGCCATAATCAATAGAAAGTATTCTTGCCATTACCAGTGAATAGTGAATAGTGAATGAGTAACATGATTTTCATTTTCTCTAGGTATTTATAAACAAATCGAGAATCACAAAGATGGCGAAAACAACCGAGGCTATCCCATTTGCTGTCATAAATGCAAGATTTACTCTTTTCAGATCGTTAGGTGTAACAATGCTGTGCTGGTAAACAAGCATACCAATAAAAATGGCAGCGCCGATCCAATACAACCATCCAAAATTTCCATACAGGCCGGCAGCGATAATTGCTACAGCACTTACCAGGTGCAAAAGTTCAGAAATCCGTAGCCCCTTCTTTTTTCCCAGCCATGCAGGTATGGAATATAAGTTTTGAGACCTATCAAATTCCTCATCCTGCAAAGCATAAATGATATCAAAGCCACTCACCCAGAAAAGGACAGCAATTGAAAACAGTATGGGCAATAAAGCAAATATCCCGGTAACAGCAATATATGCCCCGATCGGTGCCAGGGATAATCCAAGACCAAGAATTAAATGGCACAATGGAGTAAATCGTTTGGTGTAACTATAACCAAGAACCACTGCCAGTGCAACCGGTGATAAATAAAAACAGAGCCGGTTAATGAAAAATGTACAAGCTATGAACAACAGGCAACAAACTACAGTAAACGCTAATGCATTTTGGGGAGTAATAATTCCTTTTGGTATTTCTCTTATAGCTGTTCTTGGATTTTTTGCATCAATGTCTCTGTCGAGATAACGGTTGAAAGCCATTGCTGCACTACGGGCAAAAATCATGCATCCAATAACAAGAATAAGTAACCTTAATAATCTATTCCAATCAAATTGTGGAGGAAAAACTTTAGTATGCCAACCCGGAATAACAGACGTGTACTCAAAAATTCCCAGAGCAAACCCAATCAACGCAAAAGGCATTGCGAAGATGGTATGAGAAAATTTTATAAAAGAAAGATAATTTTTGATTTTTGCCATTACATAAACAGTTAATGTTCTGTTCTTCCCTTTACAGGGGGTGAAATTTTAGTTCTTACCATCTCCCACAATACAACTCCTGCTGCCGTGGCAATATTCAGTGAATGTTTCATCCCCAGCTGTGGTATTTCAATACATCCTTCACAGAGATCAATGGTTTCTTGCTCTACTCCCGTCACTTCATTACCAAAAACGACCGCTATTCTTTCATTTTGTCTGAATCCCGCTGCATTAAGCTTGTAGCTTTTTTCTGCCTGTTCCACTGCAAACACCCGGTAGCCTTTCTTTTTTAATTCTTCAATAGCTTCTGCCGAAGTTTTGAAATGTTTCCATTCCACCGTTTCCTCAGCACCCAGAGCTGTTTTTTTTATTTCTTTATGAGGAGGTTTTGCAGAATAGCCTACAATATAGATCGCTTCAATTAAGAACGCATCGGCAGTACGGAAAACACTGCCCACATTATAGGCGCTGCGGATATTCTCCAGCACCACAATAATCGGAATTTTATCAGATTGCTTGAATTCATCTACCGATTTCCGGTCCAGTTCCTGCATACTCAGTTTACGCATGGCGCAAAAATAACCTCCATTTTACAATGGAGGCCTTCTATTCTTTCAGAACCTTTATTTGAGGTTGATGATCTTTTTATCCTTAGGATACCTCACCGTATAACTGAATCTTACTTTTTTGCTTTCGCCCGGCTTCAGATCCAGTTTCCATGTCAATACCCCGGTTTCTTCATTTATCATTGCCGTTCCTTCATCATCCAGTTTTACTTCAACTTCCTTGATCGTACTTAACGGGAATTGATCTTTTAATAACAGGTTCACATCAGTCAGCTTATTGTTTTTTACAAGAATTTCGTAAGTAAATACCTGCTTACTTTCCTTACCTGAGGTCTTCAGGCTGCTCAATTCTTTGACCAATGAACGTTTTACTGCTATTCTTCTATCTCTGCCCAAAGAAAGATTCAAGGTATCGGCAGTTGAGTTAGGGTCAATTACCGATTTCCCGATATAGGTATCGTCCATAATGATATTCGCATCACCGGGTAAAAGATCCAGGTTTTGCCAGTCAGCCACTTCTGCCAGTAAATAAGCATCCTTATCCATTCTTGGTACAGCATAATTTTTAAGGGTACATGTAATTTCCTGGTCTTTAATGGTAACACTATGTAACTGGCCATCACTTTCAATATCATATGGCAGGTCGATCTCAAAATTGGTGTTTAGTTGTCCTTCATTAAGTGTGGTATATTGTTGTAATGTACTTGGATCAATAGTTTGATCTTTTAATTTCTCCTGTTTGTAATACCCGTTTGCATCGGTTACAACTACTTCAGATAATACTTTATCATCACTATAGGATTGAATCATATTCCTGGCCGCATTTCCCTGTGCTGCCCTTCTTTGAAGATCAGTATATATCCCCGGAACATAAAGCTGCAAATACCAGGGAGAAAGAACCGGTGCGTTGACTCCGAAATTGGGTGTTCCTGTACTTAAAGTAAGTTTAGTTTTCTTCCAGTCAATTCCGGTTGTCTGTGTCAAAGATGCTTTATAAACCATTTTTACTTTATTGGTTTTTGAATTCACCCTGATATCATAAATGGCTGTCCAGCCGGCGTTTCTGGTGTAATAGGATAACTCAACTGGTATTTCTGCAGCTTTCTTGCACATCACTTGTAAAAAAACCTGTCCAAAGGGGTTTTCTTTTAAAGGAGGTACTGTACTGATCTCAGTTATCTTCTTTCTGAAAGCCGCAATTTTCTCATTTAGCGATTTAATATTCTGGTTATAATTGTAAACATTCGTCTTTGACTTTTCAATCCTACTATTATAATATTCCAGCAACTTTAATACTTCAGCGCTGGTTACTTCTTTATTACCGCTTGTTTTAATTGTTGTCTCAATCAACAAACCTGTCTTGGTTAATATCTCCTGTTCAATTACAATAAGATTGTCGATTCTCCCGATCTCCCTTTGTGTTATTGTAATACTGTCTTCCAGTTTTTCTACTTCTTTGCTTTTGATAACAGGCGGAGCAACGGGGTAGAAGACCTGGTACTTATGTGAGAGAAGCGCTACATCCTCCGGTACACTGATCTGTAAACTATTGATATCAATTGTTGTACTCAGATGATTGATAACAATTGTTTTTGTTTCTGCATCCACTTTAATTTTTGATTGGTGTGTCAATTCAGCACCATACCCAAAATACACTGTGGCATTAGGAGTGATTGCATCTGCGTTTACCGTATCCTTATTGCTTATAGGAAGGTGGCGGGCATTTGTTTTCATAAAGGGACAGAATAATATTATCCCGATCATCAGGAAATCTTTTTTCATGGCAATTTTATTTTTTCAACAGATGCAGAATAAAGAAGGGTTACATAAACACTTCCTTATTTTTGTCGTTCATGGCGAAGACAGCTACCAGTGATACCCCTTTGATGCAACAGCACAAGGCTATTAAACAGAAATACCCTGATGCCATTCTGTTATTCCGTGTAGGGGATTTTTACGAAACATTTGGACAGGATGCAGTTATTGCCTCAAAAGTGCTGGGCATCACCCTTACCAAAAGAAATAATGGTGCCGCATCTTCTTCTGATTTAGCGGGATTTCCGCATCATGCACTGGATACCTATTTGCATAAACTGGTAAAAGCCGGCCATAGGGTTGCTATCTGTGATCAATTGGAAGATCCTAAACAGGCTAAAGGAATTGTTAAAAGAGGCGTTACGGATATGGTGACTCCCGGCACTACTGTAAACGATAAAATACTCGAGCATCATAGTAATAATTTCCTGGGAGCTATTCATTTTGCAGAAAACGATCAATTTGGCCTTGCATTCCTGGATATTTCTACCGGTGAATTTTTAATTGCGGAAGGCGATAGAGAATACGCTGATAAACTATTGCAGAGTTTTAAACCTGCAGAAGTTGTTTTTCAGCGGCATCAGCAAAAAAAATTCAGGGAATACTTTAATGCAAAGATTTATACCTATGCCCTGGATGAATGGATATTCGATTCAACTTATGCAGCAGATACTTTGCTGAAACATTTCCAGACACATTCATTAAAAGGATTTGGAGTGGATGAAATGAAAAATGCAGTTATTGCAGCCGGCGCCATCATCCATTACCTGAAGGAAACAGAGCATCCCAACCTGCAACATATCACTTCCCTTCAAAGAATCGACAGGGATGATTTTTTGTGGATGGACCGGTTCACCATCCGGAACCTGGAGTTGATACAGGGAAATTCAGAAGGCAATCATACTTTATTACAGGTACTGGACAACACGGTTTCACCAATGGGTGCCCGTTTATTGAAACGTTGGATCGTTTTCCCGTTAAAGGACATTCAGAAAATAAACGAAAGGCTTGATACAGTCGAATTCCTGATCAAAGAATCGGACCTCAAAAACAAACTTGGACTTCATATTAAACAATGCGGCGATATTGAACGATTGGTTTCAAAAATTCCTTTGAAGAAGATCAACCCGAGGGAAGTGCTGCAACTGGCAAGAGGATTGAAACAGGTGGAAGCAATAAAAAATCTTTGCCTGTCTTCATCAAACGAATACCTGAAGAGATTGGGTGATGCACTGAACCCCTGCCCTTATATTGCCGAAAAGATATTTAAAGAGATCGTAGATAATCCCCCGGCTCTTGCGATTAAAGGAGGAATCATTAATAGCGGTGTTAGTAAAGATCTGGAAGAGTTGAGACAGATCGCTTACAGTGGTAAAGAATATCTTGCAAAACTCCAGCAACAGGAAGCTGAAAGAACAGGGATCTCATCTTTAAAGATCGGCTTCAACAATGTGTTTGGCTATTACCTTGAAGTTACCCATTCACATAAAAACAAAGTGCCGCCTGAATGGATGCGGAAACAAACGCTGACCAATGCAGAAAGATATATTACAACGGAATTGAAAGAATATGAAGAAAAGATAACTGGTGCAGAAGAAAAGATACTGAAAATAGAACTGGAATTATTTGAGGCCTTGCTGAATGAGTTGATGGATTACCTCTCCCCTGTTCAGACGAACGGTTACATATTGGCTGTGCTCGATTGTCATTGCTGCTTCGCCAATAATGCAGTTCAATATCACTACAAAAAACCCATTTTACACAACAGTGACGAGTTGTTAGTTAAAGAAGGCAGACACCCGGTAATTGAAAGAAACTTACCGATTGGAGAGTCCTACATTAGCAACGATCTGTCTTTGAACAAATCCGATCAGCAGATCATCATTCTTACGGGTCCTAACATGAGCGGTAAATCTGCATTACTCCGGCAAACTGCTTTGATAACCCTGATGTCACACATAGGCAGTTTTGTTCCTGCAACTGAAGCAAAAATTTCTTTGACTGATAAAATTTTTACCCGAGTGGGTGCTTCGGACAACTTAAGTGGAGGTGAATCAACTTTCATGGTTGAAATGAATGAAACTGCTTCTATCATAAACAATATTACTGACAGAAGCCTGATTCTGCTTGACGAGATCGGAAGAGGCACTTCTACCTATGATGGTATCTCTATAGCATGGAGTATTGCTGAACATTTACATAATTCATCACACAGACCTAAAACACTTTTTGCTACACACTATCATGAATTAAATGAGTTGGAAGAAAGACTACCCAGAGTGAAGAATTATCACATCACTAATAAAGAAGTTGCTAACAAGATCATCTTTCTTCGTAAACTGGCCCCCGGTGGAAGTACCCATAGCTTTGGTATCCATGTGGCCAAAATGGCCGGCATGCCGGTATCTTTAATAGACAGGGCAAATGATATTTTAAAACACCTGGAGAAAAAGCATGTGCAGGAAGTAGATCCGCAAATATCAGCAGACAATCTATCTGATAAAGTAAAAACTATTTCTTCCCCTCAAATGCAGCTTTCCATTTTTGATGCCCATTCAGAAACTTTTGGGGAAATCCGGAAACTTTTAGAAGATATAGATATCAATCGTCTCACTCCCGTTGAAGCCTTATTAAAGCTCCAGGAAATAAAAAATAGGCTCAAGTAACATTTACCGTCTCACAGGTAACTTATCAACCTCTTTGACTAAATATAACTAAGCCACCATTTCTTATGTGTGCTTTTATATCTGTCATATTTTTTACAAAGCGGATACAGTAGCAATACAACTACAATCCAGACTATATATACTCCCCATAGCGGGAAGCCAAAATCACTGGGCCTGAAAAAGAAAGGAGTGTATTGCGGACGGATCTCACTGGTAGAATATCCGCTGAAAAAGAAGACAATCACAACCAGTAAATGAATAAGATAAAAATGAAGGATATAGTAGAACATTGGCACCCTGCCGTATATTCTGAAAAATCCAGTGAATTTATTTTGTACTCCTTCCAGAAAAGACAAAACGATCATTCCAACACCGATAGTAAGGCAAAGGAAATCCAATGATGGTGGGTATTTGTTCACATTAATAAAAGAAAGAAATGTAAATACGCTACCCCTTGGCTGTTGCGACCATTGAACAGGATCTCCATAACCATTGATAAACCTCAAAACAATAAACAGCAACAATAAAAAGAAACCCAGTCTTAATAATGATTTTCTTCTTGTAGATGATTCAGTAAAAGATGTAAAGAATTTACCAAAACAATAACCCAGTAACATTACTCCCGTCCACGGTATAAATGAGTATACAATGAAAATTATATGTTTGGAATCAAGTGGATATACAGAAAAGTTGGAAAAATACAACAGGTCAGACAGAAGTCCGCCTTTCAGGTTTTTATTGATGCCAGGATAATCTAAAAGATTATGTCCGAAAACTATAACCAGCCCTATGATAAAAATTACATTGAATGGCAGCCTGACTAATAACCCCAATATGATCATGCTCACACCTATTGCCCAGATAACCTGCAGAATGATAACATTAAAAAAGGGATTATAGGTCCAGCCAAAAGTAATTATAACGGCTTCCACCACTACTAACCATAAACCTCTTTTAACCAGGAAGCTGCTTAACTCACCTTTTGTTCTTCTCGAACTCATCAGCCATGCCGAGGTTCCGGCCAGGAAAACAAATACCGGGGCACAGAAATGGGTGATCCATCTTGTAAAAAAAAGAGCCGGGGTGGTGGTGTCCAGGTCGGTCGGGCCGGTGGCCGCCTGCCCCCCGCCTAAGAGAACAACTTTATGAAAAAAGTCACGAACATGATCAAGAGCCATGATGACCATAACCAGGCCTCGTAAAATATCAATGGAATTAATGCGGGTACGGCCGGGAAGGGTAATTTCTGCCATACAGTTGGTTTTGGAGTATTTAAGGTACAGGAAAAACCATAGCTTCCCAAACCTGGCTCATAGGGCTATTTTAGGGTCCTAAATCTGTCTCCTAACAGTTTGCTAACAGCGGTTTATATATTTTTTGAAAAATATGGCCATATACAAAAACTTCTTATTTTTACTTCAAATCAAACTAACATGAAATTGTTCAGACTAACTGCTTTTTCGCTGGTTACTGTTACCGCTTTTCTCTTTCTTGTTTCCTGCGAAACAGACGGAGAGTTGAAAAAAACCACCGATTTTTCAAAGAGTGAAATTCCAATGACAGGTGCACAGGTTATTACTTCAAATACTTCAACAGCTCTTGGAAAACTGACCGTTTTTTATACGAGAGAGACAAGGATTTTAAGTTATTCTTTTAACTGGTCAGGTCTTGCTGCAAATCCAACAGGAATTGGCATCTATGGTCTTGCTCCTGCCGGTTATTATGTATCGCCAACCACACCGGTGCAAACAATAAGTACATCAGGTCTTACAACTACGGGATCCAAATCAGGTAAGTTATTGATAGATGGTGTTGCTATTAAAGAACAGGATCTGTTAAATGGCTTGTATTATGTTCTGATCAGAACAAATAACACTACTTATCCATTAGGTGAGATCAGGGGACAGATAATATTTCAATAACTATACATAACTTAATTACAGACCGTTTCGGATTACCGGAACGGTTTTTTATTTTACATCAAACCACACAGGTTTATCGTTATTCCAATCCCCATTATAATTGATAAATAATTCTTCTCCAGCTTTAATATCCTTTACTGCTTTTACCTGGATCAGACGGTGTTCAAAATCCATTTCATACTCACAATTACTTGTATAAGAATGATTGTAAACTGCTATGTATCCCAGCGCCATGCAACATTGATTTTTATCTGAATCCCACTCAAAAATGTAATCATGCAGTGTCGTCTGGTCAAGCAGTTTTCGTTCCTCACTACTCATGATGATCACCGGGGAAATCTCAATAATGGTTCCTGCTTTGATATCTTCAGAAGTAAAAACTCCCCGGTCACGAAGATCTGATTGTTCAATAAATAAAAAAGATTTTATCACTATAGAAATATTGGCGTAATACGAAGTAACTATATTTCTTAATAAAGAATCAATCTGTAATACTAATGGGTTTCTTACCTAGTTCGTATTTTTGAAATATGCCGCAGGATCTGGAACAAACCGACATAAAAGAGCAATTTCATGCCTTGGTTCAAACAGCTGATAACCTGAAGATCCGGGAATTCCTAGATGATCAGAATATCAGTGATGTGGCAGAACTGGTGTACGAATTTCCCGAATACCAAAGTAATATACTGGCAGGAATGTCTATTCACAGGGCAGCCAGTGTCTTTAAAATCCTCGATCTATCTGTCCAGAAAGATATTACCAGGGAGTTGCCTCCAAATACAACAGCTTCATTATTGAATGAGTTACCGGCCGATGACCGTACTGATTTCCTGGAAGAATTGCCGAGCAATGCAGTAAGAGAGCTGATCAAATTGCTTGACCCTGACGAAAGAAAGGTCACTTTATCGCTTTTGGGTTATCCTGAAAATAGTATAGGAAGACTAATGACTCCTGATTATGTATATGTATATCCTGAAAACACTATCGACGAAGTTTTTGCTACAATCAGGAAATATGGGAAAGATAGCGAAACCATAAATGTGATCTACGTTATTAATCATAATGGGGAGTTGCTGGATGATCTTCGGATAAGTGAATTTATTCTTAGTAATCCTGATAAAAAAGTTGAAGAACTGATGGATGAAAGATTTATTTCCTTACATCCTGAAGATGACCAGGAAACAGCAGCAGATATCTTTAAAATGAATAATCGTGTTGCTCTTCCGGTGGTAAGCAAAAGCAATAAGTTATTAGGAATTGTAACTATTGATGATATTCTTTGGGTGGCCAGTGAAGAATTTTCAGAAGACATGCAAAAAATGGGAGGTACAGAAGCATTGGAAGAGCCTTACCTGGATGTGCCATTTTTCAAACTATACAAAAAAAGGATCATTTGGCTGATCATTCTTTTCGTCGGCGAAACTCTTACTATCGCTGCAATGTCGGGATTTCAAAAAACACTGGAGCAGGTGCTGGTATTATCAACTTTTATTCCACTTATCATTTCAAGTGGCGGAAATAGTGGTTCGCAAGCTGCCACTTTGATTATTCAGGCATTAGCATTAGGGGAAGTAACTGTAAAAGATTGGTGGCATATTGCAAAAAGAGAGATCTTTTCCGGCCTGTTTATGGGAATAACACTCGGACTGTTTGGAATAATAATCATTTACGGTGGTCATACTTTTTTTGGCCTGTTTGGCGAGCACTTTGTCCGTATTAGCTTTGCAATCGGAACAGCAATAATCGGAGTTGTTACCTGGGGTACAATAATGGGTTCAATGCTACCATTGCTTTTAAAGAAATTAGGAGCCGACCCGGCTACATCTTCCACACCATTTATTGCCACTCTCGTTGATGTAACAGGCTTGCTTATTTATTTTGGCACTGCTTTCTTACTGCTTAAAGGAGTTCTTCTCTAATTCTTAACCTGTTCATTTGGGCATCTGCCTTATTTTTCAGACTTTAGTGGTCTTGCGGTTACTCAATCGTTTGCATGTTTTGAAATTCATAACTTTGCCGCAATAAATTAATAATCAATGTGTGGAATCGTTGGATATACCGGGCCCCGGGAAGCCTACCCCATTATTATTAAGGGGTTAAAAAGGTTAGAATATCGGGGCTATGATAGTACCGGAGTTGCCCTTCAGAATCAAACAGGTGGATTAAAAGTCTATAAGAAAAAAGGGCGGGTTGCAGAACTGGAAGAAAATATTGTTGGCAAAGACCTGCATGCTCACATTGGAATCGGTCATACCCGTTGGGCAACTCATGGTGAACCCAGTGACCGGAATGCACATCCCCATCGATCTTCCAGCGGCAAGCTTGCCATGATCCATAACGGTATCATTGAAAATTACAACCAGCTAAAACAGGAACTCACCAAGAAAGGTTACAGTTTTGAAAGTGATACTGACACTGAAGTATTATTGAATTTTATTGAAGAAATAAGAAGCAATAATCAATGTGACCTGGAAGAAGCCGTGCGAATAGCACTTAAAAGGGTTACCGGTGCGTATGTTATCCTACTTCTTGATGAAGAAAATCCTGACACAATTATTGCTGCCAGAAAAGGAAGCCCTCTTGTGATTGGTGTAGGGAAAGGAGAACATTTTCTTGGTTCAGATGCATCACCAATGCTAGAGTACACCAAAGAAGTAGTATACGTCAACGATTACGAACTGGCTATCGTAAAACCGGATGAATTAATTCTAAAAAACCTGGGTAATGAAAAAATTACCCCTTATGTTCAAAAACTGGATATAGAGCTTGCTGCAATTGAAAAAAGTGGTTATGACCATTTCATGTTGAAAGAAATTTTTGAACAACCACAAACTATTTATGATTGCCTGAGAGGGAGATTGAATGCCACAGAAGGGACTATAACAATGAGCGGCATTCAGCAATACGCTGAACAGATCGTTAATGCGAATCGTATTGTTATCATAGCATGTGGTACCAGCTGGCATGCCGGACTTGAAGCTGAATATATTTTTGAAGAGCTATGCCGTATCAATGTTGAAGTAGAATATGCTTCGGAGTTCAGGTACAGAAACCCTGTGATCAGCAAGGGTGATGTTATAATAGCCATCTCGCAGAGTGGAGAAACCGCAGATACAATAGTTGCCATTGAAAATGCTAAAGCAAAAGGAGCTATTATACTTGGCGTTGTAAATGTAGTGGGATCTTCTATAGCAAGGATCAGTCATGGAGGTGCCTATACACATGCCGGACCAGAAATCGGTGTGGCCAGCACAAAAGCATTTACTGCACAATTAGCGGTTTTAACAATGATCGCTTTAAAAATCGGTTATATAAAAGGTACCATCTCACAGCAACGGTATTCAAAGCTGTTGAAAGAATTGGAAGAAATACCGGAAAAAGTAGCCTGGACGCTTAAGCATAGTGACTCCATTAAAGGACTTGCCGAAAAGTATAAAGATGCGAATGATTTCCTCTATTTAGGAAGGGGTTACAATTTTCCAATTGCACTTGAAGGAGCACTAAAACTTAAAGAGATTTCCTATATACATGCAGAAGGGTATCCGGCTGCAGAAATGAAACATGGTCCAATCGCTCTGGTGGATGAAAATCTTCCTGTAGTCTTTATAGCTACTAAAGATGCTTATCATGAAAAGATTGTTAGTAACATCCAGGAAATAAAAGCAAGAAAAGGAAAAGTAATATCAGTTATCACGGAAGGAGATGAAGTTTCCCAGGAATTAAGCGACGATGTTATGATTGTACCAGAAGCGGATGAAATATTGGCGCCGATGTTAAGTGTGATACCCTTACAGTTACTGGCATATTACATTGGGGTTACCAAAGGACTTGATGTAGATAAGCCAAGAAATCTTGCCAAGTCTGTTACCGTTGAATAGAAATGATTGGGATGAAAAGCCAACCCTGATTTTATTCTTCTCAATTTAAACTTAAACTGTCCTTTTCCTGATGAATAATATTCTGAAAAAATCAATTACTGCCTTAGGTTATAATTTTATTCCGAAAGAATTTATACCCAAAGGAAAGAATGAATATTATCTCCGGAATCTTCAAAACAAAAATGGCAGACATTACAGGAAATTATCAGCGAATGAGATCAAGACCCTGGTGCAGAATGGCAATACTTCTGATGATTGGGGTAAAATAAGAGTAGCTGATGCCTTTGATCCAAAGCTTGTCAGAAATTGTTCGTTTTATGGATTGGTGCGTATCGGCAAACTGGAGCCCTATTTTCATGAGTTCAAAAACCTGCGAATGCCTGTTGGAATTTACAACAGCATTATCATAAGTTGTGACATTGGGGACAATGCAGTTGTTGACAATATTAATTACATGAGCCATTACATCATTGGCAATGATGTAATGCTGGTAAATATCAATGAACTGGCGACTACCGAACATGCTAAATTCGGGAACGGGGTTATTAAAGAAGGTGAAAAAGAAGCTGTAAGAATTTGGGTTGAAATATGCAATGAGAATGCCGGCAGGAGTATTTTACCATTTAATGGTATGCAAACTGCCGATGCATGGTTATGGTCCAAATACAGGGGCGATGACAAGCTTCTTGAAAAATTTATAGAATTCACTGAGAAAAGATTTGATAACAAAAGGGGCTACTATGGAAAGATCGGTGACAGAACCGTGATCAAAAATTGCCGTATTATTAAAGATGCCTGGATCGGCTCTGATGCTTATATCAAAGGGGCCAATAAACTAAAGAATCTTACTATTAATTCTTCCCCGGAAGAAAAATCACAAATTGGAGAAGGCTGTGAACTGGTAAATGGAATCATTGGTTTTGGATGCCGGATTTTTTATGGCGTTAAAGCAGTCCGTTTTATTCTTGGCTCAAATTCACAACTTAAATACGGCGCAAGGCTTATTAATTCATTTCTTGGTGAAAATTCTACAATATCATGTTGCGAAGTGCTGAACTCACTTATTTTTTCAGCCCATGAACAGCATCACAATAATTCGTTTTTATGCGCTGCCACAGTTCTTGGGCAAAGCAATATGGCAGCAGGCGCAACAATCGGATCAAATCATAATTCCCGGGGGGCTGATGGTGAAATAATTGCCGGAAGAGGATTCTGGCCGGGCCTCTGCGTCAGTCTTAAACATAATTCAAAATTTGCTTCTTACACTATCATAGCTAAAGGTGATTTCCCTTCTGAATTAAATATCCCGATACCTTTTTCATTAGTAAGTAATGACGTGGCGAATGATAAACTATTGGTGATGCCAGGTTACTGGTTTCTTTATAATATGTATGCATTGGCAAGAAACGCGGCTAAATACCAGGACAGGGATAAAAGGACAGACAAAACGAGAGTTTTTGAATATAGCTTTCTTGCCCCCGACACAGTTAATGAAATGTTTGATGCTCTGGAACTTCTTTGCAAATTCACTGGTAAGGCATATACAAAAAAAACCAAGCAAACAGCTGACGAAAAGCAATATCTGAAAATTGGTAAGGAATTATTGGAGAAAGATCCCGGAGTAGTTGACAAATTAGAGATACTTGCTGATGGATTTGAAAACAGTAACAGGAAGGTTCAGTTATTAAAAGTTCGGGAAGCCTACCGGTTTTTCAAACAGTTTATAAGCTATTATGGAATACTGCAACTGATCGATCATATTGAAAGAAAAGATCTCAAAACATGGGAACAGGTTCAAAAAAGCTTCCCCAAAAATACGACCAGGAAAAAATGGAAAAATATCGGGAGCCAGTTGATACCTGAAAATGATATGCTGACACTGATCCGCAAGATCCGGTCAGGAAAAATTGGCGGATGGGATGAGGTTCATAATTTTTATAATTCCAAAAGCAGCAATTACCTGCATGATAAATTCATTCATGCTTTTTCTTCACTTCTGGAGATTGAGGAATTAACGCTAAGCAGATTCACAAAAAAAGAATTCCTGAGATTGGTTGACAAAACTGCTGGCACAAAGGAATATATCACCAACAATATTTATGATACAAGGGCCAAAGATTACGAAAATGCTTTCCGCAAAATGGTGTATGATACAGAAAAAGAGATGGAAAAAGTTCTTGGCAAGATAAAGGACAACAGCTTCATCAATGATCAAAGGAATGAAAACGCTGCATTCGCTAAAAAAACCGAGGTTTTGAAGAAAATGATAATGGCCTGAGATGCTCGTTCGAGCCGAAAGAAAAATCCTCCTGTATAAACAGGAGGATTTTTTTAAAAGTAATATTGTGAAAGTACAATGATTACTTAGTAGCTTCTTCCATCATTTTCTTAGCGGTATCAGTAGCATTGTCCATCATTTTGCCAGCTGAATCCATAGCGTTATCCTTCATTTTATCAGCACCCTCTTTTGCATCGTTCATCATTTGCTCAGCACCTTCTTTTGCATCTTCAACTTTTTTGTCATCTTTACCGCCGCAAGCTACAAGCATACCTGCGATTGCGAAAACTGCGATTACTTTTTTCATTGTACTTTGGTTTTAAGTTTAAGTTTAAATTCAGGCGCAAAGGTAAAAGGTTGCCTGAAAAAAACAATAGTAGTTTCTAAACACAAAATAATATCGTGTAGCGACACCCTGAAAATCAGCAAGTTGATTATTTTTTTCTGAAAAAAATTCTGACTGGCACACCCGTAAATTTGAAATTTTCTCTTAACTGATTTTCGAGATAATTCTTATACGGTTGTTTAATGTCATCCGGGAGATTACAAAAAAACGCAAAAGATGGAACCGCTGTAGGGAGTTGTGTCACAAATTTTATTTTCACAGGTATCCCTCTTACAACAGGTGGATGGTAGGCGCTGATTGATTTTAGTAACACATCATTCAATGCTGAAGTTGGGATTTTTCTTTGCCGGTTTTCATAAACTTCCAGTGCCGTTTCAATCGCTTTAAATATTCTTGTTTTTTCCTTTGCTGAAATAAACAACACAGGTACATCTGTAAATGGAGCAAATCTCTGTTTCAATTCCTTTTCATAATCCCTGGCTGTATTGGTTTCTTTACTTACTAAATCCCATTTGTTAACAAGAACAACTATTCCTTTACCTTTTTTTGCTGCCAAACTGAAAATATTAATATCCTGGGCAGAGATGCCTTTTTCTGCATCAATAAGCAGTAAGCAAATATCAGCTTCATCCATGGCCTTTATTGCCCTTATTACAGAATAAAACTCCAGGTCTTCATGAACTTTCTTTTTTCTCCTGATACCCGCTGTATCGATCAGGATAAACTCCTTTTGAAATAAGTTGTAATGCGTATGAATGGTATCACGGGTCGTGCCGGCAATATCACTCACAATGGTTCTCTCCTGCCCGATCAGTGCATTTAACAAAGATGATTTACCGGTATTGGGTTGCCCGATAATGGCAAATTTGGGTAGTGTTGACAACTCCTTTGTCTCATCTGAATCCCCCTCAGTAATTGTTTCTGCAATTGCATCAAGTAATTCGCCTGTACCACTTCCGCTTGCTGCTGCAATAAAAAAGATCTTATCAAATCCCAAACTGTAAAACTCTGACGCTTCCAGCATTCTGTCATTATTATCCACTTTATTCACCGTAAGGAAAACAGGTTTTGTACTTCTTCGTAAAGTATCTGCCATCGCATCATCGAGGCTGGTCATTCCCGTTGACGCATCTACCATAAAGATTATTGCATTGGCTTCTTCCACGGCAACAAGTACTTGCTTGGCAATTTCTTTTTCAAAAACATCTTCACTACCAGCAACAAAACCGCCGGTATCAATTACATTAAAAGTTTTCCCATTCCAATCCGTTATTCCATATTGCCTGTCACGGGTTACGCCACTAACATCATCTACAATTGCTTTTCGCTGCTCAAGCAATCGATTGAATAAGGTACTCTTACCAACATTAGGTCTCCCAACTATTGCAACTGTAAATGACATAGTTTTTTATTAATAACCGTATTCTTTTAATTGTAATTCATTTTCCCTCCAACCCGGCTTTACTTTTACAAACAATTCAAGAAACACCTTCTGGGCAATGAATTTTTCTATTTCTTTTCTCGACTCGGTCCCGATCTTTTTTATCATGCTGCCTTTCTCTCCAATGAGAATTGCCTTTTGTGTTTCCCGGTGAACAATAATATCTGCCACAATTTTAACAAGAGTGTTTTTTTCACGATACTCTCTTACCAACACAGCAGTATGATACGGGACTTCATCTTCTGTCAGTTCAAATATCTTTTCCCGTATCATTTCACTAACAAAAAAACGGGTATTCAGATCAGAAATATCATCTCCATCGTAAAACGGATCACCTTCAGGAAGTAATTCTAAAACCGAATTCAACAACTCTTGTAATTGAAATCCTTCAAGAGCCGATATGGCAATAATTTTTGTGTATACTTTCTTTTCAGAAAAAAATTCAGTTGCTTCTTTGATCTTTTTTTCACCTGCCTTGTCAGCTTTATTTAAGACAAGTATGGTCGGTACCTTTAGTTTCAACGATGAAAAGATTTCCTGGCACTCGTTCCAGTCATCATTGATATCTGCTATAAGCAAAGCAACATCCGCATCCTCCAGGGCATTTTTAACGGCCTTCATCATTTTTTCATGAAGCTTGTATTCTGGCTTTATAATACCCGGAGTATCTGAAAAAATAACCTGGTAATCCTTCTCCGTTACAATGCCTTTGATACGATGACGTGTTGTTTGTACTTTATGAGATACAATAGCCAGTTTTTCACCAATAAGTGCATTCAGAAGAGTACTTTTCCCTGCATTAGGTTTACCAAAAATATTTACAAATCCAACCTTCATTAATTCGCAATACCCCTTTTTAAAGGATGGCAAAGGTAGCTTTTTAGTTTTGTTTGGATGGTTTGGTTGATAAGGTTATCTTTGCCGTCCACATCGCGAAGTAGAGCAGCGGTAGCTCGTTGGGCTCATAACCCAAAGGTCGGGAGTTCGATCCTCCCCTTCGCAACAAACAGAAATAAAAAGTCCCGCATTGCGGGACTTTTTTCATGATTATACCCTTTATATGTAACTACTATGCTTTTCTCACACTACTTGAACCGCTGCTTCTGATATCTCTTATTACACCATCACCCTTATAATGTATATCACTGGCGCCACTCGCATCTGCAGATAATTCCTTATTTACAGTGATCTTAATATCACTGGCACCCGATGCCTTTACATTACACATTTCAGCAACCAGGTCAAACCCCTTAAAACTGCTTGCACCACTCGCCTCAATACTAACCATACTGGCCCGCCCTGTAACTTTCATATCAGATGCACCACTAAGGTCTACAGAAAGTTTATTAACATCCAGTCTGCCTTCTTTAAGGTCACTTGCACCTGATTGATTTATCGCCAGTACGTCAGCCTTGATAGAACCTGAAACATAAACGTCGCATGCACCACTTATAGTAAGCTTATCGATATTTTTAAAAGATATATAAGCTTTCAATTTTTTATTACCGGTATTCCATTTCCATCCTTTATGATCCAAACCAACATAAAGAATACCGTTTTTTACCTCCACTTTTATCATCGCCTTGTCTTTCTCTGTAGCAGCACTAACTGCAACAGCTTCTTCATTTCCCTGGTTCAGGTAAACATCAAAAGCACTGGAAACATTTATTCCATGAAAATTCTTTGCTTCCCGGACCTCTGCATTCGGGTCATTGATCTTTTGTGAATACATAATAACTCCTGAAAAAAGAGCTAATACAAATACTAAAAACTTTTTCATTTAATGTTTTATTTAGATTTTAGAAACTGAGCCACCAGTATTTTTTGTAATCTCACGAATAGAAGCCTCTCCCTTGTATTTTACATAACCCCCGGTATTTGCTTTAACATTGAGCTCCTTTTCAGCAGTTACGGTAATTCCGGCTCCGGTGCTGACTTTTGCATAGCAGGTATTTGTTTTCAGGTCAACCCCTTTGAACAAACTTCCTGTGCTGCCTTCAATATCCAGTTTTGAGGCAGTTCCGGAGAGGTTAATAACCGACCCTGTACTTTGATCAACAGTAAGATCATCTGTACTTATCGTACCAGTAACCTCTGCACCAGTATTAGCTTTTAATTTTAGAGATGATGATTTAAGAGTTCCTTCAATTCTCACTTGTGCACCGGTATTTGCATCCAACTGATCAAGTAGTTTATAGGACACCCATGCCTTAAGGCTCTTTCTTTCTTTTTTGGTATTGGGAGCTGACAATTTATTCTCGTAATGGATTTTCAGTATCCCATTTTCAACCTTAGTCACAATTTTATCTCTGAATTCTGGTTTGGATGCGCTAACCGCTACTTCCTCAACATTGCCTTCCATAATTACAAGTTCAATCCCGGTGCCGACATTGATACCATGAAATCCGGAAACATTTCTTTTTTCGGCGTTATCACTGTTATAAGTTCTTTGAGCAAAAATGCCTCCTGAAACAACGCAAAAAATCAAAACAGAAAAAACTAATTTCTTCATAAACCTGGTTTAGAATAATACGAAAAGCATAAGGAAAAGGTTACAGCTCATTTCAAAATAAATTAAATCCTATTTTTGCAACTGCAACGATAAGTTGCTGAGTTCTTAATAAAGCTATAAACGCTTTATTTTCAATGCCTGCGCAAACTGGCGAATAAGCCGGCAGGTAGGTTTTCCCGGGGTGTTTTCCGTTGTTTCGGAATTCTGAGATTATACCCGTAGAACCTGGTCAGGGTAATGCCTGCGAAGGGAAGGTGATCAATTACTCCTTTCTTAACAGCATTCCCTCTTATTTTTTAACTGTTAAATCGTAAAAAATGAAGAGGATTTTTATGCTATGCTGTTTTTGTTTGACAGCATCAGCAATTTTTCCGCAACAGGAAAAAGAAGAAAAAGACAGTTTTTATACTTTATCACCGGTAGAAATCAGAGCTGTCCGTGCCGGTGAATTTTCCCCATTTACAAAAACAAATATTAATGGGAAACAGCTTTCAAAGCTTAACCTGGGTCAGGACATCCCATTTCTATTAAATCAGACTCCCTCTGTGGTTGTGAATTCAGATGCCGGGAATGGCATTGGATACACTGGCATCCGTATCCGGGGAACAGATGCGACCAGGATAAATGTCACGTTAAACGGAATACCTTATAATGATGCAGAAAGCCAGGGAACTTTTTTTGTTGATCTTCCTGATTTCTCATCATCTACAGGAAGTATCCAGGTTCAAAGAGGTGTTGGAACATCCTCAAATGGAGCCGGAGCATTTGGTGCCAGTATCAACTTCAGTACAAATGAAATGATTAAAGATGCTTATGCAGAGATCAATAATAGCTATGGCTCATTCAATACCTGGAAAAACACCTTAAAAGCTGGCACAGGATTAAAAAATGGTTTTAGTACAGACATCAGGTTATCAAGGATCAGCAGTGATGGGTTTATTGACAGAGCCTCCAGTAGCCTTCGTTCATTTTTTGTTTCCCAGGCATATACATCATCAAAAACAACATTGAGATTAAATATCTTTTCCGGGAAGGAAAAAACGTACCAGGCATGGTATGGCATTTCTGAAGCAGATTTGAAAGCAGGCAACAGAACTATAAACTATGCGGGAACAGAAAAACCTGGAGAGCCATATGATAATGAAACTGATAATTACACACAAACACATTACCAGTTATTCTTTGATCAAAAAATAGGATCAGCTATTCATTTTAATACTGCTTTCTTTTTTACAAAAGGAAAAGGATATTATGAGCAATATAAGGCAGATGAGGATTATTCAAAGTATATGATTCCGTATCCTGTAAATGGAACAGATACGACATACACTTCGGATTTTATTCGGCAGTTATGGCTGGATAATGATTTTTATGGAAATATTTTTTCTTTCCAATTCAAAAAAGAAAAAACAGAAGCAACATTGGGTGGTGCCATAACCCGTTATGATGGCAACCACTACGGTAAAGTCACTTGGGCATCAAATGGATTAACCGGTACAGAGAGATGGTATGACCTGCATGCATTAAAAAATGATTTCAACATTTATCTGAAGGATCAGACCAGGTTTGCAGAAAACTGGTTTGTGTTTTTTGATCTTCAGTATCGCCACGTTAAATATAATATTGATGGCTTCAGGGATAATCCATCGCTTTTCATAAGGAATAAATATGATTTTCTTAATCCAAAAGCAGGTATCACATATACTAAAAATGGATGGAAGGCTTATTTTTCATTCAGCATTGCCAATAAAGAACCCAACAGGGATGATTTTGAAGCAGGCATTAACCAGCAGCCAAATCCTGAAAGGCTATATGATTTTGAATCAGGGCTTGAAAGAACTGGCAAGAATTACCGCTGGTCAGCTAATCTGTTCTATATGGATTACAAGGATCAGTTGGTATTAACAGGTAAGATCAATGATGTGGGGGCTTACACAAGAACCAATATTCCAAAAAGCTACCGTGCAGGAATAGAACTACAGGGAAATTTAATCTTTAACAAGTGGATGAATATATCTTCTAATCTCACTTTCAGTAAAAATAAAGTGAAGGATTTTGAAGAATATATTGATGATTATGACAATGGCGGACAAAAGATCAATAAATACAACACGACAAGCATCGCTTATTCCCCTGATATTATCGGAGCGATAACAATAAATTTTCAAGCATCAAAAAAATGGGAAATAGGTTTGCCGGCAAAATATGTCAGTAAACAGTATTTGGACAATACACAAAATGTGAATCGGCTACTTGAAGCATTCTTTGTTCAGGATCTTAGGGTAAGCTATTCAGTTAAGGGTAAGAACATCAAAGAAGTAAATATAATCGGGCAACTGAATAACGTTTTTGATAAAAAATATGAGCCCAATGGCTATACATATAGTTATATCTATGGCGGAGATTTAATTACAGAAAATTATTATTTCCCGATGGCGGGAATAAATTTCTTAGTTGGCCTAAATATCAAATTTTAACTGCCGGGTAAAGTGTCAGCAAGGAATAATCATTCTGCCGAGAAAATCGAATACCAGCAAAAAAACCATTGCCACAGCAGATAATATCATTAAGGTTTTCTGTATTCTGACTAAACCATTACAGAAAACCAGCCCTGCAATAAGGCTTAAAAGACCAAATGCCAGGTTATAGTATGCATAACGAAGTGGAGTCTTATAATACCATGGATTCTCATTGACACATCCGAATGAATATCCTAAATAATGTTTTGTAATTCTTACAATATAAAATTCATGAAGATGAAAAACAGCTAATAACAATAAAAGTATAGCAACGATTGCAGAAAAAATTAGGACCACAACTTTCCTGAAATCAATTCCCGTAGTCAAAATAATTAGGATTAAGTAAAGAAGATATCTTTAGTGGCCTGTACCAAACTTTTCCTGCCATGCAAGTATTCCACCCGTCAGATTTTTTGTGTTTTTAAACCCCAGCATATCAAGAAAGAGGCAAGCCTGCCCGCTCCGGTTCCCGCTTCTGCAATACAAAATAACCTCTTCTTCTTTTAAATTTTCTATTTCATCTATCTGCATCACCTGTAATTTTCCCAAAGGGACTAGCTGACCTCCAATATTAAATTCAGTATTTTCATGAGGCTCTCTTACATCTACAAGGTTCAGTTTTTCACCGGCATCCATACGGGATTTTAATTCTTCGACTGATATATTCTGCATATTAGTTAGGTTATTCTGGCAAAGGTATGGGTATTTCGGTAGTGTCTTTAACAGGTTTATCTACCTGTAACCATACATCGATTGTCTGACCACTACGAATACGCTGAATTCTTTTTTCATCATCAAATCTCTCAGGGTTTTGCTTAAATACCCATGCGCTGCAGGTATCCTTAACATCAGAATCAGTAACAACAGCTCCGATTACTATGCCATTATCTTCAAGAGCTCTTTTTGCATCGCAAAAAGTCATCCCAGTAATGATAGGCACTGAAAACTCTTTGTTACCCACTCCATCCCCTAATACGAATGAAATAATACTTCCCTTCTTGATTTTCGTTCCTGGTGAAATGGGAGCCCCTTTGTATAATTGCTCCAGAATAGCGTTCTTGGCAAAATCCGGCTTAAAGATGGTATCTCCAAGTTTCAGGTCCATGCTTTTCAGAAGCATTTCTGCATTTCTGAAACTATATCCAACAAGATTAGGCATTTCGATTATTGGAGGTTCAGAACGATTCAGTAATAAATAAACTGTTCTGTTTGATTTCACAACTTCATCAGCATCCGGAAATTGCTTAATAACTGCCATAGGCGGCATCGTATCCACATAAACTGAATCCTGTATTTCTACATCAAAGCCGGCTTTTTGCAATAATTGTTTCGCATCCTCAAATTTTTTACCGGTTACCGAAGGAACATTCGATGAACGACCGTGATGGGTAATGAGGTTAAGTGACAAAAGGAATATCGCAAAAATTCCGATTGCCAGCACAATTCCAACTAACACATTAACCCATAATGGCCTATTTGTAATGAACTGAAACATTTTTTATTTATCTGTTGATTTAATTGGCTTGTTTAAATAAAACATTCCTCTACCAGTTTTGTATAAAACTCCTTCAGGCTCCACCCCATAACCTTTACTTGTTGCGGAACAATGCTTGCATCACTCTGACCGGGAATTGTATTGATCTCAAGCATATATGGTTGATTACTTTCTTCATGGTAAATAAAATCAATACGTACCACACCTCTGCAGTTAAATACTTCATATATCTTTCGTGCTGCCTCCCTAACCCTATCAGCTCTCATATCATCAACTTCTGCAGGAGTAGTTTCCGTAGATTTCCCCTGGTACTTTGCTTCAAAATCAAAGAAGTCTTTATCATCATGTGCCCGAACCTCAGTAAGAGGAAGTACAATTATATTCCCATTAGTTTTAAATACGCCAACTGTGAATTCTCTTCCCACTATCATTTCTTCCACCAATACCTGGTCATCTTCGTTGAATGCTTTTTCAATTGCTGAATCAAGATTTACCGCCTGCATTACTTTACTCATACCTATGCTCGATCCTCCATTATTGGGTTTTACAAATAAGGGGAGTTTTAATGTATCCAGAATCTGTGATGAAGAAACAGGAGTATGCTTAAAAAGATGTACAGAATTTGCCACAGCAATTCCAGCCATTTTAGCTACTGCAACGGTGTATCTCTTATTAAAAGTTATGGCAGATGTGGCCGCATCACAGGATGTATATGGTAAGCCAAGGGTATCAAAATAGCCCTGGAGTTTGCCATCTTCACCGGGTGTCCCATGAATGCAAATGAACACAGCATCAAATCTTATTTTTTGATCCTGCTGATTAATGGTGAAATCATTTTTATCAACCTGAATCTTTTGTCCATTCCCTGGTTCATAAAACCAGCCGTCTTTATTAATATCAATCCGGTAAACATTAAAGAGATCCCTGTCAAGATGTGAATCTATAGTCAGGGCACTTTTATAGGATATCACAGCCTCCCCGGACAAGCCGCCGGTTACAAGGGCTATATTTTTCTTCATTTTGGCGATGTAGCAGGTTTTTCAGATGCAAATATT
The DNA here is from genome assembly GCA_035328345.1 of Chitinophagaceae bacterium. GTDB lineage: Bacteria > Bacteroidota > Bacteroidia > Chitinophagales > Chitinophagaceae > JJ008. The sequence continues at coordinate 732 of DAOLIV010000010.1, read as the reverse complement.
GCAGAAACAATTGAAGTTACCAATTGAGTGATACTAAGTTTAAAAAAGCTTTATCAAAATTTCGGGTATAAGAAAGGTGAAGGCCGTTTCTCCTTCACCTCTTTACGACGGGACATATCACCCGCCACTCTTTCGCAGTGTTACTGCTTTATATCCTTTGATATAACTCTAAGTTAAAAAAAATTGAACTCTGAATCAAGTGTTCGGCATAATAATTATGCACACTACAGGCACAATCAGATATGCAACTTATCCTTTTTGGCTGTTAGTTGCTCTACAGTTTCCTGGTACATTTCGTCTGGAACACAACAATCTACCGGGCATACTGCGGCACATTGTGGCTCCTCATGAAAACCCTGGCATTCTGTACACTTATTAGGTGTTATGTAATAGATGTCTGTAGCCAGCGGAGCATTCTTCTGTTCCGCATCAACTACTGTTCCGTCCAGAAGTGTAAAAGAACCTTTTACAGTTGTACCATCTGCAATAGCCCATTCCACTCCCCCTTCATAAATGGCATTATTCGGACATTCGGGCTCGCAAGCGCCGCAATTAATACATTCTTCTGTGATCTTAATTGCCATAATAACTTATTTAACTGGTTGAGAATTACTTTTGTAACAAATTTAATTATTGGCGATGAATTTACAACATCGTATTGATTTATTAGTCAGGCTTGGGGAATATATTTTGTCGGACGACCCGGAATGGAGCACCGCAAAAGAAAGAGCA
>DAOLIV010000009.1:0-103347 GCA_035328345.1 Chitinophagaceae bacterium | reverse complement strand
ACAAAGGAAAAGGTGTACGTTATGTTGGTGAAGTGGTTCGTAAAAAAGCAGGTAAAACAGCAGGTAAATAATTAAGATAAGACTTCTGTTATTTGGCAGTAGCTAGCCGGAACAGGGGAAAATATAACAGACATGAATCCAAAAGTAAAAACACAGAGAAGGCAAAACATCCGCTTTAGAATAAGGAAAAAGATAAGTGGGGCTGCTTCAAAACCACGTCTTTCTATATTCAGAAGTAATACAGACATCTATGTGCAATTGATAGATGACCTGAATGGCGTTACTCTTGCATCAGCTTCATCAAAAGATAAAGATATTGCAGCTCAGAAGACGAATAAAAGCGAGAAGAGCAAACTGGTAGGATCGGCGATTGCAAGAAAGGCTTCTGAATTAGGCATAAAGGATGTTGTGTTTGATCGTGGTGGGTATCTGTATCACGGTCGTGTAAAGTCACTGGCTGATGGTGCAAGAGAAGGTGGATTGCAGTTTTAATTAATTGAAAACTTTTAATCAAAAGAATAAATGTCAAAACTTAATTTAAACAGGGTAAAAGCAGGTGACCTGGAATTGAAAGATAAAGTTGTTGCTATCAATCGTGTGGTAAAAACTACAAAGGGAGGCCGTGCTTTTAGTTTTTCTGCTTTGGTTGTTGTTGGAAATGAGAATGGTGTTGTTGGTCACGGATTAGGCAAGGCCAAAGAAGTTCAGGAAGCTATTACAAAAGGAATTGAAGATGCAAAGAAGAACCTCATCAAGGTTCCGGTAATGAAAGGAACTATTCCTCATGATCAGTGGGCCAAGGAAGGTGCTGCTAAAGTGCTGATCAAGCCTGCAGCTCATGGTACGGGTGTAATTGCCGGTGGATCTATGCGTGCTGTTCTTGAAAGCGCAGGTGTAACTGACGTATTGGCAAAATCGCTGGGCTCTGCAAATCCGCATAACGTTGTAAAGGCTACTTTCAAAGCTCTTGCATTGTTAAGGGAGCCTGTAAATGTTGCCAAGACCCGTACACTCGGATTAAAGAAAGTTTTTAACGGATAAATTTTAAATCCTGAATTGCATTTCATATTGTGATATGCAATTTCAAAAAGAGGAATTATGAAGAAGATAAAAATAACACTGGTAAAAAGCCCGATTGACAGACCAGAGCGTCAGAAGCTTACATTAAAAGCCTTGGGTCTAAATAAAACTAATGCCAGTAAGGAAGTAGAGGCAACCCCTCAAGTGCTGGGTATGGTTAGAAAGGTCGAACATCTTGTTTCAGTAAGTGAGGTGAAATAATTCCTGGATCAGGAAGCAATAGAATAATTATTATTAATGCGAGCCCTGTACTAAAATAAAAAGCTTTCGGGGCGTTAAGTAAAAAATAAAAGCAATATGAAATTACATCAGTTAAGACCCGCTAAAGGCGCAACACACAAAACAAAAAGAATTGGACGTGGAGATGGCTCCGGTCATGGTGGAACATCAACAAAAGGTACAAAAGGTCAGCAGAGTCGTGCTGGATACAAAAGCAAAATGGCTCATGAAGGTGGACAGATGCCTATTCAACGCCGGATTCCAAAGCGTGGCTTCAACAATCCCCACCGTGTAGAATATAAAGTATTCAACATTGGTCAGATTGAGCAATTGGCTCAGAAATACAGCCTGACAGAATTTTCATTGGAAAATCTATATATAAATGGTTTGATTAGCCAGACAGACAGAGTTAAGATTCTTGGAAATGGAGAACTGAAAGGAAAGTTTGCATTTAAAGTAAATGCTGTAAGTGAAAAAGCGAAATCATCAATTGAAGCAGCTGGCGGAACAGTGGAAATAGTAAAGTAAATTCGCTAATTTGCAATGATGCACTATTGGTCATCATTTATGACCAAATGCTTTTAATTAAAAATTCCCGTGAAGAAATTAATACAAACACTGAAGAATATCTGGAGCATCGGAGATCTGAGAAGTAAGATCTTGTTTACCCTGATGATGATTGCTATTTATCGTGTAGGTGCTCACATTGTACTACCTGGCATCGACCCCAATCTGATGCAAAGCGGACAAGCGAACAGCACAGGTATCCTTGGGCTGATCGATGCTTTCTCTGGGGGAGCTTTTAACCAGGCTTCCATTTTTGCATTAGGTATTATGCCTTATATATCTGCTTCAATCTTTATGCAGTTGATGACAGTTCTGGTTCCAAGATTCCAGAAAATGCAGAAAGAAGGAGAAAGCGGAAGAAAGAAAATCAATCAATACACACGGTATCTTACAGTTATCGTTACGATATTGCAGGCTTCTGCATATGTCAGTTACCTGCAGGGGATGACTCAGCAAACCGGTGCAATTATGCAGGGCTTTGCTGGCTATTTCTGGTTATCAACCGTGGTTGTTTTAACCGCCGGCACTATGTTCGTAATGTGGATGGGTGAAAAAATTACTGACAAAGGATTAGGTAATGGTACTTCCTTAATTATCATGATCGGTATCATTGCCCGTTTACCACAGTCATTTCTCCAGGAGTTAAGTGCTAAATCAGTACGTAACGGGCAGATATTGGTATTCATTATCGAGATCGCTATTCTGATTGCCATTATTATGGGATGTATCATGTTGATACAAGGTGTAAGAAAGGTTCCTGTTAATTATGCAAAACAAATTGTTGGCAATCGTCAGTTTGGTGGTGCAAGACAGTTTTTACCGCTTAAAGTAAATAGTGCAGGTGTAATGCCTATCATCTTTGCACAGGCTATCATTTTTATTCCTACAATATTTGCAAACTTTAATCCAACAAAAGGTAGTTTTCTTCTGGTATTGAATGACCATAAGAATGGCTGGTATATGCTGATCTATTCTCTGGTTGTAATTGGATTTACCTTTTTATATACGGCCCTGATATTTAACCCTAAGCAGATTGCGGAAAATCTGAAACAGAATAACGGGTTCATCCCCGGTGTAAAACCCGGACAGCCAACTGCAGACTACATAGGTGCTATAATGGATAAAATTACTTTTCCCGGAGCCATATTACTTGCCTTTGTAGGTATTCTACCCGGTATTGCACAACGTTTTGGAGTTACACAGCAGTTCTCTACATTCTTTGGTGGAACTTCACTGCTGATCATGGTGGGTGTTATTCTTGATACATTGCAACAAATCGAAACGCAGCTTTTGATGCGTCAATATGATGGCTTGATGAAGACCGGAAGGCTACAGGGAAGGCAAACAGCATCGGCTGTTCAGTATTGATAAACAAATTATTTTTTCAGAGCCCGGTAAAACAATTTACCGGGCTTTTTATTTGGTTATTCGCCAAATACCTCTGCCGGTTTTGCCCAGTAATTGATTAATTTTGCAGATTCTATGATGTTTTATAAAACAGATGAGCAGGTTGAGTTAATGAGAAAAAGCGCCTTACTGGTAAGTAAGACGATGACCCAGATTGCCTGTATTTTAAAAGCAGGTGTAACCACACTTTCTATTGACAAAATGATAGGAGAATTTATCCGGGACCATCACGCTGTTCCTTCTTTTCTCGATTACAAAGGATATCCTTTCAATTCCTGTCTTTCAGTGAATGATGTTGTAGTACATGGATTTCCCAATAAAAATGAATTAAAGGAAGGGGATATCATTTCAGTAGATATTGGTGTAATCCTGAATAGCTGGCATGGGGATCATGCTTACACTTTTGCAATAGGTGATCCGGGTGAAGAAGTCATGAAACTGATTCATGTTACAAAAGAATCGCTGTATAAAGGGATTGAAAAGGCAGTTGCTGGAAACAGAGTGGGAGATATTGCTTTTGCTATACAGGAACACACTGAAAAGAAACATGGTTATGGTGTGGTAAGAGAATTAGTAGGTCACGGTCTTGGCAAAAGTCTTCATGAGGATCCACAGGTGCCGAACTATGGAAAACGTGGAACCGGAGCCAAATTAAAAGAAGGGCTTGTATTGGCAATTGAGCCTATGATCAATCTTGGCAGAAAGGAGATATATACAGAAGATGATGGCTGGACAGTACGGACAAAAGATGGGAAACCATCAGTTCATTTCGAACATGATGTGTGTGTCAGAAAAAATAAAGCTGATATTCTGTCTGATTATAAAATAATAGAGGAAGCAGAGAATAAAAATCCGAACTTGTTTACTTCACAAAAAATCAATTCCGTCGCCTGATGGATTTTTTATAAAAGCATGTCCCGGAAAAAGCTTGTTGTTGTCGGTGGTGGCGCTGCAGGTTTTTTCTGTGCTGTTAATGCAGCAAGGTTGAACCCATTACTTGAGGTTATAATCCTTGAGAAAACAAATAAGCTTCTTTCAAAAGTAAAAGTCAGTGGTGGGGGACGTTGTAATGTTACACATAACTGTTTTGACGTATCAGAAATGAGTAAGAGCTATCCTAGAGGCAGCAACTTTGTAAAAAAAACCTTTTATCAATTTTTTACTCCTGATACTGTTAAATGGTTTGCTGAAAGAGGTGTTCCACTCAAGACTGAATCTGACGGAAGGATGTTTCCCGTTACTGATTCCTCTCAAACAATAATTGAATGTTTACTCAGAGAAGCTGATAAGTATGGTGTTAAGATAAAACTCAACAGGGAAGTGAAATCTTTGATCAGCGAAAGGGGAGGGTTTACACTTGAGTTAAATAACGATTCGCCGATAAGTTGCGATTTTGTTTGTATTGCGTGTGGGGGATATCCAAAACAAGGAATGTTTGACTGGATAAAGCTTACAGGACACTTGATTGAAAAACCGGTTCCATCACTTTTTACGTTTAATACTCCCGGAAATTCAATCAGAGAATTAATGGGAATTAGTGTGGAAAGAGTAAGGGTTAAATTGGCAGGTTTAAAACTTGAGCAAGAAGGACCGCTATTGATCACCCATTGGGGATTAAGCGGACCTGCTATTCTTAAGCTTAGTGCCTGGGGGGCAAGAGAGCTTGCAAAATCTGAATATAGATTCACCACGATTATAAACTGGATACCCGATTTTAATGAGCACACTTTAAAAAATCAAATCCAGGAATTCAGAAAAATAAAAGGCGGACAAAAAATCGGATCAAGGAATTCTTTTGCGCTGCCACAACGATTATGGGAATTTCTTTTGAATGGTTCAGATATAAAGACAAAAAACCGTTGGGGTGATCTTACTTCATCTGAACAAAATAAGCTAATAAAAAATCTGCTGATTTTTGAAATAAATATAAGCGGCAAAACTACTTTCAAGGAAGAATTTGTAACCTGTGGAGGAGTCAAATTATCAGAAGTGGATCCACAAACCATGATGAGCAGGAAGATGCACGGTCTGTATTTCGGGGGAGAGGTTTTAGATGTTGATGGAATTACAGGCGGATTTAATTTTCAATATGCTTGGACAAGTGGTTTTATTGCTGCCAAAAGTATAGCATCGTCTTTTTGAGTTTCTTTTGTTACATTTCATTTTTGTTACCAACACATATCTGAGAATTGCTTTACCGGTTTTTGAAAATATGGGTGTTCGTCGCCTCTAAGATCTTTTGCAGGAGGATCATAATTAATCAACCAGAATATTTGCGAATGGATGGGCCTTTGCTTTTGGCAGCCAATCATCCCAATTCATTTCTGGATGCTGTTATACTTGATATTCTTTTTGAAAAACCAATTTGGTCATTAGCGAGAGGAGATGTTTTTAAAAAGCCATTTTATATAAAACTGCTGACAATGCTGAAAATACTTCCTGTTTTCAGAACAAGTGAGGGAGTAGAAAACCTGGATGTCAATTACAAAACTTTTGATGCCTGTAAAGATATATTTCGAAGCAAAGGTGTTGTGCTTGTCTTTAGTGAAGGTAAATGCATAAATGAATGGCATCTCAGGCCTTTGAAAAAAGGAACGGCGAGATTGGCAATTGGCAGCTGGCAGGAGGGTATCGATTTAAGAGTATTACCAGTGGGAATTAATTACAGTTCTTTCCGAAGATTTGGGAAAAATGTTTTTTTGAATTTCGGTAATATAATTTCTAAAGAAGATATTGATTTGAATGTGGCTGATGGTAAAATGCATGCAGAATTTAATAATATCCTGAATAATGAATTGGGCCAACTTGTTTTCGAGATACCTAAAGATGACATTAACTTGCAGAAAGAAAAGCTGCAGTTAAAACAAACATGGCTGATCAAAATAATCTTGTTTGTCCCGTCCATTGCAGGATTTATAATTCATGCCCCATTTTATTACCCACTCAAAGCCTTTGCTGTTTCAAAGACTAAAGACACTGATCATTTTGATTCTGTGGTAAACTCATTATTGATCTTTTTGTACCCATTTTATTTAATTCTTATCATCGGAATATTTTTACTGATTTCCGGTAATATGTTATTCCTGATGAGCCTGGCCTTGGCCCCTTTTTCAGCCTGGGCTTATGTTAGATTAAAGCCCCAAATTGATTTGTAATTCAACCCCTGAACAAATACATTATAATATATTTGTAATCAATTTTTTAGGAGAATAGCTTTTATACGAAAAACCTCCTCAGAATCACTAAATACCCATAAAGTTCACTTATCTTTGCAACCCCGATTTTTAAACCCATCGGGATATTTTTATCATGTTTGAAAACCTAATTAAAAAAAGCTTAAACGCTGATGCACAGGAGACTGCAGGCGCTGATACAGCCACTGCAACTACAGCGACACCAAATGAACCAGTGCAAACCGCTCACGATGATTTTGACTGGAGCGTCGACAAAAGAAATATTACTTCTTATTCAGAAGATGAAAGAGAAAAGTATCACAAGGTTTATGATGAAACCTTTGTACAATTGAATGATGGTGAATTGATGAATGGAACTGTTGTTGGACTTACAAAAACTGATGTTGTATTAAACATCGGATTTAAAAGTGATGGTTTGATCTCATTGAATGAATTCCGTGATATACCTAATCTGAAAGTAGGTGATGTTGTGGAAGTGATGGTTGTTGAAAAAGAAGACAGGGAAGGGCATCTTAACCTTAGCCGCAAACAGGCCCGCATTACCCGTGCATGGGAAAAAATTGTTGAGGTACATAAAAGTGGTGAGGTTATTACAGGTACTGTTACTTCAAAAACAAAAGGCGGATTGATCGTAGACGTATTTGGTATGGAAACGTTCCTACCAGGTTCTCAGATTGATGTTAAGCCTGTAACAGACTATGATCAGTTTGTAGGAAAAACAATGGAATTCAAAGTTGTTAAGATCAATGAAACAATTAAGAATGCTGTTGTTTCTCATAAAGCTCTTATTGAAAGTGATATCGAAGCTCAGAGAGCTGAGATCATGAGTAAACTTGAAAAAGGCCAGGTGTTGGAAGGGACTGTGAAGAACATTACAGACTTCGGCGCATTTATGGATTTAGGTGGCCTCGATGGTTTATTATACATCACTGATATTTCATGGGGTCGTATTTCTCATCCATCAGAAGTGCTGAAACTTGATCAAAAGATCAATGTTGTTGTACTTGATTTCGATGATGAAAAAAAGCGTATCAGCCTTGGATTAAAGCAACTGACTCCGCATCCTTGGGATGTATTGGGAGATAATATCGCTGAAGGAAATGTGGTGAAAGGTAAAGTTGTGAATATTGAAGATTATGGTGCATTCCTTGAAATTCAGCCCGGGGTTGAAGGTCTGGTGCATGTATCTGAGATCACATGGGCAAACACTCCAATCAATGCTAAAGAATTCTTTAAGCTTGGAGATGAGCATGAAGCTAAAGTTGTAACACTTGACAAAGCAAGCCGAAAAATGAGCTTGTCTATTAAGCAACTTTCACCTGATCCATGGAATGATATCGAAACCAAATTTGCAGAAGGAAGCCGTCACACCGGGTTGGTAAAGAATATTACTAATTATGGAGTGTTTGTGGAATTAGCACCCGGAATTGGGGGAATGATCCACATCAGCGACCTGAGCTGGTTAAAACGCTTCAATCACCCGACTGAGTATACCAAAGTTGGTGCAAACATTGACGTTGCAATTCTTGGAATTGATAAAGAAAACCGCAAATTGCAATTAGGACATAAGCAACTTGAAGAAGATCCCTGGAATGCATTGCAAGACACATTTGCAGTTGGAAGTCTGCATGAGGGTACTGTCAGCCGTCGTGATGACAAAGGGGCTATCGTTCAATTACCTTATGGACTTGAAGGATTTGCTCCTAACCGTCACCTGACAAAAGAAGATGGAAAGAGCATTGCAGCAGATGAAACAGCACAGTTTATGGTGATCGAGTTTGACAGGAACGAAAAAAGAATTGTGGTGTCTCATACCCGTATCTGGGAGCAAGGAAAAGTTCAGGAAGCTGAAACGGCTAAGAAAGAAGCAAGAACTGAAGCTGACAATACAAGAAAAGCTGTGAAAAATGTTCAGAGCAAAGTTGAAAAAGCAACATTGGGAGATCTTGGTGTACTGGCTGATTTAAAGAAGAAAATGGAAAGTGATACAAAAGACGAGTCAGGAAAGAATGAAACCAAGTCTGAATAAGCTCCGAAACTATTAATTAAGCTAAAGTCCCCCAATATTATTGGGGGACTTTTTTATTTATAACTGACTAATTATCAACAGAAATATTTTGTTTTTAGTCTATGAAATCCCGATTTCATTTTATATGTTTGTATTCTCCAAAGGATTTTTCTGTACCTGATTTTGAAAACATCCTTTTTTCCTAAGAATTTCCTTCAGAATAGAATCCACCTCTGTTAGCCAATGCCGGTTTTTCAGGCATTTGTATAATGACCGTACGTAATGTTTTGAGACTCTGGTATCGAAGCTGAAAACATTTGTTGAACCCAAAAATCATGAGCATGAAAAAAAGGTATCTGACAGTACCGGGGGTGAATTTTCTATTGAATAAACCCCTCAAAATCCTTATTGTATTTACGCTTACACTTGTAATTTCATTAAACTGTTTGGCTCACAGAGTTGAGACTTATTCTTACGGTTGCGTAACTCCTGGTCAAAGTATGCAAATTGATGCTATTATTGTTCAAGCGCCGTTTGATACATGGTATCAATGGCAATACCGGGACAACTCAGGAATCTGGAAATGTTTTGTAAATGGAGTTAATGTAATTAACGGGATAAATTTTACAGTTTCAGGGGCAACTTCACAAAATGTTGAAAATGATGCGCCACTTCTTACAATAAGTAATGCCACAACATCTCTTGATGATGTTTTGGTAAGAGTACTTATGAGAGAAGGAGCTGATCCCTGTGGTGCTCCTTCAGGAACAACTTATGGCGGAGATGACCTTGGTCCGGATGAGACCAAATATTTACGCTTACATGTTTTTGGGAATTCATCAGTTTGTCCACCAAATGCATATTTGTGTGACGGTAATATTTTATTCAATGTACAAGGTCACTATGGTGGATTTGAAAATAAAACTTATGATGTAGGTACCGATTCTTATACCAGCAATAACTTCGGACCCGGCATAGCTTCTTCGGATTATACATTTGGGCCGCATGGTACAGGGCATTACCAGGACGTCAATAATCCATTTTCAGTTTACATTGATTTTGGGAAAAATATTGCGCCTCACACCGGTAATTTTCAGTTAGTCGTACAGGGTACGGCTGATATCAGCAGCAGAGCATGGTATAAAACTGTTTCACTCTTGGCAGGTGCCACTTACTCATTTGATGTTTTTGCCGCAAGAGTTGATGATTCGGATCCTATTGTAACATTGAAAGTAAATGGAACAACAATTCAGAGTGGCGATTTATCTGTTCAGCCGATTGGTAATTGGGTTCGAATTGCAGGTCAATACAGGGCGGCTACCACAGGTGATTATATAATAAGTATTGGTGACAGCAGACCTGGTGGTCTGAACGCCTACACTCTTGATGATATATGTTTCCGCCAATGTTTCAATTGTTCTACTTTGCCGCTTCATAACCTGGAATTGTCAGCTCATTTACAGGGGAATATCGTTGGATTGAAGTGGACCGCAGAAAATGAAATGAATACACATCAGTTTGTGATCGAAAGAAGCACAGATGGAGTTAGTTATAGTGATGTTGGGTCAAAGCCTGCGAGTGGTCAAACTAATACACTGACGGAGTATACTTCAAGCGATGATATACACTCTCTGTCCACTGAAAACATCATCTATTATCGGATAAGGGCAATTGATGGAGACGGAAGATTTGCTTATTCTAATGTAGCTACTGTTCGTCTAAACAAAAAAGCAGGCGTATACATCTGGCCAAGTCCATTCAGGGATAACATCAGTATCACTTATAATGCCGCGTCAAATACAAGTATAGATATCAGCATTATTAGTAGTGCCGGAAGAATAGTTAAGCAAAATATAATCAGTGTCAGCAGAGGTTTGAACCAGGTTTCTGTAACCAACCTGGGTTCTTTATCAACAGGTATTTACTTTATAAGAATTACGGATAGGAATTCGAATGAAACTTACCTGCAGAAACTAACAAAATAAAAAACTTCACTTTAAAAGAAAGCCCTCTTAAACAAAGAGGGCTTTCTTTTGTAATCAGATAAGTACTTTCTATTATAGGACATAGGCATCATTTAAAGGCAATTCCTTAATTTGAGCTATCGTTTTCAGCAAATTAATTGAATGAATTCTTTTATCGAAAGAATAAAAAGATTTAATCCCGTAAGGAAACTCGTTTACTTTTTTGTCGGGTTATTTTCATATCCAGGCCTGGCAATGGTTAATAAATTAAAGATTTCCGGAACAGAACATCTGAAAAAACTCCCCAAGGAAAGAGTCCTGTTTGTCAGTAATCACCAGACATACTTTGCTGATGTGATCACATTCCTGCATATTTTCTGTGCAGTAAAATGGGGTAAGATGAACCATCTTGGTATCCCATATTATTTATTGAATCCTTTTACAAGAGTTAACTACGTTGCCGCCGAAGAGACGATGAAAGGAAGTTTCATAAGTCGCTTGTTTTTGCTGGCAGGTGGTTTGACTGTCAAGCGAACATGGCGGGAGGGAGGAAAAGAGGTAAGACGTGGGTTGGATCCTTCTGATACCAGGAAAATTACAAGGGCACTGGAAAAAAACTGGGTAATAACTTTTCCGCAAGGCACAACAAAACCTTTTGCCCCCGGAAGAAAAGGGACGGCACTGATCATTAAACAAATAAAGCCAATTGTGATTCCGGTTGTAATAAGTGGATTTTGGAGGGCTTTTAACAAGAAAGGGCTTAAGTTTAAAAAGAAGGGATCAACTCTATCAGTTACATTTAAGGAGCCGTTACAAATCGATTATGATGCTCCATCTGAAACTATTCTTGCACAGATCATGGATGCTATTGAGCAAAGCAAGAAACATATGATGATGGGACGACATCACTGGCAAACTACTGATAAATAGAAAGCTATTCTTTTACAAATAATGCTTTTAATTCGGTAGCGTCATCCGGTTTTAATTTGCCACCCAGAATCAGTCTCAATTGCCTTCTGCGTAAAGCCCCATCAAAAAGTTTTTTCTCTTCGTCAGTTTCAGCAACAACACCGGGTACTTTTCTTGGTTTTCCGTTTGGATCAAGGGAAACAAAAGTATAATAGGCTTCGTTGCTCTTATATTTATATTGCTGAATGGCATCTTCTCCCCAAACCTTCATGTGAACTTCCATAGATGTATTAAATGCCCGGGAAACTTTCGCTTCAATATGAACAACATTACCCAGTTTTATAGGATTTTCAAAAGAAATATTATCAACGGATGCTGTAACAACAGGTGAACCACAATGTTTCATCGCAGCCAAGGCAGCAGCGATATCCATCCAATACATCAGGCGCCCACCCATCAGGTTCCCAAATGTATTCGTGTCGTTGGGAAGAACAAGCTCTGTCATGATCGTCAGGCTTTCTTCGGCTCTTCTTGTGTTCATTTTTTAGGTGCAAAGATAAGCGGCTGTTATTATCAGGCCCTGATCAGACCCTGTAAATGGAACTTTTCCTTTTTGAGATATTTTTCGCATTTTTTCCAGAAGCTGTAAAAGGAATTATAAAATCCTTTTACCTCAGGGAAAAGCCAGTCTCTTTCATCTTTAGTACCCGGATAATGTTTAAAGGCAGGGTTTTCTTTGGAATAAATGGCTGGAAATTGATTGATATAAGGTATTTCATTTACTTCACCTACAAATAATTGAATACCGTCAATATTTTTACCAAGTTGCAGAATAAAGTCGATCACTTTTTCACTTACAGGATGACTATTATAATGAGATGGCTCCAGCAATAATATCCGGTTAGCTCGGATGTCCTTTCTCCATAGGGGATCAAGATTGTACGAGTTATAAATGAGTAAAGGTAAAGTAGAGTCAAGCTCAGGAATTTTACTTCCTGGCAATTTTGTTTCAAAAGATATATTGATGGTTTCCTTCAGCGGATCTGGAATGTCCATCTTTTGTAAGTCCTCATAACTGCAGTTCAGAAAAGTATTTTGTTGATTTGTTAAGGTGTATCTGTTTATATTTTCCTGGTTACAATAATATTTTTTAGAAGAAAATGTTCCGGCTACCCATTGCCAGCTGCAGGTATTGCTGGCAAGATCACCATCCAGTAAATGATAATACATCCATTGCGATGGCAATTGCCAATGAGCCTTTCCTATATTACATACAATGCTTGCTGTGTACATGCGAAGATGATTGTGGATATAACCTGTCCTGAACAGTTTTTTCAGGGCATCATCAATTGCATTGATTCCCGTAACAGCATTTGCAACAACCAAAGGCATCCGGGCATGATTGATACCTGTATAATTGTGGCGGATGTCGTCGAATATATCATCTTCCAATATCTGCCAGGCTCTTTGAAAATATTCTCTCCAGGCCAGTTCCTGTATAAATTTTTCAGATTGACTTATGGTAAAGCCGTTTGATTGAGCGATTTCCCAAACCTGTTTAGTAGAAATAACACCCCGGGAAATGTAAGGAGACAGGTAGGTCACACTCCCATCTAAAAAGTTCCGGCTCTGAGCATATTTAATCGGATTAACCTTGTTAACCCTTTCCAATATCAGATCATAATTTGCAGGGAAATTATATGCAATCATGATTTGTTAAACAACTCAGAGTGCTGATAGTTGTCTCCTGATTTTCAAAAATTATTTTTGTTTCACTCTTTACACTTTTTCTCAGTAAAGTCTTCAACAGGTATTGCATAATTTTTTTTTTAGAGAGACACTCTTTACTGCAGTATTTAACTTCTTTCCACACCCTTTCCCATTTTTTACGCCAGGAAAAAGATCTGTTACATACCGGGCATATTTTCGAAGGCAAATGCTCCTTTTTAATTCCCACTTTTTATTTTTTGGTTTATTCGTCAAGCTTTCTGAGAAAGTTATCTGCATTTTTCAGATGCTCATTTCTCCTGGCAGCGGGCATTTTATCAAATGTTTTGACCAGCATACCCAGTCTTGGATTTTTTACAAAGAAATCCCTGTGAACATGCATAAACCTCCAGAACAATCCATCCCATGTTTTTTGCCATTCGCCTTTATCCCAGTCTCCCATTTTCATTAAATAATTACTACCACTGATATATGGCTTTGTAGTCATTAAGCCCCCATCAGCAAACTGTGTCATTCCATATACATTTGGAACCATCACCCAGTCATAACTGTCAATATACATTTCCATAAACCAGCGATATACCTCATCGGGATTAAATTCGCAAAGCAGCATAAAATTGCCCAATACCATGAGCCTTTCGATGTGATGAGAATATCCTGTTTTTAATAATTTTTTAATAACGGTGTCAACCGGGTGAATGCTGGTATCGCCAGTCCAAAATCCGGCAGGTATCTTTCGGGTGAAACCCCAATAGTTTTTGGTTCTTTGAAGTGATCCTTCTCGTTCATAGACGATTCTTATAAATTCTCTCCAGCCGATTACCTGGCGAATAAAACCTTCCAATGAGTTTAATGGAATCTCATATTCAATGGCTGCCTCAAGGGCTTTATCGATAACCAGTTTCGGATCAAGTAAACCAATATTCAGTAATGGAGATAACACGGAATGAAAAAGTATGTCATGATCTTTCGCCATAGCATCTTCATAGGCCCCAAACTTATCGAACCTCTTTTCAAGGAATTCCTCCAGCCATTTTTCAGCTTCAGTATGTGTGACGGGGTAATAAAAAAATTTTGTGATGCCGTAATTTTTTAGATAGAATTTATTGGCATATTCATCTGCTTCATTTACAAAATGGTTTTTGCCGGGATGTGAAATTGATGGAATCTTTTCGCCCTTTGGCAATTTTTTTCTGTTTTCGGTATCAAAGGTCCATTTGCCACCCAACTGTTTGCCGTCTTTTTCTAAAAGAATATTTCTTTTTTTTCTCTGGTCAATGTAAAAATCAGTTTGGAAATAATTTTTCTTTTTAGCAAAATATTCATTTGCTTCTGTGATCGTATTCAGGAAATTAGGGGTAGGGTATTGGATAGCCATTAATCCATATTTGCCGGCAGTTTCTTTAATTCTTTTCTCCAGCCAATTATCAACCGGATCACAATAGTGTAATTCTTTGACTCCTTGTTTGCATAATTCAGCAATAAGATTTCTTACATCAGATAGCCGGTCTTCTGAATCAATATATTTTATAACAATTCCTCTTGATTCAAGTAAGCTCGCATAAGCTTTCATCGAGGCTCGGTGAAGAAGTATCTTATTTTTGTGAAATAAATATTGTTTGAATAATAAAAATTCTTCAACAAGATAAACAGGTCTGTCACGGAAAACAGCCGGGCTCTTTTTAAACAACTGGTGAGGGAAAACAAGTGTGACAGAATCTTCTGAACTCATTTATCCATCAACAATATTGCTGATTATTTGTTGGTGCAGAAAGATTATTTTGATGGAATCGTTGAAAAATAAAAAAGTATTGATTGTAGGCGCAGGAGGAGGTATTGGTTTTGAAACAGCTAGACTGCTGGCAGGAAGTGGAGCATATCTTTTCCTGGCAGGCAGAAATATTGAAAAACTGAATAAAACTGCAGATGCGATCGGTATCAATGAAAGTAATTTGTTTGCGCTTGATATTTCATCTCCCATGCAGATCGAAAAATTGAAAGAAAAATATTTTTCAGTAATGTCTTCGATTGATATTTTGATTAATGCGGCAGGTATTGGTATAATAAAACCCGTTGAAACACTTTCAGAGGAAGATTTTTTAAAAACTATTCAATCTAATCTTTATGGACCTTTTCTGCTGGTTAAAGCTTTTCTGCCGTTTATGAAGGAAGCCAAAAAGGGCCTTATTATTAACATTCCGGGTGTATTGGGAAAAACGCCTATGGCCGGAGCTGCTGCCTATTCTGCCAGTAAATATGGGTTGTTGGGGATGATGCAAAGTATCCGTGAGGAAATAAAACGCACCAGTATCAGAATTACAAATGTTTTTTTAGGAGGCGTTGATTCACCTTTTTGGGAAAACATTGACCTGCGGGTGCAGAAAGATAAAATGATACAGGTGGAAGAAGCTGCTAAATCAATCTGGTTTCTTTGCCAGCAGCCAGAAAGCGGAATAGTAAGCGAATTGGTATTACAGCCCTTTAATCACCAGGCAATTTGATAATTCTCATGCTGTTTTGTAATTCGCTTTCAATATTTTTGCCCATCTCACATTTGCCAGATGGAAAAACAATACCCGGAAATTTCTTTTGATAATACAGAGTTTGCTTTTGAATATAAAACGGATAAGCAGCTTAAAAAGGCCCGTTTCCTTTTCTCTTCTATGAGTAAGCCCTGGCTGGTTAAGTTTGGCACAAGAATTACCCCCTGGGCAATTAAAGCCCATTTACCGGTTAAAGGACTCATACGGAGAACCATCTTCTCGCAATTTGTAGGGGGTGAGACTTTGCAGCAAACAGCGACAGTCGCCAAAATGCTGGGTGAATATAATGTACAGGTGATCCTTGACTATGGGGTAGAAGGCGGTGACGATGGCGAAAAGGGCTTTGATCATGCAGCAGAAGAATTCATCCGCGTCATTGAATATGCAGCCACACAACCTAATATACCTTTCATGAGTGTGAAGGTAACCGGCCTTGCCAGGTTTGCTTTGCTGGAAAAGCTGGATGCTATGATGCATGAAGCGGAGGGAACACTGATGAAAAGATATCTGAAAGCAGTTGAATCACTAAACGCAGTAGAAAAAGAAGAATGGCACCGGGTTCGCCATCGCTTGATGAAGTTATGTGAAACCGGGGCTGAAAAAAATGTGGGTGTACTTATCGATGCAGAGGAAACATGGATACAGGACCCCGTGGATGCACTGACCATACTGATGATGGACACATTTAATAAGTCTAAATGTGTGGTATATAATACCCTTCAGCATTATCGTCACGATAGGCTGGAATTTTTAAAAGATTCCTGTAAGGCAGCAAGAGAAAGAAATTTTGTATTAGGCGCCAAATTGGTAAGAGGAGCTTATATGGAAAAGGAGCGGAAGATGGCCGGGGAAAAAGGATATCCTTCGCCCATAAATCCTGATAAAGAAAGTACTGACAAGCATTATAATGATGGCGTACGGTTTTGTATTGAAAATATAGATAAAGTCGCTTTGATTGTTGCTTCACATAATGAGGAAAGTAACTTATTGGCGGCACAATTACTGGAAGAAAAAGGATTGCCATTAAAACACCCTCATGTGCACTGGAGCCAGTTATATGGTATGAGTGATAATATTACATTCAACCTGGCCCATGCCGGTTGTTCGGTTAGTAAATACCTTCCTTTCGGACCTATTGATGATGTAATACCTTACCTGATGCGAAGGGCACAGGAAAACACTTCTGTAAAAGGACAAACCGGAAGAGAACTGAATCTGATCAAAAAAGAATTGCTGAGAAGAAAGAAAAAGTGATCTCAAACTTTCATCAATTCTTTTAGTTTCACCAGGTATTCCAGTTCATGTTTGTTGATCTTCCGGGTACTCTCTGCAATATGCCGGGCACTGTTGAATATCCTTCTTCTTGTTGACGGGTCTATCTTATCCTGGTTTTCTTTAAAGAAATCGACAAAAGAATCAAATGCATTATGAGGTGACTCAATCTGGTCTTCCATGGTGTCAAATTCAAACTGGATAAGAAAAGCCCTGTCGGACCCGAACCGGTCTGTGGTGTCATCATAATGTTTCCATGCAAACTGGATCTCGTCATTCAGCGTCTTTTTTTCTTCCGGCCTGATCTTGTTGTCGGCCGCAGCAACCGCATAAAACAGGTTGCCCAATTCTTTATAAAATTGTCTGGAGTTGATCATATCCAAATGTATCCATAACAACAGGGTAGTCTCCTGATATTTATCAATTTTTTCATTGTTTAATATCAATGTGTTGTTATTATTTAAAGGATTAACTTTCTTGATTCTCGCAGAGGGAGCAAAAAAATAATATTCATATCCCTAATGTCGGTAAATGCTTCACCTTATGATAGGTCAACGCAGCTTTTATGCAATGCTTTAATACCTCTGCAGGAATTTTATCTCCCATCTGAAAAATGATGGCTCTGTTTCCTTCAAAAGAAAATTTGTTTTTAAATAATATCCTGAAAGTTTTAACTAACCGGCTTGTGCATTGAAAATATAGAGCATATTGATCAGGAAATTTCGCTTTCCAATCCATTCTTAAAGTGCTCCCGATCTTTGTCAGGTAACTGGGCTCACCCCATTTCAATGTTTCCTCCAGTTCACTTATTTCGTCAGTTTCTTTCGCTGTTTCAATTACCAGTTTCCGGAGCACTTGCATCTTATTCCGAACTTTTATAGGATAGTTATTGAAGATCTTCTCAACTTTGGGGTTTGATTTTATTTGGAGATTTTTCATTGTAGCTCAAATTGTAAAGCAATATTATAAGCAGCGTTTTTTTCGAATTATACTGATAGCTACTTTTTCTCTTCAAGTTTCCACCATTCGACAAGTCCAAAGTCTGTTAGTATCTGGCATACTTTTCCTTGTTTGTCAAAGCCAATGTATGTTGCATAGCAACCATCTCCGTAACCAGTTGAAAAGGTAGCAAGATTGTGACCATCAAACTCATGAACGAAACCTCTGTAAGCATTTTCCTCTGCTTTTGTAATAAAAACATTTTCCCATTTAGAATGGTCTAGGTTATTAAAAATATTATTAGATATTGAATCAATAAATATTCCTGTTCCTCCGTCAACGCCATAGCAATAAAAATTTGTGTCTTTCAATGGGATTGGTTCTTGTCCCTTTTGTAAGGCAAATTCCCATTTAGTAATTGGCTCGTCTGAGAAAACAATTCTGCTAAAAGCAACTCTTTCGTCGTTATGAGTTTTTGCCATGGCCAGATGAACAGGGAAAGCTCCAGAAGGAAAGTTTTGGATAAATGGAGAAGCATCGTACATCACAATTGGATCACAGGCAATTAATTTCCCGCTCTCTATTTTTATTTTGCCAATTTCAAGTTTGTAAAAACTGTAACTGATTTCACCTTGTGTAACTTTAGTTTCATTACTAAAGGCCGCTTCAAAAATATGAGGATATGCCGTCGTCTTAAAAGAAGTAAAAACAACAGGCTTAATGGTGTCAGTTTTGCTATTCTCTGCCTCTAAGAGATTACCATCTGGTTGTTTATAGTTGTTGCAGGAAACTATAATTATCAGTGTTGATAGTAGTGATATTGCCGAGGTCATAAAGCCGCCTATAATGTCAAATTTACAAAACCCTAATCTACTCTTTCCACAACGCATTCACAGTAAAAACCCCTCATTCACTATTTCCTTAACTTGCAGCCATGCAGCAATACCTCGATTTACTCAGGCATATATTGGAAAACGGAACGGATAAAACGGATCGTACAGGAACAGGTACCAGGAGCTGGTTTGGCTACCAGATGCGATTCGACCTGCAGGAAGGTTTTCCGCTGGTTACCACCAAGAAAGTGCATATGAAGAGCATCATTTATGAATTGCTCTGGTTCCTGAAGGGGGAAACCAATATCGCTTACCTGAGGGAGAACGGGGTATCAATCTGGGATGAATGGGCCGATAATGATGGAGAATTAGGCCCGGTGTACGGAAAGCAATGGCGCAGTTGGGAGGGAAAAGATGGTAAGGTGGTTGACCAGATCACCGACCTGATCACTCAGATAAAGAATAACCCCGATAGCAGGCGATTGATTGTAAGTGCCTGGAACGTGGCGGAACTGCAGAAAATGGCCTTGATGCCATGTCATACATTATTCCAGTTTTATGTAGCAAATGGTAAACTCAGCTGCCAGCTATATCAACGATCAGCCGATGTTTTCCTGGGAGTTCCATTTAACATAGCTTCCTATGCGTTATTGACAATGATGATAGCCCAGGTTTGTGACCTTGAACCCGGTGATTTCGTTCATACGTTCGGGGATGTTCATATTTACAATAACCATTTTGAACAGGTCAATCTTCAATTAAGCCGCACACCCTTTCCTTTGCCAACCATGAAACTGAATCCTTCAGTAAAAAATATTTTCAGTTTTCAGTTTGAAGATTTCAAATTAGAAAATTACCAGTCGCATCCGGCCATTAAGGCTCCCGTAGCCGTATAAATGTAGAATCCAGAATGTTTAATGTAAAATCTGTGGAGACTAAACGAAAATACGATCTGGAAGACAGGCTGGTAAAGTTTGCAATTTTAGTGCTTGAGGTTTGTGACTTACTGCCGAGTTCGAAAGCTGCAAATAATCTCGAACATCAATTATCAAAAAGCGGTACAGCGCCAGCAATGATGTATGGAGAAGCACAGGCGGCAAAATCAAGAGCTGATTTTATTCATAAAATGAAATTGATACTTAAGGAATTGAGAGAGACACGAATTTCATTGCGGATTATCACTAAAAAACCTATCATTAACAATTCAAGAATTGAAGAAACGCTAAAAGAGTGTAACGAACTGATAGGCATTTTTACAAAGAGCATTGAAACTGCTAAAAAGAACAGAGTTTCTTAGCTTTACATTTATTGTTTTACATTTTTCATTTTAGATTTCAAAATGACAATTTCACTGGTAGTTGCAGCGGCAGCAAACAATGCCATTGGTAAAGATGGAAAAATGCCCTGGCATCTTCCCAATGATATGAAGCATTTTAAGAATGTTACATGGGGACTTCCTGTAATAATGGGAAGAAAAACCTTTGAATCATTGGGCAAACCGTTGTCAGGAAGAAAGAATATTGTCATTACCCGTCAACCCGGTTGGAAGGCTGAAGGCACAGTAGTGGTAAAAAGTATTGAAGATGCCCTTTTTGTAGCGAAGCAAACAGATGCAAAAGAGTTTATGGTGATCGGTGGGGGAGAGATATACAGGGCTTTGCTGGACAGGGCCAAACGTATTTACCTGACCCGTGTAGAAGCAGAACCGGAGGGAGATACTTTTTTCCCGTCTATTGATCCGGAACATTGGTACCTGGTGAGCCAGAAAAATCATGAAGCCGACGAAAAAAATGCTTATAACTATTCTTTCCAGGTTTGGGAAAGAATGTAGATGAATATCTATTAGTAGCTTGCTCTTTATGTATTCCGCACCAACATTAGCGCTTAAATATCTCCAATACTATTTCAAAGCCTCGAATGGAAAGGGCCACGGAATGCATTCGCCATTTGTTTTTGATTTTATTGCAAAAGTTTTGTGTGACAAGCAACATTACACTGAGTATGATAAAGTGGAGGAATTGCGGCAGCAATTGCTGTCAAATAAAACACCACTTGTCATTAAAGATCTTGGGGCAGGTTCATCAAAGACTAAATCGGATACAAGAAGTATTGCTTCCCTGGCTAAGAACGCAGCAAAACCTAAAAAATTCGGGCAGCTTTTGTTCCGGCTTGTAAAATATTATCAGCCCAAAATCATCCTGGAATTAGGTACATCATTGGGCATTACGACTTCTTATTTAAGTCTTGCAAAACCAGACAGATGGGTTATCACTGCTGAAGGATCAGGCGAAATAGCGGAAATCGCCAGAAAAAATTTTAAAGAGCTTTCACTTTCAAATGTTGAGTTAGTTGAAGGAAACTTCGACAACGTATTGCCGGGAATATTGAATAACTCCGGTATGATAGATTTTGCTTTTATTGATGGTAATCATCGGAAAGAACCAACACTACGTTACTTTAAACAAATACAGTCAAAATCAGGTAATGACACCATATTGATATTTGATGATATTCACTGGAGCAGGGAAATGGAGGAAGCATGGAAAATAATTAAAGACCATCCCGCAACAAGCTGTACTATTGATCTTTTCTTTATAGGAATAGTATTATTCCGGAAAGAATTTCATGAAAAGCAGCATTTCTCAATACGATTTTAAAAATCATTATCTTGAGCCGCAAACTAAATCCATAATTCTGCTATGACGATCGGATTGCTGAAAGAACCGGCTTATGAAACAAGAGTATCCCTGATTGATGAAGCCGTTGCGGCACTTACCAAAAAAGGTATTACAGTTTGCGTTGAAAATGGCGCTGGTACAAGATCATCCTGCTCAGATGCTGTTTATGAAAAGGCTGGGGCTCAGCTTAAATCAAGGGAAGAAGTTCTGAAAGCTTCTGATATTATCCTCGCCATACATCCCTTATCTGCTTCTGAGGCTCAGCAATTATCATCAAAAATATTGATAGGTGTTTTTCAGCCTTTGTTCGAGTTTGAATTAATGAAACAATGGGCCTCTGCGAACGTCACGGCCTTTTCATTGGATATGCTGCCTCGTACCACGAGGGCACAGGCAATGGATGTGCTGAGTTCGCAGGCCAACATTGCAGGATATAAAGCTGTACTCACTGCTGCAAATGTTTATCCAAGATATTTTCCCATGTTCATGACAGCAGCAGGTAGTATCAAACCTGCGAAAGCGTTGATTTTAGGGGCTGGTGTTGCCGGTCTACAGGCTATCGCAACTGCCAAAAGATTAGGAGCGGTGGTGGAAGTTTTTGATACCCGTCCCGCAGTAAAGGAGGAAGTAATGAGTCTTGGTGCAAAATTTATAGAAGTGGAAGGTGCTGCTGATGCGAGTAAGGCTGGAGGCTATGCAGTTGAGCAGACAGAGGAATACAAGCAAAAGCAGCAACAAAAAATTGCAGAAAGCATTGCGAAAGCAGATATAGTAATTACTACCGCACAGATACCCGGTAAAAAAGCGCCTATACTTATCACAGAAGAAATGATCAGATCCATGAGAAACGGATCTGTGATCATTGATCTTGCTGCGGCTACCGGTGGAAATACTCCGTTTACAAAAAACAATGAAACCATATCACAATATGGAGTTACGATTGTGGGTAACAGCAGCCTTCAGTCAACCATGCCATCTGATGCCAGCAAATTGTATGGCAAGAATATTCTGAACTTTTTGCAGTTGTTAGTGGGAAAAGAAAATAATATAAACCTGAACTGGGAGGATGATCTTGTTGCAGGGAGCTGTATCACACATGGCGGAGAAATTAAAAATGAAAGAGTAAAATCGTTGATATAAAAATTTGATTATGCAAAATTTTTTTGAATGGATCAGGTCAAATGAGCAGATGATCTATATACTGATTCTGGTGATATTTCTGGGGTTTATAGTTATCAGCCGTGTGCCGACAGTATTGCATACGCCATTGATGAGTCATGCCAATGCCATAAGTGGGGTGGTTATTATCGGGGCAATTATTGTAATGGGCCGTGCCGATGCCAATAACTATGTAGCACTGATCTTAGGTTTATTGGCAGTAATACTGGGTACCGTAAACGTAGTTGGAGGTTTTGTAGTTACAGACAGAATGCTTGAAATGTTTAAAAAGAAAAAATCCTAAGTTAAAAACTCTAAATTCTAAATGAGTGAAGAAAAGAAATACGATCTGGAACAAAGAACGGAGAGTTTTTCATTAGCAGTGAGGGATTTTTGTACTGCACTTAAAAAGGATGTTGTTAATGTAGAATATATAAAGCAACTGGTTAGATCGGCTGGTTCAGTAGGAGCAAATTATATTGAGGCTAATGATAACCTTGGTGAAAATGATCTGAAAATGAGGATACGGATTTGCCGAAAAGAGAGTAAGGAATCTGTGTATTGGTTAAAGCATGTTCTTACCTATGAAGATAGTGAACTTGAGACAAAGAGACTTGAATTAAAACAGGAAGCAAACGAGCTGACGCTCATTTTTGCTGCTATATTAAGGAAGCTGAATAAGTAAAAGCCTTTTAGAATTTATTTTTTAGTATTTAGAATTTAATCATGATGGGAATTTCGATATTAGCATTGATCTATATTGTTGCAGCGGTTACATTTATAATGGGTTTGAAAATGATGTCGCACCCGGCAAGTGCAAGAAACGGAAACCTGGTTGCGGGAGCGGGGATGCTGGCCGCAATTCTCGGAACGATATTTCTTTATCGTAATCCTGACGGAAGTTTGTTGGGCAACCGTCCATGGATATTCGGGGGAATTATTATAGGCGCTGTTATCGGCGTGCTGTCAGCAAAAAAAGTGAAGATGACAGCCATGCCGGAAATGGTGAGCCTTTTCAACGGACTTGGAGGCGCCAGTGCTGCTTTGATTTCTGTGATTGAATTTAATCACCTGGCAGAGCAGGGTTTTCCTGCTGCAAGTTCTTCTGCTGGCACTATGGCGATTCTGTTTTCAGGAATTATTCTTGGCGCCATAACATTTTCCGGAAGTATGATAGCATGGGGTAAGTTGAGCGGAAAAGTAAAAGACTTTGCATTCAAAGGACAACATATAGTCAATATTCTTCTGCTAATTCTGAGTATTGTCTTATCAGTCTATATTACCTCGGATCTTCATTCTGATAATACTGTTATACTTTTTTATGGAGTATTATTATTGTCTTTGGTGTACGGCATATTTTTCGTGATGCCGATCGGTGGCGCTGATATGCCCGTTGTTATCTCACTATTGAACTCACTCAGTGGTTTATCAGCAGCATGTGGTGGATTTTTGTATGATAACAAAGTAGTATTCACCGGCGGAATTCTTGTTGGTGCTGCTGGAACCATTCTTACAGTTTTAATGTGTAAGGCCATGAACCGTTCTTTGACGAATGTATTGATTGGTTCATTTGGTGGCGGTGGCGCAGCGGCAGTCACTGGCGAAAAAGGACAGCACAAAGAGATCAGTATGAATGATGCTGCCGTTGTAATGAGTTATGCTAATAAGGTGCTCATTGTGCCGGGATATGGTTTAGCTGTTGCTCAGGCACAGCATGCCTGTCATGAACTGGAAAAATTGCTCGAAGCAAAAGGAGTGCAAGTAAAATATGCCATACATCCTGTTGCAGGACGTATGCCTGGGCATATGAATGTGCTGTTAGCTGAAGCAGATGTGAGTTATGATAAGTTGCTGGAAATGGATCAGGCCAACGAAGAATTTCCAACTACTGATGTTGTGTTGATATTAGGTGCCAATGACGTTGTGAATCCTGCTGCTAAAACAAATCCTGCATCTCCGATATACGGTATGCCGATATTGGATGTGGAACTGGCAAAAACAGTTATTGTAAACAAGAGAAGTATGAAACCCGGTTATGCGGGTATTGAGAACGAATTATTCTATCGTCCCAAAACATCTATGTTATTTGGTGATGCAAAGAAGACACTACAGGATCTTTGCGGAGAGATAAAGGGTTTGTAATAAGTTGATGTAATTTTAATCGTGCAACTCCCTGAAATTTTTCTGGATTCTTTACAGAATACTAAAGGATTTAATAAGGAATCCTTTCAGGAAATTCATAGCTCAAACGATCAGATTACTTCAGTACGAATAAATCCTCTCAAGAAGTCTCAAACCCCAAATCCCAAATCTAAAATTCCCTGGACAGAACACGGCTATTATCTCAACTCCCGTCCTTCTTTTACATTTGATCCTCTTTTTCATGCAGGGTGTTATTATGTGCAGGAAGCAAGTAGCATGTTCCTGGAGCAGGCATTAAAGCAAACTGTTGATCTATCAGCATCTTTAAAAGTGCTTGATCTTTGTGCTGCCCCGGGTGGGAAGTCCACTCATATACAATCACTCATTTCAAAAGATAGCCTATTAGTGAGTAATGAAGTTATCCGGGCAAGGGTTAACATTCTGAGAGATAATATTATCAAATGGGGTTGTGAAAATGTGTTTGTGACGAATAACGATCCAAAAGATTTTAGCAGATTAAAAGGCTATTTTGATGTAATAGTGGTGGATGCTCCTTGCAGCGGAAGCGGATTGTTTCGCCGTGACCCGGAAGCTATACAGGAATGGAGTCTCAATAATGTAGCACTTTGCAGCCAACGTCAGCAAAGGATATTGGCTGATGTGTGGCCTGCATTGAAGGAAGGAGGTATGTTGATCTATTCCACCTGCTCTTATTCAAAAGAAGAAGATGAAAATATCATCAACTGGCTCAGCCAGGAATTCAATTGTGATATTATGCAATTGATGATCAATTCCGATTGGGGGATAATTGAATCAGAAGGAGGGTTTCGTTTCTGGCCGGATAAGGTAAAAGGAGAAGGCTTTTTTCTTGCCTGCATCAGGAAAAAAGATGAAGAAATGAATACTAAGATCAGGATTGAAAAAAATATCGGTAAGATCAATAACAGTGAGAAAGAAGTACTCAAAAGATGGGTCATTGATGAAGGTCGTCAATTTAACAGGCTGCAAAACAAAGTATACATATGGCCTGAGTCGTTGGTTGCTGATTTTTCATTCTTACAGCAGCAACAACTGAGAGTAAATTATTCAGGGATATTGGTGGGGGAATTGATCCGTGATAAGCTGGTGCCTGATCATGCCCTTGCGATGAGTTTAATCCTGAATGATTCGGTTGAAAGAATCGAGTTAAAATATGAACAGGCAATTTCTTACCTGCAACGGAATGATTTTGAACTTACAAATACAACCACTGGCTGGAAAACAGTCACATATAAGGGATATATGCTCGGCTGGATTAATATTTTGCCCGGAAGGATCAATAATTATTATCCAAAAGAATTGAGGATATTAAAGAGAAATTAATCTATAAAAACTCAAAAAAGGTCATCTTTGCAGCAAAATTTTATCGGTATGAAGAGACTGTTTTTTTCTGTATGGATTTTAGTCTTTCTTTCTTTTTTTGCTTCAGCACAGAAAAACGATCTGATTGTAAAACGAAGTGATAAAGGCCTTTACCTGGAGCATAAAGTGGTTCCTAAGGAAAGCTTCTATTCTGTAGGGAGAAAATATAATGTTACACCACAATCCCTGGCCGATTTCAACAATCTTGATATGAAAAAAGGATTGTTTATTGATCAGAAAATAAGAATACCACTTACGGCATCCAACTTTGACCAGGAAGGTAACAGCGGAGCACCGGTTTATTATAAAACAGATAATAAAGAACTGGTAGAAACAATAAGTAAAAATTATAAAGCAAGTGTTTCAAAGCTACAGGACTGGAATGATATAGATGGTGAGACAGCAAAATCTGATTCAAAAATAATCGTAGGTTTTTTGAAAGGAACTGAATGGCCTTCGGTGACTATAAAACCGAAACCTAAGAAAGAAAACCCGGTTGTAAAAAATGAGGAAAAAGCAAAACCGGTTATTGAAGAGAAAAAGGAAGAAGTGAAGGATGAAAAGCCTGTTGAAAAAAAGGAAGAACCTGTAATGACCCGTCCCGAAGTAAAACCTTCGCTAAAAGAGATGGGATATTTTAAACCATTCTATGAGCAGCAGGTTAAAAGCACACCTCCAACTAAAGATGAAACAGTAACGGCGGGGATCTTTAAAACTATCAGTGGATGGGAAGATGCAAAATATTATTTATTGATCGATGCTGTTCAACCGGGCACAATAGTTAAAGTAATAAACCCGGCCAATAATAAAGCAGTATATGCTAAGGTCCTTGGACAAATGAGTGGTATTCGTCAGAATGAGGGATTTGATATTCGCATCAGTAATGCAGCAGCCTCAGTTCTTGAAATATCAGAACAGGACAAGTTTGTTGTAAAAGTGAATTACTGATTTCAGAATCAGGACCTGAATCCCCGGAGAAAATCTTCAATTGACATTTTTTTCTTCCCTTCCATTTGTACTTCTAGTAAATAGAGATAGCCATTCGTACAGACAAATTTCAGAAAAGTTTTACCATCTGTTTCATAACTGCCTTCTGTTTTTTGGGGAAACCCGATTTCTTTCTTCGCTTTGAAAATTTTGAGCATCTTTTCATTGACAATAGTATAGGCAGTGGGGTAGGGACTTAAACCTCTTACGAGATTATAAACATTTTCCACCGGCTGGCTCCAGTTAATGCGGCAGGTTTCAGTGGTTATTTTTGGTGCATGATAAGTTTTATCGTCAGAATCTGAAGCATCTTGCTGTGGGACTTCTTCTATGGTGCCGTCTGCAAGTCTCTTTAAGGTTTCAACCAAAATTTTTGCTCCGATAATTTTCATTTTATCATGTACCTCGCCAGCAGTCTCGTCCTCACCGATAGGAAATGATTCCTTTAATAAAATATTCCCGGTATCAATTTCATGTTTTAGTTTAAAAGTGGTTACACCAGTTTCCTTTTCTCCATTGATGATGGCCCAGTTGATCGGCGCCGCACCCCTGTATTTTGGTAATAAACTTCCATGAAGATTGATTGTTCCCATTGGAGGCATATTCCAAACAAATTCGGGAAGCATTCGGAACGCAACCACAACCTGCAGATCAGCTTTCAATTCTCTGAGATCTTCCAGGAATTGCCAGCTTTTTAATTTTTCAGGCTGAAGAATTTTCAGGTTATGTTCCACAGCATATTTCTTAACAGCACTTTCATTCATTTTCATCCCCCTTCCTGCTGGTTTATCAGGCGCCGTAATTACTCCAACAATATTACAGCCGGCCTGCACTAATGCATCTAAAGAAGCTACTGCAAATCCGGGAGTTCCCATGAAAACGATTCGCAGCGATTTGAAATCTTTCATCGCTGCGAAGATACTGAAGGCAGGCTTGTTTCGCCGGGCCGGGTGTCAGCCCTGTTTTATTTCTCTTTAAAAAGACTGTATTTCAGTCCGGGAGTATCCAGGTGCAGAATTCTACCCCCTTTCAACACTTCAAACCAGGCACTGAAATTTTCTGTTTTTCCATTAAAACGTTTAGTGGCTGATACATTCCAGTTGGTAACTGTATATGCACCTCTGTATTTCGACGAATAGGTATTCATTGATCCAACAATGCCACTTGCCCCGCTATGATCACTGCTATAACTTCCATCCGTATTAAATCTGAAGATATCACCAGTTACAGCGCCTGTTGCTCCTGCATAATTGCCGGTGGTGGTCGAGTACCAGCTCATGGTGCCGCCACCACTGCTGCTCCAGGTGCCGATCAAATCATTTTTAGCAACAGCAAATTTGTTGTAACTACTCATATTGGCAAGGTCAGAAGTATATTTATCATTTGCTTTAGGAAATTGCTGACGAAACAGTGATTCGTTTTTTGCTGAGGCAATTATTAGAAAAGCTGCATTGGGTGCAATGCTTAATCGCATAGCAATAAATCTTCTTTGGCCGGTGGCTTTATCTTTAGCCCATCCCTCAACATAATCTGGCTGAAAGCTGCCAATGAATTCTCCGTTATCATTGTATTGTTTTGTCTCAACAGAAAAATATTTGGTTACATAATTATCCCAGTAATAATCCCTTGCCCTGACACCTGTTCCGGAAAAACTGCTGGCATTGTAAGGCACTCCATATAGCAATAGCACAGTCATATCTCCTTTTGTTACTTCAATCCAGTCTTCCTTTATTACACTTGTCCAGCCATCATCAAAATTGATTGTATTAAAGGTGTATTTATCCTGCACAGCGTTAGTATTTGTCTGAGCAGGTCTTGTATTATTATTTGCAACAGCCTGTGTGTTTGCCGGCTTTTTAAAACTTACTGATTCCAGGAAGGCAGACATGGGTTGCTCATAAACATCAGTATTTGTAAGTATAACAATGTTTACAACTTTCCCATAACCACTTGTTGATGTAAGCAATGCCACACCGTTTAACCCACTGCTTTCAAATGGAGCATAACCACTTTGTACTTCCCATCCGTCTTCTTTGGCTACTGGCTGCATTTCAGGCTTGGTTGACACATTGAATATTCCTTTTACCAGTTCATCCCATGAAGCATCAAAATTTGTTTTTGAATTATCCGTTCCGGGAATGGCTTTGTATAGTGTCAAAAGGCAAAAGGTTCCTTTTGAATCATCTTGTACTGAATATTGCACACTGCTATTACCCTCAGCCATTTGTTTCTTCCATCCCTTTGGGGGTAAATAAGTGCTAATGTCAAAAGTTACTTTTTGTGCCAGTACTGATAAAGGAAATAAAAGTATTATCAGGAAGAACGGAGTTTTCATTCGATTTAATTTAATGGTTGATAATTTTTTCCTTTTACCTTATCCGGGTTGAAGAAATAATCATAAACAAATTCAAAATTGAAACGGTGTAGCATGGCCTGGTGCAGGTACAATGGTTTTGGTAAACTACCGGGCTTATGCGGCTCCCAACTTATCGTTACCCACATAGGTTTATCCTGTTTGCTGTTTTGTATGGCTTCTTTTTCATATTGATAAACAGCAAAACCTTTACCGTATTGAGGTTTGCCTTCCACAAAAAAGTCTTCGTCCACACTATACAGGTCAGCGGTCGTGGGTCCGTATTGAGTAGTCACATATGCCAGCTCGTTTAATTTGTTTCTGTATTTCTCTTTCATATTGGCAATGGTTTTTATCCATCGTGGTTTGAATTCTGTTTCCACCCTTGCCTGTTCAGATTTGTTGACGGAACGATCAGCTTTTTCTTTTTCCACAATAGCAGGAATGGCATCTTCTAATGCCTGCAGCAATTCTCCTTTGGTAATTTGCCTGATGGGAAGTTTATTCCCGGGTATCAGCACCACATTTACTTTAGCACCATCAAAATAGACCAGGTATTTTTTGAACCTGTCATCATCATGAAGTCCATAATCTTTTACATAGGGTAGAAAAGCAGGGTCATTAAAGGTGCTGTTATAATTTTGTGCCGGCATGGTAAAGTAATACTGTTTGGGAGTACAGAGAACAGAAAGATCATTTATACCCATCAATACATTCGTGTAAATGTATACGGGAATCCAGGTCTCTGATATCCGTTCTAATTTTTTTCCGGTTTTATCAAAAGCAACACTCCAGACTAAATGATCAGCACCGATTCCCTGCGGCACCGGACCTCTTCTTTGCACAGTGGTATAATTTCTTTCAAATACTGTCCCGAGCCCCGCTCTAGGCTTATATGTTTTTTGCATCCAGGTAATGAAGGAGTCCCGAAGGGATTGCTGATAAGCTGAAAATGTTTGGCCTTCGATAACCAACGGTTTGTATATCTTACCTTTAAAGTTGTATACTTTTTCCCAGCCTATAATACTGTCTTTAATGCGCTGCTGGTTGGTTTGAGCTTTTACAAGAGTACAGGTACAGGTATTTGCAAAAAGCAGGATGAAAATATATTTCTTCATGATCTTAGATTTATTCAGTTTTTAATATTGAAAATGAACCCGTTGTTTTTCCACTGTATCACTGTTTACAATCCATTACTTATTTGTGCAACTGTAGGAAAATAAAGGAACTGGGCCGAGGGTGGCTTTATTATCTCAATTAATTCACTGTTACATTTTTCCATCCTATTTATATTTTTCTATTTTGCACCACCATACTGGAATATTGTTTTTTCAGTGCCCAATACATTACGGTCCACTTTTATTCCGCTTTCCATACCCATGGTGCCGGTCAATTTTACTTCGTTCATAAAAGGTCCTAAGCCACCCTCAATTCCTGCCTCTGCCTTGTTGCCACAGTCAACGATACTGAAGTCTTTTCCAACGGTTACAAAGCTGCCTGCTTTAGCACCGGCTTCGATGCCACCAACAACAGATCCTTTTGCATAAGCTTCCACGCCAAGACCTAAGAAAAATGTCATTTCACCTGTTTTGTATTTTTTTTCAACGCCGATTAAAATCAATTCGCCGCCTTCAATTTCATATCCTTTACAATCAAACTTTGCTTTGCCAACTCCAAATGGAATTTCTATTTTGACCGGGCAGTCCTCTTCCTCAACTGTTATGGAATCTTTAGCTGCTTTATCTTTTTCTGGTTTTACATTTTTGCAGATACCGGCAACATTTCTTGGAATGGGATATATCTGCTGCAAATCGCTGTAACTATCAATGGTTCTGAAGTACTCTGTGATCAATTCGTACATATGTTGCTTATACTCACTGCCACTTAATAGAAACCGCATCCATTGCAGGTTTTGATTAACCCAATCATAATGTTTAAAGACCGTTTTGTTTTGATATGCCTCATGATTTTTTGCTGATTCAAGCAGGTATTTGTTCACTACTTCTGTTCTTCTTTCACAATTCTTAGCCACTCCTTCCCAGCCTTGTCCATCAATTGCTTTCATTTTTGCTTCCAGGTCTTTATAAAGAGATTTTGAAATGGCCATATATTCTGCCCTGGGATCCCGGCTAAAAAAATTATAATAATCCTGCCGTAATAAATCAGTAATCAATTTTGCCTTTCTTGACAGGGGTGTTTTAAAAACATATCCACGTACTCTATTCATGTTCTGCCCGATATTTTCCTGCTCTTTTTTTTGATTTTCTTCCTCACTTAATGCTGTGGATTTGGATTGCCAGTTTTGAAATTCCTGGTTGAATGAGTTACGCATCATATCAACCATTTCCACATCATCCACACTTGTAGCGGGTGGAACGGGTTTGTATTTTTGAGGATTAAAATATTCGGCTACGACTGGTTTTATATCAGGATAAGTAATTTTCATTTTATACTTATTCATCAAAGCTTCAGCCGATTCCGAATACCCTTTTTTCAATGCTTGTTTAATATGTTCTGTTGCTTCTGCAATATTTCCTTCATGCGAAAGGATCAGTGCCATTGCAGTATGTGCTGTGACATGATCGGGATTCTTTTGAATAGAGGAAATAAAATATTTTTTCGCATTATTAATGTCTCCAAGAGACAAGTAGCATTGGGCCAGATTGTTGTAAATCTCCGGTAAAGGGTATTTTACCAGCAGGTATTGTAATAAGGGGATAGCAAATTCAGGATAACCAGTTTGAAGCAGGATAACAGCAAGATTATTTTGCAATAAGAAAGCATTTGGCTTGAGGGTGACTGATTTTACAGATGCATAAATAGACGCTAATGGATTTTGCTGAAGCAGTAGAAATGCTCCAGCATTATTGATCGCCACCTCATTATTTTGATGAGCGGCAAAAAGATTATCAACGTTTTTGATAATGGCAGCAGGGATATTTTTTTTACAATCGCCAAGTAATCCAGCTGTGTACTTTGTAAGCTCTGTTTCTGAGTTAATAACAGGAATTTTGCTTAATGTGGCGGTTTGTTTCGGGGGGATTACGGGAAGTTCCGGGGCACCACTATTTCCCAAACTGTTCATGTCAGGCATTTGTTTCAGAAATTCATTCGCTTGTTCCATGCTTTTGCGCATTTCGGTCTTTTGAGCTTCCGTCATACCTTGTTGTTTCATCGCATCTTCAATCATTTTATTGATCTCTGATTGCGATGGCTGTTGCGCTAAGTTGGTCAGCGATATTGACAGGCATAATAAAACGATCAATAAGCGATACATATAATATATTTTAGTTGACAACTGATTCTTTATAATTAGCACAGATCAATATATGTTGCAATCCATTTACCAGGTGATCTTACCAGTAGCCAACCACATTATACCCCGCTTGCCGGCATGATGTAATGAAGTTGGAAAGATCTCCTGATGATAATGTTGACCCTGCCCTGAAATTGATTGTTCTCAAGGCAGAAAGTGTTGACATAACAGAAAGAAGGTTTTTAAATGCCTGGCTCGTAATATTACCACGGGAAATAAAACTGAGTGTTTCTAATTGACTGCAGCCCTCAAGGTTCAGAAAAAAGTTATCAGTTAAGCTATTGCAATCTGTAAGTGAAAGTGATTTTATTTTTTTATTATTATTAAGAACAGCGAGGCCTTTGTCTGACAGCAAATTGCAGTTTCCTAATTGCAGGTATTGCAAATTGGTATTTTGCGCAAGCGCTGCCAGGTCCTTGTCGGTCACATCGAAAGTAAAACCTGCCGGAAGCGATGGCGATGGAAATTGAAATGATACCGAATTTAAATTTTGCAGGGTGGCCAAATACTGAAATGTTTTATGGGTACAGGTGTTAGTGGATAAAAAAACAGATGTAAGGTTGGGCATTGCCTGCAAATGAAAAAGACTATCCGGTTGCAACCGCACCAGGCCCGGTGAAAAAGGAAGCCCGTTAAAATTGATGCTTGACATCAGGTAGAATTTGTAGATGGCGCTGTCATAAAAGGATTGCCTGTCAGGAAGTTTATCATAAGTAACGCCAAATTCAGTTGGCTTTACTGCCAGCCACCAATTGAAGGCCTGTTGCAAAGCAGGTGAAGGAGTAAACGTTGTTGTCCCTGGGAATGGCCTGCTGCTTACTGTTTGTTTGGCAGTTGTTGTCCTGGTTGGCAACTGTGCATTAGTAAAACTGATCATGAAGATCAGTGGTATCGTTGTTTGAAAAAGTGTTCTCATCAGATTTAATTTTCAATATAAAAATGAGCAAATACTATGTGCAAAACCATCCTGTAAAAACAGGATATTTAAAAAATCATGGAAAAGGGGGATGTGAAGAACCAGCACTACCAGGGAAGAAAGTAATGAATCTTTAATCCTGATACGTTATTTGTGTTTTAGAGTTTTTAAAATCAACAACAGCAATAACATTTTTTATGCTCCCATAGTCATTTATTCCTGAGAATTTGTTGTACTAATTGTTTTAAATCATCAACCTCCCGCCTCAGATTCTCATTTTGCTTTTGCTGTTCTTTTATGCCTTCAATCAGTATCGGAATTAACCCCATATAGTTTACGCTTAGCTCTCCGTTTTCATTTTGTTTTACCAGGGTGGGAAATACTTGCTGCACTTCCTGTGCCAGCAAGCCGGTTTGCAGTTCAGGATCACGGTAGTCATCCTTCCAGGTATAGGTGTAGCCATTAAGTTGTTGTATCTGCTGCAAAGGATTTTGCAGGCGCTGGATATTTTTCTTCAGGCGGGCATCACTGTTTTGAGTGAGGATACCCGCAAGCACTGCATTGCCGTTGCCACTTATACGGAACAACTCATTGGATGTTGTGGAAGAAGTGCCTGCATAAAACACATGGGCTGCAAGAGTTGCATCTACCTGGTAGCGGAGCGTACCTCCGTTGATGCCAAAACCATAATACTGGTTATCGTTGTTATTGAGGTCATACAAAACAATTTTACGGTTGGTAATAGTATTGGCAAGTTGAATCAAAGCATTGGGTGTGGTGGTGCCAATGCCAATATTCCCGTTTGTCAGAACGGTCATAGCATTTCTCCTGGCATCATTTGCCGTGCCGTTTCCGATTTCAAACAGCCTGTTGGTTAGGGTGGTGTCATTCCAGGTTCCTACAACCAGGGTATTATTGCTTTTTGCCTTGTTACCCCATCCCATTACAGTAGAAGCCAATCCTGATACACTAGTACCATAACCCATTGCTGTAGAATACTGTCCTAATGCAGTTGTGCCATAGCCCATTGTTGTAGAACTGTATTCCGATGCAGTGGTATTATTACCCATAGCTGTAGAATACTGTCCTAATGCCATGGTAAAACCACCCATAGCCGTAGAATATTGTCCTGATGCAGTGGTAGTATAACCCATCGCAGTAGAAGTATTTCCGGATGCGGTTGTTTCATAACCCATGGATGTGGAAATATTTCCTGATGCATTCGTATGATAACCCATG
Organism: Chitinophagaceae bacterium; assembly: GCA_035328345.1. Classification (GTDB taxonomy): domain Bacteria; phylum Bacteroidota; class Bacteroidia; order Chitinophagales; family Chitinophagaceae; genus JJ008. The sequence goes on along the minus strand of DAOLIV010000009.1, from coordinate 68,494 downwards.
GCAGTAGAAGTGTTTCCGGATGCAATTGTATAATAACCCATGGCAGTAGAAGTGTCTCCTGTGGCATTTGTTAATCTACCCATCGAAGTGGAATTATATCCTGTTGCTATTGAAAAATAGCCGGCAGCAAAAGAAGCAAGCCCACTTGCCATAGTACTATATCCACATGCAAATGAAAACCTGCCTATATTATCTTTATTCCACCAGGTGGTACCCGTACTTTCAACGATACCCACCCTGAAAGCAGCTTTTTGCGGATACCACATCATACGGGAACCGGCACCTTCTATCGGGGGACGAAAGTTTGTGGAAGCAGAGATGGTAACCGGACCGGTGAATACAACATTACTGTCTGCTACATGCAATCGGGCAAGAGGAGCAACCGTTCCAAGACCCGAATTGCCATTTTGTAATACAGTAATTGCATTGCTTCGTATATTATTAGCTATACCATTACCGATTTCGAACAAGCTGTTGGTTAAAGTGCTGTCGTTAAAGGTTCCTGCCACCAGGGTATTATTGCTTTTTGCTATGTTATACGATCCCATTACAGTAGAGCTGAATCCTGATGCTGTATTATAAGTACCTGTCGCAGTCGAAAAATCTCCTGATGCAACGGAACTATTTCCCATCGCTATGGAACGATCTCCTGATGCAGTGGTATTATAACCTATCGCTGTGGAATTAATTCCTGATGCGGTGGTATTAAAGCCCATAGCTGTGGTTCTTGCTGCTGATGCATTATTATAAAGTCCGCTGGCAAAAGAAAATTCTCCCTTTGCTATATTGTTAAAACCGGTGGCAAAAGAAAACCTGCCAATGCTGTCTTTATTCCATTGTAATCCATCAACGATACCCACCCTGAAAGCAGCTTTTTGCGGATACCACATCATACGGGAGCCGGCACCTTCTATCGGGGGACTAAATACTGTTGTAGCCGGAATGGTTAAAGGACCGGTGAACACCACGTTGCTATCAGTAATATGTAGTCTTGCAACCGGTGTTGTAGTGCCAATACCTACATTTTGGCCGTGAGAGAAAATATAAACGCACAGCGAAACAGTGATGAGGATCCCCTTTTTCATGTGATAATTTTTTGCAGATTAAATGTAGCGCTGCAGAGAAACAAGATTTATCCCCGAAAAACAGGAGTTTTCTATCAATCTTAAAAATCACGGAAAAAGGGGATGTGCCGAAGGTTCCAGATTAACTTATTTGCAGGTTGAAGACTAATGTCTATTTTAATTGTATGAAAAAACAGGTTTTTACATTTTTATTTCCTGTAGCTTTTTTATGTTCATCTTTATTGTATGCACAACAAGTTTACATTGACAGTTTGTCTTCGTTATTGCATAACGCAACAGATGCAAAGCAAAAGGCAAGACTCCATATAAAAATCGGCAAAGAATATATTTCTGTTGATACCCTGAAGGCAAAAGACAACTTTGAAAAGGGTATCGGATTTGCAACTACAGCCAATGATGATATGGGCAAGGGTATGTACCATCTTTATACAGCTTACCTGTATTGCGACAAAGGAAAATTTGACAATGGTTTGAATGAATTCAATGAGGCTTCCAAATTACTCAGTCAGTTTTTATCAAGTAAAAAAATCAGCGCAGCTGAAAAGGAAGAAGCAAATGGCTATTTATTAGATGCAGAGCTGAGCCGGGGCAATGTATACCTGGAATTATTCGAATATGAAAAAGCCATTGATATGTTTTGGAAAGTTTTGTCGACGATGAACAAAACTAATTTTCCTGATAAGGATATGGCTATTGCATCTGTTTATCAATCTATTGCTCTTGCCTATTATCACCAGGCTCAGTATCAAACAGCGCTGCAGTATTATTTGCAATCACTGCCTTTTGCGAAAAAGACGGGCAATGCAAACTTCACAACCAGAACCAATATTTATATCGGTATGTGTTATACGCTGATAGAAAAATATGATTCAACTGCTGTATATCTGAAAAATGCTCAACCAGTTGCTGTTACATCAGGTGATGCCTTTCTTAAAACAATGTTTTATGCCCGAAGTGCTGAATTAGCCAGATTTACTGATCAATGGGCTAAAGCGGTAGGATTATATGATAGTTCTATCCGCTACGCATCCGTGACAGGTAATATTTACCAAAAATCAACATTTACTCATGCTAAAGCAAAATGCCTTCTTAAGCTAAACCGGATAAATGAAGCCAGGCAAACTGCATTGGAAGCGTTGTCGCTTGCACAAGCTATTAACAAGAAGAGAGAAATTCTGGAAACGCAAAAGATATTGGCAGATATTGAAGCTGCTGCGGGAAATTATAAACAGGCCTACTTCTATACTCAACAGTACAGACTGGGAAATGATAGTCTTCGTACAACTGAGCTTACAGAAAAAATTCAGACGTTGGATAAAAAATATCAATCTCAGCTAAAAGAAGAACAAATAGCGAAAATGCAAAAGGATGCTGCTTTGCAAAAAACAAAAATTGAAAGAAAGAACCTGGTGAATTATCTTCTTGCCGGCTCGGCCCTGGTATTATTGATGGTTTCAACTCTTGCTTATCGTAATTATAAACAAAAACAAAAACTGCAACAGCAACGAATCATTGAACTGGAAACCGAAAAACAACTGGCAGCTACCGAGTCGGTGCTGAAAGGAGAGGAGCAGGAAAGAACCCGCCTGGCAAAAGATCTGCATGATGGATTGGGAGGAATGTTATCCGGAATAAAATACTCTTTAAATACTATGAAAGGAAATCTTGTTATGACGCCTGACAATGCACAGGCCTTTGAACGTAGCATGGATATGCTGGACAGTTCTATCCAGGAAATGCGCCGGGTGGCACATAACATGATGCCGGAGGCGTTGGTAAAATTCGGATTGAATACAGCATTGCAGGATTATTGTAATGATATTAATCAAAGTGGCGCATTGCATATAACTTACCAGTCTATCGGAATGGAAAACTCTGTGATTGAACAAACAACAGCTATTACGATTTACCGGATTGTGCAGGAATTGATCAATAATACCATGAAACATGCCGGCGCAAAAAATGCAATTGTACAGGTAAGCAAAGCCGATGGAGCAATAAGCATAACAGTAGAAGATGATGGCAAGGGGTTCAATACCGACATACTCAAAATTTCAAAAGGTATGGGGTGGGCCAATATTCAAAGCCGGGTAGAATATCTGAAAGGGAAGCTGGATGTACAATCGGAACCTGGTAAAGGAACCTCAATTCATATTGAATTAAATGCATAGTGGCTATAAAAGTTTTTATAGTTGATGATCATTACCTGGTTATTGAAGGAATTCGTTCTTTATTACAGAATGAAAAGAATATTGAATGGGTTGGTCATGCAATGAATGCAGAATCCTGTCTTGCTTTCTTAAAAACGCAACAGCCTGATATTATTTTAATGGATATCAGTATGCCCGACATGAGTGGGATTGATTTGTGCAGGGAGGTAAAAGAAAAGTATCCGTCCGTTTTTATAATCGGTCTGAGCACTTTTAACCAGCAAAGTTTTGTTCAAAAGATGATTGATAACGGAGCATCGGGCTATGTGTTGAAAAATGCATCGAAGGAGGAAATAATGGAAGCAATGAATACGGTTGTAAAAGGCAAACAATACCTTAGCTTCGAAGTGGCTCAAACAATAAAGGCTAATCAGGATAACAAAATTATTCTTACCCGAAGGGAGAAAGAAGTTTTAGAGCTGATTGCAGAAGGAATGACTAATAATGAAATTGCCCATAAATTATTTATTAGTATCGCAACTGTTGATACGCATCGAAAAAATCTATTGGCAAAATTTAATGCAAAAAATGTGGCTTCAATGGTTAAGACAGCAGTTCAGGAAAAATTCATTTGATCATTCAAAGTCTTCATACAGCAGGTATTTCTTACGGATCTTTTTAAATTCATTTAATTCAGGTTCCCAGCTTTTTCTTATTTCTTCTTCAGTGACGCCGTCCTTTATTTGCTGCATAAGTCTATCAGTGCCCGCCAGGCGGTTAAATGAGTTTGTTTTTAAAAAGAAACTGTCTTTACCCGGGAATATTTTGTAAGCATCAATGATCCATTGCAGTTGAATCTTATTATCAACTTTGGCGAGTACTTCTTCAGGTGTTCCGCCAAAATTCCACCCATAACAAACCTTCCCATAATGTTTGGAGCTTTTGGCCCCTTCGTTTGGATTCGGGGTAAATGAAAACATATTCTTTGGCAAAGACGGATGACCGATGTATTCAAATGGCCTGGCAGTGCCCCTGCCTTCACTTAGAGCTGTTCCTTCAAATAAACAGGTGGTTGGATAAAGATATATTGACTGAATCGTTGGTAGATTGGGAGAAGGTTTTACAGGCAACACATATTTGCTTTTATGCGTATAGTTCTGACACTTGATCACCATAAAATGAAAAGGAGTATCATTTGTTGGTTGTGTTGTTATATTATAAGCATTAATCGCATTCGCTTTTTCTGAAAGTAATTTTTCCCCTAGTAACATCATGGCATATTCTCCCATTGTAAGTCCATACACAATGGGTATAGGTTGCCGGCCGACACCGCTTTTGAATTTCAGATCTAACACTGGGCCATCAACATAAAAACCATTTGGATTAGGTCTGTCAAGCAGTAGAAGTGGTTTATGATGGATCAACGCAGTTTCTAAGAAGTCCTGCATGGAGTTGATATAGGTGTAAAAGCGGCAGCCTACATCCTGTAAATCGAAGATCAAAACATCAACATCCTTAAGATCATCTTCACCCGGCACTTTCTTTGATCCGTATAAGGAAACAACTTTGATCCCGGTTTGCTTATCAGTATAGTCTCCAACTTTTTCTCCTGCATCAGCAGTTCCTCGAAATCCATGTTCTGGTCCAAAAATCACCCTGATGTCAACTCCCAATTTTCTCAAGGTATCCACAAGATGAGTATCACCTACCATGGAGGTTTGATTAGCAAAAATCCCTACCTTTTTTCCTTTAATAAATCGCAGGTATACATTAGTTCTGTCCGCACCTGTAAGAATATGTTGTGCAGAACAAAATGTTGATAAAAAAAGAAACGGTAGCAGTACTCGTAAATATCTCATATTGATAACTTAAAGATCATGGAAAATTAATGAAATCATTTATACAGACAACCCTCCTCCATCAAAAAGTTGCATTTGGCAAATTAGCCTACCTTGCAGGTTTAAATCAAAATGTAAATAAATGAGCAAAGTAAAAACAGGTGACAAGATTAAGGTCCACTACCATGGAAAGCTTACGAACGGAGAAACTTTTGATTCTTCTGCCGGAAGGGAACCATTGGAATTTAAAGTGGGCAGTGGCATGGTAATAAAAGGCTTTGATGAAGGGGTGATAGGCATGAATGTAGGAGAAAAAAAGACCATCAATATACCTTGCGATGATGCTTACGGCCCTGCAAACCCGGAAATGATCGTTACAGTTGGTAAGGATAAGTTTCCTGAGGGAATGGAGATAGAAGTGGGAATGCCTTTAATGATGAGTAACCAGGAGGGGCAGCAATTCCAGGTTACTGTTACAGAGATTCAGGAAGCAAATGTATTGCTCGATGCAAATCATCCCCTGGCGGGAAAAGATCTCGTATTTGATCTGGAGTTAGTTGAAATTGTGGGAGGAAGTCCGCTTATTATTACCCCCTAAATAGAAAATCATGGTTCGCAGATATTTTCTGTGAACCATGATCATAAATTCTTCTTTCAGTTATTTCTTGTTCAGCCACCAACTGAGCCATAGTCCCGCAAGGCCCCAGGCCGCCAGACAATCTATTAAATGACCGTGTAGGGTTTCAACAGGTGTTTGAAACCAATTATGTGCGGTATAAGGCCCCCATAAAAAGGTAATTAATCCCACAGCTACGGATCCCGCAAATATTCTTATTCCTTTAGGAGTTCCGCCTCTTGTGAGAACATAGATCAATGAAAAGACCAGGAACAGATCAACCAAAAACCCCCTGATCATTGGCTTTGCCATATTATGGCTGTAGGCTGATTTATACATCACCGTGGCCCAGGGCTTGCCATCCATCTTTTTGCCCAATTCCATTGCTTCTTTTTCAGGGGTGCCGGGTGGAACAGTTGGAAGCATATATATACCATCTTCTTTCAAGGCACCGTTCAAATAGCTTAAAACCGAGTCCTGGTTTGGAGTATATTTTGCTTCAGATTCGTGAAGTTTCAGAACAGTCCATGACAGGAACTGCCATCCAAAAAGAATAATTGCTCCCACAAGAGAGCCGATTAACCATTTTTTCATTGTTGTTGATTTTGGTTTAATTAAAAAGGTAAGGACAATCCTGCTTTTTTGCAAGCACTTTCATTGCACCCTTGTGCATTCGTCGTATATTCGATACCCCAAAAAACAGATATGTTTGAAAATTACCGGTTTACTGCAGCTGACAGGTTTCTGAAATACGTACAGGTTGATACGCAAAGCAACCCGCAATCGGGGTCTTATCCGTCCACAGAGAAGCAAAAAGATCTTAGTAAGATACTTGTTGAAGAACTGAAACAGATGGGAATTGCTGATGCTCATATGGATGAGTGGGGCTATATGTATGCAACGGTTCCTTCAACCACAACTAAAAAAGTTCCGGTAATATGTTTCTGCGCACATGTAGATACGGCACCTGATTGCAGTGGAACAGGAGTGAAACCCATAATACATAAGAATTACCAGGGGCAGGATATTGTATTGCCTGATGATAAAACCCAGGTACTCCGGATGAGTGAATATCCTTACCTGCAAACGCAGGTCGGGAATGATCTTATAACAGCTTCAGGCAAAACTTTGCTGGGCGCTGATGATAAAGCCGGTGTAGCAGAAATAATGGACCTGGCTAATTTTCTTATGACTCACAAGGAGGTCAGGCATGGTGAAATCAAGCTGCTCTTTACACCCGATGAAGAAGTAGGAAGAGGAACTGCAAAGGTTGATCTGAAAAAATTAGGTGCTGACTTTGGCTATACATTGGATGGTGGAGAAGTTGGATCACTGGAAGATGAGACTTTCAGTGCTGATGGAGTAACAGTAGTAATACATGGTGTGATTGCTCACCCCGGGTATGCCAAAGGAAAAATGATCAATGCATTAAAAATTGCCGGTGAGGTACTGCAGGCTTTGCCGAAAGACAGGCTTTCACCGGAATCTACAGATGAGAAGAGAGGATTTATTCATCCTGTAAGAGTTGAAGGTATCGCAGAAAAATGTACGATCGAATTTATCATCCGTGATTTTGAAACAGCCGGTTTAAAAAAGAAAGAAGATTACCTGAGAACCCAGATAGAAGAAAGAATGCGGACGTATCCAAAAGCATCGTTTGAATTTCATGTAACCGAACAATACCGGAATATGAAAGAAATTCTTGACGTTCATCCGCATGTAGTTGATTATGCAAAAGATGCTATTGAAAGAGCCGGGCTCCATCTTAAAATGGAAAGCATTCGTGGTGGCACTGATGGAAGCCGTTTATCATTTATGGGTCTTCCTTGCCCAAATCTTTTTGCAGGTGAGCAGGGCATTCATTCCAAACTGGAGCATATCAGTGTGCAGGATATGAATAAAGCTGTTGAGACAATGGTGCACCTCGTTTGTATCTGCGAAGAAAAAAGTTGACTTAAATTACAATCAAATTAATAGTTATGGAATTTGCTAATTGGTTTTCTGCAAACTGGTGGATACTTATTGTTCTTATTATTTTTTTCAGTTCCTTTTTTACGATCAACCAGGGATATATTGGTGTTATTACTATGTTTGGTCGTTACCGGAGAGTGGTAAGACCGGGTCTCCGGATGAAATTGCCGATACTGGAAAAGGTATTTAAAAAGATATCCATCCAGAACCGTTCTGTTGAACTGGAGTTCCAGGCCGTGACTCAAGACCAGGCTAATGTTTATTTCAAGAGCATGTTATTGTATGCGGTGCAAAATGAAAATGAGGAAACCATTAAAAAAGTTGCGTTTAAGTTTATCAGTGATAAAGACCTGATGCAGGCACTGATCAGAACAATCGAAGGTAATATCCGTTCTTTTGTAGCTACAAAAAAACAGGCTGAGGTGCTGGGTTTAAGAAGAGAGATCGTTGAATATGTAAAAGTGGAGATTGATCATACATTGGCAGACTGGGGTTATCATTTGCAGGACCTGCAGATCAATGATATCACTTTCGATAAAATGATCCTTGACTCAATGAGCAAAGTGGTGGCGAGTAATAACTTAAAAGCAGCTGCTGAAAATGAAGGCCAGGCATTATTGATCACTAAAACAAAAGCAGCTGAAGCGGATGGAAATGCAATTAAAATTTCTGCAGAAGCAGAGAAAGAAGCGGCCCGTCTTCGTGGCCAGGGTGTTGCTTTATTCCGTAAAGAAGTGGCACAGGGTATGACAGAAGCTGCCGAACAAATGAAACAAGCCAATCTTGACACTAATGTTATCCTGTTCAGTATGTGGACCGAGGCCATCAAGAATTTTGCTGAATATGGAAAAGGCAATGTGATATTCCTGGATGGAAGTGCAGATGGGATGGAATCAACAATGAAGCAGATCCAGGCACTAATGGTGAAACAAGCAGGGCTCACGAAGTAAGTCTACGAGTATAAATTGATTTAATGGGTTTATGAGGTCAATAACTTATAAACCCATTCTTCTTTCAGCAAATAAGGGTCGTATTTAGTTAAAGAACTCCAAAACATAGCCCTTGCATACAACTTGGCATTATTTTTCTCGTTCAAGGAGATTGTTATTAAGAGGTGTTGAAAAACGACCCCGTTGTTTTTTGCGGCAACACCTACTTTTACACCAAAAGAAAAAGCAAGTATGAACGACCTTTTACAGATCACTGACTCCCTGACCAATGCTGTGCAAACTGTTGCCGGCGACACGAATCACGACGGACATTTAAGTTTTTTTGAATTATTGAAAATGGGTGGGTGGATCATGATCCCTCTTGCCCTGATGCTGATCGCAGCAGTTTATGTATTTGTGGAAAGAATGATGGCTATCCGCAATGCACAAAAGATCGACAGCAATTTCATGAACATCATCCGTGATAACATTACCAGCGGTAATATTTCGGCAGCCCGGAGTTTCGCAAAGAATACCAACAACCCCGTTGCCCGTATCATTGATAAGGGTATTCAGCGTATTGGTAAGCCAATTGACAGCATCGAAAAAAGCATGGATAATGTCGGCGAACTGGAAATGTATAAAATGGAGAAGAATATGGGGGTGCTTTCCACTGTTGCAAAAGCAGCACCAATTTTTGGGTTTGTGGGTACACTGGTCGGTCTTATGCAATTGTTCTCCCGCATCAACACATCCAACGAATTTGAAGTAAGTACCATTGCCGGGGGTATTTATACCAAACTGATTACGTCCATCACTGGTCTTGTAATTGGATTGGGTGCTTACCTCGCATATAGTTACCTGAAAACACAGATTGATAAAACTGCCAACCGGATGGAAGCAGCAGAGGCGGATTTCCTGGATATTTTACAGGAGCCAACCCGCTAAGAGAAAACCAGTTTTATCATTTAAGTATTCAACATGAGTTTCAGAAAAAAACATAAAGAAGAATCAGAGGTTTTTACCGACTCACTCAATGATATCCTGTTCATTTTGCTGATGTTCTTCCTTATTGTAGCAACGCTGGCCAATCCTAATGTGGTAAAAGTAGGGTTGCCAAGAGGCTCAAAGGACACAAAAGCAAAACAGAACATAATGGTTTCTGTTGATAAGAACCAGCAATATTATATAGGTACCAAAAAAGTGGAGCAGGCAATTTTCGACTCATTATTAAGAAATGAGATCAGGAAGTATAAGGCTTTTGTAGATACTCCCACAGTAGTGATTAATGCAGATACCGCTTCCTATTATGGAGAAGTATTCCGTATTATGAAGATCGCCAAAAGAGATACTGCTAAAGTAGTAGCCAGGATCGATCAGTAATGAACTTTAAAATATAACGGGAATATTATTTCAGACCGGATTTAACCATCCGGTCTTTTTGTTGCATATCCTTTTTTAATTCTGTATTGTAACCGTTTGATTCAAATAATCCAGCAACCTGTTTTCCCAGGTTTTCATGTATTTCGGTGTAAACAGAGCCTCCTTTGTTTAAGTGAGATTTCCCGAATTCGGCGATAGCTTTATAAAATAACAAGGCATCATTATCAGGAACGAATAATGCAGTATGAGGTTCATAATTCAGCACATTCGCATTCATTTGAGCCTTGTCTTTTTCAGAAATATATGGAGGGTTGCTGACAATAATATCAAATTGGGGTAGTTTGGACCACTGTGATCTGTCTAAGAAATCCATCTGAATAAACTGAACATCTGCATCAAGGGCCCTTGCATTTTTTTTGGCAACTTCGATAGCTTCTTTACGGGTGTCAACACTCCATACTTCAGCTTTTTTGATCCTTCTTTTAAGAGATATGGGAATACAGCCGCTACCCGTACCTATATCCAGTATCGTTAATTCATCAACCGGGAATTTACAGTTCGCAATTATGTATTCTACCAGTTCTTCGGTTTCCGGTCTTGGGATCAGAACATTTTTGTCAACAAAAAATTTCATTCCGCTGAACCATGCCTCGTTCAATACATATTGCACAGGTTCATGCTGCATCAATCTTCCGGAATATTCAATCAGCTTTTTTTCTTCAGCATCCGTGATCGCTGAATTTTTATAGATCATTCTTTCAGCTTTGGCTGACCCGGTCAGCTTCTCCATTACCCAATCTGTAATTTGACTGGCCTCACTATCCGGGTAAATTGTACGGAGTTTGTTCAATAAAAAAAATGTAGCCTCTTGTATGGTCATGACCTTGTCTGTATTTGAAAGCAACAAACTTACAAGTGAATAGTGAATGGTCAATGGTCAATTTTCAGAGCCTCAACCAGACTGGCGGATCGACTATCTTTGCAGAGTTTTTTCACTATTCACCAATTACTATTGACTATTCACTCAGATTTTATGCATCGCTGCCTGGAGCTGGCAAAACTCGGTGCAGGCTATGTGGCTCCCAATCCAATGGTGGGAGCTGTACTGGTGTACAATGAAAGGATCATCGGAGAAGGATATCACAAAAAATACGGGGAAGCACATGCAGAAGTGAATTGTATTGCTTCCGTAAGTGACGCCGATAAAAAACTGATTCCGGAATCTGTTCTGTATGTTTCGCTGGAGCCCTGTGTACATTTTGGTAAAACACCACCCTGTGCTGACCTGATCATAAAATATAAAATACCCAAAGTGGTGATCGGTTGCAGGGACCCTTTTAAAGAGGTAGATGGGAAGGGAATTGAAAAATTGAAAGCCGCAGGAGTGGATGTAGAATGTGGTATTCTTGAAAATGAATGTAAAGAGATCAATAAACGTTTCTTTTGTTTCCATACAAAACACCGGCCTTATATTATTTTAAAGTGGGCTCAGACGGCGGATAAAAAAATAGCCGGAGATACCAGCGAAAGATTGTTAATAAGTAATGAATATACCAATCACCTCGTACACAAATGGAGAAGTGAAGAAGCTTCCATACTGGTTGGAACCAATACTGCTTTACAGGATAACCCGGAACTCACCACAAGATTATGGAACGGACCATCTCCTGTAAGACTTGTGATAGATATGGATCTCAGGTTACCTAAGAGCTTAAAATTATTTGACAGAACTACTCCCACTATCATTTTCAATTCGAAAGAACATGATATGGAAAGTTTTTCTGAAGGACTGGGGCTTTACCAGGTTACAGAAGATGTAAGCCTCGTTCCCCAAATGATGAATGCATTGCACCGGTTAAACATTCAGAGTGTGATGGTGGAAGGTGGCGCCAGGCTGCTTCAATCATTTATTGATGAAGGAGTGTGGGATGAGGCCAAAATAATTACTAATGAACAATTGAATATTGAAAATGGATTAACTGCCCCGGAACTGAGTAATGCAGAAAAAATTACGGAAGAGAATATGCTTTCTGATAAAATTGAGTTTTACCGGAATACCAATGCTTACTAATGACTCCTGATTATTATCGAACTATAGAGAAATATTCAACTGCAGAATACAAAGACCGGGGTAGCCGCTTTATTGCTTATGCGTTCCCAATAACTGATACTAATGATTTTAAACTTAAGCTGGCAGAAATAAAAAAGGAACATCCCAAAGCCACGCATCATTGTTTTGCCTACAGGCTGGGGCTTGAGGGCACCAATTACCGGGTGAGTGACGACGGCGAACCTTCCGGTTCTGCAGGGCGACCTATACTGGGACAAATAGACAGCAAACAGGTAACCAATGTGCTGATCATTGTAGTCCGCTACTTTGGAGGAACATTGCTGGGAGTACCCGGCCTGATCAATGCTTACAAGTCTGCAGCCTCCATGGCTTTGCAGGTAACACCGGTTGTACAAAAACCAGTGTTGCTGAACTATCGTTTGCAGTTTGATTATACACAGATGAATGACGTGATGCGGATTGTAAAGCAATTTGATTGTGTTGTTCTGAAGCAAGACCTGCAATTGTTTTGCATGATGGAAATTGGAGTACCAAAACAAACCGCAAAAGATGTGATTAATAAATTAAAGAGTTTACTGATTGATGAAGTAGCAGGATTCTGAGCTGAGTTTTAAATATCAGGGATGATTAAATGAACGAGAACGTTCGTTGAAGCATTGGTGATGTGGCGGTATTCATTATTCGTCAAGCCAGGAGCCAATGCTGATTAAAGATACAAGAGTTCATTGTTTATTCTACTGTTCGGCGCTATTCGTCTACCGAAACTGAAGCCGATTATTGAACAAAAGTTGAGAACATATTCTGTTGCTCATCTATGTTCGGTCAGCCGGATATGCAGCTCAACAGAATTACAGAAGTTGAAACACGGCTTCCGTCAGCCTGCATTTCGGCAATACCAATGTTGTATGTTCGCCCTTCGTCTTGGTGCGTTGGCGAATTAATTGAGGGATCTGTATTCGTTCGGTGTCATTCCTGTTTTTTGTTTGAACAGTCTCGTAAAATGTTGCGGATACTTAAATCCTAATTCATACGCTACTTCGCTTATGGATTTGTCAACATTAAAAATTCTTTCTTTAGCAACAGTAATTACTTTGGCTTGAATGTATTCCTGTGCTGATTGTCCCGTTTCTTTTTTAATCAGGTCACCGAAATAACCGGCTGATAAATTCATTTCCTTTGCACAGTCGGCTACTGAAGGCAAGCCTATCGTTAGCGGTTTGTCGGTCTGAAAATAGTTATTAAGCAAAGTTTCAAATTTTTCTAAAACTCCCTGATGCACTTTGTCACGGGTAATAAATTGCCTGTCGTAAAAACGGGTACAGTAATTCAGCAATAATTCAATATTATCTACAAGTAGCTTTTTGCTGTGTTTGTCAATAGCATGCGCTAACTCAAATTCAATTTTTGAAAAACAATCTAAAACAATTCGCCTTTCCCTTTCTGACAGATGAAGTGCTTCATTAGATTGATAGCTGAAAAAATTATATTCCTGGATATGTTTGCCCAAAGGAGTTCCATGAATTAAATCAGCATGAAAAACCAACGCATAACCCTTCGGCTTATAAGCCTCTCCCGGGTTGTCAACACTAATTACCTGACCCGGTGCAATAAACACCAGTGTTCCTTCCTGGTAATCGTAAGTATGCCGCCCATAACGTAAGTCACCGCATTTAACTTCTTTTAAAAAGACTGTATAGAAACCAAAATACATATTGGAAGCCTTTCTTGGATCGGCCTTTGACAGATCAACAATACTAACCAACGGGTGTAATGTTTCATTCTTATTAAAAACATTGTAATCGTTAACCGTTTCAAATCGCTTTATAGTATCCATTGCAATTGTTTTAACAAGCTAAAATTACCACCTTGTTTCCAGCTTACATCGGCCGATTGCCTTCAACAGCAATATTGGTAGGAGAATCAGGAATCTGTATACCATGTGTGAAGTAGGAATCTTTGACCTTTACTTTATAAAATTAAATAATGCAAACAAGAAAATTAGGGACCTGCGGTTTGGAAGTGTCTGCTTTGGGTTTAGGATGCATGGGGTTAACTTTTGGCTATGGCGCCGCCACCAATGAAGCTGATGCTGTTAAACTTATTCATAGGGCTGTAGAATTAGGTATTACATTTTTTGATTCAGCCGAAGCATATTCTCACGGCGGTAACGAAACATTGCTGGGAAAAGCATTGCAACCGTATCGCAACAAAGTGGCAATTGCCACGAAATTTGGTTTTAAAGATGGGATTGCTACCAATGGATTAGACAGCAGGCCGCAAAGAATAAGAACGGTAGTTGAAAATTCTCTAAAATATTTACGGACAGATGTTATTGATCTGCTGTACCAGCACCGGGTTGACCCCAATGTGCCAATTGAAGATGTGGCAGGTGCCGTAAAAGATTTGATCGCCGAAGGCAAAGTAAAATATTTTGGCTTATCAGAAGCCGGTGTGCAAACTATTCGTAAAGCACATGCGGTGCAGCCTGTAACTGCATTGCAAAGCGAATACTCCATGTGGTGGCGTGAACCTGAAAATGAAATATTGCCGGTATTGGAAGAATTGGGAATTGGCTTTGTTCCCTTTAGCCCATTAGGCAAAGGGTTTTTAACCGGTGCCATTACTGAAAACACACAGTTTGATAAAACCGATTTTAGAAATATTGTTCCTCGTTTTAGTGAAGAAAACAGGAAAGCAAATCAATCGGTTGTAGATGCGATTGGAAAAATTGCTGCATCAAAAAAATGCACCAACGCACAAATAGCTTTAGCCTGGGTGCTGGCACAAAAACCGTGGATAGTACCTATACCTGGAACAACAAAACTGCACCGCTTAGAAGAAAACCTAGCTTCCGCATCAATTGAATTATCTGCAACAGATTTACAGGAAATAGAAAATGCTTTGGCAAAAGTTAATGTGCAAGGGGCAAGATATCCTCAACAGCTACAACAACTCGTTAATAAATAAAAAACAAGTAGAGTAATGAAATTTTATACTTGCTTGTTTATTGTTTTATTTACCTGTACAGGGCTGTATTCTTTTTCTCAAAAAGCAGACAGCACCCAACACATCAAACATTTCTCCGGTTCGGCCAGTATTACCAATAATGGCATTTCATTGATACCCAGCTTTTCATTACAAAAACCTGCGGTCATATTTTTATTGTCATTAGGCGGGCAACGTTTTTCTGTTGACCCCGATATACGCTTTGGATTGGATGGCAAACCTTGGACAATGCTTTTTTGGGTGCGGTATAAATTAATTACGCAATCAAAATTTCGTTTGCTTACCGGCGCACATTTGGGATTGAATTTTAGAAGCACGGAAATAGCTATCAATAATATTCCATCTAAGAACAGTATAGCAAGGCGTTACCTTGCTGCAGAGCTGGCTCCTAATTATTATTTCACTAAAAATATAAGTGCCGGCGCTTATTATTTATATTCAAGAGGCCTGGATGATGGCACCACCAAAAACAATCACTTTGTTACACTGAACGCTAATTTTTCTCACCTGGCATTTAGCAAAGAGATTTACTTGCGGATCAGCCCACAGGTGTTTTATCTATTCCAGGATGGCAGGAAAGGCTATTATACGACGGGATTATTAGCATTGGCAAAAAACAATTTTCCGTTATCACTTTCTTTCCTTGTTAATAAAAGAATAAGTGGCAATATACCAGGCAAAGATCTTATCAGCAGCTTCAGCCTTATTTATTCTTTTAACCAAAAGTTTGTGCCAAACAAAAATGTTTTATAAAACTGACAAGAAATTATTTTACAAACTAAACAAACACAATATGAAATTACTAATTACTGCAACGTATTTTTTGCTAATGCAGGGAGCACATGCACAAACGAATGAGCAGCAAATCACTAATCTCTCAAAACAAAAATGGCAATGGATGGCAGAAAAAAATGTTGATTCATTGGCAACACTCTTCCATGAAAAATCAATGTTTGTTCACATGGGTGGTAGTTGGGGAAAAACACAGGAGATAAAAGTTATTAAAGAGGGTAGTATTTGGTATAAAAAAGCGGAGGTGTATTCAGTGATTGTAAACAAGATTGATAACACGGTCATCCTGTTAAATGAGATTGACTTGGTAGCGGTAGTGGGTGGAAATGAAGTTGTTAATCCGTTTATGGTAACTGAGGTGTATGTATATGAAAACGACAACTGGAAATTGGGTTCACTTACTTTTTCAAAACTCATGAGGCCTGTTAAAATAAAATAACTGAAAATATGTGTAATCAAAAGCAATTCAATTCATCAACCGCATTTGCAATAATGGCATTGGCAATAGCCCAATGCTTTTTCTCATGTTCATCTTCAAAGCAAACCATCAGCAATGCCCCAATTACCCTTCTGCACCAAGGCAGTTTCTCTGCAGGGGGCAAGGTTGTAAAAAGTGAGGGAACTTTTGATGCTGCAAAACCATGGTATGAACAGCAGGGTGGTCAAACAAGGCATGGTGACCATGCAGATGTGTTTTATCAAATTCCTTTAAATGCAAAGCAACATGCCATGGTTTTTTTGCATGGTTATGGTCAAAGCCGCCGCAGTTGGCAAACTACGGCTGATGGCAGACAAGGATTTGCAGATATTTTTTTACGCAAAGGCTATGGAGTTTACCTCGTTGATCAGCCGGGACGTGGTGATGCAGGACAAATTACCAACCCCGGACAAATCAGCGCTACGCCGGATGACCAAACCTGGTTTACTCAATTTCGGATTGGGCTGTATCCCAATTATAATGAAGGTGTTCAGTTTCCCAAAGACAGTGTATCGCTGAAGAATTTTTTCCGAATGATGACACCAAATACAGGGACCGTAAATGAAGAAGCAATTGTAAATGCGATGTCGGCAGTGTTTGATAGATCGGGCAATGGTATTTTGTTTACGCATTCCGCAGGTGGTGCACCGGGATGGAAAACAGCCATTAAAAATGATAAGGTGAAGGCCATTATTGCGATTGAACCCGGAGGCTTTACTTTCCCCGAAGGCGAAGTTCCTGCTGATAATCGTGGCGGCAAAGGGGTGCCCCTTGACGAGTTTAAGCAACTTACAAAAATCCCCATCGTAGTTTATTATGGCGACTACATACCAAAAGATACATCAACAGCTTATTCATTAAATTTTTGGCGCAATGTATTAGCCACAGCAAGGCAATGGGCTAATGTGGTAAATGCTTATGGTGGTGATGCTACAATCGTTTATTTACCTGATATGGGTATAAAAGGCAATACACATTTCATCATGTCAGATCTGAACAATGCAACCATTGCGGAAACAGTAGCAAAGTGGTTAAAGGAAAAAGGATTGGATAAGTAGTTGTCATAAAAAATAAATACAATGAAATTGTTGAAGCAGTGTGGTGTAATGGCAATTGTAATTTGTTTGCCAGTGTCTATTAATTCTATAAAAGCACAGCAAATAATAGGTGGCGGAAAAAGTTTACCTGCAAAAGAAAAAAGTATCATCACTATTTCATCACTTACTGCCAAAGGAGATTTGGTTACATTAAAAACAGAACTGAACACAGGACTTGAATCAGGACTTACCGTAAGTGAAATAAAAGAAGTGCTGGTGCATCTGTATGCGTATTGCGGTTTTCCACGAAGCATTCGTGGATTGCAGACTTTTATGGAAGTACTGAATGAAAGAAAAGCAAAAGGCATTACTGAAAATGCAGGCAAAGAAGCATCGCCTATACAGCAGGATACCAGTAAATACCAACGGGGAAAAAAAGTTTTAGGTGAGCTTACTCAAATAACACAACCTGATAAACTCAGTGGCTATTCTGCATTTGCACCGGTGATGGATACCTTTCTAAAAGAACATTTGTTTGCAGATATTTTTGAAAGAGATGTATTGACTTTTGCACAAAGGGAATTAGTTACTATTTCTGTAATTGCCACTATTGGCAATGCAGATCCGATGCTGCAAAGCCATCTAAGAATTTCATTAAATGTTGGTATTACTTCTGAACAATTGCAAGAGTTTGTAACTATCATTAAATCTACAGCAGGAAAGAAGGAAGCAAAAGCAGCACAAGCAATTTTGGACAGCGTACTAAAAGACCGGGCATCACAGTAATTTTTTAAAATAGCTAAAATGAAACGGGTAAAATATTTAATAACAGCATTAGCGATAGCAGCTATGATGACAGCAACAGCACAAATCACTCAAAACGCAAACACCAAAAATCCTTTTGGATTAGTTTATTGCGGAGCCATCACAGAAAATGTAAAAGGAAAAGTAAATATCAATCCTGTTACTTATAAAATTAAAGACATCACCATTGCAGCTAATGTGTACACACCTGCTAACTATGACCCCGCAAAAAAATATCCTGCAATAGTTATTGCACATCCTAATGGCGGTGTAAAAGAGCAGACATCGGGATTGTATGCACAACGGTTAGCAGAAGCTGGTTATATAACCATCACAGCCGATGCAGCATATCAGGGAGCAAGCGGTGGCGAACCACGGCATACGGATAAACCTGCTTACCGTATTGAAGATATTCATGGAATGGCAGATTTTATTTCTCAGTACAAGGGTGTTGATACCGGAAGAATTGGTGTGCTGGGCATTTGTGGTGGCGGTGGTTATTCACTTAAAGCAGCACAATCTGACAAACGATTTAAAGCAGTTGCCACATTAAGTATGTTCAATTCTGGAGAAGTAAGACGAAATGGTTTTATGAATTCGCAAATCTCCACCATTCAGGAACGATTAAAAAAAGCTTCAGACGCAAGAGCACAGGAAGCAGCAGGTGGTAAAATTATTTATGCAGGTGTGCCCAGCGTTACAGATGAAGAAATTGCGAAAACCACAACCGATTTATACAAAGAAGGCTTTATATATTATTACCGAACTCATGCACATCCAAATTCAACCTTTTTATACACGATGAGCAGTCTGCTTGATTTGATGACATGGGATGCTAATACGAATACAGATTTGATAGACCAACCCTTGTTAATGATAGCAGGAAGTAAGGCCGACACCAAATATATGACGGACGAAGTGTTTGAAAAAGCTATCAATGCAAAAACCAAAGAATTATTTCTTATTGACGGAGCTACACATATACAAACCTACTGGAAACCGGAGTATGTACTGCAAGCGGTAAACAAACTTGTGAAATTTTATCAGACTAATCTTTAAGCTCTCGTATTATGAAACTTAATCTTCAATACATACTGCTGCTATGCTTAATTGTTTTGGCAGCATGTAATAACAAAGCAGAAATGAATAATTCAAATAATGAACTTGTTTTCCCTAAAGGTGAAAAAATAACGAATGATAATTTCACTGGCACTGCATATTTGCAAATGCTTATTGCTGCCGATAGCCTGAACCCTACAGCCGTAGGCAACGTAACTTTTGAACCGGGTGCAAGAAGCAAATGGCATTCGCATCCTGCTGGTCAAATTTTGTTAGCCATTGATGGTGTTGGTTATTACCAGGAGAAAGGTCAACCCAAAAAAATACTTCGTAAAGGTGATGCAGTTAAATGTCCGCCGAATGTACCGCATTGGCACGGAGCAAGTGCCGATACAGCTTTTGTCCAGATAGCCATAACCGGACGAGAAAAAGGAGAAACGGTTTGGTTAGAGGCAGTAACGGATAGTGTCTTCAGTAATTCAAAACAGTAGATGGGTAAAAACATTTGTCCGCTGGGTGGTGGGTGGGCTGTGCGTTGGCATTTTTTGCTCTTTGCAAGGTTGGCTTTGTGTCGGGGATTTATGTGCCTTGCAATGTGCTAAAAATTGCGTGGTGTTGGGTGGCAAAGTCGTGTTTGATTGAATTTAAGTAGGAAGCTGTTTAGGGTGACATACAACTCGTAGATTGACGCAATTTCTTGTTCAAAAATTAATTCACTATCAACGAAATATTGAACAAACTATTTCCTGAACCTTTCACTCACCACTAATTCCTTACTCCCTGCTTCATACTTATAAAATCCTTCCCCGCTTTTCACACCGTGTTTACCCGCAGTTACCATATTTACCAGCAGCGGGCAGGGGGCATATTTCGGATTGCCGAATCCATCATTCAGTACCCTGAGAATAGCAAGGCAAACATCCAGGCCAATAAAATCAGCCAATTGTAAAGGGCCCATGGGGTGGGCCATGCCGAGTTTCATTACCGTATCAATTTCCTGCACTCCGGCTACACCTTCATATAGACTGTAAATAGCTTCATTGATCATGGGCATCAGTATGCGGTTGGCAATAAAGCCGGGATAATCATTTACCACGCATGGTACTTTGCCTAATTGTTTGCTTAGCTCAACAATCGTATCGGTTACTTCTTTTTTGGTATTGTAGCCATTAATGATCTCCACGAGTTTCATTACAGGCACCGGGTTCATAAAATGCATACCGATCACTCTTTCGGAATGGCTGGTAGCATCAGCTATTTTAGTAATGGAAATAGAAGAAGTATTGGTAGCCAGTATCGCTTCTTTTGATACAAAATTGCCAAGCTGTTCAAATATCTCCAGTTTCAATGCTACATTTTCTGTTGCAGCTTCCACAACCAGTTCCGCATCCTTTACACCTTCTATCATGTTCGACTGGGTTGTGATATTTGCCAGCGTTTCATCTTTCAATTCTTTGCGGATTATTTCTTTGGCTACCATCCGGTCAAGGTTTTTACCGATAGTAACCAATGCCCTGTCCAATTGCGACATTGAAACATCTACCAATGTTACGTTAAAACCATGCTGTGCAAAAACATGGGCAATACCGTTTCCCATGGTGCCGGCGCCGATAACTGAGATATTTTTCATATCAGAAGCAATTTTTTTGCAAGTTAAGGATTGAGAATTGCAATGATGATCTATTTCTTTTTAAACATATCCATCATTGAAGCCATGGGCTTCGAAACATTAAAATATAACTTGTCAATACCAAGATCATTTTCTTTTAATCTCATCACATCACAAAAACCAATGAGACTTTGAGAAGTGTTTTCAACCTGCAAACTGGCCATTAGTTCATATTCGTCGCTTACACACATAACTACAAATGCAGTACTGTCTGTTTTGCCATCTCCGCTGTCAAAAATAGTTTTCATGATGCCATTGTACCTTGCTATCATATTATTTTTCCCAGCTTCATCATTTAGATGATGATAACAAACAAGCGTCTTAAAAGTCATTTTCATATCGAGAGGATTTTCCCTGATCATCTTTAAGGCAATAGGGAGTGCTTTATCATAATCTTTTGCCAGGTAATGTTTTTTGAATTTATCAAAGTTCTCCACGTCACTTCCGTATGGATTGTAATCTTCCTGGTAACACTGGCCATAGTATATAATAGAAAATTCTTCATTTGTTAAGGTGCTGTCAGAACTAACAAAACGGTTAAGAAGATCCTTGTAAAGTTTTGGAGAGGTGTCCAGCGTCTTTTTTATTGCATCAAAATCAACTTTTGAAACTTTTTGTCCGCTGAGACTTATGCAAATAGAAATCAGTACCGGTAGCAGGAGAATCCTTTTCATAAATGAAGGTTTAGCTTCCGTAAGTAAGTTAATGTAAAATTCCGACGAGAAGAATGTGAGAAAAGGCTAATTCTTGTTCTTGAAATCACCCCGTTTCCATGCCTGTATAAAATCTGCCCATGCAGCAGGATTGAAGATATTCTGAGGAGGTGTCTGCCCCTGGTATACCGCACGGTTGGCAATATTGCGGAACTGGATCTTTGTGGCTTCACCACCGTCACCGGGAACTGTTTTCATCAGCACCCTTCGTTTGGCAGCGCTGGTATTCTGCCGGGCAATCTCGTATTCATCATCAGGAACTTTATTGTTCACAAAATCCCTGGCAAACTGTTCAGGTGTGGGCCTCGGCCTTATTATGGTTGCGGGAAGATAAACAGTATCGGCTACCATCAGTTGGATAACACTGTACTGGTTCCCTTCAAGATCACGGGGAATGATAACAGTCTTAGGCTTATAGGAGACGTGGGTGAATTCAACCTTATCACCTTTCAAAACTACAATTGAAAAAACGCCATCATTATTTGAGATGGTTCCCCGGTTCTGGCCTTTTACCATCACACTCACGGCGGGGATACCAACAAGGCTGTCGGCCGTCATGATAACGCCATATAACTGAACCACAGAATCACGTGAAGTTTCAAATTGTGCCTGTGCGGGACGGGCAAAAAGAAAAGCAGCAATAAAAAAGTATAGTACAATTTTCTTCACTGCGCCAAAAATAACTACAAGTTGCTGATTTCGTAAAACAAATTGACGGGCACATTGGTTAACTTTGAGGTTTGTAATGACTTTTAACAAATACTTGCAAAATGACGAAAGAAAAAGTACTGGAAGCTTTGAGTAATGTGCAGGAACCTGATCTTGGAAAAGATATTGTGACGCTTAATATGGTAAAGGATGTTGAGATCGAAGGGCATTATGTTTCATTTACTGTGGTGCTTACCACACCGGCCTGCCCGATGAAGGATATGATAAGAAATGCATGTGTAAATGCTGTGAAGCTGATGGTGGATAAAGAAGCCGTAGTGAATGTGAAATTTACTTCGAATACAACAACACTCAGGAAAGATAGTGGCAATGTTTTACCAAAAGTGAAAAACATCATTGCTGTGGTAAGTGGTAAAGGAGGAGTGGGAAAATCAACGGTGGCAGCCAATCTTGCATTGGCCTTATCACAGGGAGGAGCTAAAGTGGGTTTGATGGACGCTGATATTTACGGGCCCAGTGTGCCGATCATGTTTGGAGTAAGAGGTGAAAGACCGATGATGATTGATGTGGGAGAAGAAAAACCTAAGATCGCTCCGTTGGAACGATACGGGATCAAATTAATGAGTATCGGGTTACTGGTGGATGAAAAGAATGCAGTAGTATGGAGAGGGCCGATGGCCAGCAGTGCCATTCGTCAATTTGTTACGGATGTTTACTGGGATGAACTCGATTATCTTGTTGTAGATATGCCACCGGGAACTGGTGATATTCACTTAACGCTGTTGCAAACTGTCCCGGTTACAGGCGCTGTAATTGTTACTACTCCACAGGATGTGGCTCTCGCTGATGCTAAAAAAGGAATTGCCATGTTTGGGCAGGCACAGTTAAATGTGCCGGTGATCGGTTTGGTTGAGAACATGAGTTATTTTGTTCCTGCTGAATTGCCTGAGAACAAATATTACATTTTTGGAAAAGATGGCGGTAAAAGACTGGCCGATGAATATGATCTTCCTTTCCTCGGCCAAATTCCATTGGTGCAGGGCATCAGGGAAGGAGGCGATGAGGGTATCCCGGTAATGATGAGTGATGATGATATTACCAAGAAAGCATTTGCTGACTTTGCTTCTTTTGTGGTAAGAAGTGTAGCTATGCGGAATGCGAATATGAGTGCAGAGAAAGTGGCAGAAACAGTTTAGTTAAAACAAGTTTCCAATAATAATTCATCTATGTACGACCTTCCCTATTTTAAAGAAGGGGATCCTGCTGTTGTTATACAGTTTGTAAAAGATCATCCTTTTGCTTTCTTAGCTGGTTCTGATAAAGACAATAAGCCGGTTGCTACCCAGGTGCCTATGTTTATTGATGAAAGAAAAGACAAACTTTTTCTTTCAGGGCATATCATGAAGAATACAGATCATCATAAGGCATTTGAGGCAAATCCAAATGTTCTTGCGATGTTCACAGGTCCCAATACTTATGTCAGCGCCACCTGGTATGATGATCCGCATATGGGCAGTACCTGGAATTATATGAGTGTTCATGCAAAGGGGCTGATAAGATTTGGCAACAGGGAAGATCTCATCGCCATGCTGAGAAGGCTTACACTGCATTATGAGAAAAATAACACCCGGTCTGAAACGGTTTTCGATAATTTACCATCTGAGTATACAGAGAAAATGATGAATGGGATTGTTTCATTTGAGATAGAGGTTATTGAAATGGAACATGTATTCAAACTGAGCCAGAACAGAAATAAGAAAAGCTATGAAAACATCATTGCCGAACTGAAAAAGCAGGGTGGGGATGCGGAGCAGATCGCTGAGATCATGGAAAAAAGAAAATCAAAAGTGTTTACCTCATGAAAAAAATAACCGGGTTTTTATTTTTCGCAGTAATTATTTCCTGTTCCGGCACTAAAAAAACTTCAGAAGCAGTTGCTGAAAGTAATAAAGCTATGAATGGTCAAACTGAATTCGACAAAGAAGGTCATAGGGGTTGCCGTGGCCTGATGCCGGAAAATACAATACCCGCAATGATACATGCATTGGGCTACGGAGTAACAACCCTGGAAACAGATGCAGTGATCACAAAGGATAAGAAAGTGATTTTATCGCATGAGCCTTTTTTTAATCATGAAATAACCACTAAGCCTGATGGCTCCTATGTTACGGCTGCTGAAGAGAGATCATTGAACATCTACCAGATGACCTACGATGAGGTGAAGAAATACGATGTGGGCATGAAGCCTCATCCACGATTTCCAAAGCAACAAAAGATGAAAGCTTATAAGCCATTGCTTGCGGATATGATCGATAGTGTGAAGGAGTATATGATGATGGCAAGAAGACCTTTCCCGTATTACAATATTGAAACCAAGAGCATGCCGGCAGGAGATGGCATCTATCATCCCAAGCCGGAAGAATTTGTGGAGCTATTGATGGCTGTAATAAAGGAAAAAGATATAGAAGACTTTGTTATCATACAGTCATTTGATTTCCGCACTTTGCAATACCTGCATAAACAATATCCTCATATCAAAACGGCGATGCTGATCGAAGATTTTGATAAAAGAAGTTTGGATGAGCAATTAAAGGATCTTGGCTTTACACCAACGTTTTACAGTCCGGCTTACCAACTGGTAAATCCTGATCTCATCAGCAAATGTCATCAGAAAAACATCAAGGTCATTCCGTGGACGATAGATACAAAAGAAGAAATAATCAAGTACAAGCAAATGGGAGTGGACGGGATCATTACTGATTACCCGGATCTTTTCTAAAATTCAGGCAGTTTCTTTTTATCAAGTGCCAGCCAGTTTTCTGCATTACGATGATAAAGCTTTTTTGTAATTTTTTTACCAAGATCCATTTTTGCAATGAGTTTTCCGGGCTTATGCTCACCAAGCGGAAAAGGGTAATCGCTTCCAAGGCATATATTATTTTCTCCAAAAAGTTCAAGCAAATAAGCTAAAGCCTGCTTGTCATGAACGAGGCTATCTACCCAGAACTTACCAAGATAATTTCTCGGATTAACAGGATTGTCGATGGCCGTGAGGTCAGGCCTTACTTTATGACCATGCTCAATGCGTCCGATAGTAAAAGGGAATGCACCGCCACCATGTGCAAAGGCAATCCGCAGATTTGGAAATTGCTCAAACACTCCGCCAAAGATCAATGAACAAATGGCACGGGACATTTCTGCGGGCATACCCACCAGCCAGGGCAACCAGTATTTTTCCATTTGTTTTTCTCCCATCATCTCCCACGGATGGATGAACAAAGCACAGCCCATTTTCTCTGCTGCTTCATAAAAGGGAAAAAATTCTTTTTCAGAAAGATTCTTACCATTGATATTACTCCCGATCTCCAGCCCCGGCATATTGAGTCTTTTAACGCAGCGTTCCATTTCTTTTATAGCCATGTCAACATCCTGCATGGGTACTGTTCCCAAACCGATAAAGTGATCCCGGTTCTTGGAAACCGTTTCAGCAATATGATCGTTCAGGAAACGGGAAGTTTCCAAACCGTCGGCTGGTTTGGCCCAGTAGTTAAATAAAACAGGAATGGTGGAAAGAACCTGGATGTGAACTTCAGTGTCTTCCATTTCTTTAATACGTACCTCTGGTTTAAAACAATTCTCCTCTACAACACGGAAGAGCTTATCGCCTTTCATCATGCAAGCTTCGCAGTTGCGGTGTTCCAGGTGTATGAATTCACCATAGCCAAACTTTTCTGTCCAGTTCGGCATTTTTTCCGGCATGATGTGAGTGTGGATATCAATACGCATATGCAGTTCGATTCTGGATTCCAGGTCCTGGTAGCTGGTAAGGTGTCAGTACAAGAATCCAGCATCCAGTATCAGAGATCTATTTTTTAACAGGTGGTTCCATTACTGTTCCGCATTTTTTGCAGGTACGTAAATCTTCATTTCCCCAGAACCGGTTCATAATTGGAGGTAGCTGGTTGACAATATCTTTTACAAATACAGATTCTTCATACAGTTTATTACCGCATTTTTCGCAGAACCACATAAAGGCATCCTTTTCATCTTCTTCATCTTCTCTCACTTTTTCAATTACAAGCCCCACAGTGTTGACACCTCTTTGAGGAGAGTGAGGTGTTTGCGGAGGAAGCAGGAACATATCACCTTCATTGATGGCTATATCCCTTGGCGTACCGTTATCAATGATCTTAAGAACAATATTGCCTTCCACCTGGTAATATAATTCTTCGCTTTCGTTGTAATGATAATCCTTTCTCGCATTAGGCCCGCCCACAACCATTACAATGAAATTCTCGGCATCTTTATAAACACATTGGTTTCCGACAGGTGGTTTCAGCAGGTCTCGGTGTTCATCAATCCATTTTTTCAGGTTGAAAGGAGCTGCAATCGGCATAATAAAATTTTTGAAGTGATCAATCAGGTTGAAATTACAACATTTTACTTAGGTTTGGCGGCATGAACTTATCTCTCAAAGGAAAAAATGCGGTGGTTTGCGGCAGCACTCAGGGTATTGGTTTTGCTATTGCTGAAGAACTTGCTTTATTGGGGGCCAGTTGTACACTGTTAGCAAGAAATGAAAAAGGATTGAAGAAATCAGTTGGAGAGCTTGATACATCAATACAGCAAAAGCATGGCTACCTGGTTGCAGATTTCAGTGATCCTGGAGAAGTGAAAAAAGCAATTGAAGGACATGTTGCAAATTCATCCGTTCATATTCTGATCAACAATAGCGGTGGCCCTGCTGCAGGCCCTATAACAGAAGCATCGGAAGAAGCTTTTCTGAATGCATTCAATCAGCATCTTATTTGTAATCATATTCTGACAAAAGCGGTTGTTCCTTCCATGAAAAAAGAAAAATATGGACGGATCATAAATATTATTTCTACTTCAGTAAAAATTCCATTGAAGAACCTCGGTGTCAGTAATACGATCCGCGGTGCTGTTGCAAGCTGGGCCAAAACAATGGCCAATGAGCTAGGAGAATTTAATATTACCGTTAATAATGTTTTACCTGGAATGACGGCGACACAGCGATTGAGTAATCTTGTGGAGAACCTGGCTACAAAAGCAAATACCTCCACGGATGCAATTGAAAAGAAAATGATCGGGGAAATACCGATGAAACGTTTTGCAGAAGCATCAGAAATTGCGGCAGTAGCAGCTTTTCTTGCTTCGCCGGCGGCATCTTATGTAAATGGTACCAGTATACCAGTAGATGGCGGTAGAACCGGAAGTATATAGAAAACATGAACCTGGATATACCATATCATCTGGAAAATTACATCGGCGGAAATCTTATTGGCCCGCTGAACGGAAATTTTATAGATAATATTAATCCTGCAACCGGGCAGATTTACGGACAAATACCAGACTCTCACAAAAGAGATGTGGATGCTGCAGTCCATGCAGCAAAAAAAGCTCTTACAAAATGGAGTATAACTCCGGTAGAAGAAAGATTCAGAATATTGAACCGTATTGCAGAGATCATTGATGCTAACCTGGATGTTCTTGCCCTTGCAGAAACAAATGATAATGGCAAGCCACTTTGGTTGAGTAAAAGGGTTGATATACCAAGAGCATCGGCCAACTTCCGGTTTTTTGCTACGGGTATTGTGCATTTTGCTTCGGAGAGCCATAACATGGAGGACTCAGCTGTGAATTATACATTACGACAGCCGATTGGCATAGTTGGGTGTATTTCTCCATGGAATCTTCCTTTGTATTTATTTACCTGGAAAATTGCACCGGCTTTAGCTGCCGGTAATTGTGTGATCGCAAAACCATCCGAGGTTACGCCGGTAACAGCATTTCTTCTTTCAAAAATTTGTAAAGAAGCGGGACTTCCTGATGGTGTTTTGAATATTGTTCATGGAACAGGTCCCGGTGCAGGAGAAGCAATTGTTACGCATCCGGAAGTAAAGGCAATTTCATTTACCGGAAGCACAAGGGCAGGAGAAAGAATTGCTTCGCTGGCTGCACCAAAATTCAAAAAGCTTTCCTTGGAGTTAGGAGGTAAAAATCCTGCTATAATCTTTTCAGATTGTAATTGGGGTAAGATGATGACTGAAACGATCCGATCATCTTTTTCAAACCAGGGTGAGATATGTTTATGTGGTAGCAGAATATTAATTGAGGAGTCTGTTTACGAAAAATTTAAAACAGAATTTGTTGAAAGAACAAAAGCTTTGAAAGTGGGTGACCCGCTTGAAGAAGATTCAAAACAGGGAGCTATTGTAAGCAAAGTTCATTTTGAAAAAATATTGCGATGTATTGATACAGCCAAGCAGGAAGGAGGAAAGATACTTTGCGGCGGGCATGCTTTAAAAATAAATGGAAGATGTGAGAACGGATATTTTATCGAGCCCACTGTTATTGAGAGCCTGGGTCCGAATTGTCAAACCAACCAGGAAGAAATATTTGGTCCGGTGGTGACGCTGCAGTCATACAAAACTGAAGAAGAAGCTTTGAAACTGGCGAATGCTACTCAATATGGACTGGCGGCAACAATCTGGACACAGGATATTTCAAAAGCTAACAGGGTGGCAGCAAAAGTAGAGAGTGGGATCATCTGGGTCAATTGCTGGCTATTAAGAGATTTAAGAACTCCTTTCGGTGGAATGAAAAACAGTGGAGTAGGTCGGGAAGGTGGGTGGGAAGCTTTGCGTTTTTTTACAGAAGCGAAGAATGTTTGTATAGAACTATGATAAATGCTGAATGATGAATTTTGAATGGTCGCATTTAAAGTAAATAAATGAGTGATATTATTAGTACACAAAATGCATCTGCTCCTCTTGGTGCTTATCCTCATGCAAGAAGGGTAGGTGATCTTTTGTTTCTTTCAGGCATTGGTCCAAGGAGCCCAAAGGATAATTCTATTCCGGGATTGGAACTGGGTAAGGAAGGGAATATTATTAAATATGACATTGAATCAGAATGCCACTCTGTTTTTGCTAATGTGAAAGCTGTGCTGGAAGCAAGCGGAAGCAGTTGGGATAGAATTATTGATGTGACGGTTTTTTTAACGAATATGAAAAAGGATTTCCCGGTTTATAATAAAATTTACGGTGAATACTTTAAAGATGTTCAGGCTTGCCGGACAACTGTAGAGGTAAAAAGTCTGCCAACGCCAATTGCGATTGAATTGAAAGTGATTGCAACTATCTAAGCCTGTGAATTAGATCAATCAAGATTTATCAGAAAGATGGAATTTCAAAATACTTTAGAGTTTGCAAAAAAGCTTGATGAGCAAGATGAACTAAAAAATTTTAGAAAGAAATTTCTTGTTCCACCGCATGGAGGGAAGGATTGTGTTTATTTCACAGGCAACTCGTTAGGACTTCAACCAAGGACAACATCACAGTATGTTCAGCAGGAGTTAGATGATTGGGCAAAGATGGGAGTAGAAGGACATTTTTATGCCAAGAATCCATGGATGCCCTATCATGAAATTTTTCCAAAACAATTATCAAAGATCGTTGGATGTAAAGAAAATGAAGTGGTAGTGATGAATTCACTGACCGTGAATCTGCACCTGCTGATGGTTTCCTTTTATCGCCCCACTAAACAGCGATATAAAATCATTTGTGAGGCAAAAGCATTTCCATCGGATCAATATGCATTTGAATCGCAAACAACATATCATGGGTTTAAGCCCGGGGATACAGTCATTGAAGTTTCTCCGAGAACAGGTGAGCATACATTAAGAACAGAAGACATCCTTTCGGTCATAAAAGAACATGGCGAATCAGTTGCGGTAGTTCTTTTTGGCGGAGTGAATTATTATACAGGCCAGTTGTTTGATATAAATGCAATAACCGATGCAGCACATTCCACTGGAGCCATTGCAGGTTTTGACCTGGCACATGCTGCCGGTAATGTAGAACTTCAATTGCATAACTGGAATGTTGATTTTGCCTGCTGGTGTTCTTACAAATACCTGAACAGCGGTCCCGGTGGAGTGGCAGGTGCTTATATTCATGAAAAACATGCAACCGATACTTCAATTCCAAGATTTGCGGGCTGGTGGGGTTATAATAAAGAAACCCGTTTCAATATGGAAAAAGGTTTCGAGGCAATACCAACCGCCGAAGGCTGGCAGCTTAGCAATGCACCAATATTAAGTATGGCAGTTCACAAAGCATCACTGGATATTTTTGAGGAAGCAGGGATGGACCGGCTTCATCAGAAAAGAAAACAATTATCAGGTTATTTGCATTATGTTTTAAGGGAAATAAATACGAAGCAGGGAGAAAAGGCGATTGAAGTGATAACGCCGGTAAATGAAAAAGAGAGAGGCTGCCAGGTTTCAATGCTGATGTTGAAAAATGGCAAAGCAATTTTTAATGAATTAACAAAACAGGGTGTTGTTGCAGACTGGAGAGAACCTAATGTAATTCGTGTGGCACCTGTGCCTTTGTATAATTCATTTGAAGATATATGGCGATTCGGGAACATCATTGAATCAATATTGAAAAATTAAAATGAAAAAGAACATAACGATTGTTGGTGCCGGTCTTGTGGGGTCTTTGCTTGCTATTTATCTTTCAAAAAGAGGATATAAAGTAAAACTATATGAGCGTCGCCCTGATATGCGAAAGGAATCTATGTCGGCCGGACGATCCATTAATCTGGCTCTTAGTGACAGGGGGCTTTTAGCATTGGAGAAAGTAGGATTAGCAGGGGAGATCAAAAAGATAGCGATTCCTATGCATGGAAGATATATCCATAACCTCGATGGTTCAACGGCATTCCAGCCCTATGGTAAGGAAGGACAATACATCAATTCTGTCTCAAGAGCTGTGCTGAATATGAAGCTCATGGATCTGGCCGAAAAGCAGGGAGTAGAAATTTTCTTCAATCACAAATGTGCCAGTATTGATTGGAACAATAATACGATTGAGTTTGAGTTATCAAATTCTGAACATCAAAAACTGAAGTTTGATCTGTTGTTCGGATCAGACGGTGCCTTTTCCGCAGCAAGATTGCAACACCAGTTACAGCATGACAAATTTGACTATCACCAATATTATATTGACTGTGGTTACAAAGAGTTGACTATCCCGCCAACTTCATCCGGCGATTTTGCGATGGAAGTAAATGCATTGCATATATGGCCCAGAAAGGATTATATGCTGATCGCATTGCCTAACCTCGATAAAACATTTACCTGCACATTATTTTTTCCATTTGAAGGAAAAGCATCATTTGCAAACCTGACCAACGAAGAAAAAGTAAAAGATTTTTTTAACTCAACCTTCCCTGACGCTGTTCCCTTAATGCCTGAATATATCAATGAATTTTTCAGTAATCCTACTTCTTCTCTTGTGACTGTAAAATGTTTTCCGTGGATAAGAGAAGATAAATTTGCTTTGATTGGCGACGCTGCTCATGCAATAGTTCCGTTTTTCGGCCAGGGAATGAATTGTGGTTTTGAAGATTGCCGCATACTGGATGAGCTGATTGAAAAGCACCAGGAGAACTGGAATGATATTTTTGAAGAATACGAGGCACTAAGGAAACCAGACGCCGATGCTATCGCAGATTTTGCTGTTGCCAATTTCACTGAGATGAGGGACAAGACAGCTGATCCTAAGTTTTTATTACAAAAGAAAATCGAAGCAAGGCTTTATGATAAATATCCTGATAAATGGATACCGGCATACAGCCAGGTTACTTTCAGTCCGCACATCCGATATTCGGATGCCTATAATAATGCACTCCGCCAGGAAGTAATTATGCAACAGGTAATGCTGAGACCCGGAATTGAAGAAAAATGGGACTCAGAAGAAATTGAAAATATAATTCTGGAGAAAGTGAGCAGGAGGTGAGTAATTGGTAAACCATTTATCTTCGCTTCATGACCCGTCAGCAACTTGTTGATCTCATCAATAAAAGAAATTCCTACCTCTGTGTTGGCCTGGATACGGATATCTCAAAAATTCCTGGACATCTTCTGTCTGCTCCCGATCCTGTCTTTGCCTTTAATAAAGCAATCATTGATTCAACAAGGGATTTATGTGTGGCTTACAAGATCAATACAGCATTTTATGAAGCGTTGGGAACAAAAGGGTGGGAGGCAATGGGAAAAACTGTTCATTATATCGGAGACGAACATTTCAAAATAGCTGATGCGAAAAGAGGAGATATCGGAAATACTTCTGATCAATATGCCAAAGCTTTTTTTGAGACACTTCCATTCGATGCAATAACAGTTGCTCCGTACATGGGTGAGGATAGCGTTAAACCTTTTTTGCAGCATGATGGAAAGTGGGCTATTGTGCTGGGGTTAACATCTAACAAAGGAGCCAACGATTTTGAATTGCAGCAGGCAGGTGAAGAACTTCTGTATGAGAAAGTATTAAAGACTGTCTCAAAATGGGGCAATCCGGAAAACCTGATGTTTGTTGTGGGTGCGACACAGGCCGGTGAGTTTGTTAATATCCGGAAGATAACTCCTGATCATTTTTATTTGGTTCCGGGAGTCGGCGCCCAGGGAGGAAGCTTGAAAGATATTTCTGAAAAAGCAATGAATAAGGATTGCGGGATTTTAGTAAATGCCAGCCGTGCTGTTATTTATGCTTCAGATGGAGAGGATTTTGCTGAAAAGGCAAGAATTACCGCAATGATTTATCAGAAAGAAATGAGTCTATACCTTTCTGTTTAGGTTTATTCATTTTAACAATTACATAAATTCCTGCAAATAAAGCAGCGATTATTGAAAATATTGCAGTTATATAAGTTGTTGTTTCTAATCGATTCAGATATTTAGGATCTCCTCCATCAGACCAACCAAATAAGCCTGTTGCCAAGAAAAAAAGAATTAGGATAAAAAATGTAGTGGCCGCACTTGCAATACCCAGGATAATTGAAAGAAAAAATTTACTATTAGGGATTAGCCTATTATTCTTCACAGACCAAATATCTTATTTTTTCTACCAATATACAGAAACAAAAAAGGATGATCGACTGATCATCCCTTTTGCAGTGGTTCATGGCTATTAAACTCTTGTCTTATTCTTTGATTTGCTTTTTTCACTCATATCAACCTGCAGGTTGTGCCCGGTAATGATCTCTCCAAAGCTGGAGTTGACCTTTAGTTTTGTGCTGCCGCTGCCGGAAGTCCCGGAATAACGATTGGTAAACGTAGGGCCATAGCTTTTTTCATCACTTCCTTCTTTTTTAATAGTGAAAGAAGACTCATTGGAAAAGTTTCCATGCGATGTTGTTATATCATAAGATGCTGACAGATTCTTATCAAGGTCAAGGTAAACTGTAGAATAAGAATTGTGTATATCCAGGCTCTTTGCGTCGTTATCAATATTCAGTTTAACTTTTGAGAATTCAAGATTCGAATTGACATTTCCGCTAAGTTTATTCACATTGCCATTTGAAAACTTGATATTTAATTTTCCGCCGGCAATATTGCCAATATCAACTTTTCCGAATTCAACCGTTACTTCTTTTGCATTGCTGATCTTTCCGGTGGTGAGTGAGCCAAATTTGCTTTCCAACTCTGCTTCGCCACGATAATCAGGAACGATCATTTTGCCAAACTGGTTCTCTGCTTTCAAGGCGTTTCCGGAAGGGAGGTATACTACATAATTGATCTCCATTCCTTCATTATAATGCTTCCCTTTATCATCCTTGTTCCAGACTTTTTTGTCATCGGCGAACTTCGTTTTAAAAGAAACGGTGTTACCTGATTTGCTATCCTCGATGGAAATATGATCCAGGATCTTTTGAGCCCTGTCCTCTTCATCTGATTTACCGGTGATCGTTGCATCTACCTTTACTTCATTTTTATCCCAGGTTACCAGTTTCATTTCTCCAAACTGATTGCTCAGGCTTACCTTGTCGCTTCCCGACAGGTTGTAAGACTTAGAGTAGCTTTTTGTTTTCTTGAATTTTGGTTCGTTCTTTTCTTTATCCTGTGCATTGACTTGAGTAAGGCATACAAGTGCTGTAAACAGGACGAGTGTATTAAACAGAATTCTTTTCATGGTTCTTACTTTTTTGTTTTATTTCTTTAATGATGATTAATTGCCGGTTCAGTAATTCGCTCTGCAGTTGCAAATTCTGAATCATAGCTTCCAGCAGTAATTCCCTGTTGGGATTATTAGCAAGTTTTAGTTTTAGTTTTTGATAAGAGCTATCCAGTTCATCAATATCATTCACAAATTGGTGGTATAGCTGTGGGTATTCATTTTTCAATTGCTTGAGTTCAGATTGCTGAAACCCTATCAATTCCTGGAAATGATCTATCTGCTTAGCATAGATGGGGTCAGCAATTTTTGATACATATTCTTCATCCTGGGGGGTACCGGGATTTGTTTGTACCATACCCGGAGCCTCCTTTGTTCTGAAAATGAAATAAAGAATTGCGGATAAAGCGATGATCGCAACAACAGCAGCCGCAACCTGTCGCATTGAAACAACTAAGGTTTTGCCTGTTTCTTTTTTGCCTTCAATTCCATCAAGTATAGAATTAAATAATTGCGGATCAGGTTCTGTGCTATCAAAGTTATCCCTGTTCTGATCTATAAATTGTTTTAGTTTGTCACTCATGGTTCACCTCCTTTTTAAGCAGGGCGAGTAATTTTCGTTTGGCTCTGTGATATTGGGACCGGACGGTGGCTGCATTTATTTGCATGATATCAGCTATTTCTTCATAATCATATCCTTCAAATAAAAACAAACTGAGTACGGTTCTGTAACCATTCGGAAGCTGACGTATTGCTCTTTTAATTGAACCTACCCTGTATTGTATTTGCTCCTCGTCGATCTCCTCAGTTTCGCTATGTTCATTAACAGGATTCTCGTCTAATTGAATTGACACTACTTTTCTTTTCCGGAGCAGATCAATCGATTTATTGATAACAATTCTTTTCAACCAGGCGCCGAATGTGGACGAATAGTCAAAATTGTCGAGCTTGAATGCTGCCAAAAAAGATTCCTGCAAAACATCTTCGGCATCCGCAACATTGTTTACAATACGCAGACTGGTATTGAG
Organism: Chitinophagaceae bacterium; assembly: GCA_035328345.1. GTDB lineage: Bacteria > Bacteroidota > Bacteroidia > Chitinophagales > Chitinophagaceae > JJ008. The sequence goes on along the minus strand of DAOLIV010000009.1, from coordinate 33,212 downwards.
CATAGCTTTGGCATATTGCCTGTAAAGTATCTCATAACTCTGCCTGTCACCCTGTTTGCACCGGGCCACCAGTTCATCATAGTAAACAGTTGCTGTAAGATCCACTCAGCCGGTTTTAAATTAAGTACGCAGGTTAAAGAAGTTTGTTGCATGTAATACGGGTGAGGGGCCTAAATAATTTTAATAAAGGACAACCGGGTTAAATCTTATATAGAAGGTTGTACAATCACTAATGCCTTACCTTTGCGCCAACAAAATCCGAATTAAACAATGGCGGCCCGTACTGACCTTTTTACAAGTCCTGATTATTTTAATGTAGATGAATTACTGACCGAAGAACATAAACTCATTCGTGAGTCTGTCCGGAACTATGTTAAAAAAGAAATTTCCCCTATCATAGAAGATTATGCTCAAAAGGCTGAGTTCCCCGAACAAATTGTAAAGCAATTGGGTGATCTGGGTTGCTTCGGCCCCACTGTTCCGCAGGAGTATGGGGGAGGCGGACTGGATTATATCTCTTATGGATTGATGATGCAGGAACTGGAGAGGGGAGACAGTGGTGTGAGGTCTACTGCTTCCGTTCAGGGTTCTTTGGTAATGTTTCCCATCTATCAATATGGGAGTGAAGAGCAGCGGAAAAAATACTTACCTAAACTGGCAAGTGGTGAATGGTTGGGTTGTTTCGGCTTAACGGAGCCAAACCATGGAAGCGATCCATCCAGTATGCTTTCTAATTTTAAAGATGCAGGTGATCATGTTATATTAAATGGCTCCAAAATGTGGATCAGTAATGCACCATTTTCACAGGTGGCTGTGGTTTGGGCAAAGAATGAACAAGGAGAAGTACATGGATTAATTGTTGAAAGAGGTATGGAAGGTTTCAGCACACCTACAACACATGGCAAGTGGAGCCTGAGAGCATCTGCAACCGGCGAATTGGTTTTTGATAATGTGAAAGTGCCAAAGGAAAATATTTTTCCAAATGTCAAAGGTTTAAAAGGACCACTTGGCTGTTTGACCAAAGCAAGATATGGTATTGCCTGGGGAGTGATCGGCGCAGCCATGGATTGTTATGATACGGCTTTGCGCTATGCCAAGGAAAGAGAGCAGTTCGGAAGACCAATTGCCGGCTTTCAACTACAACAAAAAAAGTTAGCTGAGATGATCACAGAAATCACAAAGGCTCAGTTATTGAACTGGAGATTAGGTGTATTAATGAATGAAGGAAGGGCGACGCCGCAACAGGTAAGTATGGCAAAACGTAATTCCTGCGAGGTAGCAACAAATATTTGTCGTGATGCCAGGCAGGTATTAGGAGGCATGGGTATCACAGGTGAATACCCGGTTATGAGACACATGATGAATCTTGAAAGTGTGATCACTTATGAGGGCACACATGATATTCATTTACTGATAACAGGAATGGATATTACAGGGATAAATGCATTTAAATGAAAATATATCTGATTGGTTTTATGGGCTCGGGCAAATCTTATTGGGGAAGAGAATTGAGTAAAAAGTTGGGCATCCCATTCTTCGACCTCGATGAACAGATCACCACACATGCAGATAAACCCGTTGCCGAGATATTTGCAACTGATGGAGAAGAATATTTCCGGTTATTAGAGAAAGAGGTACTGAATATTATAACAGAAAGCCATGATAGTTTTGTAATGGCATGTGGGGGCGGGACACCGTGTTATTTTAATAACATTGAATACATGAACCAGGCTGGTACCACTGTTTGGATGAATACACCAAGTGAAGTTCTCTTTAAGCGACTTGTTAAAGAAAAGCAATCGAGACCTTTAATCAGCGATTTGTCAGATGAACAGTTGATGAGTTTTATTGCAAAAAAATTTGCCGGAAGAAGGATTTATTATGAACAGGCTGATATTACTTTCGATGATGAACCTGTTGAACTGGATAAATTAGTGGGAAAATTATTTCATGCATAGGCAGTACCTGATATATGCAGCTTTATTCGGCGGCCTGGCAGTAGCCCTGGGGGCATTCGGTGCTCATGGACTGGAAAGGATTACACAAGATGAAAAAATCCTGCATGGGTTCCATACGGGTGTGCAGTACCAGATGTATCATGCCCTTGCTTTGTTGTTTGTAGTTATCATATACAATGATCTTGGGAATAAATGGTTAAAGTGGTCTGCTAATTCATTTATTACAGGCATTCTTCTTTTTTCAGGGTCGCTTTATTTGCTGACATTTCTTAAAATTCAATCAAGTTCTTTTACCCAATATGTGGGTCCACTTACCCCGTTAGGAGGAATCTTTTTTATAATTGGCTGGCTTTTTTTGTTGATGGGGGTGTTGAGAAAAAATGATCAGAGAGGTAAATGAAATGTTGAAATAGTGCCTTCATTATTTTGAATACTGAATTTGCCTCCAATACTTTCCATTCTTCTTTGAATATTTTTAAGACCATTACCAAACTGGCGAAGATTCTCAAGGTCTATTCCCTTGCCATCATCTGAAATTTTCAGAACAAGTTGCTCCTTTTCTATTGTTACTTCAATTATAACTTTTGAGGCCCCTGAATGTTTTAGTGTGTTATTGAGTGTCTCCTTTATAGCCAGGAAAAGATTACGTCTTTTGTCGCCTGATATTTCCAATGAAGGTATTTCTTCAGGGGTAATGACTTTGCAAAGAATCGGTGTATTATCAAAATATTCCTGTGCATATGATCTGATATAAGACACAAGGCTGTCGAGGGAATCGTTACCGCTGTTCATGCTCCAGATGATGGCATTCATTTTATTCAACACATCATTTGCTGAGTTGGATATTTTATCAATTTCGACCGGAGTACTTTCTTTCATTTTGTTTTTGGCAATTTCACTCATTAAGCGGATTGCTGTCATCCCGGCTCCCAATTCGTCATGCATATCTGCGGAGATACGTTCTCTTTCCTGCTGCTGCGCTTTTAACACGGCAAGTTCCTTTTCATATTCCTGCATCATTGTTTTGGCTTTTAGCATCTCTCTTTCTTTAGTTTGATCAATGATCTGCCGGCGATTTTTATAATTAAGTGCTGCAAGAAAGAATACCAACTCAAGGAATAGTCCTGTTTCATAATAAAACAGGGCAGATCTGAAGACTCCTGGAAAACTTTTAAAAATGGGTTCTTGCAGAACTGCGATTTGTGAGATCAGCGAAAAAATAAATAGAAAGAAATTTCCCCAGAACAGGAAACGGAGAAGCCTATCTTTTCTATGGCGGGCACTATAAACAAGAAATATTACCACCAAAACAAGCAAAAATATCTTGGTTGCATTTTCAACAGTATTTTGTAAGCTAAAGTTATCAGTAAAGTAATGCAGGAACGTGTAACTGATCAGGGATATGAGGAGTAAAAGAACTCCGATGTTATAAAGTCTGTAAAGAAAAGGATATTTATTTTTTGTATCAAGATACTTCTGCATAAAAATCATGTAGAAAATTATCCCGACACATTGCATGATGAAGTCAAGATAACTTTCTATAAAATAACTTATGAAATTTGTTCGTTGATCGAAAAGTGCTTTCGTAAAAAGCATCCCGCCAAGAAAAAGGGCATATCCTGAATAATAGAGAAACTCTTTATTCGAAACCTGGAGGTAGTTGGCAACTGAATAAAGAACCATCATCAGTAAAAGCCCGCAAAAGATGTAAGTGAACATGTGTATGTTGATGCGATCATTCCGGATTGATGAAATAAAAATTGAAGCCTGGTCAATACTTACAAGCCGCGGCCTGATGAGGTTAATATATGTTCTCACAAAACTCAGCTCAGCAATAATTGTTGCAGAATCATGAGCTGTCAATAAAAATTGTCTGAAACCAATGCTATCCGGAATTGCAGGAAATTCTGCCGGTAAAACGGATAGCCGGCCATTTTTCAGGCGATATAATTTTATTTCTTTATAATAAAACCCAGGAAAAAAGTTGATGGTAATGATCGAATCTGCAGTATTCGTTACATGCAGTTGTAGCAACAGCTTTTGTGTTACTTTTTCCGCTGGTACGGTTCCTTTATAGATAACACTGGGACTGAATTTGAGATTCTTATAGCCTTCGATAAGATCATAGTCCTTCGAAGTAAAACAAGAACTAACGAATTCACTGATTGGTTTTACCACCACTACATTGCTTATATCAATGTATTCCATATGGCTGGAATCACCTTTCTGCTGGCAATAAGATAGATTTTGCAACAACAGGAAAATTATTCCCAGGTACCAGGCAGGATGCAGTTTTATCATGCGGGGAACTTAGTTTTTCAAATGTAATATATCACTTCGGGTTTTGCCAATGACGCCGGTACCACTTTCAGGTAAATCTTATTAGTAGAAGTTATTTTGATATTTCCTGGCTTATTACAGAAACCTTTAAACTAATTATCTTTGCAAGATGGCTCAAAAGGCGAAAAGAAAAACCCAAAAAAGTCCTGCGAAAAAACCGACCAAACAAAGTTCCAAGACCCTGAAGGCTGATAAGATCCAAAAAACAGACTGGAAAAAGCTGGCCCGGGATGAAAGAACATGGAAGATAGTCGGGGCTTTTTCTTTGCTCATATCCCTGTTTTTAATTATTTCCTTTTTCTCATACCTGTTTACGTGGAAAGAAGATCAGGCAGTTGCCCAGCGGGGCCTCAGTGTTCTTTTTGGCACTGATAAATCTGTATCAAATCTGTTAGGAAGGCTGGGAGCTGTGGTTTCCCATTTCTTTATTTTCAAAGCTTTTGGAATAGCTTCCTTCCTGATATGCACTTTCTTTTTTGTTTTAGGTGTGAACCTTTTGTTCCGGCGCAAAATATTTTCCATCTGGAGAAATTTGAAATATGTTACCGTTGGTTTATTGGTATTGTCGGTTTCTTTATCATTTGTTTTTGCAAAAAGCAGTTTCCCTTTTGGTGGTGGAGTAGGGGACATGATCAACGGGAAACTAACGGGAGCTTTGGGAGTCATTGGTACGGCAGCTGTTTTGCTTTTGGTCGCAACAGGATACTTTATCTGGCAATTCAATCCGGCCTTTAATCTGCCAGTAAAAAATAGAGATGCGGAAACTGAAAGTACGGAAGAAGAACAAACAGAGGAGATCCCAGCCATTACTGGCAAGACTATTAATGATATCTATAGCGAAAAATCAAATTCTGATTTATCGGAATCTTTTGTAAAACCGGTTTTCCCGGAGGACGAACCTCTCCATGATCTGAAGGTTATTGAAAAAGACGAGGAGGAGTCAATTGAAGAGTTAATAGATCATCAGGCTTCAGTTGAGGATGAGATTGTAAGCGAAATTCTTCATAAGCATGAAGATGCGCCCAAGGAAACTCAAAAGTCGTCTCCGAAAACATCCGATAATAATCTTGAACTGGAAATAAAAGGAAAGGGAGATGAAGTGCCAGAGGAAAAACAAATTGAAAACCTCCCTCCCTATGAACCCACACTTGATCTCCGGGATTATAAATACCCCACCCTTGGTTTGCTGGAAACACATGGAAGCGAAAAGATCATACAGGATGCCAATGAACTGGAAAATAATAAAAACCAGATCATTGCTACACTAAAGAATTATTCAATTGAAATACAAAAGATCAGTGCAACAGTAGGCCCCACGGTCACTCTTTATGAAATTGTTCCTGCACCGGGTATTCGTATTTCAAAGATCAAAAACCTGGAAGATGATATAGCGCTGAGCCTGGCAGCGTTGGGAATTCGTATTATAGCGCCTATTCCCGGAAAAGGGACAATCGGTATTGAAGTACCAAATGTCCGGAAGACTGTAGTAGGTATGAAAACAATGTTGGGGTCTGAAAAATTTCAGCATAACAACTACAGTTTGCCAATTGCAATTGGTAAAAAGATCGATAATGAAAATTTTATTGTTGATCTGACATCAATGCCGCACTTGCTTATGGCAGGCGCAACTGGTCAGGGTAAGTCTGTTGGATTAAATGCGATTCTTGTTTCTTTACTTTACAAAAAACACCCTTCCCAGCTTAAATTGGTTTTGATAGATCCCAAAAAAGTGGAGCTGAGTATTTATCGTCATATCGAAAAGCATTTTCTTGCAAAGCTGCCCGGCGAAGAAGATGCCATAATAACCGATACAAAGAAAGTTGTATATACTTTGAATGCACTCTGTATCGAAATGGATAACAGGTATGACCTGTTGAAAGAAGCCGGCGCCAGAAATATCAGGGAGTATAATGAGAAATTCATTAAAAGAAAACTGAACCCGCAAAAAGGACACCAATATCTCCCCTTTATTGTTTTGGTAATTGATGAGTTTGCTGACCTGATCATGACGGCTGGTAAAGAAATTGAAATGCCTATTGCCCGGTTGGCACAGCTTGCCCGTGCAGTTGGTATACATCTTATTATTGCTACTCAGCGACCATCAGTTAATATTATAACTGGAACTATCAAAGCAAACTTTCCATCAAGGGTTGCTTTTAAAGTGTCCTCCAAAATCGATTCAAGAACCATCCTGGATATTGGAGGGGCAGAGCAATTAATAGGCAAGGGTGATATGTTGATTTCGCATAATGGAGATCTGACGAGACTTCAGTGTGCATTTGTTGATACTCCTGAAGTTGAAAAGATCGTTGAGTTTATTGGCGACCAAAGAGGTTACCCGCAGGCATTTTTATTACCGGAATATATTGATGAAAAAGAACTGGAAGGAAAAGATTTTGATTTAGCGGACAGGGATTCATTATTTGAAGATGCCGCAAGATTAATTGTCCAGAACCAGATAGGATCAACCTCGCTTTTGCAAAGAAGAATGAAGCTTGGCTATAACCGTGCGGGACGTTTGATGGATCAATTAGAGGCTGCTGGTATTGTAGGCCCGAATCAAGGCAGCAAAGCAAGAGATGTGCTCATCAAAACAGAAATGGATCTTCAGCAGCACCTGGATGCAATGCGTACTTAGCCTTTCCGTTACTGACTTGTTAAGAAATTGGATATCATTGCAACCCGGTATAGTCATTGCCCATCCTATTGCTGTATTTAAGTTACCTTTGCGCCAGCTATATAATATATAAGCTTGCCACACAAAAGTTTTATGATGAAGAAGTTATACACGTCAATCGCATTTTCTTTATTTTTTCTGTCCCTGTTTGCACAAACAAAAAGTGATCCTGCTGCAAAGGCAATCCTTGATGCGGTCAGCTCCAAATTCAAAACATATTCTACCGTTCAGGCTTCATTTTCCTATAAAGTTGAAAATGCTTCCGGTAAGGCACTTTCCTCCAAAACAGGCACCATTCTAATGAAGGGGACCAAGTACAAAGTGAATTTCAGTGGCCAGGAAATTTTCTGTAATGGTACAACAGTATGGAGTTATGATAAAGCAGCAAATGAGGTGACCATTAATACTCTTGATGCTTCAAGCGGAATGATAACACCCCAAAAATTGTTTACTGATTTTTACGATAAGGATTTCTATTACCTGTTGAATGGTGAGAAAAAGGTGGGTTCAAAAACCGTTCAGGAAATTGAAATGACCCCGATCGACAAGAGCAAACCTTTCCACAAAGTTTATGTTCAGATCGATAAAAATGCAAAGAACATCTACAGTACAAAAGTTCTTGAAAACGCCGGTAACAGGTACAGTTATACTGTTACTTCGTTGAAGACGAATTCTCCAATGGCGGATAATCTTTTCATCTTCGACAAGAAAAAATATCCCGGAGTGGAAGAGATAGATCTGAGATAAAAAATAGTTTATTTCTAAAACTTATTTAACGGTTATCGTATGATAACCGTTATTTTTTAGATAACGGCATGGCGAATTCTCACCAATTGTTCCAATAATTCTTCCAGCAGATCAAGTTGCAGCATATTTGCTCCATCGCTTAAAGCCTTTGATGGTTCGGGGTGAGTCTCAATAAATAACCCATCTGCCCCGGCCGCAATGGCAGCTTTGGCGATTGTTCCTATCAATTGGGGATTACCACCGGTTACACCGCTTGTTTGATTTGGTTGTTGCAGCGAATGGGTGACGTCCATAATAACAGGAACTCCATGTGCCTGCATGGCCGGGATGTTTCTGTAATCAACAACGAGATCCTGGTAACCAAAAGTAGTTCCTCTTTCTGTCAGCATCACTTTATCGTTTCCGGCTTTTTGAATTTTGTCAACTGCGAATTTCATTGCCTCGCCACTTACAAACTGTCCCTTCTTTACATTTACGATCTTGTTTGTTTTTGCCGCTGCCACCAGGAGATCTGTCTGGCGACAAAGAAATGCAGGTATCTGTAAAACATCTGCATATTGGGCTGCTATAGCTGCTTCTTCCGGAGAATGGATATCTGTAACCACCGGCAGAGAAAAAGATGATCCAGTTTTTTGAAGCAATTTTAATGCTATTTCATCTCCAAGTCCTGTAAAGGAACTTCCGCTTGTCCGGTTTGCTTTACGATAAGATGATTTGAAAATATAAGGGATCTCTAGTTTTTTGCAGGTAGCAGAAACCGTTCTGGCAACATTTGTTAATAGCTCTTCACTTTCAACCACACAAGGACCGGCTATCAGAAAGAAATTTTTCTTGTTGTATTGCTGCCCTTTAAATAATTCTTCCAGGAATTTTATCATTGCGCAAAGATAGTGTGGAAGATAAAAGCGGCAAGGGCAGGATAAGATGCTGCTCATGCATTGTTTTCTTGTATCTTGTAATTTATTTAGCTATGGTAAAAGATAAAATACTTGTTATTGGCGCCTCTGGGCAAATCGGAGTTGAACTGACCCTTGCTCTCCGGAAAATTTACGGTAATGCAAACGTTATTGCCTCAGATCTCAGGGAGCAAAACCCTTTACTGGAAGGCACAGGGCCTTATGTTTCACTTGATGTAATGAATAAAGAGATGCTGCATGTGCAGGTGATCAGGCAGGGGATCACCCAGATATATTTATTGGCTGCGATACTTTCTGCGACAGGGGAAAAGAACCCCGGGCTTGCCTGGAACCTGAATATGCAGGGACTGCTTAATGTATTGGATATTTCAAGGGAAGAACAGGTTCACAAAGTATACTGGCCCTCATCCATTGCTGTTTTCGGGCCTACTTCTCCCAAAAAGAACTGTCCCCAACAAACAATCATTGAACCTATCACTGTTTACGGGATCAGTAAATATGCAGGTGAGTTCTGGTGCAATTATTTTCATCAGCGGTTTGGAGTAGATGTAAGAAGTATCCGTTATCCCGGTTTGATATCTTATAAATCAGCGCCGGGAGGTGGTACAACTGATTATGCAGTCGAAATTTTTCATGAAGCCCTGGAAGAAAAAAAGTATGAGTGTTTTCTGAAAGAAGATACTTACCTGCCCATGATGTATATGCCTGATGCTATAAAGGCAACAATAGAATTAATGGAAGCACCGGCAGAAAAAATTTCAGTGAGGACATCCTATAATGTTTCATCAATGAGTTTTTCACCGAAAGAAATTGCTGCTGAGATCAAAAAGCATATCCCGGATTTTACAATCAGCTATAACCCGGATTATCGTCAACCGATTGCAGACAGCTGGCCGCAGAGTATTGATGATTCCGTAGCCCGGAAGGATTGGGGTTGGAAAGAGGAATATGATCTTCCGGCAATGGTGAAGGATATGTTGGAGAATCTGAAATAGGATCAATCCACTATGCCGTTTTTTACGGCAAACATGACCAGGCCTGCAGAATTTCTTACACCAACTTTTTCAATCAGTCTCTGACGTATGCCTTCTACAGAGCGGGGGCTCAGGAATATTTCCTTGGCAATTTCGGCAGCAGTTTTTTCTTCGCAGATCAATTTAAGAACTTCCATTTCTCTTTCAGATAGCTCCACATTCTGATTGAATGAGGGCTTGAAGTTATTTTTTATGACGAGTTTCTTCAACAGGGCTTTGTTCACCAGGTCATTAAAATAATACCCGTTTTCATGAACTGCATAGATAGATCTCAGGATTTCATCTGGTTCAGCGTTTTTAAGAAGGTAACCATTGGCGCCGGTTTCCATCAAGTGAATGATAAACTTATCATCTTCATACATACTCACAACCAGGATCTTTACAGAAGGGTATTTTTTACGAACCTCTTTGGTCGCTTCCATACCATCCATTATTGGCATTTTAAGGTCCATTAAAATAACATCCGGGGTGTTTGATTCCATAAGTTTCAGCAGGTCTTCTCCGTTATCTGCTTCCATAATCACTTCTACTCCTTCATCAGCTGAAAAGCCCACTTTTAATCCTTCCCGGAAGATCTTATAATCATCTGCTATGGCTATTTTAATTTTACTCATGCTGTATGGCTGGGTTTAACAGGTACCCTTATATTTATCCGGCATCCTTCATCGCCACAAGTGAAATGAATAGTTCCCTTCAGCAATATAATCCGGTTCTGAATATTTTTCAAACCCAATCCTTCTTTCTGGTATCGGAGCTGTTCAAATTGCTCCTGGGAAAGCCCATTCCCGTTGTGGAAGATGATCAGCTCAAGTACATCATTCTTTAGTTCAGAACTGATAAGTATTTCAGTAGCACCGGCATATTTCAAAATATTATTGATCAGTTCCTGCACAACCCGGTAAATACTGATATCATTATCGGCGTTAAGAGTTTTGTATCTCTCATCCAATGCTGTAGTTGCATTAATAAGAGTACCATGGGTGATCTTTTTTAAAAAATGAAGGATGGCTTCATTCAGCCCAAATTCTTTTAAAATGTTGGAATGAAGGTTATGAGATATGCCTCTTACTTTTTGTATAACCTCATTCAGCAATTGTCTTCCTTTTTCATGCAGGTTTTGATCTTTTGCATCTAATACTTCTGCTTTAATTCCTAATAAATGAAGTTTCGCAGAAGATAGAATGGCCCCAACTTCATCATGCAGGGTTTCTGCAATTCGATGACGTTCCAGTTCCTCGCTTCGTATGGCTGCTTCAATCAGCTGGTTTTGCTGTTGCTCCCGGAGGCCTTCCATGGCTTTTTGATATTTCAGCTTTTTACGCTGGTTGAAAATCAGAGTTAAAAGGAAACTGGTAAATAGCAGAAACATTACTGCTATCCCAATTATCATTTTATATCGTAACTCGGTTCCCATTTTGTTTGATAACTTCTATTCGAATGTAGAGCCGAAATTCATTCTTTCAAACAGCCTCTTCGAGATTACGTAGATACTTTACAATTTTGCGTAGTTCTACGCAGTTCAGTGGTTGGCTAAGGGTTTAAGGCACTAGTTAATTTTCAGCTCAGTTTTTTTTCTGTATTTATAAAGTGCAATGGCTATAAACACACAAAGTAAAACAAAGCTAATGGAGTATATCATCAGAAAAATTCTTGCAAAGGCACGGTCTTTTGGATCGTTAGAATAGCTTATAATGTTAAAAAAGAGGAAAACAAAAAAAGTAATGACCTCGTACAAGCAAATGCCGATACAAACTAAAAAAGAAGGATGTTTAAGCCAATGAGTAGAGCTTTCGTCCAAAATTGTTCTAAAGAAATAGGAAAGGCAGATTATTAATAGTGCAATACTTTCTGCAGCGTATAAATTTGAGCTTAGAAAGAATATATTATCGAAGAAAATAAAGTTTATAATTACGAAAATCAAATAAAGTACCAATAGGGATTTCAATATTGAGGCAAACTTATAAGTACGTACTGATAATATAAAAAGGCTGAAAAGAATTACTCTGCATACAGAATGAATATTATAAAAGATGTTATTATTCTTAAGCCATGGAGGCATAGCATTATAGAATTGTGCAACCGCAATTATGAACCCATTTAGGATCAGCCCTATGTATACATATCGAATGATCCATTTCGCCTCTCTGTTATTTGGTTTGCGAAAAACAATCACTCCCAGGGGAATTAATAATGCCCATAGTTCTGCCCAGTCATAAATTAATTGAAACAGTTTCATCCGCTATAAGTAAAACCTATTTATGAAGGTTTAATTATCTGTTGAATCCGTTGGTTCTATTTGACAATTTTCCGGCATAGGTTTACAGTTATAACATGGAGGGCATGGTAATGATTGCCCTTTTAGTTGGGAAGTGCCATCGTTGTTAACAACTGAGAGGTCAAATGCCATTATATCATTATCCTTTTGATACTCTTTTGGAGTAAAAACTATATAGTTAAATTTTTTTAGTTTCCCGTCTTTTTCCAGTATATCGAGATTGGCGATGCTAAAATAATTGTGAAGTGGAATTGATGTAAGAGCCGGAGGTTTACAAGAAGTTCCCTGAAATATTTTTATATTACTTCCGGATACCTTACCACTTCCTTGTTTCACTCCTTGTACATAAATTGTAAATTCAGTAGATACAGGATTATAGGATGCCAGTATATCGATCGTATCAATTCGGTTCGAATCTCCGGGTTTAGTATAACCAGGATTGACCCAACTATCCTGAATATCTGTACTTGTTAACACTGCACAAGAGCCTGCTATAGTCTCTGTAATTTTTTTATCCTCATTTTTACAAGACAAGAAACATATAAGCAAACAGCTTATTAGAGTAAAAGAAAGTAAAGAGAAACTTCTTTTAATATGGATTTGGTTTAGTAACATAAAAGTTGATTTAGATGATTAATGTAAGATGGTATCTATGAGGTCTTGGGGGCAGGACTAATTCACTACTAATTTAAGATTCCATAAGTTACTTTCAAATAGACAATTGTTGATTCAGTACATACTCGTCCAGATTGCGTACAAGTACGTAGCTGGCAGAAACAGGGAAGGATTGCTGTTATGGTGTTAAAAAGTATTAACTGAAAATCGGCAGTACAATTACGCTGGTTTCTCAATAGCGAATTACCACGCAACTGCTAACGGCTGTTCACAGTTCAATTACCTGATCTTTTTTTCCCGCATTTCCCACCTTGATTCAAGGGCATTGCCGGGGCAAGATTTGTGTTATCAAACTTTTTTTATGAAACACAAATCATATTTCAGCATCATCCTGGTGATGGCATATTTGTTAACAGCTATTGTAGCAAAAGCAAACAACTTTTATAGCGAAGCCGGAACTATAAGTAAGGATTTTCAAACAGAAAATAGCTCAGAAAAAAATGCCCATGATGCAAAAGTTCCCTTTTCACATGAAGCCGATTCAAAAGCTCCACACGGAAAAATGCAGGCACCACATTCGGAAGAACTGCCTCATATTCATAAATTCCATAAAGAAAGAGTAAAGAAAATTAAGAGGCATCACGGCAAATTCTGGATTCTGAGCAAACTGATCCTGGTATTATGTCATTTATCTATCCTGGTGATCGCCTTCCTGCATGCAACACACTAAACATATTTTATTGAGAATCTATCAAATTGAACTGTGTCTAATGTTTCGATCAGAATATTTTCGACCTGTGCTCTTGGGGGACCTTGTTTACACCAGGCAGCAAATTTATCAAGAAGTTCAGTTTGTCCCGAGACAATAATATGAACTGAACCATCAGGCTGATTTTTCACCCATCCGGTCAGTCCAAGTGCATTTGCCTTTTCTTTTGTGCTTTGCCTGAAAAAAACACCCTGGACTTTTCCATATACTTTAACCGATATTGTTTGGAGCATTCTATAAATTGATCAGATCAACGATTTCTTCAAGGTATCGCTGATCAATAATATCAAAGTGGTCATATTTGTCGCTATCAACATCCAGCACTGCTACTACTTCGCTGTTTCTGATAATAGGAATAACGATCTCTGATTTGGACAAACTGCTGCAGGCAATATGCCCAGGAAATTTTTCAACATCAGGAACTATTATTGTTTTTGCATCAGCCCAACTGGTTCCGCAAACCCCCTTTCCTTTTCTGATTCTTGTACAAGCTATAGGTCCCTGGAAAGGACCTAATACCAACTCTTCATTTTTGACAATATAAAATCCAACCCAAAACCAACCAAACTGTTCTTTTAATGCCGCAGTAACATTTGCCATGTTAGCTACCTGGTCATTTTCACCTTCAAGAAGGCCCTTAATCTGTGAGATCAATGATTGATATTGTTCAGTCTTAGGACCAGAACTTATTTTAAGATCTTCAGCCATGCTGCAAAGATAAATAGAATTACAAGGGATAATATATGGCCCTCTGTTGCCCAATTCAACGTAACTTCAAAAAAATTCCTGCACTATGCGAAAGCTGTTCTTGTGTGTAGCCATTCTTTTTATTTACCTGGATCTTTGTTCACAGGGGTTTGGTGGTAATCCGGCTTCCGTTAAATGGAGACAGCTTAATACGGACACGGCCCGGATTATTTTCCCGGTGGGATTGGATAGCCAGGCGAATCGGGTTGCTTCAATAATTCATTTACTGGCGAAACAAAAACCATTTTCACTTGGCGACCAATTGAAGAAGATAAATGTAGTGTTACAAAATCAAACTACTATTCCAAATGGTTATGTTCAGTTGGGACCCTTCCGCAGTGAATTTTACATGACGCCTGCTTTCAACAATTTTGACCAGGGAACTATTCCATGGGCTGACCAGTTGGCGATACATGAATACAGGCATGTACATCAGTTCAATAATTTTAATAACGGCCTCAGCAGTCTTGCCAGAACCTTGTTTGGGCAAGATGGATATACATTAGCAATAAATGCATCCATACCGGATTGGTTTTATGAAGGTGATGCTGTTTACCAGGAAACGGTGCTGACAGGTCAGGGCAGAGGAAGAATTCCTAAATTCCTGAATGCATTTCCTTCACTGTGGCAGGCCGGAAAAAAATATTCATGGATGAAACTGCGGAACGGATCATTTAAAGATTATGTTCCCAATCATTATAACCTTGGATATTTACTCGTCAATTATGGAAGGGAAAAATATGGGGCAGACTTCTGGACTAAAGTAACAAAAGATGCCAGCGCATTTAAAGGGCTATTTTATCCCTTCCAGGTTGCAATAAAAAAGTATGCGGGTACAGATTTTAAAAATTTCACGAATGAAGCTTTTGAGTATTATAAAAAGAAAATGGAGAGAATTGCTGTTTCCCGTGATGAATACTTAGAGCCTGTCAGTAAAAATTTTGTTACCAGTTATTATTACCCTTATCACATTTCGGAAGATTCACTCCTGTATTTAAAAGCAAGCTTTCGCCATCGCCCTGCTTTTTATATCAGGGATAAAAACGGCGAACACCGCCTCAGAACCAGGGATATCTCCATTGATGAACAATTTTCCTACCGGAACGGGAAGGTTGTGTATGCTGCGTTTGAAAGCGATCCAATATGGAACTGGAGGAATTACAGTGTGCTGAAAGTATTGAATGTTCATTCAGGCCGGCAAGTCAGTCTTGCTAAGAAAACAAAATATTTCAGTCCTGATATTTCAAATGATGGAAGCAAAGTTGCCGCTGTTCAGTTTTCAGACGATGGAAAGTCTGAATTACATATTCTTGATGCAAACAACGGCTCTGTTTTAAATAGCTTTTCTTCAGTAGATATCAATTTATTCACTGATCCAAAATTTACTGAAGATGATAAAGAAATTGTATCGCCTGTCCGGCTTAACTCAGGTAAAATGACATTAACATCTGTGAACATTGAATCAGGAGAAATAAGCCGATTGTTACCTGCTTCATATAATGTGGTGGGCTATCCATGTATTAATAACGGTGTCATTTATTTTACTGCATCTTTTGAAGGAAATGACGATGTCTTTGCTTTAAGGATTACCGATAAAAAACTCTTTAGAATCAGCGATGGTCCGCTGGGTAATTATTTTGCAAATGTGGCTAACGGGAAAGTAACATGGTCCACTTTTACTGCGGAAGGCTACCAGTTGAAGCAGATGAGCCTGAATGATATAAAATGGAATGAAATAAAAGCAAATACAGAAAACCTTGTTGAAAGATTTGAGGTCGATACAAAAAAGGAAGCAAAATTGATTCTTCCTGAAAATTTAAACCTGAGAAATTTTAATTCCAGTAAATATTCCAAAACAAAAGGGCTGTTGAATTTTCACAGTTGGAGACCATATTATGAGGACCCGATCTTCACTTTTTCTTTGTACGGGGAAAATGTAATTAATACCATGCAGACAGAGATCTATTATCTCTACAATCAGAATGAGAAAACCAATGCATTGGGCCTGAATGCAACATACGGAGGCTTTTTCCCTTATATCAGTGCCGGAACTGAATTTACTTTTGACAGGGAAAGAATAACCGGTAATAAATTACGTACATGGAACCAGCTTGATTCAAGATTGGGTTTTATTATTCCCCTGAACTATACCAGTGGACAAACATTTAAGAACCTGACCATAAGTAATTATTATGTGTTGAGAAATGAATTCAACAGGGGCTTCTTCAAAGATTCAATCGGTAATACTTCATTTAGTTATCTCTCTCATAACATATCATGGACGCAACAGATCCAGCAGGCAGTTCAGCATATCTATCCAAGACTTGCATATTCCATTTCTTCCTCCTACCGATATCCAATAACCAGGTATGAAGGTTACCAGTTTTATGCAAGTGCCTCTTTGTATTTGCCCGGAGTTTTATCAACTCATAACCTGATTGTTTCAGGAGCTTTTCAGCAAAGAGATACAAGCAGGCTTATTTTCAGTACCCGCCTGGCTAATGCAAGAGGATTTGCTGACTATTATGGAACCAATGCGGGGTCAAGATTGTGGCGTTTATCAGCTAATTATCATTTGCCTTTATGGTATCCTGATTGGGGATTTGGAAATATTTTATACCTGCAGCGGCTGAGAGCTAATGTGTTTTATGATTTTCAGCGAATATTTTCCAATGATAAACTGCTGACACTTGATCTCCGAAGTATAGGTGTAGAGTTTTATGTTGATACAAAGTGGTGGAATCAGTATCCGCTGACTTTTGGTTGCCGGATCAACAGGTTACTGGATGATGATCCCTTACCGGGAGTGGGGAAAGGAGCCACCATGTTTGAATTTATCCTGCCGGTAAGTATTATACCAAGATAATTCAGAGTGTAGCAAGGCTTTCTTCTATTGCTTTGATCTTTGCTTCTGTATCTGCCTTTTTCTTTCTTTCCAGTTCAATTACTTCAGGTTTTGCATTTTGAACAAAACGTTCATTGTTTAATTTTTTTTCAGTAGCCTCAAGAAAAGTCGTTAAACGTTTTAGTTCTTGGATAAATTCTGTTTTTTTCTTTTCTTTTATAATATTGATAAAAGTAGTTTCAATATCGCCTAAGTCAAGATAAAACTTAAAAGTTTTAATTAGCGCCAATTCCAGATTAATAGACTTCCCGTTATAGCTAAGGTCTCCGTGAATATTAACATTGTCATTTACTACTGCGTTAACGATTTTTAATCTATTATCTAAATCTTCCTTTGTAAAAGGAGAATTCTTAGGGGGATAAACAGTTATTTTGTTATCTCTCTTAATGCCAGTTTTATTTCTAAATTCTCGAATTTTCTGAATTAATTCTTTAGTAATTTCTCCCTTTTCTTTTATGGTATCAATTATTGATAAAGAATAATTTTGTTCAATTTGCGTGACACAAAGACCATCGCTTCTTTCTTTTAACTCATGATAAATCTCTTCCGTAATAAAAGGCATGAACGGATGAAGTAGCTGCATCAACTGCTCATAGAAGTCGATAGTTTTTTCGTAAACAGTTTTGTCAATCGACTGTTCAAAGCCTGGCTTGATCCATTCAAGGTACCAACTACAGAAATCATCCCATATTAAGGAATAGATAGTTTTTAAAATTTCACTAAGCCTGAAATCTTTATACATGTCATCAATTTCAGCTTTTGCTTCATTCAGCCTGTTTTCAAACCATTCCACAGCAAAATTTTCTTTGCCGGCTTCATCACTCACCCTCGATTGCCAGCTTTTTATCAACTTCAGCGCATTCCACATCTTATTGATAAAAAATCTTCCTTGCTCATTACCTGCTTCGTCCCACATCAGGTCATTGCCAGCAGGGGAGGAGATCATAATACCAAACCGTACAGCATCAGCACCATCTTTATCAATCATCTCAAGCAGATCAGGTGAATTGCCCAACTGCTTACTCATTTTTCTCCCGATCTTATCTCTCACTATTCCTGTGAAATACACTTCCCGGAACGGGATTTCTTTTTTGTATTCCATCCCGGCCATGATCATTCTTGCCACCCAGAAGAAAATGATCTCCGGCGCAGTAACCAGGGTATTGGTAGGGTAGTAGTAGTTTACTTCTTTATTATCCGGATCACTATAACCTTTGAAGACTTCAAAAGGCCAAAGCCATGATGAGAACCAGGTGTCCAGGCAGTCTTCATCCTGTGTGAGATTAAGTTTTTTTGTCTCAGGTTTATTGGCATGTAATTCGTCGATGCTGTTTGCTACATAAACATTTCCGTCTTCATCATACCACGCAGGTATGCGATGCCCCCACCAAAGTTGCCGGCTGATGCACCAATCCTTGATATTTTCCATCCAATGCCGGTAGAGATTCTTGAATTTGGCAGGATAGAATTTGATCTCGTCATCCAGAACCACTTTGAGCGCCGGACCGGAAATCTTTTTCATGTCTACCCACCATTGCAAGGACAGTCTTGGTTCAACAACAACATCGGTTCTTTCGCTGTATCCTACTTCACTTGTGTAATCTTCAATTTTGGCAATATGATTTTTTGCTTCCAGTTCCTTTACGATCTTTTTTCTTGCTTCAAAACGATCTTCACCGATCAAGATCTCAGCTGCTTTGTTCAAGGTTCCATCTTCGTTGAATATATCAATGACTTCTAACTGGTGTTTCTGTCCCAACTGGTAGTCATTCATATCATGAGCTGGCGTAACTTTTAAAGCTCCCGTTCCGAATTCCATTGTAACATAGTCATCAGTGATAATGGGAATCCTGCGATTGATCAAAGGAACAAATGCATATTTCCCGTGCAGGAGTTTATATCGTTCATCATTCGGGTGCACACAAATGGCGGTATCACCCATGATCGTTTCTGGTCGAACAGTTGCAATAATTATATATTCATCACCCGGGACATCCAGTTTATATTTCAGGTGATAAAGCTTTTGCTGGGTTTCTTTACGGATCACTTCTTCATCACTCAAAGCAGTTTTAGCCTTCACATCCCAGTTGATCATTCTTTTGCCACGATAGATATATCCTTTATTAAACAAATCAACAAAAACACTGATCACCGACTGGTAGTAATGCGGATCCATGGTGAAAGTTGTTCTTTCCCAGTCAAGGCTACAACCCAGCTTTTTTAATTGTTGTAAGATGATTCCACCGTAATTCTCTTTCCATTCCCAGGCATATTTTAAAAATTCATCACGACTAAGAGAGCCTTTCTGGATTCCTTTTTCCCGAAGCATCTGAACCACTTTGGCTTCCGTTGCTATAGAAGCATGATCGGTACCAGGCACCCAGCAGGCATTTTTGCCCTGCATCCTCGCCCTGCGTACTAAAATATCCTGGATCGTATTGTTGAGACAGTGCCCCATATGCAGTACCCCAGTAACATTAGGAGGGGGAATAACTACTGTATAAGGTTCTCTGTTATCAGGAGTGCTATGAAAATATTTTTTATCCAGCCAATGCTGGTACCATTTTTTTTCCGCTGAATTATGATCAAAATTCTTGCTCAGTTCCATTTCGGGGTTTGGCTTTTGTAAATACCTGTAAGGCAGATTTGTAAAAGCGCAAATTTACCCTGTTTCAGCGGATCAGTAAGCAGAATACGTCCAAAAAAGTGCGGTAAGTAGCCGGTTATTTAAAGAATCTTTTCAACTCATCGGGTCTCATCTTTCCTCTTACTTCTTCACATATATAAATCCCCCCTTTATAAACTTCAATAATGCCCCTGTTTATTTCTTCAAGCGGTGAGGTTTTTGTCAGATATCCCTTGGCGCCTAATTCCAACATCCGTGTGGCATATTTGGGCTGATTATTTACAGACAGACCTATAATTTTTACAGAGGGGGATACTTTGGTTATAGTTTCAGTAACAGTAAAACCATTTACCGGCGACATATTTATATCAACAAGTAATATATCCGGCAAGAGAGAAGAAACGCTGCCAATAGCATGGGGACTGTTGTCACAATCATCTATTACCTTGAACCTCGGGTTATTTTCAAGCAATAGTTTCCAGGAATCTCTCACTACTTTGTGATCATCAACCAATACTATACGGACTATTTCTGCACTCATATTTAAGCATTAATCAATAATTGATCTGGTTTCAGTTAATAATTTGAGCCAAATACTATTCGAAATCTAAGTCGTTGAAATTTAAAATTTAAGCTTTAAGACGTCTATTGGTTCAGAAGAGATTGGAGATAAAAATTAGTAAAAATACTAAAAATCTAAAGTAATATTACTCGGTTAAATTACCAAGAGTTTTTACTAATTATTTTTATTTATTGACCCAAAACAGGTGATTGCAGGGCCTGGGTAATATCCCATCAAATGATCATTATTAAGGATTGAAATTGACTTTACCTGCGTATATTGAAGCCCATTGTTTAATAAAATAATTGTATGAAAAGAGAATTGACCTCCTGGTACAGCCCGTCTTTAAACAAAGAAATGCCTATTGCCACTTATGGAGACTATGGATTTGCATTGTTATTGGTTCCAACGGCATCAGCTGATTACCTGGAGTATGAGAGATTTCAGCTGATGGATCATATTGCTCCTTTTATTGATGGAGGAAAGGTTAAAGTTTTTTCTGTCGACAGTATTAATAATGAAAGCTGGCTAAATGACCAGGTAAATCCATGGGATAAATCAATCCGCCACCAGCAATGGAATAATTATATTTTCAATGAAGTAGTTCCGTTTATCAGAAACAGCACCAGTCAGGACACACCGGTAATTACCTGTGGAGCTTCTTTTGGTGCTCTTCACAGCATGAATCTATTCTTAAAAAGACCAGATATTATCAACGGAGTAATTGCGATGAGCGGTGTGTACGACCTTACGGAATATACTAAAGGTCATTATGATGACAATGTATATTTCAACAGCCCCGCTCACTATATTTCAAACCTAAATGATCATTCTGTTTTAGAACAGATCAGGCAGAGCAAGAATATTCATATTCTTACCGGCAGTGGGAGCTATGAAGATCCCGGAGCCAGTGGCAGGTTTGCAAAACAGTTATATAACAAAGGAATTTGGTATGAGTTGGATGTTTGGGGGGAAGAATGGACACATGACTGGCCAACATGGAGGGCTATGCTACCACATTATCTCGGAACCAAATTTTAATATGCTTACCGGGAAAGGGATAAATGTTGCTATTGGATTAATTTTCTCAGGTAAAGAATAAAATCTTTTCGTTGGATCATTTTTGCTCCGAAACTTTCAAGATATTCAGTATACACCTGGCAGTCTATTAACTCAATGCCTTCCTTTTTCAATTGCTGAACGAATTGTACAAAGGCAAACCTGGAAGCATTACTTACTTTACTGAACATGCTTTCGCCGAAAAAAACCTTTCCGAGTTTAATTCCATAAAGACCGCCGACAAGTTTTCCGTCTTTCCAAACTTCAGCGCTATGAGCATACCCTAAATCATGCATGCTGCAATATGCTTTTTCCACTTCAGGAGTGATCCAGGTGCCCATTTGTCCCGGTCTTTTAATTTCTTTGCAGTGATGAATTACACTTTTGAAATCCTTGTTAACAGTAAATGTAAATTCAGCTTTTGATTGAAGGGATCTTACTGTTTTGCTGATCTTAAGATCATTTGGAAATAAAACAAACCGGGGATCGGGGCACCACCAAAGGATCGTGTCACCTTCATACCAGGGAAATATTCCGCTTTTATAAGCCAGTAGTAATCGTTCGGATGATATATCACCTCCCATAGCCAATAAGCCATCGGGTTCAGCAAGGTGAACAGGAGGAAATACGATTTCTTTATCGAGTGCAAAAAGAGGCATGGGTATAAATGAGAAACCGGATATTACCCGGCAGCAATGACTTCTACGGTGGCATTGATGCCTCTGTCAATGATGGCATCACGCTGAGGTTTTAATTCGTCGTAGCTACCATTCTTAACAGCATATTTTCCCTGAAAGTGTATGATGTAGGCGCATTGTTCGGCCTGTTCTTCACTATGACCACATACCTGGACAAGGGTTTCAATTACCCATTCGAAAGTGTTGACATCGTCATTCCACACAATAAGATTGCAACTTTCTTCAACTGTAGTAAGAAGGTCCGTTTCTTCACTGGTGTAAGTTTCTGTATAAGTATCGAAATCTGCCATTATGCCTGCAAATTTAACCTTATTCCAATAAAAAATAAACCCCGCATAAGCGGGGTTTTGTGGGAGCTGACGGGTTCGAACCGCCGACCCTCTGCTTGTAAGGCAGATGCTCTGAACCAGCTGAGCTAAGCTCCCTTTTAAGGGACGGCAAAGATAAGGGTGGTAGCCTGCCTCACAAAATATTTTTAACCTATTTTAGAAGCAATATTTAGATATGGCTACAACTTATTGTGAATATGTTTTAAATGCGGGGAAGGAATCTGTTCACCGTGATTATCATGATAAAGAATACGGCTTTCCGATTCATGACGACAACCTTCTTTTTGCAAGACTGGTGTTGGAAATTAACCAGGCAGGATTAAGCTGGGAAACCATCCTGAAGAAAAAAGATAATTTTTTTAAAGCATTTGATGATTTCAATATCGATAAGGTTTCCCGCTATACTGAAAAGAAAAAAGAGAAGTTAATGCAGGATGCAGGAATCATCCGCAACCGTTTAAAGATCGAGGCTACAATTCATAATGCACAAATGATAAAAAAAATTCAGAAAGAAACAGGGTCATTCAAAAAGTGGCTGGATCAGCATCACCCCAAAACAAAAGAAGAGTGGGTTAAACTCTTTAAACAAACTTTCCGGTTTACGGGTGGCGAAATTGTCAACGAATTTTTAATGAGTTCAGGCTATTTACCGGGTGCTCATGCAGTTGATTGTCCTGTTTATAAAAAGGTGATGAAACAAAAACCGAAGTGGGCTGGAAAGTGAGTAGCGAATAGTCAATGGTCAATTGTGAATAGGAGTTCATTAATTCAGATTAACTTCAGGTAAACGGTAGTGCTGCCCATCTAACACAAACAATTCATCAATCTCAAAGTTCCAGAATCTAAATAAAGGAGATTTGCTCAGCATCTTTTCAACTTCTTCTTTGTTTTCAGCATTAATGGTGATCCATGCTCTTTGCGTTTCGATGCTTACAGCATAATGATCGATCACCAATGTATTGATAAGTGAATTGATATAAGTGCGGTGCTCAGGGACCAATTGCATGAATTCGTCATTCATTTCAAATTGTATAGTAACCTGGTATTTCGGCATCTTTTAGTAAGACAACTTAAAATTGAGAAAGTTGCTTTTGGGGAAAAGTGGAACGTACTGGACTCGAACCAGTGACCCCTACTCTGTCAAAGTAATGCTCTGAACCAACTGAGCTAACGTTCCAATAAATGTAAAATTAACAGGTTTCAATTAAATCTTCCATTCCACAATCTCGTTCTCCCATTCTTCCCTGTAAGGAGTTGTAACACGAATATAATTATCTGTATAACCCTCCATCATTCCGTTCTTATCATTATGTTCAAACAATACTTTACGGGTTTGACCGACATGCTGCCCGATGAAATACTGCATCTTCATGTAAGAAAGATTGCGAAGTGTTTTATTTCTTTCATGCCGAACATTTACCGGAACAACAGGCTTTACCGTCAATGCATGAGTATTGTCTCTTTCTGAATAGGTAAAAACATGCAGGTAAGAAATATCCAGTGAATGCAGAAAATCAAATGTCTTTTTGAACTCAACATCGGTTTCACCGGGAAAACCAACAATAACATCAACGCCAATGGCGCAATGGGGCATCAGTGTTTTGATAAGGCTTACTCTTTCGGCATACAATTCTCTTTTGTACCGGCGGCGCATGGAAGAAAGAATATGGTTGCTTCCGCTTTGAAGTGGAATATGAAAGTGCGGCATGAATTTATCACTGTTGGCAACAAACTCTATTATTTCGTTCGTAAGAAGATTGGGTTCAATTGAAGAAATACGATACCGTTGAATACCTTCAACTTTATCCAGTTGTTGTATCAGTTCAAAAAAATTCTCTTCCCTTCCGCTGATGCTGATAGTTGTTCCTGCTCCATCCGGGCCTTTTCCAAAATCACCCAGGTTTACACCGGTTAAGACAATTTCTTTTACTCCCTGTGCAGCCAGTTCCTCCGCATTCTTCACGACATTGGAGATCAGGTCACTGCGGCTTTTGCCCCTTGCCATCGGTATCGTACAAAAAGAACAATTATAATCACAACCGTCCTGTACTTTCAAAAAAGTCCGGGTGCGATCATTTACCGACCATGATGAATGAAATCCTGATACTTCAGTTATATCGCAACTGCAAATTTTTCCTGAATCCCCCTTGGATAATTCACGGATATGCTGGGCTATATTGAATTTTTCGGCAGCGCCTAATACAAGGTTCACACCGGGTATCTCAGCAATTTCTTTAGGTTTTAACTGAGCATAACAACCTGTGATGATCACGAGGCTTTCGGGTGTTTTTCGCTGAATTCTTCTTACGATCTGCCGGCATTCTTTGTCTGCATTATCTGTAACGGAACAGGTATTGATCACATACACATCAGCCTGCTCATCAAACTCTTTTTTCTCAAAACCTTCATTTTCCAAAATGCGGGAAAGAGAAGAGGTTTCAGAGAAATTAAGCTTGCAGCCCAACGTATGAAATGCCACTGTTTTCAATTCAGCCATAGAGTCGGCAAAGGTACGTTTACCAAATTAAAAATCCGGAGCTGAACTGCTGTAAAAACACAGTCTGCTTCAGTATAGGTCATTGAAAAACAATCCTGTATTTTTATCGAAATTGGGGGCATGAATAAAAAGTGGTATCCATTCATTTTGATTGCAATACTTCTTGCTGCACTAATCGTAGTAAAACTGGTTGGTAAAAAAAGCAGCACAGATACTACCAGACCTAAAACGACCACTACTACAAAAGATCCCGCTTCAACGGTAAGCCGTGACAGGGGCTTTGACCGTCGTGTATCCTACCTTGAATACAGCGACCATGCAAAATGCAGGATGCAATGCAGAAAGATTTCCCAAAAGGAAGTGGAGGAGATCATGAAAGACGGAAAGATCAACTACAACAAGAGTGATATTCAAAATGCAAGATGCCCCCGATATGCTGTGGAAGGGGTAACCAGCGATAATCAACGGGTACGTATCGTATATGCGCAATGCAATGAGAAAACAGTTGTGGTAACAGTGATAGATCTTGAAACGGATTATGAGTGCCACTGCCCGGGTGATGATGATAAATATGAAAACCAGAGATGATGAAAATCTTGCTGAAGCCAATTCAATGGGTTTATTGTCTTTACGCATTCATCACTTTCATTGCTATTATGCTGCTTATTTTTCCCTTCGCCATCATCAGCAGTTTTTTTGGACGCATTAAAGGAGGCAATGCCATGATGCGGCTTTGTATGATCTGGGCTGATCTTTGGTTCCCTTTAATTTTTATCTGGCATAAAAAGATTTACGAGTCACCACATGATAAATCAAAACCTTACATTTTTGTAACCAATCATATTTCATATCTCGATGCAGCCATGATTCCCAAAGCTTACCGCCAACCAATCCGGCCTTTGGGAAAGGTGGAAATGAGCAAAGTGCCCATCTTTGGTTTTATATATCGAAATGCAATCGTAACCGTTGACAGAAGCAGCCCGGGAAACCGTGCAGCCAGCCTGCGAATATTACGATCATTGTTGGGCAAAGGCATTTCAGTTCTTGTTTTTCCTGAAGGGACATTCAATATGGGGACTACAGCTTTGAAGGAATTTTATGATGGTGCTTTCCGTCTGGCTATTGAAACGCAAACACCAATAAAACCAGTTTTATTCCTGGATGCATATCGCAGAATGCCATATGAAACCCTTTTCAGCATGACACCCGGAAGGAGCAGGTTTTTATATTTAAATCCTGTTGATGTTTCCGGCTATTCTTTAAATGATGTTGGAAAACTGAAATCAGAAATATATGCAATTATGGAAAAGAAGCTTATTGAATACGATGCAGCATGGCGAAAAGCCTGATTACTACTTTCTCTTTAAATTGAGCCGAATATCATTCAATTCCTTTGTACGCAGAGATCATCATACCGTCAGCTTTACCTAAAAATTACACATGGTCTGTTCCGGGTGAAATGCTGGAGCAGGTCCAACCCGGATGCAGGGTGGAAGTGAATTTAGGCAAGTCAAAAAAATATGCAGGAATCATAAAACGGCTTCATGAAGATAAACCGGAGTTTATTGAAACAAAAGATATCCTGAATGTGCTCGATACCGAACCGGTAGTATTTGAGGAGCAATTGAAACTCTGGGAATGGATCGCTTCTTATTATATGTGCAGCGAAGGGGAAGTGATGGCGGCAGCATTGCCTGCTCATTTCAAATTATCCAGCAAAACGATACTTGTTTATAATGAAGAATATGGTGATGATTTTTCGGCATTGGATCATGATGAATTCATCGTCGCTGAAGCTCTGTTGTTAAAAAAGGAACTGAACCTTGGTGAGGTGCAGCAAATATTGGATTCATCACATGTATATCCTGTTATCAACCGGCTGATCAATAAAAAAGTTTGCTTTGTATGGGAATCATTAAAACAAACTTATTCGCCTAAAAAAGAAACTTATGTGTTGCTGAATCCTGAGTATGACAATGAAGAAAAATTATCCGACCTGCTGAACAACTGGACCAGAGCCCCCAAACAAATGGAATTATTGCTCAGTTACCTCCATTTGATCAAAACAGAAGGGGAAGTAACTAAAACATCACTGCTTAAAAAGTCCGGTGCAGCAGATGCTCAGTTAAAAGGACTGGTCGATAAAAAAATACTCTGGCTGGAAAAAAGGGTAGTGGACCGTATCAAATACCTGCCGAAAAATGTGAACATTGATTTTGAATTAACAGAAGCACAGCAGAAAGCATACGAATCAGTACAAAAGGAATTAAATGAAAAGCCGGTTTGTTTGTTACATGGTGTTACTTCAAGCGGTAAGACAAATATTTACATCAGACTGATCGAAGAATTTATCCGCAAAGGGGAACAGGTGCTTTACATGTTGCCGGAGATTGCTCTGACTTCCCAGGTGATTCGGAGATTGCAAAAACATTTTGGCGGCTATATTGGTATTTATCATTCCAAATTTTCTCATAACGAAAGAGTGGAGATCTGGAATAAAGTGAAGAATGGTGAACTAAGAGTGATCCTTGGTGCAAGATCATCAGTGTTTCTTCCTTTTCAGCAATTGGGTTTGGTGGTGTGTGATGAAGAGCATGATACTTCATACAAACAGCAGGACCCGGCGCCAAGATATAATGGTCGTGATGCAGCCGTGTACCTTGCTTCCTTATTCAATGCCAAAACATTGTTGGGCAGCGGCACACCGTCACTGGAAAGCTATTATAATGCTGTAACCGGTAAATATGGTTTGGTTGAATTATTACAGCGATACGGCGATCTGAAATTGCCGCCTATTGAATTTATTGATACAAGAAAGATCATTCAAAAAGATCGGACAAAAGTGATTCTTTCAGAACCATTGGTGGATGCCGTGAATGAAGTGCTGGCCAGAAACAAACAGGTGATTCTTTTTCAGAACAGGAGAGGCTATGCCCCTTACCAGGTGTGCAGTGTTTGCGGATGGATCCCGCAATGCAAGTACTGTGATGTGTCTTTGACGTATCACAAGCTGAGTAATAAACTGGTTTGTCACTACTGTGGCACCACCTATCCTCCCGTGCATACCTGTGCTGCCTGTGGCAGTGATAAATTCGTTCAGCGGAATTTCGGAACAGAAAAAATAGAAGAACAGTTACAGGAAACGTTTCAGGATGCCAAAATTGCCCGGATGGATATTGATACGGTTCGTGGAAAAAATGCACATGATGTATTGATCCAACAATTCGAACAACAAAAAATAGACATCCTTGTCGGCACACAGATGGTAGTGAAAGGGCTTGATTTTGATAATGTGGACCTTGTAGGAATTTTAGATGCGGATGGCCTATTACATTTTGCTGATTTCCGGGTAAATGAAAGAGCTTTTCAACTGATGGAGCAGGTAAGTGGCAGGGCGGGGAGAAAGGAAGAAACAGGCAAAGTGCTGGTGCAGACGGCGCAGCCGCAGCATCCTTTGCTACAGGTGGTGCAGCAGCATGATTATAAAACTATGTTCACTGAGGAGCTGAAAAAACGAAAAGAATTTTCCTATCCGCCTTTTTCCCGTATCATCCATCTCACCTTCAAACATAAATTAAAAGAAGTTGTGGAAAGGGCAGCTTATCAATACACCAACTCATTAAAAAATAAATACGGTAACTATTTGGTTGGCCCTGCTGAACCGATCATCGGTCGTATCCGCAATCAATACTTAATGGAGTTACTGGTAAAACTTCCAAGAGACGGAAAAACGATTGCTCAATGTAAAAAAGATATGCTGGAACAGATTGCCATACTGCACCAGGAAAAAAGTTTCAGAAGTGTTACGATGGTGGCGGATGTAGATGCTGTGTAATTTAAAATCTCGGTTCCTTACAATTTATTTTAAAAGATTTTGAATCCAATAAACAAACCGAGCATCAAAACTGATTCGATGACCCAAATTCTGAATAGATCGTCTTTTACTAGATACCGAATCAAAATGGCTAGTGGTCCCAAAATTAAAAATGATGGAAGAAACCATCCTGCAATAGAATATGAAAATTTAGTAGTATCCCCCTCGAATGTTAACCTATTAATAATCACATTTGTTAAACAAAATAGGATCCACGAAAAAATCGGGGAGATGAAATAAAGTATGTTGCTTATTATCTTATTGCGCAATCTTTTCTTGTAAATAAAGTTTACTCCAATTGCAATTAATTCAATTTCAAAACCTGAACCCAGCCCCGACCCGCCAGTTATTTCTTCTCCCGTCGTTAATATCAAAGAACTGGTCCTTAAATTGTCTTGTAAGGCTTGTCGAGTACCTGCCTTCAGTAAAAAATCTCTTTGTGATGTTATACTGAACACCACCTTCCAAAGCAAGACCAATAAGACCGGACTTGTCTTCTTTGTATTTGGCAAATCTGTTAGCTGAAAAGTCAAGCCTTGGTCCGAGAAATGCTGAAAACCGGGAGCTCAGCATTTGTTTTATAAAAACGGGAACTTCAATAAAATGCCAGTCGTTCACCCATGAAAAGTTGAGCTCATTTACCAGGTAAGTAGATGCGCCGATCGATGTCTCTGCAAAAAAACCGCCATAGATGGTTGTCCCGACAAAGCCAGTCTTGGTTCCATCGGTTTCATAGCCATTTATAATGCAGTGATTGAGACCTCCTTTAATACCAAACTGTGTTTTTTTGGTAGACTGAGCCATAGTATGGCTAATACCCAAAATGGATATAACCATCAGAATGATAATGTGTTTCATTTCAGGTGGTTTTAGGTTTAGTCGAAAAGAGTAGCTGTATTACCGTCTGTTGAGTATAACTAAACGTTACAGTTAGGCGAATATTGCGGCAGGAATCAAACCGGCATATAGGATATTTACTTCTCATACTTCGCTGGTATGGTTTACGGTAAAAATCTCCGAAATCTTAATGGGGGTGTAGACCTAAAACTATGATCCTTAAATCTTATTGCTGGCTTCCAGGCTGTATCAGGTCCCAAAGATTGCCATAAAGATCTTCAAAAACAGCAACTATTCCGTAATCTTCTTCCTGCGGTTCTCTTACAAAATGAATTTGATTTTGACGTAATCGATTAAAATCTTCCTGAAAATTATCTGTGTGCAAAAAGAAGGCGACCCTGCCTCCTGTTTGATTGCCGATTGAAGCTATTTGTTTTTCATTTGTAGCTTTTGCCAATAAAATGTAACAGCTATTGTCACCCGGAGGGGAAATCAAAACCCATCTTTTTTCTTCATTCAGCCTTATATCTTCTATTAATCTAAAAAAAAGTTTTTGTGTATAGAAGTCTATTGCTTCATCATAATCTTTCACAACAATTGTAATATATGCCAGTTTTTGCGTCATATTTTATTGTTGGTCTAACTATTTCTCATACTTCGGCTGATACAACTGAATGTAAAAATCGCCAGGAACTTTGAAGTGAGTTACAAAACCATAGCCATGGTCTTCTATTTCTCCCTTAAACACCACACCTTTTGATTTCAACTCATCGACCGTTTGCTGAATGTTATCGCAGTAAAAAGAAATATCAGGTGTGCCGGACAAGCCACCTTCTTCTTCGGATTCACCGGCAGGATGCACACCCATATCCGCTTCAGGCAGATCAAAGATCAACCAGCCACGACCAATATCATTGGCTTTCATTCCCAGCTTGTCTCTTAAGAATGCTCTCAACCCGTCCGGGTCGGAGCTGTAAAACATAGTATGTACTCCCCGTATCATAAAAATTGTTTTCTCAAATTTATTATTTCCGGATGGTTTTGCTTAAAGCCGGTCTCAGTATTACCAGGATAAAAATGACTGATAGCATAACTATCATCGCAACAGGATTATTTTCAAACTCTTCTTTTGAGGCAAGCACTATGGCCAAAACGCAGCCTAATGATCCTGCAAGGCAAAGAAACCTGTATTTTACTTTTTGGATAAATGCGATGAAATTAACGATCCCGAATGTCAAAAGGAAAATAAGGCTTGCGGCATCCACTAAAGTTGCCAATGAACCAATGATGGCCAGCAATGCAGCCATCGCTGCTATTAATATGATAGCGAAATAAGGTATTGATGACTTGTTTTCAGTAGCCAGTTTTCCGGGCAGATCTTTTTTCTCCGCCACATGCTGCATTAATCTTGCTGTAGAAAAGAGTGTGGCATTAATAGCCGAGCCTGTTGAAAATGCTGCTGCAATTGTTACTAAAATCAATCCCGTAATGCCTAAAGCTTTTTGTCCTGCCGCGGAAAGAGCTATTTCTTTTTGTTCAATAAGCGCCGAAGCTCCGACAAGCATAGTGGCGCCGATAGCAACCAAAACATACACTATCATCACAGCAATAACCGCCGAGATAGTTGCTTTGGGCATATTCTTGCGGGGATTTCTTATATCATCGTAGTCATAGGAGAGTAGCTGAAATCCTTCATAGGCCATAAAAATTGTGGCAGCGCCAACAATCGCCATGTGCCATGATCTTGTTTCAATTCCTGCAGTAAGTTGTTCCGGGTTCCATTGAATGATACCAAATAATGAAAGGGCTAAAAGAATAAAGAGTTTGCCCCAGACTGTAATGATCTCTAAGCGGGAAGAGTCTTTTATGCCCCGCAGGTTGATCCAGGTAAGAAATGTTATGACTGCAAAGGCCAGCACTTTTGGTAACCAGCTACCTAAACCAAAAACGTGACTTACATAATGACCAAATGTAAAGGCATATACAGACACGGTAAGTATGTAACCCAATATCAATATCCATGACAACGTAGCCGCAATTCCTTTTTGTTTAACCTCTCTCAGAAAAGTATAGGCTCCCCCGCTTTCTGTGTATTTTACTGACAACTGGCTGTAGCTATGTGCGGACACCAGGGCTATCAATCCCGCAATAACAAAACTCAGCCAGGCCCATTGTCCGGCAGTTGCAACAATAACTCCGAGCACTGAAAAGATTCCTCCGCCTACCATGCCGCCCACCGCCATCGACCAGGTGGCATTAAAACTCATCTTCTCACCACTATGCTCATTCTTCTTTGTCATTAATATTCATACACTGCATATCCCCAGGGCTCCATTTTCCATTCTT
Source organism: Chitinophagaceae bacterium (assembly GCA_035328345.1). Classification (GTDB taxonomy): domain Bacteria; phylum Bacteroidota; class Bacteroidia; order Chitinophagales; family Chitinophagaceae; genus JJ008. The sequence goes on along the minus strand of DAOLIV010000009.1, from coordinate 1,400 downwards.
TGTCAGTCAGTGGTTCTTTGCTTCTCATAAACACATTATAGGGATTACCGTGCAGTTCTTTGTCGGTTACTTTTATGGTTTGTTCCTTGCCCGAGAGATTTAAAATCACAAATATTTTTTTGCCTTCTTTTTCTCTTATATACGCATACAAGGCATTTTCATCTCCCACATTTACTTTCTTAAAAGATGCATCGGCTGAAAGAGCCGGATCTTTTTCTCTTAACTCTAATAGTGTTTTATAAAATTCAGCTCTTCCGTAATTTTTAAATGTAATAGTGTCTTTATAAAAAAAGCTGAGGCTATCCAAAAACGGTTCCTCCTGCCCGCTGTAGATCAAGGGAACTGAGTTAGCCATTGTTTGTGTGAAGACTGCAAATGGGGCATGAACAGGACCTGGAAAGGTTCCATAATCAGATTTATTCCAGCTGTTCTCATCATGATTGCTAGTAAAATATAGTGGGATGGCTGAAGCGGGATAAACCGTATCATATTTTGCTTTTACGCTGTCCAGTGCAAATGCAGGCCTGGCGCCTTTAGCAATTTCCACCATCATATGAAACATTTCCCATGGATAGTAGGCATCAAACCCGCTTTTCATCAGGTAATCTTTATCACCTTCGGCTAAAAAGAACATATCATTATTGGCAGCTTTTAGCTGGGGAATACATTTTTCCCAAAACTCACCCGGTACATTCCAGGCAACATCCACACGGAAACCATCAATACCTGTATTGGTTACCCAGTATTTCATAGCAGCAATCATACTGTCTTCCATAACAGGGTTCTTGTAATCCAATTGACGTACATCATCCCAGTCAAATGCTACTGCTGGGTTACCGGTACTGTCTTTTACATAAAAATCAGGGTGAGTAGTGATCCAGCGGTGATCTGCGCCGGTGTGATTGGGAACCCAGTCAATGATCACTTTCATTCCTTTTCCATGAATATTTTTTACAAGATCCTTCCAGTCATCTATTGTTCCGAATTCTGGATTCACTGCGGTATAATCAGAAACAGCGTAGTAGCTTCCCAAGGCTCCTTTACGATCCAGTTGGCTGATAGGATTGATGGGCATAAACCATAATGTCTGTACTCCCATATCTTTTAAGCGATCCAGGCTTTTGGCAAATGCATTGAAGGTGCCTTCCGGAGTATATTGTCTCACATTCACTTCATAAACATTTCCCTGCATGATCCAGGCCGGGTGTGTTATTGTTACTTCCCTGGTATCAACAGCAGGTTTGCTTTCTTTTGTTTTGCAACTGTAGAAAGAAATGAGGACGAAAGAAATAAAAACCAGTTTTTTCATATGCCAAATTTATTTTTAAAAAATTATCTGTACCGGAAATTAGCTCTTTACTCTTTAAAGAAAAAATCAGGAAGTTTGCAGCATGCAAATC
>DAOLIV010000008.1:0-106050 GCA_035328345.1 Chitinophagaceae bacterium | reverse complement strand
CGATCAAGGTCGTCAAGCCGACCCAGGGCTGGGATGGGAACAGCTACGTGATCTTGATCAATTTTAAATTTATTTGCCCTCCAGAGTATTCCGAGGTTTGATATATTGAGATAAAATTTAATTAGGTTCGCCGGCAGCTTTTTGACTTGTTGCTTTGTTATCTGGTAACCAATATTTAAATCCTGGAACCGGATATGATCAGCTTTTTCAATTAAAATTTCAGAATAGGTATAAAACAAGTCCCTATTTGAATTTGCTCCGCTATTAGCTGGATAAACCAAGGAAGGAACATTAGTATGACTCTCATCACCCGGTTGTTGCCATCGTAATAAATAATCTGTATGCCCTCTATCCAATCCGGAAAACAAGCTATTATAATCAATCGAAGGCCTTCTGAAGTAATACCCTAGCTTATAAATGATATTGAATGTGAGGGAAACTCCTTTAAACGTAAAAGAATTTCTGAGGCTGCCGAAAAATGGAGCGGTACTTGGTCCATTGTAAATCATATCTTCCAAATCAGTTGAATTAGTTATAGATGTATAGTTTTTACTAACTGAATGATTCAAGTAACCCATCGGATCACCATTTAAAGGATCTAATCCGGCCCACCTGTAACTGTATAAAGCCGATACAGGCCTGCCAACGATTGGATTTGGTAAAGAACTTCCAACAACATAGTTTTTTATTGAAGCTATAGGAACCTTATAATCTGTTACTTTATCTTTTGAATAGCTAAATAGTAAAATAGTTGACCATTTTAATTTCTTGACCAGGTTTTGAGATTCAATTTGCACATCAAGTCCATGACCCAAAATATTAGCATAATTAACTTTGGCAGTACTAAAGCCGGTTGATGGGGGCACTATCTTATCTCCAATCAGATCAATTCCCTTTTTTAAATAGTAATCAATACTTCCCGAAATTCGATTACTGGTTGTACCATAATCCAGGCCTATATTCAATTGTCTTACTTTTTCCCACCTTAAGTCTGCTTGAGGTGGATTAACAATTTGTGCCGAAGGCAAATTCCATGTATTTGCTGAACCATATCTTATAGTTAGCAATGCGGAAATATCATTATTAACATTCCCCTGGTATCCATAAGTTAATCGCAATTTCAATTTCGGCAGCCACATTACCTGGTAAAATGGTTCTTTAGTAATTTCCCAACCACCTCCAATCGACCACAGTGGTTTCCATTTATTGTTTGTTGTTGCACCAAAGATATTTGCACCATCTTTCCTTGCACTGAAATACAAGAAATATTTATCTCTGTAAGCATAACTCAAATTCGAGTAGGCAAAAACCGTCCTGTTATACGAATTTGAAATGTTTTGCTTAGATGGAATCTTGGAATTTCCTTGTGGAAGAGTAGGATAACTATTGACGTAATCCACAGGAATAGTAGTTCCAAATTCTTCATCATAACCGTAATACCTGTATGTATTTCCTTTAGAAGATCCGTCGCTTATTTCACCTCCCACCATAGCTGAAAATGCATGATCGGTCCATTTAATCCTGTAATTAAGCTGCCCCCGTAAACTTTGATGTTTAAATATCCTGTTATCCAAATCCAAAATATCTCCAACCGGAATCGGGTTCCGAAGTGAAGAACTTGATTGAGAAAGATTCGTGTATTGATTTATCAGATCTCTTGCAAAGTATGTTTGCAAACCATAATGATTCCGAATTTCAAGATTAAATTTTTCAGTCAAATAGCTCAACTCCGCGTCAAGGTCTTTTAAAATTTTATATTTGATAGAAGCATTAATCCTGTAATTGAAGCCTGTTGCTTTATTATCTGCATAGTCCCGTTCCTGTAAAGGATAATATTTCCAATCAAATAATTTCCCACCTCCCACTGTGTCTATGTAGCCCATTCTCCGTAGATATATTGGCAACGGATCTCCGTTTGTATCTACCAATTGGGCGTAAGGATAAGAAAAGTTGGCCTCACTACTATAACCTTTAGTTGTTGTTTGGGTACACCAAATCCCGGTATTGATTTGAAGTCTTTGGTTAAGCATCATAAATTGATTGGTACTGTTCAATGACAATCGTGAATAGTCACTGGCACTATTCATATTGCGATCATAACCAATAGCCAACCTGTACAAATGATTACTACTGCCACCGGAAAAACTTGCTGCATATTGCTGATTAAAAGGTTTTTGGTAAAAATAATTTGCAAGATCATTGCGAACATCAAGCCTTCGTAATGCATCAAGCCGAGTTGCTGAGTCCATTGGGCTTATCAGGCCGTTCTTTCTTTTGAGAAGAATTTCAACTGCAGGAGTCAAAGCAAGCTTAAGATTGGAGTTAATTGATGAAGTATAAAATCCTTTATCAAAAAGAAAAGTTTCAACGTCTACATAATCACTGGAACTTAGAGTTGGTGCATAAAAATAATCCGGGGCTTCCCTGAATGAAATGTTACTACTGACTGAAACCTTCATGGGCTGATTGAGTTTTCCTTTTTTAGAAGTAATAACAATAACACCATTTCCAGAGCGAGGTCCCCAGATTGACGCAGCGACAGCATCTTTAAGAATTGTTATGGTCTCAATATCGTTTGGATTAATACTATTAATATCTCCATCAAACGGAAAATTATCCAGGATTATCAAAGGCCGTTTATCAGAAAGAATAGTACTATAACCTCTAATGACAATATTATCCCGCTGATCTGTCGAATTGGGATTTAATGTTCCAGATTTGAAAAGCAACCCACTTGCAACACCTTGCAAGCGACTCAGAATATCCGTAGATGCATTCCTGTTCAGAGATTCATTATCAACCTGGACAACTGACCCAACAAACTCATTAGGTTTGAATTTCTGAATTCCAGTATTTATCATTACCTCTTCCCCAACCACTTCCTGGATTTTTGCAGTAATAACACCCAAATCAGTCTTCCCATTTAATTTTACTTGGTAATCTTCAATATTTGTACCCGTTATTATCAATGTAGCATTTTCGTCTACGCCTTTTAATTCAAAATTTCCATTGGCATCAGTTGTAGTTCCTTTTGTTTTATCTCCTTTTACCTGCACAGAGGCACCGGCCACCGGTTCACCGTTTTCGTTTACTACCCTTCCTTTAACATCTATGGGTGGTGGAGGCAGGTTGTCATCCTGAGCGATAGTCGAAGGATCTTTCGGTTTAATCACCACCGTCTTTTCAATAATGGTATAGGTAAACGGTTGTCCTTTAAAACAAATGGTAAGCACATCAGCCAGGCTCGCATTCTTCACAGCTATATCAACTGTCTTGGCGCTTTCCATCATCTTGGTGGTATACAAAAACTCATATCCGCTTTGTTTACTTATTTCATTAAACACTTTTTCAAGCGGCGCATTCTTTTCTGATAGCGTAATACTCTGGGCATTTCCGTTGGCGCTTGCTGTAATACAAGCCGAGAGTAAGATGATTGCTGTTATTTTCATAATACGCAGCAGTTGTTTGGTTCTCCCCCTCCGGAGGGAGTGGCCTTTAGGCCGGGGGAGGTAAGCATTCAATTTCATAACTTTGAAATGTTTGGGTTAAACGATAAGCAGTCTTCATCGATTTGTTTTTTTGGGTAACCCAGACGTCCCGCCAGGAGTGTTCCCGCACTTCTGGCATTTTTCTTAGGTCACCGCCTCCGGCTTTTCAACCGAAGTAAGAGCTATTGTTTTCTAAGGCACTTTTTTATCTGTCATTCCGGGCTTGATCCGGAATCTCATTCATAACTCATAATTCTTAACTCTAAACTCTGCACTCACTTCATCACCGTAATAACTTTCCCCTCTACTTTAAACTTCACAGCTTCCGTAGCTTCCAGTCTTTTCAATAGTTCAGATACATTCGCCTGTCTTGATATAGATCCACCAAAATTCAGTTCTGCAAAATTTCCCTGGTATTTTATTTCCACATCATACCATCTTGCTATCTGCCGCATGATCTCACCAATATTTGTATTCTTGAACTTAAACATCCCTTCTTTCCATGCCATCACACTTTCAACATCTATATCACTCTTAACTCTTAACTCTGAATTCTTAACTGCTATGGCTTGTTGCCCAGGCTTAATCACTACCGTCTCCGGACTTCCGGACTTACCGACTTTCACACTTCCCTCAAGCAACGTCACTCTGATAGCAACCTCATCATCATAAGCATTCACATTAAAATGTGTTCCTAACACTTGCACCTGCATTTCACCTTTGCTAACATAAAATGGTTTACTCGCATCATGAGCAACTTCGAAATATGCTTCACCGGTGATATTTACTTTTCTTTCATTGCCAATAAAAGCAACTGGATAAGTGACGGAGCTTCCCGCATTCAACCACACATGACTACCATCACTCAATGTCATATCAATCACTTTCGACCCTCTTGGATTACTCAGCGTATTATATACCAACTCTGAACTCTGAACTCTAAACTCTGAACTATAAACTATTTTTCCATCAGCCTGCTTCATCAACCTTACCCCATTCACCATTGACAATTCACCATTCGCCGCCTCGTCCAGGTAAAGCTGTCTTCCATTCGCCAAAGTGATCATGGCTCTGTTTGTTTCAGGAGCTTTCACATCACCAGGTATTACTTCCGGTCCTTTTACAATCTCACTTGACTGTTCCGGTTTATTAAAGAACAAAAAATATCCACCGATACCAACCGCCAGGATAATTGAGGCAGCAACGGCCACACGTCGCCACATCCGACGCACCTGTCCCCCTTTGGAGGGGGTATCCTCCATTTGGCGGACGGGTGAGGTACCTAGGTCATACTGATTCAAAGCAATTTCAATTTCATTGACAAGATTTGAATCACCGGTACTCGTCTTGCTCGAAATAAAAATATCCTTGTATTGATCAGCGATTGCTTCCACTTCTTCAATCGGGGCTGTCTTTACCCAGTCAACAAATTGCTGATGTTCGCTTTCGGAAAAATCTCCTTCTGAATATTTCTTTAAAAAATCTTTGATTTGCTCGTATTGCATGTATTCGGTATTCAGCCGAAAGACGTTTCAGTAATACAAAAGCACACCTCCCGGTTAATTTTTTATTAACTATTTGATGGCGTGATAATTAAAAAGAAGCTTGGGCTTATTGAATCATTCCGGTCAGGAAAAATAATGCGGGAAAATAAAACTCGCCATGTTTGAAAAGATATTGCTTTACAAAGTCGTATGATTTGTAGAGTTGACCTTTTACAAATGACTTGGAAACTTTCAGTTGTTCAGCTATTTCATCATGAGAAAGCCCGTTTTCAATATTCATTCTGAATATCAACTTTCTTTTTGGCGGCAGCTTTTCAATAGCCTCTTGTACGATTTGGTAATAGGCTTTGTAATCAATTTCATAATTGGCGTTTTCAATGCCTATGCTTTTGTTCCTTTTTATTTCTGACAAAACACGGTGCCGGATTTGTATATGTCTTACCTGGCTGATTAACTTATTCTTGGCTGCTCTGAAAAGATAATTTTTGAATGATTCAACACCAGCAAGGTTTTCTCTTTTCTCCCAGATTTTTACAAATACTTCCTGTAAAATTTCTTCAGTTTCTTCCTTTGATTTTGTGAAAAGAAAAATAAAACGGAATGCATGATCAATATGAGATGAATACAATTTTGTAAAGGCATCCCGGTCGCCAGCTGCCGCCTGCATCAGCAATCCCTTCTCATCATATTGCGGAGCGTTTATCATGGTGGTGAATATTAGTCAGCGGAATAAATGTAATCAAAAAATAATTATTTGGTTACGTTCAGGTTACAAACCAATGACGCTTTTCTGTAAAATTCTGCTGCATGGAGGTGTACTTTCTCAATTGTTATTCGTCTCTCATTTTTCCCCTTGTTCCTTCTTGCGGGGGTTGGGGGTGGTATATACTAAGGTCTCTGGTAGTGGCATAAACCTGATCGTACGATAATTAATTTATGGTGCTGCCTTACGAACTGGAGGTGTTGGACAATCTTATTTCAGAAACCATTCACCCCAAAAAAATATTTGATGAAAAGACTGTTATTTCTCCAAGACAATTTGCTGCATGGGAAACAACAGCTAAACTGCAATTTGCCAAAGTCCGCAAACGGCTGAAACCGGTTGCCTATAGTTTTTCAAAAGAAAGACATAAAAAATTATACGTCAAACGTCAGCAATCAGCTACAATATACCTGCTTGATTTATTATTTCACTATCTCTATCCGGCAAAAGCAAAAGACCTGGAGGAAAGAAATACAGACACAAAAATTGAAAAACTGTACAAACGTATTTTCAAAGAGTGTCATCGCCTGCTGAATTTCATACAAGACACCTTTCCCACATCCTGGGATCTCGATCAGAAGATTCCAGACAGTGAAATGATTTTCTTTCAGCAGCAGTCTCAGGTCCGTTTAGTAACAGTAAAACGAAAACTCGCAAGGTTGAAAGCAGATAAAAGAATCCTGAAGCTGTTATTTGAGTTGCTTGATCCGATTACAGATAATACTTCCGCCATTAGTCTTTCTTATAGAAGTTTGGCATATACCAGCGAACTGATAACAGCGTTGGAAAATCTGAAACCCGGTAGCACAACTGCGAATATTTGTCCGCCGCTCAACGTGCTGGTAATTTATCTTAACCTGAATAGTACAGAATTCAAAGATTACATAGCTGACTGCATTTGTTCAGAAGTCAACACTATGAATAGTGTAAAAGAAAAATTGGACAGACTTTTCTTCTACTATAAACACATCAATCAAATGCATACAAAACCCGGGGTGGCATTAATTCAGGATGCCAGGTCAGTGAAAGATGAAATAAAAGAATGGCTGGCCGGCGAAATCAGGTACCTGCAAAAAACACAGAACCTCGGCATCATTGTGCCGGCACGATTTAAAAACGAGACAGAGTACAAACAAGGAATCTGGTGTACTTACACTGTGGAAGAAATTGCATTGCTGCATCGGCTGCAGCATGAGGCAAAATTTATCACAAACAAAAAAGTTCGTCCAATGATAGATGATCTTTCAAAATTCATTCACACTTCATCAGTACATAATATCTCAGCTAAGAATTTATACAATTCTTTTTACAACATTGACCTCGATACTATTCAATCATTGAATGATAAATTATTTACTCTCATCAGCCATTTACGAAAATTAGAAAGCCAGGTAAAACGTAAGGCACGAGAAAAGCAGTCACCCCGCAAAATATCCCCTCTTTAGGGGGCAACCGAGGAACTTTTGCCAGTGGCTAAAGTGACGAAGGTTGGGACCGAAGGTCGTTTAGGCCGGGGGAGGTTTGACCCATTTGACCTATTTGACTTTACTCTTGACTTCCGACTTCTCTCTATCCCTTCCACAATTCTTTCAATCCATTCTCCTTAACAAATCTGAAAAGCTCCAGCTCATCATGAATAGTTAAGCCATGCTTATTTCTCAGGAAAGAAATATCTTTTTGTAAAACATCATGAAGTGATTTATGCCCATGAAACTCCAAAAGCTCAATCAGCTCTTTATTCAAAGGCAATTCTGAAACAGGCGTTTCCAATAAAGTTTTCTGATCGGGAGTCATAGTACTAAGACGATAAAAATAGGGAAAAACCAGTATTGGAGCAGTATTCTGCTCCAATTAATCTTACAAACCGTACCATCTTGCCCGTAAATGACTGCAAGGCAAAAAGAACAGCAGAAATTCGGGGCAAATCTTCGTAAGATTCGGGAAGCTAAGAAAATCAGCATCCACGAACTGGCCGCCTTGTCTGAATTGGAGTACGGTCAACTCCAAAAAACCGAAACCGGCCAGGTCAATCCTACGCTTTACACCATCGTCCGCATTGCTAAAGGCCTCGGTATCCAACCATCAGAATTATTGAAATATTGAATTAGAAATAGTTTAATCATATATTAGCATTCCCATCCAGATCCATCCTTTGATAACGTTTCTGTTTTCTCAGTATCATTTCATCAAATAAGGAAATTAGCTATGGCTTGCAAATGTTATGCTTGTACAATTAGAGCATCGCAGCTTCCTGTCAGCTGGGCTACTTCAACAGACCCCTTGGGTTGTTGCAAAATATGTCATATTCATGCTTGCGGTTTACACGGTATTAGGATTAAAAGCGGGCCGATCTTTAAATGCGTGTTGTGCGAGCCAAAGTTACTGTTAGATAGTGCCATAAATCAGCTAAAAACTAAAACCGATTTAATTAAATATTTAAACCAATTGTTAGGAATTTTCCCTAAAGATTTTATTTATGATTCTTTAAAGGAGTTTCTGGAAAAAAATCCTGATTTCGCAGAATGGATAAAAGATGTAAACAACTCAAAAATCGATTGGTCCCACCCAGGGTTTACTCCCTTATTTAGGGATTCCTTTAAAGAAACAGATATACAAGTACAGCAATTGCTAATTGCCGCTGGTTTAATTATTCGAAACTTATTTGTTGAAATTCCGAATAATATATTTTCTGATGAGTTGATAACTATCAGCAGATCAATAACTATTTCTAATACCGAAAATAATAACGACTATGAACTGGCAAGTACATAGCACTGATGAAACAGGTACACTCGAAATAAAAAAAAATACAGCCTATTTTCCGGCTAAAGCTGATGAGAATACGCCAAATACGATATATCCTTACGTTAAAATTTCTACAGGCAAAAAATCCGGTCTTTTTAAATCTAAACCCAGAAATTATGCAGAAGGAAACGATATTATTGTAGATCCCGTACGCTTAAAAAGACTAGGAGGTAATAATGGTAAGATTAATGTAACTATACAAGAGGTCAGTGAAATTAGATACTTTTTCTATAGTCTTTTTCGGGAGCATTTCTGGTTAACAATTGGGTTTATTTTTGGTCTTTCCGGTGCTGTAATTAATGGAATGCTCAAAGCAGGGGAATATGGATATGGGATTGAGTGTTCTGCAGATACTTTATTCTGGCTTAGAGTTTCTTCAATTATAATTGGAATAGTAGGTGTTATTCTTCTCTTTGTGCAAGGATTAAAAAAATAATATCTTACTTAGCTTATAAAATAACCTTCGCATTAATATAATACGTTATAGCCCCTCTGTAGATAATCTTATAAGTTGCATTTTTTTTAGGCTGTCTTTGTGATCAAAAAATAATACACAAGTCTTTCCACCCTTATTTTTTGAACTCGGATAAATGATGCCATCTACTTGTCTTTTGCTTTTTGGTTCAAAAGCATAGCGTAAATACTCAGTTACAATCTGCGTAGGAACATACTCAATATGTTCACGGTCATCCCTCTCAATATCCTTTGAAAGGTCAACGACAAATTGTTTTAGAAAGCGGGTAGTATAATAAAATTGATTTCTTTCGCTATCAAAAATACTAGGCACATCGGGGATATTGCAGAGGTCAATTAAGACCAATTCATTTTTATTCTGCAACAATCCGGTTGAAAGCTGATCTTTTCCTTTTATTCTGCTCTTATCATCTATCGTTTCTCTTTCCGCAGTTTCTTTATCAAATGCCCCATAGAACATTGAAATTCCCGCAGGACTCATTCGGTTGGACTGAATAGCATTTTCTGTGGGGGGAGATACAATATCTTTTAATAGTCCTACACTCTCAGTCTTTGTATGTTGACGGCTCCTGTAAATCGATGTTCCGGCCTTAACAGTATAGAACAGATTAAGATCATTAATACGTCTGCTTACATCTTCGAGAATATCGAATGGCCCTTTCGCATAATGATCCCAAATCTTTTTAACGGGTTTCTTAAATAAAAAACGGGAACTATGTTTTACGGTTTCCTTAAAATTATCCCATTCATAAGTTAGGCCTTGATCCTCTCTTAATTCATAGGGATCCCGTTCACACCATACAATACCTTGGTCAAAAGCACTTCCAAGGTCATCTTGCAACTGGTAAGTATCAATATCCAGTTCAAATTCTTCAAACAGTATTTCATCCATGGAAAAAGTACTAGCTCCCAGGTAACCGCCTTCTGAGCTTTGGTAAAACATCCAATTCGCAGCATCGCTATAAAAAAGAGAAATGCTCTCGGACATAAACTCAGCAAGGTCTTCTAGCTCCATTACAATCCTGGACTTATTACAATAACTGCACTTATCACGTTGGCCATTTGTTTTTATGTACCTGTTAATAGCATAGTCACGGATATGATGGCTGCAAACTTTGGTATCCCTTGGGTGTGCTAACCCTCGGTCATGTCTCCCTATTTCCTGTTGTTTTAGAAAACCCATTTTGTAACAGTTTTATTACTCCAAATTTCCTCATTTCTCTTCTTATTTCCACTATCAAAAAATTAATTTAAAAAAACTTTCTCTTGCTGCTATTACGTTTGGAGCGCCTTGTACAAGCCTTGCAGTTTTGCCGCTTCAAAAACGACACTTCTATTTGCCGCACTAAATCAAATCAAATTCTATGGCAATAGAAGTAATAACAAAAGAAGACCTGCACCAGTTCAGGCACCAGCTACTCGACGATTTAAAAAACATCCTTCACACCAAACCAGCAAAACAAAAACAATGGCTCAAGTCATCAGAGGTCCGCCAGATGTTAAAGATTTCTCCAGGCACATTACAAAATCTTCGTGTCAATGGTACTTTATCATTTACAAAGATCGGCGGCACCATCTTTTATAACTATGAAGACATTGAAGCCATGATAGAAAATAACAAGGTGGAAGCCTATCGAAAAACCGGTTAGTAGGTTAGATTCCGAATGGTCAGCCCGGTTTATTAGTAGTCATTCCGGGCTCGACCCGGAATCTTTGAAAGTGAGGTTAAGAAGTTTCAACATAGAAGACTGTACGATATCCCCCGCTGGCGGGGGCCGGATTCTCGAAATAAATCACTCTCCAAAAGGGGGTGGAGCAATTCTTAATTCCTAACTCATAATTCTAAACTCTTGAACTACATAAAACATCTCACCGGTTTCTTTGACCTTGTCATCAAAGACGACCGTTTAAATCCAACACACATCAGCTTATACGTTGCATTATTTCAATACTGGAATGTGAATCGTTTCAAAAACCCCATCAGCATTTCAAGAAGCGAGATAATGAAGATCAGTAAGATCAGTGCAAAAGGTACCTATCACAAATGCATGAAGCAATTGCATGATTATGGTTACATCCGTTACGATCCTTCATACAATCCCTTCCGTGGCAGTCTCGTACACCTTGTACCATTTGAAGAAGGTATTAGCAGGCCAACTCGCAGACAGCTTATGAACCAGAAACGGTCAGGCGGAGAACAAGCATTGACACCTTCTTTAAACAATCCAAACATTTCAAACATTGAAAAAGAGAGTGACTTACCCCGGTCTTCAGGCCGGTCGGCTCCCCCTCTCTCAGAAATAGAAATGTTTTTTAAAGAAAAAAATTATCCGGCAGCTGAAGCCGTAAAATTTTTTAATCACTACAAAGCCATTGGCTGGAAGATTCAAGGCATCACGCCAATTGAAGATTGGAAAGCATTAGTTGAAAAATGGATGCAGAATGCAAAAAAATGGGAAGCCCCCTCTCAAAACAATGAAGACACAGCCACAGAATCAAAAGATATTCATTCCTTGTACCAGTCATTTCTCAGGGAGGAAAAAGTTTTCAAATACATCACTCCGGAACATTTCGAACAACTCAAACTTGAATTAACAAACGAAATTTTACAGCAAGCCTGGAACAGAAGAATTGACCAGGTATCAGGAACAAATCAGCATTCACTGATACAGCTATGGCAAGCATACCTCACAGGTAATCCTGATGATGTACTTCTATTGAAAGACAAACCCAACTTAACAAATCTTGCAAAACGAATAGCGGTAATAAATCATTTTCACTTGCAGAAGCAATCAGGTAAAGATACTTTGACAATATGACGACGATCAACATAGAACACCTCAAAAACTACAATCGAAAGCTGATTGCAGAATATCTTTTCCAGTATGGCGATAATGCTTTTGACATCATTATTCCAAGAGATCAGTTCGATAAGGATGATATAAATTTTTCAATTTTCTGGCAATACTACACAGCAGCCTATGCAGGCCAAAGACTATTTAATATTTCAACAAGTTTTGCCTGTTATGTTCCCTGTCCGCACAAGCAACAATCTTTTCGATTCGAAATTGAAGTAGCTGATATAAACAAGCTGGCCAGGGCGCTTGCATATATCATCACCGGTTACTATGTCAACAACGATTCAATGATTCGATTCAACCAGCAAGCAGGAATTTATTTCAGCGATGCTTATGAAGGAAAAACCATTTCTGAAACATGGAGCCTCTTACACATTGCAAACAAATATTTAGGAAAATAAAAACGAAGTAACCGTCATTCCGGGCTTGACCCGAGATCTTTCTTAATTCTTAATTCATAACTCTAAACTCAAACTATGAACATCAAAAACTACACATCCACAGTTGACGCATCAAAAAGCATGGCAAAGATTGAAGAATTACTCGTCGAGATCGGCGCCACCAACATCAATAAGAAGTACGAGGAAAAAATTTGCACCGGCATCACATTCCTTCTATTCGATCAACAGCTGCAGCAAACCTTGCCCTTTCATTTAAAAGCCCAGGTAGAAGAATGTTTCACCATTCTCTGGCAGGATGTCAAACGACCCCGGCCAGACACAAAAGAATTGCTTCGCAAACAAGCCAGCCGCACAGCCTGGAAGATACTCAGTGATTGGACAGAGGTCCAATGCTCCATGATCCTCTTAGGCCAGGCCAAACCCCTCCAAATGTTCCTCCCATTTGTCTATGATATGAAATCTAATGAAACCTTGTTTGATAAAGTGAGCAGTGGAAAGACGAAATTGCTACCGGGCTAACCTTTATTAAGTTTTATGTATTTTCATAATCATAAGCCATTATAACCCCAGTAATAAGGTCAATGAAAGTTTTTATCTCACACTCCACTAAAGATATTAGAGTGTTAAAAAGGCTGGTGAAAGACTTGGAGTCTCATCATATTGAATCATGGTATTCTGAACGAGATATTGAGATTGGTGATCTTTTAATTAAAAGATTACAGGACGGATTTAATAATGTTTCATATTTTATTATTCTATTAAGTCCTGATTCGGTCACCTCAGATTGGGTAATGATGGAGGCTGATACCGCTTTATACTATGAATTACACTCTGGAAATAAATTTTTGATTCCAGTGATCATAAAATCTTGTGAGATCCCACCATTTATTAGAAATAAACGATGTGTAGATTTAAGGCGCAGTTATCAGGCAGGTATAAAAGCATTGGTTAAATTTTTATTGTCTAAAAAGGAAAATACTCAAGGAGCTTCCATCGGAAACCCTGAAAAACAATTGGATGTTTTAAGCGAAATTTTTGAGTTGAATCCTTTGCTTAAAAAATATTTTAGTCTGGCGAAGTTTTCTCGAAAAGACTTATCTCACATAATCCGTACAAGCGAATGTTTAAGAAAAGGCAGTTTCCAACTCACATCAGGCAAATACAGTTCTTACTACATCATGCCCAGATTATTTCTGGAAAACGTTGTTGCAAGAAAGAGAGCGATTGACTTGTTAGCTAGAATAGTATTAGCTAACCATAAAGATATTGAAGCTATCATATACCCCGCATTGACAGATGGTAGTCTCATCGGACACTTTCTAGCCGATAAAATGCAGATAAAAACAAAAGTTCCTCTCAATGTATCTGTCAGCAAAAGAGAAATTAAACTACGACCTATTGACATTTCAATGCTTTCCGGCAAAAAATGTTTATATGTTGATGACGTAATTACAACAGGTAAAGGGTTAAAAATTGTAACAGACATCCTAATTCAAAACAACATTCAAATTACTTGCATCGCCACATTATTTACCAGAGGTCAAAAAAAATTTAATGAAATGGTAGTTTTTTTTAAGAAAAAGAAGATCGCATTAAACACGTTATTTATAGCTACAATAAACATTTCAAATAAAAAGCCTTTAGATCCCACACCGGTTGAAAAAATAAATTAACGCCCCATATTATCAAACTTTATCCTATTGAAAATGTTTTTTTAGTCCCTTAATAATTAGAAATACCAGTTCATGAATATTTGTGCTTTCAAAAAGGATTAGGTTTTCTTCAACCGAAAGACCATTTTGTTCAGAGAACTGTTCAATTGTATTATCCTGAAAAAACTTGCAAATAATATCGAAATCATTGGGTGTGCTTGCTTTCTCCTGAGAGTATCTCCTAAACTCTTTTAAAAATTCTGAATCATAATGAAATTCGTTAGTTAATTCCTTCAATTGTTTTCCAAGTATAACATGTGCCAATGATCTTGCTGCTCCTCCAAAACCTCCCAAAATGTAGATGGGCTTCTTATCGGACAATGTATGATAAGCTTCTTCAATTATACCCGGTAGATAACCAAGGTAGCCTTTTTGTTTGCCCCCGAGCACTATCCTTGCATTACAATCGTTTGCCATTCTTTTTCGCATATCTGCAAAACATTCTGAGTAAACAAACCTATCGTCCACATTGCCAAATGGCTTATACTCTTTCTCTGTATCAATTTCCCCCAAATACTTAGGCACTTCCAGAATGATTGGTTCTACCTGTTGCTTGATAAAGTTTGCTTTATCATTTAATGTAACCGCTTTAGAATTGGGGAAGGGAAAATAGTTGACAAATCGCCTTTCTTTATCACTTAGATATTTATATTGGTAGGATAATTCTGAAAAAAGTCTGGTAAAGCCTCCTTGCCTCAAATCACCACCATAAAGCATTGTTGCGCCATTTACAATTAGATAACGGGCGATTTCAATGGATATATCATCCAGGTGCTGGGTAGATAATCCTAGAAATTCTAACTCTTCACAAACCGAGACAGAAATAGCAATTTTCTTCCCATTCAAAAAAGAAACTGGATTTTTTGTGGCCTGTATTTCGCTTTGTTCTGCTATGGATTCCGCTAGGTTTTCAGAAACACCGGATATATTTATGTCTTTTTCCATTTTTTTATTTATAAAGTGGGCAAATTAATGGGAGTTATAAACTTTATTTCAGCATCAATTTCATTTAAAATTCTAAGCTCCTCAACCCCGAGTGGAGGTTCAGGATATAAAATGACCAACCGCTTCCCAACTTCAATCTTCTTTTTTAGAATGTCAACATAGTTAAACAATTCAGGCGGTGAAGTAAGAGATATAAATTCGGTTCCATCTTGTTTATAACCTTTTTGGATTGATTCAAGCAATTCTAGCTGAAACAGGTTGTTCAGTACCTGATACAAGGTAAGACTTACTATTTCATAAAAACTTTCTTGCTCCTCAGCCTGGATTGCTATTGTTGGCGTGTTACCTAAGTATGGGAATGCCCTTTTCTCTCCATTCTTTATATCATGTACTACAACAATTGAACATTTGTTACGCTTTGCTATCAGCACTTCTATCCGACACCATTCTCTTGCAGAATATTCATCCGTATGAAATACAACTAAGGCCGAATTCTTTATTTCTTCCTCAAATTGCTTTTCAAAGTCATATCCATCTGCAACATCAACCGTATCAAAGAATACATCAAGTTTTGTTTCTTTTTCAATGAACGCCTTGAAGTCTTGTGTCGTATTCAATCCATCCTTCTTTGCATGGCTTAAAAACAACTTTACAGGTGAAGGGGTTTTAGGTATTTTATCATCCATCCATATTGGCTGCATATTCATCATCAGCCTGGCACAATCATGCAACAACTCAGATCTGATCTTTTTGATAGTAAAAATGGAATTTTCAGCAACCGCCAAATCTCCTTGGTAGGCCCTGATAAATTGCAATTTGTCTAACCCGCAACCTATGTCATATGATTGTTCACATAAAGCCACTGGATATACTCTTGTGTTATCATCAACCAGACCTGCAAGTCCTTCTGTATAAGCTCTGAATGTATCATCAATCATATAATTCTGATCTATTAGCAATACAATGGCATTGCGGTTTGCATTTTCTGTATTGATTGAAATTGGTGCCTTATCCACAGATACTGACCGATAGTAAACGGGTATGCCCAAACCACGGGAAAGGGGCTCTTCGATATCCCTGCAAAAAGTACTGTACAGCTTGTTGGCAATTTCTTTACCATGAGCAAACGAAGGATGCCAAACAACAAATATTGAAAGCGGATATTTTAGTCTGTTACTCATTCACAAGTATTTTTTTGCATTTGTATCCTTGAGTTGTCTCTTTTATCTTTTTTAGAGCTGCGGTTTGCAAATGCCTCTTCAATATATTTTTGCATCTTAATCCGATCATCCGTCCAATCCCTAACTATAGCGTAACCTGACTTGAAATTATCTGCTAATCTTGCAGGCATTAACTCGTATGTGGCTTTCGTGGTTCCGTAATCAGGATGCCCGGGCAGTAGTAGGCCCAACAATCCGGCATTATTGTCACCTACTTTTAGATTTAGAGCTCCCGAAATTTCCCAATCAATATGCATTCTGCATTTTGTCTTTGGTCCGATAAGGACAACCAGAACCGTTGTATCAGCTAAATAGTCTTTTTGTATTAATTGCTTTATATACTCGTCACTATTATCGGAATCAATATCATTGTAATCAACCGATTTGCTAACTACCAGATCGTTAAATAAATTGTCAAATTTATTTCTATATTCTTCATCATCATGATGATAATAGCTGACAAATGTTTTCCGGGAAGTGATATTTTGGGGAACTATGTACCAACGGAAAAGGTTATCGGTATATGAAAAATTGCCGATTGTATTCCATTTGCCTAATTCATTTTTTTTGATTGAACAAAATGTCATTCCGTTGTTGACTTGGTGAACCATCCAGTTTCTATCCCTTTCCAATTCTTCGCTATCCAAAGATTCACCTAAATCCCTGAAGAGGCGGACATTTCTGATATATCCGTCTTCCATTGATAGCTTTGTTACACAGTAGTCAGCCCATTTCATAAGTTATTATTTATATTGGTCACTAATTAATCCATCCATTACTGAATACAATGGATTAGTAAAGGTTCCCCAATCACTAATCGCTTTTGATTCTAGTAATACTTCCTTATTTCGTCCTGAAAGTTTTTCAATCAGGTTATTCAAATCATATATATCCCGGATAACCGGGGATGTTCTTACATATTCGGGCAGCTTTCCTTTTGGAATTCCTTTCAGACAAAGTACGCCTAGCTCCGTTTTGTCAAATCCATACCCAATTTCAAAAGGCACCCACGTAGAATACAAAGTATCAGGTGAAACAACCGCCAGCATATGGCTGCTGTTGTTAATGCCGTTACATATTGCATCTGTTACAGCAGATGGATTATCAGCTTGATGCTGAATCTTTAAATCTGTATCATAAACGTCTATGTAAACATCAATTCCGGCATTTTGTAAATAGTCGGCGACTGTAATAGCCGCTTCTCGATCTTTCTGTTGATAAGAAATAAAAACACATTTTATACCAAGAGCCAATACCTGATCCCTTGATGAATATTTTGTCGGATAATAAAATCTGTTCAATGCCATTTTTATATTTTAAACCCTAAGAAATCAGTATAGTTTCTTTCTTGCCTTTCTCTCGAATTATTTATCTTATAGAGATTATTAGTTCGTTTCCAGAATGCATAATTTACTTTGCTCTCAAAATCTTCTTCCAGATTCTTCCATTTCATGGATACCGCATAACCTGACTCAATATTATCCTGTAATCTGGGTGGTACTGAATGTGATTCCGTAGGCAGGTAAATTGCCAACAACCCGTTCGGCTTAAATGATAACAATGGATCATAAGAGTGGGTATAACCTCTGAGAGAAGCCCAGATTTCCCAATCAATCCATTTTCGATGTCCTGTACGTTCACCAATCAATACAATGGTTACTGAACAGCTACGCATTTTTTCCCTGACTTTTTTATAGATTGTTTCTTCAGTGAAATGGCCTATATCGTCTTTTAATGAGTAATCTGCCACACTCATTCCAGAAATTTTATTTCGAAGCTTATGTATGTATTTCTGGTCCCAATCATGATGATAGCTTACGAAACAGTTGCGGGCTTTGGTTGCCATGTTCATTAATTTTAATTACATGAATAATTCTGCCGGTATTTTATACCAGCCTATCCGTTATCATTTCCAGAAGAGTGGGAGAAAAAGAAGGAGAGACGGTGTGCTTGATACACAATTTACCCTTACATTTGCGGTCGCTAAACCAACCCCCTCAAAAGGATTTGAACCAATGCTCTTCAAAGCATTGTTTTTTTTGGCTACTATTGTGCCATTCGGACAATTTTATACAATTTGTCATGTTTTGATAATTCACCCTATCGCTTGCCGGTAGTGAATTTCATCCGGAATATAAGCCTGTAAAGGATTCTAAAGTTTTTAGCTTTTTCAACTAACTATATTGGGAGTATTGAACTTTTTCCATTCCCATTTGTTTTGGCAGGTTTTGTGACATTTTTTCACTTATCGTTAACACTTCTTAAGTATTTCCTGCCAGTTGCCCCATTTTTCATGTCGATAATACTGATAAATTCCGCTTTTAATCGTGAACTTAGTCGAGTTATTCGACATACAATTGATTTAATGTCGAATTATAGTCATAATTTCACCATAAACTGAAATTCATGTCGAATCATAAGGCATGAGCAAAGGCAAAAGATGAAATTCATTACAAAATTCAATATTAATGGCCTATAACAACAATAACCCCTTCAACGACCTTCCAGACCTTCCTCCTGCTGGATTTGCCGAGTCCGAAGATATATTCAGGCATCTTGCAAGAGCATCCCGCCATTTGGGTGAACTAAATGGTCTCTGTGCATCTTTACCCGATCCGCAATTGCTTATAAACACAATCGTCCTGCAGGAAAGTAAAGACAGCTCTGCCATTGAAAACATAGTAACTACTCAGGATGAATTATACAAAGCGGCAACCGAAGAAGGCACCACCAGTCATGCAGCCAAAGAAGTACTGAGTTATAGGGAAGCTCTTTATGTCGGTTTGGAAAAGATGCAAAGACAAAAAAATTTGTTGCTGACAAATACAATGATCGAAATTGTCCAAACCATTAAACAAAATAAATCCGGGATAAGAAACACTCCGGGCACATCATTGAAAAATGCCATCACCGGTGAAGTGATTTATACTCCGCCATGTTGTGAAGATGTCTTGAAGGAAAAACTAAGTGCGTTAGAGAAATTTATTAATGATGATGAACTCTCATCACTCGATCCCCTTATTAAAATGGCATTGATTCATTATCAGTTTGAAGCCATTCACCCTTTTTCTGATGGCAATGGAAGAACAGGACGTATAATAAATGCCCTTTACCTGGTGCAACAAGGATTGCTATCCCAGCCGGTTTTGTATCTCAGTTCTTATGTCGTAAAATATAAGACAGAATATTACCAATTATTGAGAGGAGTAACTGAAAAAAATAATTGGCATGATTGGACAATGTATATGCTAACAGCTTTGATAGAAACAGCGCAATTGACGACTAAGAAAATAAGAAGCATGCTTTCTTTGAAAGAAGAATCAGAAAAAGAGATGAAGCAGGTATTAGGTTCTTCATTCTCTTACGATTTATTACAACTCATGTTCACTTTACCTTACTTAAAGATTGAGTTATTGGAAAAGAAAGGCATTGCTCACCGGCAAACTGCATCTACATGGCTAAAAAAGCTAACAGACGCAGACATCGTAAAACCTCAAAAGATTGGTAGAACAACCTATTTCATTAATTATAGATTAATGGATATGCTATCAGCAAATTAGTGCTTATGGAGCAAGAATGGCATAAGATTATTTCATTTAATGGAAGTCAGGCAAATGCATTTGAAGAACTGGTATGCCAGGTTGCAATGACACTATGCGAACCGGGTTTTAAAGTATTTGAAAGAGTTGGCACACCTGATGGAGGAGTGGAATGTTATTGGGTATTGAACGACAATACAGAGTGGGGGTGGCAGGCCAAATACTATCAAAATCTTAATTCTTCTGAGTGGGGCAATATAAAAAACTCACTCTTTCGGGCGGTTGAAACTCATCCGGAGCTTGTCAGATACTACATTTGTTTACCTCATAACTTATCGGATAGCAGAAAAAATAGAAACACACAGAAAGCAATTTGGGAGAAGTATAAAGAATCTTGGCAAAATGAAATTTCTAAAACTGGAAGAAATGTTGACATTGTTCTATGGAACAGTACTGAAATATTCTCAAAACTGCTATCTCTCCAAAATATAGGCATCAGGAATTTTTTCTTTGGCAAAATCGATATAAAAACAGATCAATTGTTACTGCACCTTGATGCAGCTATAGATAATCTGGGGCCGAAATATAGCCCTGATTTAAATTTTAAATTAGATTACCTGCCCTCGGTTTTTGATGCACTATCCCGCAATAACAGGTTTCAGGAGAATTTTAAAACCAAACTTGATGCCTTCTTGCTAAAACTAAATGAGGTCATCTCTGACTGTAACCACTTTGATGAAACAAAACCATTTGGTGATCCTTTAAAAAGTAAATACACTGATTTTATCACCATCTATGAAGAAACTGATTTTTCCCCCTTAAGTGAATTACCGGCCACAGCTTTTCTAGAGAAGATTGAAGAAACTGAAAATATCATAAAGTCGCTTAGAGTAAAATATGCCGAAATAGAAACAAAGTATCAGAAAGAGCTACAAAAGAAAGCTGAAGCAGGAGACAAGAAAGAAGAATATACAAGGCAGGGACGAAAAACTGGTAATAAAATAGAAGAGATTACAAAATATCAGAATAATGCCCAGGAAATGAGGGCATACTTCTCTGGTCCGTTGATGAGGGCTGCCAACGAAGGCATTATATTCTTGACGGGCAAACCCGGAAGTGGGAAATCCCATCTGCTTGCCGATATTGCGCTGGAAAGAAAAGCCGATAAAATACCAAGTATTTTTTTATTGGGTGAACATTTTCCAAATCAGTCTCCAAAGCTATTTATTCAGCAGTCCCTTGATCCAACACATTCACTTGAAGACTACTTGAAAGCTTTTGAGTCATTGGCAATATCCAAACAGGTAAGACTTCTCTTCATTATCGATGCAATAAATGAGGGTGCCGGCAAACATATTTGGAAAAACAGTATTGCTGGCTTGATAAGGCAGTTAAAACAATTCAAATGGATTGGTTTCGTCTTTAGCTATAGAAGCACTTACAAGGATGCCATTATTCCTGATAACTTTGATCAGCCGAGTATAACGCATAATGGTTTTGAGGGGATTGAATATGAGGCAACGAAAAGGTTTTTTGAATACTACAAAATTCAGCAACCGGCCGTTCCTATACTTAATCCTGAATTTTCAAATCCCCTTTTTTTAAAAACTTTCTGCATTACCCTAAACAAATCAGGTAAAACTTCTATTCCTGAAGGCTACGAAGGCATCTCTAAAATCCTTGATGAGTATATTGACGCCGTTAATAAAAACGTAGGACAACGCTTAAATTATCCGTTTTCAAAAATAAATCTTGTTCAAAAGGCAATTGAAGAACTCATCAAATATCAGATCAAAACTGATAGCTATATTATCCCTTGGGAAAAAGCTTATTTACAAATTGAACCAATATTAAAACCTTACTCTAATAATACCGGCTTTTTGGAAGAATTGGTCAAAGAAGGTTTGTTGATAGAGGACTTTTTTTATAACGGTCGCACTGAAAAGTACGAACAACATGGTATTGTTTTCAATTATGAAAGATTTAATGAACACCTAAAGGCGCTTTATCACCTTAGCAATTATAAAAGAAATGACGAAGTGAAAAAAGCTTTTACATCAAAAGGCAAACTCAGGTCGCTGTTTATTGACCGTTTTGGTTTTTCTGGTCTCCACACTGGTTTGCTAAATGCTTTTGCTATTATTCTTCCAGAGAAATTTAACCTTGAAATATACCAGGTCTTTAGAATCAAAGACGGATATGCACAAAAACATATTTACGATGCCTTTTTACAAAGCATAATTTGGCGCAGGCACGACACAATAAATCCTGAAAGCTGGAATTATGTTAAAAAGCATCTGCATCATGAGGAAAATGTAACAGACTTCTTTGATACTATTTTATTATTAGCTGCGAATCCTGCAAATTATTATAATGCAAACTTTGTTCACAACCTGCTGAAAGATCGAAGTGTCGGTGAAAGAGACTATCTGTGGTCCATAATGATTGATAAACTATGGAAATGGTATGACAGAAGCTCAATTAAACGGATAATTGATTGGTGTTGGTCTGATGAGGAAAAAACCTACACTAAGGATGATTCAATTGTTTTGTTGGGTAAAATTTTAGCTTGGCTCTTTACCAGTTCAAATCGGCATTTAAGAGATAGGGCAACCAAAGCCTTTGCCACTCTCTTTATAGATAGAATTCATTTACTAAAAGATTTCATTGAAGAATTTAAATCAGTCAATGATCCTTACATTTTAGAAAGAGTTATAGGGGGCTCTTTTGGAGCGATAGTTCATAGTAAGGATCAGGCTTTTAATACGCAGGTTGCTCAGTATATATATGACGATTTTTTCAGTCATAGAAAACCTCCATTGAACATACTGACAAGAGATTACGGTAAAGGGATTATTGAATTTGTAGTTTCAAAAGGAAACAAACTTAAATACAAAAAAGAGAATTTATATCCTCCGTTCGACTATGAGTTCCCAACATCATTTCCTGATGAAGCATGGATCAAAACAATAGAGATAGAAAAAGAAGGCCCTTATACTGATGAAGAAAGGGGTCAGGCTCAAATACCTCATTCAGTTTTACATTGGGACTTTTCAAGATATATCCTGGGTACCAACCATGGTAGCGCAATCCCCTTTGTAAACTATCCAATAAAATCCAGGCAAGCCTATGAGCAGTTGAAAAAAAATTTAAAAGGATACAAAGGTCAGTTCTTTAAAATCTATACAGACGCAGTTACAATGATTAATGGAACCAGCGAATTAGGGAAAAAGCTTAGAAGGATATTTCAGGGCGCTGACTTGGGAAAGCATTTACAATTCTCAAAAGAATCCAGAGATCATGCTTACAAATTTTTAAAAGAAAAATTCACTAAAAAAGAATGGCAATTATTTGAAGATGCTCAGGCCTTTATTGAAAACGGATTTGAAACACATAAATATCACAAAAAAAGATTTGATGTAGGCCTGGTTCAAAGGTACATATTGAAAAAAGTCTTTGATCTTGGTTGGGAAATGAAATACTTTGGAAAATATGATGCAAATGTCGATTCGGAATACCGAAGGGCGTCCAAGTCTGAAAGAATTGGTAAAAAATATCAATGGATTGCTTATTATGAGATCATGGCTCTGTTATCAGATAATTTCGATTTTTTACACAGGTACTCTGATAACAACGATTCATATTTAGGAACCTGGCAGCATAACTTTAGAAACATTGACCCTACTTGTATCAGTAAAAAAGAAATAGAAACTGAGACTGATAATAATACGAATAATTGGTGGCTAAAAGATGCATATTCCAATTGGGATGAAAACAGAAGTACCTGGTTAGCTCGTTTTGATGACATGCCGGACTTTGAAAAAATTATCACTTTCAAGGACGAAAATCAAGAAGAATGGTATTTGCTATATGAACGTATTATTTGGCAATCACCAAAACAAATCGGAAAAGAACGCTTCAAAGCTGGCCGCAAGGAACTATGGACGGATGTTAAGGCTCTTATTGTATCAAAGAGAAATAAATCAGTTTTGTTCAACAAAGGTTCTGATAAATTATTTTGGTTAGGTACAAATACATCTGAAATACTAAATTACTATCATATTTTTTTGGGTGAGTTATACCACTCCTACTCATATGATGAACAAACAGAAGGCTACTTGGAAAAATATCCATATTCTTCGTTTGTATTGGATACTAAAAAAGTAAATGTGATTCACACTGTTGAAGAATATAGGTTTGAAAGCGAATACGATCTTTCTGATGCTAGATTAACAATTTACAAACCATCTAAGTTTCTTTTTGAATTGCTTGAGGCAGAAACAGGAAAAAATGATGCTTGCATTTATAACAAGTTGGGAGAAGTAATAGCTTATGACATTGGCGCCTATTCTAAACAATCTCCTAACTCCTTTATTATTAAGAAAAAAGTTCTTGACGAATACCTTGAAAAGAATAACTTGGAACTGATCTGGTTTTTTTGCGGAGAAAAAGAGGATATCGGGCCCCAGGTTGATTATGTATATCGGATGCTTTTTTCAGGTTTCTTGGCATTTATAAATGGCAAGTATCAATATACTTATCATCATCAGTTGGAGCGATAATATTTTTTTCGCCAGCTTCAGTTTTTCATGGCATCACCTGTTGTGTCACTCTCTTGTACGTCCCATTTTCATGGCATCAATCCCTCCGCACAGATCCCACGCTTCAGCCGGTAAATAGGTGTTCCTCCGTCGGCGTCGGCAAGCAGATGCGCCAAACCATTACAGCCACTGCATGAAATTTTTTATTACTCTTTTATGGTCATGCAGTCGCTGCAATGCCCTTTGCTGCGATCCGTCGTTCCTCCGGACGCAGCAAAGGGTTGGTAGTTTGTCACACTACTTGCAGCTCCGCCTCCTACGTCACGGCAGCCTTTTGTGTCCAATCGCAGCACTTCGTTCATTTCGTCCTCCGCTACGCTGCATTACACCTCGTTCGCAGCCATTAATTGCTCCAAGGCAGGGCTTCCGCAAGCCCAACCACATAACCTACGCAATTGCGGAATCACCAGCCTTTCCGCAAGCCACCCTACAATACTCACTGGGTTCCATTCCGCTCCGCTTCGTCCTTCATTCACGTCAGTCCTGCTCTGTCCACCGGCTGCCCATTATTTGGCTCGCCGGCTATCCCCACTTCGGCTGCGTTCAGCTTGCGAATGCTAATTGCTCATGTCGTACCTCCATTTCGCAAAGCATCGCTAAGCTTCTCTTGCATAGTTCAGCCGCCTCCGTACCCTTCGGGAAAAATACTCCGGCGGCTTCCTATGGAGCTGTCCACCGCCCCGTCAACAAGCGTCGGGGCTTTTGTGTCCAGCCCCTCGTGGGGGCTCGCAGCTGCGCCGTTCCTCGTTCCTCGTCTCTTTGCAGCTTACGGCGGCTCGCCTCCAGCGCTTCAGCGCCGACAGGTTTGCGGCGCATGGCTAAGCTTCTTTTTTGCCGCAGGCGCTTTTACCGGCTTTGCCGTCACACATTTTCCCTGTGCTTCCTTAATTACTATCAACTTAGAATAAGTTTAGCCGGTGGATCTGATTGCATATCTCAACTGTATCAAACCGGCATTTACTCACATTGCCATTTTGCACTATTTATTTGATTGAACTTTTTGTTTCTTTATTGATAACAATCTCTTGAAAAGAATTTTTATCTCTCTGGTAGATGGCCTTTCTTATTTGTTCTTAGGAGGCGATGAAAAGGAACATGATACTATTCCTTTCAAAGAAAAACTTCGTGTCGTTATTGTTTGGTCCATCGGGATAGCTTTCTGCATTACTATGCTTAGACTACTGATGCCTTGATTTCACATTCTGAATAAATAAAAAGAATACAGCAAAGTTAGCCCCGGCACAAAGCCAACGCTGCGCAGCATAAACACACAACCCAACGCACAAGGCCTTCATTTATACTGCCACCCGCATCCGGGGCTGGTGATAGGCTTTCTCTTTTCTTTTTTCGGTTTTCTTTTCTCTTTTAAAATTATTTACCGGGGGAAGGGAGAGAGCTTAAATCGTAAAATCATGATGTATCCGCAAATTCGTTGCTTCCACAGGGGAACTGTTGTTCCTGAGTTCTCATTCTTTATCCTTTGTAAAGGAGAAAATGCCGGCAAACCATCTTTCAAGCCCTGGACAAATTCTTTTATTGTTGTTTGTCCCCGCCAGGAATATTTCGATTTTTATTTCTGGCTCGTTTATGGTTTGCAACAGATAGGAAAGTTCAAACCCCGTCTTCGTGGCTCTGTCATTCCTTTTATCAACCTGGTTGATGTCCGTGATCTTATTCGTGAAGTTGCTCCGGTTATTTATCCGGATTGGCAGAAATACCAAACCATTCTTTCGGCACTGGAGAAGTTAGAAAAAAGAAAAGCAACCTTAGCAGAACAGATCCTAGCTACTGAAAAATTACAACGCTATTTGCTCAGCAGCATTCTTTCTCCTCATAAGGAGAAGAGCAAATCGCTGCTTTCCTTATTCTGAATAACATAATCCCAAACATCACGGCTGCGGGGACCCAAAACAACAAACTGACCGTCCATTTAAAAAAAATAAAATCACTGCCAAGATAGCTACGGGCACAACGCCAAAGCTGCGCAGCATAAACACAAGACCCGCCACACAATAGCCTTCATTTATACTGCCACCTGCAGACCCTTCGCTGAGAGGTTGCAGTTATTTTATTTTTTCATTTTTAAATGTTCGTTTATGTCAGTTCTTGTTTGTCGTTATTGGGTTGGCAGTTGCTTGGTGTCCTGCTGGTTTGTTTCGCCTGGTGTTTTTGTCTGGTCTTCATGTGTGGGCTTTATCGTCACTGATTCTTGTGCGTTCCCTTATTAGGGTTCGCACAAACGAAAAGCCCCGGTAAAAACCGGGGCTGCAATTGCTTTGCTCACCACAAACAATGCAATTATTTTTTCAATCGCTTTATAAGAAACTTAAGAATTAGCGTAACACTGAAACTTACCACCGCTCCGATCGCTGCAAGTATTGCAGTTTTGATAAGATCTTCACTACTGATGTTTGCAAAGATGGTCAACAGGGTACCGCCGGCAGTGCCTCGCTTTGTTGTATTGTCAAACACATGGTTCATCATTCACCTTCCTTTGCAGTCTGGCAAGTGCCCCCTAATACACCGCCTGCAACAACCAGGTAGCCCGCAACCTTTACAACGACTGCCGGTAGCGTCAACGGTGCTGCTAAGATTGTTCCTGCAATAGCTGCAACTGTAAGTCCGATATTTCTTAGTTTCTTAAAAAACTTTGGTGTGGGTGCATTCACCCGGTTTAGGATCTCATTCATGGGCTTTGGATTTAATAGTGATAAAAACTTTGTTTCCTTTTTCAAATTCAGGATAGGTAATCGCAAACAGCTTCTTTAAAGAAAGCCTTGAATTGATTCCTTTCCCTTCTCCGGTACATAACGAAACCGGAGCGATACAGCCTTTCGATTCTTTTAATGCATCATTGTAAGCATGAATTAAAATATAGCTGCGATTAGCTACACCATTCACCAGCAAATGATGCCCGAATCGTTGGCTGTATCGTTTCGTTAACTCATATCTTCCCTCAGGTATGCACGAAACTCTCTGTTGGTTGTCGTGCCAGGGCAGTTCGATTGCGCTGCAGACACGTTTGCCGTTGAATAAAAATTCACCGTTCGTGCCATTGGGAAAATAGGTTCTTAAAAGCTCCAGTTCCATCTTTCATAGGATTTAGATTACAAAAACGGGTTAAGCTCCGCCATCCACTTTCACCAGGGAAAGGGCATTGAATGCACCATTTTTCAACGGGTACATTTGACCGTTTACCTGCTGGTAAAACTCAATTCCTAATACAAGGAAAAGAGGATGTGTACTGTTGGCGGTTACTGCATTAGCCAGGTTGATCACAGCTGTTGCGTTAGCATCCCAGGACAACACCGCGGTTTGCTGCGTGTCAACAATGAAAGTTTCATTTTCAAAATCAATCTCCGCACCGGCAGAAACGATTTTGAAGTGAGTGGTACCTCCCGGCGCTGCAATCATGTTCAGCGGAACAAATGCAGGAATGTTTGCAGTCAGCGTTCCTGCTACACGATCAATTACCGAAGTAAAGGGAGCGTAGAGAGTTGTTCCCAGCTTTCCATTGGTGTTGAATTCAAAGCCCTGCAAAAGCTCCGCTTCCCCATCAATGACGTTCCTCAATCCCCTGGGATTCGTCACATCTTCATGGATCACTTTCACCATTTCCTGGGTCAGACGTCCCACAACCCGGCTGTCAGCTGAGTTCTGTAGTAATGCCCGGATAGCATTGCGAAGGATCTTACCGGCTTTACCGGCACGACCAAACTCAGCACCATTCTCCCGGGTCCTCTGGAAAGCAGGATCATTGGCGATACGATCAGCGGGTACACCGCTTTTTTCTTTGGCGAGATAACCGTCTTTGGATTTGTAGAACGTAATTCCTCCGATCGTTCCTTCCAGTTTCATTATCCCTTTTTGTTTAGCCATTTTTCAATAGGATTTAGATTTATGAATCGGAATGTTCAGGTACATTCCTTCAAACCGTTTGCATGCATCACAACACAAATCTTAAAAAGAAAATAATTGCTTGTATCATTCTGCTACCGCTATCAAAGCATTTTGCTGAAACATGTAATTATTACAGTTATGAACCCTTATTGCTTTTTGTAAATTTGTAACATGCTTCCGGCAGCGTTCAACTATATGAAAGCCCAGGGAAAGCCCTACTTAATGTATGAAAGCAGGTCAAATAAGGCTGTGTATCTATCCAAAGGACATCCAACGCATCACTGGAAAGAGTGAGAGCTATGGCCGTTTATTGCTCCGTAAGATCCGTTTACATTTTACAAAGGACGATCACCAGGTAGTGACAATTGAAGAATTTTGTCAGTACATGGGATTGAAAAAAGAAGATGTTATTCCTTTCATTTGTGAATAAAACTTGTTCAAAAAATAGTCTTGTAATTTCCTGAAACTAAGGAAATTCAGTAGCTTTATTGTGTTGTCAAGTTCATTCATATTGTGGTCGTTTGAATTGAAATACGAGGGAGAAAATTCGGTTACCCGGACATTCTGTTTCGTTGAAACATAATACAGGAGAGGATTTCGAGATGGAGTACAAATCCCTCTCTCTCCGCAAAAAATAAATGCCCTTATCGGGCATTTATTTTTTATTTGATACCTGTTTCCGGGTTTTAAAAGACTAGAAAATCAACGTCGCTTCCCTGTATCCGGCAGTTCTTTGCACTACTTTTAGCTGCACCTTCTTCTTTGCTGCAATGGCTTGTTCTAATTTCTGCTTTATTTCATCATAAACTGATAAAGGGTAATAGATCGTTGTCATACCAGGCTCCTGGTTTACAGCATAAGGCATATTCTCTCCATCTTTATAAAAAACCAATTGGAAAGAACCTTCCTTTTTGTTTGAAACTGTGAGAGGAACTGTAATTCTCAAAGCATGTTCATAACTCTTAACAGTACCATCAGAAGTATTTGAAACACTAAAAGAAGCATTCCCTGTACTTAATATGTCAAGCGTTAATTCTCTGTCTTCCGTAGAATTTCGGCTCTTAAATACCAATTTTGAATTTTTTTCATCGGTGCCACCACCGCCTGCAGCGTCTGTTTTTTGAGCATTCAGTGCATAACAAACCATGATCAAAAAACCAGTTGTAATAATAAATTTTCTTTTCATAAACTCATGTTATTAAGGTATCGCAAAAATAGAGATTTAAGTTCCTAAAAAAATCAAAGGAAACCGATCCTGGCAACAACTAAGCAAATATTATTGAGATATACAAGGTTTTATTGGCTCCAAAATAAAATACAATAGTGATAATTTGTTTTGTTTTAATTATTTCTTTTCGTACTTTGAAAATAGAAATTCATTTAAACGACTTACACACTCATTAAATACACCGCGAAGCCCCGTAAGGCTTCGCTTTTAATTTTACCCCGTTTTTTCTTTTACCACTATTAAATCAGCAATCTCAACCTGCATGGGTAACATCCCGATCTTTACAACCGCTCTTTTGCCTCTTAATTCTAATACTTCACCAACCTGGTGATTTCTTTTCATTTTCACTTTATCTCCCAATTTTATTTCACCTCCTACTTCATTGTATTTAGCGTCAACTATCTTTTTTATCTTCTTTGACTTTGCCGATTCTCCTTTTTTAAACAACAGGTCATTCATCTGTTTGATAACCTTTTCTTTACTCTCCGACTTCTTCCATTCTATTACAATTTGCTTCAGCTTTCGCTCCATGTCTTTTAAATACTGAATACGATCCGCAGACAACCTGTTTTGTTCCTGCATTAATTGTAATTGCCGCTTGTGTTTTTCGTTTTTGATCGTTTCGGACATTTCCTTTTTAAGAATTTCATTTTCTTTCAGCAAATTCTCAACTTCTCTTTCCCTTTTATGCAGTTCTTTAAGCCTTTGTTCAGCCTGGTTAAGCAGTTTATCAAGTGTGAACTGATCTTCATCAACAAGCTGCCGGGCACTTTCAATAAGATCTTTTCTCATGCCAATTCGTTCAGCTATTGAAAAAGTATAAGAGCTGCCGGGCTTTCCAATATCCAGTTTGTATAGTGGTTGCAGATTTTTTTCATCGAAAGACATAGCCCCGTTTATGATCCCAGGAGTTTTACCAGCCATTATCTTCAGATTAAGGTAGTGGGTTGTAACAATCCCGATTGCATGCTTTTTTACCAGTTCCTGTAATATTACTTCGGCAAAAGCTCCTCCCAGGTTTGGGTCGCTCCCACTTCCTAATTCGTCAATAAAAAATAAGGTTCGGCCATTTGCATTCTCAATGAAGTGCTTCATATGTACCAGGTGACTGCTGTAAGTGCTTAACTCAAATTCGAGATTCTGTGTGTCACCAATATGGATCATTAACAGTTTGAATATTCCAAACTGTGAAGACGGATGCACCGGAACCAGCAAACCCGATTGAACCATCATTTGCAAGAGCCCAATAGTTTTTAGTGTAACCGTTTTGCCTCCGGCATTTGGTCCGCTGATGACCAGAATTCTTTCCTCTTGATTCAGAGAAACAGTGATCGGAATGGTTTGCTTGTTTTGCTTCTTGTTATATAAGTATAATAATGGATGAACCCCTTCAACAATATGAATTAATGACCTGCAATCGATCTCAGGAAATTCTCCTTTTATGTCAATTGCAAGCCTTGCTTTTGCTCTTATGAAATCAAATTCACCTGCAATTCGTAAGTAATCCTCTAAAAGCCCGGAATAGCGGGACATTCTTGCTGTTAGTTCCCTTAAGATCCTGTACGTTTCTTTTCTTTCCTCATTTTCCAATTCATAAACAAGGTTATTGAGTTCAATTGTGTCTTCAGGTTCCACAAATGCCGTTTTCCGGCTATCACTTTCGCCATGCAAAATTCCTTTTATGGTTCTTTTTTGTTCTGCGTAAACCGCCACCACTCTCCTGCCATTCATGAAACTTTCTTCAATATCTGCCAGGTAACCTTGCTTATTCAAACTCGAAATGATCTTTTCAAAAACCCTTCTGAGTTCATTTCTCTTTCTATATAAATTCATCCGGATATTTCGTAATTCAGCTGATGCATGGTCTTTTACCTGTCCATTATCATCAAAAATGTCATCAATTAATTCTTTTATTTTTTTATCATAAAATGATTCGCTGATAACAATTGCCAGTCCCGGATAAGACAATTTTCTTTCTTTATCGAACCACCGGAAAATATTCCCGGTGTTATCTGCCAGTTTTCGTATCAATAGAAACTGTTCCCCGCCAAGAACTGCCCCCGCCAGAGATAGCAATTTCAGATCTCTTGATATATCAGTTATAAAATCATTAGGAAAATATATAGAATGATCAATCAGTTGCCGAAACTCAAAACTTTGCCTCAGTTCAGTTTCGATTGGTTCTTTTTGAGTGTGTATTACAAGTTTAGCAACTTTTTCAGTTGCATAGGAAGTTTGGCAATATGCAGCCAATAAGTCCTTTATTTTATCGAACTCAAGTTGTAACGCAGCTGACTGTGGAAATAACACCATAACGTAAATCCAGGGTTGACTTAATGAATGCGAAATTATAAAGTTGGAATATACTCCCTTGATAATTTTCAGATGGTCTGTTATTATTCCACGACTAAAAATATTCCAAACAATACCAGGGCCAGATTGTTAAAATTGGTTAAAGTGACTGATCGTAAAACTGAGCTTATTTGCCTTACGTATATTCTATGTCTTTTACCATAAAGAAGAAAGCATGCTGAAACTTTTCAAATACAGAACCAGGCAATAAATATTGATTAAACATAATTACACGAACTTTATATACTCATTTATTCAGGAACAGCTATGAAAATATTTATATCAATTGCAGTTATTGGTCTCATGACTTTGGTTTCCTGTGCCCAAAACTCAAATACAAGCAAAAACAAATCAAAGAAAAATA
The DNA here is from genome assembly GCA_035328345.1 of Chitinophagaceae bacterium. Taxonomy (GTDB): domain Bacteria; phylum Bacteroidota; class Bacteroidia; order Chitinophagales; family Chitinophagaceae; genus JJ008. Next base: position 73,895 of record DAOLIV010000008.1, on the reverse strand, counting down.
ACAACATGAACACTACAAGTGACTTAACGAACCCTCCGGGAACAGCTGTTGCCACTTTTGCAAATGGCTGCTTTTGGTGCACTGAAGCAATCTTCGAGGAATTAGATGGAGTTATCAGCGCTACATCCGGCTACTCTGGCGGACACACAAAAAATCCAACATATAAGCAAGTATGCACCGGCGAAACAGGCCATGCCGAATGCCTGCAAATAGTTTATGATACCTCCAAAATTTCATTTGATGAGCTACTGGAAGTTTTTTGGGAAACACATGATCCAACTACTTTAAACAGGCAAGGTGCTGATGTAGGCACCCAATACAGAAGTGCTGTTTTCTATCACAACCAGGAACAGAAAGAAAAAGCCGAAAAATATAAAGCAGAACTTGACAAAAGCGGGGCATTTGACAGACCGATAGTAACCGAGATAACCGCATTCGAATCCTTCTACCCTGCGGAAGATTATCACCAGCAATATTTTGAAAATAACGAAAACAATAATCCTTACTGCAGAATTGTAATACGACCTAAACTGGATAAGTTCAGAAAAGTATTTAAGGATAAACTAAAAAAGGTCAATCAATAAAATTTAAGACCCCGGAAATCCGGGGTCTTTTCTTAGGGTACTATTCGCATCATAGAGAAAAAGTTTTGGTTAAAAAACGAATAGATTTCATAGAGAAGTTGATTTTTCACCGAAAGGATATAGGTTTCAGGTCTTCATGAATAAAGGATGGCCTCCACAGAATGGAATCGGCCCCTCAATTTTTTTAATAAATAATTATTTTCTGACTTACTGAATTTTTTACAGATTGTACAACGACCACATAATAGCCGCGACCCGCATTCAGATCTGAAAGGTCAATGTTATTAGCCCCTGCGTAAATTCGCTGCTGCCTTTTGTAAAGTACCCGACCTGACATATCAACAATCTGCAAACTTGCATCAGCATCTTCATCACTTTGCATGGCAATGGACGCCTTGTTCTGGCTTACCATTGTATTATAAATTTTAAATCCCATTGATGCGGTGACGTTCATTTTCACCATCAGCGTGTTGCTAACCTCTTTTATACCCTGGGATGTATTTATAAGCCTGATTCGGTAAAAATTAACCGTTGAATATGGATTATTATCAAAATAGGTGAAAGTATATTCTGCCGACGAAGACCCATTAATATCCAGCTCAGTTAATGTGGTAAGCTCCGACGATGTATTTCCTTTTTCAATTACCAGTTTATCATAAGTATGGCTGGCAGATAATGTGCCCTTTAATTCAATACCGTTATCTTTCCTCGTTCCACTAAAGCTTAGCAGAGTTCTGTTTGGCAGAACAACCTCGTAGGGGTATGAAAATTTTTGAAAATAAAGACTTCTTAATCGGGATGCAGATGAATTTGATTGGTTGTCCGCACCCACACGAAACGTAATGCTGCTGATATTGGCATTAATAGTTGTAAACATTACAGTCTTTTGAACTGTATCAATCCCTGGATAATCAACAGCTGTTTTATTTTTTCCACGGGCAAATGTTCCGTTAAAAGACATATTAAGCTCACTGCCTGCCCACTGAAAATAAGTATAGCCATTTGGCATATCTATCTCATCATATTCATAAAGCGGAAGACCTGAATACATTTGTCCATCCACGTCGATCGGAGTAATGGGAACTTCTGCCTGAACCATCGCATTCTTGGTACCTGCTGCATAAAAGTCTAGTCTCATTTCTATATAACCATTCTTTTTAGCAGGCACTGTTATCACCGGCTGTAAAGCATGATTAAAGCCACTTCCTCCATCAATATCTGTTATAGAAATACCACCTGTAATTGCAGTAATTGTAACCGTAGCATCAACCCCGGTTTTAACAGTATTAAATTGGTAAACCGCTCCGACTGATAGAGCCGTTCCGGCAATCAATGTGCCTGATTTAAAATCATAAGTTGCCTGGGCGATCGACCTTTCCTTTGTTAAGGCGACAAAAAGAAACAATACAATTCCCCTGTGTAACAGTTGCTTCATAAGTACGGTTATTTAATCTTCTAAATGACTTACAGGTTATTCCTGGGATTGGATCAATAGTCGGACATTTTCAGCCTTCTAATAAACGGCTGACAGCAATAATTTCTGAGAAATAAATCGCTTTTTGTATCGTGAAATAGTGTTTTTTCTTGTTCGTTATAAACTGATATCATAAAAACATCATCTACATTACCCGATGAATGCATAGTAGTAATTACCGGTAAATCCTCAAATGAAAAGTCGATAGCGGAATTCGAAGAGGATCCTTCGGAATGAGAGGAAACTCTTATCGGATTTCCATTCATATAAGAATTAGCTGGTTGCCCAAAAACTGTAATAAAGTAGAGTGAAACAAGTATAAAGAGTAATACTCTTATAACTATAAATCGGTAAGCATTCGTTTTCATAAGTACAGGTTGAGTTTAGTCAAGGATTAAGGTCGGCGGCTGATCAACGAACACGGATTTTAAAACTCAACGGTCATTTATAAGGCCGTTTTTTTACTAGGCTTCAAAAGTAAAATGCGTTTCGGAATTATGCAATACCTATCGTATTATTTCTGTAAAAAATTGTATGGTAATTTTACTAAAACAAACCCTAATCTGGTATTAATCACTTATTTGGGTTCTTCTGAGCTCCAACAGATTTAATGCATTTGGCCTGAACCCTAATACTTTTCTTTGAACCAACCACACCACTTTATCGTACCATAGCGGAACAACAGGGGCATCGTTCATTACTAATTGATCGGCATCACGGTATAAGCCATACCGGATAGAATCATTTGTTTCAGCAATTGCTTTTTGAAAAATTTTATCAAAGTCAGGGTTATTATAACGGGTATAATTGGGAGGAGCCGGATTTTTCGAATAAAAAACAGACAGATAATTTTCTGCATCAGGGTAATCGGCTATCCAGCTACCACGAAAAAATGCCGCCCTTGAATTGGAGGTCATATCAAGCAAAAGTGATTTCTGTACAACTTCCACCTGCACCGGTATTCCGTTTTCTTCAAGTTGCTTGGCTATGAAATTGGCCATATCAGCATAAACAGCAATGGTTAGCAGCTTTATTTGTGGTAACCCTTTTCCACCAGGAAATCCGGCTGTTGCAAGTAATTCTTTTGTCTTCGAAGGATCATAATGATATCCATCAACCTTCGATGAATCGAATGAAGGCAGGCCCATCGGAACAAATCCGGATTCTGCCGGCGTACCTAATGAATTTCGCAGATAAAGTATCATTTTACGCCTGTCAAACCCATAATTAATAGCCTGCCTGACGTTTTTAAACCGAAGCGGCGAATTTGTAACGAGGCGAATACTTGAGTCTATGAGTATCCCCAGGTATTCAATATTCAAATACGGATTTGTTTTTAAAACAATCTTGTTTTCCCATTCTTTCCGAAGTGTGCCTTTCTTAGTTAATACTTCATCCTTAAATGACGACTCGATATCATTAATAAAATCAATCTGCTTTTGCCTGAATAATAAAAACTCAGTGGCACGGCTATCATAAAAACTCACTTTAATTCCATCCAGGTATGGCAGCCGGTTTCCGTTGGCATCTTTTTCAAAATAATTCGGATTCCTTTTCAAAATAAGTGCCTGTCCCTCTTCCCATGCTCCGAATTGAAAAGGTCCGGTACCTACCGGATGTCTTCTGAAATCGCTTCCATATTTTTCAATTGCTTCATGAGGCACAACTGAACAATACTGCATTGAAAGAATGCCCAGGATCGGATTATAAGGCTTTAAAAGTTTTAATTTGAAAGTAGTATCATCTATGGCTGCAAAGGGACGTTGATTAGCAACTTTACCATTGAATATCCATGAACCCGGACTGGCCACTTTCCCGTCAATGATCCTGCCCAGGCTAAATACTACATCTTTGGCTGTTAATTTTCTCCCTTTACTTGCCGGGAATGCATCGTCATCATGAAAAAAAACATCATTTCGTAAATGAAAAACGTATTCAGTCCTGTCGTCAGAAACATCCCAGCTTTTCGCAAGAGAAGGAACAAGGTTCAGGTTGCTGTCAATTTCAACAAGTGTATTAAAAAGCTGGTGTGCCGGCCACATGGTAGCCTGGCTCTTGGCAAATGCAGGATCCAGGCTTGTTATACCGGAATATTCGTTATAATGGAAGATCTTTTTATCTGATTTCTGGCTGTTATAGCAGGATATTACCAGAAATGAAAACAAAAAGACCGGGCAAAACTGTTTAATACTTTTAACTTTCATTGAGCAATGGAGCACTTAAATTTACATCATCAAAACAAACACAGGTGAACCAGTTAAAAAAATTATACATTCTTTTTCTTCAGACTTTATTTTTTATCCAGCTTTCTTGTGCCCAACCCTTTAGTCAAAAAGGAAATTTTACCAAACAAGATACACTTCGCGGAAGTATTGGCCCCGGACGAAATTGGTGGGATGTGCTGCATTATAGCATCTCTGTAAAACCTGATTATAATACCAAAACAATCAATGGCTCAGTAATAATAAAATTCAAATGGTTGCGGCCATCAACAACTGAGGGATATATGCAGATTGACCTGCAGGAGCCTCTTATACTTGATTCTGTTGTATATGAAAACAGAAAACTTTCTTTTGAAAGGAACATTAATGTTTTTAATATTAAATGGCCTAAGCTGGATCATCCTGAAGAAGATCAACTAACATTCTACTATCACGGCAAACCCCGTGAAGCAAAAACACCGCCATGGGATGGCGGCTGGATATGGACAAAAGATGCAAAAGGAAGACCCTGGATGACTGTTGCATGCCAGGGACTCGGCGCCAGCGTATGGTACCCTTGTAAAGATCATCAAAGTGATGAGCCTGATAATGGGGCCACATTAAATGTTACCATTCCAGACACTTTATCTGCTGTTGCCAATGGAAGGCTTTCAACTGAAAAATCAAACGGCAATGGAACCTCCACATGGACATGGGACGTTAAAAGCCCGATCAACAACTATAATATAGTTCCATATATAGGTAAATATGTGCATTGGTCCGATACATATACAGAAGAAAATCATAAGGATCTTTCCCTGGATTATTGGGTGCTGGATTATAACCTGGAGAAATCAAAACAACAATTTAACCGGGATGTAAAAAGAATGCTTGAGGCATTTGAATACTGGTTTGGTCCCTACCCGTTTCATGACGATGGATTCAAACTTGTTGAATCCTCCCACCTAGGAATGGAACATCAGAGTGCTACAGCCTACGGGAATCATTATATGAATGGATACCTGGGCAGAGACCTTTCAGGAAGCGGCTGGGGACTTAAATGGGATTATATCATCGTTCATGAAAGCGGGCATGAATGGTTCGGAAACAATATCACTACAAATGATATTGCTGATATGTGGATACATGAAGGATTTACCATGTACTCCGAAGCTCTGTTTATTGAATATTTCTATGGTAAACAAGCTGCTGATGAATATGTGCAGGGAATCAGAAGAAATATTTCAAATGACAAGCCATTAATAGGTCCTTACGGTGTGAACCAGGAAGGTAGCGGTGACATGTATAATAAAGGGGCAAACCTGTTGCATACGATTCGTCAAATCATAAATGACGATTCATTATTCCGTTCAATCCTGAGAGGTCTGAATAAGGATTTCTATCACAAAACAGTTAACTCAAAAGATGTGGAAGGCTATTTTTCAAAACATTCAGGAAAAGATTTTTCTAAAATTTTTGATCAATATCTCAGAACTACAAAAATACCTGTGTTGGAATACAGCATTAAGGGGGATAAAATCAGTTATCACTGGACCAATTGTGTCAACGGATTTGAAATGCCGGTTAGATTGTCTGATAACGATGAATGGCTGAATGTAACCACCACCTGGAAAAACAGTACTGCTACTTCGGATATGCTTAGTAGAGGGCTGGTAGTTGACAAAAATTTTTACATCACAGTAAAAAAAGTGGAGTAAACCTTTTTGCCACTACTTAGTTCACTGCTTACCTTTATCGCATGAGCAATATCCGCCGCCAAAGCATTATCTCTTCCGTCGTAATTTATTTTGGCTTTGGTATCGGGTTGGTAAATATTTATTTATTTACCAAACAAGGTATTTTTCTTGACAAACAGTTTGGGCTTTACAATGCCTTTATTGCTATTGCAACCATGATGATGGCTTTTTCGAGTCTTGCCATGCCATCTTACATCTATAAATTTTTTCCCTATTATAAAGATCATTTGCCTGATAAAAAAAATGATCAGATATCCATTGCCCTTGTGACTTCCGGGATTGGCTTTATCGTTGTAATAGTTGCAGGGATAATTTTTAAAAATCTTGTTATCCGGAAATATATTCAAAATGCTCCTGAGATCGTTGAATACTATCAATGGATATTTCCGCTTGGGTTTGGGTTACTTGTTTATACTATTCTCGAAGCTTTTGCCTGGCAATTACATAAGTCTGTTTTTACAAATTTTCTCCGGGAAGTGGTTTGGCGGGTGTTTACAACCTGCCTGATCGTTTTGTTTGCCACCGGTATCATTACAAATTTTGACATCTTTATAAAGCTATTTGCACTTAGCTATCCGTTCATTGCACTTATACTGCTTCTTTATCTTGCTTTCACAAAAAAGATCCACTTCACTTTTCGTTTGAGCAAGGTTTCAAAGCGTTTTGCAAAAAGTATATTAAGACTTTGCCTGTTTGTTTACCCCGGTTACCTGATTTTTACTGTTGCCCTCGTTTTCGATTCTCTTGTAATAAGTTCAGTATTGGATGATGCTTTGACCAAGCTTGCGGTCTATTCTGTTGCTCAAAATTTCGGGTCTATAATCCAGGCGCCGCAAAGAAGTATTGTAGCTGCATCAATCGCACACTTATCAAGAGCCTGGAAAGAAAAGAATATTGAACTGATCCGTAAAATATACCAGCGGTCGTCCATAAACCAGCTTATTTTTTCTTGCGGGATCTTTTTACTTATAATCCTGAACTTCACTGATGCGGTATATTCATTTCAGCTGAAAGGCACTTACCTGGATGCTTATTACGTTGTGATTTTACTCGGGTTAACGAAAATTATTGACATGGGAACCGGGGTTAATTCACAGATAATTGCCACATCCGTTTATTGGCGTTTTGAAATGATCAGCGGAATCATATTGCTTTGCCTAATGCTACCACTTAGTTACATACTAACAAAACAGTACGATATTGTTGGTACGGGTGCTGCGCAACTAATATCAATTTCTGTTTACAATCTGATCCGGATAGTATTTCTCTGGAAAAAATTCAGGTTGCAGCCTTTTACTAAACAAACGCTGTTTACACTTTTGTTAGCAACCGCTTGTTTTGGTATTTGCTACTTCCTCTTTTTAAATATTCATGGATTTCCGGGTATGCTATTAAGAAGTTTAGCATTTATAACAATTTATACAACCGGAGCTTATGGGTTGAATCTATCACCTGATATAGCACCTGTCTTTGGTACTATAAAGAAAAGATTGGGAATAAAAGGTGGTAACTAATTGCGAACTACAATTTCCTTGTCATCAATCCGCCCGGCGCCTACAAAACGTTTCAGGTAATAGGATTCGAAAAGATCGCTTACCATAACACCGCGGGATACAGAGGCATGAATAAATTTGTTGTTGCCAAGATAGACGCCAACATGAGAGACGCCTCTGCCATTTGTGTTAAAAAATACAAGATCTCCTTCTTCTAATTCAGTAGTAGATATTTTGCGACTGGTTCTGTATTGTTCCCTGGAAACTCTTGGAATAGCGAGGCCATACGCTGCAGCATATACAGCAACCGTAAAACCTGAACAATCTACCCCGTTTTTAGTATTACCGCCTGAACGATAGCGAACACCATACCATTCGTCTACTGCTTCAAGGAGTGTTTTATTAGGAAGAGCTTCTACTTCGGTATTCATAAGAATTGCATACTTCAGTTGTACTTCTGAAGCATATTCTATCTCCGGAACATTTTTATCGATAATCGGCGCTTCCACTTTAGGCGTACTATTGGAATTCTTAGCTGCTGTGGTTCTATCCGATGTAATATTCTTTTTAATTGCAACCTGTGGCTGTGGTTTTACTTCCTGTTTTACGGAAGTAGCAGGCGGGGTAACAGCAATGTCTTCAATAAACTTTGATTCTGTTGCAGCAGGAGATACCGATGCAACCTGTTTATTGCTGGTAAAATTCAAAGGCTTAAAAGTGGAACAGCTGCTCAGAAAAGCTATAACTATCACAGCTGGAATAATCTGCTTAACCATGCGGTTTATCTTTTGGTGTTTTCAAGGATCGGTTAAAATCTCTGCCAGCAGACAGACCTCTTCGGGAGGCGAGCAAAAATATAAGTTATTACCCGAAAATAACCGCAATCTTTTAACGAATTTAATGCCAGTAAATTGTTTATCCCATAACTCCCTGCCATTAAGGGATTTAAAATTCCTAACAGCTGTGAATATTGAGATAAATCAATACATGGTTGATACTGATTAATTAATTAATATTGAACCTTTTAAATGCCTATGCAATCTTTACTATCGTACTTTACCTTATTCTTTATAACAGTCAGCTGTCAGAATGCAAGTATAAAAACAAACCCCGTCAATGACTCATTGGCCCGGGCCGTTCTTAAAAAATACTCTACAGAAGCGAAGAGAGATACTGTTCCATCAGCTATTCCATTGAAGCCTTATTCTGCATTAAAATATGAGAAGAAGGAAACGCTGACTGCCGCCCTGGGGACCAAATCGGTCATTTTTAATTCAAAGGGTTCAAAACTGTATGCGATGAATCTCGAAGGTATGAGTGTGTATGAGTTTGACCAGGCAACAAGACAGATCTCCCGTGAATTTAAGTTTACTCCAACACGAGGAACAGGCTGGGATTATAACAGGAGTCGTCCAATCGCTTCATTCCAGGAAAAGCCTGTAGAGGCTTGCCTGAGTCATGATGATGAAATACTCTGGGTCTCCTTACATAATGCTGAAGGGATCATCCCGATCTGGCTTGATGATTTTTCAAAAAACAGGAAAAGCGACGATCCGGATCAAAAAGTAAAGCCAGTTACAGTCATTTACCCGGGTTCTTCCAAAAAGGATACATTTTATGTGCCGTTAATAGAAACAGGCAAAACCCCAAAAGTGATTGCACGAACTGCTGACAGTAAATATTTATTGGTAAGTAACTGGCATTCGCATACTACAAGTGTGCTGGCACTAAATAAAGATGAGTATCCATACGGAAAAGTTATCAGCACCGTTCCGGCTTCAGCAATTCCAAGAGGTGTGGTAGTAGATGATAAGAATAAAAAATCGTATGTAGCGATCATGGGCGGGGCCAGTCTTTCGGTTATCAATAATAATACCTGGGAAAAAGAAGGAACTTTGAATGTGTTGTCGAATCCCCGGCATGTGGTAATGGATACCAGCGGGCATCTTTTTGTTTCGTATAATAAACTCGCAACCATTGCCTGCCTGGATGCTGCCACGGGAGAATCTCTTTTTTCAGCAAAAACACATTCACAACCCCGCACTATTGTTTTATCTAAGAACTACAAGTTCATATTTGTGACCTGTTACAGCGGCGATTTTGTAGATGTGTACAAAATCAATGATGATAACTTTGAGAAAGTAGCATCTTTGCCATGTGACGGCCATCCTGTTGGAGCTGATATTTTTGAAAACGATGATACTCTGGAAGCATGGGTTTGCAGCTACAGCAACGGCAGAATAAATATTTATACGTTTAAAAAGAAATAAGGTTAGTGAGCATGAAATTCTCGCATCTCCACGTCCATACGCAATTCTCATTATTAGACGGAGCCGCATCTATTCAGAACCTATATAAGAAAGCTATTAATGATGGAATGCCGGCACTGGCAATAAGCGATCATGGAAACATGTTCGGCGCTTTCGAGTTTGTTGCAGAAGCTTATAAACACAAAGATGAAAAAGGTAATTTAAAAGTAAAACCGGTTGTCGGTTGTGAATTCTACATCACAGAAAACCGTCATCAAAAAACATTTACAAAAGAAAAAAGAGATAAACGGCATCACCAGATACTTCTTGCCAAAAATGAAACAGGATATAAAAACCTGGTAAAGCTCACTTCCTTAGGGTTTATTGAAGGTATGTATGGAAAATATCCACGCATTGACAAAGAGCTTATACTGAAATATCATGAAGGTTTGATTGCAACGACATGTTGTCTTGGCGCCTCTGTTCCACAGGCAATTCTTAGAAATGGTGAAGAAGAAGGAGAAAATGAATTCAAGTGGTGGCTCAATGTTTTTCAGCAGGATTATTACGTGGAACTGCAACGGCATGGAATGGCTGAACAGGATAAAGTAAACGAAGTATTAATAAAGCTTGCCAAAAAGTATAAAGTAAAGATCATCGCCAGCAATGATTCTCATTATGTAGAGCAGGATGATTTCAATGCCCATGATATTTTACTTTGCATCAATACAGGTGAAAAACTTTCAACTCCTGCACTTCGGGATTTTGCTGATGATGATGTGTATGTAAAAGATAAACGCTTTGCATTTCCCAACGACCAGTTTTATTTTAAGACAACAGCGGAAATGTCAAAAGTTTTTGAAGACCTTCCTGAAGCCATTGACAATACCAATGAAATTATTGACAAGGTGGATGTGCTGGATCTGAAACGTGACATTCTCCTACCCTTCTTCCCGGTACCCAAAGAATTTGCAACACAAGACGAATACCTGGAACATATAACCTGGGAAGGAGCAAAAAAAAGATACAACGAAGTCACTTCCGAGATTGATGAACGAATACGGTTTGAATTGTTCACCATTAAAACAATGGGGTTCGCCGGATATTTTTTGATCGTTAGTGATTTTATCAAAGCTGGAAGAGAAAAAGGAGTGTTTATTGGACCGGGACGTGGCTCTGCAGCAGGCAGTGTGGTAGCTTATTGTATTGGCATCACCAACATTGACCCTATCAAATACAATTTACTTTTTGAAAGATTCCTGAATCCCGACCGTAAATCAATGCCTGATATAGATACTGACTTTGATGATGAAGGAAGACAAAAGGTCATTGACTATGTAGTTGAGAAATATGGCAAAAACCAGGTAGCCCAGATCATTACATACGGTACTATGGCAGCCCGGATGAGTATTAAAGATGTTGCAAGGGTGATGGATCTTCCGTTGCCGGAATCAAACGCTTTGGCAAAACTGGTGCCTGAAAGACCGGGTGTTGAATTAAAAAGAGTTTTGCATGCACCAATGAAGATGAAGGAGGGTGAAAAATCATTGGAAGAAAAAGAAGGTTTGGGAAATGACGACCTGGAAAATGTAAAGAAGCTGAGAGAGATTTACAATCAATCTGCTTCTCCTGCCAGCCTTGTTTTACACGAAGCAGAAAGACTGGAAGGATCAGTAAGAAATACCGGGATTCATGCAGCTGGTATCATCATTGCCCCCAAAGACCTTACAGAACTAATACCTGTTGCCACTGCAAAGGATTCAAATCTGTGGGTCACACAAATAGAAGGTAATGTTATTGAAGATGCCGGTGTTATCAAGATGGACTTTTTGGGATTAAAAACGCTGACCATCATCAAAAACGCATTGCACCTGATCAAACAAAATCACGGTGTAGAAATTGACATTGATTTAATTCCCCTGGATGATAAAAAAACTTTCGAGCTGTATCAGCATGGTGCTACAATTGGCACATTCCAGTTTGAAAGTACCGGCATGCAGAAATACCTGAGGGAGCTGAAGCCGGATAAGTTTGATGACCTGATTGCAATGAATGCCTTATATCGGCCAGGGCCTCTTGCTTATATTCCCAACTTCATTGATCGCAAGCACGGAAGAGAACCTATCACTTATGATCTTCCTGAAATGGAAGAATTCCTGAAAGAAACTTATGGAATTACAGTTTACCAGGAGCAGGTAATGCTGCTGGCGCAAAAGCTGGCTGGTTTCAGCAAAGGTGATGCAGACGTTCTCCGGAAAGCAATGGGTAAAAAGCAAAAAGCCGTGCTGGATAAAATGAAAGCACAGTTTATTGCCGGAGCAACAGAAAACTTATATCCTCCGGAAAAGCTTGAAAAGATCTGGACAGATTGGGAAGCTTTTGCACAATATGCATTCAACAAATCACACTCCACCTGCTACGCTTATGTAGCCTATCAAACTGCTTATCTTAAAGCCCACTACCCTGCTGAATATATGGCTTCGGTTTTGAATAATGCCGGAAGCATTGATAAGATCACATTCTTTATGGAAGAATGTAAAAGAATGGGGCTAATGGTGCTTGGGCCTGATATTAATGAATCACTCAAAGGCTTTGCAGTAAATGAAAAAGGTGAAATACGTTTTGGCTTGGGCGGCTTGAAAGGTGTTGGTGAAGCAGCTGTTGAAAGCATTATCTCAGAAAGAAAGAAGAGTGGTCACTTCAAAGACATATTTGATTTTATAAAACGAATCAACCAGCGAACTGTCAATAAGAAAACACTGGAGAGCCTTGCTTATGCAGGAAGTTTTGATTGTTTTTCTGAGCTTCATCGTAGTCAATACTTTTTCACTCCTGAAGGCGAAACAATTAATGGTCTTGAAAAGATCATTAAATACGGCCAGGTAATCTCGGCGCAGAATGCAGATACATCCAATACACTTTTTGGAGATCTTCCGATAACGATGGAAATACCACCACCAAGATTGCCGGATTGTGAAAAATGGCCGCTCATCGTTCAGTTGCAACATGAAAAAGATGTAACGGGTATGTTTTTGAGCGGTCATCCGCTGGATCATTACCGTTTTGAAATGAAGCACTACGGAGTTACCCCTATTGCCGATTTCAATGAGTTCAGAGAATCCATCAAGCTGCATCCCAATCCCGGAAGGCCTTTCAGAATAATCGGATTGGTGGCTGATGCACAACATAAAATTGCCCGGAGTGGCAACAAATATGGAAATTTTATAATTGAAGACTATTCCGGTAAAACTGATATCATTCTGTTCAGCGAAGATTATTTAAGGTTAAGCCCATTTCTTCAACAAGGAAGCACAGTATTTATAACAGGTTATTTTAAGCAACGATACAACCGGGAAGAGTTTGAATTCAAAGTAATGACTGTGTCGCTTGCAGAAACCATGAAAAAACAGCTTACAAAACAAGTCACCATTGAGGTTCACCCGCAGGATGTGAGCAATGAAATGCTTGATTTTGTAGAGAAGAATATGAAATATCATCCGGGCCAATCCGTTTTAAAGATGATTTTGAACGAGCCAAAGAATAAGCTTAAAATAAGCCTGGTAACCATGGACAGGGGTTTTGAAATGAACGAGGAACTGATCCACTACCTCGAAAAAACACCGGAGCTTGACGTACAGGTGTTAACGGTTTGATAATGAGTGGACGAAATAGCAGTTTTGTAAGCCAGTTGACGGAAAGAATGACAAGTTCTTCACAACTTTATGCCAGTTCTGCTTGTTATTAGGTTCGGACTTAAATTTGCAATCCTTTTAAAACAAAAAATAAAATTTATAAAAATGGCAAAAGAGTTTACTGATTCAAATTTTCAAACGGATGTATTGTCTTCTGATAAACTAACAGTGATTGATTTTTGGGCAGAATGGTGTGGTCCCTGCCGTGCTATCGGACCAGTTATTGAAGAATTAAGCAAGGAGTATGACGGTAAGGTAAATGTGGGGAAACTGAATGTTGACAATAATCCTGAGGTCTCTATGAATTATGGCATCACTTCGATACCTGCAATCCTTTTCATTAAAGGAGGCCAGGTAGTTGATAAATTAGTTGGAGCACAACCAAAGGCTAATTTTGTAAAGAAAATTGAAGCTCATATATAATAAATACTAAGCACTAAATTTAAAATCCCAAATTCAAAAGAGTTTGGGATTTTTTTATTGGTTCATTTTTAAAATGTTAATGCTGAATATTTTCTACTGCATTCGGATTATGTTTATGCCTGAACAATATTGCAAATAAAACAGCTACTATTAAAGCATAAATGGCAAATGTGAGCCAGATGTTATGCCAGTCCTTATCGCCAGCCCCATGCGTAAAGTATTTGTCAATAACATATCCGCTGATCTTGCTTCCCAGGAAAGCTCCTACTCCATTGGTCATCATCATAAATAATCCCTGGGCACTGGCCCTGATCTTTGAGTCTGTTGTGGTTTCCACAAACAACGAACCTGAGATATTAAAGAAATCGAAAGCCATTCCATACACAATACAAGAAAGAATGATCATCCATAAGTTTCCTGCCGGATCTCCATAACTAAACAATCCAAAACGAAATACCCAGGCGATCATTGAAAACAACATCACCTTCTTTATACCAAATCTTTTCAGGAAAAAAGGAATAGTCAGAATAAAAACTGTTTCGGATATCTGGGAGATTGAAATAATAACGGTTGAATATTTTACAACCAGCGAATTGGCATATTCCGGTATCTTTTTAAAATCATCCAGAAAAGAATCTCCATACATATTCGTTAACTGCAATGCAGCGCCTAAAAACATAGAGAAAATAAAGAATAATGCCATTTTATAATTGGCAAACAGTTTAAAAGCATTCAAGCCCAATTGTTCAATAACTGACGCATTCTTGTCAATTGATTTTTGTGGCGGGCATTTGGGTAGTGTAAAAGCATAAATACCTAGCAAAATAGCAGCAACTCCCGCTATCAGAAACTGATTGGCATTTGCTTTACTTCCTGAAAGATTCGTAGCCCAGGCCGCAACAATAAAGCCGATTGTACCCCATACCCTGATCGGGGGAAACACTTTAACAACATCATAGTTGCTGTTTTTGAGAATGTAATATGAAATTGAATTGGAAAGAGAAATGGTGGGCATATAGCAGATCATTGCCGCAAAAATGACATAGTATAATGTGTCGGGATCGTTTACACTTGGCACGAAGAAAAGAACAGCGCCATATAAAATTTGTAATAGTCCATAAAGTCTTTCTGCATTCATCCACCTGTCAGCAATGATCCCGGTTAATGCGGGCATAAATAGTGAGGAAAGAGCTAATGTTGAAAAAATCGCACCGAATTGGGCTCCGGTCCATCCTTTTGCATTAAAGCAATAGGTACCGATAGTCAACAACCAGGCACCCCAGACAAAAAACTGGAAAAAACTTAAAAGAGTCAGGCGAAACTTAATGCCCATAGTAATTGTTTATATTGAGAATAAACAGGGAAGATAGGAATTTTAATTATTGAAAAGCTTCGATAGTATGGGCTAACTTTGTTTTAAAATTTATCAATAAAAGATGATCAAAGATCTAATAGCAGATACTGAATTGAGCCGGATTGCTGGTAAGGTTGAGTCAGGTCAGCGGATAACAGATGAAGAATGTCTTACTCTTTTTGAAAAAGCAAGCCCGGGATTTGTGGGTAGTCTTGCTAACACAATCAGGGAACGGCTGCATGGCGACAAAGTCTTCTTTAATCGCAACTTCCATATTGAGCCAACCAATGTCTGTGTATTCAGTTGCAATTTTTGCAGCTATAGCCGTCTGTATGCCAAAAAAGAAGATGGCTGGGAACTGAGTATAGAACAGATGCTGCATATGGTTAAGAAATACGACGGACAACCTATTACCGAGGTGCATATAGTTGGCGGTGTTCATCCCAAAATGAACCTTCAGTTTTTTGCTGATCTTTTGAAAGCCATAAAATCACATCGTCCAAAACTTCACATTAAAGCATTTACTGCTGTTGAGTATGATTATATGTTCCGCAAAGCAAAGATGAGTGTTGAAGAAGGTTTGAAATATCTAATTGATGCAGGGCTTGACAGCATTCCCGGCGGCGGCGCTGAAATTTTTCATCCGGAAATCAGGCAAAAAATATGTGCTGATAAAGTAGATGCTGATGGTTGGCTACTGATCCACGAAACGGCCCATGAACTCGGTCTTCACTCAAATGCAACAATCTTATACGGCCATATTGAAAAATATTACCACAGAGTTGATCATATGAGAAGGCTGAGAGAGCTGCAGGACAAAACCAAAGGGTTCAACACATTTATCCCCTTAAAATTCAGGAACAAGGATAATGACATGAGTAATGTCCCGGAAAGTTCAGTTGCTGAGGACATGAAGATGTTTGCGATTGCCCGGATTTACCTGGATAATTTCCCGCATATAAAGGCTTATTGGCCTATGCTGGGCAGGCAAAATGCTCAGCTGGCACTTTCATTTGGTGTTGATGATATTGATGGAACAATTGATGATACAACAAAAATTTACAGTATGGCCGGGGCCGAAGAACAAAATCCATCCATGACAACTTCAGAACTGGTTACTCTCATTAAACAGGCAAAGAGAATTCCTGTTGAAAGGGATACGCTGTACAAAGAAATTAAAATCTACCGGGAGGATTCGGAAAAAGAAATAAGTGCAGAACTAAACTGATGCGATAAAAAAAGAGAGCTGTTTGATAGCTCTCTTTTAATTTATTTACATAACAGGACCTTCATCATCTGAATCATTATCTTCCTGTTCCGGCATATCATCCTCCATTTGTTCCATATCATTTGTTTCCTCATCCTCCATAGTAATAAAGGTTTCTGTTACTTCCATGGTTCCCTCAGGAGTAACATATATTTCTTTTACCTCTTCAACTACTACCGGAACTACCGGCTCAGGTTTTGGGGCAGTTACTTTTTTAACAGGCGTCGCTTTCTTGATTGCTTTTGGTTTTGAGGGAGCTTTTTTCTTAGCGACTTTCTTAACTGGCTTTTTTGCAGCTTTTTTAACCGTCTTTTTCTTTGCCGTTTTTTTTGGCGCAGATTTTTTCTTAGCAACCGTCCTTGCTTTTGGCTTTGGCTTAGCTCTCACAACTTTTTTCTTTGAGGGAGATTTCTTTTTGGCAACTTTTTTACCGCTTTTTCCAGCTGATTTTTTAGAAACTGGTCTTCTTTTTTTAGCGGGTTTTGCGGCTTTCTTTTTTGCTTTCTTTTTAGTAGCCATGGCTTTTAATTTAAAATTTGGAATGATCAATTCTTATGGGGACAATAAAATTACTAATTCAACAATTCCAAAAGTATTTGTCCTTATAAAATCTCCGATTTATTATTACACATTTAAAAAAGGTGCCGGATAATGTGCCTGATCAGCACTCAGGAAGGCTAAGAGGAACATTAACTGCCAAACCACCATCTGCAGTTTCTTTGTACTTGAAATCCATATCTTTTGCCGTATCCCACATAGTTTTTATTACGGCATCAAGCGAAACCTTTGCAAAATCAGGTGTGCTCTGCATGGCTAACTGGCTTGCAGTGATGGCCTTAATAGCACCCATAGTATTTCGTTCAATGCAAGGCACTTGCACCAGTCCTGCTATCGGGTCACAGGTAAGACCCAAATGATGCTCCATCGCAATTTCAGCTGCCATCAATGCCTGTCTTTGGCTTCCCCCCATTGCCTCGGTTAAACCAGCAGCAGCCATTGCAGATGATACACCTATCTCAGCCTGGCAACCACCCATGGCGGCGGAGATGGTAGCTCCTTTTTTGAATATGCTGCCGATTTCAGCAGATGTAAGAATAAATTGAATGATTTTCTCATCTTCATTACCATCACAAAAAGCAATAAAATACTGTAGAACGGCTGGAATTACCCCGGCAGCACCATTGGTTGGCGCAGTTACTACTCTTCCAAAAGAAGCGTTTTCCTCATTTACAGCTAACGCAAAACAGCTAACCCAGTCAAGGGTGTATTTAAAATTATCCCCGCCAGATCTTATCGCATTTAACCAGGAATCATAATCACTGTACTCTTTGCCTGATAAAAGTTTTTTATTCAGATCTGCTGCTCTTCGCTTTACATTAAGTCCGCCCGGCAATAACCCTGGTGTGTGGCATCCCCTGTAAATACATTCCTTCATCACCCTCCAGATATTTAAAATGCCTGCTCTTGTTTCACTTTCAGTCCGCCAGGTATTTTCGTTTTCCATTACAACTTCATGAATTGACATCCCTGTTTTCCTGCACCAGTGTAAAAGATCATCTGAAGTATTAACCGGGAAAGGGAGATCTACCGCTTGTGTTGACGACCCCGCTTCTCCTTCTTTTATCACAAAACCACCTCCGATTGAGTACCAGGTTTCTGCAATTGAATCATTATTTTTCAAGGTGACGAGGAATGTAACCGCATTGGGGTGAAATGGAAGTGATTCGGTGATCAGGAATTCTATGTCTTCTCTCGGGTCAAATTCAACCTCATGCAAACCAAGCAATATTATTTTCTTCATGGCCGCTATATCCCTGATTTTCGCATCAATACTATTAACGTCAAAAGTAACAGGGTCATCACCGCTTAACCCCAATTGAACTGCAATATCAGTACCGTGGCCTTTTCCTGTTTTTGCCAGTGATCCATATAAAAGAACCTTAATGGATGAAACATTAAATAATTGTTCTTTGTTCCGTAAACCTTCTGCAAAATATTGTGCAGCTCTCCATGGGCCCAAAGTATGGGAACTTGAGGGACCAACTCCGATCTTAAAAATATCAAATACAGATATGGCTTCGTGTGACAATGATTCCATTTCAAACAAAAGTAAATTAAAAAACCCCGACGATTACTCGCCGGGGTCTAAGCAAAGCAGATAGTCTCAGCTTATTGAACATCCGTAAGTTCGATTTCAAAATAGAGTATCGAATCCGGAGGTACAGTTCCAAAACCAGTGCAACCATACCCCAAAGAAGAAGGTATTATTAGTTTGATGACTCCACCCTTTTGTATGAGTGGTATCCCGATTTTCCAGCCTTGTATTGCCTCACTTAACGGAAAAACAACCGGAGTAGTAGTTTGGGAATCAAAAACAACTCCGTTGGTTAATTTACCGGTATACTTAACGGAAATAACAGAATTTAGACTTGCAGTCGGTCCGGATCCGGGATTAATAATTTCATAAAGTACCCCACTACTATGTTGAACAGCATTTATTCCGTTTGTCAGAGCATAGTCTGCCATTGCAGCCTGCTCACTCTGCACAGTTTTAGCAGTACAACTGGTGTTTTTTAAGCACCCGGTATTGAGCATAATCCAGGCTATCGCAACAAATCCGATTTTTATCTTATCCATGTTTTTAATTCAGGTTGTTTATAGACCCGACAAATGCAAGAAATGCTGCAAAGAAATAAGAATCAGGGGAGTTTTTTTTTGTGTATTAGCTCTTTATAACGTTGCTCATTCATTTCCCAGCGATGCCGTGCTGAGAAAACCACGACAAAGACAACTATTGAGATCAGTGCAATAATGACTACCAAAACCCCGGAAGCACTCCAGTTTATCTGCATTACTGCACGGGTATACCAGTCTGAGAAATAGGAGATAAAAATGCCCCCTGAAATGAAAGCTGCCAAGGGTAGCCCTGCAGCCAGTTGCCATATAAGGTTTTTCTTCCGCTGCCTGTTTTGCTCCCAGTATTCAACAAAGCTATTTTCCTCTTCTGTAAGCATCTGCCCGTAAAATTAAACTATTTGAATCTTAGAGACTTGCATCCACCAATCTAAATTATTATCTTGTTTCACTTAATAATCCAAAGCTGTGAAATTAGCGCCACTTTTAGCCCGGTTTCTCTATTCAAATAAACGATTGGATCTGCCCGGAATCGGTACTTTTCAACTTGATTCTACTTTTTCAAACGACGCAGAGAATACAAAGGGAGACAAAAAAATAAATCCCGGATCCATAACTTTTAAAAGCGATACTTCGATCAAAGAATCACCGGAGCTTATTCAATACATTGCAAATGAAACAGGTAAATTTAAAGCACTTGCCGCAGCCGATCTCTCATCGCATCTTCAACTGGTACAACAATTCCTGAATATCGGGAAACCCTTTTTGCTTGAAGGTATTGGCAATCTTGTAAAAATAAAATCAGGTGAATTTGCCTTTACATCAGGGCAGGTACTTCCTGAATCACTTAAAGATTATTCAACAAGAGAGATATCTTCAACTTCTTCCGTTGAAGAAAATTTTTCAGACTTCAGAAAACCAATCAACAAAAGTGATGCAAAAACTGCATGGAGGAGGCCTGTAGCGGCTTTACTTATATTAGCCGGCATTGGTCTTGCCTTATGGGGAGGATATACTGTTTATAAAATGTCTGCCGGAGAGGGAAGCACAAGTGATAATTCAAAAAATTACACACCGGTTGAACCGAAAGATGAAAGCAAGGATCTGTCAGTTTCAGATACCACATTAAGAATTCAGGAGGATAGTATAAAAACAGTCCAAATTTCAACTCCTGCACAAAGAGGTTCATTAAAATATGTCTTAGAAAAAGCAGGATCTAAAAGAGCTTTTGAAAGATATGCCAAACTCAGATCATTTCAGTGGCCAGTGCAAATGGAAACTAAGGATTCATTGACCTATACACTTTTCATGGTTCTTCCCTCATCCTACTCTGATACGACCCGTATACTCGACTCTCTTACGCTTCTTAATGGCCGCAGCGTTACTATGGCAAAATAAAAGTCATCCACTGATAAGGAGATAACTTTTGAAGAGGTCCCTAGCGGATTCGAACCGCTGTAGGAGCTTTTGCAGAGCTCTGCCTAGCCACTCGGCCAAAGGACCATTTTGTCAAATTATGTAATAGAAGCCTGACTACTGTCTTTCAGATTTTTTTCCTTTAGATTTGAACCCGAAAGCGGGCAAATATACAAGTTTTTGCCCGATACATTGTTAAGTAAAAGTCTATTATGACCCGAATTGCCGAATCCGAATTGATTATTAATTCAAGGGGGGCAGTATACCATCTTGATCTTCGTCCCGAGGAAATTGCCGGAACTGTAATTACAGTAGGCGATCCGGATAGGGTAAAAGAAATAAGCAAGTATTTCGATTCAATAGAAGTGAAAAGACAGCATCGTGAATTTATCAGTCATACAGGCCTTGTTGGCAAAAAAAGGCTGACTGTATTATCATCTGGCATTGGTCCGGACAATATTGATATTGTACTTAATGAACTGGATGCATTGGTTAATATTGACTTTTCGACAAGAGAAATAAAAAAAGAACTCAGATCAATAAATATAATCCGCATCGGGACTTCCGGTTCTTTACAAGGCGATATCCCTGTTGATAGTTTTGTTGCCTCTACTCATGGTTTGGGTATCGATAATTTGCTCAACTTTTATCGTCATGAACAAAACGAACAGGAAAAAGAACTATTACATTCTTTTATTACACATACGCAAATCCATAGCCAGGCAGGTAATCCCTATATAACGAGCAGTGCAGCATCCCTGATCAAACATTTTGTAAAGGATTTTCACCAGGGAATCACGGTTACCTGCCCCGGATTTTACGGGCCACAAGGCAGGGTGCTCAGGCTTGGAGTAAGAAACCCCGATCTCATAAACCGGCTTACAGATTTTCGGTTCGGGCAACACCGTATCACAAATTTTGAAATGGAAACATCCGCTATATATGGGCTTGGAAAACTATTAGGCCATAATTGTCTTGCGGTAAATGCCATTATTGCTAACAGGGTTAAAAAAGAATTCTCGAAAAACGGCAAAGCGGCAGTAGAAAACCTGATTAAGCGATTTATTGAAATTTTTTCAGAACAATTTTAATGAAAATCCAATTTTACAAATACCAGGGTACGGGCAATGATTTCATCCTTTTGGATAACCGGCAAAATGAATATTCCGCAATTTCAAATGACCAGGTGAGAAGATTATGTGACAGGCGATTTGGTGTTGGAGCCGACGGCTTAATGTTGCTCAACGAAAAACAAGGAGTTGATTTTGAAATGAAATATTTCAACTCGGATGGGAAGGAAGGAACCATGTGTGGTAATGGCGGCCGGTGTATGACTAAATTCGCCTACCACCTCGGCATTCATCGTGAGATCTATCGATTTTTTGCATCAGATGGCGGACACGAAGCTGAAATTGATATTGATGGAATCGTTTCACTAAAAATGAAAGATGTCGACATCATAAAAAGATTCCATAACGATTTTCTTTTAAATACCGGGTCACCTCATTATGTAAAAATGGTGATTAATGTAATGGACGTGGATGTGTACAAAAAGGGTCATGAGATACGTAACAGCAAAGAGTTTATAGACGAAGGGATCAACGTAAACTTTGTAGAGCAACTGGAAGAGCCCGATAAGATCATAGTAAGAACATATGAAAGAGGTGTTGAGGACGAAACCTATTCTTGTGGCACGGGTGTTACAGCCGCAGCTCTTGTTTGTTATCATAATGAGAATGGATTTAATGAAGTAGAAGTTAAAACCTTAGGCGGTACTCTTTCTGTTGAATTTGACAGGGTAAATGATGGTCAATATAAAAATATCTGGCTTTGCGGCCCTGCTGAAAAAGTTTATGAAGGAACAGTAGATTTATAAATATGCCCGGAAAAATCCCAATAAATCATATCGCAACTGAGCTAAACAAAGCCGTTGAAGAATTGAGTAATTATTGCATCTTACTTTCTGACGAGGAATTCTTTAATCGGCCCGATAAAAAGTGGTCGGTAGCCCAGCAAGTAAAACATCTGACAATTTCAACAAGAGTTACCACCCTTGCATTTACTTTTCCCAAGTTTATGGTAAGATGGATAGGCGGAAGACCCAATCGTCCATCAAGGTCTTATGATACCCTGGTTGAAAAATATAAGCTTAAACTAAGTGAGGGAGGAAAGGCCGGATTAATATTCTCCCCAAGAACGGTTTCAGCCAAAGAGAATAAAAAGAAAAAGCTTTTGGAAAATTATTCCAAGGCAGCGCAGAAAATGATATGCGCAGTTAAGAAAAACTGGAACGATAATCAAACTGATCACTACATTGCACGGCATCCTTTATTGGGAAAAATTACCCTAAGAGAATTATGCTACTTCACAATCTATCACAACTGGCATCACCTGGAGAGTATCCGGAAACTAACCGCAAAGTAAATCTCTCTTCTGCCCTTACTACCCTACCTTTGCCACCGAAATATGATCCAGTACTTTAAAAATATCAATCAGCAAACTGTGGCCATTGACGGGCCTGAAAATGGTGCCTGGGTAAATGTATTACCACCGCTTAAAAAGGAAGAATTCTCAGAACTTTCCGTAGGTCTGGATATACCTATTGATTTTTTGACCGACTCACTGGATATTGATGAAAGAAGCCGTTTCGAAGAAGAAGATAATGTAAAGCTGATTGTAATTAAAACTCCTACAGAAAACAATTCATTCAATGAAAGCGATGCCTACTATATAACCATCCCCATTTGTATTATCCTTACACATAACCAGATTTTAACTGTCAACTCATTTGAAAATACTGCCATTAAAAAATTCCTGAGTACGTTCCAAAACAGGCACCCGGATAAAAAGAATATGATGGTGCTAAAGATTTTTGAAAAGATTGTACAGAACTTCATGGAACATCTGAAGGAAATTAATCTTCGGAGAAACACATTGGAACAAAAACTATATGGTGCCAGCCGTAATGAAAATCTTTTGCAGCTAATGAGGATACAAAAAAGCCTCGTTTATTTTGTTACTGCCTTACGTTCCAATGAAATGCTGATGATGAAACTGGAAAGGACTAACTTTTTAGCGTTAAATGAGGAAGAAAAAGAATTCCTGAATGACCTGATCGTAGACAATTCCCAGGCACTTGAGATGGCAAATATTTATACAAACATTCTAAGCAGCACTCTTGATGCCTTTGCAAGTATCATTGCCAATAATCAAAACGAAGTGCTGAAGCGACTTGCAGTGATCACAATTGTTCTCAGCTTTCCGGTTTTAATTGCCAGTATTTTTGGAATGAATGTACCCAGTGGTTTTGAGCATTCACCTTATGCTTTTTATATTGTAGTTTTTCTTTCATTAGTAATAGCCCTGATAATCGGGTGGTTCTTCCTGCGCAGAAAAATATTTTGATCTCATGTTTCGCTTTAATATCAGAGTTTACGGCATATTGATAAACGATCAAAAACAGGTTCTGGTTAGTGATGAATTTATTCGTGGAAATTATTATACAAAATTCCCGGGAGGTGGTCTTGAGTTTGGTGAAGGAACAAGAGATTGCCTGAAAAGAGAGTTTATAGAAGAAATGGATCTGAAGGTTGCAATTGGCGATCATATCTACACCACTGATTATTTCCAGATATCTGCCTTCAGCCCTGACCACCAGATACTTTCTATTTATTATTATGCTACAGCTCTTGAAGAAATAAAAGCTCCTCTTAGAAATAAAGCTTTTGATTTTGACGAAGAACAGCTAAAAATTTATAAAGAAAAAAACGAGATCGAAACTTTTCGTTTTATAGACTGGAAAGACTTTTCTGCCAAAAGTGTGACGTTACCGATTGATAAACTTGTAGCAGAATTGATCAAACAAAAAAGATAATTATCCTGCAGCAGGCATATTCATAAAATCATCCTCTTTTTGACCCATCGCAGCTTTTTTCATTTTTACTGCTGTATCATGGCCCACATACTTCTCAATCCTCTTCTCGGCAAAATATATAACAGGAGTTAATGCAATAGCCATTGTAAACTTATAAATGTAGTTCATGATACCGATGGCAAGAATCTGTTGCCAGGTAAAAATTCCGCTGAACGCAATAAATAAAACAATATAACTATCTACCAACTGGCTTACTAATGTTGAGCCGGTTGCCCTCAACCATAAATGTTTATCACCGGTTATCTTTTTTATACGGTGAAATACCGTGACATCTACCAACTGGCTTACTAAAAAGGCTACTAAGCTTCCCACGATGATCCGCATATTCTGACCAAAGATTGCCTTAAAAGAGGTTTGAATATTTTCAACCCCTTGCTGAGAACTACTGTTGAGCCAAACATCTGCGGGAGGAATACGTATGGCAGCCAGGTACATCAGGAATGCATAGGAAATAAGGATCACAGCTGTAATGGAAATTCTTCGAACTGCTTTGGGTCCATAATATTCATTGACGATATCTGTAATTACAAATTCCAATGGCCATAATAATACTCCACAGGTAAGTGTAAATGATAAGCCACTTTGTCCGAAGAGAGTGAAATTGACGGGATCAAGACCGAATAATTTTTCCAGCGAAAATAGTTTTGTGCCGATTGCCTCAGCAATAAGTGCATTGGCGACAAAAAAAGAGGCAATCCCTAAAAACAGTTTGGTGGGTTTATCCCTGATGATAGTATGGATCATTCAGATAAAATATGTAATAAATTAAAACAAGAAGAAAAAATATATTAGAAATTATCAACCAGCGGGGTACAATGGTTCCGATTCTTTTCTTTCTCAAAGTAAGTACAAGGTAGCTGATATTGGTAATTGGCAGGATGATGCCGCCGATAAGATACCCGATAGTTATTATGGTGGATGAAAAAACTTCATCGTTCTCCTGCTTGATCATCGCCAGCACCAGCCAGATCAAAATACAAATACCTGAAATGAAAGCTAATCTTGACAAAAATAATAGCCAGCGCATCGGGGATTTTCATCTAAAATAGCATTATTTTGTCAGCTCAATATTCAATTTATATGAATAATCAGTTGCTGAAAAAGATCGTTCCGCATTTTGTTGCTGTTGTTATTTTCCTGGTTGTATCATCAATTTTTTGTAAACCCGTCCTGGAAGGAAATGTGCTGAACCAGCATGATATCATTGGCTGGAAAGGAATGGCGCAAAATGCATATGAATACAAAGAAAAAAACGGCCACTTTCCTTTATGGAATCCGAATCTTTTCAGCGGCATGCCTAACTACCAGGTAGCAATTGAAGGTAAAAGTGTGTTGCCAAACATGGTTAAAATACTTTCTCTTGGAATGCCCAAGCCTATTAACTTTTTCTTCCTTGCATGTATTTGTTTTTATATTCTTTGCCTGGTGCTGCGACTAAGACCCGTTGTTGGCATTTTATGTTCGCTAGCCTATGCATTTTCAACGTATAACGCTGTGATCATTTTCGCAGGACATGAATCTCAAATGCTGGCAACAGCCTTTATGCCGCTTGCATTAGCGGGGCTCCTTTGTATTTATGAAAAGAAATACTGGCTTGGATTGGCCTTGACCACATATGGAGCTTTTCAACAGGTAAGTGTTTTTCACCTACAGATCAGTTATTACTTTTTCCTGATTTCAGTACTCATTACTTTAGGGTACTTGTTTGTATGGATAAAAAATAAAGAATGGAAACACATTGCCCTGGCTGCAGGAATCACCATGATTGCATCAATAATAGCAGTAGCAGGAAATGCATTGGTTCTTAAAACCACTTCTGAGTACACTAAGTATACAATGCGGGGCGGCAAGGACATTTCAATTGAGGGTGACACTGTAACTGCTGCTAAAACTACCGGGTTGGATACTTCATATGCGTTTGAGTATAGCTTAGGAAAAGCCGAAACAGCAACATTAATAATGGCAAATGCATTTGGAGGTGGTAGTTCAAAAACATTAGGAGAAGGCTCAAAAGTTGCAGATAAGCTTACACAACGTGGAATAGATGAAGGAAATGCTGAACAATTAGCCCAAACACTTCCTAAATATTGGGGTGCATTACCCTACACGGCAGGCCCCGCTTACCTCGGAGTGCTGATTTGCTTTCTCGGATTGATCGGATTCTTCCTTGTTGAATCACCGATCAAATGGGGACTTTTGGCAGCTACCATTCTTGGCATCTTCATGGCATGGGGTAAGAATTTTGCCGGCTTCAATGTTTTCCTTTTTGAACATCTCCCTTTCTATAACAAATTCAGGGCCCCGTCAATGGCGCAGGTTATTCCACAATTAACGGTGGGGATAATGGCAGCGTTGGCAATACAAAAGATCCTGTTTGATGATAAAAGCAAAGAGATTCTGAAACAGAATTTCAAGAAAATACTCTACATCACAGGCGGATTAACTGCACTATTAATTCTGATGTATGTGATGATGGATTATAAATCATCTATTGATCCACAGATCTTGTCAAACAAATGGGATAATAGTGGCACTGATGAAATAGGGAGGTTAATCGTTTCAGGATTAAAAGCCGAACGTAAATCAATGTTTGGTGGTCAACTGCTCAGAACAATTGGATTCGGCATTCTGTTGCTCGGGACCTTATTTCTTTATCTGAGAAACACATTAAAGCCATTGGTTGCTGCTATAATTATTACCGTAATCAGTACTCTTGAATTAACCATCACCAGCCATGGATATCTGAACGAAGAAAACGGAAGCTATGTCTCTGCTGATGAATATGCAAATTCAAACTTTACTCCTTCATCAGTTGATCAGCAAATTTTACAGGATAAAGATCCCAATTTCAGGGTTCTGAATATGGTAGGCACTAATAGCGGTGGCACATTTAGCGAATCCAGAAGCTCCTATTTTTATAAATCTGTAGGCGGATATCATCCTGCTAAACTCAGAATTTACCAGGATCTTATTGAGAAATATCTTTCAGCAAGACCAAATCCTAATGTGGTAAATATGCTGAATACAAAATATATCATCGTTGCAGACCCGCAAACAAGACAACCAGGAATTATAACAAACCCTGATGCATACGGCAATTGCTGGTTAGTAAAGAATGTAAAGCTGGTAGAAAATAAAGTGAAGGCTATAAATGATATCGGAGAGATAAATCTGAAAGACACAGCTATAGTTGAACAATCGTTTAGTTCCGGAGTTACGCAGCCGCAATGGGATTCTGCCTCCTATATTAAAATGACAAAGTTTGATAATGATCAGATAGAATATGAAGCTAATTGCAATGGGCCGCAATTTGCCGTATTCAGCGAGATCTATTATCCAAAAGGATGGAATGCCTATATTGATGACAAGAAAGCTGATTATGTGAATACAGATTATGTGCTCCGTGGCATGTCTTTACCAGCAGGCAAACACACAATAAAATTTGTCTTTGAACCTGAATCAGTAAAAAGTGGAACCAGGATCATGTTCTATTCATCGATTATCATTGCTTTAATCGTAATAGGTGGACTCTTTATGTCATGGAAGCAAAGCCGGAAAAAGACGATAACAAGTGAATGAAGAAAGTCCTCGCAATAGCTCCCTACGCTTACCTGCCCTATTATTCAGGAGGGCAAAAATATATTGCACAGTTTTTAGATCATTTGGGAAAAGAAATTGAGCTATCTGTTATTTCAGTTCAGGAAAATGATTCTTCTCTTGCCAAAACATATAAAATTATTCCACTCCTAAAAAAAGGGTTCCGGAGATATTATGACTTTAGCCTGGTCAGAAAAATATCAGAAGAAATAGAAAAGGGAGGTTATGATTCTATAATTTGGGAACATCCCTATTTTGCGTGGCTTGCTTTCAAGATCAGGAAAAAAACAGGAATAAGAACTATTATCCAGACGCATAATATAGAATACCAGCGATTCAGATCTGTAGGTAAATGGTGGTGGCGAATTTTAAGATGGTATGAAAAAAGATGTCTTAAGAAGGCAGATACTGTTTTCTTTATTACTTCATCCGATAAGAATTTTGCAATTACAAATTGGGGGCTTAAACCTGAAAATTGCATAGATGTTCCTTTCGGAGTTGAAATCTCTAAAAACCCAGCCGATAAAGTTGAAGCACAAAGAACAGTAAAACAAAAACATAATATCCCGGATACAGATAAAATTATTCTTTTTAATGGCCTCTTAAGATATAAGCCCAACCTCGATGCTTTAATCATGATCCTTAATAAGATCAATCCGTTGTTGCTGCAAAAAGAAACCTTAAAATATAAAATTATTGTATGTGGTAAAGACCTGCCTGCCCAACTAAATGAACTTAAAGAATATCAATCAAAAAATATCATTTATGCTGGTTTTGTTGATGATATTGAGGCCTACTTCAAAAGTGCAGACTTGTTTTTAAATCCGGTTATGAGTGGCGGAGGCATCAAAACAAAAATGGTGGAAGCGATTGCATTTGGAAGTACAGTAATATCAACCGAAACCGGCGCTGAAGGAATTGAGAAATCTGTATGTGGTAACAAACTAACCATTGTGCCCGATAATGATTGGGAGAAATTTGCAGAAATTGGCATAGATGCACTAAAAAGCTCCGACCCTACCCCTTCTCAGTTTTACGAATATTATTCATGGGAAAATATCCTGCGTAGAACTCTTTAGTCAGAAACACCTTTCAATACTTTGCCAGAGAAGATCGGCAGTCTTATCCCACGAAAAAAAGCTTTTCCTGGCATCACCCTTTTGAACCAGATCTTGTCTTACTGAGGTTTCTTTTGAAATTCTATTCATAGCCAATGCGATCTCATCAGGATCAAACGGATCAACAAGTAATGCAGCATCATCAACCACTTCCGGTATTGATGTTACATTGGATGCTATAATCGGGATACCACATTGCATAGCCTCTATTAGCGGGATCCCAAATCCTTCAAAAAATGGCACAAACACCAAAGCCATTGCAGAATTATAAATTTTGTTGAGCTCACTATCACTTAAAGATCCTGTAAACACTACATCGCCTGAAAATTTCATTTTACTTTTGAATTCAAAAACCTCACTTGTTCTGTACATTGTTCCGCCAGCAATAACCAATTTGATTCCGGATTGATCACTTTCCTTATAAGTCTCAAATGCTTTCAATAAACCTAATACATTTTTCCTGGGACTTAATGTTCCGATAAATAAAAAGTATTCGCTTCCCTCAGTATATTTATTTCTCGTTTCATTTTTTTCGTCATCAGAGATTGGAGAAAGAAATGAATTAATGCCACAATAAACTACGTCAATTTTATTCGGATTAATACCATATGTATCCGCAATATCTTTTTTGCTATACTTTGATACAGTAGCTATCCTGCAGGCTTTCTTTGCAAATTTTGGGAAATACTTGTTATAGTACC
The DNA here is from genome assembly GCA_035328345.1 of Chitinophagaceae bacterium. Classification (GTDB taxonomy): domain Bacteria; phylum Bacteroidota; class Bacteroidia; order Chitinophagales; family Chitinophagaceae; genus JJ008. The sequence goes on along the minus strand of DAOLIV010000008.1, from coordinate 44,001 downwards.
TTCTATTCGACCGGCTCAGAAACTCGGGATGATGAGCAAAGTTTATATCATGGATCACGGTATGTTGCTTTCCTCCCCAGCCCATACATAACATCCCTTCAAGAGAAAAATACAGATCAGGGTTGATCTTTTTCAATTTCCTCTTTACCCCCCATTCTGACCAGGCAACATTTAATAAAGCATGCTTGGCGGGAGGAAAAATATTATGAGCTATAATATTATCAGCAAACAAAAACTTTTTATCAATTACTGAATCAAAGAAAAAATGGAATTCTATATCCGGGTTATTCTTAACTATCCTGCTTATTGTATTATAAGAAAACCATCCTATACCATCCAATGTACTTTTACGGAGCAACCGGGTATTTATAGCGATTTTAAGCATCTATCAGTTTATCCGGGAATAGATTGGCATTTTGTAAATACTTCGAAAAAGTAAATAAATATCACGAAGAAACTTATTTCCATCAATAAAACAAGATAGCTGCATGCTAAATCTTTTTTCAGGCTGAAATAAAGATCCAGGGTTAAGTAAGCTTGCATATTCTTTACACTTCAGCATGACACCCTTTACACTTAATCCATCACGATATTTCACAGGTGTTTTTAAGAGCCGATGAGAAAATGACTGACAATGAAAAAGTATATAGTTATTGATATATTTTTTGATTACTGATTCAATAGCAGTTTCTGTTTTTCTGTATTCAGACAAAAAATCCATGAAAAGATAAAAGGCCTTAATATATCTGGGAACTTCTGTTAAACGTGAAATACTTTGATGAACCCTGAAAGAAAAAGCATGCTTAGCAGCCACAGCAAGTTTTCTTCCTTTAACCAACTTCAACCATAGAGCATGATCTGCAAATAATAAGTTTGGGTATCCGTGAATTCCACCAGCCGATTCAAAGTCTGCAGATCGCATCATGTATCCTGTTCCCATCGTATCTATGGAATCGGTTAAAATCCCTTCCAAAAATTCGTTATCTGAAATATCTTTCTTCATGGGCTTACAATTACGCATAACTTCTCCTTGTGCATTAATGATCCTAAAGTGACATTGAAATAACCCAGGCTCAGGATTTTGCACAATAAGCTCATTCATTGTCGCCAGATAGTTTTCATCCAACAGATCATCATGGCCTATGATTGTCATAAACTCACATTTAGGGATCGCTAAAATCCGATCCCAGTTTTCTTCCATCGAAAGTAGTCTGTCTGATTGATAAATTTTTAGTTTGGGGTCTTTCAATGTGCCAAGCCACTCTGTAGTTCCATCATTGCTAAAATTATTCAGAACGATCAATTCATAATCAGTCAAAGACTGTGATAGAATACTCCTGATACAATCTTTGAGATATTCTCCTCCATTATACACCGGTAAAAAAATACTAAATTTCGCCATGAAAAGGATTTTGAACTACTTAAGCAATCTAAATATTCTCTTAATCCTAAAAAGTATTTTTTTTAGAGAATACTTGACTCTTACCCCTCGCATATACTCGAGACTCATGATTTCCTTTGCACAAGAATCAAGTTCTGATATTTTTTCTTTTTGTTCCCCATTTTTTACATAATACTTTCGCAACCCAAAAAAATTTGCCAGAAACCAATTTTCGAGGTGCTTTAAAGCAGTCTTTTTATAAGTTACAAATTCAGGATTCGTAGAAAATCTATCCAAAGTCCAATGATAAAAACCCTTACATCCATTTACGTAGTTAATCAAATTTGATTTCGAGTAATTGGTATCATGCGAAAATAGAGAACTATACATTTTATTTATTACTATCCCGCCTTTGACCGTCCCTACCAGGGCTAAAAATGCATGATCAGCCAGGTGTGGGCTACCGTAATCAGGAATAAGTCCAATCGATACAGCATCTTCCCTCCTGATCACAGAGCTGGACCATAAAATGTTTGTCGTTTTACCAGGATCCAAAACCTCGGTTAAAAATTCATTACTGAGAATGATTTCAACTTGGGACTCCGACTTACCTTTTCTTAAGAATCCACAATAAATTGAATAGTCGGGATATTCAAGATGAAGTTTGTAGAATTTTTCAAGAAAATCCGGCTGGACAGGGTCGTCATCAGTAACCATCACAATAAAATCAGTTCCGGCCCTTTCAATACTCTTGTTAAAACTTTTTATCATCCCAAGATTTTCTCCATTATGCCAATACCTGAATCTTTCATCATTCATTTGATTGACGACCTCTCTGGCTGAGGCACCAGGATCATTGTCGGAAATCACAACTTCAAATAATGGAAATGTTTGTTTTGAAAGCAGCTCCAGTTGCTTCCTAAGAATCTCCGGTCTCTTATAAGTACTTATGCAAAAACTTACCCATGCTTTATCCGGCATATATCTATTTAACCCTTTTTAAATACCCACCCGGGGCAACACTTATCAAAAGTTTGTTATCAATTGATTTCTGTACCTCGAATTGGTCCTGAGAACTGAGGAACTCATCAATAGCAGTTTTGGGATTATTTGAAATCCCCCACGGTCTCTTTTGAGAGAAATATCCTTCAGGCAAATCTTCAACTATTGTATCAAAAACCACCATGTATGATCCTTTAGTAACAAATGGGGCATATGATCTTAGTTCTGACAAGACATGCTCATGTGTATGATTGGAATCAAGACTTACCAGGATTTTTTTCTTATTTTCTGCTAAAGCCGCGACTTTATTAACAACATCAGGGCTTATGGAGGATCCTTCAATCATTGTTATGCGTTTAAACATGGGATGTTTTTCAATTTCCCTCCTGTTATGCTCCCTTATATCGATATCAATTCCTAAAACTTCGCCATGCCCGATGAGTTCTAAAACAGATGCATAAAAAATTATTGACCCCCCATGTGCAATACCTGTCTCAATTATAAGATCAGGTTTAACTTCCCAGATCAATTCCTGCATGGCAATTATATCTTGGGGGTATTGAATGATGGGTCGGCCCATCCAGGTAAAATTATAGGAATACTGTGCCTTATTTGATTCTGTATTGAAATCATGAGCGGTCTTTTTAAGCGCTGCATTAACACTATTGGCTTCAATTCTATCGACGGTCTCTTTTTTAAATGCCTCAATCGGATCAATCATTATTTATTATTTTTTTCAGTTTTGAATTATCACCCCAAAAAGACATTGGTTCAAAATCCGGGTAGGGATAATGGCCCAAGTTCAGTTTAATATCCTTATTTTTCTGCTCAAGATATGAAGTCACAAAATCTTTCACTTTAACAGGTTTCCCGCTACTACAATTAATAATTCCGGTTACACCATTTTGCAAAATGACCTTAACAATAGCGGTTGCTGCTTCTTCAACTGGCATAAAATCCCGTACCTGCTCACCACCACTCATATTAAACACTTCCTCACCTTTTGCCAACGAATTTTCAAGTTGCGAAAGTAAAGAATTAGGATTTTGGCCTTTGCCATACATGTAGAAAAGCCTTAACCACTTCATGCTAAAGTTGTATTCCTTTTGCAACTCTTGCAGATTTTTTCTTAAATTATCTTTAGCCAGTCCATATGGAGTTACGGGTATTGTTTCCATGTCTTCCTGTAAGATTCCTTCCTGCATGCCATACTCAAAACAGGTCCCAGTTACTGTTATGTCTTTCAGTCCGTTCTTTATTAAGTTTTTTAAGAAAGCTATATGCCGCGGAAGGTTTTTTTCCATGTGAAAAGATGATTTGTAATTTGGGAGACCCTCCCATGCAAGATGTACCATGGCATCTGGTTTATCGAAGTATGAGTAATAATCATCTGCATCATTAATTTTATTAAAATCAAAAGCGATATAAGAAACACTATTAAACCAATCCTGAACTGATGCTTTGGCTTTATTAGAAGATGTTGCAATAACAGAAGCATTTTGCTCTAATAGTTCTTTTATGACATACCCGCCAATAAATCCAGTTGCTCCTGTTACCAGTATTTTCTTCATATCAAGGTTAAATAATTTGCAGTTCCGGGATCGGAATTACAAATTTTCCATCCCATTCACGTATATATGAAAGCTGTGTAGTTATTTCATCTTTTAAATTCCATGGAAGAATAATCACAAAATCCGGTTTTGTTTCCCTCAAATATTCTTCCCGAACTACTGGAATATGACTTCCGGGAAGCCATTTATCCTGTTTGGCAGGATTAGCATCTACAACAAATTCAATTAAGTCATTTTTTATTCCGCAATAATTGAGCAAGGTATTACCCTTTGCCGCTGCCCCGTATGCAGCAACTTTTTTTTGCACCCTTTTCTGGGTAACCAGAAAAGTGAGCAAGTCCATTTTTACTTTTAATGCCTTTTGCTGAAAACCGGAATAATAAGACAAAGAAGTAACACCTTTTGAAATTTCTGCCTCAAGAAGTTTTTCTACATTCCGAGAAATTACGTTGGAATTATCCTCCTTGTGCTTTGCATATATTCGTAATGAGCCGCCATGTGTCAAAATCTCATCTACATCAAATATTTCTAAACCCTCTGCATTAAATATCTCTTTGACTGTATAAAGGGACAGATATGAAAAATGTTCATGATAAATGGTATCAAACTGGCTATTATCTATTAATTGGATAAGGTGCGGGAATTCCATAGTGATCACACCTGTTTCCGCAAGCAACAGTTTCATCCCTTTAACAAAATCAACTATATCCGGCACATGTGCCAAAACATTGTTACCAAGCAATAAATCAGCTTTGATATTTTTCTTCCCTGATAATTGCTGAGCTAACCTAACACCAAAAAACTCGGTCATCGTATTAATGCCTTTCTTAATAGCGACTTCTGCAGTATTACTCGTTGGTTCTATACCCAATACAGGAACTCCTTTTTCTTTGAAATATTGAAGCAGATAGCCATCATTGGATGCGATCTCAACCACTTTTGAACTTTCATTAAATCCGAACCGCCGGATCATCATGTCCGTATAATTCTTTGCATGTTGTAGCCAGCTTCTGGAATAAGAAGAAAAATATACATACTCACTATTAAAAATTGCATCAGATTTTTTATACTCATCAACCTGCACCAGGAAGCAGTTGTGACAGGCAAATACTTTAAGGGGGTAAAAAGTCTCTGGCTCATTTAACTGTTCTTCCCTGAGAAACGAATTAGATGCCGGAGAATTGACAAGGTCAATAAATATGTGCTTTAGTGAAGTTTTACAAAATCTGCAATGCATTTTAAATTCCTTTGAAATCTTTATCAAGTAATGTATGTCGATCATCTCTTTCTGAGATCACACTTACGGGCAAGGGCCAGTTAATACCCACAGCAGGATCATTATATTTTAGACCTCCTTCCAAGCCAGGCTGATAAAAAGCAGAATGATGATAAAGCAGTTCACAATTATCACTTAAACTCTGAAACCCATGTGCAAACCCTTCCGGAACGTAAATTGACCTTTTATTACCAGCAGATAATTCTACGCCAAACCATTTCAGGAAGGTTGGAGATCCCATTCTAAGATCAACGATTACATCAAAGACAGCCCCTGCCACGCACCTTATCAGTTTTATTTCTTTAAATGGTTCTTTCTGAAAATGCATGCCACGAACGGTACCTATTGAAGATGTAAATGAGTGATTCATTTGAACCCATTCATCTTTATGACCGATTTGACTGAATTCATTCTTACAATAATACCTGGCAAACCACCCTCTTTTATCCTGCAAGGACTCAAGATCAATTATGAAACTCCCATTTAACGGTGTCGGCGAGAATATCATGTGGTAAAATACTCTTTTATCTGTTGAAAAGTAAACTCCATTCTTCTCTCTACAGGTTTTCTATACCATTCAACCGTTTGCATGATTGCCTGCTTAGCATTCATTTTTGGTAACCATTGAAGATCTTTTTTGGCTCTTGAAATATCAAGTTTCAATAAACCAGCTTCATGGACCTGCGTAGTATCTGACATATCAATCCAATCTCCTTTACCCCAGCAAGCAATTGCCGTTTTAACTAATTCTTCTACTGAAAGATGATCTTCCGGTAACGGACCGAAATTAAATGGCATTGAAAAATTTATCGGATCCAGATCGAGCATCCGACCCAGCATCAAATAACCAGACAAAGGTTCAAGAACATGTTGCCAAGGACGCACCGATTTGGGATTTCTTACTTTAACCTCTGTACCACCCTGCAATGAGCGAATAATATCCGGAATAATTCTATCTGTACTCCAATCACCACCTCCAATCACATTTCCAGCCCTAGCAGATGCTATGGCTTTAAGATGTGTATCATAACTCATTGGATTGAAGAAAGAATTTTTAAAAGAAGAAACCACTAACTCAGTACAAGCTTTGCTGGAGCTATAGGGGTCGTATCCCCCCAACGGGTCTTCCTCCCTGTACAGTTGCTCTGTTTCTTTGTTGTCATAAACTTTATCAGTCGTGATCACAACTATGGAACACTTATGATTCAAATCCCTTACCACTTCAAGGAGATTAGCCGTCCCTGAAACATTAACTTCAAAAGTTTCAGCAGGTACCTGGTAGGATCTTCTTACCAGTGGCTGTGCTGCCATATGAAAGATAAAATCAGGTTTAAATGATCCAACCTCCTTTTTTAGCCTGTCTTTATCTCTGATGTCCGCTATTACGTTTTCTGAAAAGCATTCTTTTTTGATCAGATTAAAGAGTCCATCGTATTCAGGTGCAAGAGCATACCCTTTTGTTACTGCACCTGCTATTTGGAGAATTGCAGCGAGCCACGAACCTTTAAAACCAGTATGACCGGTAATAAAAACTTTCTTGTTTTTGTAGTGCAACAAATATTCACTGCTCATTTCCAGATTTTCCATTTAGCCTGGTTCCTTTGCCAAAGCGATTCCAATTCCAGTTTATCCCTTAAAGCATCCATACATTTCCAGAAACCTTTATGCTTGTAGGCAACCAGTTGTCCATCCGCCGCTAATTTTTCTAGCGGCGCATCTTCCCACATCATTTCATCCATATCTCCCTCCAGAAAGTCAAACACCTTTGATTTTAAAACAAAAAACCCCCCATTGATCCACTTACTTTCATCTTTTGCCTTTTCCCTGAAAGAAGTTACAACATTGTCAGTTGCGATATCAACCCCTCCGAATCTTGCATCCATTTGTACAGTTGTAACCGTGGCGGTACGATTGTGTTTTTTGTGATAAGATAATAAATCAGTAATATTTATATCACTCAACCCGTCTCCATAGGTAAGCATAAAATCCTCCCCATCAATATATTTTTTAATCTGCTTTAAACGACCTGCTGTTTTAGTATGCTGACCTGTATCAACAAGAGTGACTTTAAATGCTTCCGTATTTGAGCCATGTACTTCCACTTTATTATTTCCTAATTCAATTGTAATATCTGAATTATGCAAAAAATAATGCATGAAATACTCTTTTATAATATACCCTTTATACCCCAGGCAAATAATAAAATCATTAAATCCAAAGTGGCTGTAAATTTTCATGATATGCCAAAGTATTGGCTTACCCCCGATTTCTACCATTGGTTTCGGTCTTGTTTCAGTCTCTTCCGAGATCCTTGTACCTAAGCCTCCGGCGAATATGACTACTTTCATTACACCTGATATTATTAAGGCGCAAATTTATACTTTTTTGCTTCTTGATTATTTTAATCAGTAGCTTTTAAGCAATAGGCGGCTTCCAGACGTTATTAATGAAGATCTACCCTAGGCACTTCTACAAATTTGGAAGCCGACTGATGACCGATAAGCTCCAGAAACCTGGACATTCCCATTTTCTTTCTTTCATCCAACTGATAGCTCAGGTGTATTTTATAATATTTCTGAAGATCATATAAAGGGAATGATGTCTCTGAAACAATTTCATTGATATGTTTTAATCCTAAAGCGTTCGCTTCATTAAAACGAGCTATAAAATCCTCCGGTAATTTTTTATTACTGACCCATGCAGCAAATACAAATGGTAACCCAGATATTGACCTCCATTCCGAACCCAGATCATAGATAAAAGTTGATATCTTTCGTTGCTCAAATGCCCTATCTCCAATTACCAGGCCGGCGGTTGTGCCTTTTATTAGTTCCCTGTAACTTTCATCTGAGGCATAAACCAGTTCAGGATGAATACCCCAGCTTTCATGCATCAGGTATTTCAGCAAAGCAACGGAGCTCTTACTCTGGTAATCAAGATAAACTTTTGTGATCTCATTCATCGGGACTTCGCTGAATAACGCCACGGACGCAATCTCTCCTTCGGCTGCGATACAATAGTCGCCTGCGACAAATGAAACGGGAAGTTCTGGAATGACTGCTACTGGTATCAACCCTATGTCTATTTCATCATCCTTGAGCATTTCTGCCAACCTTGATGGATAGTCCCCATGCAGAAGAATATCATTTTTTATATCATTACGGGTAAGTCCATACAATAAGGGTTTTGTATTGAGATAATTGACTATCCCAACCCTGATTTTATCTTTTCCGGTTAACGATGCTTTTCTATTCTCTTCCATGACTGCAGTTCCTGTTCTTTATCTTTGCAACAAATATAGTTAGTTGGAAACTGATAGACCATATTTTGCAATATCGATGGTGTAGTAAAACAAATCCTTTTAAATGGAATTAACGGCACTTACAGCAATATCCCCGATTGATGGCAGATATCGGAAACAAGTTCAACATCTGGATGAATATTTCTCAGAATATGCCCTTATTAAATACCGTGTTAGAATAGAAATTGAATACCTGCTTTTCCTGGAACAAAAGAAATTTTTTAAACTATCGGGCAAAACCAGGAAACATCTGCAAAAACTGGCTGATGATTTTGGACAAGAGGATGCGCAGGAAATAAAACAAATTGAATTCACAACCAATCATGATGTAAAAGCAGTTGAATATTTTCTGAAAAATGAGCTGGAAAAAACAGGAAAAGCTGACGAAAAGGAATGGATTCATTTTGGACTCACCTCACAAGATATCAATAATACAGCCATACCATTATTATGGAAACATGCCATTGAGTATGAATACCTGCCCGGCTTATTGAACCTGAATACACAGTTAAAGCTTTTAGCGAAAGAATGGGAAGATATTCCGATGCTGGCACATACTCATGGACAACCGGCCAGCCCGACAAAACTTGGAAAAGAGATCATGGTGTTTGTTGAAAGAATAGGAAACCAGATCGAACAGTTTATAGGTATTCCATTTATGGGAAAATTTGGTGGGGCAACAGGAAATTTTAATGCACACCATGCTGCATTTCCAAAAACCGATTGGGTTAAGTTTTCAAATGAGTTTCTTCAGCATATTGGCCTGGTCAGGCAACAGTATACCACCCAGATAGAACATTACGATAACCTTGCTGCACATTTTGATTGTATGAAAAGAATCAATAATATTCTTACGGATTTGTGCAGGGATGTCTGGAACTATATTTCAATGGAATATTTCCGTCAAAAAATAAAAAAGGGTGAGGTTGGTTCTTCCGCAATGCCGCATAAAGTAAATCCGATCGATTTTGAAAACGCCGAAGGTAATTTAGGTATTGCTAATGCATTATTTGAGCACCTTTCATCCAAACTTCCTGTATCAAGATTGCAAAGAGATCTTACTGATTCAACAGCGCTTCGGAATATCGGTGTACCATTTTCCCACACGATGATCGCCTTTCGGTCAATCGAGAAAGGATTCGGGAAACTTATTCTGAATGACCAGAAAATTTATGCGGATCTTGATAATAACTGGGCAGTTGTCGCAGAAGCGATACAAACAATACTCAGAAGAGAAAATTATCCAAACCCATACGAAGCGCTTAAACAATTGACCCGTGGCAGCCAAACAATTGATAAAGAAGCAATTCACACATTTATCGATTCGCTAAAAACGACTGATAACCTGAAGAAAGAGCTCAAAAAAATTACGCCTCACAATTATACAGGTATCATCCCAATTGAGTAATTTGTCTGGCAATCGCCACTCATGATTCGCACCTTATTGCTGTTACTGCTTTTATTGCCAACGCTTTGCTTTGGACAGGTAGATCTGAACCAGGGTCTTCTTGCTTATTATCCTTTTAACGGAAACGCCAATGACGTAAGTGGCAATAATAATAATCCCACTTTTAACAATGCTACACTGACAGCAGACCGCAATGGCAACCCAAATAGCGCCTATCAATTTAATGGGATTAATAATTACATGAGAATTCCAAATAGCGCCACGCTGAACAGTACTAATAAAATTTCCATAACAGCCTGGGTAAAAGTCAGTGGTTTCTACCAGGGTCTTTGTCACGGCAACAGCATAATAACAAAAGGAGATCAGGACTTTTTAACCGGCAACTATATGCTGCGATTCGATGACCATGGGTTTACCAATGGGCAAAACTGTTCAAACCCTGTACCGGATATCAGTCATGAAAACTTTTATGGTATAAACAATAACCTGATGGCCACTACCGGTTATATTCCTTTTATTCAAACAGGGGAATGGTATTCTGTTGTTTACACCTGTGATGGCACTACCGCTAAACTTTTTGTGAATTGCGAATTAAAAAACTCGAGTCCGGCGAACGGGGCAACTTTTACAAATTCATTTGATCTGTATTTCGGGAAAATGAATAATGCACAATATCCCTATTGGTTCAACGGAGTAATGGATGATATAAGAATTTACAATAGAGCTTTGAATCAGGATGAAATAAATGTTATCGGCGGGTGCATAGTGCAGACTTCATGTAATAACTGGCTAAATCTTTCTTCATTCCCATCTTATGTAAACGTTGGAGATTTAGATGTACCTGGGAATACTATAACTGTTGAAGCTGTGTTCAACAGAACTTTACCTTACAACAATGGTTATAATTGGGCAGGAGATCTTGTATCTAAGCATGTTGGTCCAAACGATGTAAACTATTTGCTGCGCCCTAACAATGCAGAAATAACAACCACTAATGGGTATTTCACGACACCACAAATTTGTGATATAGAATTAAATAAAACTTATCATGCAGCAATGGTGTATGATGGTAGTACGCTAAAATTCTATCGAAATGGTTTCTTAATGAGTAGCGTTCCCTGCACGGGCAATATGTTTCAAAATAATCATCCAACAAAAATTGGCTTATATGATGATGTAGTTTTTAATACAAATTTTATTGGATACATCAACGAAGTAAGAATATGGAATGTTGCAAGATCCCAGTCACAGATCCAGACTTACATGAATAGTTCTTTGCCAAATCCCACTACGCAAACAGGACTATTAGCATATTATACATTTGACAATCTTATTAACAAACAAGGAAATCCTGCATGGAACGGAACATTAAGTGGCGCAGCCACAATTTCTAATACTAATCCATCTTGTGACTTTATACCAGATAGTTGTGCAAGCATCCTTCCATGTGATAATTGGCTGAACACACCATCACAATCTTCATACGTCAGTATCGGCGACTTGGATATTACCGGTAATAAAATTACTGTAGAGGCACAGATAAACAGAACACAACCGTATCTCCCGGGTGGAGGAAATAACACTGAAGGAGATATTGTTTCAAAACATACCGGCCCTAATGATGTAAATTATTTACTACGACCAAATCATGCATATATAACTACTACTAATGGCTTTTTTGGCACACCTGATATTTGTGATCTGAAATTGAATAAAACCTATCATGTGGCAATGGTTTATGATGGCAGTACTTTGAAATTCTACCGTGATGGTTTCCTGATGAGCCAGGTCGCAGCAACAGGTAATTTATTTCAAAATAATCTGAATACTCAAATAGGATTATATCCTGGAACTGTTTGGAATACTCAATTTTTAGGATACATTAACGAGGTCAGAATTTGGAACGTCGCCAGGACTCAGGCGGAAATTAAGGCCTACATGAACACATCATTGCCTAACCCAACTACGCAACCAGGACTTAGTGCCTATTACTCCTTCAGTAGCCTAGTAAACAAGCAAGGCAACCCTGCATGGAATGGTGTTTTAAATGGAAGTGCTGCAATTAATGCTGCTAACACTGACTGTGGTTTCATTTTAGACTCATGTCTTATATCCAATAATATTGACACTATTATTAATACCTACACGCCGGTCATTGTACTTAATCCATGTACCAATACGATAACAGTAGAAGACGCCAGCACATTTAATACCGGCGACACAGTTTTATTAATACAAATGAAGGGTGCAGTGGTAGACTCGACTAACACTGCAGCTTTTGGTACAATAACCGATTATAAAAATTCAGGAAATTATGAGTTCAATTATGTAAAAAACAAAACAGGAAATCTTATAGAACTCAAAAACAAACTCACACGGCAATACGACATCCCCGATGGGAAAGTACAATTAATAAGGGTACCTTATTATGATAATATAAATCTGAATACAACATTGACTTGTCTTCCCTGGGATGGAAATAAAGGAGGAGTTTTAGTATTAAACGTTCTAGATACCATCAATCTTAATGCCGATATAGATGTAAGTGGAAAAGGGTTAAAGGGAGGAAATTTAATTAACCCAATGACCAACTCATTTTATTGTCATGAAAACAATTATTATTACCCTAATGATCTTATAAAGGCTGCTCCCAAAGGGGAAGGTATCGCAGAACTTTCTATTCTAAAATCTTTTGGCAAAGGTACTCTTGCAAATGGCGGAGGTGGGGGATTGGAACATAACTCAGGGGGTGCTGGGGGAGGTAATGGAGCCCCAGGTGGAAATGGCGGTAGAGAATGGATAAATTGTGGGCCACCTACTGATAATGGAGGAATTGGTGGAAATTCATTAATATATAACAATGGAAGCAACAAAGTCTTTTTGGGCGGGGGTGGCGGAGCTGGACATTGCGATAACCTCCCCGGCTTTAATCCAAATGGGGGAAATGGTGGTGGGATTATCATAATCAAAGGCAATTATCTTAAAGCAAATAGTAATAAGATATTGGCAGATGGCGACGGAGCAATAGAATGTACGAGAGACCCTGGACAACCATACAAATGCCACGAGGGCATGGGTGGTGGAGGCGGGGGTGGGACCATTTTATTAGATGTCGTAAATATCCTAGACAATTCGACTCTTAGTGCCAAGGGAGGTAAGGGAGCGGATATGAATGGAGAGCTTCAAGGAAAACTCGGACCTGGCGGTGGTGGAGGTGGGGGAGCTATTTGGTTTGCTTCATCAGTAGTTCCGACAAACGTCATAGTTCAAAATAACGGAGGATTAAATGGTATCAATATAGACTTTGGAAGTGATAGTTATGGTGCTACATCTGGATCAAATGGATTAAATTTATTCAACCTGCAGATTCCGTTTGACCTCATTCCATTTGTGCCAAATATTGATTCAGTAAGAATAAAAGATAGTGCGACAGGCTGTATGGATTTTGATTTTAAAGGATTTGGATATACAAATACCAACCCGATAAATTCCTGGGAGTGGCATTTTGGAGATGGCGGAACTGCCAACACTCAAAATACATCACACACATATAGCACAAATGGAACATTTACGGTAAAACTTATCATTACTGACATTAATGGCTGTAAGGATAGCATCACAAGGGATATTACTACTTCCTCCCTGGATTTTGATTTCGGTTACCAACGGGATATATGTAATCCATTTTCTGTACAATTTACTGCTATAGGTACTTCTTCTGCAAATCCCTATTGGTCATTCGGCGATGGAAATACCAATAATACCTCCTTGAATCCTATTAATATTTATAGCAGCGCCGGCAATTACCTCGTAAAATTCAGCGTGGAAAACGGTACATGCCGTGATACTATTTTTAAAACAATCACTCTTGATCTTTTACCCGATGATATAATTACAACTCCCGACACAACAATATGTTTCGGTGCAACAAAAAAGATAAAGACCCTCCCGGCTTTAAATTTTTGCTGGAGCCCAACAACTTATCTGGATGACCCAACTCTTGCCGAACCCACTACTTCTACCCCTCAAAATATTACTTATTATTTTACCGCACAGGTCACTGGCGTAAATATTATCAATAACGGAGATTTCAGTGCAGGGAATACTGGTTTCACATCAGGATATGTTTTTGCTAATCCCAATGTAACGGAGGGACAATATTTTGTAGGCCCAAATCCACAGGCATGGAATGCTTCCTTAAGCAACTGTACAGATCATACAACCGGAAATGGAAATATGCTGTTGGTTAATGGTTCACCTGTCCCTAATGTAAATGTGTGGACCCAAACGGTCAACGTATTACCAAATACTAATTATGCGTTTTCTACCTGGATTCAGGCACTTTGGCCTCCCAACCCTGCACAACTACAATTCTCTATTAATGGAAAAGATATTGGGAATCTGATTACAGCCAGCTTACCAACCTGTACCTGGACACAATTTTATACTACTTGGAACTCAGGAAATAATACGTCAGCGATAATCTCCATTGTAAATAAGAACATACAGGTGCAGGGGAATGATTTTGCACTGGACGATATATCCTTTGCCCCGGTATCTATGAAAAAGGATAGTGTCATTATTACTGTTGATACAGCTTCAGTAGTAACAAACAACAATACTGATATTTGCAAGGGAGCTTCTGTTCAACTAAACACTACCGGTGGTGTTACTTATTCCTGGACACCCACTACTGGTCTTTCCAATCCTAATATTGGTAACCCGGTTGCTACGCCTGTTGATACAATCCAATACATTGTTACTGGTATAAATGCCAATGGGTGCAGTGCCAAAGATTCAGTAACGATCAATGTGAATCCCGGCCCCAATATTACTATTACCGCCGATACTGCCATTTGCAGAAACACATCCGTGCAGTTAATTGCAAGTGGTGGGTCTGCATATAGCTGGACACCTGTAGCTACATTAAGCAATCCGTCCATTGCAAACCCTGTTGCTTCGCCGCTAAACGCCACTACTTACTACGTTACAGTTACAGATGCATTTAGTTGTGCCAACCAGGATTCGGTAAGAGTAGATATCGTTTCCCCTGCTTCATTCTCAGTAAATACAGATCAGCAAACCTGTTTGAATACTCCTGTACAGTTGCAGGCGTCAGGAGGTGATATTTATTTATGGCAACCATCTTCGTCTCTGAATAATGCATCAATTTCAAACCCGTTGGCGAATCCGGCATCTACAACAACATATAGTGTAATCATCACAGAAACCAGGTGTAATGAATCTGCAACACTTAATACTACCGTCAATGTTTTTCCGTTGCCTGATGTAAAAGCGGCTAAATCAAATGATATAGACTGCAGTCAAGACCAAAGCCAGCTGATTGGATCGGGTGCTGCTACTTATTTATGGACACCAGGAGGATCTCTGAATAATACTACTATTTCAAATCCTATTGCAACACCTGCAGTAACTACATTATATTCAGTAACCGGGACAGATGCTTTCGGCTGTAGTAATACTGATACTGTGACCGTTAAAGTTACGGGAGCCAATGTTGGTGGCTACCTGATGCCAACTGCTTTTACTCCTAATGACGATGGCCTGAATGACTGCTACGGAATAAAATATTGGGGAATAATTGAAACTCTTGAATTCAGCATATATAATCGTTGGGGCGAAAGAGTATTTTTTACAAAGAATGCCGGCGATTGCTGGGATGGAACTTATAAAGGAAAGAAACAGAATGCCGGAGTTTTTGTATATATGATCAAAGCCAAGACAAGCTGCAGCCCTGACGTATTCCGCAAAGGTACTTTTGTCTTAATCAGGTAAGTCTGCCCGTCGAACTTGAAAAATTATTAGCCTGATCTGACCATCCATTTTGTGTCCTGATATTTTAAATCCATTCTTTAGTAAAACTTTTTGAGAAGCAAGATTCCCTTCCTCAGTAACTCCGTAAATAATTTCTAAATCACAAGTGGAGAAAAAATATTTCAAGCCTTCTCTTGTCAACTCTGTAGCAACTCCTTTTCCCCAATATTCCTTCAAAAGAACATAGCCTAGCTGCCAGTCCTGTGTTCCTTCTACCGGAATTAAAGCAAATGAACCTGCTGTTTTTCCACTCTCTTTTTCTGTAACAGCTACCCTACCTCTTCCCGGGTTTTGTAATGTGAATTCAATATTCTCCTTTAGGAATTTGTCGCTTTCTTCACGACTCTTGGGCGGACGTATATAACGCATTACTTCAGCATCACCATGAATTCTGAAAAAATCCTCTTTATCCACATCGAAATTATACGACCTTACAATAAAACGTTCTGTTTCAAAAATTATCATGTACAAACAACATTGAGTTAACCTGCTTTTTATTTACAATTTACCAACATAAGGGAATAACACTAATATAAACTCTTTTAAAATTTTAAATTTAATACGGGATAATTACCACACTAAACCTTCTGCTATGTCCCGTAAAAAATTCAATCGCTCCTTTGCAACAAAAAGGAGAAAGTTCCTGAAATTTCTTGGTCTCAGTGGTGCCGTTGCTGTTGGTCATTCCGCTGCTTCACAGATCAGGGTAAAACAACCGGCAAGAGAAATAGTCGGCGTAAAAAATCCCCCTAAATACATTTCTGTTGAATTGTTAAGACCTTATGATCTGCTTTCCCTTGAACTAAGGTTTTATAATTTTTCATTGTCAGGAAACAGCCTGCAAAAAAAAGGAAGTCCGGCTCATATGGCGGTGGTCTTTCAACCTCAGTCTATCAGCGAACAGGGATGGGTAGAGGAACAAAATTCTATTGAGACACCAACAGTTCCCGGCAAGATCCTTATTGGCGCAGAAAGCCGCCTGGTATTTGAAATTCCATCCTCAATTACTTCTATACCCCTTGATGTAAATGAACTGCTTGCATGGGAAAAATATGAACTGGTTGTGAACGAAAGAGCCAAGCAACCGCCCAAAAGAATCATTGCAAAACCTGTCATTAATTCCAAAATAAATGCTGCCAGAACTAAGATCAGCAATACAAGAGTCAATAAAAATATCACCCTGAATAAAGGTTTATCCAAGGATGAAAGACTAACTATTAATAACCTGATCGTTGCTGACAATAATAACAGTCGTCGCGAAGTAATTACTAACATCCGCCCTAATATTGTTGCATTGGTAAAAGATCCGGTTGGGCCATTGGAAGAATTAGAAACTTCATTGGAGGTTCCACTTCGTCTATACCTCTCACCTACTAAACTGGCCGGATGGAGCCACCTTAGCAAAATCACTCCTGATCCGGGCATGCTGAAAGCCACTAATAAATTGTTTGAGCTGTGGCATACCCGTATGGGCACAAAAACAACCAAAGGAATAGATGAAAGTGACCTGACCATAGAGCAACGAATAGTAAGAGCACTGTGGGCTGATGATGCAGATAAAAATTACAAGGCAGTGGTGACTGAAAAAATGCTGGATAATGTTCTTGGGCTCACATCTATGACTAACAAGGATCGTCACCAGATCGTTCATGAGTCTTCTAATTTCCAGATACCAAGATTTGTTCCGGCACCTATAAAAGCGTATAAGCTATTTCTGACCACACTAGGAGCATGGCTGGATAGTGAAATGATTGTAGAAAGAAAAAAACTGGAAGCAGCAGGTGTATTATTTGGTGATGGGAATGCTTTGAATCTTTTAAAATGGCGCCACATTGAAACCCTTGGCAGGGAACATTATGTTGAAATTGTAAAGGCCGGTAACATTATGCCGTTTGGCCATGAGGCCGTGTTGATAAAGATCACTGAAAGGAAACCACATGCAAGAACCGGTACGGCTGCAAACTTTCAACGTAAGATCGTTGTAGTTACCGAACCTGTAAAAGATTATAACTACCGGGATAGTTCAGGAGAGTTTATGAATTTTTCTTTCAGCAGAGTGGAAATAGTAACTACTGTTTCGCCACTGCTGGATGTAGTGCGAAAAAAGATTGCTTCTTCTCTTCCTTCTGCGGCTTTAAAACCTATTGACCCTAAACCCGGTGAGGCAGTACCACCTTCGGACGATCTCCAATTCGTAATTATCAGTGGAGGGAAAGAAGTACCATTTAAGATCAAAGGGGAAGACCTTGATGGAAATATTGTTGACTTTACATTACCCCTTGCATTTGTCAGTACTGATATTTTAGGAAGTGCTGCTAATGTGAAAGCATTATCGGATGGATACAATAAAGAATTTGGCGGGCCAATTACCACAACCACTGATTTTAACGGACAAAAATTTACATTGGCGCCACAGGCAACTAATGCCACGGATACTTCTTATGTTACCAAATCCGTTTCATTTAAAACAAAAACATATACAAATGCGGATGAGCCGCAAGGCTTCCTGCCAACAATTGGTCAGGCAGAAATATTTGAACCCTCTTATCAGCGGCTAACCGGTATAGCACAATCAGTTCCTGTTACTCTTGTTGATGATAATAACCAGGGACATGTTTTTGCAGCTTTCAAATTGCCCAACCCGATAAACTTTTCAGGACAAACAGACAAGACGGGTGGTATGGCTGCACCAAATTTCAATCTGAGCGGTCTTTCAAAAGCAGCTGGCGCCTTTGGAGGCGATATTGAAAAATTTAAAACTGCCGCAGCTGCTGCAGATGACTTTTTTAAAGTGAGCAACCTGCCTGATCCTAAATTGTTTGGTGTATTCAAACTGAGTGATATCCTCAATTTTCTTGCAGGTGATAAAAGTTCGTATGATCTCGCAAAGCCATTGACCGACAGGGTTCCAAAAATCCCCAACCTGGTAACAGAAGAAACAAAAGAGGAGATCATTACTTCTTATGTCATCAAGCCGCAACTGAAAAATATTGACCTGGGTTTTGCTGCATTTGTGCAAAAGGGCGGTTCGGAATTTTCTATTCTTACCCAGGTAAAAGTGAAAAAGAAAAATCCAACAGCAGCTCCGGAATTTTCGACAGAAGCCTGGCTGAAAGCATTTAAGATCACTATCATGAAGGATCTCATCAATATTGATTTTAATGAGATCCGTTTTAATACCAAAGCGGGGAAAAAAGCAGATGTGAGTGTGGAGATGGCAAATCCACCTGTGGCTTTTGGTGGTCCACTGGAGTTCATCAATAACTTTAATTCCCTGATCCCATCAAACGGGTTTTCGGATCCTCCTTACCTCGATGTTACCCTGACGGGTATCAAGTGTGGTTTTACCATGGCATTGCCCAATGTGCAAATGGGTGTCCTTTCATTAAGTAACATGACACTTGGTGCAGAAGTCAATCTGCCCTTCACCGGGGCCCCGCTCACTTTTGGTTTTAGATTTTGTGAAAGACAGCAACCTTTTACGCTGACAGTTTCATTCCTCGGCGGTGGTGGATTCTTTGGATTGGAAATTGACCTCAACGGAATAAGGCAAATTGAAGCATCCCTTGAATTTGGCGCTGCAGCTTCAATAAACCTGGGAGTAGCCAGTGGTGGTGTCAGCATCATGGCAGGAATCTATTTCAAAATGACCGTTGAAGATGGGCAAAACTCAACATCACTTACAGGTTATGTACGCATCAACGGTTCATTGTGCATTTTAGGATTGATCACTGCCAGCCTTGAACTATACCTAGCACTTACTTATTTAATCGACAAAAAGAAAGCTTTCGGAGAAGCTACTTTGAAACTGAAAATTGAAATTCTCTTCTTCAGTGCAAGTGTCACCTTGCATGCGGAAAGAACTTTCGCCGGAAGTGGCAGCGATCCTAACTTCCAGATGGCGATCAAAGAAAATGAGTGGCTGGAATACTGCGGTGCATTTGCTGCCTGATTATTTAACGAATGAATACCAGACATGAAACAAAAAATAATTCTTACGGCGTTACCAAATGGTTTGGTTTCAAAAGGAAACGGAAATAACCTGAAAATATCAGCAGCACTCAGCCTGCAGGTGGAAGATGCCAACACTACTTTACAAAATGTGCCTGACATGCTTAAATGGGCACAACTGGCAAAGAATGGCAAATTCATTGTATATATCAACAACACACCGGTACAGGCCAATGTGATCAGCTCTCCCGTTGATGATACTTTATGGAAAAATTTGTTTGCCCCGACTGTGAAAGTAAAATCATTTGTACAAGAGGACCTGAGTAATATGCCGATCGTTTCATACCCGGTAAAGCATATTATCTCCTATGTTCAAAATATTGTAGCGCAGATGGGAAAGGATTTCGCCGATGATCTGCCTGATAGTAATTATTACACAGAAAATGCAACTTTCAAAGCCATTTCTGATTATGGAGTGGCTGATTATCCGAAACAAAGAGGCAGGGAAAAAATTTCATTGGATAACCTGATTATAAAACTACATCCTGAAGAAAGAATTAAAACCCAATTAAGAAAGAATAAAGCAATTCCCTTCAACCAAAATCCTAACCCCACGTTTGATTTTGCACAGCTAAAAAATTTTCATGGGTTGTATGATAAAAAACCGGTTACTAATTATATCGCTCCGCAAAAACCGGATTTTGAATTTCATGAAATGCTATCGGTCATTGCAGCTTATCCTGAACTGTTACGAAAATTAGGATTGGTGTTTGACCTGGAAATAACCAATACAGGAAATATTGCTATCAACTCAGGATCAGAACCCAATATCAGGGTAGTAATGACAGGAATAAATTATTCGATAGCAACGACACTTTCATCCCCTGCAACGGCTACCGTAGTTACAGCAAAACATTTTTATACCAAACCATCCGCCGGTAGCCTTATCGATAAAGGGCATTTAAAATTAAATACAGATGCTTTTACCGTATTTCAACTGGACACTGATGGCGCAGGGCTCAAAATGTGCCAGATGATCGATGGTCTCCAGCTTAAAAAAGCAAAGCATATTTATCACGCAGTTGAAGGCATGGTACCGAGTGCACAACTTATTCCTTTATTTAATAACGAAGCACCGAGGAAAGAAGGAACACCTGTGAACCGCAGCAGCGGTATTGGTATTGCCAAAAACGGGATGGCCGCATCATTACAAACGAAGTTTGTAAAAATGAATGGACTTAAACCTGCTCTCGTAGCAATAGGCATCAATCCATCCGGTGTTTCCGGCACTAATACCAGTTTTGTTTTGCCTAATGAAATCCTGTATGCGGATGATCTGAACCTTGGTTATCGAATGGATATTCAGCCGGATGATATGGGGGGAAAATGGTTTAGCCTTCATAAAAGAAAAAACAAATATTCGTTCATTAATTCAAACGGCACACCCATTGAAATTTCCAATATGTCACCGGATGAAGGTTATATCCAGATCGGTGCCGCTGAAGAAAATACTGATCTTGGCAAACAACTGAAAGTCGGTGAAGCTTTTGCCCGTTGGGAAGGATGGAGTCTTAGTGTTCCACCTCCGGGAAGTGCATTAAATGACCCGTTACTTGATAAGCAGGAGATCTATGATAAAAGTAAACCGGGAGATAAGGTTAAAGAAGAGAATAAATACAGAACACCCAACACTGCAGATTTTAAATTGAATGTGTTGGCAGGTATTGAAAAAGGCACACTCCCCAAACTTCGCTTTGGTAAAAAATACTCTATTAAGGTCAGAACAGTTGATGCAGCAGGTAATAGTGTACCGCATGACTTTTCTCCTGAAAACCCTGGGGTAGCCATTGTTCCCAATATCCGCTATATGCGATATGAACCCGTGGATGCTCCTTTTTTAGTATTGGGCAATAATGTGAAGGATGGTGAATCAGCTGAAGTGATGGTGATACGAAGCAATGAATCAATGTCCGTTGAGCAATTTGAGAACAATGAAGATGGTGGCAAATACAAACCGGAATCGATCCGTCATGTGAAACCACCAAGATGTACTGTTGAAAGAGCTACGACTCATTCCATGCTTGATAAAGGGTTTGGTGAAGCGAATGCGGCACAGGCCTCTGCCTATTATCAGAAAATAGTTGCAGAAAAAGATCCTTTGTTCAAAGAGGAAGACAATAAACCAAATATGACAGTGGTTGATGGCAACCAGAAAACGATAACGGTTGAGTATCTCGCTGATCCGTTGGCTGCCGGTGTTACTTTCTTTCTTTCTTCAAATGATCCTAATCCTAAAATACCCAATCCTGATTCTATTACACGACGGGTAAGTTTTTATTTTGATGAAGAAGTAACCACGGATGCACAGGCAAACAAAACTGCCAGCACTGATGAATGGTTTGACCCTAAAACTTTCCGTGTAATGCTGAAAGAAGGCCCGCCCGGTATTAACTGGCAATCTTCCTCAAGAACACTCATTGTTACCCTGCAGAAAGGCGCCATTGTCAAAATGAATTATGCCTGTTTCTGGAGGCCTGATGATATCATCAAACATTCCGGTGTACTCGACATGATGGGAATGAATAACCTGAATGGAACTGTCGGGCAGAAAATTGCAAAGGGCCAGCATTGGATGTTTTCTCCATGGCGGGAGATCACTTTTGTACATGCCATTCAGCAGCCGCTTACTAAACTGGGCAACAAAAAGTATCCCCAGATTGCTCAGATCGAATCAGACAGAAATTATGGTGACCACTTTGCCTTATTAAATACCAAACTATTGGTGCATGGACCTTCTACAGGTCAGTTGGATATTGAAGCAGATTGGACAGAATGGGTTGATGATGTGGAAGAACCGGCAGTGGAACAGGTATCTATGCGTTCAAAAGTTATTCATTTTACAACCCTTTACCTCGTTTTTGAATACGTATTTGGAGAACTTATCAAAAACAATCCGTTCAAAGGGATCAAGCATCTTTTCAATGATACCAAACATCGCATGGTGAATTATAAAAGTATTGCCACCACCCGCTACCGTGAATACTTTTTTAACCTGATAACCCAGAAAAAAGATGCCTTTAAGATCACCACGGAAGAAGATAAGACGACTAAGGTAAATATCCTCAGCAGTGCAAGACCTGTTGCTCCGCAAATTGAATATGTGATCCCCACTTTTGAATGGGACCGGGTACAAAATGGTAATCTTACACTAACAGGAAGGGCATCGGGAATGAGAGTTTATTTAAGAAGACCGTGGTATAGCAGCGGTGAAGGTGAGCAACTGGCAGTAGTTCTTTTCCAGGGTAATCCCAACGCTAATGTAACTATGGTGGCTACACCACCTGTAAACTTAGTTACCACATGGGGAACTGATCCTACCAAACTATCCGCACCTCTTCCCGGAGGTATTGCACCCAATCAAAACAATTTTGTAAATATCAAACCTGAAAATAAAGACAGTAACCTATCTGTTGTTGAAAGCCCCGGTGTTAAAGTAAGTATTGTTGCCTATGATGTGAAATATGATTTGGAAAGACAATTGTATTATGTAGATATCGGCCTTAATGTTGTTGCCGCTTATTATCCTTTTGTAAGATTAGCATTAGCCAGGTACCAACGTAACTCACTGAGAAAAGGCGGAACCGATTGTTGCCTATCCGCTATTGTGCAGGCGGATTATATACAGGTTCCGGCACCAAGAGCCAGTTCATTACAGTTCGGCAATTCAAAAAATAATATCACAGCTGCTATTTCCGGAACTGTGCCCAATGTAACTCCGCAACCTGATTTCAGAACCAAAGTTGAATTTGTGATTGAACCGATTGAGGTTCCATCTTCAGAGGATACACATATAACGATCAATGCAAAACCGATAGATACTTACAGCTATGTTCTTCAACCGGCAGATGTAAAGAATTTTGGATTTTATCACAAACATGTATTCAATCTTCCGGCTGCATATGCCTCTAAACCTTACCGGGTTAAAGTGCTGGAGTATGAGATGATCATTTATGATCCATTGAAGCCAAACCCGAATCCGGGCGGCGTACATTTCAGCACTATGCCATTAAAAGACAGGCTGGTGTTTGCAGATGTTTATGAAGTGAATAACTAATTAGCCTGATCCTTGTGAATCTCACTTGTGAAATGAAATTCGATATCAGGATTGTTGGTTATCTCAGTATTTAAGAACCATTCGCTTTGGGCTAAATAAACAGGATGTCCGTCTTTATCTTCTGCTGAGTTTGCCTGTTTGAAACGAAGAAAATCTTCCAGCTTTTTAGGATCCTTGCTTGTCAGCCAGCAGGCTTTGTAAAACGGTAACGAATTAAAAACAACCGATGCTCCGTACTCATGCAACAAGCGGTATTGAATGACCTCGAACTGAAGTTCACCCACACAACCGATGATCTTCTTATTCCCTCCGAATTGAGTGAACAACTGCGCCACTCCTTCATCAGTTAGCTGCATTAATCCCTTTTCCAATTGCTTGGTTTTCATTGGATCTTTATTAACTACTTCTTTAAAAATTTCAGGAGAAAATGAGGGAATTCCAGTAAAATAAAAATCCTCTCCTTCTGTTAGTGTATCGCCGATTTTAAAGTTCCCGGTATCAAATAAACCCACCACATCGCCGGCATAAGCATCTTCAATAATGCTCTTATCTCTTGCCATAAAAGAATAAGGATTGCTGAATCGGACATCCTTATCCAGCCGCACATGATGGAAATATTTGTTACGTTCAAATTTTCCCGAACAAACCCTGAAGAAGGCGATCCTGTCGCGGTGTTTGGGATCCAGGTTGGCATGTATCTTAAAAACAAAACCGCTCAGTTTATCTTCCTCCACATTTACAGGCCGGGCTGTTGTTTCCCTGCTTCTTGGTGTGGGAGCGATGCGTATGAATGTATCCAGCATTTCCTTTACACCAAAATTGTTAATGGCACTTCCAAAAAATACAGGGGCCACTTTCCCCGCCAGGTAATCGGCCACATTTAATTCACCGTGCACACCATCCACCAGTTCCACATCCTCTCTTAACTGTGCTGCGTCCTTCTCTCCCAGCTTCTCATCAAGTACTGTATCATTCAGATCACTTACAGCAATAACATCTTCATCGGACGCTTTGGTGTTGGCAGTAAATAATCTCAGGTTTTTATCATGCAGATTGTAAACACCTTTAAAATCCTTTCCGCTGTTGATAGGCCATGTCATCGGGTGCAGATGTATAGAAAGTTCTTTTTCTATTTCCTCCAGCAGATCAAAACGGTTCTTACCATCCCGGTCCATCTTATTGATGAAAACGATCACCGGTGTATCCCGCATCCGGCACACTTCCATTAATCTTCTTGTCTGCTCCTCCACCCCGTTCACACTATCCACCACAAGAATAACGCTGTCCACAGCCGTTAATGTTCTGTAAGTATCTTCTGCAAAATCCTTGTGACCGGGAGTATCCAGCAGGTTGATCAGGATCCCGTTGTATTCAAAGCTCATCACTGAAGTAGCCACCGAGATACCTCTTTGTCTTTCGATCTCCATAAAGTCACTGGTAGCATGTTTCTTGATCTTATTACTTTTTACTGCACCCGCCACCTGTATAGCGCCTCCGAATAATAGAAACTTCTCGGTTAATGTCGTTTTACCAGCATCCGGGTGACTGATGATCGCAAAAGTTCTTCTTCTCTTTATTTCGTTAGTGTACTTCATTTTAGCGTCATATTGGTCAGTAAGTCATATCAGTCAAATACTGCTCCTAAACGTCACTTATATGACCTCATTTGACTTTTTTGACTTAAAAGTCCGCAAAGGTAAGGGTCATTCGTCAATCCATACTGGTAAGAGAATGAGAAATGCCGATAATATCAATACGAAATCATTTCTCCGTTTTATAAATCTTTTCCAGCATATTATACAATTCAGGGTGGTTTGTTTTTAATAAACCGGGTTGTTCAAAGAAATATTCAGAGATCACGGCAAAGAATTCAACCGGGCTGGTGGCGCCATACATATTGATATCGGATCCGTGTGTTTTCATGTGCTGGATCGTCGTATCTATTAAATGTTTCCATTCTTTCACATACTTCCTTTCCAGTAATATTTCCGGTACCCCGTCCATCGTTCCGTCCATTTTATCAACCAGGTGTACAAATTCATGGATAGCGGTATTATAAGTATCGTTGTCCTTAATAAACCCCTGCCGCACCTGCCACTTGGTAAGGATCATTTTATCCTGCATGGCGCCGGAGCCAACCATACCTGTAGCGGAACGTTCAAATCCTCCCTGGTCAAAATCACGGTTAAAAGTGCCGGGATACACCAGTACTTCCCGCAGGTTGATATATTGCCAGTCACGAATCGTAAAAACGGGGATGATGGCCGCAGCAGCAATTAAAAGACGGTCCAGGTCTTCCACTTCAGCATTCACCCCTGTTATTTGTACGGCCTGTAAAAAATCATTCACCCTTTTTTCAAAATGTTCTTTTCCTTTCTCATCCAGTTGCCAGTAAAATTTTACATAGTCATTCAGCAGGTCTTTGTAATGCGCCGGCATACCTGGCAATTCCTTATATCCCTTCATTTTATAGGCCAGCAGAATAACAATAACGATCAATATTGATATAACGATCAGTTCGGATAGAGTTACGTTCATTGTGTGAAGTTAGAGAGGTTCATTTTTCAGCAGGAAACCCCGGTAGTAATATATTTTCTTGTTGCGATCGAATCTTATTTCAATCCGTTCAAATTGAAAGTCGCTCCCATCCAGGTATTCTTTCCCGATAATGACCGCAGTAGTAACACCACCGGCATCGGTAATGGTTACAGGCCTGGTGATCACAAATTTATTTTTGGGGTGTGCTTTCCAGAATTGTTTATCGACCTGGGTGATCTTTTTCTTTGAAACATTTCTTAGATATTTCATATACACAGCAACGGTATCAGCAAAGTATTGTTCGGCTGAATCGGCCTTATGCTCATTCCTTAGCCGGAACAGATCATGAACAATTTGCAATTCAATTCTCTGTTGACTATTTTCAACTGCAGATTGTTCGCCGACCGGTCCGGCTAGGATGAAGTACAAAAGGTATCCTGTAAAAAAATGCTGAATTGGGTATCTCGATGTCATTAGCTCAAAATATAAAATTAGGTCTTGCTGCCTAAATAGCTGCCCGGTATTACCATTTAAACATAATACAGAGATTTCTTCCCCTGTTGTGCTTAATTTTGTTTATGATCCGGCGGTCTCTTGAAATTATTGGAAGCAGCTTTAAAATGGCTATACAGGAATTGTGGAAGAACAAGCTCCGCACATTTCTTTCTCTTTTTGGAATTACAATAGGCATCTTTTGTATCATTGGTGTACTGGCGACAGTCAGCAGCCTGGAACAAAACATTCAGAACGAAGTAAAATCGCTGGGCACAAACACTATTTACATTGACAAATGGGACTATACTGCTGGTGGTGGACCTGATTACCCCTGGTGGAGATATGTAAACAGGCCGCAGCCTAAATATGAAGAAATAAAACACATTAAAGAAAGAACCGCCAGTGCCAAATTCGTGGCATTTGGCATCAATGTGCAGGATAAGCTGGAATATGCAGGTAATGTTCTTTCGAATGTAAAGATGTACGGCGTAAGTGAAGATTTTGAAGATATACAGGCTTTTGAAATCAGATACGGCAGATACGTTTCAGATGCTGAGTTTGACAGAGGTGTCAACTCAATTGTAATAGGAAATGATGTAGCTGAAAAATTATTTGGTTCAGCCGAAGTAGCGACCGGAAAAGAGGTAACAGTTCGTGGAAGAAATGTATTGGTGATCGGGGTAATTAAGAAACAAGGTCAGCAAATGATAGGCGGATGGGATTTTGATCAAAGTATTGTCATCCCTTACAAGTTTGCAAGAAATATAATGAATGAATTGAGATCTGACCCTGTAATTATGGTGCAAGGGCAGGATAATGTTACAAGCAAGGCATTAAAGGATGAACTGACAGGAACTATGCGGGCATTGCATAAGCTAAGTCCTACCCAGGAAGAAGATTTTGCATTAAATGATGTGAACGATTTCAGTGATGCGATCAGTTCTTTATTTGTGGGGCTGAATATTGGCGGTTGGGCTATTGCTGCCTTATCTCTTATTGTCGGAATGTTTGGCGTGGCTAATATTATGTTTGTCTCCGTTCGTGAAAGAACCAGTCAGATAGGTTTGAAAAAGGCTGTCGGCGCCAAAAGAAGAGTAATATTGGCAGAATTTCTTCTTGAGTCTGCTTTCCTGTGTATCATTGGCGGGCTGATCGGTTTAACACTGGTGTTCCTGCTTACTATAATACTTACAGAAGCTTTAAACTTCCCGGTTTATATTTCTACAGGTTATATGATATTGGCAATTGTGATATGCATAATAACAGGAGTTCTTGCAGGGTTTATACCTGCGTTACAAGCTGCTAAAATGGATCCTGTTGAAGCAATAAGAAGTAAATAATTCAAATGCCCGTAATCTTAGCAATAGAATCCAGCTGCGATGAAACTTCTGCAGCAGTTTGTGCAGATGGGAAAATCCTTTCCAATTTTATTGCCAATCAGAAAGTACATGAACAATACGGGGGTGTTGTACCGGAGCTTGCCAGCAGAGCCCATTTGCAAAACATTGTTCCGGTAGTGGATGTTGCACTGAAAAAAGCAGGAGTTGAATTGAATGAATTATCGGCAGTCGCTTTTACTCAATCTCCGGGGTTAATTGGTTCTTTATTAGTTGGCGGTCAATTTGCGAAATCTTTATCTCTTGCATTGAATATTCCACTGATTGCAGTACATCATATGCAGGCACATGTATTAGCGAACCTTATTGACGATCCTAAACCATCTTTCCCGTTTTTATGCCTGACGGTAAGCGGAGGTCATACACAAATAGTATTGTGTGAATCGCCTAACAAAATGAAGGTGATCGGGGAAACGATTGATGATGCTGCCGGAGAAGCTTTTGATAAATCAGCAAAAATGTTGGGGCTTCCCTACCCCGGAGGTCCTTTGATTGATAAATATGCACAGCAAGGAAATGCGGAACGATTTAAATTTCCTGAACCACAAATTCCAGAGCTTAATTTTAGCTTCAGCGGATTGAAGACATCCATACTTTACTTCTTGCAGAACGCCGGGAAAAGTAATGTTTACAAAGAAGAGTTTACTGCAACACAAAAGGAAAAAGAACAATTTATTAAAGAGAATCTTGAAGATATCTGCGCCAGCATTCAACGAAGAATTGTAACCATCCTCCTGAATAAATTGAAGAAAGCCGCAAAAGAAACAGGTATATCAGAGATATGTCTTGCCGGTGGCGTATCCGCCAATAGTGAATTAAGAAATTCATTTATTGAATTGGGTAAAAAACAAAAATGGAATACATACATCCCCGCTTTTGAGTATTGCACTGATAATGCAGGTATGATCGCTATTACGGGTTATTATAAATTTCTCGCTGGGGAGATAGCTGATCTTTCTGTTTCTTCAACGGCAAGAGCAGCCTGGTGAGGTAAATATATCCAGATGGCCAACTCCTATTTCCGCTTCAAACAGTTCACTATTAACCAGGATCGTTGCGCTATGAAGGTTACAACGGATGCCTGTTTGTTTGGTGGTCTGCTCTCTTCAATGATCCGCAAACAGGGAATATTAAAGGCTCTTGATATCGGAACAGGAACAGGATTGCTATCACTGATGCTGGCACAAAAACATCCCGATATATCTGTTGACGCCATTGAATTGGATGAAGAGGCATTTAAACAAGCAAGTGAGAACGTAATAGGTGCTCCATGGGTTGAAAGAATCAATGTAATTCATGCTGATGCGAGGGATTATAATGGAGGTCATCAATACGACATAATCCTCAGCAACCCTCCCTTTTATGAAAATGAATTAAAAAGTGAAAAGCAAAGTAAAAATATTGCTCATCACAGTGAAGAACTGTCATTCACAGATCTGCTTAATTCAATAAATCAGAATCTCAAAACCAGCGGGTCATTCTATCTTTTGCTACCCTACAAACGCTATACTGAGATCAGGAATATTTTATCAAAAAATGATCTTGTTCTTTCAAAAGTGATTTTGGTGAAACAATCGTTGAATCATGATTTTTTCAGGGTGATTATTGAAGGAAGAAAAAAAATGGATGAAATGACAGAAATAACTTTAGATGAGATCTCTATATGTGATGGGCAACAACAATACACCCAGGAATTCATCTCACTTCTGAAGGATTACTATTTGTATCTGTAGCTCACTTACAACCTTAGCTTTCAATCTTTCAGTTTGCATAATCTTCCAGGTACTTAAAATTTTCTGTCAACTTACCGTTCTCTGCAATTGTTGCTTTTTCTATTAGTGCTGAGCCCCCTTTTAACAGATCATCCAATACATATTTTATTAACTGTTCTCCGAAATATCTTGAGGCATCTCGTGGTAATTCGTTGGGCAGATTACCTACAGCCATTACATCAATTGAATTTTTAAGATAAGGTTCAGTCTTTTCAAGAGTATTCCTATCAACTCCATATACTGGATTCTCAATCGACTGATCCCCGAGATTAATTGGAACTGAGCCGTTTTTATCGTCAGTAATATCGGCAATGGTCTGAATAATAAAATTATCTGATTGAATGTCTTGCTTCGCAAACAACCGTGGAATGCTTGTGTCCCAGTAAACACCATTCATTAAAATATCGGTTTGAGCTGCATAGGGTAAAAAAAGACATTTATACCTTTCGGGATGCTCATGAAACTCCATTCGCTTATACGTTTCGCTTTCTTTATTATGGTAAAGGTCACCGGCCTTTAAATGTGTATACACCGGATAGGAGAATCTTCTTGACAAATAATCATCCGGCTCTACTTCATGTATCTCCATCAGGTTCATTATTTCTAAAATGCCATGTGCCACTCTCCCCGATCCGGTAACAGCTACTTTTACATTTGGCAGACGAATTCCGAAATAATTATGGATCAGTTCCCGGAAACTTCTTTGCTTATACACCCTGTCGAGGTTGTACAATCCTGTTCTATTACCATAAGCCATCATCCCGTTATGGGCTCCCACAACACCTGCAAAAAAGCCAAAGCCAATGATTCGTTGACCGTCCTCATGCTCAAGGCACTCAAAATCTATAAGCTTAATTTTCTTTTGAAGTATTGATTTTAATAATTGCTGATTTTGTGGCTGCTTCTTTTTGGTGTGAGAAAAAAACAGGTATGTCTTATTCTCAATTAACTCGACCACGGGTACTTCTTTAATCCCAAAAAGAAAATCACAATCTGTCAAATCATCGGTTAATACAACACCGGCCGAGTTATATTCTTTATCCGAAAAACACCGGTCAGCAGATGGCTGAACTTTTATTTTGATATCCGAAGAATTCTTTAATATCCATTTACATTGTGCCGGAGTAAGGGCAACACGATTATCAACCGGTATTTTGCCTTCTTTAATAAGTCCAATCGTTCTCATACAATCATTTAATAACTCTAAGTAGTTGCAAATTTGCCATTTGTACAAATGATTTACAAATTGATCAAAATCAGGTAACCCGGCAATTTGAATGTTGTAACTTTAAGTTCGTTTTTACAAAAAAACCATTTCTTTTGATTACATCTGTTTAAACAGAATTTACTCAAAATAAACCCGTTTCATGAAGAACACAAGAAATCAGCACTTTGTATTGTTTTTTGCCCTCATAACCGGGTTCCTCATTTCCTGCAGTAAGAACGGGAGCAATAATGACGGGCCTTATCAACTGAGTTATGGCGATTCTATTTTATATCTCAAATCATCAGGAGGTGATTATATTGTTTATCCTACTTCACACAGGTCCGGAACGTATACAGGTTTCCCGGATGGAATTGAAATTGATGATCTGACAGGCGCCATAAATGTCTCAAAAAGCGAAACAGGACTCAGATACAGGATCACCCATACAGCTACCGATGGAACAATGACCACAACTAAGGTTGTTTTGTCAGGAATAACATTTACTGATCATTATTATCATTTATCAACAGGTGATTCTGTTGCTTTTCCTGTTTATAACGCAAACACTTTAAGAATATTACCGGTAAATGGTTCATCATTTGATGAAGGTAATACAGCAAATGGAGGCGGATGCAGTGTCAAAACAACAAACGGGCAAATCAACCTGGCAGAAACTGTTCGCAATGGTGTATTTGGTTCCACACCGCAAAATGATGTAAGAAGAGACTTTGATATCGAGTACCGGCTTAATGACGAGAGTGGCAAATCACTGAATAAACTGAGAGTTCGGTTGTATTACTATGAAACAATGGCTGATGTTCCACCGGATCTGCTGGAAACTCTTCAGGATAGAGAGGATCTCGGTGTATTTCTAAGGAATAATACTTCGTCAGCCTTCAATGAAACATCCAGGATAGAAAAAGAAGCAAGGCCCAGACCCCCTTGTGTCATCGTAATAGGCCAATAAATGAGCTACATCTATTAAATTTGAAGAGCAACAACTCTTCATGGGAAAAAAAATACTCTTCTCACTCCTCTTATTTTCTTTTCTTTTAAGTCTATCCCAGACTGACGGCTTATCATACGAGTCTGCCCTTACAGCCTATAAAAAAGCAAATAAAGATTATGATGACGCTGAAAAAATATCACTTTCAGAAAATTATGACGAGCAAAGGGAAGAACAGCTGAACAAAAGCTCACTAGCTCAATTTGCCCGGCTTTGCAAAGAATTATCCGGAAAAGGAAGCCCGTATGACTCTTTATTATTTCATTCCTTTATAAAAGCAGGAGTTTTATACCACTATTTTGACAGTACAGATAAAGCAAAAGAAAGTTATTCATCAGGCCTAAGACTAAAGTATCAAATCCCGGATTTGCCAGACTCATTTAGTTTTAAACCTCTGGTATATCTCGGAGGAATACTTTACACAGAAAATAAATTTGATTCGGCCAGATTATGTTATAAGGAAGCTGAAAACATAGCAGCGAACTATAAAAAGAGATTATCGGAATCTGAAAGGCTTCTTAATACTCTTGGCGCATTATATTTTGAAGCTGGTAATTATGCCCAGGCAAAAAATTATTTTACCAAAGCTATAAACTCTGTAAGCATTTCGGGAGAAACTGCAAAAACACTGACAGCAAATTATAAGATCAATTTAGCAGCAACATTAACCAAACTTGAGGATTACGAGAATGCAGAGAAGATTTATGAAGAATTATTACCCTATGATATTTACAAACAAAACCTGCTGCATAATATCGGATTTATAAAATACAAGACAGGCAAGCCAGAACAGGCATTATCTTATTACCGTAGAATATCTTATACTGATAAAACCATTATCCGGCTTTACAATGACATGAGCCAGGCTTTTATTGACCTGGGAAATAAGGACTCTGCTTTACACTATCTCCATCTGGCATTGAAAGAAAACGAAAAATGGAATAGCGATCAAAAAAGTCTGCAACATGGTATCACTCTTAAATACCTGGGTGATCTTGAATTTCTTAATGGCAGATATTCAGATGCACTGACCAATTATCAACTTGCTATTATACAGTTTCTTCCAGATTTTGCTAATACAGGTATCCATACAAATCCAGAAAAATATAGTGGCATTTTTTCTTATATCAATCTTTTTCATACTCTTATTGCAAAGGCCCATGCATTTGAAAAATTGTATGACCAAAATAAACAAATTGAAACCCTCAATGATGCTCTTGAAACATATAGTTCAGCCTTCAACCTTACTGATTATGTAGAAAAGACCTATAACTCAGATGAAGCCCGTTTATTTCTTGGAAAACTGAAATACACCGTACACAGTAAGCCCATTGACATCAGCCTGCAGCTTTACAATTTTACTTCTGATAAGGAATACCTGGAACAGGCATGGCAGTTTGATCAAAGAAATAAAGCTTCTGTTTTATCACTGAACGTTCGTGAAAATGAATGGAAAAAAAAATCAGACATTAATCCCGTATTACTGGAAGAGGAAGAGTCTGCGATGTCGGCAATAACCAGGCTTTCTTTAAGAGCACAACAAATTTCTGACAGTACTGAACTATCCAGAATCAATTCGAACATCCGAGATATTGAGATCAGCCTGGGCAAAACAAGAGAGAAATTAAAACAAGACCCTTCCTACAAAAAACTCAATATCTACGATAATACTCCTTCAATAGCAGATTTTCAAAATCAGCTTGGGATCAATACAGGGCTTATCTCTTTTCATTTATCAGAAACTGAACTGCTTGCTATCTTAATTACCAAAAACGATGTGGGCTATTATAAACTCCCCGTAGGCAAGGAATTCTTTGATCAATTAGAGTCCTTTCAAAAAGAGTTGTATAACACTTCTCCAGAGCATCGCTACAACGGTAAAAATATCAGCAGTGACCTGTATCAAAAACTAATGTTCCCATTCAGTAAAAGATTCAGTCAACTTAAGAGGCTGGTTATCATTCCTGATGACGAACTCAATTATCTTCCGTTCGAAGCACTGGTAGATGAAAATAATCATTACCTGGTTGAGAGTTTTTCTTTTACGTATCAATATTCTGCAGCTTTACTTGAGTCAAAAGAAGGGAGAACAAAAAATACCGCTACCTTTTCGCTGGCTCCATATTCATCAAAGGGATACGTTCAGGGTAATCAAGAAATTTTCAGTCAACTGGCAAGTTCATCAAAAGAAATCAGCAATACAAGAGGTAAAAAACTTTTGGACTCGAATGCCACAAAAGAAAATTTCCTTAAGAACTCAAATAAATACAACATCATCCACCTGGCCACACATGCCAGTATTGACAACAGCGACCCTCTTGCTTCATTTATCGCTTTTAGCCCGAATGAAAAAGATTTCAAGTTATATGCCCGTGAAGTTTATAATCTTCATATGGACTCTGTTCATTTGATCATCCTGAGTGCCTGCGAGACAGGAACAGGTAAACTGGTAAAAGGCGAAGGCCTGATGAGTCTTTCAAGAGCATTTACCTATGCAGGATGTCCAAACATAATTACTTCATTATGGAAGGCCGAAGACAAAACAACGGCATACCTGGGTAATCGTTTGCATAAATACCTTGACGAGGGGTTAGGTTATGATGTGGCACTTCAACGGTCAAAAATTGATCTGCTCAAAAGCCGTGATATTGATCCGAGATTTAAAACTCCTGATTACTGGAGTCATCTTATACTTATAGGGAATTACGAATCGGCAAAAAATAAAAACAACTGGATCTGGCTTGCATTGTTTATTGTTGTGGCCTCCATTGTATATATTTTTCTGATAAAAGGGAAAAAAACCGGGAAGCGGGAAAAAGATTTATTCAGTGCTTAATATCCGTAATAAAAAATCCCTCTTAGAAATAAGAGGGACAAGTTTTTCATAGTAATTCCTTATTGATGTAAAGTTATCGTGGGAAGATGTGTATCCTCATTAGCTCTGACGATCACATTATTAATCAATGTATCATTATAATTATTATTCCCATCTATTATTACAGTGTATGCTCCGGCATTTAATCCGACAATCTTAAACTCTCCGTCATCATCATCTGGTATCGCCATGGTTGTGTCGGTTCCGCTGATCGCCATCACAATTGGATCAGCAGCTGCAGGAAATACTTTACCTTCAATTCTCCCGGAATGACTATGTGTAAAGAGTTTTATATGTGATTTCAAACGATAGCCGTTATTATTGCCGGATCCACTGTTATCAACTTGAATGGAACGACCCGCATCAAAATCTATCCAGAATAATATGGTGCCAGAAGGAGTAATTTCAAAACTCCCACTTTCAATATCAACCATAACTTCTCTATCACTGCTGTTAACCCGAAGAGGGAAACTCTGACCATCCTTCATAACACTGTTTTGTGTTCCAAGAGTCAATCTTAATTTCCTGATTCTTCCATTTGGTAAAGTACCCGTTCCAAATAAAGTATCAAGGCCATTTCTAAACCTCAAAATATTATATACACCTGTTCTGATGCCCAGATTGATCCAGCCACCATTTGGCAACGTATCATGTTCCAGCTTTATTTCCAGTTTTTGAATGTCAATAAATACACTGTCAAAAACAGGTGTTTGATGGTCTGTGAGGTAAATACTTACTGCATGCGGTTTGTTTAAATCGGACTGTCCAGCACTTTGCAGATCTTTCTGGCATGAAATAAATACAACTGCAGAAACCATAAGGGCAAAAAACGCAATACGGATAATGTTTTTCATAAATGTATTTTTAGTTATTATTGGTCAACCTCCGGCTTTCATCTGTAACCACTAAATAAAAAATCCCGGCAAAAAAACTGTCGGGATCCAAAAAAGCTTTTAAAAATTCTATTTCCAACTCAGCATTTTTACCTGCCGCATTAATTTAGCAGTAACCATATCGTAGTATAAATGATCAGGGTTGTTCTTGATTAACCTCAAAAGCCTGTATGCAGTTTTATAATTTCCGCCCCGTAAATAAGTAAGAGCCAGGTAATATTCTGCTTCGTCTTCAAAGAAGCTTGTTCCTGCAGCCCTGTTGCTATCAACTACTGACCTGAACTCATTAACCGCCGACGCATTATTTTGAATTTCCAGAAAAGAAATCCCCCTTAAAAAATGTTCTTTTATTGTATAATCTCCTGCTTTTTGAACATTAACAACTTTCCCGAATTCCTTTTCACGAAAAGCCTTTTCAATTGACGATTGATCACCCGACGAACTATCCCTGAAAGTGGGCAATTCATAGGTGTGGTAATTGGATGCAAATACTTTTTCCTTTGATAAAGTGAAAAAATTATAAGCAAAAAACAAGCCTGCAATTAACAGGATTGCTGCAGCTATACTGATACTATACCGTAATATTTTTCTTTGGCGGCTCATTGCTTTGACTCCAGGTTGCAATTCCTTCATCATTTCTTTGTGAACCGATTTAACCCGTTCCCGTACCCCATACATTTTAACTGCCTCACGGGCCAGTTGCAGATTTTCCAATTCATTTGCCAAAGACGGGTTCTCAGATAGCTGCTTCTCCACTTTTTGCGCATCGACTGAACTTAATTCCCCATCAAGGTATTGAACAAGAATCTCTGACATATTATGTGTAGAATTATCCATGTAAAAGGCTTTTCAGGTTCTGTTTTAATTCCGGATGCTCGTTGATCATTTGCTCCAATTGCTTAAGGCATTTATACTTTTTATTCCTTACCACTTGTTCGTTTTCGTAGTGCATGGATTCGAGAATCTCTTTCATCGAAAGATTTTCATAATAAAACATCATTAATATTTTTTTACAGGCTTCTCCTAATTCATCAACAAGTCTTATTACTTCCTGTTTTCTTTCCCTGTCTGCTATAAAGTGACTTGTATCAAATTCCATGGTATCCTTTCCCCTCTCATATTTCTCTTCTCTTGCCTGAGCTCTGCCCCTTCTTTTCAATTCATTCAGCCAGGTATGCCTGCTCAAGGAATAAAAAAAGGTTTTGAGGCTTGATTCACCACGGAACTTGTTTTTTTGAATAATATCAATAAAGCTTACAATCACATCCTGGAAAATATCCTCAGCATCCTGTTGATTGCCGCTATTATTGACAACATATATTCTTACCATATCGAAATACCCCCTGTACAACTCCCTGATAGCCCCGTCAAGTCTAATTCCGGCCTGAATATTCGATATAAGTTCCTGGTCAGCTAAGCTTTTGCTTACCTCCATATCTTTCTGCTTAAATTTGTAAGTTTTTAGGTCGCTATTGTAACCTAAACTAAGCAATTTTTTAACTAATTATTTCTCAAACGGATAAACGGCATGACTTATTTCCAGCTATTTGAGATACCGGTTCAGCTACAAGTCAATACTTCGGAACTAGCCGGTAAATTTTTTCAATTGAGCAAAAAATATCATCCTGATTATTATATCAAGGAAAGTGCTGAATCCCAGGCAGAGGCACTTGAAATGTCTTCCCGATTAAATAAGGCATGGAAAACATTTCAAAATCCGGATGAAACGATTAAATATGTTCTGTCATTAAAAAATCTGATTGAAGAAGAGGAGAAATATGAGCTTCCTCCTGATTTCCTGATGGAAGTATTGGAAATAAATGAGGCATTGATGGATGCTGATGAGTTATCTGACCCGGATGAGCTAAAGCAAAAGATAAGTGCTCTTCAAAAGGAGATATATGAACCAGTAAAGCCAATCGTTGAAAACTATAAAGATGAAGACAGCACAGAAAAGCAGCTTTTACTGGTAAAAGAATATTATTATAAGAAAAAATATCTTGACCGTATCAACAGGCAATTAGCCGGAAAGGCTTAATATTGCACCCCCAATGCTGAGCCCGTCTAAATAAGCCCGGGTGGCGGAATTGGTAGACGCAGCAGACTCAAAATCTGCCGTCCGCAAGGATGTGCTGGTTCGATTCCAGTCCCGGGCACAAAAAGAGCCCCAACCTAACAAGTTGGGGCCCTTTATTAATGCAGAAGTTCAAACTCACCTACTCCACTTGCCTTCTGCACCAAGCTTTCTTATTCTCCTCTCAAATAAACGAGGCTTTGTTAACCCATAAAAATCAGCTACAAATGAGCGAATATTCTTTGATGTCATTTTATCAGCAGGTTTTACATCTAAAATTCTTCCGCCGAAACTCTCGTCCTTTTCAATCGAATTTCTTAGCCCGAACTTTGCTCTCCCGGGACCGAAAATCAAAAGTTCATCCGGGTCCTCTAAAAGACTGATGATTTTTTTATAAAATTTTTCCCGTTGCCCCTTTTGTCTTCTTTGTTTCTTTTCCTGGTCGTCGATAAATGTATTTCCAAAACGGGCAAAAACCTTCCTTTCACCCGGAATTCGAACCCTTGATTCTACTGAAGAACTTATCTTCTTGAGTAACGTATCTCCTTCCTCAGTTAGCCAGACAATAAATGCAGTTTCCTGATCCAGCCATACTCCGGCCCGCTTTACAGAATGTTTTATCTTTTTCATGTTCGCAATGCTTTTAGTTTCTTTTCAACATCCTAAACATCCAATAAAATTTGAGTAAAAAAAATGAACTGGCTCATTTCAATTTATGATACTAGTCAGCATTACCTAATAAAGCCAGGGAGTTCATCAAGGATCTTTGATTGCTTTCTGTCAAGCCGGTAATCCTTGACTGCAAAAACAAGCGACTTAAATCCGGTAACAAGCTCCCGGTTAAAATTGAGCAGGGTACTGATCTCTTTTTCGCTTACATGTTTAGCGGTACTCCCTTTATAAAAGTGCTGTAAAGAGGAGTTGTAGCCCCCGGTAACAGTTCTGAATATTGAAATTATTTCATCGGCATTAGGTGCTTCCGGTTTATTTAACAGGCGAAAAATATTATCACAAAATTCAGTCACAACCTGTTTGGACTGTTTATAAAATTCATACTTAACGTCATTAGAAGATTTATGTAATTGATCAAGATCAGGTATGGCATCTTTAAAGCTTTTAGCAGCATACATCCCATTCCTGACAGATGAGATAAAGCGATCCAGCTTTTCAATATCTTCCTTGTCTGTTGCATTCTGCTGCACATTAATATAATAGCTATGAATCTCACCATGCAGATATTTAATGTACTCATATTTTTCATCAACCGGTTTTGAAAGAAAACTTTTCCTCAGGCCGGTTTCTTTAACGTTCCCGCTGGGAATTCCAAAACAACTCATAATAAAATCATGAACTGTAAAAAGGAAATGCCGATCTTCCTTTTCCATTGCGATTATCGCTGCTGAAGGCTCAGATGTTGGAACATTATGAATAAACATTGTCTCGTCATCTGTATTTCGAAACCTGCTTTCCAGGAATTTCCCGAGAAGACTAAGCAGCGGATAAAAAAGAATGATACCGAAAATGTTCACCAACGTTTGAAAAATAACCAGTGCAACCAGATGATCCTTTATTGACAATACATCTGTAATAAGTTTATTAACCGGCGAAAGAAGTAATAATATAACAGTAACATTGATACAATTAAAAATAAAATTGCCTAAGGCCACTCTCCTTTTAGCAGCAATGCCTTTAAAACTGGCCATAAATAATTTCAAAGTCGTTCCCACTTCTGCTCCTAAAACGACGGCAGTAGCATTCAGAAGTGTAATACCTCCTGCATGTAATGCACTGAGTGTGATGGCCACCATGGCTGAGCTGCTTTGGATCACTGATGTTACTGCCAGTCCTACCAGGAAAAAAATAATAACAGGTGCATCCTGATAGTCCTGGAGATTTGCTACTTTAACGAGCCCTTCAATGCCTGTCTTCATAAAACCCAATCCAAAGAACAGGAAACTTAATCCCAACAATAACATACTCCACTGGTGCCATCTGCTTTGTTTATTAAATATTGCATAACCTATTCCTGCTACACCAATTACCGGCAAAGCCAGGATATCTATATTAAGTTTAAACCCCACCAGGACCACTAACCAACTACTGATAGTTGTTCCCAGATTAGCACCCAGAATCACAGCTAATGCATTTTGCATAGTTATAATACCTGCACCTACAAAAGCAAGAACCATCAGGCTTACCACAGAACTGCTTTGTAATACTCCTGTTACTATTGCCCCACCACCTATTGCCTTTAACTTATTA
This sequence comes from Chitinophagaceae bacterium, assembly GCA_035328345.1. GTDB lineage: Bacteria > Bacteroidota > Bacteroidia > Chitinophagales > Chitinophagaceae > JJ008. The sequence continues at coordinate 3,643 of DAOLIV010000008.1, read as the reverse complement.
GCCGTTTGCTTTCGGAGAAATAATTTGAATCTTCTGTCCGTTAGTTTTTGAAGAGATTCTTCAATCAGCCCCACTCCCATCAAAAAAATTGCAATCCCAGCCAGCAGTTTCCATATCTCAAATGATGATAACATTTCATCAATTTAATAAAAAACCGGGGTAATCGAAGATCGCCCCGGTTATATCAAGCTTCAAAAGCTCATAATCCCAGAGGGCTTCTTTGAATAAAAAGATCATATAAAGTCATCAGCAGCCATTCAATTGATTTTTTTCCATATCTGAAAAGAAAGACCACTAGGAAAAAAACTGCAACCCATGCCGCTATTTCAGAATCTGTCAGCCTTATAATTGGCCTGATGGCTTCCATTGTTTAAACTCCTTTTTATCAAATTTAATCTCCCAAACCCTCTTTAGCTATGATAGTCATCAAAACCGGCGCTGACTTCAGTCAATGATCTATGAATAAAACAAAACTGTACATTTATTCAAATAATTTTTTGCATGAAGTCCGGCAATTACACTTTTAAAAACCGGGTTAAGCTAGTTACAGGAGGAAGCGAATATTTTTCCTTATTGAAGGAACTGATCGGGAAAGCAAATAAGTGTATACATCTGCAATTCTATATTTTCTCAGAAGATGAAACAGGTCTTTCCGTTACAACAGCTCTTAAAAAAGCAGCAGCTAAAGGAATCGACGTTTTTCTGCAGGTTGACGGATATGCTTCTAAAGAGTTAAGTAAAAAATTTGTTGACGATCTTAAAGAATCCGGTATCCGCTTTAAATGGTTTGAGCCTTTATTCAGAAGCCGGAAATTCTACTTTGGAAGAAGGATGCATCACAAGGTGGTGGTAGTTGATGGCTTGTACTCCCTGGTGGGTGGAAGAAATGTTGCTGACAAGTATAATGATTTAAATGGAAAAACAGCCTGGATGGATGTTGCTGTTTATTGTGAAGGAGAAGCATCTTTTGCCTTGTATCGGGTCTGTCGCAAAATGTGGGGAAGTCGTGGAATCCCGGATAAGGTGCCGGGAAAAGATATTGAAACGTTCTGTAATAAAATTGAAAAAAAGGATTACCATTCCGTGCGGATCAGCAGGAACGATTGGGTGAAACGAAAAAATGAGATATGGAAAAGCTACCTGTATATGTTCCGGCATGCGGAGGAAAGGATCACTATCATGTGCAGTTATTTCATGCCGGGTCGTTCTTTAAGAAAAGCATTGATCAGGGCTGCCAAAAGAGGGGTAATAATTAAAGTTATCCTGGCTGGGCCTTCGGATGTAATGATGGCAAAATATGCGGAAAGATTTCTTTACCGTTTGTTATTAAAGTATAATATCCATATATACGAATACCAGGAAACCATTTTACATGCAAAGATTGCTACCTATGATGACCGTTGGGTAACAGCAGGATCATACAATGTGAATAATATCAGCGCTTATGCAAGTCTTGAATTAAATTTCGATATAAGAAACAGACCCTTTGCTCAGATAACTGAAGAAAAACTGGAGTTCATATCGAAAAGCCACTGCAAAGCTATAACGAATGAAAATTTCAATTCTTCAACCGGTATTTTCAAAAAATTCTGGCAATGGTTCTGTTATTTTTTTATCAACAGCATGCTAAACCTCTTTACATTCTATTTTAAACAGGAGGAATAGGTAATCAATGTCCTCTTATTCTTTTAAGCAAAGCTATTAACGCATCTTTATCCCACCTGGCGAATCTTCCTCTTTGAACTACAAGTTTATTTTCCTCCGGATGCTGCAGGTAATAATAGAATACAAATCTGGCATCCGAATCCTTCCAGCCGATCATTTGCCCAAACCTGATATCATTAAAAACGAGTGTATCCCTCCATTTCTGAATGGCATAAAACCCTTTTGAAAAACGAATGAGTCTCTGGAGGTCTTCATGATCCTTCACAGGCTCAAGTAAAGATTCATTTCTGGGCACAAAATGAAAATCAATTTTCCTTTTACTGTCAAATAATGACCGGTAACCGATATAAAAACCAGAATCAGATGCAGCCACCACATACCAAAGCCAGTTATTCAGAGGTGTTGGTGTGGTAAAGTAATTATTATAAACAATATGCTGTTTATTGAAAATATCTTTTACATCATGATTGATTTTGATCTTATTGATACCACAATAGAACAAATACACTGAGCTTAATCCAATACCAAACTTTAAAGCCCACCATTTTCTTTTAAGGCTATTTTTCTTTAGAATAAGTAAAACAATAAATGCAATGCCCGGCCAGATTGAATAGAATGGATCGGCCACAAAGATCCAATTGTATGAAACACGATAATGACTGAACGGCTCAAACCAACCGACTCCGTAAACATTCATCCCGTCAATTAAAAGATGGATCAAAGCCTGCACACCAAAAAAAAGAATCCATTTATTCAAACTGATATCATGAGGCCGATGCCATCGCTCTGCGATCAATCCCAACAAGGGAGCAATAAGAAGCACAAAAAGAAAGGAATGAGTAAATCCCCGGTGTGCCAGTAAGTTTTCAGATGTGCTTGACCAGAACGATGCAAGAAAATCAACATCAGGAACACTTTGGGCAACGGCGCCAAGGAACATTGCCCTTTTCCCTAATTGTTTGCCTGCAAAAGCATCTCCCATGCAGGCTCCAAGCACTATGTGTGTGAGGGAATCCATTGCAATGGTCTAGTTTTCGTCAGCTTCAGATCTGAGGAATTGTTTTCTGAATACATAATGATAGGTAAAAGTATTGTTGCCAGTTGATACCGGGAATGCATTAACTAACTGCCAGCCATCTTCTCCCATATAATTCAAAGCATCTACCACCGTATTAAACTTAATAACTTTCCCTCCTTCATCTTTCAGGCGGTTGTCCTTCCAGATGCTACGTTTTTCTCCATAATCAATATCAATCGTAACCCTTGAACTTAAAAGACGAGGCGTTGCCACAACGGTACAATATTGCTCAATTCTTGTAGTGTCGCTTTGGGCAGTTAGACTAAGCTGTACACCTGCGAGAATAATGATTGCGAGAATAAGTTTTTTCATTATGTATTTTTTTGATTTGAAATAGTATTATAACTCTTACAATTTAAATATTTCCCCTTAGATTTTGCTTACCGGATGCGCTTTATGCAAAATCACCTGTTTCGAGAACTACGAAATAAGTTCGGGAAAATACCCACCGAAATTGAGTACTTCTTGGTATTGCAATAAAATGAAAATCGGCGTTTTTTTGTATTGTAATACCGCACCATGAAGTTAATGATGTACATAGAAAATGACCTGATCGAAGCAATCTCACTTAATGATGAAAGAATTCCTGTACCTGGCTATGTAGGGAGTTTTAAAAGAATGTTGAAGATGAAATACCGTGAACTAATCAGGCAAAGTCCAAAACCCCCGGAATTTCTCGTTGTTAATCCTATTTCCCAGAATAAAAAAGACAGTAAATAAATTACAATGGTTTTGATTCTTTTTTAATTCACACGGCTCCCATTAACAGGCCTGTTTGCAGGCATAATCTCCGTACTCTTCTCAACCAGGATAATCTTTAATTAATATAGCCTGCCTGGCTACTAAACATTTCATCTACCCAATACCCGGTATTTCCAGGCTCTTATTTTTTTCTAAATT
>DAOLIV010000007.1:0-113882 GCA_035328345.1 Chitinophagaceae bacterium | reverse complement strand
CAAACCTGAAACCTTCTGATCCGTAGTCAGATGCTCTATTCAGTTGAGCTACGGGACCTTGTTTAGGGCTGCAAATATAGCCTAAATATCAATACTATTTACGGCATGATTGAAAGAGAATTATAAGGGTTCATAAAAAATTCTGGCATGAAATTTTCAAATATTGGTTGTCGCAATAATATTTTTTAACCTAAAAGCACAACCTATGTTACGCTGGACAGTTATTTTCTTGATTATTGCAATTGTTGCGGCCTTTTTTGGATTCTTTGGAATTGCTGCAGGCGCAGCATCAATTGCAAAAGTTTTATTCTTCATTTTTATTGTACTCTTCCTTCTTTCTCTCATATTCGGAAGACGTGTCGGTAAAACGGATTTTTAAGGTCGTACCTCGGAAAACAAATCTTATTTTTTAATTTCTAAATCTTATGTTATGACAACAAAGAACAAGATCGTATTGGGTATAATAGGGGCAGCTGCTGCTGGTGTTGTGATTGGAATGCTGGTGGCCCCTGAAAAAGGGAAAGATATGCGGAAGAAGATCAAACAATCAGCAGGTGATCTTGCTGACGGACTAAGTAACTTTTTTGTGACTGCAAAAAACGAGGCAGATGAATTAAAACAAAAGGCAAAAAGTGCCAAATCAGCTGCAGAAGATAAAGTCAGTAAAGTAAAAGAAAGTCTTAGCTAAAATGACCTGTTCGGTTACTAATTGTTGTTCAAACCTGAATAAATGGGAGCACAAACCACTACCGGTAATACTGATGAACTTATAGATCATTCAGTTGATTATATAAACACCTTCTATCTCAGTATCCAGGTAAAAATAAAAAGGAAGCTGATAGAAGAAGGCTCAGTTGTTCTTGGTGGTATAATGGTGAGTGCTCTTATTTTTTTTATCCTGCTTTTTTCTGGAATGGCAGCAGGATGGTGGTTGGGCGATATTGTAAAAAACAGGGCACTCGGATTTCTATTGGTAGGTGTATTCTTTTTGCTGGTTCTTATTTTGCTTTTTCTCACAAAAAATAAAATACTTAAATCAACCAGGAATTGGCTTGTCAGAAAAATGTATGAAAAAAGAAATTCAAACATATAATGACTTGTTGAAGTATGAGCAAACTCTTGATGAGCTTTTAGATGCACAGAAGGAGTTGCTGAAAGCAGACTTTGAGGAGTTGAGCACTGCTATCAAACCAACCATTTCTACGCTTAATTTATTCGGCAAAATAGTAATGCCCGTCAGAGAGAATCCCTTGCTGAATTTCGGAACAAACAGAGTTCTTGATTTTGCCCTTAGGACACTTATGCCAAAAAGATCCGGCTGGTTAGCTAAATTATTTATACCGTATTTTCTGAGGAATTATTTATCGCATTTCGTAGCAGATCAGAAAGAAAATATAAAGGAAAAATTATTTTCTTCATTCTCACATCATAACGGAACCGAAAATAAACCTGCAGGCGCATGACCATTTCTCAGCCCATTATTTTGTGCTAAAGATATCTTTGGGTAATTTAACAAGTATAAAGAAAGGAACTGTCACAACTTTAAGCCAAATCTATGTTTCAATTCAATGACAGGATTAAACAAATACTCCTATTACTACTGATCATTCTTCTTATTTGTCTTTCCATTATTGAATTAAGATTATTTCTGCCCGGTCTTCTTGGAGCCATCACACTATATATTCTCAGCAGGGCTCACTATTTTCAACTGGTGTATAATAAAAAATGGAAAAAAGGCATTGCGGCAGGGATGTATATTATATGCTATCTTTTTTTACTTGGGATACCGATTACCATGGCTGTTACCCTGATAAGCCCGAAAGTAAATACGGTTCTTAATGATCCTTCGGCAGTAGTTACCAGCATCAAGCAGGCAGTGGCTGAAATCCAGGCACAGGCCGGCTTCAATCTTTTTTCACAGGAATCCCTTTCAAGGTCACTCGATAAAGCAATCGAATTTATCCCTTCACTTGTTAACAGTACTGCCCAACTGGTTACAAATCTTATTGTGATGTTGTTTTTTCTATATTATATGCTTTACCACGGAAGCGAAATGGAAAAAACACTTTTTAAACTCATACCCCTTCGAAACGAAAACACCAGCCTGCTGGCAGCAGAAACAAGAAGAATGGTAAGAGCTAATGCGATCGGCATACCTCTTATTTCTATAATACAGGGGTTTACAGCAGCATTCGGTTATTTTATTTTCGGAGTAAATGATTTTGCACTTTGGGGATTTCTCACCGGCCTCTTTGCTTTTTTCCCGATTGTAGGTACCATGATTGTGTGGGTTCCGCTTGTACTGTATATGTATGCAACAGGTGAAACATGGAATGCAACTGGATTATTGATATATAGTGCACTAATTACCGGGAATGTTGATTATGTGGCAAGAATCACCATCATGCGCCGGATAGGTGATGTGCATCCTGTCATAACAGTACTCGGGGTCATAATCGGGTTAGGGCTTTTTGGATTTATTGGTTTGATATTTGGTCCCTTACTGGTGAACTATATCATTGTCCTGTCAAAAATTTATATGAATGAGTTCACTAAAGCAGGACTTGAAAATGAAGAGGATAATAAAAAACAGGATGATAAAAGAATTCCGGTTGAAAAGGTTTCCGGCAAATAAAAAAGCCTCTTGTAAAAAGAGACTTTTACTTATTGAAAACAGGTTGAATTAATTTCTTTGGAGTTTTGACAATAACCTGAGGATCTCCAGGTACAACCATACGATTGTAACCAGCAATCCAAACGCACCATACCACTCCATATATTTTGGCGCCTTCATTTCTGATCCTTTTTCGATCATATCAAAATTGAGTAACAGGTTAAATGCTGCCAAAGCTGTTACCAGTACTGAAAAACCAATACTGATCGGTGTTGCAGAATTGGTGAAATTATAAGCGATAGCCTGGCCACCAAAAGAGTAAGTCAGCCACTGAAGTAAATAGAACACTCCAATTGCTGCCGTTGCGACAACAATAACAGTTCTCAGCTTGCCGGTAACTTTAATGATCTTATACCTGTAAATGAGAAACATGATAAGTGTTACCAACAAAGTCAGGGCAACTGCCTGAACGATAAGACCGGGGTAATACAGGTAATTATATATGGCAGAGACTGATCCTACAAAAAGACCTTCTAAAATAGCATATGCCGGGGCAAGATAAGCAGCCCATTGCATCTTGAATGCCATAACAATTGCGAGCCCCAATCCGCCAAAGACACCGATCATCATCAGTGGTTTGGGATCACTTCCTTTAGAGAATTGTGTCCATGCAAACAAAGTTGATGCGATCATCAACGCCATCAACACACCAAACTTGTTCATGGTACCATTTACCGTCATTTCTTCGCCGGTACCCATACCTTCAAGCACAGTTCCCTGGAATCTTTTTTCCTGTAAAATCGGATTACTTGTTTTGAAAATAGCCATGTGGTTTATGTTTTAAGAATTTAAAGATAATGTGTAAAATGCAAATTCAGAATCCTGCTATCGAGATTACAAATTTCTGAATTTTAGAGCATTAGCACTTATAACAAAAAGTAAAAATTAGAATTGCCATCGTACAAAAGCTTCCATGGCTGCATAGTGAGTAAGACCCAGGTCTGCATAAAGACCAGCAGTATGGGCATTTCTCTCTTCAGCTCTTTGCCAGAACTCTCTTGAATCACTTCCCTGGAAGGGTACCATATCCTTTTGTGACTGGTGAATGAATATGCCGAAACGTTTTTGCAATACCTGGTCGGGACTCATCGGAATCGCCATTTCAATTTCTTCAATATTCCATTCCTGCCAGGCTCCTTTGTAAAGCCAGAGCCAGCAATCATTGATCCACTCATCTCCGGCAGCTTTAATCCTCCTCAGGGCTTCCAGTACAATATCAAAACAAACAATATGCGTACCGTGCGGATCTGCAAAATCACCGGCACAGTAAACCTGGTGCGGTTTGATGCTGCGAAGTAATTCTATAGTGATCTTAATATCCTTTTCACTCATTGGTTTCTTCTCAATAGTTCCTGTTTCATAAAAAGGAAGATCCAGGAAATGAATGTTATCATCAGGAATACCAACATAACGGCAAGTTGCTTTTGCTTCGCCTCTTCGTATCAATCCTTTTATTGAACGGATAAGCTTCGTATCAACCTGGTTGGATCTTTTTCTTGCCAAAAACTTCCGGGCATTCTCCAAAATTTTGCCGGATTTTTTTGTGTCAATACCAGCTATTTCTTCAAAGCCTACTGCAAAGTCAAGATAACGGGTCACAAATTCATCTGTTACAGCAATGTTTCCGGAGGTTTGATAGCCTACATGTACTTCATGCTCCTGGTCATGCAAACGTTGAAACGTTCCACCCATGCTGATAATATCATCATCAGGGTGTGGTGAAAAAATCAAACAACGTTTTGGATAAGGTTTCATCCGTTCCGGTGGATTGGGGAGAGGAGTGGGTTTTCCACCCGGCCAGCCGGTAATGGAATCCCTGAGCATATAATAAACCTGCAGGTTTATTTCATACGCATCACCTTTTTCTACTAACAGATCGCTTAATCCATATTCATTATAATCCGTATTGGTCAGGCTTAACACCGGTTTTTTCAATTTCAATGCCATGTTCACAACAGCTTTCTTGATCATTCTCGGTGTCCATTCACATTCACCCGTAAGCCAGGGTGATTTGAATCTTGTCAGTTCGGAAGCAGCATTCTCATCTACAATAAATGTTACATCATCATGGTTCTGTAGTAATGATGCCGGCACATGTTCTGTATCATCATCTTCAACTGCATTTTTTACCACCGGAGCTTTACTGGTGCCCCATGCCATCAAGATGATCTTTTTTGATTTAAGGATCGTACTGATACCCATGGTGATTGCCAACCGTGGAACTTGTGAAATATTCGCAAATTCATAGGCGTTGGCTATCCGGGTTGAATTATCCAGTGTGATCAGTCTTGTTTTGGAATAAATGCCTGAACCCGGTTCATTAAAACCGATATGCCCGTTATTACCGATGCCCAGTATCTGCAGATCAATGCCACCTGCATCTTCGATCATTTTTTCATATTGGCGGCAATGCTCTTTAATATTTTCTTTTGGCGTTTCTCCGTTGGGTATATGAATATTCTTCGGATCAATGTCTATATGATCAAACAAATGGGTTTTCATATACCGATGATAACTCTGCAAAGCATCGTTCTCAATAGGGTAGTATTCATCCAAATTGAAGGTGATCACATTTTTGAAACTCAACTTTTCTTCCCGGTGCATTCTTACCAACTCGAAATAAAGTGTCTTGGGAGTAGAACCGGTGGCAAGACCTAACACACATTTTTCTTTTTTCTTTTGTTTATCCCTGATCAGTGAAGCGATCTGATGCGCTGCAAACACAGAACCTTTTTTCAGATCAGGATAAATTTTTACAGGAATCTTTTCAAAACTGTCAGAAAGATCGATCCTTGGGTTTCTTTTAGCCATTCAGATTGTAATTGTGATTCTGACAAAGATAAAAAACACTCAGAAAGGGTAGTGCGGGGTTTTGCGGTCTCTGCCTAAAGAGATTATTAGTTGACCTCAATCTCATCAATGAAAAGCCATGCTTTATTGCCTGCACCCGGACTACCATCGGGTATGGTTCCATAATTACTGATCCGAATCTTTATATAACGGGCTTTTGCCTGCTCCAAAAATTCACACAAGGCTTCTTTATCTGTAATGGTTGGATTGGAACAGGCTACTGAAGTAAAATTTTTTCCATCATCCGACACAGATATGGTTATTGAAGATGGCCGGTATATCCAGCTTCCTTTTTGCTCCAGGATATGAGCTTTTACGATAGATATTTCTTCTTCTTTTCCCAGATCAATCACGGCTTCACAATCCGTACCGCTGAATCCCAAAAATTCTTTTGATCTTGCCATTCCTTTTTCATTCTGTACTCCATTCACCAATGTAAACGCACCATCACCCGGATATTTTGATGAAGCTTCAGTAGTCAGCGTAATTTTTTTTCCGGTGGCTTTGTTAAAATGGAATTGTTGTTCTATTTCTGGTCCTTTTGTATGATGAAATCCTTGCCATGCACTCATGGTTTTTGTATCGGAAATGAAAATTTTTGCTAAAGTGTCTTCGTTATTATAGTGAGGGCTGATTGTAAAACCAATTTCTCCCTTTCTTTTTGTTGTCTTCTCATACTTATAATCAATAATTCTGGTTGGATCATGAATATCATATCTTACTATTGTATCAATTAATATCGTATCTTTTTTATAAGTAAAGGATTCTTTGGTTACGATTGAACAATATTGACAAATATCTTTGGCATATTTTGACCTTAATTCCCAAATAACGCCATTGTAATTTTCGGTTGGAACGACTTTTGTTTTTAAATCAAAATACGCCTTACTATAGTTCACCTTCCACAGATCGTATCTTTTAAACTGTGTCATCAATCTTTTCTCAAAATCATTCCAGTCTTTTTTTTCATTTGAGCTCCATAAGACTTCACTTAGTGCCGCCATACGGGGAAAGATCATGTATTCCGCTTTTTTAGTGTTGCCAATATATTCTGTCCACAAATTGGCCTGTGCACCGAGTATATGTTTGCTTTGTTCACTATTCAATGCAGCAGGTACGGGATCATATGCATATACTTTTTCAATGGGGTTGTAACCGCCAATAGTTACCGAGTCTTCATTCTCACTTTGTGTATGATCAAAATAAACAGGGTTGCCCGGTGTCATGATCACATCATGGTTTTGTTTGGCTGCATCAATGCCACCTTCTATACCTCTCCAACTCATAACTACTGCATTGGGGGCCAAACCACCTTCCAGTATCTCATCCCAGCCGATCAATGTTTTGCCTTTGCTGTTCAGGTATTTTTCAATCCGCTGTACAAAATAGCTTTGCAATTCATGTTCATCTTTCAATCCCAGTTCTTTTATTCTTTGCTGGCACCTTGGGCATTTCTTCCAATGCACTTTAGGAGCTTCATCACCACCGATATGAAAATATTTTGAAGGGAATAATGGCACTACTTCGTCGATCACATTTTGCAGGAACATAAATGTAGAATCCTTTCCGGCACAAAAAATATCATTAAACACTCCCCATGTTTCCTGTACCAGCTTTATTCTTCCATTCTTTTGTTCTTCCACGCTTTTTTTAGAAATCATATTTGCCGGGATCTCCGTTGGTTTTTCAGGGAAACAACTTAACCATGGATAGGCAGCAATAGCAGCGCTGCCGTGGCCCGGCATTTCTATTTCAGGGATCACCTCAATAAAACGTTCCGCAGCATATCGAACCACTTCTTTTATTTCATCTTGGGTATAAAATCCACCGTAATAGATATTATCATTTCCTTTTCCCGGGTAACGGCCGATAATGGTTCCGTTTCTCCATCCACCTATTTCTGTAAGTTTCGGATATTTTTTTATCTGGATTCTCCAGCCCTGATCTTCGGTTAAATGCCAGTGAAATTTATTGAGCTTATGCAAGGCGAGATAATCAATATACTGTTTAACAAAAGACACAGGGAAGAAGTGACGGCAAACATCAAGGTGCATGCCGCGGTATTGGAAGCGGGGGTAGTCTGTAATTGATATATGTGAAACTCTAATAGATGACTTCCCCGAAGCCGATAATGGGGGATACAAAGTGTAATAGCCAGAAGATATAATCTGGATCAATGTCTGGATTCCGTAAAATACTCCTTCGTTGTCTTCACTTCCAATAGTAATATTGTCTGCTACCCGTAAATAATAAGCTCCCTTTGGAGTTCTTTCAATATTTTCCACATCCAGGATAATTATGCCTTTTTGCTTATAATTTTTAGTTTCACTTAATTTGAACCCATAATTTTTTTGCAGATACTCGTTTAAATATTTTAAGCAACCGCTTAGCTTTTTATTATTTGTATAAACAGATGTTGATGGGGAAATTAAAAATTCTCCCTTTCCCATACTGATCTCTGCTGGTTTTGGAATAATATTTATTTCCTGAGCATTCACCAAAGACGAAACTGCTATTAAAAATGGCAGGCATATTCTTTTCATAAGGTTATCTTAGTATAGGTAAAATAATTTGTGAAGGATTATTCGCATCATGAAAAATCTTTATTATCTCTTTTTGAAAATCTTCAGGATTTGCTTCATAAATGTTCATGAACTGTTGAGGGTTGCGGTCAGCCAGCGGAAACCAGCTGCTTTGTATCTGTATCATCAACCGGTGTCCTTTCTTGAAAGTATGTGCAATATCAGGTAACTGAAACTTTACAGTCTCAATTTTGTTCGGTTTGGAAGGTTCCGGTTTTTCAAAGCTGTTCCTGTATTTTCCTCTCATGATCTCACCCCTTACCAGCATCTGGTAACCCCCCATCGGGTAGGAGCCACCTGCAGTTCTTCCTTGCTGCGGTACACTACCCGGATATTTAAAGTCATCTGGAAATACATCAATGATCTTAACCACAAAATCAGCATCGGTTCCGCTTAAACTGACTTTAAGGTCGGCTATGACAGGTCCAGCTAATGTTATGTCCTCTTCCAAAACATCTGTCTGGAAAGTGAGCACATCAGGTCTCCTGGAAGCAAAGCGCTGATCATCTGTCATATATTCCCTGGTTCTTCCAAAGTGAACATCCTCTGTGTAGGGAACCGGGTGTGCCGGATCACTGGTATATTCTGAATAGCTGTTCTTTTTTGCATAGGTGGGTAATGTCCACGATAAAGCTCCATCGGGAGCAAGGTAAATAGACCTCGGTTGTGTTTCTTTTGGTGGCCACTGATCCAATTGCTTCCATTGATTTTCCCCGGTGAAGAAAATAGTTGCTTCTGCAATACCTGGTTTATCACCTTTTCCTTTCAGGTAATAATTAAAGAAGGGAATTTCAATATGATTCTGGTACCATATGGAAGTATTGCTTTCAAATTTTACATTACCAAGATAACTGCCATCACGGCTGGCCCACTGACCATGAAACCATGGCCCCATTACGAGATTATTCTTAATTCCCGGATTTTGCTTTTCGATTGCTTTATATAAATTCCAGGCGCCGAAACAATCTTCCGCATCAAATAATCCCCCAACGACAAGCATGGCTGGTTTGACATTATACATTGCATTGCGGGCATTCCTGGCCTGCCACCAGTCATCATAGTTAGGATGCTGGTACAACTGGTGCCAGAATTTGATACTATCGCCGATCAGTTGTGCCAGCTTTTTTAATGTTCCCGCCTGTAAGTAAAATTTATAATTATCCCGTATGGTAAAATTAAAACCGTCGGGCCCCTCAGTTGTTGGTTTTGGCCTTGGCTTGCCGAATGATGAATAAAAACTGAAACCATCCATTTGAAAGAAGGCGCCGTTATGGTGAAAATCATCACCCATGAACCAATCCGTAACGGGAGCCTGCGGACTAACTGCTTTTAATGCAGGATGTCCGGAAGCTGCCGCCATGGTTGAATAAAATCCCGGGTATGAGATGCCGAATACACCCACATTACCATTATTATTAGGAATATTTTTTACAAGCCAGTCAATCGCATCATAGGTATCACTGGCTTCATCAATTTCATTTCCTTTTTTGTCTTTATTAAAAGGACGAACATCTTCAAATTCACCTTCGCTCATCCACCGGCCTCTCACATCCTGGACAACGATTATATAATTTTCCCTTGCATAATATTTCCAGTGTCCGGCCCATAGTCTTGATGAAAAATCAGGACCATATGGGCGACAAGAATAAGGTGTCCGCATTAACAGTATCGGGTGCTTTTCGCTTTTATCATTTGGCAGATAAATGGAAGTGAAAAGCCTGATACCATCTCTCATGGTGATATATTGTTCCTTTTTTGAAAAGTTGTCCTTTATCCATGCAGAATCCTGGTCAGTTTGAGCATAAGAAAGGAAGACGATAAGAAGGAACAGAACTGAAAAAAGTATTTTTCTCATGGAAGTGATTTTGATAGGCTAAATTTACAGATTATCAATCGACACTCAACGAATTTATGCAAACGAATGCCGGGATAATTGAAAAGTTTTATAGTGCTTTTCAAAAGTTGGATCACCAGGGAATGAACAGTTGCTACAGTGATGATATTGTTTTTAGCGACCCGGTATTTGGCCTGCTACAAGGCAACGAGGTAAAATATATGTGGGAAATGCTTTGCAAAAATGCTAAAGACTTTTCATTGACATTTTCTGATATCACTGCAATTGATGAAGAGTATTCAACCTGTAAGTGGACCGCCAGTTACACTTTTTCAAAAACCGGGAACAGGGTTGTTAACAACATCAAGGCGTTCATGAAACTGAAAGACGGAAAGATCGTTGAACACAGTGATGCTTTCAGACTAAGTACCTGGATCGGCCAGGCATTGGGATGGAAAGGCAAATTATTAGGCTGGACCGGCTTTATGAAAAGGGCTGTTCAGAAAAATGCGAGAAGGAATCTCAATTCTTTTATTCAAAAAAAAGAAGCCGGAGCAAGTCCGGCTTAACTAAATTTCATCGGAACTAATCTTCCAGTACTCCATATTTTCCTGAATTGGCATCCTGTATCGCCTGTTCTACCTCTTCCCATGTATTCATGAGGAAAGGCCCGTAAGCAGCAATAGGTTCATTGATCGGCTCACCTGAAAGAACCAGTATTACAGCATCTTCACTTGCTTTCACTTCAATATCTTCTCCATCATTTTTAAAAAGAATAAAATGATCTGCGCCCACATCATCCCCATTAATATTCACTGAACCTTCAATGATCAAAAACCCGGTGTTATAATTGGATGGTAAAGAAATAGTGACCCCGGCATCTTTTTTCAATCTCGCATTATATACATGCATGGGTGAAAAAGTGGAAGCCGGTCCTTTTGTTCCTTTGAATTCACCAGCAATCACCTCAATAAAACTTTTTCCATCATCCAGGAAATGTTTTCCCATCATCTTATTAGTGATTTCCTGGTATTTGGGCGAAGTTTTCTTGAATTGAGAAGGAAGATTAACCCATATCTGAACCATCTGGAACAAACCACCGGTTTTACTGAACGATTCTTCATGATATTCTTTATGGAGCAAGCCTGAACCTGCCGTCATCCATTGTACATCGCCTTCACCAATAATTCCTGAACTGCCGGAACTATCATGATGTGCAATCCTTCCATGATAAGCTATAGTAACAGTTTCAAAGCCTGCATGCGGGTGAACCCCCACACCCCTGGGTTCATCAGAAGGAGTGAATTCGATCTTTGCCCCATAGTCAAGCAAAAAGAAAGGGCTCATCCTTTTCCGGTCAATAAGTCTTCCCCCTGGGAAAAAGCTGTGCACCCTGAATCCATCACCCACCATATGAGGTGGAGGAGGGGATATGATCGCTTCAATAGTTTTTTTGTTTGCCATAAATTCTTCTTTATTTCAGCATCGGTACTTCCATTAATAAAATTTCTGCATTACTATCTGCCTTAATGGAAAGCTGATCAGTGTCTGTTATGCCCAAACCGTCACGGCGATTCAGTTTTTCTCCATTCACTGTAACATCGCCTTCGATCACAAATACATAAACACCATTATCATTTTTTTTCAGTGAATAACTGGTCGTAAAATCCTTATCCAGTTTTCCCAAACTGAACCATGCATCCTGGTGTATCTGAACACCTCCGTCGGTAGAACCAATCGGTGATACAACTGTCAGTAATTTATTGTGCTTTTCAGCTTCCGTAAAATTTTTCTGATCATAACGGGGCTCAACATTTTTCTTGTTGGGAAAAATCCAGATCTGGAAAAATTTTACTTCGCTATCACGATTCTTATTTTTTTCTGAATGCGCAATACCGGTTCCGGCACTCATTGCCTGTACGTCTCCCTGCCGGATGACCTGTTTGTTTCCCATACTGTCCTGGTGTTCCAGGTCACCCAAAGTGGGAATGGAAATTATTTCCATGTTATCATGCGGATGTTTACCAAATCCCATGCCCCCGGCAACGGTATCATCATTAAGTACTCTTAAAGCGCCAAAGTGAATTCTTTCGGGATCATAATAGCCACTAAAGCTGAATGTGTGATAAGAATCCAACCATCCGTGATTTGCATGACCTCTTGTATCGGCCTTGTGAAGAATGGTTTTCATATTGTCTCCTTTTTTATGCGGTTACTTTTTCTGTGACCAGTTTCTCAGCAAGCCACAGAAATTCTGTTATAAAATTATGTACTCCATTTTGGAAGCCTTCATCGAGTAGGTCACCGTCAGGACTGAATTTTTTATCTACAGCAGGAACGATCAGCATATAGGGTGATGCCACTCCAAAAAGTGCCGGGACTAATTGCAATAATTGCTGTGAAGCCCTGATACCACCCATAGCACCCGGGGAAGCCGTAACGATTCCAAAAGGCTTATGGTGTTGCTTCGGAAAATGATCGAGCAAATTTTTCATAGCCGGCGCATAGCTGCCATTGTACTCTGGTGTTACCAGTATGAATGCATCAGCATCAAACATTCTTTGAGAAAGTGTTCGGAATTCAACCGGGGACTTTTCCGGTGAGGTCCATACTGATTGAATAGGCGGAATATTCCATCCCTTCATATCAATTATATCAACTTCATGTGAAGTTTGTTGCCGAATCCAGTTCTTTAAAAACAAAGCCACCCGGTGTGTTACACTGTTTGTACGGGGGCTGCCAGATATGATTTCGATTTTCATGTGTGTGTATTTAAAGACAAAGGTATATAATCAATGTTTAAACATCAAATATTTATTCTTAGGGTTCTGTTAATCCTTTCTGAGCCTGAATTCTTAATTTCGGTTCAATCAAAATTTATAACATGATCAACAGGCGAAGGTTTATCCGGGCATCAGCATTTACCGGTCTCGCAACTGCATTTAGTAATGAAATACTTGCAGGACAACAACCAGGGAATTTAAAAGACAACCCGGTAGTGATTTCAACCTGGGATGCTGGCTTAAGGGCAAATAAAGCAGCCTGGGAGGTATTGAGCAGCGGAGGAAGGGCACTTGATGCGGTTGAAAAAGGGGTTATGGTGACGGAAGCCGAACAGAATTGTTGCGTAGGACTTGGGGCAAACCCGGACAGGGATGGTTTTGTAACATTGGATGCCTGCATCATGGATGAATTTTCCAACTGTGGCAGTGTGGCATTTCTTGAAAGAATAAAACATCCGATCTCCGTTGCAAGAAGAGTAATGGAGAAAACTCCACATGTGATGCTGGTCGGCAGCGGTGCCCAGCAATTCGCTGTTGAAGAAGGCTTTCCGTTGGAAGAACAAAAGCTGTCGCCGGATGCACAGAGAAATTATGATAACTGGCTTAAAAAATCAGAATATAAAGCACCGGCGATTAATGTAGAGGCTAAACAAAGCCATGGTCCCTTTGCTCCGGCTAAATTAGAAAATGGAGAATGGAACCATGATACGATCGGGATGGTTGCTTTGGATGCAAAAGGCAATTTAAGTGGAAGCTGTACGACCAGCGGTGCCGGTTTTAAAATGCGGGGAAGGGTAGGTGATTCGCCAATAATCGGTGCAGGGTTATTTGTAGATAATGAAGTGGGTGCATGTACCGCAACCGGGCAGGGAGAGGATGTGATAAGAGTTGCAGGTTCACATACAGTGGTTGAACTGATGCGACAAGGTTTGTCACCTGAAAATGCCTGTAAAAAAGCCATTGAAAGGATCATCAAAATAAAAGGTGATAAAGCCAAAGACATCCAGGTTGCCTTTCTTGCGGTTAACAAAAAAGGAGAAGTCGGCTCTTATGCTATTCACAAGGGATTTAGTTATGCGATCAGGACGAAAGAAAAAGAGGAATTGGTGGCTTCAAAATTTGCAATGAAATAAGTATGGCCGACAAAAAATATATCATCGAAATAGCCACCTCAGATTTAACCACGACAAAATCTGCAGTAGAAGGCGGTGCCGACAGAATAGAACTTTGTGCAAACCTGAATGAAGGAGGAACTACACCTTCCTTCGGGACGATCAGAAAATGCAGGGAGTCATTAACTACTATTTTATATCCTATTATTCGACCAAGAGGTGGTGATTTTCTCTATACAAAGGATGAGTTTGCAATTATGATGACTGATATCAAATTGTGCAAGGAATTAAGCTGTGACGGAGTAGTAATCGGATTGCTGAATATGGACGGAACCATTGATATCGTAAGAACTTCACAATTGATTGAAGCTGCTTACCCGCTTGGGGTGACTTTTCATAGAGCATTTGACAGATGTAAGGATCCTTTTGAAGCTTTGGAACAGTTAATTGAAATTGGTTGTGAAAGAATTCTGACATCCGGGCAACAACCCACAGCACCGGAAGGAGTGGAACTGATTGCCCAGTTAAATAAGGCCGCCGATGAAAGAATCACCATTATGCCGGGTAGTGGTGTAAGAAAAGAGAATATAAAAATGATCGCTGAAAAAACAGGCTGCACTGAATTTCATTCCTCACTAAAAGGGA
The DNA here is from genome assembly GCA_035328345.1 of Chitinophagaceae bacterium. GTDB lineage: Bacteria > Bacteroidota > Bacteroidia > Chitinophagales > Chitinophagaceae > JJ008. Next base: position 99,402 of record DAOLIV010000007.1, on the reverse strand, counting down.
AAGAAAAAAGCCAGATGCAGTTTTTGCATCCGGCATTTAAAGATTCTCCTGAAAGTTATATGAACAATGTAATTATCCCTGAAGATGTAAGAGAATTGAAAGAAGCATTAGTCTAATTCGTATATTTTTTCCATCAATACCCATTTCTCACCTTCCTTGGACCAGGGTAAAGATTGCTGAAATGTCCACATCAGTTTCTCCCATTCCTGTACTTTCAGATCAGCAGCATCCATGGCAACTTTTCTTTCAAAAGAAAAACTTTCATTTACTTCCATGATCATAAAAAGACGATTGCTTGTACGATAAATTTCCAACATTTCAATTCCTGCATTTTTGATACTTGCCCTAATCTCCGGCCACACATGCCGGTGATGTTCTTCGTAAGCAGCTATTAATTGCGGGTCATCTTTCAAATCAAGAGCAAGACAATATCTTTTCATGAGTGATGTTTTATTTTGTAACCTGTCAGCCCGAATAAAAGAACTACTGCGAAACAAACCATCGGCATCAGGTAAGCGGTGGGGGTTGAATATTTTTCAGCAATACTTCCCATAACGAATGGGACAAGGGCCCCACCAACGATCGACATAATTATAAATGAAGAACCTTTTTTGGTAAACCTGCCAAGATTTTTCACACCTAATGCAAAAATGGTGGGGAACATAATGGATTCAAAAAAGAAAATTGCGATCAGAGCATAGACTGAGATCATCCCACCCATCCACACAACTGCTGCACACAAAAAAATATTGATAGCAGCATATAAGGCAAGCAGTGAATGCGGCGCTATTATTTTCATTATAGCTGTTCCTGTAAATCTGCCTATGGTAAATAACAATAAAGCACCAGAAAGAAAATAAGATGCTTTTTCATTCGTAATGCCTAATCCTTTTTCCGTACAATAATTAATAAACAATGCAGCTATACCTACCTGCGCCGCAACATAAAAAAACTGAGCAATAATGGCCCACACAAAATGCGTATGCTGGAACAAAGTCTTACCACTATGTTCAGCCTGGTCAATGACCAGTTCCTCTTCTTTTATTTCAGGCATTTTTGTTCTGATAAACAGAATGGCAACAAGCAAAACAATCGCTGCTATAACAAAGTATACAAACTTTACACTCTCAAGACCTGAACCTTTACTCGCTGTCGATTCAGAAAAGAATAGAGCACCTCCAACTATAGGTCCTATAAAAGAACCTACACCATTAAAACTCTGGGAAAGATTTAACCTGAATGCGGATGTCTCCGGTTTACCTAATACGGTGATATAAGGATTGGCAGCTGTTTCAAGAAATGCCAATCCACAGGCCAAAATGAAAAGAGCAATGAGAAAAAAAGGGAAATTGGCAAATTGTGCTGAAGGATAAAATAATATAGCACCGGCTGCATATAAAAAAAGCCCGGCGATTATCCCTCTTTTATATCCGATGCGCTGCATAAGGAAGCCGGCAGGCAATGCCATAAGGAAATAAGCACCGAAATAAGCTAACTGTAGCAGGGTAGAACGTTGTTTCGTAATATTCAAAGTTTCCTGGAAATGCTTATTCAATACATCCAATAGTCCATAGGCGAGACCCCACAGAAAGAAAAGACTTGTTACAAGAATAAGCGGTAGAATATAGCTTTTCTTTTCTCCGGATGGTAAAGGATCTAATGGCATGCAATAATTTTTAATATTGTATGGATTTACAAAGCTCTGTCGAGATGAACATATCCTCCGTCAACATGAATCAGTTGACCTGTGGTGTGTCCTGATCTTGATGATAAAAGAAAGGCTACCATGTCTGCGATTTCTTCAGGTTTCGTCATTCTCTTTTCAAAAGGAATTCTCTCTTTTATTTTTTTTAATTGCATTTCTGGATCTGGCAATGATTGTATCCATTTTTCATATAAAGGGGTATAGCTTTCTGCTACAATTACGGCATTTACCCGAATGCCATATTTTGATAACTCAACAGCCCATTCCCTTGTAAGTGCATTGCGGCCACCATTTGCCGCTGCATATGCTGAAGTACCTCCTTGCCCGGTTTCAGCTGTCTTCGAACCAATATTCACAATGGCTCCTTTTGACTTTATTAATTCAGGTAATGCATAATGGGCAATAAGATAATAATGCACCAGGTTCTTATGCAGCGATGCCATGAACTTCTCATAACTGCCATGTTCCAGGTTTACACTATCATTTACACCGGCATTATTTACAAGCGCATCTATCTTTCCAAGTTCCTTAAATACTTCTTCAACCGCTTTTTTGCATTGTGCAGGATCAGATAATTCAGCCTCTACCTGGTAACCTTTATTGTCAATCTGAGATAATGCAGCAAGGTTATCTTTTTTGTTTCTTCCTATTATAACAGGCATTGCTTTTTCTTCTGCTAATGTTTTTACAATGGCATTACCAATGCCTTTGGCACCACCCGTTACTATTATTATTTTGTTTTCAAGATTCAGGTTCATACCTGTAAGTTATAAAACTGAATAGCGTTTAACCCAAATATTTTCAATCTATCTTCTTCCTTAAAGTTCTCCATATATTTCCCGAGTAAGCTTTTCCATTGCACATAAGCACCCGAAAGCAATAATACCGGCCAATCACTTCCGTACAATAGCCGGTCAGTGCCAAAAGCTTCAAAAACTACATCCAGGTATGGATAGAACTGTGCCGGGGTCCAATTTTTCCAGGCTGCTTCAGTCAACAATCCGGAAAGCTTACAATTTACATTCGGGTTTTGTGCGACCTCCTTTATATATATTTTCCATTCTTCTATCTTTTTTTCTCTTATGCCAGGTTTGGCACAATGATCAATGATAAATTCTTGCTCGGGAAATGCTATTACAAGATCAACTGCCGCTTTTAACTGAGGATGATAAATGAGGATATCATAGGTATAATTATAAGTCTGTAATGCTGTTATTCCATTTCGAAATGCATCCTGGTACATAAAATCATCTTCTTCACTTTGTACAATATGCCTCCACCCCTTAATGACGGAGTATTGAGAAAAATATTCAAGCCTTTCTGAGATATTTTCATGTTGCAGATCAATCCAGCCCACAACCCCTTTAATAAAATCATGAGTCCTTGACATTTCCACCAAAAAATGTGTCTCTAGTTCTGATTGATCTGCCTGTACGGCTACAACTGCATCAATTCCGTTCCTTTTCAACGTAGTGATAAGATGTTCAGGTAAATAGTCCTGCTGCAAAATTTTCATCCGGTTTGTGATCCAGGCGTCTCTTTTTTTATCATACTTCCAGAAATGTACATGACTGTCAACTATCATACATACAATTAATATGCTTTTGCAATTTGTTTGCTGCTTCCCAAACCATCAATGCAAAGTTCAATCACATCTCCCGGCTTTATATAAACAGGAGATGGCTTTTGCCCCAATCCAACACCAGCAGGTGTGCCGGTTGAAATAATATCGCCAGGTAATAAGGTCATGAACTGGCTGCAATAAGAGATGAGGAATGGAATTTTAAAGATCATATTCTTAGTATTCCCATCCTGCATCGTAACTCCATTTAGTGTTAACCATAATCGAAGATTATCCGGATCAGTTATCTCATCTTGGGTCACCAGCCAGGGACCAATCGGAGCAAATGTATCAGCACTTTTTCCCTTTACCCATTGACCGCCTCTTTCCAATTGAAATTCTCTTTCACTATAATCATTATGCAGAACATAACCCGCCACATAATCCATAGCTTCCAGTTCATTGATGTAAGATGCTTTACGTTTAATAACAACAGCCAGTTCAACTTCCCAATCTGTTTTTACGCTGTTTTTGGGAATAATAAGATCGTCATTCGGTCCGGTGATGGCAGAAGTCGCTTTAAAAAAAATAACAGGTTCTTTGGGAGGTTCCATTTTGCTTTCTGCGGCATGATCGGCATAGTTAAGTCCGATACAAATGATCTTGGAGGGACGACATATTGGGCAACCGAGCCGCTCTGAAGATGCTACTCCTGGAAGTTCTGCCTTATGCTTTTCAAATATGGAAGACAATTCTGATATTCCATTATTTGCAAAAAAGGGTTCATTAAAATCCTTAACAAACCCGGACATGTCATAGTAAACACCATCTTTGAAAACACCTGGTTTTTCTTTTCCTGTTTCTCCGAATCGAATTAGTTTCATCTGGTCTAATTATTCAATTTTAAAAAACCGCCATCGATAGGATAATCACATCCTGTAATAAATGCAGCTTCATCGCTACACAGGTAAAGAACAAGGCAGGCGACTTCATAGGGAGTAGCCATTCTGCCAATGGGTTGACCTGATGCCAGTTTATCAAACATTTCTTTTTCTTGGCCTGGATAATTTTCTTTCAGGAACCCATCCACAAAAGGTGTGTGCACTCTTGCCGGAGAGATACAATTACATCGGATACCATCTTTGATAAAATCTCTTGCTACACTCATCGTCATACTAACCACAGCTCCTTTACTCATACTATATGCAAACCGGTCTGTAATTCCTGATGAAGAGGCAATAGATGCCATGTTCAGGATAACTCCTTTTCTTTGTTGCTGCATACAGGGAATAACAGCATGCAGACAATTGTAAGTACCTTTTACATTCACTGAAAAAACCCGGTCAAAATCTTTTTCTTCTGTGCTGACAGCATTTCCGATATGTGCTATGCCTGCATTATTAACCAAAATATCAATCGAACCCTTTTGAGAAATATCTGCGATGACCCCGCTGATCAGCTCCTGGTTACTTATATCAGCTATATGAAAGAAAGCATTTCCCTTTTCTTCATTAATAATTGCTACAGCATCTTTAGCTGATTGTTGGTTTTGATCCAGAATATGGACAACAGCTCCTTGCCTGGCAAATAATTGTGATACAGCCAGCCCGATCCCACTAGCGCCGCCTGTAACGATAGCTGTTTTATTTTCAAGAGAAAACATAAGTCTCTTTTGCTACTAAATGTAAAGGAAATTTACGGGGTAAATGCTAAAATTATCTGCTGCATGGTTTGTATAAAATTGTAACAATTGCTGATATTATAAATGGAGTACCGATCTTAGCGGAACAAGTTAGCGATATGAAAAAATCATTCCTGCTTACACTGTTCTTTTCAACAATTGCCGTGTCGCTCATAGCACAGCACAATTATATCAACGAACCAGTATTTGACAAGGATAAAAGAATGCATTGGTGGAGAGAAGCCCGGTTCGGGATGTTCATACATTGGGGTCTCTACTCAGTTCCGGCAGGTGAGTGGAAAGGTTCGACCAATCATGCAGAATGGATCAGAACCACTGCACAAATTCCATTAAAAGAATATGATCAATTTCTTTCCCGGTTTAACCCGGTTCATTTTGATGCCGAAGCATGGGTGCAAATGGCTAAGGATGCAGGCATGAAATACATCACTATTACCAGTAAGCATCATGATGGATTCTGTTTGTGGGATTCAAAAGAAACTGATTTTGATGTGATGAGCACTCCATTTAAAAGAGATATTTTAAAAGAACTGGCGGATGCATGCCGTAAGATCGGTGGAGTGAAGCTTTGCTTTTATCACTCTATTATGGATTGGCACCACCCGGATTATAACCAAAGAAGAGAATGGGAAAAAGACAGGCCTACTGAAGGAACAGATCGGAACAGATACATCAGCTACCTTAAGAACCAGTTAAAAGAATTGGTTACCAATTATGGTGATATCGGTGTATTATGGTTTGATGGTGAATGGGAAAATTTCTGGACTCATGAGGATGGAAAAGATCTTTACAATTATGTCCGAAGTCTTAAACCTGATATTATTATCAATAACCGGGTTGATAAAGGGAGAGGAGGTATGGCCGGTATGACCAGCGAGGGAGACTTTGGCGGCGATTTTGGTACACCAGAACAGGAAATACCTGAAACAGGCTTACCCGGAGTAGATTGGGAAAGTTGTATGACTATGAACAACAACTGGGGATTCAATAAAGCTGACAAAAATTTTAAGTCCACAAAAGATCTTATCCGTAACCTGGTTGATATTGCTTCCAAGGGAGGGAATTTTTTATTAAACATCGGGCCAAAGGCTGATGGAACGTTCCCGCAGGAAAGCATCGATCGGTTAAAAGCTATTGGTGACTGGATGAAAGTGAATGGAGAATCGATCTACGGAACTTCTGCCAGTCCTTTCGATCACATTGAATGGGGCAGGGTAACACAAAAACAATCGGGTACTAAAACAAAATTATATCTGCATGTATTTGCCTGGCCAAAAGATGATATGCTGCAGTTAAACGGAATAGCGAATAAACCATTACATATATATGAACTTGCCAATAATAAAGAATTAAGGTTTGATAAAAAGGATAATACCATATATATACATCTTCCCTCATCTGCCGCAAACGATATCAATACAGTTATTGTTTTGGAAATTGAAGGCAAACCATTGGTTTATAAACCGCCTGTGATTACTGCTAACACGAATGTATTTATTGATCATTTGAAAGTTAGCATTTCGCTGCCTGGGGAAGCTAATGGAGCATCCATTCGTTATACAATCAATGGATCTGACCCGGTTTCTTCATCATCACTTTATAAAGGAGAAATTACATTAACCGAAACCACAACGATCAGGGCAGCAAGTTTTGACAAGAACAAAAAAGTAAGCGGGATAGTTGAAAAGAAATTTGAGAAAGTAGAGCCATGGACATCAATTGATCTTTTTAAGTCTGAGCCAGGTTTGAATACAAATTATTACCAAGGGGAGTGGGACAAGCTGCCTGATTTTAAAAGTTTAACTGTTAAAGAAACGGGTATATCGGACCAGATTAACCCGGGAAAATATTTATCACAGGAAAAATATGGAGTGGTGCTGCAGGGGTTTATACAAATACCCTCAACCGGTATGTACAGTTTCTATCTTTCGTCTGATGATGGCAGTACACTTTATATTGATGAGAATAAAGTAATTGACAACGATGGTTTGCATGGTATGATTGAGAAAAAAGGAGTAGCTCCGCTTGCGGCTGGCTTCCACGATATACGGGTTGAGTTTTTTGAAAAAACAGGCGGGGATGATCTGAAACTATTTATCGAAGGGGGCAAGATCAAAAAACAGGAAGTTCCGGCGAAGATGCTGTTCCATTAATTTTTTGGCTCAAATTATGAGAATACTGATTTCTTTTACAATAATTGCTTTTTTAATCTCCTGTCATTCAAAAGATGATTCAGCAGAACCCAATGAGTATGCAGCTAAGTTTGTAAAAGAGTTGAATACGAGTGATACTTTTCGATATGAGTTCCCATTAGACAGTAGCTATTTTACTAATGATATAGATTCTTTTCAGTATCATTCAAAAAAGAATTATGAAAAATGGTTAAGACTTAAATCGTTGGAAAAAGGAATTGATTCGATCGAAATTAGAATTTCACATGGCTGTGCTTTGGAGTCGAGGTGGTGGATGATAATATTTAACCATGATAAACATAAATGGGTTGCTGAAATATTCTTGGTTAAAGATCGCTTCAACTTGGTTGAAGAAAAGATTGACTCAGCATCAAGAACTATAAAATATGACAAGCCAAAATCGGGTTGGGTTAATTTTATTAATAAACTCTTTGAGCTAAAATTATTAACAATTGAACATGAAACTATAATTCCAAAGAAAGAATATAATTCTCCTGCAGATGGCTGTGGGATTAGCTTTGAAGTTGCAACTAAAAACTCTTACCGGCACTATTCATATAATAACCCGGAATTGCAGTCTAACAAATTCTGGCAGATAAAGAATATGATAGCTATTGAGAAATTATTGTATAATGAATTTGAAGAACTCAGAAAAGCTCAGAAAAAAATTGAAGATGAATGGAAAAAAATGATAGATAAATCTAAAAAGACTCCCAAAAAAGGAATAAGGAGCCAAATAATTAATTTAATAGATTTGAGTGATACCCTTGAAAACTAAATCTTCAACTTCTTCATATACTCAGCATCCACCTTTACAGCTTCAAGCGGAGTTCCGTTTGGATAAAATTCCTGTTCTACAATGTAGTACTCCATACCATTATCCCTGGCTGTTTTCAGAATCTTTGAGAACTCAATGGAGCCGGTGCCAAGATCAATAGAATTTTTACCGTTATCTTCTCCAGGAGTTTTATTTCTGTCTTTTACATGGCATAAACGGAAACGGTTCTTATATTTTTTCATCCATGCTTCAGGATCTTGTCCGCCGGCGACCACCCAATAAATATCCATTTCAAAATCCACCAGTTCAGGATCAGTGCCTGTCATCATCACATCCTGTGGCAATTGTCCATCCATTGCTTTAAAGGAGTAGTCATGATTGTGATAAGCGAAGCGAATACCATTTTGTTTACATATTCTTCCTTTCTCATTAAATTCATCGGCAAACTTTTTAAAATCATCCAGTGATTTCTGTGGCCCTTTCCATGGGCAGATCAGATATTTCATTCCAATCTCAGCTGCATCTGCCGCTTTTTTTTCAAAGTCCTTGGTAATGTCGCAATGGCTTGATACGATCTTCATTCCAAGGTCGTCCATATATTTTTTGAAATCTTTATTGGTCATTCCCCAAAACATTCCCTGTGGTCCTTCATAACTTTCGATCTGGTTATAACCAAAGGAGGCCACCTGCTTCAAAACACCCTGCGGATCTTTGGGCATATCATCCCTTAATGTATATAACTGCAGGCCAAATTCCTTTAGTGCTTTTGCCACTTCTTCAGTTTCCTTTTCTTTTGGCATCAGTTTACAGGCAACAGGCGCCAATGCAAATCCCGCTACAATGTTTGAACTGATCTTTAAAAATTCTCTTCGTTTATTCTTCATATTATTATGATTTAGCCACCAAGACCAACAATTTGTTTATCTCCTTTTTTATATTCGGTTACCCCGATAAATTTGCCCGGTACCGGCTGGTAATTCAATGCTTGTGTCATGCCTTCTTTTGAGGTGAAATATCCCCAGAGTGTTAACTGTTTCATCATAGTGAAATAATGTGTTTGTCTTTCGTCACTTTCTTTATCTGCGTTTGCATTATCTGTTTGTTTCTCCAGTTCACTCTTTCTTTTCTGATGCTCCTTTGCTTCTTTATCCAGTTCGACTATAAAAGCATGTCGTTGTTCAGGTGTACAATCCATGAAAGGTTTTCCCTGTGATTTTTTACAGGCTTCTTCCAGTTTCGAAATACCTGCTGTGAAAATTTTCTGATCTTTCTCTTCGTAACAATCATTTACGATGATCTTCATAAACTCCCCGATCTTAGCAGCTTTTGCTCCGGGTGTGGATGTGGCCGGTAATATAGTTTCACCGATCTCATCCAGCAGTGCAATATTGCTTTCGGTGAAGCCAGCTTCTGTGGCAGGACCACTTTTACAACCGGAAAGAAAAACTTCTCCGCCTATTACAACGCCTCCGGTTAATAATGCAATCTGTCTTAAAAGTTCCCGACGATTCATATTTTAAGATTTGTAGGTTAGTTATAAATTCTGTTTTGCCATTTCTTTTACCGCAAAATCGGCTGCTCTGGCTGTTAATGCCATATAAGTGAGAGATGGATTCACACAAGAAGCCGAGGTCATACAGGCGCCGTCTGTTACAAACACATTCAATGCATCCCACACCTGGTTATTGCCATTCAGTACAGATGTTTTAGGATCCCTACCCATCCTGGCCGTACCCATTTCATGAATACCCATGCCCGGTGCATAATCATTATCATGTCCGTTTACATCTTGCACCCCTGCGTTTGTAAGCATTTCAATCGCATCCTGCATCATATCCTTACGCATCTTTTTTTCATTCTCTTTAATTTCACAGTCTATCGCTAATACAGGCAGTCCCCATTTGTCTTTAGTATTCTTATCAAGCGATATTTTATTTTCATGATAGGGGAGCATTTCTCCAAAGGCAGTCATACCAATGCTCCATGGACCCGGTTCACTCAATGCATCTTTAAACTCACCACCGATACTTAATTCAGCTACACTTCGTCCCCAGCCAGAACGACTGGCACCTCCCTGGTATCCGAAACCACGTATATAATCCCTTTTTTCACCAAAAAGATTTCTGAATCTTGGAATGTAAAATCCATTGGGGCGATGACCAAAATAATATTTGTCATCATATCCATCCACCTTGCCACCGGCGCCAACACGAAAATGATGATCCATTACATTGTGTCCCAGTTCACCACTGCTGCTACCCAAACCATCCGGCCAGATATCAGTTGCCGAATTCATTAAGATCCAGGACGAGTTGAATGCCGATGCACAAACAAAAACGATCCGTGATTTGTATTCATACGTTTTCATTGTTTCAGCATCCAGTACTTCCACACCCGTTGCTTTCTTTTTATCCTTATCGTATAAAATTTTTGTTACGATTGAAAATGGTCTTACCGTAAGTTTACCTGTTTTCATGGCCGCAGGCAGAGTAGACGACTGGGTGCTGAAATATCCTCCGAAAGGACAACCGTTCCAGCACATGTTTCTGAAATTGCACTGACGATTTTCATCAAGTTTCGGGGTAGATAAGTTGGCCACACGGCCTATTATAAGTCGGCGTTTATCTTTATAATAATCTTTGATCCTTGCTGCCACATCTTTTTCTACAATGTTCAGATCCATTGGAGGAAGGAATTTTCCATCAGGCAATTGTGGTAATCCTTCAATTGATCCGCTGATTCCGGCAAATGATTCTACATAGTCGTACCAGGGTGAAATATCCTTATACCGAATAGGCCAATCAACAGCAATTCCATCCTTTGCGTTTGCTTCAAAATCAATATCTCCATGCCTGTAGGATTGACGGCCCCACATCAATGATCTTCCACCGACATGATAACCCCGATACCAATCAAACCGTTTGATTTCGGTATACGGATTGTCTTTATCAACAGCCCAGTAAGAAAGATTTCTTTCATTTAATGGATAATCTCTTTTTAATACCGGGTATTCCTTTATCATTTCCTGTGTGCGGCTCCCTCTGTGCGGATAATCCCACACAGGCTTATTGCTGTCAGCATAATCTTTGACATGTTTAATGTCATGCCCTCTCTCGAGCATGATCACTTTTAATCCTTTTTCGGTTAGTTCCTTGGCGGCCCAGCCACCGCTTATTCCCGAGCCAATTACAATTGCATCAAATTCATTATCAGGCATACTTGTTTTATTTTATTGATCAAAAAAGTTTATTTAAACATCACAGGTTTTAATGGCTTTCTTCAACGCTGCCAGTTTTTCTTCTTTAGTGTTCCCTGTTGGAATAAACTCCTGTGCCACATGCCCCGTGAATCCCGTTTTTACAATGGCATTCATAATTGCAGGATAAAAAAGTTCCTGTGTTTCATTTATCTCATGTCTTCCGGGCACACCGGCTGTGTGATAGTGTGCAAAGTATTCATGATTCTGCTGAATAGTTCTGATAATATCTCCCTCATTGATCTGCATGTGATAGATATCATACAGGATTTTAAAGTTTGGAGACCCGATCCGTCTGCACAATTCAATGGCCCATGGCGTATTATCAGCCATGTAGTCTTTATGATCCACCTTGCTATTAAATACTTCAATCTGCACAATCACATTATTTTTTTCAGCCAGCCCAATGATATTTTTTATGCCTTCAGTCATGTTTTTCAAACCTGTTTCATCATCCATTCCGTTGCGATTCCCTGAAAAGCAAATCAGGTTTTTATATCCCGCTTCTGATACTAATGGAATGGCCTCTGTAAAATTTTTGATCAGTTCCGGATGATTCTCCTTGTGGTTCCATCCCTCCGTAAGACTGATCTTTCCATTGGTATAACACATTGAACAACTCAATCCATATTTCCGGATAGTCGGCCAATCCTTTGGTGCCAGCAGGTCAATAGATTTTAATCCGAGTTTTTTTACTTCAACACAAAGTTCTTCAAGCGGTAAAAAATTATAGGTCCATTGACACACGGAATGATTAATGTTTCCTTTCAGCCGGGTGTTAGCCTCCGTATCTCTGCTTTCAGTAAAAGAACTGAGTGAAGGAATGCCTGCCACAGCAAGAGATCCTCCTGCCACAGTTTTAATCCATTTCCTTCTTGAAGATTGCCTGGGCATACTTATAATTGTTCTTTTATTTCAACTGAAGTTTTTTCATTTTTAAAACTGACAGTAAATAATAAAAAAACCGCTGCTGCAATGGCAGCAGGTATCAGCCAGATCATTTTATAATCACCGGTATATTTATCAGTTATCCAGCCAGCTACTTTAAAACCGATAAGCATACCTACTCCATATGTTGCCAATGTTATTAATCCCTGTGCTGCACTTTTATATTTTTCGCCTGCTTTGGCATTTGTATATATCTGCCCTGAGACAAAGAAAAAATCATAACAGATCCCATGTAATGCAATGCCTAATAACAACATAAAACTTAAACTACCTGCATTTCCATAAGCAAATAATACATACCGTACTGCCCAGGCAAGCATACCAACCAGTATTGTTTTTTTGAAACCGAATTTTGAAAAGAAAACAGGGAGTGCCAGCAAAAACAAAACTTCAGATGCCTGACCTATCGTCATTTTTCCTGTAGGATTTTCCATACCGATAGCAGCTAAAAACGGGTTGGCATTCTGATAATAAAAAGCAAGCGGAATGCAAATTAGAATGGAGGCAACAAAAAAGACAAGAAAATTTTTATCCTTCAAAAGTTTCAAAGCGTCCAAGCCCAATATCTGGTTCAGGCTAACTTTTTCACCCGCTGTTTTAGAAGGAGGTGTTTTTGGTAATGTGAAGCTCAAAAGACCCAGCACTAATGCCGCAATTCCAGAAAGCAAAAATGTATTTTTCAACATCCCTTTTGCTACATTTTCCTGTGCGTCCCAATGAAAAGCATAACTGATCAATAGACCTGCTACAATCCAGCCTAAAGTTCCAAACACCCTGATAATTGAAAATTCTTTTTCCGGGTTTTTCATCTGATTAAATGAAACGGAGTTTACCAATGCCAGGGTGGGCATATAAAGAATCATGTAACCCAATGCATAGGGATAAAATGCAGAAACAGTATCTGAGCTGTACATCATATACATAAGCCCGGCGCCTAGTATATGTAATACCCCTAAAATTTTTTCTGCATTGAAAAACCGGTCAGCAATGAGACCAATAATAAATGGTGCAATAATGGCACCCCATGATTGAGTGGAAAAAACCTGTCCTATTTTAGCTCCATCAGCCTGAAGATTTGCGCCGAGAAAAGTGCCTAGTGTGACAAACCATCCGCCCCAAATAAAAAACTCAAGAAACATCATTAAGGAAAGCTGGAAACGGGTAGTTGAATTCATATGCCGCAAGTTGTAGTAATCGTTGATTTTGAGAATTTCTTTAAAAACTAAATGTACTATTTTTAAGCACAACGTGTTACTCAGAACACATTTTTAGTATATTGAAATTACTTTTAATTCTCAATATTAACCTCAAACGTTTGCGATGGAAAGCAGGAAACTAAGAATGGGAATGATAGGTGGAGGAAAAGATGCATTTATCGGTGCAGTTCACAGGATCGCATTTAATATGGATGGACAGATTGAAATGGTTGCAGGAGCTTTAAGTGTGAATCCTGATATAGCAATTGAATCGGGTCGTGAACTTTTTTTACCCACTGATAGAATATATACAGATTACAAAACAATGCTGGAGAAAGAGGCAGCAATGCCCGCAGATAAGCGAATTGATTTTGTAAGTATTGTTACTCCGAATTTTGTTCATTTTGAACCGGCGATGATGGCATTGGAAAAAGGTTTTCATGTGGTGATTGAAAAGCCTATTTGTTTTACGCTGGACGAAGCAAAAAAACTAAAACAAAAGGTTGAGCAAACCGGATTGAAATTATTACTATGTCATACATATACCGGGTATCCCATGATCAAGCAAGCAAGAAGAATGGTACAGAGTGGCGTATTTGGTAAAATCAGAAAGATCTACGTAGAATATCCGCAAGGCTGGCTCAGTACTTTTTTAGAAGGAGCAAATAATAAGCAGGCAGCCTGGAGAACAGATCCTAAACGAAGCGGGAAAGCCGGCTCGATGGGGGACATCGGAACACATGCTTTCAATATGGCTGAATATGTTTCTGATTTGAAAGTGACTTCCATCTGTGCTGATATTAATATTATTGTTGAAGGTAGAATGCTTGATGATGACGGTGCTGCTTTTTTGAAATTTGATAATGGCGCCAGCGGTGTTTTAATGGCAACACAAATTGCAGCTGGTGAGGAGAATAATATCAAGATCCGGGTATATGGTGAAAAAGGAGGGCTGGAGTGGAAACAGGAAGATGCAAACACATTATTAGTGAAGTGGCTTGATAAGCCAACAGAAATATACAGGGCTGGCAGCGGCTATCTTGATCCATTTGCAAGTCATAACTGCCGAACACCTGCGGGACACCCGGAAGGATATTTGGAAGCATTTGCTAACCTGTACAGAAACTTTATTTTAACTGTGCGGGCAACAATCAATAATGAAGTTCCAAAACCAGAATGGCTGGATTTTACGGGAGTTGAAGAAGGAGTGAGAGGAATGGCTTTTATAGAAAATGTGATCGCATCCGGTAAGTCTGATAAAAAGTGGATTGATTTTACTGTTTAATTTTCGAAATACTTGTTTAACCAATGACAACAATAAAAGGACCTGGAATTTTTTTAGCTCAGTTCATGGGTGATACTGCTCCGTTCAATAATCTTCAGTCAATTTGCAATTGGGCTGATTCTTTAGGTTTTACTGCCGTCCAAATACCTACCTGGGATTCCCGTTGTATTGATTTGAAAAAAGCTGCAGAAAGTAAAACCTATGCTGATGAACTGAAGGGGTTGATCAATGATTGCGGGCTTGAGATCTCTGAACTCTCAACGCATTTGCAGGGGCAATTAGTTGCAGTTCATCCTGCTTATGATACTTTGTTTGATGGATTTGCACCTGAGAATCTGAGAGGGAACCCCAAAGCAAGAACTGAATGGGCCATTCAACAGGTAAAATACGGAGCCAAAGCATCACAAAACCTGGGACTTACTGCTCATGCCACTTTCAGTGGTGCATTGCTATGGCATACGTTTCATCCATGGCCACAGCGACCTGCCGGTTTAGTTGAAGAAGGTTTTAAGGAATTAGGGAAAAGATGGAAACCGATCCTTGATTATTTTGATGAATGTGGTGTGGATGTTTGTTATGAAGTGCACCCTGGAGAAGATATTTTTGATGGTATTACATATGAAATGTTTCTTGATGAAGTAAAACAACATCCAAGAGCATGCCTCTTATATGATCCATCACATTTTGTTCTTCAACAGCTTGATTATATCCAGTATATCGATCATTATCATGAGCGGATAAAAGCATTCCATGTAAAAGATGCTGAGTTTCATTCGACCGGGAAACAGGGAACTTTTGGTGGCTATCAAAGCTGGGCCAACAGGGCTGGTCGTTATCGTTCTCCCGGAGACGGACAGGTTGATTTTAAAAGAATATTCAGCAAACTAACCCAATACGACTATCCCGGGTGGGCGGTAATGGAGTGGGAGTGTTGCATTAAACATCCTGAAGATGGCGCCAAAGAAGGGGCTGAGTTTATTAAAAACAATATCATCCGGGTAACGGAAAAAGCATTTGACGATTTTGCATCCAGCGGAATTGACGAAAAAACAAACAGAAAAGTGCTGGGACTTGATTAAACACTAAATTTGTCCGACTTCAAAAGATTAAAATAATTATCATGAAAATGAAAAAAATTATTCTGTCATTAGCTGTAACCTTATTTTTAATAGCCTGTGGCGGAGGTTCATCTAAAGAAGAAAATTCTGGTACTAATTCAGAAGACAAAAAAGAAACAAAAACAGAGGACATAAGCAGTAATCCTGATTATCAAAAGGGGTTAGCCTTGATCGGACAAAACGATTGCCTGACTTGCCACAAAGTAGACGAAACATTAACCGGCCCTCCATACCGGGAAGTAGCAAATAAATATGCGGGAATGTCTGACACCATTGTCACCCACCTTGCTCATAAGATCATTCAGGGTGGAATGGGTGTCTGGGGTTCCGTTTACATGACACCACATCCGGGAGTTTCGCAGGAAGATGCTGAAGCAATGGTAAAATATATTCTATTACTTAAAAAATAATACTTATGCGAAAGCTGATCTTTGCAGGCTTTTTGCTTGCTGTAACTGCATCCTGCAACAACAGCTCTGATAAAGAAAAATCAGGAGAAGATACAGACAATTCAAAAGTTTCTGCAGTTATGAACACTCTGACAGAAGAACAAAAGGCCGATGGCTGGCAACTATTATTTGATGGGCAAACCACAAATGGCTGGCACAAATACGGTGGAGCACCCGTTGGCAGCGCCTGGAAAATTACCGATGGAACATTATACCTCGATACAACAATAAAAGAAAACTGGCAAATTAAAGACGGGGGAGATATTGTTTCTGATGAAGAATTTGACAACTTCCATTTGAAACTGGAATGGAAAATTGCCAAAGATGGAAACAGCGGAATTATTTTTTATGTGCATGAGGACACGGCTAAATATAAATGGCCCTGGGAGACCGGACCTGAAATGCAGGTTTTAGATAACAATGGGCACCCTGATTCAAAGATCATCAAGCACAGGGCCGGTGACTTATATGATTTAATAACCTCCAGCCCGGAAACTGTAAAACCTGCGGGTGAATGGAACCTGGCTGAAATTAAATCTGAGAATGGTAAACTGGATTTTTACCTTAATGGCACAAATGTTTTGTCCACCATCATGTGGGATGATAACTGGAAAAAACTGGTGGCGGGCAGCAAGTTTAAAGACATGCCTGACTTTGGTACCTATAAAAAAGGTAAGATCGCATTACAGGATCATGGAAATACTGTCTGGTACAGAAATGTGATGATCAAAAGGTTGTAGAAGATATTTCTTTAAAAATAGAAGACAGGCCAATGCCTGTCTTTTTTGTTTGCCCAAAAAAATAGTATATCTTTTGTGTTAACCAAAACCTGTTGATATGGATACTTCTTTCTTCTCTCATTTAAACTGGCTGGCAGTCGCTGCTGCTGCGGTTGCATACTTTATGCTTGGAGCGGTATGGTATTCTAAAGTTTTATTTGCAAATTCATGGGTTAAGTCTTCAGGCGTTGACATGAGTAACCCTGATGCTAAAAAAGGAGTTGGTGCCATAATGGCTTTTACTTTAGTACTGGAATTCATTATTTGTATCGGCCTTGGCATCCTGGTGTACCGTCTCAATCTTATTGATGGAGTGAAATCAGGTATTAAACTTGGACTGATAACAGGTCTTTGTTTTTGCATTCCTGTTATATGGATTTCCTATTTATACCAAAGCAAACCAAGAACACTAAGTTTTATTGATGGCGGATATCATTTGGTGGGGAATATTGTTGCAGCAATCATACTTTGCCTCTGGCATTAGTATAAACAGCGATTATTCCACTTTGGTGATCTTCAGAATATTAGTAGGAAGATGTAAATGAACAGGTGTGCTGCCTGTATTGACAACAATATCGCCTTTAGCCAGGAATTTTCTTTCTTTTAGAATATCGATCTGGTCAAATATGATGTCATCAAGGCTTTCTTCTTCTGAATAGTAAAAAGCCCTGACGCCCCAGCTAAGAGAAAGCTGGTTCACCAACGACCTTTCCTTTGTAAAAATATACATCGGGGACTTGGGCCTGTAGCTGCTTAGCATAAAGCCAGTGTAACCGGTTTGGGTCATTCCGATAATTGCATCAGCACTTACATCCTTTGCAAGTTTGCAGGCATTATAACAGATCGCATCGCTTAAAAAAGAAGGAGAGTGGGGTTGTGGTGCTAATTCGTCTTCCCTGTTATAATAATAACCTGATCTTTCCACTTCCAGAATGATCTTGCGCATGGTTTCAACAACCAAAACAGGATTTTTTCCAGCAGCGGTTTCTGCACTAAGCATAACGGCATCTGTTCCCTCCATAACCGCATTGGCTACATCGGTAATTTCACTCCTGTTTGGTTTATTCAACTCAATCATACTTTCCATCATCTGTGTAGCTACAATAACCGGCTTAGCCCTGTGCAAACACATACGAATGATCTGTTTTTGTAACAATGGTATCTTTTCAACCGGAAGTTCTACGCCTAAATCTCCCCGGGCAATCATCACTCCATCTGAATGTAGAATAATATCACGAAGATTTTCCAGAGCTTCCGGTTTTTCGATTTTTGAAATGATCTTGGTTTTACTGTTTTTCTTTTCAAGTCTTTTCCGCAGATCTTCGAGATCTTTAACCTTGCGGACAAATGATAAAGCAACCCAGTCGAGTTCCTGGTCAATAATAAATTCCAGGTCCTCAAGATCTTTTTCAGTTAATGCCGGCAAGGAAATTTTTGTATCAGGGAGGTTAATCCCTTTTTTAGAAGAAAGTATTCCACCTAGTATTACTTCAACTTTTACATCATTATTTTTTAAAATGCTTTTGACCTTTACTTCCAGTTTCCCATCATTGATCATGATTTTCTCCCCTACAATTACATCCGCATGAAGGTTGGGGTAGGAAACATAGATTCTATCCTTATCACCTACCAGTTTTTCATTCGTAAAAGTCAAAATATCACCAGGCTCAATCACCATTTCACCCCCTTCTATTTCTCCAATCCTCAATTTGGGTCCCTGCAAATCACCAAGAATTGAAATATTGAAAGGTTCGGTCTTATTGATCTTTCGTATCGATTCAATGATCTTCGCTTTATTCTCATGCGTACCATGCGAAAAATTAAGACGGAAAACATTTACACCGGCCCTTACCAATTCTAGTAGCTTGTCATAAGTATCACAAGCGGGTCCTACAGTCGCTACAATTTTTGTACGGTGGCTTTTATGTGTAAGACCGGCTTCACGGTCCATATGTTTGTGATAGTACTTTTCAGAATGTTTAGCCATTTTCTATTCTTTAACTAGCAAGGATCTTAACTATTCTCATCCATTCTTCACTTATCTTTCCTTTGTTTTTTACTGCGGTTTCGAGCGGAATATAATGCATCTTGTTATTAAGGATACCAACAAACACATTGTGTCTTCCTTCAATCAGGCTTTCAACTGCGTGGAATCCCATTCTGCTTGCGATAAGCCTGTCAATGCAGGTTGGCGAACCACCTCTTTGGATATGCCCTAAAATACAAACCCTGATTTCTGCATTCGGGAGTTTCTTGCTTAATACTTTCTGTACCTCATTGGCCCCTCCAAAATCATCCCCTTCAGCCACAACAATCAGGTTGACTAATTTCTTACGCCTTTCTTTTTCCATCATAGACTCGACTATTGCGTTAATATCAGTCTTTCTTTCCGGAATAAGAATATTTTCTGCTCCTGTTGCAATTCCACTGTGTAAAGCGATATATCCTGCGTCACGTCCCATAACTTCAATAATAAATACACGGTCATGGGCATCCATCGTATCCCTGATCTTATCAATTGCATCAATTGCAGTGTTGACTGCAGTATCGAATCCAATTGTGAAATCAGTTCCGTAAATATCCCGGTCAATTGTGCCGGCAATTCCGATACAAGGAATGTCAAATTCTGAGCTAAACTGTACGGCTCCACGAAATGAACCATCACCTCCAATGATCACCAATCCATCAATTCCTCTCTTTTTTAAATTTTCGTAAGCCCTCTTGCGGCCGCTTGGTTCAAAAAACTCTTTACACCTGGCTGTTTTTAAAATGGTGCCTCCTCGTTGAATAATATTAGCTACAGATCTTGATTCCATTTTAAAAATATCGTCCTCTATCAATCCCATATAGCCACGCATAATTCCGTATACTTCAAGCTCATGATAAATGCCTGTTCTGACCACGGCCCTGATAGCCGCATTCATTCCGGGTGCATCACCTCCGGATGTTAGAACTCCTATCTTATGTACTTTTTTTGCCATTTGAATTTTTAAACTCGCCAAAAATAAGAATTTGTTTTAACTGTGTACTAATGACACTAACAGTTGTTCGATCAGGTAACGAATATACGTGGAGTTTCTTTTCTTTCCTTTAACAGGAATACCCGGCATCACTGATAAAAAAGATAAATAGGTTATTTAGGTTTCAGATTAAATAATTGTTATGCTGAAATCTATAATAATCTGCCTGACCCTTCTTCATGGATTTGTATTTGCACAATCAGATAGCACAAAACAGCTAAGGGCATTTCCCGTCACTGATTATATTATAGATCTCAATGACTCTACTAAACTGGTACAACTAGAGTTGCCGGATGGAATTACAATTAAGTACAAGCAATTAGGATTGATTCATGGAGTCTATAACAGCTCATCAACTGACACTGTTTCCAAGGGATTTGGGAGATGTTATCTTATTAAGGGGGATTACTACTACTTCGCTATCGGTCAAAATAATAGCGGTATCTCAATAAAAAAAGGAGACCTGCTTTATACATTTATGGATAAAACCGATATCTGGAATGGACGAATCCCCAAACTAGCTTCACATTTCATACAGTTGCAGGACGTTTATGAAAATCGCTTTTACGACAGGTATCTTATTTTCAAAAATTGGACAGAAAATGAAGAAAGGTTGTTATTGGATTCAATGGTTGCTGATATACGCTTTACGGGAAAATATTTCCAGGAAAATGATCCATCAATAGATATAGTGCTAAAATCAGGTAAATATAAAGGGAATAAAGTCCTTTCTGTAATGATTGGTTGTAAAGCTGAAGATGTTACAGATTTCATTGACTATGTTATTGCCCGGCCGAGGCTTTATGCCGGTCGGCAATGGAAACTATCAGAAGTGTTTGCAACCTGGTTAGAAGCCGGTGCTCCCACAACGGTTAAGGAGTAGTAATTTATCGATCTATGCCGCTATATGAACGGCACTTATTGTCCACAGCAGGAAAATGTATTAACGTCAATTCAATTAACTTTAGCTGAATCAAATTTCCTGTATATGAAGAAGTACAATGTAGCTCTATTCACATTTCTTTTACTTCCATTGATTTTTTTCGGGCAAATACAATACCCCGCAACAAAAAAAACAGACGTAGTTGAAGATTATCACGGAGTAAAAGTCGCAGATCCGTATCGCTGGCTTGAAGATGATAATAGCGAGGAAACAAAAGAGTGGGTAAAAGAACAAAATAAAGTTACTGAGGATTATCTGTCAAAAATCCCGTACAGGGAGAATGTGAAAAAGAGATTGGAAGAGCTTTGGAATTATCCCAAATATTCTTCACCCAATAAAGAAGGCGAATACTATTATTTTTCTAAGAATGATGGCTTGCAAAACCAAAGTGTCATTTACAGGCAAAAAGGATTGAAGGGTGAGCCAGAGGTTTTCCTGGACCCCAATAAGCTGTCTTCGGACGGTACAGCAGCATTATCTGGAATGAATTTTTCAAAAAAGAGTAAATATGTTGCTTATTCCGTTTCCCAGTCAGGCAGTGACTGGAGAAAAGGTTACCTGATGGAAGTTTCTTCAAAAAAACTGCTGGACGATCAACTCGATTGGTTAAAATTTACTGGTTTTAGCTGGAAAGGTGATGAAGGTTTTTATTATTCCCGCTACCCGGAGCCTGTGGCAGGCGATCAGTTAAAAGGAAAAAATGAATCACCCAAAATTTATTTTCATAAGGTTGGAACCAAACAATCTGAAGATATTCTTATATATGAAGACAAAGAGCATCCTCAACGTTTTGCCGGTGTGGGATTAACCGAAGATGAAAGGTTCATGATTCTGCAAACATCTGAAGGAACCAGTGGTGGTGAGATTTGGGTAAAAGACTTACAAAAGGGCCAAAAAGATTTTTCACTGTTGATACCTGGTTTTTCTACAGAACCCGGCATTGTTGACAATATCGGGGGGAAACTTCTTTTGCTAACGAATGACGGTGCTCCTAATTATAAACTTGTTTTAGTCGATCCGTCAAAACCAGGAAAAGAAAACTGGAAAGAAGTAATACCTGAAAAGAAAGAAGTGTTGCAATCTGTTTCTACGGGTGGCGGATATCTTTTTGCGTCATATTTAAAAGATGCATCTACAAGAGTATATCAATATTCATATGATGGAAAACTGGTAAGAGAGATAGAATTGCCAGGCATTGGAACAGCCGGCGGGTTTGGAGGTAAAAAAGAAGACAAAGACTTTTTCTATGTGTTTACATCATTCAATTATCCCCCAACAATATTTCATTATGATATTGGCAGCGGCAAATCGGAATTGTTCAGAAAAGCTGAAGTGAAATTCAATCCCCAGGATTATGAAACCACACAAGTCTTTTTTACCAGTAAAGACGGGGCAAAAGTTCCCATGTTCCTTACTTATAAGAAGGGATTAAAAAAAGATGGCAGTAATCCTGTCTTACTTTATGGTTATGGCGGTTTTAATATTCCACTTACACCTGGATTCAGTGTCTCCAATTTATTTTTCATGGAACAAGGTGGAATCTATGCACAGGTTAATCTTCGCGGAGGCAGTGAATATGGTGAAGAATGGCACCGTGCAGGTATGTTACAGAATAAGCAAAATGTATTTAATGATTTTATTGGGGCCGCAGAATACCTGATCAAAGAAAAATATACCAATAAAGAAAAGATTGCCGCAAGGGGAGGAAGCAACGGAGGATTGCTGGTTGGAGCTGCTATGACACAGCGTCCTGATCTTTTCAAAGTCGCTATCCCGCAGGTAGGAGTTATGGATATGTTACGCTACCACAAATTCACTATTGGCTATGCGTGGGCCGTAGAATATGGCAGCAGTGATAAAAAAGAAGATTTTGAATACCTGTACAAATATTCTCCGTTACATAATCTTAAAGATGGGATAAGTTATCCTGCAACATTAATTACAACAGCAGATCATGATGACAGGGTTGTTCCTGCACATTCATTCAAATTTGCTGCACGGCTGCAGGAAGTAAACGCAGGTACCAATCCGACATTGATAAGAATTGAAAGCAAAGCAGGTCACGGTGCGGGAAAACCGACAAGCAAAATAATCGAGGAAACTGCTGATATCTGGAGTTTTGTTATGAAGAATCTTAATATGTCATATTTAGAGCCAGCCAAAAAAGGTTTTTGATATTAATCAATATTATAATAAATGGGGATAAACTAATGTTTGTTCCCATTTTCATTTGAAAGAAGACAAAATCGTATGGATCGCTGCCCTATATTTGCATCTATTTTTTAAACAGGCATAAAATTAAAATGGCAATGAAATACATTCTAAACTCACTTTTCTTTTCATTTATTGTTTCTGTTTCTTTTTCACAATCTGCACCTGATGATAGTAATGATCAGCATGGAAGCATCAATGACTTAAAAATTACTGCAATACGCATTCCTTCTTTGCAGGAAGTTGGTGGCTCTCCTTTTATGACCCCTGATTACAAAATCGGAGTTGTACAGGTAGACAACAATACGGAGGTTAATAACGTACCGATGAAGTTCAACATCTTTAATAATGCTTTGATGGTACAGAAAGATGGGTTTGAATATAAGCTTGAGTCTTTCAAACTGGCTTCATATGATATTACAGAAAATGATGGTTCTGTAAAACATTTTATGTTTGGCCAGGGATACCCCGAAGTAGACAAAAACAATGCAAGAACTGTTTACCAGGTCCTATCAGTTGGCCCAAAGGCTCACCTGCTTAAACTTCTCTCTCAAAAAGTGGAAGATGCCGCTACTTTAGGTGATTATAGTAGAAGGGAGATTGTAACAACAGAACAATTCTATATCTATGTACCTGGCGGTGAAATCAAAAAAATTAAACCCGGTAAAAAAGATATTCTTGCAGCACTACCCGCCTATTCGTCTAAAATTGATGAGATAGCAGGGGCAAATAATCTTAAACTCAAAAGTGAGTCTGATCTCACCGTTCTGTTCGAAGAATTAAATAAACCGTAATTAAGTTATTATTGAATTTATAAATCCTGTTTTTGTAGCAGGATTTTTTGTTTATATCAGGCTAATTTTGATAGATGCGAATTCTGATCACTGGCTCTAACGGGTTTCTGGGGCACTACCTTATTCACCAGTTACTTGAAACCGACCATGTTATTATCGCCACAGGAAGAGGAGAAAACCGGCTGTCTTTCCCATCAACTACTTTCTTCGAATACAAACAAATGGATTTTACCAATGATGATGAGGTAAAAAGTGTTTTTGAAAACAGCAAACCCGATGTGGTGATCCATTGCGGTGCAATGAGTAAACCTGACGAATGCGAATTATATAAAGAAAAAGCATATTTAGTGAATGTTACCGGCACAGAAATACTACTAAAACATGCCGGCTCTGTAAAGAGTCATTTTATTTTTCTTTCGACCGATTTCGTTTTTAATGGTTTGAAAGGAATGTACACAGAAGATGATGCAACTGACCCGGTAAATTATTATGGACAAACAAAAGTAATAGGGGAGAAACTTGTGACTAAATACCCTTTCGACTGGACAATTGTCAGAACAATACTTGTATATGGCAAACCACTTTCTGGCAAAGACAATATTCTGACAGTTGTTAGAAAAAAAATTGAAAATGGCGAAGTATACCGTGTTTTTGATGACCAGGAAAGAACACCAACTTATGTAGAAGATCTGGCGAAAGCTATTCTAAAAATTATAAGCAAAAAAGCAACCGGTATTTTTCATATATCCGGGAAAGAGAAGTTTACTCCATATGAATTGGCTGTTAAAACAGCCGAGTACCTGAACATTGAAAGGTCTTTACTGATCAAAGCAAAAAAGGGGGACTTTCCTGAACCTGCAATCAGGCCACCCAAAACAGGATTTAATATTTCAAAAGCAGAAAGAATACTGGATTATACTCCAATCGATTTTAGTGAGGGGCTTAAGAAAACGTTTTTATAGTTTGCCTGTTATTAGAACTTAACTCCTATACCTGCTTTAAAAAATATCGGTGTTCCCGGAGTAAAATGAATTTCTGAAACCGGATCCGTTTCATTTTGCAGACGGGATTCTGTATCAAATTGTGCTTCTCTCCACTTTGCATTAAAAACATTTTCTACAGAGCATTTTATTTCCAGGCTTTTCCATTCATAAGCGGCGAGCAGATCAACTATAAAATAGCCGGCTGCAGTTACAGAATAATCTTCATTGGCAGGCCGGTCACCGATCAAACGATAACGAACCGATCCACTAAACCCATTTTTTGACTTTACAGTTAAACCACCAATACTGGTGAATGAAGGAGCCAGCGGAACATAATCTTGTCCCTTTTCTTCTTCAATTGCCCTGGCTTTGGTAAGATTTATATCAATATCTCCGTAGAGCCATTTATTAACCTGGTAACGACCCGAAAAGTCAACTCCCATCCTTCTTGTCTTTCCTCCAGGTTCAACAATCCCTGCATCTCCAACGTAAACAAATTCCTGCTCGGAATAAAGATGCCAGAAAGCAGTTTTTAAAATAAGATTTTTGAAAGGTTTCAGAATAATTCCAAGATCGGTTCCGAAAACTTTGGGAAGAATATCTTTTGCATCGTTTTGCAATATAACCCTGGTATCATTTGAATGAAAACCGATTCCATTATTTAAGTAAAGCTTTACTTTCGACCCCGGTGTATAGCTTATATTGAATTTTGGGCTTAAAATACCCCGGGTTTGCCTGTAATAATCCATTGCTCCGGCCAGCTTGTCTTTATATCCGAACCTGAAATAATCATACCTGAACCCGGCATTAAGACTGAGCTTATTGCTTAGTTCCAGATCCTGATTTATAAATAAGAATCCATTTGCTTCTTTTATATCCCCTTTCTGAATAGTACTCAGATAAGTTCTTTTAACAACCCTTGAAAGCTCGATGTTCATGATATTATCCAGGCGAAAACCACCACCGACCTCTGTAGAGGCTCTTTTATTTCCTGCAAACCATGATTTGGTAGCAGAAGTATTATATCCGAAAATATCTCTTGTCTCTTTTTGGTTGATCTCATCGCCATTCACCGGATCTTCAAGGAAGAATGTAAAATTGGAATAAAGATTGAAATGATAGTTTGTAAAGTATAACTGATCTGATGTTTTCCAGTTACTTTTCCATTGTTTGTTGAAACGCAGATTAATGTTTGTCCGGTTTGTATTACCACCCTCACTGTTATCAATTGAACCAAACCGTGTGATCATCCCACTTTTAACGGCCCGTTCCGGCACCTGGCCTGATGCATTCCACTTACTGTCAAATGTTGAAACGGAGATGGTCAGCTTTGATTGATTCCCCAGCCATGCATTGTATTTTCCCATAATATTGAAACGATGAAAGTCTTGCGGGCTTTCAAAGTAACCATCAGTTGAAGAATATTCAGATGCCAGGTAAAATTGTTGCCTGCTTTTTATAGTTTGCTTATTGAAAACCTTAAACATACCCGTTGCTCTCCAGGTGTTAAATTGTCCTGCTTCCAGTTTAATGTTATTGTTTTCCAGGAATTCTTTTGTTGTAAATTCAACGTAGGCAGCGGTGGCAAGATTTCCTTTCTCAGCAAAGTAAGGCCCCTTATCAAAACCAACCTTCTCAACTGTTTCAGGAATAAGGAAATGAAGGTCCGCATATCCCTGGCCATGTGCATGACTTACCATATTTACAGGGATTCCATCAACGGAAATATTTATATCAGTTCCATGATCTATATCATATCCCCGCAAAAAAATCTGTTCCGCCTTTCCACCTCCGGCATGTTGCGCAATAAATAATCCCGGTACAATACGCAACATATCCTGGGATGTATTGACAGGCCGCAATAAAATATCGACCGCACTGATTGTAGACAATGGACTACCTCTTTTACTGTCAACTCTCACTTCGGCAAGGTTAAGATTTTCTTTTCTAAGGCTAACTGTAACTTGTGATTGTAAATCAGCTTTTACCTCAACAGGAATGATCTCAGTCTTATAACCAATGTGAGAGACTATCATTTCATACGAACCCGGTAAAATACCGGCGAGCAGGAATCGTCCAAAATCGTCTGAATTATCTCCTCTTTCATCACCAATATTCACACTGGCACCTACAACAGGTGTCTTTAACTCTGCATCAGTAATATGGCCCATAATACTTCCTTGCTGACTGTGGGCCTGAAATACGGAGAGAATTATAAAAGCAGTTGTTAAACAGAAACCAATCTTCATATCATTAGTATAAAACAAAATTTACGAGACAAATAAACATATAGTTTTTCTTTTCTACTCTTTTTCTTGATGAAAGGATTAAAAAATGTTTTAGCGAAATAAATCTGATCAGTCTGGCCCAACGTAGGTATTTAAAGTATCCTGTAAAGCTAATTACAAAGTCTTTAATGTATCACTCAAAATTTTTAATTAAACTCAGTTTTATGAAAAAGAAATTTCTTTTAATAATTGTTTGTGGAGCTATCACAATCGCTGGTATTATGTATGCAGCCGATCATATAGACGCCCCGGCAGTTACAGGCCCCGGAAATACAAGTCCGGGTAATGACATAACGGATATATATGCATTCCAAAGCCCGGCTGATAATTCTAAAATGGTGTTCGTAATGAATACTCAGGGCTTGCTATCGCCAGCTACTACAGCTACAGCGAGTTTTCCTTCTAATGTTATGTATGAATTTAATATAGATAACACAGGTGATAATCTGGAAGATCTCGTTATTCAGTGTATTGTTCAAAATGGCAAAATGAGAGTATATGGACCTGTTGCTGTTGGTATACCCGGCACAAACAGTACTGTAAAAACAAATGGGCCTGTCACAGAAGTTTCAGTTACACAGTATGGATCCGCATCGCCGTCTGTAGGCAATAACTCTAATGGAACAAAAGCTTTTGCAGGGCCCAGGGACGACCCTTTCTTTTTTGACCTGGTTCGGTATAGTCAGATACTTGCTGGCAGTGCATCAGGGTTTGATAATCCTGGCTCTGATACATTCGCCGGGACAAATGTTATGTCAATCGTAGTTGAGGTACCTAAATCTCTTCTTGGAACAGCTGCCACAATCAATGTTTGGGGCGAAACAAAATCAAAATAAATATTAACTGATAAATTATAAACAATGTTACATAAAAACAAATTTTCATTATTCATAATTGCAGTTTCCGGATTTGTTCTTGTGAGCTGTGATAAAAATGACACCCCCAACTTTGATACGTCCGGCACATATGCCCAAAATGATCAAATGGGACGGCCGGCTGTGAATACTGTGTTCAATAGCTCAGCAGATAAGAACAGCTTTAATACAACTGTTCCTTCTGCCATGGGAGCCGCCTTTCAAACCAAGTTTCAAAACAGGTTACTGGCATTAAATCCTGGTTACACTACTAATGCGCTGGGCCAAAATGCTTCTACATTTACTACATTGCTGGCTACTGATGTATTAAATGTTAAGATGAGCGGAACAACAACCTTTTTTGATGGAACTAATGTTTTGACAGGAAGAGCTTTGGCTGATGATGTAATAGATACAGAATTGCTTCTGATTTTTGGAGGTTCAACCGGAGCTTCTAATCCGGGGCTTACAAAAGATAATGTGAATTCAAATGACAAAGCCTTTTTGTCGACTTTCCCATACCTCGCAGCACCATTTTAAATTAGCCTATGCCGGGTTGAAGTAGTAATATTTCAACCCGGTCTAAATTTATTAATATGCATAAGGTTGCCTTTTTTATTTTTCCCATTCTCCTGATTTTTACTGCCTGTTCTGATAAGAGATCAAACACCAATATCTCAGATTATGAAAAGTTCATGCAAAAAAATCTTCTTGCTCCCAAAAAAAATAATGCTGATGCTGATCTTCAGTTTTGGATAAAAAGAATAGAAAATGACAGTGATAATTTTGTAAATAAACTTAAAGCCACATCAGTGCATTTAAGATTATTTCACCTGTCTGGGAATGTTACACATTTACATGCTGCTGATTCTTTACTGAAATCTGCATCTTCGGAATTAAACAATAAAGACCCAGAGATTCTTTTTGCGATTTCTCAAAACTCTATTACGCAGCACCGTTTTGAAGAGGCTATTCATTATAATAATTATGCTTATAAGCAAGCAGGAAATTCCTATATACATACCCTCCTTGAGTTTGACTCCAGGATGGAAACGGGTAATTATAAGTATGCTGGTCGTGTTCTTGACAGATTAGAAAATAAAAACGATTTTGAATTTTTGATTCGGAAAGCTAAGGAAGAAGATCATAACGGGAATCTTGCAAAAGCAATTGACTTAATGGAACAGGCTTTTTCGAAAATCAAAACAAAAAGTAAATCTCTTTATTGCTGGACATTATCTAACCTTGCGGATATGTACAGTCATGCCGGTCGTATCAGAGAGGCATACAGGTCCTATCTTGATGTATTGGGAAAAGACCCATCCTATCTCTATGCATTAAAAGGTATTTCCTGGATTGTTTATTCTGGAGATAAAAACGGTGATGAAGCAAAAAAGATCATTAATTATATCCTGACCCAAACATCAATGCCTGATCTTTGGCTTCGTTTGGCAGAAATAGAGGAATGGGAAGGAAATATAAACGAAAAAAATGCTTACCTGGAAAAATTCATTGCTGAGGTAACCCGACCCGAATATGAGAATATGTATAATAAATATCTCATACTTCACTATTGTGACGATTTAAAAAGACCGGACAAAGCTATTAGCCTTGCTTTGAATGAAATTGGTAACAGGAGTACACCTGAAACATATAACTGGCTTGCATGGGCTTATTTTTGCAAGGGCGAATATCAAAAAGCCTTTGCAATCACTTTAAACTATGTTTACGGAAAAACATTTGAGCCTGAATCACTTTACCGAACTGCAATGATCTTTTCGAAATCTGGCAGACAAAAAGAGGCTATTCAATTACTTAATAAATGTATGGAATCGTCATTCGAACTGGGGCCACTTAAAACTTCACAGATACAATATGAGTTAAATCTGCTCAAAAAACTTTAATGTGATTTCCCAAACCTCATTTCTCCGGCATGTATAGCAACCGGTAGATCATTCTCCCTTGGAGGTATGGGGCAACTGTATTTCCCGGTTACATATGCACAATATGGATTATAGGCTCTATTAAAATCTAAAATACAACTCCCGGTCTCAACATCTTTAAGTAAAAGGTCGATGTAACGTCCATTATCATAAGATTCTTCTCCACTAGATTTATCAGTAAAGGGCACAAAAAGGTAATCTGCATACTGTTTAGATTTCATTAGCGACTGCGATTGATAAACAGGCAGTGACAACAGGGTATCATGAATACTGAAATGAAGTATGCCATATACTCTGTGTACCTGGTATTCATTTGCAGATGTGGGCATCTTAAACCAGGGAGCATCATATATTTTTTCAAACCGGGCAGTAACTCTAAAAATTTCATCGGGTGCAAAAAAGTGTAAGTATTGATGCTCATCACCTTTTACAACTCCGTGATTTTCTATATAGCTATGCTGGTAAGCTAGGATACTATCTTTATAATTATCCTGGGCATAAATAAAAGAAAATGAGAGAAAAAATAAAAATGATAACAAAAGATGCTTCATATACTTAATTCATCATTAGAACATTTACACTTCTCTGTAATATATTAAAAGCTATCTCAGCCATTAAGTTCTCTTTATCGAGAGTCGGATTTACTTCAGTGATCTCAAAGCAACAAACTTTTCTGTTTTGCATGAACTTACTGATAAGATCTTCCGCTTCTCTTTCCCTTAGCCCAAAACCAACGGGAGTGCCTGTTCCTTTAGAGATCGAAGAGTCAAGACTGTCCACATCAAACGAGATATAGATATCTGTGCATTCTGCAAGATGGCGGGTTACGGCTCTTACGATATTTTCCGCTCCTTTGCTTCGGACCTCTTTGGTTGAAATCACTTTCATTCCATATTTTTCTATGAGGTGTTTTTCTTCCTTTTCATAATCCCGTAATGAAATAAAAACCACATCTTCGGGTAATACCTTTTTAGGTATCTTGCCGGTATTCTTTAATTGATTCCAGTATTTTTCAGTCTCCTCATCTAATTCATGCACTGCACTTTCCCTGTTATCCTCGCCAATTGAAATGGCAAGCGGCATTCCATGAATATTTCCTGATGGAGTTGTATAAGGCGTATGAAGATCTGCGTGGGCATCAATCCAAATGACCCCAAGACGGGATTTTGGCTTTGCCATTTTTATCCCTGCCAGCGTTGCACCGGAAGTGCTATGATCGCCACTTAGGATAACAGGGAAAAAATTGTTCTTAATTGTATCAGCCACAGCCTTGCTTAATTTCTCATAGATTGCCGCAATGCCCTTAATTCTTTTGGCATAAGGAGACTCTATAGGCTCGTACAACAGTTTATTTTCGTTTGGAATTTTTTCTGAAGGAAAATGAATAAAAAAATTACTCATAAAATCCAGCGCAGCAATCTTTATCGCTTCAATACCAAGACTGGCTCCACGGGTACCTGCACCAATCTCAGAGGGTACTTCGATCAATTTTATATTTTTCATACAGCAATCGTTAATATATCACCATCGCAACTGGCAATGCAAATATCCGGCTTTGAAAATTGATCTTTTTAAAGTCCGTATTGCAAATAAATAAAACGGAACAGCAACCCTGTATTTAATTTTTAATAGCAAGCAATCCCGAATCTTTTATGCGAATAGCAATGACACAAAAGTAGCACATTGTCCCCGTGCTGTCAAGTAGGATAAATTTGTGTGGTTAATTTCCAAGAAGGAACATCTGTTATTCTAACCGATATCTTGCTTAGTATTTATATCACTCATGTGCTGCTAATATGGGTATATGACTATGATAAGCCAGCCTTTTTGTATGTGTAGACTTAAAAATTGAGGCAGAGTTACTCTGATGACGGGGTACTGTTATCAAAAGGTCAATTTTATGATCATTTATAAAGGTATCAATAGCTTCGTAAAAATCATTTTTTGTAATAAAGAAGCATTCAGTGCGGTATCCTTTGAACATTTCCAGTAGTTTTTGTTTTTCCTTTTCAATCTCAACCGGGAGAGATACATAGATATTCTTATTTACATTTACTATATGTAACTTGGGATTAAATATTTCCAGTACAGAATTAATTAAGGGGGCAGGAGTGACGTTTTCAACATTTTTAAAATCTGAAGCAAAAGCCACATTATCGATTCCGGTATAAGATGCATCAGGCGGAATGATCATTACCGGGTAGAGATTGCGGTCAATGAGCTTCAGCGTATTGCTGCCAAACATCGCCTGCCGTACTGCCGATTTACCAGTAATTCCCATTATAATCAAAGTCGCCCGGATAGTATGGGCAAGTCTTGATATATTATTAATCAGGTCACCGCCCATTTCATGTTCACACTGCACATTTTTTACACCGGCTGTATGAAATTCCTTTTTTAAACTCTCCTGATAATTATTGGAAACATCTGCATCGTCGGCCGATTCATAGTTATGATACAATATAATGGTAACATCTTCTTTGTCCGCCATCATTTTGGCTGTAAAACGAGCTGCATTCAGCGATGTTTCGGAAAAATCAATAGGAATAATAACTCTATGCATCAGGTTTGATTTTCGTAGCAATAAATTTAAACCATTTATAGAATTTTGGAGGCTAAATAACCATAAAACTCAATAATAAGAAAGGCCCCATGGAGAACCAGGGGCCTTTTAAACCAAAACCTGCTATAACTGCTAATAGATAGACTCAAAAGTTTGTTGCTGCTGCAACCTCGAAAAAAATAATTTCTCACCGCATAATGCTTCCAGTTTTTCGATGTATTCACGAAAAATTGCTGATCTGAAATGATGATTAGCCACAGATTCTCTTTTAAAGCTTTTTAAATGAACAATAGCTGCATCATCATTATTATCTGCATAACATTGACTCCTCATACCAGCAGGACCTTGTTTATGCAATGCATTAAAATAGCCGTCAATGATTTTTTGTAATGAGTCTTGCCGGCCTTCCGGTACCTTGAAGGACATGATATACCTTACCATAGTACATACAGTTTTGGTTTTATACAGCCGGTATATCTATGGCATTTATTAAAGCGCTAATGCTGCATGGTTCATACAGGTGGAGCTATTTACTGATAAATGGTAAAAAACCTATTGCTTAACAGGTTCCGCCTTTACATTGTCTACCCGGATAATCTTGGTAGGTTCGGGTCCCTCAGTAAACATTTTTTTGACCAGTTCCTTATCATGATCATACACATCATCCCTGAAGTTCAATTGACCTCCTTCATCAACCCAGGCAGTATAATAGATAATAAAGACAGGAATGGGTTCTTTTAGTTTTACCGGAGTCTCAAATGATTTATTCATTGCAGCAACGATCTTTTCTTTATTCCACTGTGGATTACCCCTAAGCAACCATTCTGCCATCTTCTGAGGTTCGCTAAGTCGTATGCAGCCATGACTGAAAGCCCTTTTATCAAGACTGAAAAGGCTTTTGGAAGGGGTATCATGAAAATACATATTAAAACTATTGGGGAAGATGAATTTTACCTTACCGAGTGCATTACCCGGGCCAGGCTTTTGCCTGATTCCTGCCCCAACTCTCTCCATATTTTTACTAGCCAGGTAATTTGGATTCCTGGCAATAGCTGGATTTATTTCATTTTTTATGATACTGGCTGGTACATTCCAGTAGGGACTAAAAATGATTTGGTTCAGGTCACCATTAAACATCATCGTATTATGTCCAACTTTCCCAACAACCACAACCATATCAAACACTTTTTCCTTACCGTTGTAAACATGGAGGATAAATTCCGGGATGTTTACGATGATCAGGTGGCCACTTGGCTGTTGAGGCATCCATCTCATCCGATCCATGTTTAAAAGTATCTGCATCACCCTTTCCCGGGCTGAAACATTCATATCTTTTACAAGACCACTTGAAATGATACCGTCTTCCTTATAACCATACCTGTGTTGAAATTTCTTAACGGCTGTTTCGAGTGTATCAGTAAATACCTTTGAGGAATCGGTTCCCGGCATATCAAGGGTCATACGAAGTCTCTTCTTAATAACAGGGATAGCATCATTTTCATCACCTCTTTTTAATGTTCCTTTTATCGAAGGGACTGTTGGCCACCCACCGGAAATAGCAATATTATAGTAGAGTTGCAGGCTTTTTTTCAAACTACCATACATTTCATTCACATTTTCGTAGTAACGTTCATCTTTGTGTTTTTTTGTCAACAATGAATCTGCCATTACAAGTGGATTCACTTTTTTGATGGGTATAAATTTTTCCTGTTCTTTTCTTTTTACATACCCTTTTTCATAAGTACTGTTGATGTACCTGATAAAATATTCCGTAAGAGCAAACTCGGTGTTTCGCAATAATGAATCTTTGGAGCTAACTGAAAGCTTCTCCTGGTTTACGACGTTTTCAACTTTTTTGTAAAATTCAGAGTTCCGCAAAGTTGTATCACCGGCATAAGAAACTGCATAATCATATTGATTCCAGAAAAATCTTGTTTGTTCTGTTACGCCATCTGACGAAAACCATGCATACTGGTAATTTCTTGCATTATAAAAACTCCGTATCCTTCGTGCAATTTTCTTATCAGCCAGTTGGCGGTTTTCTATGTACCGTTCCATCGCCATGCTATCAAGGAAAAGATTATTGTAAGCATTTTCAGGAGTAACACTCCAGTCCCGGTCGGTTACTTTTTTGGCTTTTGCAGGGTTGCCAATAGGCTCATCCACATTCTCAATTTCAGGTTCGTCATTATTATTTTTAGACTGTTCCTTTGAATTATTACAGGCGAATAAAAAAACAGTTGCAATAGCAGTTATTAAAAGGC
Organism: Chitinophagaceae bacterium; assembly: GCA_035328345.1. Lineage (GTDB taxonomy): Bacteria > Bacteroidota > Bacteroidia > Chitinophagales > Chitinophagaceae > JJ008. The sequence continues at coordinate 64,570 of DAOLIV010000007.1, read as the reverse complement.
TTGATTTCATAAAGAATAAGTGTGGTTAATCAGGCATAAAAATAGTAATATAGGCTGTATTTTTTTCACCCATTTCAACCTGCAGATGTTTTGTTAGTAACTTGTAAGAGGGAACATCGTTTCCATTATTTGAATGACCCGGATAGAGATTCGAGCTGTAAATAATGCAAAGATTACTGCATGTATTTCTTGTACATTTTTAAGATCCGCAGTGTTACAGCAAGGATATCACGGCTTTGAAGAAGTATACTTGTTTGCAGAATGCTTTGTTTCACACCTGGCTTCTTTATCTGGATGTGACTAACCTGTGCATCTAATTGCTGGTTTACATATTCTCTGACTTTATCTCTGCTGGCCTTTATACTATCCATTTCGGAATAATTATTTGTAGAGAGTGCTTTAATGACCAGGTCAAAGAAATTACTCATTCTCAAACGAAGTTCTTCAGTTATTTGAAGGAATTCTTTGTCGGGCTTTTTATGCAGGTTTTTTAAATAATGGAAGCACTCATCACTAAGGTTGGTTGCTGAGTTAGCAATATCCTGTAAAAGGTCTGTACTATATAAAAGTACCTGGGCTGATTTTTTATCATCATTGTTCAATCCCTTCATGTACCGGATGCTTTGGGCTCTTAGGGAAAAACCATAATCTTCCAACTCACTGAGATTCTTATGAGCTTTTTCAAGAGCTCCTTTATCTGTTTCCCTTAGTGCTTCCAAAACAAGATTATAATGTTTCTTTATTTCAGACAAAGTGCCGGTAATCATCTTTTTATTAGAAGTAATAATATCAAGATCTGCACTGGGAAGAAGATTCAGCCTGCTGAGTTTCTCATTTTTTGTTTTTTCCATTCTGGCAAATGTTACCTGCGAAAGAATGATGTAAGCACCAACGAGAATTATCATAATGATTGCCCCGATCATTTCCCCTTTATTAAGAATAAGGGCAAACAGGCCCGAAACACCAAAGGCGATCACAGCAGTAATAAACCAGCCGCCAATTACACTTAATACACCGGCTACTCTGTACACGGCAGACTCAGCACCCCAGGCTTTGTCGGCAAGTGAAGTACCCATAGCAACCATAAAGGAAACATAAGTCGTGGATAGCGGAAGTTTCAAAGAGGTAGCAAAGGCGATAAGACTGCTGGCTATAACAAGATTTGCGGAAGCTCTTACCAGGTCAAATGCAGGTTTATCATATATAATAGTCGCTTGCTTGATCTTATTTTTCTCAAAACTCAGATTGTACCTGGTCGAGATAGTTTTAGGAACTATTAAAGAAAAGAAATTACCAAGTATCATTGAAGATCGAACGATACTTCTGGAAACAGCATTTGGTTTAAATTTCTCTTCTCCTTCATTCTGGCTTCCCAGGCTTACCTCCGTTTCTGTAACCTTTTTTGCCTTAGCACTTAGCCATAAAGTGAGAGCCATCACACCACCGGCAATCAACAACATATAAGTTGGAACCACAACATCATTGCTTGCTAAAAATCCCTGGGTAAGCTCATTCGCAGGCAAACCGCTGCCATGCCAGTTTTGGTAGGATATAAAACCGGTAATAGGAACACCGATAAAGTTTACAAGATCGTTGCCGGCAAAGGCCATTGCCAATGAAAATGTCCCCATCAGAACTACGATCTTTAGCGGATTGACTCTGAAAAATCTTTGTAAAACACCACAGACTATTGTACCTGCAATAAATAAGAGTCCTAATATCAATAATGTATTTTTCGATACCCAGGCTGTTGAACTTTCACTTATGATATTGGTGCCTTTCAGTCCCTTGATTAATAAAAAATAAACAATTGCAGTGATTCCTAATCCTGAAAACAGGGCGCCAAATCGCTTAAGTTTATCCTCGTAGTTGAATGTGAATACCAGCCTGCACAGGTATTGTATCAGGATACCGGTTGTGAATGCAATGATTATGGACAGAAAAATCCCTGTTATTATGGAAACAACACTTTCGGCATTGATATATTTCATTACCTCTGTTACCGCTTCCTTTTTTTCAAAAGAAATAATAAGACCGGTAACTAATGATGCTCCCAATAATTCAAAAATCACCGAAACTGTTGTAGAGGTTGGAAGTCCGAGTGTATTGAAAACATCCAGGAGAATAATATCTGTCAGCATTACTGCCAGGAACACCCACATCAGCTTATCAAACGTAAAATATTGAGGATGAAAAATTCCCTTTCTGGCAATTTCCATGATCCCACTTGAGAAAATGGAGCCTAATATTACCCCAGCCGCAGCTATCAGGATGATAGTCTTGAATTTAGCAACACGACTTCCTATTGCCGAATTGAGAAAGTTTACAGCGTCATTACTTACACCGACAATAAGGTCAGTTATAGCAAGTAAGAAAAGAATAACAACAAGAAAGAGCAAAAAAGTCATTCAGTTGGTTTGGTGCGTCAAAGAAAAGAAAGATAGTATAGTTACTATGTTAAGAAATTGTATCCCTTATTTATAACTCAATAATAATTAGTGACTCATCTAACCAAATGGTCAATTCAATAATCTGTTTCGAAAAATATATATTTCTATTAATCACATCAAGATATAAAAATAAAAACAGAGCATCCTGGCTCGGTCTTTTTAAACTGGATTCATTTTACTGAATATCATAAGGATAGAAAATATTTCGTAAAATTACCATCTTGATTTAGAACAAATACTTACATAATCCAGTAAATTTTCGTTATAATACTTGTATATAATACTAACCTGTTATAGTTTTGTTCCCGTTACACGATGGGGATTTCCCGACTGTACAATTTAATCCTAATACCTTAAAAGTACCCGAATGATGAAAACTTTACTCGTTTCTATTTTCCTGTTATCTATTTTATTCTCAGCAAACAGCCAGTCTTGTTCTCCGCAAGGAAATCAGACGTCGTTTGGCACTAATAACACGTGGAGAGGTTATGTTTATGATAACAGCAATTTCACTTCTTATAAAGGATATGTGACTGAAGGCAAATTATCCAGCCCAAATTTTGATGAAGACTTTGGAGGCAGCAACGTTTCTTATTCTACAAATGGCTGTCCAGTCAACACAAGCACATTTAGTGTTCGCTACAAACTAACAAAGACCTTTACCAATGGTAATTATGATTTTACTGTAGGTGGCGATGATGGTTATCGCCTCAGTCTTGACGGAGGAAGTACCTGGGTTATCAATAAATGGTATGATCAATCATACTCTGTTACCAGTTATGCTGCGCAATTGAATGGAACTTATAACATGGTTCTTGAATATTATGAAAATGGTGGCGACAACAGGATATCATTTAACGTAACTGAGGGATGTTCCGGTTCAGAAAATACAAATGTATATGGAACCAACAATGTTTGGAAAGCGTATTTATATACAGGAACAAACTTCAATCAATACAAAGGCTTCTTCAACAGAGGTAACACAAGTGACGCCTCTTTTGACGAAAGCTTTGGTGGCAGCAATACCATTTTTACAACAAGTTGCAGCTATATTACTACTGAGAATTTTAGTGTAAGATTTCGACTCACTAAAACATTTGCAAACAGCAGCTATACTTTTTTTGTTGGAGGTGATGATGGTTATCGGCTTAGTCTTGATGGTGGTAATACCTGGGTGATCAACAACTGGAGTGACCATTCTTATACCACAAGTTCTTACACCGTAAGCTTAAATGGTACTTATAATTTGGTTCTTGAGTATTATGAGAACGGAGGTGATAACAGGGTAAACTTTAATATATCAGCGGGAATTCCTTTGCCAGTTAAATTAATCAGCTTCAGTGGTAAAGAAGTAAATGGTAATGCAATACTGGATTGGACACTGGCTGAAGGAAGCAATCCAGATTATTTTGAAGTCGAAAGAAGCAGCGATGGAGTTGATTTTATTACAATCGATAAAGTTTATTCTCCTTCTGCATATTTACAGGCAGATATGGACTTTAAATATGATGACAAAAAAACACCGGCGGGTAAATCTTTCTACAGAATTAAAATGGTTGATCAGAATGGGGTGGTAACATATTCGAAGACGGTTTCAGTTACAGTAAATAAAATTGTAAAAAAAGAGATCACGGTTTTCCCGTCTATAACAACATCAAACACTCCTGTTAAAATTCAATCTAATTCAACATTAAATTCTGCTGCTGTTGTAATTTCTACATCTGGTGGGGTAACAGTGAATAAAAAAGTTATAGGAAGGGTACAGGCAGGTCAAACTGTCGATCTGAGCCTGAATAGCTTTAATTTGTCAAAAGGCCTTTACTATATCCAGGTGATTGATAACAACCAAATTGTTGATACCAAAAAAATAATCGTACAATAAATATTCAGGACGGAAATGATGGACCAGCTAAAGCCTGCAACGCAGGCTTTTTTTAATTTAAATCCTGATTAATTAAATATGATGTCATCTTCATCCAATTCTCTTTTCAGTATTTCTTTAGAGGGGTAAGCAGAAAGCATGGAAAGAATATCAAAAAGCCCAAAGTAAAAGAAAAGAATATGCCATGTAAGAAGTAAAAAAAATGCTGATGTAAGGCAGGAGATAACATGCCACCACAAACGACGGGTAAAAAATTTCTCATAATGCTCTATTTTTTCCTCAAAGCTTTGCATTTTACGGAGGCGGTTTCTGTTATTAAGCACAAAGAACGCAAAGATCAATGCAGCGCCTACTAGCGCATATAACAATATGTTCTGGAGACTTAAAGCAGAAATAAAAAATGGAAAAACATTTATCCTGGCCTTATAAAGGATAAAACTTCCGGAAACAACAATTACGCATATAGTAAAAAAATTGAAATAGGCTTTCTTAAAAATTTTATGGTTCACAATTTTCAGATCCATGATGTACACTTAAAACACTAATCTTATTTTTTTGTTACTAATTTCTTTTTTAATTCGATAGCAGCACGGGTGTACCCACCTTCAGCCCCATCAACAAAATGTATATGTCTTTCCTGTAAGCTTTTAACATAGCATGACAGGACGGATTCTTTACTGACATGCAGTCCATAATAAATCTCTCCTTGCATTTCCATTTGATTCAAAACCTCTTGTAATTTAATTCTTTGATCTTTTGTTCCGGAGATCACTGTATTGATCTTACCGTCAATTACCAAAGTATCGGATAATGCAACCAGCTGTGTCAGGTAGTTTTTCCCGGTTTTTGTCTTGAAGTAAAGTGGCGCCAATGAGCTTTTAAACCAGTTGCCCAATAAATAAATGAGATTATATTTTCCAAGTTTAACTTTCATTTCGTTACTTATCTTTTGCAAGGTTCCTTTTATTTTCAAAGCTGGAAGTGATATTGGCTTTCTTATTTCAAAATCCCCATAAATCTCGTCGAGTTTTTCAATAACCTTTTTAAATGTTTGCGCCTGGTCTAATTTTTTGCCGGCTACAACGATCAAACTAACAACTTCATCAACATTCACCGGAGGCCGTATTTTATCCCAGCGGCACTGCATACCACTCAGATCCAGCAAATCATTTCCGGATATGTCTACATTAAGTTTGTAGTCTTCACCCTTTATTAGCTTTTCTGCCTGCGAGAGACCAGTACCAATAACCACAGGTATGGAAAAGATATCTGAAGTTTTTAGTTTACTTATCTGGAGCTTTTCACCTTCCTCGTATAACATTTCTACCGGAATATGGCCTACCCGAAGCAAAAGGCCAAAGTTATTCTCAGTATTTTGCTGGTGCAAAATAAGAGCCTTGGTTACTTTTTCAAGAATTACTGGTGGAATTATAAATGTGGCACCATCCCCACCAAAAAAAAATGGTACTGTTATACCAGCATTAAAGGCAATATTCAAAACCGCAACTATACTCCCTGTTGCAACTAAGTTGACGGTTTCATGTAATCCTTCATTGACGGCTGAGGTCGACTTTTTCACGTCTGTAATAATTACATGCCAATTAGAAGGAACACTATAAAAAAGATGTTCCTCCATCAGCAATTCACTTAATGGTATCTCATTTACAGGTAACCTGCTATAAAATTGTTCAGTATTTATTTGTGCTGACATAAAAATAAGACCTGAAGTTAGTTCATTCCTTGAAGCCTAAAATCATTGCTATTCTGTTTAAAATTAAAAACCGCCCCGAGAGGCGGTTTCTGGTAACGATAGCTATTAGAACCTGTGGGTGGGATCGTTCTTTTGCTTACGATATTTTTCCGATCCTTTTCTACCATCTTTTTTCCAGGATGAGTTTCCTTTTGAAAAATGATCATTTCCCTTTTTCTTGCTAATGTCAATGCGACCGAATTGATCAACTTTGATAGCAATGTCTCTTCTTCCTACTTTAAATGTAGATGAAGAAACCAGTCTTTCTCCTTTTACAAAAAGGCCCTTTCTCATTTCAAACACTCTTATGCTATGCATACCGTTTGAAAGATTGAAAAGATGAATAGTGGTACTGCTTACAAAATAATTCTTGCCATCAATTACAATCTTGTAGTTTTTATTACTCTGAATTGTAACGGAAGGGCCACGATCAGCGGCCATAACTGCAGCTGCCATTAAAAGTCCGGCAAATAGTGTAAAAATCTTTTTCATGTTATTCTGTTTTTTGTTACGCCCCAGGTCTCCGGGAAAACCTGGAGCCGTTTATTTTTATCCCGGTTGAAACATATATTTCAAAGCAGATGCCATCGTGCCAAAAAAGAAGAAAGGAAATGTTAAGCAGGCAGCTTGTAAGCGAATTTTAAAACATCATATCTTCTGAAACGTTTGCCTGGTCTGCATTTCAGTCAATGTTATTTAAGGTTAAAAAATCCGGGGAAAATGTTAAGGGATCCGATTTTTTGCGCCGCCTTACTCCATGAAAGTCAATAGAAAGGGAAGGGGAGTGCTCTTGGAAACAATTTTTCGCTTTTTTAAACGTTGTAAGACTGTCCATCCCGAATCCGGGACTATGAAAAAACCAATATCCGTATGTATGAACCACCAACTGTACAACGACCAGGCTCATATTGCTGACTCTTTCTGCTTATATGAGTCCTACATTTCGCAAACTGCCCGCCTGGCACATTTCAAAATCAATTCGTATAAACTTTCATTGATCAAGGCCGCTTTCTGCAAAAGCAGGGAAGAGCTGGAGCATAATTTAAAGGGAAGCCTCTTTAATTTTATTGATACAGCTGGGCTGCTGGCCGATCTTGGATTCTTTAAATCTGAGATTGACAATTAATTGCCCTGATTAAAGCTTGGAATTGTGAAGGAAAAGGTGCTGCCCTCTCCGGGTTCACTTTCAATATGTAGTTGTCCTCCATTGCGGGCAATAAACTCTTTACAAAGCATTAACCCCAAACCGGTGCCGGTCTCACTGGCAGTTCCTCTTTTTGTGTAAAAAGTATTGCTATTTATCTTCTTTAACTCATCCAGGCTTATTCCAATACCACTGTCTTTCACAAATATTTCAAGAAAGGTTTCATGATCATGAACACCAATGTGTATGTTTCCTTTCTCTGGAGTAAACTTAATGGCATTTGAAACAAGATTCCTTAAAACAAGACTGATCATATTTTTGTCAGCATATCCATATAAACCTGCTCCTGAACCGTTTTGTATAGAAATTTGTTTTGCCTTTGACTGAAGATGAAGTTGCTGCAAAACTTCCTGGATGCAATCCTCTATTTCAACCTGCTGCGGGCAAACTGTTTCGGATTGCATTTGTGTTTTTGTCCATTGTAACAGGTTATCCATTAACCCAACCGTAAAATTCAGGTCGTTTAAAACTTCCGGGACAAGATTCTTGAGATCAGCAGCTGACATCTTGCTTTTATTCACATCATCAAAAAGATTTCGAAGTGCATACAAAGGAGCCTTAAGATCATGGGAAATAACACTAAACAATTTGTTTTTCAAACTATTTAGCGCCGCCATTTCTTCGGCTTGTTTTTTCAGTAATACAGCGTTCTCTTCAAGTTTAACCGACTGATGAATTATATGTTCATTTTTTCTCCTGAGAATATTATTCTTTCCAAGAATGTTAGATTGATAATTGCTACTTTCTTTTTTAACAAGGAAAAGGCCGTAAAATATAAAGCCAAGAGCCACAAAGTGATTGACCAGGTATAATTTGTTATTCAAAATCTCCAGGTCATACCAATAGTGTTTCAGCACAATTGACAGAATAAAATAACTCAGGATTGAAAACGCAAGAGAAAAAACTGCATACCCGATATCCCGCAAGAAAAATACAGCCAGGATACCATAGAAAATAAAATAAAGGCTGATACCAAGATTCAACCCGTATAGATAGACAACACAGGTCACAAATGGATGAAGCAGAAAATAAACCAGCAAAGCTGCTTCGTGTTTGTAGATTTTATTCAGGTACAGAACCAAAAGACTAACCATGGCAGGCAATAACGCAACAAACCATGCACTCAGGGGAATTGTTCTGATACTGATAAGTCCCGCAACAGACATCAGAAAGCCAGTTATAAGCTGAAAAAAATTAAGCTGATTGAAAATTGTAAGCTTTCTCTGGTCAAATTCCTCCATAGTTCTCACCAGTCCAATAGACTTTACCCGTAACATTAAATCAACAAACTTCTTTTTGGAAAGAAATCGGGGAAATTTCAGTTTCAGGGATATTAGTTTGTCCCCAAAATGGCGGAGATGATGAACGAGGGCTTCCATGGATATTCAGACAGGTTTTGGATTTCAATAATCAAAATAGTAATTATATCCTGAAAGTAAAAGTGCCTAATAATTTATTTGCGGAAAATACTGAAAAGGCTTCTTAATCAGTCGATTACTTGTGTCTGAAGTTTACTTATTAAGCCAAACTTATGCTTATTGAATTTTAGTAACTTTAATTATGACTATTATTTTGCTATCAATAGGTTTGATTGGTCTTGCAATTGCCGGTATCGCTATAAAGCTACTTGTGAAGAAAAATGGTCAATTCTCAGGCACATGCAGCAGCAATAATCCTATGCTGCAGAAAGAAGGTGGTGTTTGCGGTATTTGCGGTGCAAGGCCCAGCGAAAAATGCAAAGGTTAATTGAGTTCTGTGATTTGTTTTTTTATCCCCTCTGATACATAAGTTTTCCATTTTCCACCTTCATCATAAATAAAATACACCTCCAGGCCAAGTTCTTCATGGTTTGCTAAAAACTCTTTTGATTTCTCAGTGCCCATTACCATAAATGCCGTGGCAAATGCATCGGCTATCATACAATCAGCAGCGATAACACTTGCACTTAATAAATGATGTTTTGCAGGATAGCCGGTGTGTGGATCAATAATATGGGAATACTTCTTTCCATTCTCAATGTAAAATTTCCTGTAATTGCCCGATGTTGCCAGCGCTTTATTCTCCAATTGAAGGATCGCTTTTATCTTTCGTTCATCCAGGTTATTTTCATCAGGACTGTCAATACCTATTTTCCATTTTTCTCCCTGTTGTTTATGCCCCTTTGCTATCACTTCTCCTCCTAATTCAATAAAATAATCTGTAATTCCCTCAGCCTCAAGCAATGCACCTAACACATCAACAGAGTATCCCTGGGCGATAGCATTAAAATCAAGCTGAATAGATTCCTTTTCTTTTATCAACTTATTATTTTCAAGTCTTACCATTTTGTAACCAATATTCTTAAGCAAACTATCAACTAATAAGCTGTCAATCTTTTCCTTTTTTGAAAACCCAAATCCCCAGGCATTAATTATTGGTCCAACTGTTATGTCAAAATCACCACTTGTCAGTTCACTTACTTCAATAGCTTTATTAAATACCTTGATGAAATGCTCATCAGGTTGTGCAGTGCTATCATTATTGTTTATCCTTGATATAATTGATGAACTGACCCATGTTGATAAAGAAGTATCTATGACCCTGAGCAGTGAATCAACAGACTTCTTGTAATTGATACCATCAGATGAGAGATAAGCTATTGAATAAGTGGTCCCCTGGGCTTCACCAGTAATTTTTATTAAAGAATCCTCTTGTTTGTCCTTGCAGGATATAAAAAAAATAGCTAAGAGAAATAGTTCAATACTTCTTTTCACTGAAATTCGCCTTATGTTTTTACCCCCCAAAATCATCAAAAGCAATATTTTCAGGTGGTACTCCTAACTCATCCAGCATTTTAAAAACAGCTGCATTCATCATAGGCGGGCCGCATAAGTAGTATTCAATTTCTTCAGGCTCTTTGTGGTCTTTCAGATAATTATCATATAGAACCTGGTGAATAAACCCGGTATAACCTGTCCAGTTATCTTCCGGAAGTGGTTCAGAAAGGGCAATGTTATATTTGAAATTTACAAAGTCTTTTTCGATATCCCTGAAATGTTCTGTATAAAAAACCTCACGAAGTGAACGGCCCCCATACCAATACGAAATTTTCCTTTTTGATTCTTTTAATGTATGGAACAAGTGAAATAAATGAGAACGTAGCGGCGCCATGCCAGCACCACCACCAATATAGATCATTTCACGGTCGGTATCTTTTATATGAAATTCACCAAATGGTCCCGAGATTGAAACCTTATCACCGGGTTTTCTTGAGAAGACATAAGAGGAGCAAATCCCAGGATTCACATCTTTGAACTTTCCGGCCTTTCTGTCAAACGGGGGAGTAGCCAACCTGATATTAAGCATGATTATATTTCCTTCAGCCGGATGGTTAGCCATAGAGTAAGCCCTGAAAATAGGTTCTGTATTTTTCATTTTCAGATCCCAAATTCTGAACTTATCATAATCCTCATGAAATTTTTTATCGATATCATACAATTCATTTTTAAAATCAATCTGGCAGACCGGTACATCTAACTGAATGTAACTGCCCGGTTTAAAGTCCAGAAATTCTCCCTGTGGGAGCTTCACAACAAATTCTTTAATATAAGTCGCAACGTTATTGTTTGAAACCACCTCACATTCCCATTTTTTAATCCCAAATACTTCTTCAGGAATTACAATCTCCATATCCTGCTTCACTTTAACCTGGCAACCAAGACGCCATTTTTCCAACTGTTGTTTGCGGGTAAAATAAGGTCTTTCTGTCGTCAGGATATCTCCGCCGCCTGAAAGAACACGGCATTTACACATGGCGCAGGTGCCACCACCGCCGCAGGCAGAGGGAAGAAATAATTTCTTGTTACCTAAAGTTGTTAATAATGAAGAACCTGCTTCCGTCTCAATTTCTTCACTTCCGTTGATCTTTATTTTCACAAGTCCGGAAGGTGTGAGTTTAGCTTTTGCATAAAGCAATAAGGCAACAACAAGAAGGTTAAAAGACAGAAAAACTATTACTCCTGTAATCAAAACTCTTGTATCAAAAGCAAGCAATGTCATTTATTATTCATTTGGTCATAAACTGATTCCCATAAAACTCATAAATGCGATTCCCATCAACCCGGTCAGTATAAATGTTATCCCAAGCCCTCTCAAGGGTGCAGGCACATTGGAATAACGGATCTTTTCACGGATCGCTGATAACGCTACAATAGCAAGACACCAGCCAACACCTGAGCCTAATCCATAAACCGTTGCCAACCCCAGGTTTGAATATTCTCTTTCCTGCATAAACAATGCGCCACCAAGAATTGAACAATTCACCGCAATAAGTGGAAGGAATATCCCCAGGGAATTATATAAAGCAGGTGCGAATTTTTCAACAACCATTTCTACGATCTGTACAATTGCTGCAATCACAGCAATGAACATGATGAAACTCAGAAATTCAAGATCAACATTTGCAAATTTTGGCGATAACCAGGTCAGGGCTCCTGCTTTTAATACATAGTTTTCCAACAAATAACAAACAGGCACACTTACTCCTAAGACAAAAATTACAGCTACTCCCAAGCCTATTGCACTCTTTACTGTTTTTGAAATTGCCAGGTAAGAACACATGCCAAGGAAATAGGCAAAGATCATGTTCTCAATAAAGATGGCTTTTACAAACGTATTTACATAATCCATAAATTCAATCTTTTCAGTTTGATTCAATTAGTTTTCTGTTTCGGCTTCGTTGTACCCAGATAATTATCCCAACTATGATCAAAGCCATTGGAGGTAAAATTGCCAGTCCGTTGTTTGCATATCCATGTTTATAAAATGATTCAGGTATGATTCGGTATCCCAATATGGCACCGCTTCCAAATAACTCCCTGATAATAGAAACAATTACCAGTATAGCTCCGTATCCAAGCCCGTTACCAATTCCATCAAGAAATGCCGGCCATGGTTTACTTCCCATTGCAAAAGCTTCTAAGCGACCCATGATGATACAATTGGTAATAATGAGACCAACAAAGACTGATAATTGCTTGCTGACATCATACACATATGCTTTAAGTACCTGGTCAACAAGAATTACCAAAGAGGCGACTACTGTAAGCTGAACAATGATCCTGATCCTGTTAGGAATTACATTTCGCATTAAAGAGATCACAAGATTAGAAAAAGCACATACCGCCATTACTGATAATGCCATTACAATGGAAGGCTTAACCTTTACGGTAACTGCAAGCGCTGAACAGATACCAAGAACCTGGACAGTAATCGGGTTATTATCATTCAATGGGTCAGTAACAAGCTTCCTGTTTTTTATAGAGAAAAGCGATTGTCTTTCTTTTTTCTCTTTTACAGGTGCATTAATGGTTTCAGTACTCATATTTTAATATTTCAGGTCTTATACTTTATTATTAACAGTATCAGTTTTCTTTCTTTTCTATATTTTGAAAATAGGGTATATAGCTGGCTAATGTTCTTTGCAACATTTCACTAACGCCGCCGCTGGTTACTGTTGCCCCGGAAACAGCGTCTACTTCATGTGGATTACCAGGAGTTGCCCCGCCTTTTTTTACTTTGACAGAAACAAAATTTCCAGATTCGTCAAGTATTTCCTTTCCAATAAACTGTTTTTGAAATGCTTCTTTTTCAATCTCAGCGCCTAAGCCAGGCGTTTCACCTTTGTGTCCAAAACTGACACCATAGATTGTATTGTGATCTTCTTCCAAAGCAATATACCCCCATATTGGCCCCCACAAACCTTTTCCACGAACGGGAATTATATAATATAGCTTGTTCTCTTTGTTACAAACAAACAAAGGGAACAACTGCTTGTCTGCCTGCCCGGTTTTGGCTTTATCCATTTCTTTTTTCAGATCAATATCAAAAGCAGTAACATCACTTATTACAGGAACTCCTTTATTGTTTAATACAACCTGTTCAGTAATATATTTGGTAAACAAAGATTCGGCTTCGGAAGGCTTGCTAACAACCCCGATACTTCCGAGAATATTTTGCATTTTTTCTATCCTCACATTTTTGGTCTGAAGAGGACCAAGACCAATTGCTGCCAATGATAGTAATACTGCAACAATAACTACCATCGCCGTTGAAAAAATAAAAATGTACCGATTACTGTTTATTTTCATTCAAACGGGGTTTTGCTCGTTTTAATCGCCTGTTGATATTTGCTTGCACCACATAATGATCAATCAAGGGTGCCATAACGTTCATAAACAATATTGCCATCATCATACCTTCCGGATATGCAGGGTTAAATACACGGATCATAATGGCAAACATTCCGATCAAAAAACCATATATATACTTGCCGGTATTCGTTTGCGCAGCAGTTACAGGGTCAGTCGCCATAAATACAGCGCCGAATGCAAAACCCCCAAGCACCAATTGATGCAAAGGTGATATCTGCATCAGGGTGTTTGAACCGATAAGATTAAATATCCCAGCCATTAATAATCCCCCTATAAAAACTGAGATCATAATTCGCCAGCTACCGATACCCGTGTACAATAGAATTCCGGCGCCAATCAAACATGCCAGTGTTGATGTTTCACCAATTGAACCCGGAATAAAACCAAAAAATGAATCCCAGAAGCTGGGAATCCTGTCTGCCAATCCGGCTGCCGCATCACCCAATGGAGTAGCACCACTAAATCCATCAACCAAATGCTGACCACCTGCCGTTGATGTATTTATCCAAACTTCACTTCCGGACATTTTAGTGGGATATGCAAAAAATAAAAATGCCCTGGCAGTAAGTGCCGGATTGAGAATATTCATTCCGGTGCCGCCAAATACTTCTTTTCCGATTATAACCGCAAAAACTGTAGCTACAGCCACCATCCATAACGGAACATCAACAGGCATTACAAGCGGAATAAGACTGCCGGTTACCAGGAAACCCTCATTCACCTTATGTTTCCGGATAATTGCAAAAATGAATTCGCAGGTAAGTCCTGCAACATATGTTACAACGATAATGGGAAATATTTTTAAAAAACCAAACCAGAAATTCTGCCAGACAGAAGAATCAGGAATTCCAATCGCAAGAAAATGCTGATGACCCGCATTCCACATCCCAAAAAATAAACATGGTGACAGTGCGACGATTACCAATATCATGGTACGCTTCAGATCAATAGCATCCCTGATATGAGTGCTTCCCTGGCCGGGTGTAGTTTCTCCCGGAACAAAGAGAAAGGTTTCAAATGCATTGAATGCAGGATAAAATTTCTCCAGTTTTCCCCCTTTTTCAAAATGGGGCTTAACTTTTTCAAGAAGCCGTCGTATCGGTTTCATCCATCTGTTTTTATGTTGTAAACCTATACATACAGGTACGGAACCTCGATGCACAGCATTCCCGCAATTAACAGAACTGAATGGCTGACCTTTTTATATCACAGGATGTTGGTTATTTCAATGCCCTACAGAAACAAAATCTTTCTAAGCTGATTCCTTTCTGACAAGATCAAGACCTCTTCTTATTATACTTTGTGATTCGATCTTAGAGGTACAGATAAATTCGCAAAGTGCAAAATCTTCTTCCACTACTTCATAAATTCCTAGTTTTTCCATGAGCTCAATATCCTCAACCAGTATAGATTTAATAAGATGCACCGGGTAAATATCCATTGGCAATACTTTCTCATATTGACCACTCACTACAAAAGGTCTCTCTTCACCATGAAGATTTGTATCCAGTGTATGCACTTTACTTGGTATAAGCCAGGAAAAAAAGGCCCTGGACATACTGTATTTGTTAAATCCTGGTTTTATCCACCCGAGGAATTCCGGTTCGTTGCCTTCCTCTATAACAGTTATTTGATTATCATAAAAACCAAGATATCCATCAGCACTGATTTGTGTGCCTGTAAGAACATTACCACTTATAATTCTTTGCTCGCCGTCTTTTAAAACAGTATCACCAATGATGTTCTTTATTGATGATCCAATAACAGTTCTATAATAACGTGGCTTTAAAACACCAGACCCGGTTAATGCTACAATTTTTGAAGCATCAAATTTTCCGTGATTCAAAAGGCGTCCGATTATTAATACATCCTGGGGTTGAATGCACCAAACTACTTCTCCCTTATTTACCGGATCGATATGATGTATTTGCACGCCTACATTTCCGGCGGGATGGGGTCCCGATATATAATTGATCTCTGCATTCTTGGTAGATTCAAAAAACGTGGAAGGTTGCTCAGCCCTGACATTAATATGAACCTTTCCATCAGTCAATTTGGATAATGCATCAACCCCCGACTGGAAGTCAGCATCATTTCCCTTCATAATAAAATCAATATCCGGGGCGAGGGGATTACTGTCAAATGCAGAAATAAAAATTGACTTTGGTTTAATATCGGGATCCGGGATGATTCCAAAAGGTCTTTGACGAATTAATGGCCATACGCCACTGTTTAAGAGACTTTCTATAATGAGATCCCTGTTCGGGTTTGCAACAGAGATCGTATCAAAAGAAGAATACTCAATTTCTTTATCAGCGAGGATCTTTATCTCAAGTATCTTTCTTTTATCGCCCCTGACAATTTCTGCGATCTCTCCACTAACCGGGGAACAGAATTTTACTTTTTTGTTCTTTTTGTCGTAGAAAAGGGGAGTGCCGGCTAGTACCTCATCCCCCTGTTGAACCAGGAGTCCGGGAACAATTCCTATAAAATCGGTAGGCTTTATAACAATAGTATCAGGAAGAGGAGTATCAATAATCTCCCTGGCCGCTTCACCAGCCA
Source organism: Chitinophagaceae bacterium (assembly GCA_035328345.1). Classification (GTDB taxonomy): domain Bacteria; phylum Bacteroidota; class Bacteroidia; order Chitinophagales; family Chitinophagaceae; genus JJ008. The sequence goes on along the minus strand of DAOLIV010000007.1, from coordinate 48,531 downwards.
GCTTAATGTTTAATCCTTTTTTTATTCTGATTTTACGGCCCATATATGCAAGCAATAGTTTTCATACAGGGTCTTACCAAATTTACAGATTAATCCAAATACGAATCATGTGACTTACAGGGAAATTCAGATTGTGTTTTGCATAAAAATGATCCTTTAAGCTATGAATATTTTCTGTTTTTGCTGCAACATTTATATAAAAACTATTGTATTTTTATAATAATCCGATTTACCTCATATCACCTTTTATTTACCGTTATAAATATTGCCATATGGGATACATCAGAAACATTATACAGAATAAAGGAGGTGTTATTTATTCTGTCAGCCCTGAAACTTTTGTTTACAATGCCCTGGAGCTCATGTATGATAAAAATATCAGTGCAGTCTTAATTATCGAAAACGATAAACCTGCCGGTATTTTTACTGAAAGGGACTATGCCCGCAAAGTTGTTTTGAAAGGAAAATCTTCCAAGGAAACACGGATACACGAGATCATGACCAAAGATCTGATAACCGTGACACCAGGTAACACTATTGAGGAAGCCATGAAGATCATGACGTCAAAACATATAAGACACTTGCCTGTTGTGGAAGAAAGTAAATTGTTGGGTGTGGTTTCTATAGGCGATGTGGTAAAATTCATAATAGATGAGCAGCAGTTTATAATAGGCAACCTTGAGAATTATATTTCTCACACATAAGTAAACATCGGGCTAAAAAATCAGATTACTTTTTCTAATAATTTACCCCAAAGACTGAAAAGCTTGCCCATTTTGCAGGATTAGGGAATTTTTTTCTTGTATCCAGTTGAGCTAAACGTAATGGCTCTGAGGGACAGAACTGATTATGTTGTCTTAAGTAGTGAACAAAACGATTCATGAGATAAGCAGTTGCCTCATCATCAACATTCCATAAACTCATTATTACCTGGCTGGCCCCTGCTACAAGGAAAGCCCTTACCAATCCTGCAGTAATTCCGGCTTCCATGGATTTGCCTAAACCAGTCTGGCAGGCTGAAAGAATAACCATTTGAGGAAACTTATAGCTACCTAAAAATGTACTATCTCTTAATGCCATGATATTTCTTGCAGACAGGAAGGGATCCTTCTCCCCGGCCAATACCAAAAAATTATTATCCAATGGGTTCACATCACCGGAAATTCCATGTGTGGCAAAATAGGCTACATCACAATCCCTGATCTTCGGGAGGACATTTTTCTTTGTTGCATCTTTTCCTTTCAATAATACATAGTTCTCGGCTACAGTCAGGCTTCCTTCAATTTCTTTTTCAGCTCCCGGCAAATCGGGGAAAATAAATTTTGTGTTTTTAGGGTAGAAAGGATTGCAGACAAAAAGCGGATTGTCAAATGTAAATGCAATACTGTCTACAGAACGCCATTCATTATCACCTCTTAGATATTCACCATTTCTTGATTTTGTCATTCTCTTTCGGATTGCTACCAGATCAAGTAAGCTGGGGGCAATGCTGAAACTGCATTTATCAATTAAATAAGCGCTGTCTTTATAGGGCTGTAACAACTGAAAAGGAAAAACACCGATTGAAAAAGAAGGTATAACAATCAGATGCTGAAATTTTTCATCGAAGCTTGATGGGATAAGAAGTTCAGTAGCTTTCTGAATAACATCTTGTAGTTTAGGTACAGATTTACCAGGTTCCTTTTTGAGTTTAAGTCCCCGTTCTCTTGGGGCCCTGTTCTCAACAAGTTTATAAATATTCAAAGCACTTAAAACATCTTTATTGAGTTGCTCCAGTTCTTCTTTTTTGATAGGAATAGCCTTTTGTTCCAGTATCGTACCGGGAGTAAGAAAATACCGGAAAAGCGTATCATTATTAAAAATGTAAAACAGGATAGCGGTCTTTTGGCCTGATTTGTAGGGAAAAAGAGATTGCAGTTCATCTGCAAAACCTTCAAGACTATAAATATTCTCTTTTCCACGACCAAGATAACGGGCAATTTCTGACTCTGACATACCCCTTGCAGCATAAGCCTGTTTTAACTGTCCTTCGTAAATATTAAGGATGTCTTCTTCAAAAGATCTTTTCGCCGGAGTTTGTGAATGGAGTATAAATAAAAAGTTCAAAAAAACGCATCCAAAAAATAACAATATTCTTTTGCTGAGTATCATAGCCATCAGTTATTATTACAAAGTAGGAAAAATCAATAAGACCCAAAGCAGGGAGTTTGCAACTTTTTACATAGATAAAAACTACTCGTGTTACCTTTACCAAATGGCAGAACACTCACATCAGCTGGCAGCCATTCTTTTTGCTGACATCGTTGGCTATACAGCTATGATGCAGGAAGATGAAGAAGATGCTGTAGAAAAGATCAGCCGGTTTCGTGAAGCCGTGGAATTAATAGCTGATGAACTTAATGGAAAGATTATCCAGTATTATGGAGACGGTTCCCTGCTCTTATTTCAAAGCTCCACTGATGCTGCTGAATTTGCCAAGCTTTTACAGGAAGATCTGCAAAATGAGCCGAAAATTCCGGTTCGTATTGGGATTCATATGGGTGATGTGCTGGTGCACAGTGGAAATATTTTTGGCGATGTGGTAAATATTGCTTCCCGCATCCAGGCTTTAGCACCGGTCGGTGGTATTTACATTTCAGAAATGGTCTACCGGAATATTGCCAATAAAGGAGAGCTTGAATCTGTATTTGTAAAAGAAGAAAAGCTAAAGAATGTAAAGGTCCCCGTTAAGATATACCAGCTCCTTACAGAAAACGGCGAAGCATTTGTTCAACCCCAGGCAACAGATTTACCAGAAAAAACCGCCATAAATGCCAATAGTATTGCCGTTCTGCCCTTTGCAAACCTGAGTAGTGATCCTCAGCAGGATTATTTCAGTGATGGGCTTACAGAAGATATTATTACCCAGTTATCAAAGATCAGGGCCTATAAAGTCATTTCCCGCACTTCTGTAATGCAATACAAGAATACTACGATCCCGATCAAAGACATCGCTAAAGACCTTGGGGTAACATTAATTCTTGAAGGAAGTGTTCAAAGACATGGTGAGCAAATCAGAATTACGGCACAGCTCATCAATGCTGTAAGTGATGAGCATGTTTGGGCCGACTCATACGATAGACCTTTAAATGACATTTTTACCATACAACGTGAGGTTGCATTGGCAATAGCCGCCGTTTTGAATACAACGCTGTCAAAAAAAGAAACGAGGGAACTTGATTATATTCCTACAGCTAATCTTGCAGCTTATGATTATTATCTGCGTGGCAGGTTATTAATGGAGAACAGAAATAAACAGGATCTTTTGCTTGCTAGGGAGCATTTTTTGAAAGCAGTAAATAGCGATAAATCATTTGCCAATGCCTACGCCGGATTAGCTGACACTTTTTTACTGGCTTCTTTCAGAGGATATGAAGATCCTGTTCAAATGTTATGGCAGGCCAAAAAAAATATTGATACAGCAACCGGGCTTGACTCTTTTTCAGGAGAAACACAAGCGTCACTTGGATACTGGTATTTTCAAAGTTTTGATTGGCATGCAGCAGAGATAACGTATCGTCGTGCAATCAGTCTAAATACAAATCAATCCAACGTTTATTTATGGCTAGCAGTTTTATTGCAGGCAAAAGGAGAAAATGAAGAGGCGTTAAAAATATATAACCAGGGAACAGAAGTCAACCCTATGTGGGATTTTCTGCTGAAGAATAAGGTTATGGCTCTTGTAAATATGAATAAAAATGAGGAAGCACTTGAGTTGCAGCAAAAATTAATCGAAAGAGCTTCTCATGATATTCAGTTAAAAAGACAGCGGTATGAAGAATTATCCCGCCTCCATTGGGCATTTAATAATAAAGCTGAAGCAATTAATGCTGCTAAAAGTGCCGGTGACCTTGCCCTGATAAAATTCTACACTGATTCGGATCATTCCATGCTGGAAAAGAAAGTTGATGATCATTATGCTGAGCTGAAAAAAAGAGGTGAATATGTTTCACAATACTGGATGGGCCTCGATTATGCCCATGCAGGAGCAAGAGACAAAGCACTGGATTGCTTTAACAGTGCCATAGCGCTGAAAGAGGCAGCCATATCACTTTTACTTATCCGGGATTTTGAATTTCTCAATATCAAATATCTAAGCATGGCCCTTATCAACAGAAAAGTGAGGCAATTGATAAATTTTTAATACAAATGATCCTGATCATTTATTTGAAATAACTATTTCGAAAAAACTTATTCACATTTCTTGGTTTGGATTCAGCAGAAAAACTTACTTATTTTCAACTCAAACACTTTCATTTTCATTGAAAAATGAATTCAAAAAAAATATTGATGTTTACATTTCTCTTCTTTTTATACTTCAACACTTTCACAAAACGCCAGCTGATAATGATTAATTAATCTTCCGTATCAGCATTCGGATTACATTTGCATCCTGTTAGTTTTTATTCATCATTTTTTGTTCTCAATTATTCATGGCTCAATAAAATTTCTTTTACATTTTATTGTAAAGTCAATAAGCCACAATTGAGAATTGAAAGCTAAAACGGCATATCAGTGATATGTCGTCAAGTCGGAAAAGATAATCAGCAAAAAACATAGGTATCATTCCTTGTGGATGTGCTTTTATGCAATTGCTATTTTAAAACCAAATTTTATGCTTAAGAGAATTCTCAGTTTTCTGGCAGTAATAATCTCAGTGAGTTTTGCTGTCAATGCGCAGGTGACAACCAGTAGTATTACAGGTACCGTAAAATCATCAAAGGGAGATCCTTTGGCAGGAGCAACCATTACAGCTACACATGTGCCCACCGGTACTGTTTACCGGGTTCAGAGTACTAAAGGCGGACAATATGATATTCCCAATATGAAGCCCGGTGGCCCTTACACCGTTGAAGCCACTTATGTAGATCACGGTAAAGCCACAAAATCTGACATCAATCTTTACCTGGGTGATCAATATCGTGTAGATTTTGAACTATCAGAATCCGGACAGGAATTAAAAGAGGTGGTTGTTTCTACACAGACAGCAAACAGAACCGTGAAAAGCGGCGCTTCAACAAATGTAAATAACCGGCAGATCACTACATTACCGAGTATCAGCCGTAGTATCAACGATTTTACCCGTCTTACACCCCAGGGAGGTAACTCAAGCAGTTTTAATGGCAGAGACGGACGTTATAATAACATAACAATTGACGGTGCCAACTTTAATAACAATTTCGGTCTTAGTAGTAACAACCTGCCCGGTGGTGATGCGCAACCCATTTCATTGGATGCCATTGAGCAGCTAACCGTAAATGTCTCGCCTTACGATGTTAAACAAGGAAACTTTACCGGCGCCGGCATCAGTGCCATTACAAAATCCGGTACCAATGAGTTTCATGGTTCAGCATATACCTTCTACCGTGATCAGTCTTTTAACGGAAGAAATGTTAAGGATACAAAACTGGGTGAACAGTCAAAATCAAAAACTACGATTTTCGGAGGCAGATTAGGAGGACCGATCATCAAAAACAAACTTTTCTTTTTTGTAAATCTTGAGAATGAAACAAGAACTTATCCCGGATTGAACTGGATGGCAACTCGTCCCGGCGGGCCTACCGGTACCAATGTTTCAAGAACAACTGCAGCTGACCTGGATGCAGTTTCTGCCTACCTGCAATCTCAATACGGATATAATACAGGTGGATATGAGAATCTTGGAAATTTTGAATCCTCGAATACTAAAGTGCTTGCACGTCTTGACTGGAATATCTCTGATGACCATAAGTTTTCTGTTAGGTATAACCGTGTTAAAAGCACTAATGACCAGGTAACAAACGGTACATCAGCTCCTAACCCGAGAGCAAGTTCTAATCGCTGGAGTAATAATTCCATGTCATATGCTAATTCGCTTTATGGATTTGAAGACATTGTCTCTTCATGGACATTTGACCTTACCAGCAAATTTGCTAAAAGGATAAACAACCAATTCCTTGTTACACTAACAAATATTGAAACAAACAGAACCAGTCCATCGACGCCATTCCCGTTTGTTGATATATGGGATGGTGATATCGCTGCTGGTGATAATGCCTATATAAGTTTTGGATATGAATTATTCAGCTGGCAGAATTCAGTAAAGAACAAGGTTTACACTTTCACTGACAATGTTTCCTTCAACTCAGGTATTCACAATTTCACAGCAGGTATTTCTTATGACTACCTGTATTTTGGAAACAGTTTCCTACGTTATGGTACAAGCTATTACCGTTTCCGTTCTGTAAGCGACTTTTTATCTAACCAGGCACCAATTGCTTATGGTCTTACATATGGCTATAATGGCAAAACTGATCCTATCGCTGACCTGAAATTTGGCCAGTTAGCTTTGTATTTCCAGGACGAAATGAAGGTGACCGATCGATTCAAATTATTGGCTGGTATGAGGGTTGATAAAGCAATTTATCTGCAAGATCCCCCTTCAAATAGTGCCATAGCAGCCAAGACCTTCAGAGATATGAATGGCCAACCTTATACATTTGATGTTGGTTCCTGGCCCAAGGGTAAATTATTGTTCTCTCCCCGTGTTGGTTTCAACTGGGATGTTAAGGGCAACCGTGATATAATCGTTCGTGGAGGAACCGGAATTTTTACAGGTCGCCTGCCTTTTGTATGGTATACCAATCAGCCAACGAACAGTTATGGCATACAGGCAACAGTTGAAGTAACTAATTCAGCACAGCTAAGTGGTATGTTATTTAATCCTGATCCATTAGCGTATGTAAATATCTTCCCTCAATCTTCATCTACATTACCTAGTGGAGCATCTCTTGCAATCGTAGATAAGAATTTTGTATTTCCGCAGGTCTGGAGAACCTCTCTGGCAATGGATAAGCGTCTTCCGTGGAATCTATTACTAACTGTGGAAGCTATTTACACAAAGGATATAAACGCCATCTTGCAATACAATGCAAACATGGTCGCTCCTGATGCAAGTTTTACTGCCGGTCCTGATCAGCGTCCCCGCTTTTCTTCCAGTTCAGCAAGATCTGTTGATGCATCGGTTCGTGAAGCAATGGTATTAATGAATACTAATAAAGGACATGGATTCAGTTTTTCAACATTGTTGAGCCGCAGTTTCCGTAATGGTTTCTATGGCCAGATATCTTATAGCTTTAACAGCACTAAGGATCTTTCTGCCAACCCGGGCTCCCAGGCAGCTTCTGCATGGAGTAATATCAATAGTATTCGCACCAGCAACGATCTGGATCTTGCACTATCACAATACTCAATACCACACAGAGTGACTGCGGTAATTTCTTATCGTAAAGAATACCTGAAAAAACATATGGCCACAACAATATCCCTGTTTTATGAAGGTATGCACCAGGGCCGGTTCTTCTATCGTTACAGCAACGATATGAACAATGATGGGTTGACCAATGACCTGATGTATATTCCAAAAGACAGGGCTGAGGCCGGTATGCTTATTCCTGATGCAACACAGGCCGATGCTTTCTGGACTTATTTGGAGCAGGACAAATACCTGAGCAAGCATAAAGGAGAATATGCAGAAAACTATGGAGCACTATTACCCTGGTTAGGCAATGTTGATTTGAAGTTTTTGCAGGATTTTTCAATTAAGACAGGTAACACCCGTCACACCTTACAGTTCAGTGTTGATATTTTAAATTTTGGCAATATGCTGAACAAGAACTGGGGTTATAAATCACAACAGGTTGTAAATAACGGTGGATTGCTGAGGTATACAGGTATTGCAGGTGGTATGCCGCAATTTACTTTCAATCAGGTAAGTGGTAGCTATCCAACCAAAACATTCCAGCCTGTAGAATCTGTAATCAGCACATGGGGATTACAGTTGGGGCTGAGATATACTTTTTGATTAGTATTAGTTTTAGTTGAGTGTATGGGTGAACTACCGGCGTAACGCCGGTAGTTTCGTTTTTGAGAAAAGTTATAAATTTTAAAATAAGTTGCTTGAAAGAGTCCTTGGTTGCTTATTCTTCTTTTCTGACATTAACTGCATTTAACCCCTTTGGACCTTTTTCTACCTCGAAGATCACTTTACTTTTTTCCTGGACTTCTGTAAGTAATGAGTTGATATGAACAAAAATGCTTTCTTGTGTAGCTGAATCCCTGATAAATCCATAGCCTTTACTTTCATTGAAGAAGGTTATGACTCCCCTACGAAGCAGATCTGCAGGGTCAGTGTCTTGCTGTTTGGGAATACTGATCTCAATATCTTCTGCTTTTACCTTTATTTTTTTACGTGGGTCGGGTGGGGTAGATGAAATATTTCCATACTCATCGATATAGGCCATCATATCTTCCAGGCCTTTCCCTTTGCTATTATTTTCTTTTCTTTCCAGTTTTTTCTCTGCTTTTTCTTTTTTGGCTTGTTGCCTTTTCTTCTCCCTTTCTTTTTTATTCCAGGTATCCGCCATATTTCTTTACTTTTTGATTAATAAACCAATTTCTTTTTTTAATCAGTACCTATAACATATTGCATTTACATTCATGCCTGCACCCACTGATGCAAATAATACAATATCTCCGGCCTCAAGACGATGACCATCTACTTCATTTCTTCTGACCAGGTCATATAAAGTAGGAACCGTTGCCACTGAACTATTGCCCAACCAATGAATACTCATCGGCATAATATTTTCTGGTGGGTTTTCTATTCCATATAATTGATACATTCTTTTAATTATCCCTTCATCCATTTTTTCGTTAGCCTGGTGAATAAATACTTTTTTCAGGTCTTCTATGGCTACACCGCTTTTTTCAAGGCAACATTTCATTGCCCCCGGAACATATTTCATAGCATATTCATATACTTTTCTTCCCTTCATTTTTATATATCGAATGCTGGGGTCACTTCCTGGAAAATAAGATTTACCCATATTGATATATCCAATTTCCGCAAGGGAGTGAGTTTGGACAGCAGTTCCAAGTATGCCACTGCCATTCTTGCCTGTTTCTTTGTACTCGATCACAGCAGCACCGGCACCATCGCTGAATATCATACTATCTCTGTCGTACATATCAATTACCCTTGATAAGGTTTCAGCCCCAATCACTAATGCCTTTTTGGCCACTCCCGCCTTAAAGAAAGCATCAGCATGTATGAGTCCTTGCACCCAACCCGGGCATCCAAAAAGTATATCATACGCAATACAATTGGGGTTACGGATACCTAATGCATGTTTGATATGGCTGGCCAATGATGGAACTGCGTCTGTCTGGATAGTGTGTTTTATAACATTGCCGAAATTATGAGCTACAATCAATTGGTCAATTGTTTCAGGATCAACACCGCTATCATCCAAAGCTGCCTTTGCAGCAATACTACCAATATCAGAAGCATTCAAATCATCCGTAGTATACCTCCTTTCTTCAATCCCGGTTATTTGCCTAAATTTTTCTACCACCTCTTCTGGTGGAGTGTTCAACGGCTCCTGTGTTTCAGAATAAAATGCATGCTGCGAAAAATCCCTGTTAGACTGAATGTGAGGAGGAATATAAGATCCCGTGCCGGTAATAACTGAGCAAAGCATATAAAATCACATAAATTTAGTCAACTAATAGAAAAACTGAACAAATCTCTAAGAGCTAAGTTCAATACCAGCCAATAAAACTGATTTATCAGTCTTCGGAGAGACGGGTAAAAGCGGCACCATTAAATATTTTTGCCAGGCTCAAATCATTGGTTTGAATCCAGGCTTTCACATTCTGGTGATTAACAATGCGCCAGAAATTTTTCGATTTCAACTCCTCATAATCTTTTCCCTGTATAAAAATACCTCTTACAGTCTGGCGATCTTTAAAGTGAATATTTACTGTTGTATCTTTTCTTTTTTTTATGTCCACAAATTTTTCTATCAATTCCGGCGTCATTTTAGTTTCTTTAATTAGATAATCGGATTACCAGTAAAAAAAGAACCGGCTTTCAGCCGGTTCCCGGCAAATTACCAGTTATTGCTTTTATTTTCTCTAGGCCTGGCCTCACTTACCTTTAGGGGCCGGCCGTCAGTCATTGTTCCATTTAATTCGTTAATAGCTTTTTTAGCATCATTGTCATTGCTCATTTCTACAAAACCAAAACCTTTGCTTCGGTTGGAAAATTTGTCAATTACTACTTTGGCAGAAGATACGGTGCCGTACCCTGCAAATAACTTCTGCAGATCATCATCCCTGAAATTGAATCCAAGGTTAGAAACATAAATATTCATGTAAATGAATTTAGTGTAAAAAAATATTTGAGAAGAATGCAGGTGTAAAAGAATAATACGGAGAGGGAGAACTATTGTTCGTTACAAGAGCAAAAAAACTCAAACTGTCCCGGTAAAGATAAGCTTTTCTCTTCAACAAGCCATCCGTTTCATTTTTATTAACTTTAAAAGTAATAAATATGAATAGCGCCTCACTAACTGCCCTTATCTAAACCCTGCACATAATTTTCAATCAAAAAAATGAATCATGTTTGCTATCAATCATGCAGCAGCGGCATTATTATTCAAAAAGAATACAGAAAATAGGATTTCTTTTTTCTGGGTGTTGCTGGCTGTCCAGTTCGTAGAATTTTTATGGGTACTATTTAATTTTCTTGGAATTGAAAAAACAACGACAGAAGACAAAGTAAAATTCGTTGGAGATATTCATCTTAGTTATATCCCATATTCTCACTCCGTTTTGTCATCGCTGATTATTGCTACGGTAGCTATTTTAATTTTTAGGTTATGGAAAAACTCCTGGAAACTTGGGCTCTGGATAGGTCTAGCTTTCTTTTCTCATATTATTCTGGATATAATTACACATGCCAAGGATATTCCACTGGGATTTAATAACTCCGAGTTTATCGGGCTTGGCCATTATTCATCTTTACCAATAGCAGGCTTTATTCTGGAAACAGGTTTTGGCTTGTTTTGCTGGTGGTATTATCGTGGAAGCAAAACATTATTCTGGATCATTCTTGTTTTTAACCTGTTTAATGTTACTATGTTTCTTCCTTCCGTAAAAGGACCTGAATGGTATATGGCCGGCAAGCCAATGCTTATAGTAACAGTAATATTGGCACAGATCATCATTACGCTTTTTTTGGTGGGGAAGTTTAGTAAAAAAAGGAAGCCATTTTTTGCTTGAGCGATTGTTCAGCCTATTTAGTTTGCAGATATGACGTGGGAAATATATCTGACATTTCTTCTCCACATTGATTCCACAGCGGTGGATAAACCTGAAAATCAATCTTTTTTTCTGCCTCAATGCTGTAAATTCGCCGATTATAAAAAGATAATTTGTGAGATTAAAGAGTTTAGAGATAAAAGGTTTCAAAAGCTTTGCAGATAAGACACTTGTAAACTTTGATGATAATATTACTGGAATTGTCGGCCCCAATGGCTGTGGCAAATCTAATATCGTGGACAGCATACGCTGGGTAATCGGGGAACAGAAGATCAGCCACCTCCGTAGCGAAAACCTGGACAGTCTCGTATTTAACGGTTCCAAAACCCGTAGCGCCTCCGGTCTTGCGGAAGTGAACCTGACCTTTGAAAACACCAAGAACCTGCTGCCAACGGAATTCAGCACCGTTACCATAACCCGTAAGTTTTATAAAAGCGGAGAAAGTGAGTATCGCCTCAATGATGTTCAATGCCGGTTAAAAGATATCCAGAATCTCTTCATGGATACCGGTATAAGCACCGACAGCTATGCCATCATCGAACTGGGTATGGTGGATGACCTGATCAAGGATAAAGACAATAGCCGTCGCCGGATGCTGGAGCAGGCTGCCGGTATCTCTATCTACAAAACCCGCAAGAAAGAAGCTAAAAATAAATTAGATGCCACCGAGCAAGACCTTGCCCGTATTGAGGATTTGCTGTTTGAGATCAACAACCAGTTAAAAAGTCTCGAAAGCCAGGCTAAAAAAGCCGAGAAATACCACGAGATCAAAAAAGAATACCGTGAAATCAGCATAGAACTGGCAAAGGCAGCCCTGGAAGGTTTTAACCTTTCTTACAAAGAACTGAATGAGCAACAGGAAGCAGAAACAGACAAAAAAATAAAATTTGAGGCTGATATAGCCGGTGAAGAAGCTGCCCTGGAGCAGGAAAAACTGGTTTTTATTGAAAAAGAAAAACAATTACAGGCCATGCAGCATGCATTTAATGAAATGCTGCAAACTGTAAGGAGTCGTGAAAATGATAAAAACCTCGCAGCACAAAGACTGGAACATCTGAGAGAAAAGGAAACAGGGCTGAAAGAGTTTTTGCAAAAAGCTGAAGGGAATCTGAAAGGTATTGAAGAAAGCATTGGTTTTACAACCATGCAGGTTGAAGAAGAAGAAAAATTATTGGCAGATTTGAATCAGCAGTTAGATCAGCTTTGGAAAGAGGTGGATGCGAAACGTAATGTGCTGGATGAAAAAAGAAGGACATTGGATCAACTGCGCAGCGAGCATCAGCAAATACAGCGAAACCAATTTGACGCTGAGAAAAAAGTGGCTGTTGCTGATACCTCAGTGCAAAACCTGCAAAGAACCATAAACCAGATAGAAGAAGAAAGAAAACACCGTGAGGAGCAAAGACAGCATCTTGACCAGGACAGGATATTGAAAGAAAAGGAACTTTCTATCAAGAAAGTGGACCTGGAACAATTACAGCATCACCAGGAAAACACCAAAGATCAAATTCTGCAAACCCAGGCAGTATTGGACAGTCTTCGGAATAACCTGGCAGAGGAAAACAGGAAACTGGATGCCAAAAAGAATGAACATGATCTACTTAAAAGCATGATCGATTCTATGGAAGGATACCCGGAAAGTGTAAAGTTTCTTCACGATAATCCCAACTGGAATCATACATCACCAATACTTTCAGATATTTTATACGTAAAAGAAGAGTACAGAACAGCATTGGAAAATGTGCTGGAACCGTACCTGAACTATTATGTAGTAAATGATCTGCAGGAAGGTTTGCAGGCCGTACACCTGCTAGACGAGAATAAAAAAGGTAAAGCAAATTTCTTCTTACTGGACAAAATCAGCCGGGAGTCAGGATCACAGGAATTTACACATCAGTTGGAGCATGCAATTCCCGCTTTGTCTGTAATAGATGTAGAAGAAAAGTATAAAAAACTTGCTGAACACCTCCTTGGTAATGTTTTTATCGCAGATAGTGAAGATGCCTTGCAGAACAGTAATGGATTTGTAGTTATTGAGAAGCATGGCAAATATGTAAAAGGAAAATATTCTTTGACAGGCGGAAGTGTGGGGTTGATAGAAGGTAAGAAAATAGGCCGTGTAAAAAACCTGGAGAAACTGCAGGAAGAAATTGCAGCCCAGTATACAGTTGTGGAAGCCCTTCGCAGTGACATACAGGCAAGACATAACGAAGTGATCGCCTTTAATGAAGATCTTCGTGAAACTGCCATTAAAGACACTGAAAAAGAGATACAGCAACTTACCAATGAAGTTTTCTCACTGCACAATAAACTGGAGAATCTTCATTCCATGCAGACCAATAGCCAGCATCGAATTGAAGAACTGACTCTCCAGGTGCAACAGACGTTCAGTTCAGTTGAAGGAGTAAGAAATCAATTGGGAGAATATACCGAGCAATTAGAAATACATTCAGGAAAATTGTCTGAAGCAGAAGAGATTTTCAGAGTAACAGATGCTGCTTATAATGAGGCTAACCGCCAGTACAACGAATTTAACCTGAACGTAACCAAACAGCAGAGTAAGATCAATGGACTGAAGCAGGAACTTGATTTTAAAGGCAAGCAACTGGAAGACCTGAAGCAGCAGATAGAAAATAATAAATCACAATTGATTGAAACTTCGGGGAACCTGGAACAGTCCACCCTGTCGCTGAAAGATATTGAAGAAGGATTGATACAATTAATGAAGGATAAAGATGATGAAGAGAGAAAATTGAACGAGGCTGACCAGGCATATTATAATTTCCGTAACCAGCTGAGTGAAAAGGAGAGTGCTATCCGTCATTTAGTAAGAGAAAAAGAGCAGATAGAACACCTGCTTGTAGCCATAAAGGATAAATTGAATGAACTGAAGCTGCAACTGGCGGGGATGAAAGAAAGAATGAATGTTGAATTCCGGATCAATATTGAAGATATTTTAGGTGAAGACAGAACGAGTGAAACGCCTGTGGAGGAGTTACAGGAGAAAGCTGACCGGATGAAAAGGCGATTGGAGAATTTGGGAGATGTGAACCCAACAGCAATTGAGGCTTTTACTGAAATGAAGAAGCGGTATGATTTTATTGTTGAGCAAAAAACTGACCTGGTTAATGCAAAAGAAAGTTTGCTGAAAACAATTGAAGAAGTAGAAGCAACTGCCAACCAGAAATTCCTTGAAACATTTAACCTGGTGAGAGATAATTTCCAGAAAGTATTCAAAACATTATTTACCGAAGATGATCAGTGTGACCTGATACTCGAAAATCCAGAGAATATTGCTGAAACAGGTATTGATGTAATTGCAAAACCAAAAGGTAAACGTCCCACTTCATTAACACAGTTAAGTGGGGGAGAACGAACCCTGACAGCAACCGCCTTATTGTTCGCCATATACCTGATCAAACCAGCTCCGTTCTGTATACTGGATGAGGTAGACGCCCCATTGGATGACGCCAACGTAGGTAAGTTCACCAATATGATCCGCCAGTTCAGTGAGAATTCACAATTCATTATTGTAACACACAATAAAATGACGATGAGTGCGGTGGATGTAATTTATGGTGTGACCATGCAGGAGCCCGGTGTCAGCCGTTTGGTTCCGGTTGATTTCAGAAGCCTGGAAAATCAGAATTAATATATCTGTTTGTTAACTGATTACGATCCGTACAAATTAAGATCGAAGCCGGTCAGTTATTGTATTGAATATTCTGCAGCATAAAAAAGGAAGAGCATTTCTTGTGTTCTCGCTTTACTTGAGTGAGGGGGCACCAATCGGTTTTATCTGGTGGGCCATGCCTACCATACTCCGGAATATGGAAGTAGACGTTGAAAAGATCACTTCTATTACTGCTCTTTTGGTTTTCCCCTGGATATTCAAATTCCTGTGGGCTCCGCTGGTTGATACATTACGATCAAAAAAACATGGATTCAGAACCTGGATATTTATTTCACAACTTGTAATGGGTCTTGCACTCGTTCCGTTATTATTTATTTCCCCTGCTACAAATCTGGCGTACTGGATCATTTGCCTTATCATCCATTCATTAGCTGCAGCAACACAGGACGTCGCCATTGATGCCATGGTGATCAACAGTATTGAAAGTTCTGAACGGGGAATTCTTAATGGCTACATGCAGGCTGGCATGCTTACAGGCAGGAGTGTATTTGGTGGCGGTGCTTTGATCATGATCCCATCCCTTGGATTGAATATAGTGATGCTATTGCTGATCATTTGTGTTGTCATCACAATGATCCTTCTTCTGTTTGTAAAAGAACCGGAATTTACAAGGCAAACAGAGAGCAGAACAAAAGAAGTATTCACCAACTTAAAAACAGCATTCAACAACAAGAATACCTGGGTTGTATTATTCTTTGCTTTAACAAGTGCCGCAGCATTTGAAGTGGCCGGTGGACTTGCGGGCCCGTTTCTTACTGATCTTAAAGTCCCTGAAGATAAAGTGGGATTCTTTTTTCTTTTCCCGGTTGTATTGTCAATGTTATTCGGCGGATTGATCGGAGGGAGATTTTCAGATCGTCATAACCGGAACAGATCCGTGAAAACTTTTCTTATAGGCTTTGTGGCCTGTGTTTTTCTTTTAGGAGCATTTCAACTTTTGAAAATCTCATCTGATCCGATGCCATATTATATTCTTTATACGGTTATGTATTTTTTTGTTGGCATGTTCACTACTTCATCTTATGCTTTATTTATGGATCAGACCAATCCAAAAATCGGGGCCACACAATTCAGTACCTACATGGCAGCTACTAATGGTTGCGAGTCGTGGACTGTCTGGGCTGCAGGAAAAATTACCGGTGCTGCAGGATATTCATATGCTTTTCTTGTAATGGGAGTCATATCCCTGTTCAGTTTTTTCCTGCTAAAAAAGATCAGGAACAATTAATTAAACCCCCTAACCGGGTAATCTGTCTTAGTCAAATCAATGAAAACCAATTTGCTGCAAAATCTGTTACTTTTCAGATTTTACATTATAAATGAATTGAATAATTACCTGAAATTTTCGTTATTTACGATGGTTTCCCGTCACATTAAATGCTGAAATGTATATGGAAATAGAAATTTTTACATTATCCGATTTTGCGCAGGATAATAATTCAAAACTTACTATCGTGGGAACATTCGACAGTATCAATGCAAAAAAATTTCCTATTGTCCATCCATCTTGCATGGTGTCCAGCCGTCTCAGGTTTGCTGCCAAAGAAGTGGGAACACATATTTTTAAACTACGCCTGATCGATTCGACAGGCAAAGAAATAATTCCGCCAATAGAAGGAAATATAAATGTCGGGATGCCCCAAAATGGACAAGTAGCTACGATCAATGTTGTTATCAATTTCAGCCAGCTTGAATTTCAAAAAGCAGGACGGTATTCATTCGAACTCTATATTGATAATGAATGGAAATCGGGTCTTCCGCTTTTCCTTAATAAAGTGTAATAAAGAGCATCATGCCCACCTTTAGTCTTTAACAATTTCTTTCTTCCCGGATTTTGCAGCTATTTTTTTCATTCGTATATTTGCGGCGCAATAGGCTGAGTGTCGTACCCAAATCTACAGAACGTAACCTGACCAGGCTTCCGCTTGCCGACTGGCTCTTACTTCCGACCAACTCAGACGAAATTTAAACGACAGATTAAAAAAAGGAGTTTTTATGAAGAGCATTGTTATGCCCGGAACTGTACAGTTGAATGAAGAATTAAAGAAACAACTGTCACAGGAAGTAAAAGAAACATTGCCAACGGATGCAAATGTTTACAGCAGGAAGAATTTTACTGCTGCAGAGATGTGGAACCGTCATCGCAAAAGAAGGTCCGCAACTGAAATGATGCGTAAGTGGAATTTAAACTAAACGCAGCAGAAAGGTTTGATTGTCCTCGGAGATTACATCAAAGATCGACAATCAAACTATTTTCATTTCTTTAAATTGCACTTCATACAAGAGTGCATAAATGTCCCATCTTAATGTAGAAATAAAAGCAAAATGCAATGACCCTGCATTTGTTCGCAATTACCTGTTATCAGCCGGTGCAGAATTCAAAGGAATAGATACGCAGACAGATACTTATTTTAATGTTTCAGCCGGAAGATTGAAATTAAGACAGGGTAATATTGAGAATCACCTCATTTATTATGAACGACCGGATAAAGCCGGCCCTAAAAATTCTCACTTTGAATTGCTTAAAATACCTGATGCTGAAAAATTCAGACAGGTGATGTCAAAATCATGCGGCGTAAAAGTGGTTATTAAAAAAAGGAGAGAGATCTACTACATTAAAAATGTTAAGTTCCACATAGATGAGGTAAATCAATTGGGAACATTTATAGAAATTGAAGCAGGGAACCTGTTGGCAGATCTTTCAGTTGAAGAACTTACTGCACAATGTAAATTTTATCTTAAAGAGTTCGGGATTCAGGAAAATGATCTTTTGAAAGAGTCGTACAGCGATATGCTATTAAAAAATCTTAATTAACCAAATGGGAAAATAACATTCCCAATTCTTCCCCCTAACTCTTGTTGAATTTTTTTTAGATGCAAATGAGTATTTTGATATTCATCAAGCTTTTCTGAAGCAAGATTATTATCCCAATCTTTTTGATTTTGTAATATTAAACGGTTGACTTTTCTTATTTTCAGATAAATCAGTGTGCTATTAACTTCCTCTTTATAATTGTTATTAATATAATGTAGATACACAAATTCATTTGAATTTTTATTATTTACGACTTGTTCCATAAAATCTTCAAAATTCAAATCCCAAATTCTTTTATTAACTTTTGCCGAAATTTCGTCTTCACGCCATCTTTTACTTTCTTCATAAGGGAAATTTGTTACTGAAATTACAGTACTAACTAATTCGTTGTCATTGGAATTTACAAAAGTCTGTAAAGTGGGCTTTTGACCAGCATAAAATCTATCTCGGTAATCTTTAATTAAGTTTAAAAGTTTTTTGTTTTCAAACAAATCGTCGTCTATCTCTTGGCTGAATATATAATCGGCAACTTTCATATTATTGTCCCATTCTTTATGTCCATGCTCAAGCAGAACTTTAACAATAGCTCTTTCCTGAAGTACATCTTGATGTATAAGACTAAAAGTTTCATTGCTCAAATCAGTTATTACTGGCTCTGCAATACCCTGCTCGGAATAGTAGATTACGTCCTCGAACTGAGGCTTTTTACCTTGCTTTAATAACTTTTCCCTAATAAATTTATTTACTAAATTATGCAGCCCGGCCTCATCTATTTTCAGTATCTCCGCACACTGCTTAATGTAATCCTGTTGCTTTGTAAAATCTTCCGCCTTATTGATCTTGGAGATCGTTTCAGCTACCTGGTTCACCACTTCAGCTTTCTTCACAGAGTCATATGCAGCATCTTTTAATGCAACTTCAAGCTGGAAAAGGATAAAATCCTTTTTGTTTTTCTGAATAAACTCAGTAAAAGCAAATGAGCCAACTTTATTTACATAACTATCGGGGTCTTCATTCTCAGGCAATAGTACCAACCTCACATTTAAACTTTCTTCAAGGGCAAGATCCAATCCTCTTAATGCTGCTTTCACCCCGGCAGCATCCCCATCATAAATAATCGTAAGATTATTAGAATATTTTTTGATCAGTCTTAACTGATCAGGTGTTAAGGAGGTTCCCCCGCTTGCCACCACATTTTCAACGCCTGCCTGGTGCAATGATATTACATCCGTGTATCCTTCTACCAATAAACATTCATCTGCTTTATCAATTGCCTGGCGGGCAAAATAAGAACCATAAAGAATTTTACTTTTAATATAGATCTCATTCTCCGGTGTATTAATATACTTGGGGGCCTTTTCATTACTTTTTAAAATTCTTGCTCCAAAGCCCAGCACTTTTCCGCTATGGTTATGAACCGGGAAAATTACCCTGCCCCGGTAGTTGTCCACCAACTGATCATTCCTGTTTGCACTTAATCCCGATTTAATCAGCAATTCAGCATTGTATTGTTTGGCGATAGCTTCTTTTGTAAAGGCGTCTTTTTGTTCGGGAGAATATCCGAGCTGAAATTTTTTAATAATATCTTCCCGATAGCCTCTTTCTTTGAAATAAGCAAGGCCAATATCCTGACCTTCTTCTGTTTCAAATAATTGTTTGGAAAAATATTGTGCTGCAAATTGATTTAGTATATAAAGGCTGTCTGCAGCCAGTTGTGATTGTTTCTGCTCATCTGTCTGGAAAGTTTCTTCTATTTCAACCCCATATTTATTGGCCAGCCATTTCAGCGTTTCAACATAACTATACTTTTCATGCTCCATGATGAAGCTGATCGTATTGCCACTGCGACCGCATCCAAAACATTTATAAATTTCTTTACTGGGAGAAACAGTAAAAGAGGGGGTTTTTTCATTATGAAAAGGGCAGAGACCGAGATAATTGGAGCCTCTTTTTTTCAGCTTCACAAATCCGCCGATCACATCAATAATGTCAAGACGTGAAAGTATTTGTTGTATGGTGTTTTGGGAGATCAAATAATATCATTAATATATGGTCTGCGAATATCGTTAAACTGGCAGAAATACAGGAGATATTGAAATATAAATTAATGTAAATGAAATTAAACTATTAAACATTTAAACTGTCTCATACCAAACTTTTTTTATGAACTCGTATCTGAAAACCCTTACAACCGGCTTCGGACTTTTGCTGGTTTCCTTTACAATTTTTGCGCAGAATAATGATTCTGATTCCACCGGGGTTCCCGGCGACAATTTTGACCTTCAGGGTGCATTAGAAATGTTTAAAAAAGCAGGATCTCCTGAAGAGTTCGAGAAAATGATCAATACTGAAAGTAATAATGTAAACAACCTTGATCTGAATGGAGATGGAGAAATTGATTATGTGAAAGTGATCGATAAAATGGACAAGGATGTGCATGCTTTTGTTTTACAAGTCCCGGTTTCAGAGACAGAAAGCCAGGATATAGCCGTAATCGAACTTGAAAAAACAGGTGACGAATCTGCCATGATACAAATTGTAGGCGATGAAGAAATATATGGTGAGCAGGTAATTGTGGAACCTGATAGTGACGGAGATAATGCACTTATCAATGGCTGGAACCAGGGAAATATAAGTGGGCCGGCTGCTTCTTTGGAGCCAAATAAAGGAATTATTGTAAATGTATGGCTTTGGCCTTCAGTTAGGTTTGTATATGCCCCTTTATACAGACCCTGGATATCTCCCTGGAGATGGAGACATTATCCAATCTGGTGGCGTCCATGGAGGCCTTTTGCATGGCATGTATGGCATCCAAGGTGTGTGGTATATCACAGGGCTTTTGTAATTGTTCCTACGCACAGGGTAGTCAGGGCTCATAAAGTCTATTATCCGTACAGAACTACTTCAGTTACAGTTAGAACAAGGCATGCGACAGCTATCGGGAACTATAGAGTTACACGAACAAGAACTACAGTTACAGGACCAAGAGGAAGAAAAGCTACAAAAACTACAACTACAGTAACAGGAAAAAGAGGTAAGGTTAAGGCCACAAAAACCAAGGTTAGAAGGCATTAACAAAATATTGAAAGTAATATCGTTTGATGAATGCACAGATGATTTCTGTGCATTTCTTTTTGATAAATATCACCCTAAAAAAGTTCGGTTTTTATAAAATAAATATTAATTTACTGATAACTAATCCTTCTAATTCTGCACCCCAGGGAAATCAAGCTCTTTATTTTCTAACTTATAAATTTAAATCCCATGGTTCAGGTAGACATCTCGCAGCTCTCCGGAGAGTGCAACGCCTGGAGAGATCAACTTCGCAATTTTCGTGAAGAATTCAACCAGGACGAGGCGAGGCTCAGGCAGGTAGCCAGCCAGTCACTCTCCAAAGAACAGTTACAAGACGTAGAACACCTCCACAATCAATTTCACATCCAGCTGATCAACATCCACGATCTAAAGCAATCAATCAAAAATCACGACAGGAAATTAAGTTATGAAATGCAGGCTAATAATGGCCAGCTTAATGAAACTACTGTTGCTGAACATGAAAGCCTCTTTGAACAATATCAAAGACTGGATGCCACATTGCAGGATCTTCGCCAGGAGTTCAAAGATTTTTTGAACCGATCGTAAAGGAGAGAAGCATAAACAATCAATAACGATTGTAAATTAATCAGCCTGCGGGAATATTGATGATTGCTAAAGCCAACAGATTTTTTCCGGCAGGTATCCCTTCACTTTAAAATTTGATTGCCATGCCAGAATTTGATACCTCACATGTTAAAAATATTGTCTTGCTGGGCCATGCAGGCTCCGGTAAGACCACTTTAGCGGAATGCATGTTATATGAGGCGGGAATTACAACCCGCCGCGGCAATATTGCAGAAGGCAATACTACAGGAGATTACCACGAACTGGAAAAGGAACGTGGTAATTCCATTTTTAGCAAACTCCTGCACACTAAATGGAGAGGCTATAAGATAAATATATTAGATACTCCCGGTTACGACGATTTTGTAGGCGAAGTAATTTCTGCTTTGAGAGTTGCTGACACAGGTGTAATGCTCCTGAATGCTGTAATGGGAGTAGAAGTAGGAACAGATATTATCTGGGAATACACGGAGAAATTTAGAACTCCCATGATCTTCGCAGTAAATAAACTGGATGAAGATAATGCTGAGTTTGACAAAACGGTTAGAGAAGCTAAAGCACATTTTGGGAATAAAGTTGTTGTGGTTCAGTATCCACGGCAAACCGGCTCAGGTTTTCATGAGATCATTGATGTGCTGCGAATGACGATGTATAAATTCAAAGATGCAGGCGGAAAGCCCGAAAAAATGCCCATCCCCGATGAAGAAAAGAGTAAAGCAGATGAATTACACAAGGAATTAATTGAAGCCGTTGCCAGCAATGATGAAACTTTAATGGAGAAGTATTTTGACAAAGGCGAATTGGATGAAGATGAAATGAAAACAGGACTTAAAAAGGCAATGATCAATCATGACCTGTTCCCTCTGTTCTGTTTATCAGCTGAAAGAAATATGGGCAGCGGCCGGCTCATGGGTTTTATTGATAATGTTTGCCCAAGCGCCAATGAAATGCCTCCACAGACTACAAAAAAAGGTGAAGAACTGATTTGTGATGCTGCAGGACCCGCATGTATTTTCATTTATAAAACAATATCTGAACCTCATGTTGGCGAGTTATCCTATTTCAAAGTTTATTCAGGCACTATTAAAAGCGGAATGGAACTTGAAAATGAATCAACGGGAGTTACAGAGAAAATCAGCCAGTTGTTTCTCGTAGAAGGAAATAAAAGAACAACAACAAATGAACTAGTGGCCGGTGATATAGGTGCAACTCTTAAACTTAAAAACACACATGTTAATAACACATTGCATGCGAGAGGAAAAAATTATGAGCTCCCATCAATAGAATTCCCTTCTCCTAATATGACGGTTGCAATTGAAAGTCTGAAGAAAGGAGAGGAGGAAAAGTTATCACAGGCACTTCACCAGCTAAGAGAAGAAGACCCTACCTTATTGGTAGAGGTGTCGCCGGAACTTAAACAAACTCTGATACACTGCCAGGGGGATATGCACTTAGCGGTTGCGAAATGGAAAATCGAACATCAGCATAAACTGGAAGTGAAATTTGTTAAACCAAAAATTGCTTACCGGGAAACAATTCGCAAAATGGCTGACGCAAGCTACCGTCACAAAAAGCAAAGCGGCGGCGCCGGGCAATTCGGAGAAGTATTTATGCGGATAGAACCCTGGTACGAGGGAATGCCTGAACCTAAAGATCTTAATGTAAGAGGAAGAGATATTCATGACCTTGATTGGGGTGGAAAACTTGTGTTTTACAATTGCATAGTGGGTGGCGCCATTGATGCAAGATTTCTTCCCTCTATCTTAAAAGGCGTAATGGAGAAAATGCATAATGGTCCACTCACAGGATCTTATGCCAGGGACATTCGGGTTTGTGTATATGATGGTAAAATGCATCCTGTTGACTCCAATGATATATCATTTAAAATTGCAGGATTGCAAGCTTTCCGTACTGCCTTCCAGCAGGCAGACCCTCAAATATTGGAACCTATCTATCAAGTTGAAGTGCTTTGTCCGGATGATCTTACCGGGGCAGTTATGGGTGATCTGCAAAGCAGAAGAGCAATTGTTGAAGGAATCGACAGTGAAGGTCACTTCCAAAAGGTTATTGCCAAGGTTCCCCTGGGCGAGATGGATGGTTATTCATCCTCATTAAGATCGATAACACAGGGAAGAGCTAAATTTAAAATGCACTTTCATGCTTACGAACCAGTTCCGTTTGATCTGCAGCGAAAACTAATAGATGACCATGCAAAGACAATGAAAGAAGAATATGCCTGATAGCAGATGTGATTGATTAAGAAAGCCGCTGATTTCAGCGGCTTTTTGTCTTTATTAGCTCAATCTTTATAAACAATAATTGACGAAGTTTTGTCACTCCAGCCGGATAAGTAAAACTTACTCTTGGTTCTATAAATTGTATAACTGTTACCTCTAAAATTTTCTTCTTCATATAAAACCACTCTGTATCCCTCTGGAAGGATGAGAGAACTTAAGGCATTATCAATAAAGCCTGCCAGCCTCATATTAGAATATTGGCCGGGCAATAAAGCCGTTGATCTGCCTTTGAAATCTTCGTCCTCATAAATAATAACGCCTCCATTTCCTGAATAGTTATTATTATTATTGTTGTTATTGTTCCAATAATCTGATCTTTCAATAACGAGAGATCCAATTCTATTTTTCAAGTTGCTGTTCATACAACTCATGTTTTCGGTAATAGTGTATGATTGACCAGACAAATTCTCATTATTAATATAAGCCCTGACTCTTAGACCAGGCGGCACCTGTATGGAGGCTATATTATACCTCATCAGACCCAACTGGGTTCCCCGATAATAGCCGGGTTGTAACATTAGCCCGTTTCCTTCATAATTGCAATCGGCAAACATAACCACATAATCATCGTATCCGCCTGCTCCGCCGCCCGGGTTGTTATATGGTTTTTGTTCAACTATTAATGAACCTATTTTATCATTTTGATTAGAAGGTAGGCAGCTTGTATTTTGATCGTACAGGATGGAATATCCTGAAAGGCTTGTGCTATTAATGTAGGCTTTTATCTGAAGATTACCTGTTATCACAAAAGATGAAATATTGTAACGTAAACTTCCGAGTTGAACACCATTATAACTACCGGGACCAAGTTTCATAGAAGATCCCCGTGAATAACAATCCTGGTAAATAGTAACATATTCATTGTTTCCGGGTTGGTTATATTCGCTTTCAACAACAACAGATGAGGCCATATCATTCCACTCTGTTTCCAGGCAGGATATATCATTATAATAAGTCTTTGATTTTCCCTTAAACCCATCATGTTCATAAATTGTCACTTTCATGTAAGATGGTATCCGCATGGAGGAAAGCTTATCGTTACCGATTTTCATTTGATAAAGCATGTAATTACCGGGTTCAAGTGTGTAATACCGACCCGAGTAACTACAATTTTCATATAGCCTTACAGAATTCTGAGATAATAATGAGAAAGAAAAAAACAGGCAGGTAAGCTGAATAATTAATTTCCTGTACATGGCGCAAAGTTTTGGTTTAACAGGAGGTTTAAATGAAGATAAGAAACTTTGCTATTGGGAAGATCACTTATTTTTCAAAATTGCATTAATCATTCATGCCCAGTATTATAATCAATCATTATTTTCATCAGATTCAGATCCGGACTTTTTCCTTTCATCAATCTTTTGTCTGGCAATCTTTCTCCTGATATTCTCATTCCTTCTGTCTCTCCATGTTACCAGTTTTTCCGGAAGGCTGTTTTTTATTGCGCCTCGTAATTTCTTAATCGAAGCTGGTATCCTTATATGCACTAAAGTTTTGAAGTTCTTCTGTATTATTGATGTATTCACACTGTATTTACCAACGGCTAACCAGTTTTTTTTATATGCTGAAAGTCCACCAAGGAAATCATATTCTTTCACACCTCTTGATATAAGATCCTTGAAAACATACCCTCTTAGAATTCTTGCAACTCTTTTGTCACCCCAATCCGGGTCATAGCCATCCTGAAGTGAGAACATCCTGCTATTATATTCAAAACAATATTGATGAGCCGTAAACTTACCATCTACTTTTAACGTATATAACCGAAGCCAGTTCTTTTCCATAAAATAGTCAGCCATATCATAATAAAATCTTCGCCTTTGTTCATTGGCAAAACTTCCTTCATGATCTTCGCTTTCCCAATGTTTTTGATGTAGTTCAAATAAAGACTCAAGTTCTCCTGCTAAATTTTCTTTCGTTGGGCACTGAGTAAATTCAACCTGGTGTCCATTTTCAAGACGTTTGATAAAATGTCTGAGTTTTTTTCTGAAATTATAATGCATTGAGGCCAGGTAATTGTCCCAGTTATCAGGAAGTTGAACATAAGCACATTCATGTTTTTTTATAGTGATCGGGTACCCATCTTGTTGCACATATTGTGAAATTAATGTGTGGGAAGTTGAGCTTTCAGGAACTTCGTTAAGTTCCAATGTATCCCATGAGCTTTTATTACGTTTCAGGTATTTGAAAAGTTCTGCAAAAAAAACTTTATCCCTCCCGGCTTCATAGATTAAATCCAGGTATTCCGAATCATAACTTCCATAGCCAACAAGATATAGCTTCTTTACATCAAGAGTCTTTAACGCTTTAACGGTTGAGGCATAAAAAGGAGCTATACCAAATAAACTATCATCAGTTTTAAATAACAGAATATGTAATTTCCAACTGGGTTTCTTAAAATTAATCCACCAGGAATAGAGCCACTCCCATGTCAAGAAGATAGTGTTTGAATTACTTTTCAGAAGCAGTTCATCCCATTCTGATCGAAGGGACCTGAACTTCTCTTCATCATCAATTAATGTGATATTGATTCCGGAAATACCCGAATCCAGTTCCGATGAACTTCCAGCCTGAACATTACTCATTGAATTACCTCCGTGGCATTAAAACCTGTCTTTTTGAAAATCAACTGCTAATCAGAAAACTTAAATCCCAGCAGGAAAAATTAATACTAAAAGTGCTGTTAAGATAAAAAACAACGGTAAATATTAAAATAAATAATTTCTATTACCTAAATGAAATAGTTGGCCCTGACATATAATATTTATTTTTTATCAAAGCTTACACATTCTTTAAGTTCTTTTTCCGTATATGACAGATTATATTGCTTAAGCACTTCTTCGGGAACTCCATTCCATTGGTTGGGTCTGTTTCCGGCATAGCCAAGATCTTTTACGCCGATCTCTGATGTATAAAAACCTGTTGCGGTCAGGTTTCGCATCAACGAGAAAAATGAAACGCCCGGCTGAAGTTCTTCATTTCCTTTTGCTTTATCAGGATACGCAATAAGATCAACCATGGATATTTGCTGATCACTTGCACAATCTTTAAATGATTTTTCATACCGTTTAAAACATTGCATATCCAACCATCTTAGTCCACCCTTCATCGGTAATTGATGTTGTGGCATATCTTTTACAATAAACTCAATGAACTCCGGAACTTTAGCATCTGAGGCACTTCCACTCACTTCATCTTTTGGGATGATTATATCAGCCAGGATTGTTATTGTGGCCATTTCATGAGGCGTAAAAAAATTCTCTTTTGCAAGAAGTTCCTTTTCATATTTTAATTCATCTGGATTACGGTCAAGATTAAAAGTTGTATCATTCGCATCTGTTCCTTCTTTCTTTTCGCCCGGTTTGCACCCCGCTATAACAGCCGGAGCAGCTATTGCACCTGTAGCTATGATCTTTAATGATTTTCTACGATCCATATGTTTTATTTAAATGAGATATAAAAATCTTACAATTTATTTTTCTTCATTTCATCAATAATATATTCACTGGCTCGCATACTAAGAGCCAAAATGGTCCATGTAATATTTTTATCCGCCTGCGACACAAATTGTCCACCATCCACACAAAATAAATTCTTACAATCATGTGCCTGGCTCCATTTATTCAAGGCAGACCGTTTCGGGTCATTTCCCATTCTGACAGTACCTGCTTCGTGTATAATTTCACCTGGTTTAGCTAAACCCCAGTTGTTTTTTTCATCATCATCACCGCCCCAGGTAACAATAGCTCCCATATTATGCATGATTTCTTTGAAAGTTTCTTTCATGTGCTTTGCCTGTTTTATTTCATGATCACTCCATTTCACATTAAATCTTAAAACAGGAATTCCATATTTGTCAACTTTTGATGGATCTATTTCACAATAATTTGTTTCGAGAGGTATGGCTTCACCACGGCCCGCCATACCAACACCGCATCCGTAGAAATAGCGATAATCTTCTTTTAAAGAAGCTCCATAACCGCCAGCTTCTTTTTTTGTTCCTTTTACAAGATGTTTACCGTTCAAATTTTCAATACCCCAGCTAAAACCATAGGAGGGCTGTCCCATTCCGCCCCAGTATTCAATATGATATCCCCTCGGAAAATCCAGTTTTTTATTATCAAGCCACCAGGGAGAATAAACATGCAATCCGCCAACACCATCCTCATTATATCTTTTCCTGTCAAATAACTGTGGTAAGATCCCACCCATGGCAGCACCTGTTGAATCATGTAAGTACTTTCCAACAACACCACTATTGTTAGCAAGTCCGTTCGGGTGTCTTTGTGATTTTGAATTGAGCAATAATCTTGCACTCTCACATGTACTGGCCGCTAATATCACAACCTTTCCTTCCACCTGGTATTCGGTCATCGATAGTTTATCAATATAGGAGACCCCTGTAGCCAGACCTTCTTTATTGGTAAGAACTTCTCTTGCCATACAATTAGCAAAAACGTCAATATTACCCGTTTTCATTGCAGGATATATTAACACATTAGGAGAGGAGAAATCAGCTTTTGCCATACTGCAATTGCGGTTACATTGGCCACAAAAAAAGCAGGAGCCTCTTCCTGCATCATTTTCTATACTCTTTGTAAGAATAGACAGTCTTGAAGGAATTACCCTAACACCTGCCTGCAATGCAGCATTCTTTATAAATAATTCATGCAGTCTTGGTTTGGGTGGAGGAAGAAAAAAACCATCCGGGTCATTTTCCAATCCTTCATTTGTGCCAAATATTCCTATTAATTTATCAACCCGATCGTAATAGGGCTTGATATCGTCGTAACCGATCGGCCAATCTTCACCTAAACCATCAATACTCTTTCTTTTGAAATCTTTAGGGCCGAAACGAAGCGAAATTCTCCCCCAATGATTGGTTCTTCCACCTAACATTCTTGCTCTCCACCACATCCAATCAGTACCATCTGCTTTTGTAAATGGCTCGTCATCTATTGTCCAGCCATAATACGAAGCATCAAAATCACCAAAAGGACGAAATTTTGTACTTGCACCACGACGGGGAGAGTCCCAGGGATTTTTTAATTGAGTAACATTCTTTTGAGGATCATACATGAATCCTGCTTCGAGCATACAAACTTTTAATCCTGCTTTAGACAGAATATAAGCTGCCATGCCACCACCAGCGCCAGAACCAACAATTACTACATCATATTTTTTTGGCTGCTTCTTAATTTGAAAATCTCCCATATGGTTCTTTGAATTTTAACAGATTGAAGGAACAATTTACTGTATTGAGCAGTTGTCACCGAAAAAAAAACCGGGAATTTCTGCACACAATCATTCAGTATCTTTAAAAGAAATTAGCTGATTAATGAAGAAATTTCTTATGCTGATCGGATTTATCACTCAACTGTTCTCCGGAAAAACCCAGAAAATTGATTTTAGCAGCTATCCTGTTTATAATGGCAATGATCTTGGACTAACTTATACACCTTCAGAATCTATTTTCAAGATCTGGTCCCCGGTAGCTTCAGGCGCTGAATTAATTATGTACGATTCAGGGATTGAAGGCATACAAACCGGAAAGTACACTATGAAAGAACAGGATAATGGGATATGGGCAGTTACAGTTCGGGGTGATCAGAAAGGAAAATTCTACGCATTCAGAGTGCAGGTAGCTAAAAAGTGGTTAAATGAAGTACCCGATCCCTACGCTAAAATAGTTGGAGTTAATGGCAGAAGAGCAATGGTAGCAGATCTCAGATCTTCAGATCCTGCCGGATGGGAAAATGATCAAAGTCCCGTTTTCAAAAACGAAACTGATGCCATCATTTACGAGATTCATATAAGAGATGCAAGTATTTCATCCAATTCCGGCATTCAGCATAAAGGAAAATTTCTTGGGTTGACAGAAACGGGAACAAAAAATATAAATGGCCTTTCAACAGGAATTGATCATATAAAGGAACTGGGTATCACCCATGTCCATTTGTTGCCCTGCTTTGATTATAATTCGATTGATGAAACAAAATCAGGCCCTGCTTACAATTGGGGATATGATCCGCTTAATTATGATGCGCCAGAAGGTTCTTATGCAACTGATCCTTATAACGGCCTGGTTAGGATCAAAGAATTTAAACAGTTGATCAAAACATTTCACGAAAATGGGCTAAGAGTGGTAATGGACGTCGTATATAATCATACAGCACTAACCGAAAACTCCAACTTTAACCAATTAGTGCCCGGTTATTATTATCGTCAAAACAAAGAAGGCGGATTTTCAAATGCAACGGCTTGTGGAAATGAAACAGCTAGTGAAAGACCTATGTTCAGAAAGTTTATGCTGGAGTCAATGAAATATTGGGTGAAAGAATATCATGTTGATGGGTTCCGGGTGGATCTTATGGGAGTTCATGACATAGAAACTATGAATCTTATTTCTAAAGAACTTCATGAGCTGAAACCTGACATCCTTATTTACGGAGAAGGCTGGACAGCAGGAGCGTCACCTTTGGCTGATTCAGTAAGGGCAATCAAAGCGAATGCATGGAAACTTGATAAAATTGCTGTTTTCAGCGATGATATCCGGGATGGAATAAAAGGAAGTGTTTTTGAACATAAAGAAAAAGGATTTGCCAGCGGCAGAACCGAAATGGAAGAAAGCATAAAATTTGGAATAACTGCAGCCTGTAGACATCCACAGGTCAATTATGCCAAAGTAAATTATTCAAAGAGTTCTTATGCAGCACAACCATCACAGGTTATAAGTTACTGCTCCTGCCATGACAATCATACTTTATGGGACAAGCTGGTTATTTCAACACCATATATTGACGAACAAGTGAGAACTGACATGCACAAACTGGCACTTTCGATTGTTCTTACATCCCAGGGTATTTCTTTTTTACATGCGGGCACAGAATTTATGAGGAGCAAAAAAGGAGTGGAAAATTCATTTGAGTCGCCTGATAGTATTAATGCAATTGATTGGGATCTGAAATCAAAAAATAAAGATGTATTCGATTATATAAAAGAGCTGATAAAACTAAGAAAGGAGCACCCGGCTTTCCGAATGACCCGCCAGGAAGATATAGCCTCCGGAATAATATTCAGAAGTAATTTACCGGAAGGACTGTTATCGTTTACGATCGATGGTACACTTTCGGGAGATAGCTGGAAAAAGATACAGGTTTTCTTTAATGGATCGGGTAAGCAACAACCAATTATTATTCCCAAAAACTGGAATGCTGCTGTACTTAACAACGTTGTTACTGATATCAACGAAAAAATATTAAGTTCAATCGACCTTAAGCCTTACAGTTGTACTATACTTTATCAAAAGGAATAAGAAATAGTAATGATTAATCGGATCAGAATAGTTGTTTTTTTATTTTCTACTTTGATTGTAACAATTATACAAGCACAAAAGGGTGATGAATTGCTTGTTTATTCTGTGCATGGCACCATAACTGCTATTTACAAAAACCAGGAAAGTCCCGTAAAGATCGGAAAGGTTTTAAAACCGGGTACCATACTTCATGCACAAAAGGAAAGCATGCTGACTATGGTTTGCAAACAAGGGAAACCCATATTTATCACACAAGAAGGAGTGTATCCTATTAGCAACTGGAAAGACTCATGCAAATCAAATAATAAGTCGCTTACTTCAAGATATTTCAGCTATGTATGGTCTGAATTGTATTACCGGAGCCCGGAATACAAAGAAGATATTGATAAATATGGCTCAATTGCTTTGGTCAGGGGTGATGCGCCGTATCGGTATGAAGTTTACCCGGAAGATTCTGTATTTGTAACTTTTAATCCATCCTTGGATACTTTAAACTATGCTACAGGCAATTTTGCTTTGAGTTGGCAAAGCTTTGGATATAATGGTAATGTTCAGTTCAGAGTATACACAGCGAAAGACCGGAAACTGGTTTTTAAGGATAGTGTATCCGACTCACAAATTTTTACGGATAAGTTCCTGCATAAATTAAAACCCGGCATCAGGTATGCTTGGACAATCTTGTTACCAGTAAAAACAGGAGTGATCAGGAGAAGAATCTTAAGCTATATGCCGGCAAAGGTTATGAATCATCTTATTGATAGTCTTGAAGAAGAGGAATTTATTGCCGAAGATTCTGCCGCCAAATATTTCAGGCTGGGATTTGTAATGGAAAAGAAACATTATTTGGCTGAGGCTTATAAATACTTTAAAAAAGCTACTGAAATAGCTCCGGATATGTCCATATATTCAGATAAACTGAAGTCATTCATTTTTGAATTCAGACTTGAAGAAATGATTTTGCCTGGTGATAAGCAGATTAAACAAGAAGTCCCTAAATTAAAATAGTCTGTATCTGCTTATTAAATCAAAATTTAATAGCGGTTTCTTCTTCGGTTATCATTAAATCGATTCGGAGAGTAATTATTATTTCTGCGAAAGCCGCCGCCGGTGTTTCCCCCGGGTTTTTCCTCCGCTTGTTTTACAACAAGGGGTTTTTTACCCAGTGAGATATCATTTAATCCTTCAATAGCCTCTTTTGCCTCAGAATCATTCGGCATCTCCACAAATCCAAATCCTTTGCTTTTACCGGTTTCCCTGTCCATCGCAATTTTTACTGAGGTAACGGTTCCAAATTTTTCAAAAAATTCTTCTAATTCGGCATCATCCATGTCATAAGGCAGACCGGCCACAAATATTTTCATCGCAGTTTTTTGTAAATGTAAGTAAGTTCAGCTGGTAATTTTCTTTCAATTTTTCTACAAGATGCAAACATTTTACTTGCCGTCAGACCTGTCCATTTTGTGGCCAAAATAATAGCCTATTATACCACCAGCTAGAGTAATTAATCCCATCCATAACCATGCACCGCCCGTTGCAAAATAACTGATGGCAAATGCAGCCACAGCTCCGCCTACTACAAAAATGGATGTAGCTTTCCCTTTTCCCGAGCCTCCTGACGATACTGCCGAATCATGCGACTGTTTGAACTGCCGGACATGCGATTTGTGCTTCTTCCTGTGATGTGATCTGGCCATTTTTTTATTTTGAAATTACAAAATCAACAGAACCTTACCTGATTATACAGGATAAAGTCCCATTCTTTTTTTCAGCTCATAATACCGGGGATCCTTTTTGAGTTCTTCAAACGCCGGATATTCCAGGAAATAACTTACAGGCCCCATACGCTGGTCTATGCACCGGTTGATGTGGTAGAAGGTTTTATCTAAATTTTCCAACCCATACCAAACACTTGCCAGGTCAGCATCAATTACTGACTCTGTTTCTTCTCTTTGACGTTGCTCCAACTTAGTAATAATTTCAAGAGCTTTTTCTTTCATTCCCAACCTCCCGTAAGCAACCCCCAAACCCATTAATCCCTTCAAAGGGTGATTTGTCAATCTATGCACTTCTTCAAATAAACCCAGTGCCGTTTCCCAATCTCCTTTCATTCCATATGCCCAACCTTTCATTTCTATTGTAGTTCTCATTTTAGGATGCACTTCCAGTAGTTTGTTTGCTTGGGTAATTGCATCGTCATATCGTTCTGAAAAAATATAATTATTTCCCAGTGCCTGTAAGATAATTGGTGAAAGAGGGTCTCTTCGTGCAGCTTCTTCAAGCAATGCCAAGGCTTTTTCCTTTTCTCCTTTGATGATATGATAAAACCCGAGCAGCTCATAGCTATCAGAAATACCTGGGTTAAGTTTTACCGCTTTTTGAAGTTCCTCAAATGCCATTTCCCATTTCCAATCATAAAATAAATAAGCAGAGGCTTTGGCAATGTGACTTTCTGCAATATCAGGATTTAACGCTAAAGCTTTATCGGCATACTTATGAACAATTGCAAATGCCTGGTTGGGCAGCATTTGACCCGATGCCCCCAAAAAGGCATGAGCCCATGCAGTAAGGGCATATGGCTGTGCATATTTCTCTTCAAGATCAATTGCTTTTTCGCAGTTTTCAATACACTTCCTGGCATCTCCGGGTGTCATTTTATTCCAGAAGTGAAGTGCTTTAAGATAAAAGGTGTAAGCTTCAATATTTTCAGTCGGGGTTTTAAATAAATGCTGATGCTGATTGAGTGACAGATTTTCCCTGAGTTTGTTGGCAATAATTCCGCTTATCTCATCCTGTACTTCAAAAATGTCGGTAAGATCCCTGTCGTAAGTATCACTCCAGATATGATAACCGTCCGCTGCGTTGATAAGCTGTGAGGTGATTCGGACACGGTTGCCAGCCTTACGAACACTGCCTTCAAGTACTTTATCAACGTTCAACTGAATACCAATATCTCTTATATCATGATTCTTACCTTTAAAAGCAAATGCAGATGTTCTTGATGTTACCTGCAAACCATCAACCTTGGTAAGAGCATTTAATAATTCTTCGGTGATCCCATCGCTGAAAAATTCATTCTCCGGATCAGCACTCATGTTTACAAATGGTAAAACAGCGAGACGATTATTGGGTTGAGTAGTCTTACCTCTCACATCCCGGCGATCAGGAACAATGATACCCTCATTGGCAAGTGCATAAACTCTGACAGGCTGTTTTACATTTTTAAGTTCAAAAAATCCCATCTCATGGGTAAGAATATCTGCCTGGTTTTTAATTTCATCATACAACTTGTCTGAAATAAACACACTACCCGGCAATGCCAATGATTCTATTCTTGAGGCGACGTTGACTCCGTCACCGAAAATCGCTTCATCGTCAATAATCACATCACCTGTGTGCAAACCGATTCGTATATCAACTTTTGGTTCCTGTAATAACTGTTGCTGGATTTTAATTGCACAATTTGCCCCATCAATGGCACTATTAAAAATACTCAATGAGCCATCGCCGTAGTATTGAAGGATCTTACCACTATGTTGTTGAATTGTAGATTCGAGAACCTCTTTCAATCTCATTCTCTTTTGCATGGCTAAAAGTTCGTTCTGCTGCATTAAAGCAGTGTAGCCTGTCATGTCAGCAAACATTATTGCAGCTAATCTTCGCATAAAGAACTACAAAATAACAAAGAAAAGGAGAAACGGTTCTTACCCGATCATTCTTTATAATTGAGTTTCAAAATGGATCAGAACTCTTAACTTTTATTTCTTATTTTGTACCTCCCATTTAAGAGGTTTAACGGTGAGGGTACAGAGATATATCATATTTTTTTTCTTCTTTACACAACAATATATAAGCAGTGCTAACGCCCAATTGTGTAACGGAAGTCTTGGAGACCCTGTTGTAAATATTACATTCGGATCATCCGCTAGCCCTGACAATACCAGTTATGTTCCTTCAGGGGCTTACACATTTACTTCTTCCACTTGTCCTAACGATGGTAATTATACAATTACATCTTCCAGTCCCGCTTGTTTTGGCAGTACCTGGCATTCAATTCCAAAAGATCACACAGGTAATGGAAATTTTATGCTTGTCAATGCTTCTTATAATCCCGGCGACTTTTTTTTAACCACTGTTAGTGGATTATGCCCAAATACAACTTACGAATTTGCTGCATGGATCATGAATGTATTGGTGCCATTTGGTATCAGGCCAAATGTTACTTTCCGAATTGAAAAACCGGACGGAACTATTCTTGGTGAATATAATACTGGTGATATTACGGAAAATTCACAGCCTGCCTGGCATCAGTATGGTTTATTTTTTACCACACCTCTTACAGATGCTTCAATCGTTTTACGTATTACCAATAATGCTCCCGGCGGTATCGGCAATGACCTTGCACTTGATGACATAACTTTCAGACCCTGTGGTGGAAGTATCACGGCATCCATACCGGGAACTAACGACTCACTTAATTTTTGTGAAGGAAATACTGATGTCTATACCATAAATGCAACTGTTTCATCCGCGTACCAACAACCTTATTACCAGTGGCAGGTAAGCGCAGATTCTGGGGAATCATGGACAGATATTCCTGGCGCTAACTCGAATAGTTATACAAGACAACCAACTGGTTCAGGCAGATATATGTATAGGCTAACGGTTACCGAGTTAACATCTGCAGGAATTAAAGCCTGCCGTATTGCTTCGAATAATATTGTGTTCAATGTCCATGCAAAACCATTTGTAAATGCAGGCCCCGACAGATTTGTTATTACCGGAGATAGTATTACGCTAAATGCAAATGTGACAGGGGAAGATCCGATTTATACCTGGTCACCCCCTGATTACTTATCGAACATTAGCGAATTAAACCCCAGAGTTTCTCCACCCGCTGATATTACTTACAGTTTATCAGCATCATCTTCTTTCGGATGCAATAATTCAGATAATGTATCAATAAAAGTAATTGGTGGGATATATGTCCCAACAGCATTTACTCCAAACGGGGATGGCAAAAATGATACATGGAGAATTCCTTATCTCGATCCAGAATGGGAAGCATTAGTTTCTGTTTATAACAGATATGGACAAATCATTTTTAGCGGCAAGGGCACTTCAATTTCATGGGATGGGACATTTAATGGGG
Source organism: Chitinophagaceae bacterium (assembly GCA_035328345.1). Classification (GTDB taxonomy): domain Bacteria; phylum Bacteroidota; class Bacteroidia; order Chitinophagales; family Chitinophagaceae; genus JJ008. The sequence continues at coordinate 12,417 of DAOLIV010000007.1, read as the reverse complement.
TGCAGCAAAAAGCAGATACCTATATCTATATTTTAAAAATTCCTTCGAAAAATCTAACCTTAAAAGGAACAGTTACTCTTATCAGGTAGCATCATCACAATGTAATTCGCAAAAGTAAATAGACAAGAATTACGTAAATTACATAAGACTTATTCAGTTGATCAGACTTGAGGTGTTATGAGTAAATATCTTTTCATATGGTGTTTTTTCACTCTTTTCCTGCTTACTTCAAAAGCTCAAAAAATAACGAGTATTGAAGTTGATGGCACCATTAACCCGGTAACTTCAGATTATATTCACAGAGCTATAGAAAAAGCTGATAAAGAAAACTCAGAGTGCCTGATTATTTTACTTAACACTCCCGGAGGCTTATTAAAATCTACCCGTGATATTGTTACAGATATCCTGGATGCCCCCATCCCGGTAATTGTTTTTGTATATCCCAACGGAGCTCATTCGGGTTCAGCAGGTGTTTTTATAACCATGGCTGGTCACATAGCAGCTATGGCACCCGGCACAAATATCGGCGCTGCACATCCTGTTTCATTACAACAGCAAATGGATCCTGTAATGAGTGAAAAAGTAACTAATGATGCTTCGGCGTTCATTAAGACGATTGCCCAATACCGGAACAGGGACACTTCCTGGGCAGAGAGTGCAGTAAGGTACAGTCTCTCTATTACGGCTTCAGAAGCTTTAAACCAGAATGTGATTGATATAGTTGCAAAGAACATGAATGATTTGTTGGCAAAAGTTGATGGGAGGGAGATTACTTTATCCGAAGGCTCAAAAATCCTGCATACAAAAAATGCAACCGTGGAAACTGTAAAGATGACCTGGGCTGAAAAACTTCTGAATATTCTTGCAGATCCTAATATAGCCTACATACTTATGATGTTGGGCATCTATGGATTATTATTCGAGCTTTATAGCCCCGGAGCAATATTCCCGGGAGTAATCGGGGGAATTTCCCTGATCCTTGCATTTTATTCTATGAATACTTTACCTGTAAACTATGCAGCATTAGCGTTGATCATATTTGCTATTATTCTATACATTCTTGAAATAAAGATCATAAGTCATGGGCTTTTGGCAATTGGAGGAACGATCTCATTACTGCTAGGTTCACTGATGCTATTCCGGAACAATTCTCCCTTTACCGTTAATCCATTATCGAAAACAGTAATTTTTACTTGTGTTGCATTTACAGCTGTTTTCTTTTTATTTATCATAACGATGGGAGTTAAAGCGCAGAGAAAAAAAGCAGTGACCGGAAGTGATGCACTTGAAGGAGCTATTGGATTTGCTTCGGATAGTTTCGAAAAAGAAGGAATGGTGATGATGATGGGAGAACTCTGGCAAGCCGAATCTCTTTCAGGAAAAATAGAAAAGGGACAAAAAGTGAAAGTCACAGGGAGAAAAAATTTTAAACTATTTGTTGAACCAGTTTAACGACTACAAAAAAATATAACTATGGAACAGTTTCCCACCATCACCGCTATTATTGTTTTTTTAATTCTAATGTTATTAGCCAGTGCTATCAGGATCTTAAGAGAATATGAAAGAGGAGTTGTTTTTCGATTGGGGCGTTTAATGGCAGTAAGGGGTCCCGGGCTAATTCTTCTTATCCCTATCATTGATAAAATGCTCAAGGTTAGTCTTCGTACTGTAGTACTTGATGTGCCTGCCCAGGATGTTATTACACAAGACAATGTTTCAATTAAAGTAAATGCAGTAGTGTATTTCAGAGTAATTGAACCAGAGAAAGCAATAGTGCAGGTAGAGAATTTTTTAGCTGCTACATCCCAAATCTCTCAAACTACATTGAGAAGTGTGATGGGGCAATCAGAGTTGGATGATATTCTTTCGCAAAGAGAAAAGATCAATCACAGGTTGCAACAGATCATCGATGCACAAACTGAGCCCTGGGGCATTAAAGTTTCCAATGTTGAGGTGAAACAAATAGATCTTCCACAGGAAATGCAGAGAGCAATGGCCAAACAAGCAGAAGCGGAAAGGGAGAGAAGATCAAAAGTAATTGCAGCAGAAGGGGAATTCCAGGCTTCACAAAGATTGGCAGATGCAGCAAAGATCCTGGCAGATCAACCAAGTGCTTTAACATTAAGATACCTGCAAACTTTAAGGGAGATCGCAACAGAAAATAATTCAACAACTATTTTCCCGGTGCCGATTGATATATTGAAACCGTTTATCAATCATGAGGCAGCCAAGAAATTGTCCTGATCAAAGAGGAATATTTCCATGTTTTTTGCGTGGACGTTTCGCTACTTTATTTTCAAGCATTGCAAATGCTTTGATGAGTTTCCTGCGGGTTTCCCGTGGTTCAATCACTTCATCAATAAAACCTCTTTCTGCAGCTGTATAAGGATTAGCAAAAAGTTCAGCATACTCAGCTTCCTTTTCCAGTAATTTTTTAGCCGGATCAGATGCAGCTGCGATTTCATTTTTAAAAATGATCTCGCTGGCTCCTTTGGCACCCATTACTGCAATTTCAGCCGTGGGCCAGGCAAAATTCATGTCTGCTCCAATATGTTTTGAATTCATCACATCATAAGCGCCACCATACGCTTTTCTTGTAATAACTGTAACACGGGGTACCGTTGCCTCACTCAATGCATACAATAGTTTTGCTCCATTTGTAATAATTCCGTTCCATTCCTGGTCTGTGCCCGGTAGAAAGCCCGGAACATCCACCAATACTAATAATGGTATATTAAAACAATCACAGGTTCTTGTAAATCTTGCTCCTTTTTTTGAACTGTTAATATCCAACACCCCGGCCAGGCTCATAGGCTGATTGGCCACAATGCCGATACTTCTGCCGGCTATTCTTGCAAACCCTACTACAATATTATCGGCATACTCTTTATGTATTTCAAAAAAAGACTCCCGGTCACATATCCCATCAATTACTGAGCGAATATCATAAGGTTGATTGGCGCTTGCCGGAACAATTGTTTCCAGTTCTTCCCGCACTTCATCTCCAAGAGTGTAAGGAATTTTAGGGACGACATCTTCACAATTCTGTGGCATGTAACTAAGCAGCCTTTTTATATGGTCAATACATTCCATATCATTCGAAGCTGTTAAATGTGTTACACCGGATTTAGCAGAATGAGTAGAAGCTCCGCCTAGTTCCTCGGAGCTCACAGTTTCATTAGTTACTGTTTTTACAACATTCGGACCTGTAACAAACATGTAACTTGTATTTTCTACCATGATAGTAAAATCAGTCATAGCGGGTGAATACACAGCACCGCCTGCACATGGGCCCATGATACCAGAAATTTGAGGAATTACACCTGATGACTGAACATTTCTGAAAAAAATATCAGCATAACCACCTAATGAACGAACCCCTTCCTGTATCCTTGCCCCACCGGAATCATTCAAGCCGATCATCGGGGCACCAGTTTTCATGGCAAGATCCATGATCCGGCAAATTTTTTCTGCATGTGTTTCTGATAATGCTCCTCCAAAAACAGTAAAATCCTGTGCAAAAACATAAACAAGTCTGCCGTTCACCGTACCATATCCCGTTATCACACCATCCCCATAATATTTTTGAGATTCCATATCAAAATCTTTGGTACGGTGAGTGACCAACGCTCCGATCTCTTCAAAAGAACCGGGGTCCATCAGCAAGCTGACTCTTTCTCTTGCTGTAAGTTTTCCTTTCTGATGTTGTGATGTAATTCTTTTGACACCACCTCCTAATTTTCCCTCTTCAAGCTTTTCCCTTAGTACTTCAGTTTTTGATTTCATATACTTAATTAAAAGATCTGATTATTAATGTGCCAGCCGTCTTTTCCAACTCGTTGATTTATTCTCTACCGGGTTAACCTGTTTTTGTTGCTCAAGCCAATACTTCAAAGCAAATATTGCCGCCAGTTCTGCATGTTCTTTTTGTTTATCCAGGATGATTTCGGGAGTATAGTATTTTTTTACAAAATGGGTATCAAACTTGCCGGTTAAGAATGCTTCATGATCAAAAACAAAAGTGCCGAAGGGCAAGGTAGTAGCTACTCCTTCAATGATATAATCATTGATAGCATCTTTCATTTTTTGTATTGCCTCGATCCGGTTGTTTCCGTGTGTTGCCAGTTTTGCAATCATCGGATCATAATAAATGGGGATAGGCATTCCTTCTTTGTAACCATCATCCACTCTTATTCCTTCCCCAACAGGTTTTTCATAACGGGCCAGTGTTCCAATTGAAGGCAGGAAATTATTTAACGGGTCTTCAGCATAAACTCTTAGCTCTATCGAATGCCCGTTCATCGGAATATCCTCCTGTGAAAAACTTAATTTCTCACCACGGGCAATTTTTATTTGTTCTTCCACAAGGTCTATCCCGGTGATCATTTCCGTAACAGGATGTTCCACCTGCAATCTTGTATTCATTTCCAGGAAGTAAAAATTCAGCTTATCGTCAACCAAAAACTCCACTGTACCGGTGCTGGTATAGTTACAGGATTTAGCTACCATAACAGCCGCTTCACCCATTTTATTTCTCAATTCAGGAGTTAATACAGAAGAGGGTGATTCTTCAACCACTTTTTGATGACGACGCTGAATGCTGCATTCTCTTTCAAATAAGTGGACTGTGTTACCAAATTTATCCGCCAATACCTGTATCTCAATATGCCTTGGCGATGTAACATATTTTTCAATAAAAACAGAACCATCGCCAAACGAAGATTTTGCTTCACTTACGGCTCTTTCCATTTGCTCTTTAAGATCATTTTCCTTTTCTACTATCCTCATTCCTTTACCACCACCACCGGCCGAAGCTTTAATAAGAATGGGATAACCAATTTCAGCAGCAATTTTTTTGGCGAGGCTTACATCCTCAATTGCTTTATCAATTCCAGGCACCATCGGAATGTTATATTTCTTTACACATTCTTTTGCAGCCAGTTTGGAACCCATTATCTTCATCGCATCTGCTCCGGGCCCAATAAAACTGATACCGGCATCTTCCACTTTTTTAGCAAAGACTGCATTCTCACTCAAAAAACCATAACCCGGGTGAATTCCATCAACACCCAATTCTTTTGCAAAAGCAATTATTTTGTCCGCATTCAGATAAGATTGTGAAGAGGGAGCAGGGCCGAGACAAACTGCTTCGTCGGCAAACAATACATGTGGAGATTCTCTGTCAGCCTCTGAGTATACTGCTACTGAACGAATGCCCATTCGATGGATGGTACGCATAATACGAAGTGCAATCTCTCCCCGGTTAGCAACTAATATTTTTTTCATATTATTCTCTGATTATTCAAGTTCAACTAATACCTGGCCTTTTTCAACCGCCTGCCCTGCAGATACATTTATCTTTTTTATTTTGGCATTTGCCTGAATGGTAATGCTGTTTTCCATTTTCATTGCTTCCAGGATAAGAATTTTATCCCCCTCATTCACTTCCTGTCCGTCTTTTACAGCGATATCTAATACTAAACCGGGCATTGGTGCTTTGATCTCCTTTATATGCTTACCGGTGGAAGCACCATAACCCATTTTATCCAGCATCTGGTCCAGTTCATCTTTAATTACAACAGGAAATTCCTGTCCATCAATTTCGACAGTGATCTTTTTGCCAGAATTATCTGACTCAATAATTTTTGCAGTAACTGATCTATGATTTTTGAGAAGGTTAAAAGTAGCATCGGCTACCTTGGCAAAATCGAGTGCCTCGATTTCTTCTTTAGAAAATGAAAACTCAAAACCGTTGGAGATTACTTTATAAACATTCTTTTCGCCTTGCATCCGGAAAAATTTGTTGTAATTTACTGAAACCGGGAAGTATTTGGGGATCAATTCTCAAATCCGCCTTCATCCATCCCGGGAGCTTCTTCCTTTTGAATTTTTTGTTGGTTCAGCCGGAAATTCAATGTAAGCCTGATTTGCCTTGGTCTCCACTGAAACTCAGACTCGGAATAATAACCGGGAATATCAACAATTGAACGACGGCGACGGCTGTTCATCAGGTCACGGATGTTTAATGTCAATGTGCCCTTTCCCTTAAATACATCTGTTGACAATCCCAGGTCAATAGTATACATACCTAAAGTTTTGCCCTGTGTATTATTGCGGGGCGAATGATAAAATAAGGAGGTTTGAAAATCAACTTTCTTAAAGATTGTAATACGGGATGTAGTTCTGTTTGTCCAGCTGAAAGTTTTACTTCCATACGTTTCCCCTTTATACTCACCAGTTGCCTCAGAATGATAAAAATTAAAACTGGTATTGAACTTCCACCAATTGCTTACTTCTATCGAAAAGGCTGATTCCAGTCCAATATCATTTTGTGTAGAAAGGTTTATAGGAATAATATTGGTTATGCCTGTTATTGAATCAAGAATTCTGATTCTTTCCGATACACCTTTTTTATGACGATAATAGATGCTTGTAAACAATGAGCCCCTTCCCCAATCTAGGAGGTGACCTGCTTCCATAGAATGAGTGAACTCTGGATTAAGATCCGGGTTACCGACAAAATATACACGGGGATCTGAAAAATTTGCAAACGGCGTCAAGTTCCTGAAATGAGGTCGATTGATCCGGTAACTATAACTTAACTGCAGCGTATTTTTATCATCTAGTTCATAGGAAATGCTGCTGCTGGGAAAAACATTAAAATAGTTCCGTTTGTTAATTTCATTCGTTTTTACCAAGCCTGTTTGCATATCTGTCAACTCACCTCTTAGACCAAATTGATACGAAAGTTTTTTTATCTTATTCCCCATCATTGCGTAGACAGCAAGGATTTTTTCTGTAAACTCCATATTATTATCAAATGCAGGGAGGACAACCCAGTCTCCGTTTGCAAATTCTTCTACCAGGTACTCATTGGCTATTTTCCGGATCGTTCCTTTAAAACCCGTTTCAAATTTTCCATTCTCGCCGAAAGGATGGACATAATCCGTTTGTAAAAGCAGGTTATCTTCATATGCAGGGTTACCGGAACGTTGTATTGTTTTTTCACCCCCATCCAGATCACCCTGGAGATAATCTGAGCTTTCTGTTTCACCACTGCTGGTCCATTTAAAATCAGCCGTTAATTCCCGATCACTATTTTCTGAATATTTTTTCCTGAAACTCAAAGAAACTTCTTTGTCACTTTCTCTTTCTGTTTCATCATCTGTTCTCAACACTGCCGAAGTCAGTTGTCCCGCATCGTTAAAATCCTCATACAATAGATTAGTGATATTCTTTTCCCGGCCAAGGTCAACCAGGAATGAACCGGTTAAGGTGGTTCGGGGTGAAATCGTATAGTCAATTCCTGTCACCAGGTTGCCCGAAATTCCTTTTCTGCTACGATCCAGGGTCTGATGATAAATAAAGCTTGTATCGGCGCCTGTGTATTTTTGTATGGAGGACCCACTTCCGGGATTTTTTCTGAAATTGGTTCCAAAACTTGAGAATAAATTCACTTTCTGAGTTCTGTAATTGATACTGTATGCTGCACTAAGGTTAGAAGGATATCCAATCGTTCCTGTAAAATTTCCATTAAACCCTCTTGTCTTATTTTTCTTGAGAATAATATTGATGATGCCTGTTTCGCCGGCGGCATCATAACGGGAAGAGGGGTTGGTTACCACTTCGATCCTGTCAATTAAAGCACCCTGTAAATTGCGAAGTGCATCATTGCTGCGTATACCTGTGAGAGCAGAAGGTTTTCCATCAATTAATATCCGAACTCCCTGGCTGCCTCTTAAACTTACGTTTCCATCTATATCAACATCCACAGATGGAATGTTGGCAAGTATTTCGGAAGCATTGGAACCAATATTACTTACATCCTGGCTCACATTATATACCCTCTTATCCAGTTTTAGTTCCATCAGTTTCTTTTCTGATGTTACTACCACTTCATTCAATGTTTTTGCGTTGGTTCTCAAAACAATTTTTCCAAAAGCAATATCACTACCGGTAATTGTAAAAGGAACCAATTCTTCATTATAGGAAAGAAAACTGACTTTTAACAACCATGCCCCGGGTAAAATTGAAAAATCAAACTCTCCTTTTTCATCAGAGGCAGTGATGAAAACCTGTGATGAATCTGATCTCCGAAGAAGACTGACACTAGAGTAGGGCACGGAGGTTCCCTTTTCGTTAACAACTGTACCGCTAACGGAGTATTTTTTATCCTCAGTTTCCTGCGCCTGAACAAAGGATGGAAAAAGAGCCAGCAATATTAGTACTACCAATAATCTCATTATTGTTTGTCCGGAAATTTTCTGATGATTAGTTGGGAGTTCTGTAAAGTCGCAAGTTAACTTTTTTAAGGGAGCGATTACCGTTAAATGTGAGTTTTTTCATCACATTAAAGCAATTATTAAATTATAAGATAACGAAACATCATTATTACATCTCGAAATATAAATGGTAATGCAAATTGCATTTAGGATTAAAGTGACTGTTGCATGATGGACATATATTACCGGAATGGAAATATTCATTGATCGTTAATTCAGTTTTGCAGACACCGCACAAAATTGCTTTTTCATCTCTTTCATCTTTTGACCATTTCTGTGCTTGATGGCCGGCAACTTCTTCATGACATTGAAAGCAAGGATAATAATCTCTGCAACATTTGAATTTAATGGCGATTATGTCCAATTCTGAATGATAATGTTCACACCTGGTTTGATCATCAATGATTTTTCCTTTTATCATACTTGTAATTTACAAATACAATACTTATTGGAATTTATGATCCAAAAAAAAATTGTCAAGTAACAGCTTAAAATAATGATGAGTACTTATTGGAAAGAAATATCAATGATTGTAAGGATCATCCTTTTATATTCGAAAAGCAATAAAAGCACTTTAAGAAGTATCTTTGTTTTTCCTGCATGAACAAAAACCAACGGACTAAACATTTTTACCTGATCCTGATACTGGGGCTTCTTACTGCCATCGGTCCATTTTCAATTGATATGTACCTGCCGGCATTCCCGGACATTGCAGCAAACCTGCATACTTCTGTGGCGCAGGTAATGCTTTCCTTGTCCAGTTTTTTTATTGGTATTTCTGCAGGCCAGGTAATTTATGGCCCATTGCTTGAACGATATGGAAGAAAGAAACCACTTTATGCCGGTCTTGTCATTTACCTTTTTGCATCAGCAGGATGTGCATTTGCTTCATCAGTTGATTCGCTGATCATCTTTCGTCTTTTGCAGGCCCTTGGTGGTTGTGCCGGAATGGTAGCAGCAAGGGCTGTTGTCAGGGATCTTTTTGAAGTAACCAAAATCGCCAGGGTATTTTCCAGCCTCATGTTGGTAATTGCGGTTTCGCCAATAGTTGCACCAACTTTAGGCGGATATATTACGGCTGCATTTGGATGGAGGTATGTTTTTGCTGCACTTATTATATTGGCAATCATTATTCTCGCAGGCATACATTTTATTTTACCTGAAAGCAAAGAACCTGATCCAAACTTTTCATTGAAGCCCGTACCACTGGTCAGGAACTTCGCCGGGATTTTCAAAAACAGGCAATTCAATACTTATGCATTTACCAGCGCCATTGCCAGCGCAGGTTTATATGCCTACGTCAGCGGATCTCCGTTTGTTTTCATGAAATATTTTCATGTTACTGAAAAGCAGTACGGGTGGATATTTGCTTTTATCGCTATCGGGTTGATCACCGCCAGCCAGATTAATAACGTAATGCTAAAGAAATACAGTAGTGAGCAGATCATCCGCATGGCATTGATCTTCCAGTGCATGACGGGAGTTGCTTTAGCAGCTGTTTCTTTTTTTGAAGCAGGTAATCTCTTTGTTACTATTTTCCTGATCTTTATTTTTCTCAGTTGCCAGGGTTTTGTGTTCCCCAACACTTCGGCGCTTTCATTAGCTCCGTTTGCACATAATGCCGGAAGCGCTTCGGCCATGATGGGTGCAATACAAATGACCATAGGGGCAGGCACATCAGCATTGGTAAGTATTCTTCAAAGTGAAACAGCATTCGCTATGACAGGTGTGATGGCTGGCTGCGCATTCATTGCTCTCCTTGTTTTATTATGGGGAAGAAAAGTAATTGCCTACAGGGCCGCTTTGGAAACCGTTGAGAAAGAAGATGTGGAAATGATCAGTACTTTATGACGTCCGTAAAGCAATTATATTGATCAATATAAGAAAACTATATTCTGTCAAAATCTTCTTCAACCAACTCTTTATTGACCATCATTCCGGCTGTGGTACCCATTGAAACTGCATTGGCTACTGTTCTCATTCGGGATGCATTATCACCACATGCAAAAACTCCTGCAACTGTTGTGTTTTGCAAGGGATCTGTTTTGATAAATCCTTCATCTGTTATTTCACAACCCAGTTGTTGTGGTATCGGGCAATGTTGCTCAAAAGGGCTCCGGGTATAAACAGCATCAATAGATTTCCCTGAACCATCTTTAAAAACAATGTTCTTAATATTTCCGTTGATGTGTTCAAATCTTTCAATTCCTCTCTCTTCTATTTTGATGTTCTGCCTGGCAATTTTTTCAGTCTGTTCACTTGACAATTCCGATTTTCCGTTCGTAAACAGTGTTAAATCATTTGTCCAGTTTGAAATGAGTTTCACAAACTCAAAACCGTATTCTCCATTACCCAAAATACCGGTTGCTTTATCCCTGACCTCGTACCCATGACAATAAGGGCAATGAAGAACTGAAATACCCCAGCTTTCTTTTAATCCATCAATATTGGTGAGCACATCCAAAATACCAGTTGCGAAGATCAATTTCCTTGTTTTGTATACATCATCTGATGCTGTTTTAATCTCAAAACCAATATCTGTTTTAGTTCCGGATACTGCTAACCCGTTTAAGAACTCCACCGTTTTATATGACCTCACCTGCTCTTTTGCGAGTAATGCAATTTCCTCCGGCTTTTTTCCATCCTGTGTAAGGAAATTATGTGAATGAGGGGTTTGCCTGTTACATGGTTTTCCACTATCAATGATCAGTACTTTTCGCAAAGCTCTGCCAAGGGCCATACCTGCAGCTAATCCTGAATAGCTACCTCCGATAATTATTACATCATAATCGGGAATGATTTCCATCTGTTTGATCTTTAATTTCTGTTGTTCGGTTAATGGTAAAGCAACAACAATAGTTGCTTTACCAGCCAGTTTAATAAATTCACATCTCGAATATAAATGCATTCTTTCTCTTTTGGGCAGATTCCACCTCAGTATGCTTTTTCCTTCTTCCTGCTAAAAATCCCGATAATTGAATCCACGAAAGGAACACCGACAAAGACAATCCATGGGACCAGGGAAATTGTCAGAAGAAATGTCCTTTGATACAAGGGAAGTGAGCCCAAAGCTTTTCCAAACAGAAAAAGAAAGAGTGTAATTGATGGGTAAATTACAACCCAGATCTTGAGAGATGCGAATAATCTTGCTTTTGTTTTCATACTAATTTTATTTACTAACAAAAGTAGAATACACTTTGAGGAAGGTGACAGGACGAACATGAAGTTGAACAGGACTTATTTGAAATTCTTTCTGAAAGCTTCAGGCGAATACCCGGTATGCTTTTTAAAGAATCGTATAAAGTAGGAGGGGTCTTCATAGCCCAATTGATCAGCAACCTGGTTCACTTGTTCAGAAGTGGCAAGCAATTGTCTTTTTGCTTCAAGTATAATATGATCATCGATGACTGCTGAACAAGTTTTTCCCAATAGTTTTTTTGTGATGGTGTTAAGCTGGTAAGAAGTGAGGTGCATCATGTCCGCATAATCAGATACTTGCTTTTTAGTATAAATATTTAACTCCAATAACTGCATTAATTCTTCCAGCCTTTCTTGTGTATATAAATTGGTTTCATTTGTAAGACCACCTGGATTCGGGCTTTGCCGGGAAAGTTCAATAAAAAAGATCTCCATGTTTGCTTTAATAACGTCAAAATATTTTTCCTGTCTTGAAGTAAACTCGTTGAAGATTTTATCCAGTACTGCAATCAATTCTTTAAACCTTTTTGAACCGGGCCGGCAATAATTCTTACTGCTCACTTTTCTCAACAACTGGTTTGCTGAATGCCTAGCCGGGGAATAAAAATCATTTTTAAACTCTAACAGGTACCCTGAACTTCCTTTTTTTAAAGTAAGTTGATGTACCTGGCCGGGACGCATAAAGAAAACAGAATGACCTGTGATGGGATAAGAGGTAAAATCAATAATGTGTTCTCCTTTTCCCTTTTCTATGACCAAAACAAAAAAGAAGTCATGCCGATGAAGTTCCTGGATCATATCGCTTCCTGTTAAGAGTGGTCCCAGCTTCCGTATATTAAAACTTCCTGAAAGTTCTGGTTCATTTACAGGGTTCTTGAAACTTCTGACTGGAATTTTCTGCATTCGAGGTTAATCTTATTTATTTAATGGTATAAAA
>DAOLIV010000006.1:0-150745 GCA_035328345.1 Chitinophagaceae bacterium | reverse complement strand
TTGTCGGGCAGACTGGATTCGAACCAGCGACCCCTACGTCCCGAACGTAGTGCGCTACCGGGCTGCGCTACTGCCCGAAAAATTAAAGGTAACCACTTTCTAAAAATGATTACCCTTACTTTTTTTGTCGGGTGGACTGGATTCGAACCAGCGACCCCTTGCACCCCATACAAGTGCGCTACCGGGCTGCGCCACCACCCGAATGATAATAAATCGGGTTGCAAAAGTAGCCTTAATTTTACAAATCTGAAATCAAAAACATAGTCTATCTTCGCCGCTTAATGAAGCTACTCATTAAGCAGGTCCGGGTTACTGATCCCTCCTCTCCCTTCAACGGACAAGTCACTGATGTTTTTATTGAAGACGGTATCATTTCAGCAATTGATAAGAATATTTCTCAAAAAGCTGATAAAGAAATTGAGGGAAAAGGGCTGTCTGTTTCTCCCGGTTGGGTTGACATCTTTTCCAACTTTGCTGACCCCGGCTATGAATTCAAGGAAACACTTGAAACCGGAGCTCTTGCAGCAGTCAACGGCGGCTACACAGATGTAATGATCATCCCGAATACCAATCCTGTCATTCACAATAAAGCAGCGGTGGAGTATGTGACACAAAAAACAAAATCACTTCCGGTAAACATTCATCCGCTCGGCGCCATCACAAAAAATACAGAAGGAAAAGAGCTGGCTGAAATGTATGATATGAAGACCAGTGGAGCTGCGGCGTTCAGCGATGGCTTGAATTGTGTTCAGTCTTCTGGTTTATTGCTGAAAGCCCTGCAATATATAAAACCGGTAAATGGAGTTATCATACAATTGCCGGATGATAAAAGCATCAATCCACATGGCCTCATTAATGAAGGTGTGTTCTCTACTCAATATGGATTACCAGGCAAACCCGCCATGGCAGAGGAACTGATCGTTGCCAGAGATATAAAACTGGCCCGTTATGCCGAATCAAGGTTACACTTTACTGGTGTCAGCACACAGAAATCACTGGAATATATAAAGAGAGGAAAAGAAAGTAATGCTGGTGTCAGTTGTTCTGTTACTCCATACCATCTTTTCTTCTGTGATGAGGATATAAAGAATTATGACACTAATCTAAAAGTAAATCCTCCTCTTCGTTCAAAAGCGGACCGTGAAGCTTTGCGCCAGGCATTGGTAGATGGATTAATAGATTGTATCGCCTCACATCACCTGCCTCATGAATTTGACAGCAAGACTGTAGAATTTGAATATGCTAAATACGGTATGATAAGTCTTGAAACTGTTTATGCAGTTCTGAATTCAGTTTTACCCGGAGTCTCCCAGGAAAAATGGGTAACACTATTGTCAATAAATACCCGGAAGATTTTTGGGTTGGAAGAAGTTTCCATTCAAAATGGACAGAAAGCAATTCTTACTTTATTTGATCCGGCCCAAAAATGGACCGTTACCGAAAAGGATATAAAATCAAAATCCAGGAATTCGCCATTTATCGGGAAAGAACTTACCGGTAAACCGGCCGGGATCATTAACGGCGAAAAGATCATGCTGGCATAAATATCATATTACTGATGAAGTTGAAACTTTCTCCCGGTTTACAGGGACTTATTACCGGTCTTGTAATGATTGCTATAGCGACGTGGATTGATAGCAAAAAGGAAACAATCAGCGCCAATTACCAGTATCTCATTTATATTGTTTATGCTGCAGGAATTTTCTGGGCTCTTTTTTCATATATAAAGGATGAAGAGAACTCAGTAAAATTTTCGTCCCTGTTCAACAGGGGATTCAGATGTTTTGTGGTTGTATCACTCGTTATGGTAGTATTTACAATCATATTTATAAAAATCCATCCTGAATTTGCCGCCCAGGAAGCAGTAGCTACTAAAGAGTATTATATACAGAAAGGGGACAAAACCCATGCAGAGATCGAAGAAATGGCAATCGCAGCAAAAAAACGATACCCGGTTATTGTCATTTCCCTTTCAATTTTCAGATATTTGTTAATTGGTGCAGGAATTACAGCCTTGTTTTCCGCATTATTAAGCAGGAGAAAATAATTCATGGATATTTCAGTTGTTATACCACTTTTAGACGAAGCAGAATCACTTCCGGAACTGGCTTCCTGGATTGAAAAAGTAATGACTGAAAACAATTATTCGTATGAGGTGATTTTTGTGGATGACGGAAGCAGTGATAACTCTTGGGATGTAATTGAACAACTCCGATCAAAAAATCCGAATATCAAAGGCATAAAGTTCCAGCGTAATTACGGGAAATCGGCAGGGCTCAATGAAGGTTTCAGAGCGACCGAAGGCGAAGTCGTCATTACTATGGATGCAGACCTGCAGGACAGTCCCGATGAAATTCCCGGATTATATAAAATGATTACAGAGCAGGGATTTGACCTGGTAAGCGGATGGAAAAAGAAACGTTATGATAACCGGCTGACCAAAAACATTCCTTCAAAATTTTTTAATGCTGTAACCCGGAAAGTATCGGGTATTAAATTGCATGATTTCAATTGCGGATTAAAAGCTTATCGTAAAAAAGTTGTAAAAGGAATTGAAGTATATGGCGAAATGCATCGGTATATCCCTGTACAGGCCAAATGGGCCGGGTTTAAAAAGATAGGGGAAAAAGTTGTTGAACACCGTGCAAGGAAATACGGGAAATCAAAATTCGGATGGAGAAGATTTGTTAATGGGTTTTTGGACCTGATGTCCATCACATTCGTAGGCAAATTCTCCAAAAGACCTATGCATTTCTTTGGACTATGGGGCACTTTATTCTTTTTGGTAGGACTTGGCATCTCCCTATTCCTGATCGTTTCTAAATTTATAGACAGCCAGTTTGCGCTAACCAATAAGCCGGGTTTTTACCTTGCGTTGACTTCACTCATTGTCGGTGTTCAGTTATTCCTTGCCGGTTTTATCGGAGAGCTGATCTCAAGAAACTCACCCAACCGTAACTCCTACATTATAGAAAAGAAAACGGGTTTGTAATGAAAAGCGTTGTCATCATAGGACCCGGACATCCGTTGCGGGGAGGATTGGCTACATTTAACCAGCGGCTTGCAAAACAATTTATTGATGAAGGGAACAACTGTTCAATTTATTCCTTCTCACTTCAGTATCCCTCTTTTCTTTTTCCCGGTAAAACACAATACAGTGATGAGCCTGCGCCGGAAAATCTTATCATTCATGCTGTAATCAATTCAATAAATCCGATTAATTGGATCAGAACCGGCAATCGGTTAAAAAAAGAAAAGCCCGACCTCGTCGTTGTTCGATACTGGCTCCCGTTTATGGGGCCTGCTCTCGGCACTATTCTAAGAAGAGTAAGAAAAAATAAACACACAAAAATTATTTGTATTGCAGACAATGTGATCCCACATGAAAAAAGGCCTGGCGATAAACTATTTACCTGTTATTTTTTGAAAAGTTGCGACGGATTTATAACGATGAGTGAAAAAGTGATGAATGATCTGCAATCTTTTGAAAAAGATAAACCCGTACAATTAGTAAGTCATCCGCTTTATGACACATTCGGCGAAAAGATGGATAAACAGGAAGCCCGTAAACATCTTGGTTTACCGGAAGATAAAAAGATCATTTTATTTTTTGGATTTATTCGAAAATACAAAGGTCTTGATCTTTTATTTGAAGCAATGGCTGAACTCAAAAAAACAGATCCTGAAATTAAATTGCTGGTGGCTGGTGAATTTTACGAGGATAATAAACCTTACCTGGAACAGGTTGAAAAACTTGGAATACAAGATCAACTGACCCTCAAAACAGATTTTATACCTGACAGTGAAGTAAGATATTATCTCTGTGCTGCGGATGCTGTTATCCAACCTTACAGGAATGCAACCCAAAGCGGTGTTACTCCCCTCGCCTATCATTTTGAAAAACCTATGGTAGTAACCAATGTTGGCGGTTTGCCTGCACTCGTCCCCCATGAAAGATCAGGAATTGTTACAGAGCCTCAACCGGTTTCCATAGCAGAAGGTATTCGTCGTTTTTATCAATTAGGCGAAGATTATTTTATTCCGCATCTTCGTAATGAAAAACAAAAATACAGCTGGGCCACAATGGTCGGCACAATTACACAGCTAGCAGATGATATACAGAAGTAAAGCTCCTTTACGCATTGGATTGGCTGGTGGCGGAACTGATGTAAGCCCTTACAGTGATATGTACGGTGGCGCTATTTTGAATGCCACCATCTCTCTATATGCAAATGCGACTATTGAACCTATTTCTGAAAATCTCATTATTCTTGAGGCAAACGACAGGAACGAAGAAGTAAGATTTGATAGTGCAGATATATTACCGATAGATGGAAAATTAGATTTGCTGAAAGGTGTCTATAACAGGATACAAAAAGATTACGGAATCAAAGAGAAGGGATTTCGCTTGTCAACATTTGTGGATGCCCCGGCAGGCTCAGGGCTGGGCACATCTTCCACTTTAGTAGTTGCAATTATCGGCGCCTTTGCAGAAATGCTCCGGCTTCCATTGGGTGAATACGACATGGCTCATTATGCCTACGATATTGAGAGAAAAGATCTGGGCCTTGAAGGCGGAAAACAAGATCAATACGCAGCAACATTTGGCGGAGTAAACTTTATGGAATTTTATGGAGAGGATAAGGTGATCGTCAATCCTCTTCGTATCAAAAAGGAATATTTATTTGAACTGGAAAATAATCTCGTATTGTATTATACTTCCACCAGCAGGGAATCAGCAGGCATCATTAAAAAACAAAGCAAGAATGTAACTGAGAAAAAAGAAGCTCCGATTGAGGCCATGCATCAATTGAAACAACAGGCCCAGATGATGAAAGAAGCTTTGTTGAAAGGGAGATTGAATGAAATTGGTGAGATTTTGGATTTTGGATTCAGGCAAAAGAGACAAATGGCAGAAGGCATCAGCAATCCCCTGATGGAAGAAATTTATGAAACAGCCAAAAATGCCGGAGCAACAGGAGGGAAAATATCAGGCGCCGGTGGAGGTGGTTTTATGATCTTCTATTGCCCGATGAATACAAAATATAAGGTTATCAAAAGCCTGGAGAAATTTGGCGGAAGAATAAGAAACTACCAGTTTGTTGAGGATGGATTAAAAACATGGACTATTTAATAATTGACATACCTTTTAAGGCAGAAAAACATGGATAAGATCAAAAATATTATTAAAGCATCTGTGGAAACAAAGCAAAAGCTATTGAATGATGAAGTTTTGCTGCAAACTATCAGTAAACTAGTAGAAGTTATCACTGATGCTTTTAAGAATGATAAAAAGGTTTACTTCTGCGGCAACGGCGGCAGCGCTGCTGATGCACAACATTTAGCTGCGGAATTTTCCGGTCGTTTTTATAAAGACAGAAAAGCTTTACCCGCCGAAGCTCTGCACTGCAATACTTCCTACCTGACAGCTGTAGCCAACGATTATGGCTACGACAATGTTTATTCAAGGATCATTGAAGGGATCGGGAAAGCAGACGATGTGCTGATCGGTCTTTCAACATCTGGCAATTCAACAAATATCCTTAATGCATTCCAGGTTGCGAGGCAGCATAAAATGATCACGGTGGGCTTTACCGGCGAAACTGGCGGAAAGATGAAAGACGTAAGTGATTATCTCATCAATATTCCGTCTTCAGATACCCCAAGGATACAGGAATGCCATATTACTGTCGGGCACATAATCTGCCAATTAGTGGAAGAAAGTGTATTTTAATACTTGTTTAGAGGACTCTAATAATGATCAAAGAAGCTATCATTTTAGCTGGGGGATTAGGCACCAGGCTCCGGGACACTATTCCTGACCTGCCAAAGTGCATGGCACCGGTTGCTGGCAGGCCTTTTCTTTTTTATGTGATCAATCATCTTCGATCGCAGGGTATTGAAAAATTTATTTTTTCATTAGGACATAAACATGAGTTTATCGAAGAATACCTGGCCAGCCAATTTTCTACTTTAGAATACGAGATCGTAATTGAGGCGGAACCTTTGGGTACAGGCGGCGCCATTCAGCTTGCATTGACAAAAGCAACCAAAAAGAACGTCATCATAACTAACGGCGATACTTTATTTAAGGCTGAATTACATGATGCTGTCAGCTTTCACATCAGGCAAATGGCGGAATGTACCTTAATTCTGAAACCAATGACCAACTTTGACCGATACGGTGTTGTAGAAACTGATGACGAAAGACTGGTAAAAGATTTTAAAGAGAAAAAATTCTATGGCCAGGGGACCATAAATGGCGGCATATACATTCTTAACTGCAGTAAATTCCTGGAAGAAGAATTTCCTGATAAATTTTCTTTTGAAAAAGATTACCTGGAGAAGTACTTTTCTAAAAGACGTGTATATGGATGGATCCGGGATGATTATTTTATTGATATCGGCATACGGGATGATTACTTTAAAGCTCAAAATGATTTAAAACAAACAATTCCCGATCTGAACCAGATCAATAAAGGCTGGACAATATTTCTTGACAGAGATGGTGTGATCAACCACGAAAAAAAAGATGATTACATAAAAACCATTGAAGAATTTCAATTTTATGATGGAGTAAAAGATGCTATTCATCAACTCAGCAACAAATTCGGAAAAATCATCATCGTAAGTAATCAAAGAGGCGTTGGAAAGGGAGTCATGACAGAAGGAGACCTTACCTCAATTCATGACTACATGATAAAAGAAATTGAAGAGGCTGGGGGAAGAATTGATAAGATTTATTACTGCACCAGTACTGATAATAAACATCCTGACCGGAAACCAAATCCCGGAATGGCTTTTAAAGCTGCCATCGAAGACAATGGCATAGACCTTCACCGTTCCATTATGGTCGGGAACAAACTTAGCGATATGGCTTTTGGAAGAAATGCTGGGGTATTTACTGTTTTTGCCGCCACTACCAACCCCGAAGTGCCCTTCCCCCACTCCGATATTGATTTTCGCTTCGATTCTTTGGCAGATTTTGTCAAAGCCTTATGATACGCTACAAAATTTTACAGCTATTTCGGCGTTAATGGCGCATCCAGCCGTGAATAGTAAGAGTTTTAACTAAATGCAACGCAGTCATCAGGGCGGACATCTGTATTAAGCTTTAAATTTGCAATAAATCAAAGAGATCCTGGTGAAAATACAAATCCTCCGAATTATCCCTGTTTTGTTTTTTTCCTGTATTGCTTTACAGGGAATTTCACAAAAAATATCTTCAAATGATCTGAAAAAATTACAGGCAAAAGAAGATAGCCTGAGGGAATACTCTAAGTATCTGAACACTGATACCATGACGGCCGATAGAATGGTTTCAGACAGCATATTTACCAAAACACTGGTAAGAGCACTGCAGATCAAAAATTCCTTTTATTATCCTTTTGATTCAGTGGTGGGTATTTCAAAACTTTATGCGCCTGATTCCTCATTCAGGATTATTACATGGGTGCTTTCCTATGACGTCTATTATTATCGTCAGCGAGGCGCCATTCAGATGCGGACTGCAGATGGTTCACTGAGGTTGCTTCCTTTAAGAGATGTATCTGAATTCGCCACACATCCCCTGGACTCGGCAAGAGGTCGAATGAACTGGATCGGGGCCATGTATTATAATATGATCAAAACAGAATACAAGGGCAAGCGATATTATACACTATTCGGGTTTGACAATAACGGGGCACAAAGCAGCATGAAATGGATCGAAGTGCTCACATTTAACCAGAAAAATGAGCCTGTTTTTGGAGGTCCTTTTTTCAGTTATGAAAATGATAGTATTCCCAAACCTGTTCAATATCGCTTTGGAATAGAGTTTAAAAAAGATGTACGTATACTGGTAAATTACATTGAAGACCTTGGAATGATACTGGTGGATCATCTCATTTCTGAAACTGATCAACCCGAACTTCCATGGACCCTGGTTCCGGATGGGGATCAGGAAGGATTTGTCTGGCAAAATGGTAAATGGGTACATGTAAACAAGGTTTTTACTTTTAAACTCCAGGATGGGCAGGCTCCTGTTGATGAACCTCTGCTCGATCCCAAAGGAAATAAAAACGAAAAGAAATTACAGGAAAAAACCAACCAGAATAAATCAAAAGAAAATCTTCCCTTCCCGGTAGATAACTGATTGTCCGGGGCTAACAAACTTTTCTTTCAGCCTTCATTGGTTATCTTTATGACCAATGGAAAAATTTATAACCCATATACATCCTCCCAAAGGTTTTTCACCCGGATTTAAAGAGCTCTGGCAATATCGTGAGCTTTTTTATTTTTTTACATGGAGAGATATTAAAGTAAAATACAAGCAGACTGTCTTAGGTATTCTTTGGGCATTGCTTCAGCCATTGGGTATGATGGTCATCTTTACTTTCTTGTTTTCAAAAACATGGCCAATCAATACAGATCCTGTTCAATATCCTGTATTTGTATTATCAGGTTTAATTCTCTGGAATCTTTTTAATACTTCCGTATCGCAGGCTGGAGAGAGTATGATACTTAATGCCAATATCATTAAGAAAATTTATTTTCCACGGTTGATCATACCGGGTTCGTCAGTGCTGGTTGCCTTGTTTGACTTTATAATGTGCTTCTTTGTTTTCCTATTGTTTTGCCTGCTAAAGCATCAACCTTTACAATGGACTGCCATACTACTTTTTCCTGCTGGTTTATTGATGGTAATAGTCAGTGCTTTTGGAATGGGCACTTTCCTGGCTGCGCTGAATGTAAAATACCGTGACTTCCGATATACTGTTCCGTTCTTATTACAGGTGATATTTTTTGCTTCACAAGTTATATACCCACTTCGTTCTATCAAACAAGAGTGGTTAAAATATATTTTAAGCCTGAATCCGATGAATGGAGCACTAGAACTTTTCCGTGTACCGCTAACCGGAAATGCTCCTGATATGATCCTGGTTTGGACCGGACTGGCCGCTACACTATTGCTATTTTGCCTTGGAATTTTTTTCTTCAGAAAAACAGAAGCTTACTTCGCTGATATCTCCTGATGCAACCTGCTATAGAAATAAAAAACCTTGGTAAGCAATACAAACTTGCAAATGCTGAACCATATATTTCACTCAGAGATGTATTAGCAGGATCACTCAAAAGACTAACCCGATCAAAGCAATCAGAAGATCAAAAGTTCTGGGCCTTGAAAGATATTGATCTTGATATCATGCCGGGTGAAAGGATTGGCATTATTGGAAGAAACGGTGCAGGTAAAAGCACTTTGTTGAAGATCATCAGTAAGATAACTCCGCCTACAACAGGCCATGCGACAATCAGGGGCCGGGTGGGCAGCTTGCTGGAAGTTGGTACAGGTTTTCATCCGGAACTGACCGGCAGAGAAAATATTTTTCTGAATGGATCAATACTTGGTTTGAAAAGAGTCGAGATCAGCAGGCAACTGGACGCTATCATCGATTTTAGCGGTGTTGAAAAGTTTATTGATACCCCACTTAAGCATTATAGCAGCGGTATGCAGTTACGGCTGGCATTTGCTGTTGCGGCACACCTGGAACCTGAAATTTTATTGATCGATGAAGTGCTGGCTGTCGGCGATATTGAATTTCAAAAGAAATGTATTGGGAAAATGGAAGAAGTAAGTAAACAACATGGCAGAACCATTTTGTTTGTGAGTCATAACATGAGTTATATTTCTGGCCTGTGCAATAAGGCCATATTATTAAATAATGGTAGCATTCTAAAAACAGGCTCAGCAACAGAAGTAATAAATAATTATGTCACAGGAATCACAAATACTGAAAATTCAGCTGAAGGGATTTCCGAAAATAAAGTAGTAAGCCTGACTAATGTCCGTATTGTTGACGCTTCTGGTAATTCTAAACAAAATTTCAGCACTGAAGAGAAATTGGGTGTTGAAATGCAGTACAGGGTAAAAGAAGCAGGGCATGTTTTGTGGTTGGGCTACAATATTCACAACAAAGAGGGCATTAATATTTTCGATACGCATAGTGTAAAAACACCGCAGTATAATGAACCGCATGATATCGGCACCTACAAGGCAATTGCATGGATTCCGGCCAACTTGCTGAATACAGGTATTTATTTTATAAGCTGCGCTGTTTTTAATCACCAGAAAACGGTAATTTATTTTCATGAAAAAGACATAATTGCCTTCAACGTATTTGATACATTTAATTCAGAATCGGCCCGCGGAAACAGTCCGGGAGAATTTCCCGGCATTATCAGACCTCTCTTAGATTGGGAAATCAAAAAAACAGATCAATGAAAGAAGAATGGACAGGCGAAAGGCTTGAAACTCATTTTTTCAATGAAACCTCAATAGAACATCTGCATCGCTATGCAGCTGTCCTTGAATTTGCTAAAGGAAAAAGAGTACTGGATATAGCCTGTGGAGAAGGATATGGAGCAAAACTTCTTTCTCAATTTGCTGACCATGTAACTGGTATCGATATTGATAAAAGGACGATTGAAAAGGCCAGTTCAAAATACAAGGCCAGCAATATTGAGTTTATTTGTGGATCAGCTCTTGAAATTCCCGCCGCTGAAGAAAAATTTGATCTGATAACCTGCTTTGAGACAATCGAACACATCGATGATCATGATAAACTATTGAACGAATTAAAAAGAGTACTAAAACCTAACGGCACCCTGGTGATCTCTACTCCTGAAAAAAGTAATTATAGCGATACTTCCGATTATAGTAATCCTTTTCATAAGAAAGAATTATATGGGAGTGAGTTCAGAGAACTCATAAAAAGTAAATTCAAATTCGCAGATTTCTTTACACAATCTTCAATTGCAGGTTCAGTTATTCAAAAAGAGCCACCCGGTTATTTCCAGGCTATTTATGCTGGTGATTTTGAAAAGGTAAATACCATCAATAATCTCGTAACGATGTACAGGATCGCTATAGCTTCAGACATAAAACTACCAATGCTAAGTCCAAGTCTTTTTCAATATCCTAAACCAGTTTCTCAGATTCAATTTGAAGAGGCTGAAAAGATAAAAAAAACAATTACTTACAGGACAGGGCAGATTTTGCTATCGCCATTTAAATTAGTACGATCTTTTTTTAAAAAATGAAGATCCTTGGCTTAATATCATCTGAGAATGATCCTGCATCAAGAACAAGGATCAAGCAATATAAGAAGGAATTCGCCTCACAAAATGTTTTACTTTCTCCCAGGTATTTTACACCGTTACGAGACAAGGATCCTTCAAGGTGGATGTATAGGTTCAGAAAAACCACCGGAGTAAGTGAATGGAGAATCGCCAACTTTTTTAAAATAATTAGCAGGTTACCACTGCTGCAACAGCAAAAAAAGTATGATATAATCTGGGAAAACCGTTTACTGCTACCCCATCATTCATATTTTGAGAGAAGGATCAAAAAACCGCTTGTTTTTGATTATGATGATGCAATATGGATCAACGAAGGGGAAAAACAGGTACAGGAAACGATTTCAAAGTCGACTCTTGTATTTGCAGGCAATGAATACCTTGCTGAGTATGGAAGTAAATACAACAAAAAAGTATGTATCATTCCTACAACAGTTGATACCGAAATCCTTTACCCGCAAAACAAAATCAACGAAACATTTGTAATTGGTTGGATCGGGACAAAAAGTAATTTCTCTTTTTTAGAAATAATCAAACAACCAATAATTGATTTTCTTTCTCAAAACTCTGATTCAAAATTTGTAGTTGTTTCTTCAGAAGAACCCCCACAATTTAAGTTTGACGAAAAACAGGTTTGTTTTATTCCCTGGTCAGCTGAAAATGAAAACAACCTAATCAATCAATTTTCTGTTGGCATAATGCCATTGCCGGATAATGAATATACCAGGGGAAAATGCAGCTACAAGATGCTCCAATATATGGCATGCGGGAAACCAGCTATTGTTTCGCCGGTAGGTATGAATCAAAAAATCCTTTCAGAGGATGAGGTCGGTTTTGCTGCATCAGAAGAAAAGCAGTGGTTTGATTTGTTTGTAAAACTTAAAAACGATGATGCCACAAGAGAAAGACTGGGGCAGAATGGCAGAATGGTTGTAGAAGAAAAATACTCGATAAAAAAATATGCCCCGATCATCCTGGAACACTTCAGCAAACTAATCTGAAAGAATTTTATTGTAAAGAATGATATAGGCTGAAACACACTTTTCCATTTCAAATTTTTTAAAAGCCCCCAAAGCAACCTGCCTGAACTTATGAACCTTATTAGGGTTATCATACATGAACTTCAGCTTTTCATACAACCGATCCGAATTAAGATTTTTACCGTCAAATTCAATTACATACCCGGCTTCCTCTCCAGTGCTCTCATCCTTTATCATATTTTCAATTTCGCCAACATCAGTTGCTACTACTGGCAAACCACAACTAAGCGCTTCAATGATGACTGTTGGAAGCGACTCAAATGGAAATAAAGTGGGTAGTGCGAAAACATCCATTTGGCGCATCCAGCTAACGGGATCGGATTGAAACCCGGCGAATACGATCCTTTCATTTGCCCTATACATATGTTTCAAACTTTCAAGATAGGCTCCTCCCCCAACCAATAACAACCTGCAGTTATCGGGCAATTTTAAAAATGCATCTATCAGCAACTGCCAGCCTTTCTGTTCAACTCCCCTGCCAACCATACCAATTGTAAAAATATTATCAGCAGCTTTTGCTACAGATAAATCTTGTTGAACAACAGGGTAACCGTTATAAATTTTTGAGACTGCCGCTGCAGGTATTTTCATTTTCTCTTTAAGGAATGATAGCTGCTCATCAGAAACAACAACCCAGTGATCAACCCTTTCAGACAGCTCTTTCATTTTCTGATCCAACCGAAGCCAGAACCGGAGAGCTCCCTTTTGATGTTGATCATATTGTGCAGAATAATCACCATGTACTGTAACTATATGTCGAAAGAGAAAGTATTTTTTGATTTTGGAAACAAGATGATCGACCTGTATATAATGTGTATGAACAATATCAAAATTTCCGGCGATTCTTTTCAGTTGTTTTGCCTGGAAATAATATCGGAATGAAAAATCAATCTTTAGTTTTAGTAGCACCCTATCCAGTAACTCCCATATCCGATAAAATGAAAGACTCAATCTTTTAATATTGACATCGTCAAACCCGGATGTCATTTCTTTATTCTCAAATCTCTTGTTCAGACTCACTACTTGTACAAAAACTCCTTCGTTTTGTAAAGCCCTTGCCAATCGAAGCACAAACAATTCTGTTCCGCCTTCGTACAAGGTTTCTGTAACAATTAATACTTTCATGGAATGCTTGTGCTAAATTGAGTTCTGAAATTATTTCAAACTGTCCACAACTGCAAAACATATTGTCATTCTTTGCTCAAGACTTGATCTTCCCGGGGGTATTGAAAGAGCTATTGTTAACACATCAAATCTTTTTGTTGAAAAAAGACATAATGTTACACTGCTGGTATTAGACGAAACCATTTCATCTTTTTACCCTATTCACCCATCCGTGAAAATGATTCAACAGCCATTTTCTTTTGGAATAACCCCTGAAGGAAATGTTATTTCAAGAAAAATAAGATTACTTACTGATGTACTGAAGCTGAGAAAACTTTTGAGAAAACTGGAACCTGATATTATAATTGCTTCAGAATACCCTTTTGCTGCTGCTGCGATACTATCAGGAGCTAAAAAGAAATCAAAGATCATTTCATGGGAGCATCATCACTTTTATGAACTAAAAAGAAATGTTTTCTGGAACAAGGTATTTAAGATCACTTACCCAAGACTTAATGCAGTTGTTTGCTTAAATGAAGATGAGAGAAAACTTTTCAATACGATCAATCCCAACCCGGTTGTTATTCCCAATTTTACAGAACAGGCTGAACCTTCCCGGTTAATAAATAAAATGATGTTAACTGTAGGCAGGCTGACTTCTGTTAAAGGCACCGACCTTTTACTTCAAACTGCGAAAATTGTTTTACAGAAACACCCTGACTGGCAATGGAAACTCATTGGAGAAGGAGATATGAAAAATGCGGTGATCCAATTTATAAATGAAAATAATTTGGGCGACCAACTTATCCTTCAGTCACCAGTGAATCATGACATTATTGATCAATTCCGGGATGCATCTTTATATATAATGACCTCAAGAAATGAATGTTTCCCTATGACATTACTGGAGGCACAATCAGTCGGATTACCATGTATTGCATTCGACTGTGATTCTGGCCCCAGGCATATCATTACCCAGCAAGTGAACGGGCTGCTCATTGAAAAAGAAAATGTATCACAACTGGTGGAAGCTATTTCGTCAATAATAGATGATGAGGAAACAAGAAAAAAAATGGGAGAAAAAGCTATTGAAAATATTCAGCGTTTTTCTCGAAAAAAAATATTTGAGTTGTGGAATACGACCATTTGAAGACACAGCTTCATGCCTCTAATCATCCAACTTCAATACTGCAAGGAAAGCTTCCTGTGGCACTTCCACATTTCCAATCTGGCGCATTCGCTTCTTTCCTTCTTTCTGTTTTTCCAATAGTTTACGTTTACGGCTGATATCACCACCATAACATTTGGCAGTAACATCTTTCCGAAGTGCAGAAATAGTCTCTCTTGAGATGATCTTGGCGCCAATAGCTGCCTGTATTGCAATCTGGAATTGCTGCCTTGGCAAAAGTTCTTTTAGTTTCTCACAAAGCTTCCTTCCAAAATCCTGGGCACGGCTACGATGGATCAAAGCCGACAAAGCATCCACTTTATCTCCATTAAGAAGAATATCCATTTTCACAATATCGCTGTCCCGGTAACCTATCGGGTGATAATCAAATGAAGCATATCCACGGGTCTGAGATTTCAGCTTATCATAAAAATCAAATACAATCTCCGTCAAAGGCATTTCAAAGATCAGTTCTACCCTTGTTTGTGTCAGGTAACTCTGGTTCATCAGGATTCCTCTTTTACCTAAACAAAGTGTCATAATGTTGCCGATGTATTCCGGCTTTGTAATGATCTGTGCCTTGATAAAAGGTTCCTCGATTCTTTCTGTTTTAACGGGGTCAGGAAATTCTGTAGGGTTGTTTACAGTAACCTTTTGTCCGCTTGTTGTGTATGCAAAGAATCCAACGTTAGGTACTGTTGTGATAACCGTCTGATCAAACTCTCTTTCCAGTCTTTCCTGGATGATTTCCATATGTAGCATGCCGAGAAATCCGCAGCGGAATCCAAAACCAAGAGCCTGTGACGTTTCCAACTCATAGGTCAATGATGCGTCATTAAGTTGCAGTTTATCCATACAATCTCTCAGTTCCTCAAAATCATCTGTGTTGACGGGGAAAATTCCCGCAAAAACCATGGGTTTTACTTCTTCAAAACCCTGGACCATTTGAGGGTTCTGGTTGGATGCAAGAGTGATAGTATCACCCACTTTTACTTCTTTGGCATTTTTGATACCTGTAATGATATAACCTACATCCCCGGTCTTCACTTCATTTTTTTCTATCATTTTCAGTCTGAGAATACCCACTTCATCAGCTTCGTATTCCTGCCCGGTTGAAACAAATTTTACATGGTCCCCTTTTTTGATCGAACCATTCAATATCCGGTAATAAACAATGATACCTCTGAATGAATTAAACACACTGTCGAAGATCAATGCCTGTAAAGGGGCATCCGGATTCCCTTCTGGTGGTGGAATTTTATCAACAATAGCCTTTAATATCTCTTCTACACCAATGCCTGTACGGCCACTGGCCAACAGGATTTCTTCAGGTTTACAACCAATCAGATCAATGATCTGGTCCTTTACTTCTTCAATCATGGCCCCATCCATATCAATCTTATTGATAACCGGAATGATCTCAAGATCATTATCAATTGCCAGATATAAATTACTGATTGTCTGCGCTTGAATGCCTTGTGTAGCATCCACCAAAAGCAAGGCTCCTTCACAGGCAGCCAGTGCACGGCTCACCTCATAACTGAAATCCACATGGCCTGGGGTATCGATAAGATTCAGTGTATATAACTGGCCATCTGTGTGCTTATAATCGATCTGGATAGCATGACTCTTAATGGTAATTCCCTTTTCCCTTTCCAGGTCCATATCATCCAATACCTGGTCCATCATTTCCCTTTCACTGATTGTTCCGGTTGCCTGAAGCAGGCGATCAGCCAGGGTGGATTTTCCGTGGTCAATATGGGCGATAATGCAAAAATTGCGGATGTGCTTCATGTACTAAACTCCTCGTTTTCAGGAGCGGCGAAGGTACATCATTTAAGCCGATTTTATAGTATGGCGATTTCAAAAGAAAGCCCTACTGAAGTAATGAAAGAAGAAGCTGATCAAAAAAAAACCGCTTCTTTTATTTCAGGTCTCTCAACACCATCTTACTGCCTTCATCCAATGCTTTACTGGCGGCATCATCCGGTCTGCCTTCATACTTACCGCTAACCTTTGGTTTTGATTTTGTAGATCCATCAGCCAACTTAACAAGGGTCATTTCGGCATCGATGTTAAACGACATGGAAGCATTTGGATCGGCATTTTTTATTGCTTTTAATAATCCTCCTACCTTGTTCGCCTGTTTAACTTTTATAAAGTTGGTTGCAAGAGTATAATCACAGTCTTTTGTTCTAGCTTCTTCTTCAGAAGAAACAGGAACTGCATCAATATTGCCGGTATTAAAGTAAGAGACGAGGTGTTGCTGGAGTACAGAGGGTTGAACCTGTTCATCTCCGGTTGGTTGATAGACTCCTATTCGGAGACCGCCAGCTTTCTTAACAACACCGGGTTCAGTTTTATTGCCAGCATTATTATTATCGTTGTTGCTATTGTCCTGGTTACCGTATTGTTTCATCAGGGCATTGATGTCCATTTTATCCTGAAGTTCATCTTTACTTGATGCCAATTGATAACCCACAGGAATCTCAAACAGCATCGAATCAAGTTTTGCCGTTGATAGCTCTAATGTTTCCAGGTTGGTTTCGAATGAATTGCTTTCGCTTTGTCCTCCCATTATCATGGTAGTGGTTTCTGTGAGGGGAAAACCCAGTTTTCCCTTACCACTTCGCCTTGTTACAAAACGATCCTTGCAGTCTGTTTGCGGTTTTTCATACTTACTGGCCGTAGTTGTTGGCCTGTACTGAACAGGACAATTGAATTGGGGAAGATCAATATACCAGCCATCTGTTTTAATAAGAAAACTGTCTTTCATGGAACATGCATCTGCGGATGGTTTCATCTTGCGTTTTGTCCAGACATGACGGGCAGTAAAACCATACATTTTCTTTCTCTCACCAGTATCAGTAATGTTATACCACATGGTGATCGTTCCTCCCTTTTTGGGTTCAGTACTTTTAGTAACGGGTTTATTTTTTTCAACAGTAGGTTTTGCGTCTTCATCAATCACTTCATCTTCAGGTGTACTAAAAGGTTCAATAAAATAAAGCTTCTTTTTATCATTTATCGTAATGGTTCTCTGCAGATCACATTGTTCAATTGTAACGAGATTAGCCCCCATTCCCATTATACCACCTCCCTCAGTTCTTTTTCTCATACCCTTTACATAAATGGTTGATTCCGACTTCATGCCCATGACACTGGAAACCTGGCGAAGCTTATAATTCTGAGCATAGGCATTCCTTCCTGTACCTATAAAAAATATAGCAGTAATTGTAAGAAAGTATATAATCCTTTTAGTAGTCATAGCAAAAAGTTTAGATCCCAAATTTATTCTTTAAATCGTATTACAAAATCAGTTTTTTAAGGAATTGAGTCATGAATGGTTACCCATGTTTGATTCAGACCCACTGTCTTCACCAGTGCATTGAAAACCTTTGCATTGTCTGGATGTAACCGAATACAACCATGTGATGCTCTTGTGCCCAATTTTGAAAAATTTCCGGGTGTTGTACCATGAATTGCATAACCTCCTTTCAAAAAAACAGCATAAGGCATATTGCCTAATCCTTCATAATTACCTCCTGGGAATTTTCGGGATGTGTATTTTGTAAGTACAGGCCCCTGTGGACGCAGGTCCATTGCAGGAGTTTCATATTTGCCTTTACCGGTTGATACTTTGAAAGTATCTTTTAGTTCTCCGAACAAAAAAAGGTAAAGCACCTGTTTGGATTTATCGATTTCGGCATAAAGAATACAATCTCTTTGTTTGCAGCCGGAAGAATCCATAGCAGGACCTCTATGCTTAAGGAAAGAATCTACAGCTGCAATATTTTCCCTGATTATTTTCTTTTCATCCTCAGTAAATCCCGGATCTTTTTTCAAACCTTTTTTGAATGAGTCCAGCTGTTCCATAATAATTGCCTCTCTGTGCCATACGGTGTCAATCTTCAATATAAGTGTATCCAGGGAGTCTTTGCCCGGGACAAATGCTTCCGAATCGAAAATATTTGTTGAATCTGAGAGAGTATCTGCATCAGTTTTTAACAGAGAGTCCTTAAACAATTCATACCGGATATCTTTTTCAGCCCGGTGATGATTTTTACTCATGCAGGTTGAAATAAGAAAAACTGAAACCCCTGACAGGAAAAAGTAAACCATCCACGGGGGTAGAAATCGATTTTTATTCATTGAACGACCTGGTATGATTTTGACAAGCTCAGAATTCAGGACCACTTAGAAAGAAAGAGGTTGAACTCATGACGAAGCTCATTGAAAATCTTTTCAAAACTTTCAAACTGGTCTTTTAAATTATCATGTTCAGATGCAAGTATAGTTTCCACCTTACCGGCATGTTCTTTAGCTTCTGAAGCAATCCTATGATCATGTTCATGTATGGCATGCATTAAGTCATGCATGTTATTTCTCTGCAGAATAAACTGGTTCTGGAAATGTTCAATACCTGCCATGGCCTCCTTGCTGTTATTCTTTTTTACAATTTCAAGAAGCCGGTCTTCCATGGTAATAAGGTCATCTTTATAAAAATCTATACTTTTCAGCCATTGAGAATGATCAGTTCCGCAATGTGATACAGATGTATAACTCATGATTATGGTTTTAGAATTAAAGTATTCAGGTTCAACCATTCAAAGTTGCGGAACAATGAAGCAGAGAAATATGACACGAATCAATCGGTTGACTGAGATAGTTCAATAACAGTATTTCTGTAAAGATTTGTATAAGATACCGGATCGTGTAGTTATTACTTAATCGCTTTTTCGTCTGACTTTGCTTTAAGATTTTCCCAGGTTGTTTTTTCATATTCTGAAAATACATCCTCTCTTTTTCCAAGTTCAGATATCAGGGAGTCAGCAAAGACCTTTTGTGATCTTTTAATACTGATCTCTGCCAACGCAAAAAGTGATCTCCTGAAATTTGTATCAAGGCGGTAGGCCTGTAAATAATAATTCGCAGCTGTAACCGGATCCGAATTCTCAAGACCAAGCCCTTTTATATAAACGCTGAAGGTTTCAAAACCCGGGGGCCGTTTTTTATTCTTATAGTCTTCCCCTTCCCATTGGGCAGTTATCTGTTGTTCCAGGTCAACAAGTAGTTGCTCAAGACTATCTTTCGAACTTATAACCGGTTTTGTAGAAACCAATACTTTTTCTGTACCCGCATCCACTATCTCAGCCACGGCTGCTACCTGGTCTTCGGCAGGAATATAAAAACGTCCTTTTACGATCACTTCTACACCTGTTGGAATTGAAGCAGCTTTACCTTTTTCAGTTGAAAGATCGTCATACTCCCCTTTTTTACTGATAATGACATTTCTTCCTGATTCCAGTAACCCATTACTTGTCCAATTTTTGATCATCAATCCTAAAATATCAAGCTTCTTATCTTTTGTAAGATTTTCGAATGAAACAACCGTCAACGGTTTTTCCTTTTTGTCATCGGGAAGAAATTTATCCTTTTTACTTCCTCCCTTCAATAAAAATGCTGTAACCGTTATTAATAAAATAAACACTGCTGCGGGCAGCGCCCAACGGGGAAATGACCGTATCCTCTTTCCGGCCTTCATTCTTGAAAGCATTTCATCCCGGGAGGGAATTACAAAATCCTCCTTCGCAATTGCAAATACCTCTATCGGTTCTTTTACATGTTTAAAAAGAAATTCGCCTAGCGATTTTAACTCAAATCCCTCTTTATTCGCAAGAAGATCCCGTATTGTTTTTGAAACTAATACTGATCCCGGAATCCCCATTGATTCAATCCGGGAAGCCACATTCACTCCATTTCCAAAGGCACTGTTATTCCTGTAAAGCACTTCTCCAAGATGAATACCAATTCGCACAGGTATTTCCGGGTCATTTATAAAAGCTTCCTGCATTCCAACAGCACATTCAGTGGCCTGGGTGGCACTATTAAATGAAAGCAGGCAACCATCTCCATAGTATTGAATAATACGGCCCTCAAATGTTTCAGTATTTCTCTCTACGATACTTTTAAACCTGTTGATCAGCCTCACTGCTTCTTTCTCGTTTTCCTGCATCAAGGCTGTATAACCAGCGATATCCGCAAACAATATGGCTGAAAGCACTCTTTTCGACATAGTAGTTAATCTAATTTTTTTACTGGCTGAGCTGATCCTGATTATTGAAATAAAGATAAATGAATGCTGTTAAAAGCATTCTTATAAGCTAATTGCATACCAACTTTATTTAATTCGTGGCTGATTAAGAAAGTCATATCCAATCAATCGGCCGGAGAGAAAGTATAACACCAGGCTTCGCCTTCGAGAACTGTTTCCCCATCTTGCCTCATCACCCTGATCTTTAATTGCGATACGGGTTTAGTTTCATGCAGAGATAGTATTTCGGCTTCTGCTGTAATTGTGTCTCCAATAAAAACCGGCGCAGTAAATTTCCAGTTTTGACTGAGAAAAACAGTGCCCGGCCCCGGCATATCCATTGCTACTAATGCATTTAATAACCCTGTAGTGAGTCCTCCCTGCACCACCAGTTGCTTAAATTTTGTTTTAGCGACAAACGATTCATCAAAATGTAATGGATTTTGATCTCCCGATATTTCTGCAAACTTCTGCACATGCTCCCTGGTAAGAGTCAGTGTCCTTGAAGCCTTTTGGCCAACTGATAATTTCATAATAACCGTAAGTTATTGATTTCAGCAATCTTTAAAATTGAAAAACTAAACTCAGATTTTGGTTGCTATTTCCCGGCAGCACCGGGGCATAGCATGCCGTTGATCAAGAAAATACACCCATTCATTGTAATTGTTATATGAACAATGCCTGAAGATGTATGTTTAATTTATTTTTACACCGGAAATAAAATTTCATTTCTATGCTTGTTAAAAGACTCTTGCTTCTATCGGGAATACTGGCTTCAGCTTATTCGTTTGGATGCGGCAATAATGGTTCAGACAATCCGATAAACACCTCAACAGTAGAAGACACAACAAAACTTCCGCCGGTAGAAACCCGAAAAGCAAATACGAATTATAACCCTGCATTTGAAGGGCAAACAAGAGTGAATGGAGCAAAAACATTAACTCCTTATACGGTTGAGAAAATCGACAGCAACCTGGGAAGACCGTGGGCAGTTGTGCCTATGCCCGACGGACGCCTTCTGATAACAGAAAAATCCGGCTTTATGGAGATACATACTGGTAGCGGAAAACTGGTTAAAAAAATTACAGGTTTTCCGGATGTGGATGCCCGGGGACAAGGTGGTATGCTGGATGTAGCTTTTGATCCAAACTTCAATTCAAACAAAATAATTTACTGGTCATTCTCTGAGAAAAATGGAAATAGCAACCTGATGGCAGTTGCAAAAGGAATGTTGAATGAAAAAGCAGGCAAAATTGAAAACCCGACTGTGATCTTCAGGGCTACACCAGCATTGAACAGTAACCTGCATTTTGGTTCAAGATTAGTTTTTGATAATAATGGATACCTCTTTGTAAGTACCGGTGAAAGATCAATTCTTGAAGGAAGAGCCCAGGCCCAATTGCTCAATTCCTGTCTGGGTAAAATTTTTAGAATAACAAAAGATGGAAAGCCTGCACCCGGTAACCCGTTTTTAAAAAATTCAGACGCCAGGCCTGAAATATTCGCCTACGGAGTACGTAATGCACAAAGTCTCGATATAAATCCCGTTACAGGAGAATTATGGGAAGCAGAATTCGGACCAAGAGGAGGTGACGAAGTAAATATAATAAAGGCAGGTAAAAATTATGGCTGGCCTGTGATCAGTTATGGCATTGAATACAGCGGTCCGAAGATCGGTGAAGGAATTCAGCAAAAAGCAGGTATGGAGCAACCGGTTTATTACTGGGACCCTGTTCTATCTCCAAGTGGCATGGCTTTTTACAAAGGCAATGCCATTCCTGAATGGAGAAACAATCTCTTTATTGGTGGATTAAGCAGTCAGCATATAGCAAGGCTACTGATAAAGAATAATAAAGTGGTGGGTGAAGAAAGATTACTTACCGAGTTAAATGAACGATTCCGTGATGTCGCCTACAATAATAATATGCTTTATGCAGTAACGGATAATGGGAACCTTTACAGGATCAGCAAAAAATAAACCGGGATGCAAAAAATATTTTAACCCCGGTTTACCTGATTCTTTCGAAATATTATTTCACTGATGGTTCCATGTCAGGTCTCATCCTGCCGCTCTTCTCCTTAAACTCGCTGACATGCTTCATCATTTCTCCGAATACCTTTTGAGCATCATTTCCAAATAGCTTATCATTTTCAGAGCTTGCTGTCTCATAAGAGAGAGCATCTTTTGCTGCTATTGCAACAAGAAAAAAATCTCCATGGGCACCAAACCCGCTTCGGTAGATCCTGTACTCTTCTTTGGATCCCTTATCCTGGTACATTTTTTTTACTGCTTTTAAACTTTCAACAAGTTTATTTTCCTGTTCCGGTGTAAAGTAGATATAATAAAATCTTCTGTAGTTCTGTCCTTGAGGAGTTTGAGTAATTCCTCCGGGCATATAGGTCAGGTCTTTGTCCAGCCGTAAGGTATAATCAAAATGCTCGCTATAACATTTATCCATTTTATCAAATAATTCCCCGAGTTTTCCCTCTCCCATCTTTTCACTCAACTTTTTCCAGTTATTCTTATCCAGGTCCGCCATATTTTCCAGGGGATATACATACAAGTACCTGAAATCATTAGTATTTGTAGTGATCCATTTCAACTCCTGAACCTTATACTTATTAATGTTATCAACCAGTTCTTTGGCGATTTTTTCATATTCATTAGCCATATAAGGATACACTACATCCTCATGCACACCATATAACATATACCTGTCGGAGTTTTGCCCATAAAGAAACTGAAATGATAAAACAGAAATA
The DNA here is from genome assembly GCA_035328345.1 of Chitinophagaceae bacterium. Lineage (GTDB taxonomy): Bacteria > Bacteroidota > Bacteroidia > Chitinophagales > Chitinophagaceae > JJ008. The sequence goes on along the minus strand of DAOLIV010000006.1, from coordinate 127,461 downwards.
ATAACGGTTAATAAATACCCTTTAAACTTTTTCATGTTTACAAATTTTGGTTATACAATTGGTTAATTGTAATTCACGGCAATCGTTTTAAGTCAGGGAGGGAACAGATAAAATCTTAGTTCTGCGAGAGTATAAATCAGAAGAATCTAAAAAGCGGGAACAGATATGCAAGAGAATAGCAAAAGAAAAAAACTAGTGTTATGAATAAATGTAAGAAGATATTTCTATAATCAGGTTGTTCTACTTAACAATTTCAAAAAGAATTATTGAGAAACAGCTATGTCCATTTCCCTGATCTGTTTCTTATAAGCAGATGGCAATACAAGAGATTTTAAAAACCAGTCCAGCTTTACTTTACGGCTTAGTTTATAAAAAATAAGCACCGGAGTAAGCCATGAAAAGCTATTCATCTTCAGCAATTTTCTTGCATATACTGGTACAACCTTTTTCTGAGTTTCGATCAAAAGCCGGTAGCGCAACCAGCCAAGATGTTTTCTATATTGTTTAAAGAGATCAATCGTAAAGTCGCTTTTTACCAGGTCATTTTCCATGTGTTCTTTCCTCATTATAAGCCAATCGTTATAATTTCCGGGCAAACCCTCTAAACCCATTCTCAAGCCCATTCTGTTGAACACATCAAAGAGATCTTCTTTCTCTTTATCGGTCATTTTTCTTTCCAGCAATTCATAGGCAGCAAGGGAATAATGTATCAGCATAAATAAAACATCACGATAAGCCCAATCCGGTATCTTGCTTCCCCGGCTGTTTTCAACCGAAGTATGAATCGCCGCAATTTTGTCAATGGCTTTTAATGCCGTTTCATTTTCAGAAAAAACAATTTCCTGTGCATATTTCAGTGTGGAGAATAACCGGCTCAAAGGATCAGATGGCAAACGACCAGTAAAATAAAGCCAGTCAACAGCCTTGTTTAAAGCAAATTCTGCAGAAGCCCCGGCAAAAATGAACATCACTATATCCCCTTTACCCCAAATCTTTCTGACAACCGATTCTTTTGATACAAAAAAAACCATAAACGAAATTAAAAACTATCGTTTTTCCCTACGATAGAAATCAATGCTTTTTTCTGATCAGCTTACCGTCAGAATGGGGATTTTCAGTTAGATTTTTCTTCGCATTAAAATGTTTTTGCATAAACTCATTCTTTGAATCATGAAAGGAACTGACTGCCCCAAGTTTAAACAATACATAAATATAAATCCAGGGAATATCCAGTTGCCAGGGCAAAAACCCGGCTCTTGCACTCCCGGGATATAAATGATGGTTATTATGCCATTCTCCTGCAAAATATCCCGGCCTCCATTGGTTGATAGAGAGATTACTCCTGTCAAAGTCAAGCCCTTCAACATGCTTATTTTCTCCTCCCCCGTGACCTGTATAATTGAAGGCCCTCACAAGGAGAAACCACATCATAGCTGCGGTAAATAAGGCACAGGCAAGGCCATGCCCCCCGATAAGAAAAAGAATAATATACCAGAATGTCCAGTTACCCAGCCACAAAGCAATTGTATAACCCGGTGTAGCTAAAGATCCCCATTTTTTATAACCCTTATAAGAATTCAATTTTACACCGGTATGTTTCATGAAATGAGAAGCCTTTCTGTAATCTTTTTCCGAAAGCGATTTATTAATGCCCTGGTGATTTACATCTGCCAGCATACAATATAAAAAACCACCCCGTGCATTATAAGGATCTCCGGGTTCATCGCTTTTTACATGATGAACATGATGAGATACCACATAAATTTCTTCAGGAATGGTCTTGATCACAAGATTCTGAGTAATAAAACGCCATATTTTAAATCTGAATTTAAAGGACCGGTGAGTGCAATAACGATGAAACCAGATAGTACCATGTGTCCCCATAATGATCATAGAATACAGAACAAGGATTATAAGTAATACCCAGGAAAAATAATGAACAATGAAAAAATATGAAAAAGGCAGCATACAAATTATCATAAACCACCCAATAAATGATATCCAGTTCTTCTTGGATTTAATAATATTCATCCGGGAAAAAAATTCCCTGAAGAGTTGCGTTCTGGTAGGTTTTATTAGCTCCCCTTGATTATTTTTCCAGCCATAGGCAGGTACCTGAAGTACTTCGTCTATAAATGCCATGATAATTTTTCTTGCTTTATGGAATAATAAATATTCGGTTAATGTATGAGTTGCCAGCAGCAGCTTTTCAAACCAGTTCCATTGTTTTCTTCAGCCAGTTTAAAACAGTTAATTCACTACCAGATTCAAATGGGAGCTCATTGATGATTATTCTTTCAATCCTTCTTCCTTGTAAAATGGACAAGTCACCGGATGCCTGCAACAACAGGTTAATAATGAACAAAACCTGGTCCCCGTGCCAGCGATTAAATACACGACGGCTTGCCTGACCCTGAAATACAGCTACTTCCGATTCATTTGACCAGTTATAGAGGCCATTTAGGTGCTCTTTTTTGAATAGCATAAATTGATTAGTTAGATAAAAACAGTTGAGAACAGAGATAGTAAAAATGAGAGGAAGCAAATTACTGTCCTACGACTACAACCGCCACTTAGTAAAGCTACGCTATTTTATCGGTTTCCCGGGATTTTTTTCCTATGAGTAAAATTACATACAGCGGGTATATGCATGATAGCATGTAAATAGACATACTTATGATAAGCAATAAAACAGGTGCAGAATACAAGTATAATCCACTGTTTTAAATTCAAGCTCAAATATTCTTCGATGAAAGAAGAATCAAAAAACAATACCAATAATTCTAATTTTTGCCAGGGTTGTTAAACAAATAAAACTGTTGCAGATAATCGTTCCGATTAGTGATCTAACTTTAAGATGTTCGTTTAGGCTGGATGAGATTTATTCATGACAAGAAAAATTTGGATGCAAAAGAAAAAGTAGATCCGGCTGTGACAGGATTTCATTCCCTTCCATTCATCCAAAGCTGACAACCAGCTTTGGAAAACAGAAAAATCAAAGGTGGTACGGGAGTGTTACTAAGAATGGTTACATATGTTTCCACGAATTTTAATGCCCAAAATTATAATTTTACTCACCATTTGATATGAAACCAATTCTGTATCTGATACTTCAACTCTCAGTTATGAGCTCATCTGCTCAACCAGATCCTGTCGGTTCAGGCGTATTTCACTGGAACGAATTGCCGGTAAAAAAAGAAAAAGACAGAGAAAGCAGGAAGTTACTGGAAGGAACAACAAATGAGTTTTCCTGGTTTGAGATACATGCTACTACTCAATATAAGGGGGCTATTCCTAAACCACCTCATGCCCAGACTGACATTGAAGAACTGATTATTATCAAAGAAGGAAAATTGAAATGTACTATTGGTCATAAGACTTCAGAACTGGGCGCCGGTTCAGTACTCATGATCCCACCCGGCGAATCGCAGCATTTTGAAAATGTTGGTGATGGTCCTGTTACTTATTATGTACTGATGTTCCGTGCAAAGAAAACCATGGATTTGGAAAGAAGTAAATCGAATAGTGGTATAATGATGATCAACGCTGATACGCTTGTTTACACAGAGAAAGACAACCGTGGCACCGAAAAATATTTTGAGAGGGCAACAGCCATGTGTGAACGTTACGAAATGCATACCACTACACTAAAGAAAAAAGGCCCGAGTCATGCTCCGCATCAACATGTGGAAACCGAGATCATGCTGGTAATAAGCGGTGAAGTGGAGATGGTGATCGACGGGAAAAACTACAGAGGTGGTAAAGGAGATCTTTTTATTGCTGAAAGCGGAAAGATGCATGGCATTGCCAATGCATCTGATGAGCCCTGTAAATATTTTGCGTTTAAGTGGAAATAAAAAAGATCTTATTTCTTCAATGCTTCCCTCACCTTCGGAGCAATCTTATTTCCAAAAATTTCAATTGATTTCATTAACGATTCATGTGAAGGGCCGCCCACATCCATATGTGCAGAAAAACGGGTGAGGCCAAACAATTCCTGCAGGTATAAAATTTTATCGACCGCTTCATTCGCATCACCTATTATAAGATGACCATTTTTATTTCTTCCTGTATCATACTGTGCTCTTTCATAGGGTGGCCAGCCACGGGTGCTACCCACCCTGTCCATTTGGGATGAATAAACAGGATAATATTCATCGGCTATTTTCTTACTGTCTTCACCAAAAAAAGCATGTATATGCACTCCTACCTGGAATTTGTTTTTGTCATGACCAAAATGATCATACACTTTTCTGTAATATTCAAAAAGTGGTTTGAATTGAACAGGATTACCACCAATGATTGCAAATATTACAGGAAGCTCAAGCCTGCCGGCTCTTAATACACTTTCAGGTGTGCCACCCACTGCAACCCAGATATTTAAATTATCATTAACGGCACGGGGTAATATCAATTGATTATTCAATGCAGATCGGAATTTACCTTTCCAACTGATTGGATTTTCTCTATTAATTTTTACCAGCAATTCCAGTTTTTCTTCGAACAATTCATCATAATCTTCCAGGTTATAGCCAAACAATGGAAATGATTCTATAAAACTGCCCCGCCCCGCCATCAGTTCTGCTCTACCACCAGATATCTGATCAATTGTTGCAAAACGTTGATACAATCTTACAGGATCAGATGAGCTTAAAACATTGACGGCACTTCCGAGCTTGATATTTTTTGTTACAGTGGATGCTGCAGCCAAAACAGTTTCAGGTGAAGAAACTGCATAATCAGGACGATGATGTTCACCGATCCCAAAGAAATCTATTCCAACCTCATCCATCAGCTTTATTTCCTCAATCAACTCTCTCAGTCGCTGACCCGGCGGCAAAGGCTTCCCATCCTTATCGTAATGATTATCGCCAAACATGCTGATACCAAGCTCCATTTTCATAATTTTTATCGAAGTTATGATGCAGCATTCGAACCATAGTATGATAAAATAAACTTTTAAAACAAAACAGAAAGCTTTTCTGCTGAGGACCAGAAAGCAGAATGTTTTTGTAACGCCACATTAGAATCTTTTTCTTTTCCATTTGCTTTTAATCTGACAATTCTTGAAAAAGCTATTAACTGAGTATGTGTCCAATATTCAACATCCGGCAGTAAATAGAAAATCAAACTCCAGTTTTGCCAAACCTGCTTCTCAGTTTTGCTGATACCCGACAGGGAAAGACCCATTTTTGATCTCATAAAGCGCATGCAGGACGAGATGGCCTTTTGCCGGTCCCCATGAAATTTCTGAATAATCATTTGGGTAACCTTTATACTAATCAGCTCGGCTTCGACATCCACAATTTTTTTTTTAACGGGCTGCCAGCTGATATTAGATTCAGAAAATTTCTTTAGCCGAGATAAAGAAGTTCTATACCCTTTATCTGCACTAATCTTTTTCCATTCTTCAGAGGCCATAAATCTGATATTATTATTCACGGATCTGAACCCCAGTTTGTAATAAAACCAGAATGCACCGCTTTTCAGTCCATCGATATTTCCTTTTCCAAACTGGTACGGTTTTACCACAAATTTTCTTACCCCGAAACGCTGGAAATAAAGACGCATAACCTGGCAAAATAATTTTTCTGATTCTCCCCCCCGAAAAGGATGATATACATTCACTCCGATCTTGCAGCGAAATCCGAATATCCATCCGCCACCGTAGGCAACGGGTACTCCATTTTTAAACGCCATAAATCCCACATAGCTTTCAACAGATAATCTATGCTCTTTCTTCATGCCCGTCAATGCAATTTTTAAACCCTCTCCCATATCAAACAAACAGGTTTCGTGAGTATCAGCATATGTAACAGGATCCGTCTCCCGCATATAAAAGGCAAGGGAAGCCTTCATTACTGAAATTAAATGATCCTTATCTTTCTTTGACAGGAATCCTGGTTCCTGTACTGGTCTCTGAACAAGTTGGGTGACATTAATTTTCTGAACAAGTTGCTTATGAATAAATAAATCAGAACATGGCCATCTTAAAAAACTGCGGTTCCAAACATCATCCGTTAAAGGCCAGCTCACATAAATTTTCAATAAATCATATAGATAGTCTTGTAAAACTGGTTTAAAAGATTGGTGGCAAATTAATTGCACCAACCACTTAACTGCTTCAGTATTGAGATTGTGACCACTTAACAATTTAATTCTCCTCCGGGTACTTTTTGCTCCCTCATTTATCAGATAAAATTCAATACCTGGTAACACAGTCCGGCAAATTGCCTGGGAAACTTTTTCATTTTCCTCTATCTCAGCAGGTTTCACTTTTCCGGGAAACTTTTCAAACATCCAGTTGACCATATGTAAACTGAACTGACAATAAATCTCACTAAATGGTATTCCGGTACCGCTTAAACTGAGCTGCCATTTTCTTTTGTTCTGATGTTTATGACAGGTTTCGGCTAATTTTCGTAATTCAGCCATTGCTGTTTTGCTGGCTGCTGTACTAAAGGGGTATGCACAAACAAATAACAATGCATCATGATACAGTCTGAGTATTCCGGGAGAATTTACCGGCAGCTGATGACAAACCCATAAAAATTCCAGCTGGTCTTTTGAATTTTTAGCTTTACGTAAATCCGAAATTGCTTTTATCCATTGCCCTGACAGATCCATAAAAAATGATTTCAAATACTTCAAGGTACACTGCCACTATGGAAAGAGGGATGACCTGGATCAGTGCCCTATTATTAACTTTACCGGTATTCAAAACACCTTTACAAACAAGATATAATCACATCAAAAAAAGACATGTAATTTTGTGATAGACCCGTGAAAGAATTTCTTGACTTTTCCGATTTAGGCAAACTATTTGATAAAGTTTGTTAAATCTGTTTACTCAATCCTCAACTTGTAAAACTTAAACCTTATGCCTCAATTACCAAAATCTGGATCTGTAACCGGCAAAAAAGTATTAATTGTAGAAGATCAGGGTGAAATAGGCCTGTTGCTTGATCTGATCCTCGAAGAAAAAAACCTGGAACCAGATTATGTTAACAGTCTTTTGGATGCAGATGAATACCTTCAAAAAAACAATCCTTCAATTATCATTCTAGACAACAAACTGCCCGATGGGTTTGGTGTTGATTTTGTCAGTTATGTAAAGAAAAAATTCCCCGGTATCAGGATCATTATGATCTCTGGGTATCCCTCCGCAAAAGATGTAGCATTGGAGAACGGGGCCGACCTGTTTTTTGAAAAACCCTTTTCGCTGGATGATTTCAATAATGCTATCGATCGTCTTTTGCAATAAACCAGGATCCTGAATTCAGTCCATATATTATATGTAGAAAGAAGAAGACATTCTCCCCCGAAACTTTTATCTTTAATCACCACGCATCGTTACTGCTGCTTTTATTCAGCAGCATACTTTTCAGATTCAACCGTGACAATAAATTGATATGAAAAAGTTTTGCTCCTTCCAGATTTTGTTTTGCTTGCTCTTAAACTTTTCATTACATGCACAAAAGATTGACCAAAAAACAAATAAAGATTTCGGCGATAAACCTTCCTGTGACTGCGATTCTATGTGGAAGAAACCGGATGTAGCTGAATTTGTTGATCTGTTACAAAAAGCAACATCGGAAAAAACCTATGTATGGCCTGGTTATAACCTTAGCGATGCGACCATGATTATCAGCGCCGGGCAAATTGCGAAGGGCGATCATTGTCTTGGATTATGGAAAAACGGCAAGGCCCTTTCCTATGCACAATTCAGCAATACATTGCAAATGCTTACACCTTTGTATAGTTATTACCTTAATTATGCCGGGATGGACAGTATTCCTGACGAGCCATTTTTTACAACTTCAAAAAATGCTCCCGCTTTGGAGAACTGGATAAAACAAATGAATGTATCCTCAGCAGTTTATATGCCGGTTGATTTTTCAAAACTCCCGTTTAAAGTTCCGGCGCTGGTAAAAGTGCAGCTGGCAATCCATGAAGCATTTCATGTGGAAGTAATGCTGAAATACTGGTACACCCAAAAAGGTAACTGGCCAAAATGGGATAAACAACCCGACAGAAAGAGAGTTCAGATATGTTATACTTATAACGATTCCAGCAGGGTAATGATCCAGAAAGAACTTGGAATACTTGCCGATATGATAGAAGCCTTGCTGGATGGAAAAAAAACAAATGCCTGCATTTTAGGTGAAAAATATGTAGAGACCCGGGAAACCCGGTATCAAAAATTAAAAGGCGTAACAACAAAACTTGCTGATGACAAAGATGGCGATTGCGAAACAGCTGAATCTTTTTTTGAACTGGAAGAAGGTCTTGCAGATTATGGAAGCTGGACCATTCTTTATAATATAGGAATGGCCGGTAAAGATGCTTTGCTGAAAAGATACCGGGCCATGCAGAATGATCATTTTTATTTGTCGGGATGTATGATGATGCATGCCATTACACTAATGAGTAAAAAGCCCGTAGAAAAGATCATTGCTAAAATTGTAAATTCTGCCTCGGTTAATGAAGGCTCATTACTTGCAATTTTCAAAAGCGAGTTGTCTGATTATTGTGAAAGATGACCTATTAAGCTGATCGTAACTTTATCTGGATTTATTACTATTTCTGTAACTTCCTGCAACAAACTTTCGGTATGAGAAAATTCTTCCAGTTTCTGATTATCTGCGCTTTATTCAATAATCTCCTGTCGGCACAGGTTATCCAGCTAAATGCAAAGAATAATTCAGTAGACTATCAAAAACTTTCCCGCATTGATGGCCTGGTTAATGAATACATTAATAAGCATTGGTTGAACGGGGCTGTTACTATCATCATAAAAGACAATCAACTGATCCAGTACAAAGGTTATGGCTATGCGGATTATGACAATAAGACTCCCATGCAGAAAGACAATATTTTCCGGATCATGTCCCAGACAAAAGCAATAACCAGTGCCGGTATCATGATCTTGTACGAGCAAGGAAAATTGTTATTGGATGAACCGATCTTTCATTTCATTCCCGAGTTCAAAGACCCGGTCGTACTTGACACATTTAATGAAGCAGACACAACATATACTACGGTTCCTGCTAAAAGAAACATTACTTTCCGTGACCTGCTCACACACACTTCGGGACTTGATTATGCTGATATCGGCGGATCGAAGGTAAAACTGATCTATTCAAAACATAATATTCCATCAGGGCTTGGGCACATTAAAGAAACCCTGCTGGATCGAATGAAGGCATTGGCAAAATTGCCTCTTAGCTTTCAGCCCGGTGAAAAATGGCAATACGGCCTGAACACAGACCTGCTTGGCTGCCTGATCGAAGTTATCAGCGGAATGACTCTTGAAGATTTTCTTACTAAAAATATTTTTGAACCGCTTGGAATGAAAGACACTTATTTCAATGTTCCTGCCTCAAAAGCTAATCGCCTGGCTACAGTTTATACTGAAGATGCAACAGGTAATGTGATCAAGTGGAGCCATACGTTCCGCAACCTTGATCCGGATTATCCACTTATGAACATGGATTACTTCTCCGGGGGAGCAGGGCTTTCTTCTACTGCCTTGGATTATGCTATCTTCTTACAAATGCTTTTAAATGGAGGTGTTTATAACGGGCACCGCATCCTCTCAAAAAGAGCTGTTGAAATAATGACCAGTGGTCAATTAAAAGATGGAATGTTTGGCAACGATAATTTCAGCCTGGGATTTGCCATTACTTCTAAATTATCAGAAGCAAAAGGCCCCAGGTATGCAGGTTCATTTTCGTGGGGAGGTTATTTCGGTACCACCTACTGGGCCGACCCTAAAGCAAACCTTATCTGCCTTTTTATGACTCAACAAACACCAAACAGCCATGGTGATGTAGAAAGTAAATTTGAATCAATTGTGTATTCCAGTCTGCAATGATAAAGTTGTAATAAAACAAATGATTCAGCAATAAGCTTTCTCCTATCACTTGTTTGCTAAATGTTTATGCACGATAAATTTAATCTCAGGTTTCCCCGGCATATTGAAGTAACTTCATACCACATTACGTCCGCCCAAACAAAGGAGTAATATTGATCAGCCAATCTCTCCTCTTTATTAACTTCTCCAATTACTGACTGCCAAAACATTTCACAATCCTGTCTACTGCTCTCGCAGCAGCAACTAAAATCAAAAGGAGGAAATATGAAATCTGAATTTAAAAAAATGACCCTCTCCCGGGCTTTGATCGCCAGCTTGCTTTGCGGAATTATTACTGCGTTACTCATAATCGTCTTTGCCTTGCTTTATCGGAGTTCCACTGATTTTGAACAAATAAAAGCAGTTGGACCAATCGCCATATCCATCGGCATTCCGATTATTATGGCGGTGGCAGGCATTATCTACTTCCTGCTTGTACATCATGTATCAAAAGGTGAATTAATTTACTTGCTATTCTTTTCTATTTTGACAATTGCGGGCATTCTTTTTGAGATGAATCCGAAATCGCCAACAGGAGAAACGTTGCTGACATTGCCTCACGGATTTTTGTTCGGCATAATTGCAATTACAGGTGTTGCTGTTTGTATTCTCTTGCCCTACCTGGCACACCACCCAAAGTTGTATTTAACATCAGACCAGATGAAATGGGAAAAATGAGCGGTTGAAAATTTATAGTTTATTCCCAAGACTCTATTTGATCCGGTTGCCGGTGGCATCAAACATGCCAAACATGGAACCTGTTATATAATCGTCATCTTTTTTTGTAAAAACAATGACGACATCATTACCAAGGGAATGATAATTGAGAGTGATCTCCTTTTCTTTTAATTCGACCTTAGTGAACTTCGCTATTTCTTTACCTGTCGTATCCTGTACAACACCTGCAAGACCATTGTCTTTTTTATCTAGTACATAAACCCTCTTCAGGTCACCATAGGGAGTGCCTTTGATCAGTATGTTCCATTTCCCTGCAAAATAATCTGCGGCGGTTTTTGTTTGTGCATCAGAATTTGCTGATACAAACAGGAAAAATATTCCTGTAACAATTGCATATATTCTTTTCATACCTCTTGGTGTTTAATTTTGCGGAATACGAGGAAGCAAATGTAAGCAGGGATCACCAACCGGTAGATTTATTTTCTTTTATCAAAGTCTTATTTTTCCAACGGGCCTTCCCACAGCACCTCTTCAATCATCCACTTATCGCCTTGCCTGGACAATAAGACATAATCGATGCCCCACCAGGCCGTGACCTTTGCGGACGCAATACTGTTACCTATATCCAGCACCTGCACTTTTTTAGGTGCATCTGATTTTGCAAAATTCTTCTTTTCAAAAACCCGTTTTGCATAGTCCAATGCCTGCCGCCAGGTCATTTGTCCGTCAAAATCATAAATGCCGGTGTTCTTATTCTTCCAGTAACCGATCTTGTAAAGAGTTGGTTTTAATGATGCGATCAATTTAACAGTGTCGCCTTCATAAAATCCTTCAATATAGTTCAAACAAGCTCTTTCAATTTTTTCTTTTTCCTGTGCAGCAATAGGTTTTACTAAAATAAATAGAACCAATACCGTTATTATTTTTTTCATGATACTAATTTTTAGAAAGTTTGCTGTTGCTTAAAATTAATTCTCATATTGTTTTACTAATTCCAACAGGATACGGGACAGGCTCATTTTAACAGACCTGAAATCACTGCTATTGGCCTGCACAGCAATACAAATTTTTAAAGAGGGGAAATATGCCATCTCTGTAAGATACCCCGGGAAAAAACCACTATGACCATAAGCAACTCCAACAGGTGTAGGTCGAATGATAACCCCCAGGCCATACTTTGAATCAGGACCCAGTTTTGCACGAACGGCGTCATTGAGCATTAACGAAGTGTCAACTACTTTTCCTTCGTACAATAGTTTACCCCAGCGGGCAAGATCTTCAGTGGTAGAATAAACGCCACCGCCCGTCCATTCAAATTGCGGATTGATGACAAATGATCCATCAGCATTCATCACTTTATCACTTTTCCCGAATTCATTCTCAGCGCCAGCATATCCCTGTGCCAATCCCGGCAAAGTGATCTTATTGGTCGGCTTTGTATTCGTCAAACCAAAAGGTTTCAATATTTTTTCATTCAGCAATGCATAATATTTTTCTCCGGTTAGCTTTTCCAGTATCATTCCAAGTAAAATATAATTGGTGTCTGAATAATCCCACCCTTCACCAGCCGCAAAAGGCGCCTTTTCATCCAACACGTAAGCAAGTAGCTCCTCCGGTTTCCATGTTTTTGTTGGTTGTGCATTCAGATCGTTCAGAAAATCAGGCTTAAACTCATACCGCATTACGCCGCTGCTATGATTCATGATCTGTCTTACTGTAATATCAGCTGCATTGGGAACCCGGTGATACCAGGGAAGATCGCCCAGGTAAGTTGCTACTTTCTCTTCAAGATTCAATTTCCCTTGCTTTACCAGTTGCAGAGCTATAGCAGAAACATAAGTTTTACCGACACTTCCCTGCATCAGCATATCACTCTTGGATAATGCAATATTTTTTTCTTTATCGTTAAACCCTGATGTGAAAGTCATCTCTGAGCCATCTGCACAGGCAATGGCGACACTGATGCCGGGATAATTAGCTACCTGCCGAAGTGAATCCAGTTTTGATTGCAATCTTTCCCATTTGGGTTGAGAGGCTGCAAACTGGAAAGGCAGAAAAAGAATAAATAATAAAATGCGATTCATAGATTTAAAAAAACGAAAATCAGGAATATTAACAGCACTGCCAATGCCTGTGTCATATTATAGAGCCGTTGGTCATTGATTTACTTTGTTTCGCCTTACAAAAAACGAACAACTTCCATTTTTTTATTCCTTCCTCCCATCTTATTTTCACCTCATGCATCCGGACATTGAAAAATTGATAAAATGTGTTGACCTTGAAGAAAAAGAACAGGCACAGCGATACCGGCTGGATCAGCAGCATTCATTAAAAGTTTTGAAAGCTGAAGGACTGGCACTGCACCCGATCATTGTTACCCGCAAAAGTTTTGGTTATGCAGATTATCCGGAAATAAGTTTTAAACTCGGCTTTCCCCCTGAAGCTAATTTGTTCAGGGACGGAGCCGCCATTGAATGTTTCATAACTGGTGAAGAACCTGTGAAAGGTGTACTGATCAATCTTGATGGAAAGAATGGAGAGTTTCGATTGTTTGCCCCCGATTTCCCGGACTGGATCGAAGACGATGGTGTTGGCATCAAACTGGCGCCTGACACCCGTACTACGGAGATCATGAAAAAAGTACTGAACGAACTGGAGAACAAAAAACCACTGTTTAAGTTATTTGAACAATTTCATGATGATCAACCCACCAAAACTGATCCTGCATCCATAAAAAATATTTCTGTCAGTTTCCGGAATCAAACCCTGAATGAAAGTCAGCAACAGGCGGTAAAAGCAATTCTGCAGAACGAACAGGTCACTATTGTGCATGGCCCACCCGGTACAGGAAAAACAACGACTCTTATTGAAGCAATCATTCAATTAATCAATAATGGTGAAAAAGTCCTGGTGTCAGCACCCAGCAATACGGCTGTTGATAATATCGCCAAAGGCCTGTTGCAACAAAATGTAAAACTGCTGAGAGTAGGCAATGCCAGCAAAGCTGATGAACTGATCTTTGCCCATACACCCGAAGGAAGACTCAACAACAGTAAGCAGCAAAAAGAGATCAAACAACTCAAACAAAGAGCCGAAGAGTTTCGCAGAATGGCATTGAAATACAAACGCAGTTTTGGAAAAGCCGAAAGAGAACAACGTCAGCTCCTGTTCAAAGAAGTAAAGAATCTCAGAAATGAAATAAAAAAGTTACAGGCATACAATGAAGAAAAATTGTTTGAAGACGCACAGGTAATTGCCGGAACCCCGATCGGCATTTATGATGCAGAGATTGATCAGCTCCATTTTCCGACATTGGTACTTGATGAAGCAGGACAATGCATTGAACCATTAGCATGGTGTATTTTCCCTTTTGCCGAAAAAATTGTTTTAGCCGGTGATCATTGGCAGCTACCTCCTACCGTGCTAAGTTTTGAAGCAGCCAAACTCGGATTTGATCGTTCCATCCTTGAAACAGCAATACATGATACTAATAATATTCACCTGCTGAATACACAATACAGGATGAAACAGGTGATCGCCGGTTTCAGCAGCAGCTATTTTTACAATAACCAGTTGCTGAGCCCCTCACACCTTGAAAATACAGGAACCCATATCACATTTATTGACACTGCAGGTTCGGGGTTTAATGAAGTACATGGACCTGATGGCACCAGTTTGCAAAACAATGGTGAACTGGATATCGTAAAAAAAATACTGGAAACAGAACAGCTTGATCCTGCCAAAACTGGTTTCATTTCTCCTTATTCAGGGCAGGTGACGGCTGCAAAAGAAATATTACCAAAACAAATACGCATTAGTACCATTGACAGCTTCCAGGGACAGGAAAAAGAAAACATCATTCTGTCACTGGTTCGAAGCAATGATGATGGTGAGATTGGTTTCCTGAAAGACTATCGCCGCATGAATGTTGCCATCACCCGTGCCAAAGAAAAATTATTTGTTATTGGTGACAGCGCCACCATTGCCACCGATGTTTTTTACAATGCATTTCTTACTTACATTGAAAAATACGGCTCATACAGGAGTGTCTGGGAACTGGAATTATAAAAACATCAGGAATGAAGAATTTTTTCCGCCGCCTCTTTATCCTTCTCGAATATTTTTAACTCAACTCCGCCCACAGGATCCATGCCCAATACATTCTCATCATTAAGAAATGAACTGATGCCACCAGCATTCAATTTATCCTGCATGATTTTAGCCTCTATCCCATCCGCATACACATGCAGCGTAATGGTCTTTTCTGTTTCCTTTGACATATTCACAGATTTTGTAAGCTAATTTAAGCTTAGTAACCCAAATTCATCTTAACAAAACTCAGCATATAAACTGATTTCTCTAATTCACAACAATTCTTCGGAAAGAAAAATGATCCATTAAACAAAAAGCATGATCAGTGTCAGCACTACACCTGCCAGAACAAAGTATAATCCTTTTCGGAAAATGGTAGTACCGGGCATAAACATCCAGAAAGAGGATAACACAAAGAAGAATAGCGACACGCCAAAGAAAATATTCAGGTAAAACAAAGGGCTTTTTGTGTTGGCTTTGTGTAACTGTGTCAGTTTATCAATGGCTTTGGGCCATGATTTTACAATGTATTCCACATCACCGGTCGCCTTATTGTATGTTCCGGTTTTAAAAGAAAGAACATCACCGTTTTCAGAACCAAACTTAAGGTCACGGATGCGAATCTTTTGACCCAATTCCTCTGCTGACATGTTTGGCTTCAGCTGTTGTTTTACGGTTTCTTCCCTTTTCAGAAAATCAGTCGAACGAAAGATCATTACAATACCGCTTAATGCATAAACTGCCATAATACCTGCCAGAAAAAATCCAAGATACCGGTGCCATATCCGCATCTGGTTATGCCATGTTGTTTTACCTGCCATAGAGTTGTTTTAATTTTTGGGTCGCAAAAAAATGAATTATTCAAACAATAACCGCTGCAGACGGGAAAAATTCAGTCCGATTTTTACGAAATCGGAAAATAGTCCCTTTGTGATGCATCAACTCAAAAATTTCCCACCGGAAAAAGCATTTTAATTAATCGTACTTTAGGGAACACTATTCAAAACCAGATATGCCATGAACAGAAAATCTTTTTTAAGAAGATCGGGTCTTGTTCTTACGCCTGCCCTGCTGCCTGCAGTACCAGCATTCGCAAATCAAAAAGCTCCACAAGCTTATAATGCCGATGAACCCGTTGTGAAATTCTTTGCAGACGGTGATTTTTTTGACGGAGTTGCCTACCTGCAACAACTGGAAGAAGCCAATAAAAAACAAATGCTGAAAGTGGATCGATACGGAAACGGGGGTGCTGTGGCAGAACTGGAAAAGAGATTTGCTGAAATAACCGGGAAAGAGAAAGCGATATACATGCCCAGCGGTACCATGGCCAACCAATTTGCTATTGCAGTACTGAGCGGTGAGAATACCAAGGTGTTTCTGCAGGATACCAGCCATGTGTACCGGGATGAAGCAGATGCTGCCCAATCAATTTTCAATAAAAGGCTGATGCCATTGGCAAAAGACAAAACATTTTTTACAGCAGAAGAACTGAAACAGGGAATTGAGAACCTGGATCATGAAGAAGTTTTCAAAAGCGGCATCGGGTGTGTGTCCATCGAAAACCCAGTCCGGCGCAGCGACGGAAGAATGATGCCCCTGGATGAAATAAAAAAGGTAAATGAATACTGCCGCAGCAAGAATATAAAAATGCACCTTGATGGGGCAAGAATTTATATGGCAACCGCATGGGGCGGAACAACAGTAAAAGAATATGCTTCCTATTTTGATACTGTTTATATTTCTCTTTACAAATATTTAGGCGCCAGCGGCGGGGCAATTCTTTGTGGTGATAAAGATGTGATTGAAAAAATGCCGCATTTAATTAAGATACATGGGGGCAATATGTTTGGCAACTGGCTGAATGCCGCCATGGCCCTGCACCGGCTTGACGGACTTGAAGAAAGACTGCAGGATGCCATAAAAAGATCAAAAGAAATATTTGCAGCACTGGAGCCATTGGGTATAACTATTTCTGCACTGAACAACGGAACCAATATTTACAAGGCAAAATTTCCGGACGAAACAAATGGACAAAAATTACAAAAAGAACTAAGGGATCGCTTTATCCTGATGCCACCACCAGGCCCTGATCATATTGGCCAGCTTACGGTAAATGAAACAATACTTTACAGGGAGAAAAAATACATTGTGGACGCTTTTGCAGAAGCTGTAAAAAAGGCTAAATGATATTTGAAAGCTGATCCATGTAAAAAAATCCGGTTTTCCCGGTTACAAATATTTTCCCGGTATTTACCCATATCTGTATTCAATCAATCTTAAACTAAAAAATACAGGTATGAAACCCAGGATTATCCTTGCCACTTTACTGATAACTTCACTTGCTGCCTGCAGCAAATCAGCTATTGATAGTAACAATAATTCCACAGGAAATGCAAATGTGATTCCGGCATCTTCTGTTCCCACAGCTGTTACCACTTCGTTTAGCAACAGTTTCCGGAATGCTTCTGAAATTGAATGGCAGCGTCACAACAGCAGCTTTGAAGTTCAGTTCAATGAAAACAGCCAGCGACACGATGCCACATTTGATGATAGCGGCCATCAGTCATCGCACAGTATAATATGTATTTCAGCGCCGGTACCACAGGTTGTATTGGATGCCTTCAGGCAGAATTTTGCAACTGATAATGTGTATGAATGGAAACTTACCAATAACGGAGAATGGAAAGCCCATTTCATAAGAGGTTCTGTAAAATTTGAAGCTACATTCAGTGCCAGCGGAGCTCTCATAAAATTTGAACAGTCCAAATAACTATGAAACACTGTATAAATGTAAACCCCGGTAAGCGGGGTTTTTTGTTTTTATTATCTTTCGGGAAATAATCTAAGAATGCAGCGGGTAAAAATTTTATTGATAACACTGTTACTTTTTTCTTTCAGCAGTTGTTATGAGGAGTTCACCACTATTGAAATAAAGAGTGATGGAAACGGAACTTTTGTAAACAACCTGGATATGAGCGGAATGCTTGAAATGATTAAATCAATTGACAAAGGAAACGATTCAGCCAAAAAAGGAGCAGGTGAATCCATTGACACTACTTTCAGTATAAGCAGTTTTATTGATAGCGATTCCAGTCTGAATGAAGAACAAAAACAGGTATTTAAAAATGGAGATGTAAAACTGGTGATGAACTATGATGAAAATGTCTTTAAAATAATTACATCTATCCCGTTTAATAATTATGACAACCTTAAATTACTGATGGAGGGTACTATAACCAATAAAGTTGTAAAGGCGATGTTTGAAAATTTTCCGGGAGCAGATAAGGAAGATTCCGCAGCAGCAGAAAAGGAAGAAATGCCCGGCATAGGCAACCTGAATACCATTTATGATGTAACGGTAAAAAAAGGTCTCATCAGCCGCAAAGTAAATATAGAACGGTTTAATACCCTGACGGAACAGCAGGAAGTTAAAGAGCTGAAAGAAATGGCCGGCAGCGGGCTTGAAATAATAAATTCAGTTGTTATAAAATTACCTGCCCCGGTTAAAAAATTTGATAACAGGCTGATGCAGGTCTCCGATGATAAACAAACGGTAGGGTTACGGTACAATTTGCTGGAAATATTTACCGAGCCTTCCAAATTCGATTATACAATCGAATACTAACCTGACAAAGCCATTCCGTTTTAATAATTATCTTATGATAACCCAACTTCAAGATATTCTAACAGGTCGTGAAAAATAATTTACCCTAGCATAAGTTTGTCTTAGAAACACTTTTCTTTTATGAAAGAGAAACCGAACAAACTTCTTATAAAAAACATGGTGTGCCAGCGCTGCATCATGACCGTAGAGAAGATTTTGAAAGACCTTGATATACCTTTCTCTAACGCCGTACTGGGAGAAGTGGATATTTTGCACAAACTCTCAAAAGAAGAATTAAAAGAATTGGAAACCCGGTTGAAGCAGGCAGGATTTGAATTAATAGAAACAAGAACCAACAAGATCATTGAAGATATCAAGCAGGCGCTGATCGATTACCTTGGCATGGGTATGGATTCACAGAACATCAAACTATCTGCGTTTATCACTAAAAAAATTCCTTACGACTACAGTTATCTCAGCGACCTGTTCTCCTCCATAGAAGGGAAAACAATTGAGCAATATTTTATTTTACAGCGGATCGAAAAAGTAAAAGAGCTGATCGTATATGACCAGCTTTCACTGACAGAGATCTCCTACCAAACCGGTTTCAGCAGTGTGCATCATTTATCCTCGCAGTTTAAAAAAGTAACGGGCCTCACTCCTTCCCACTTCAAAAAGATAGGCGCTGCCAGGCGGCAGTCGCTGGATAAGCTCTGACCCAAAAATTATATACATCTTCCCCTCCATAACGTAAGGCAGCAGGCTGCCCGTCATGATATTTTTGTGTTGTCAATCATTCATAACCATTAAAACAAAAAATCATGAAAACGACAAAACAAAACAAAAACGAAAACGCAGTTTGTGGTTGCAACATCTGTTTGTGCGGTCCTAACTGTGCCTGTGAAACTTCTTCCAACAGCTAAACGACTGAGAGGCTTAACCGCCTCTCTTTTTTAATTTTATAACAAACTAAAACCAATGACAGCGATAATAATCGGGATCGTCTCGGGAATCCTGGCAGTGCTTGTGATCCAGCTTTTAAAGCTTAACAATAAACCGGTAATATACGGGCAGATACTTACCGGGATAGGTTTTCTTTATGTTGGGTTTACCTGGACCGATACTCCCTCGTTAATAATTACCTGCATCCAGGCACTTTGTTTTATGTTTCTTGCATATGCAGGCGTAAGAAGCAATATAAACTTATTGATTGCAGGATACTTTTTACATGGAATATGGGACTTCGGCTACCATTTTTTTACGGGCTCAGAATTGATACCACCACATTACGACCTGTTTTGCTTATCAATAGATTTTACAATGGGAGCTTTTTTAATTTTGATCCGCAATACTTTGGTTAAGAAAATGAAACCTGCCAGTTAGCATAGAAGTATATCAAGTTACGCCGAGTTCCGTGCAGGAGATTTTTCTGAGAAGAAGCGAGTCTCTTTCAAAATCCCTTGGAAATTGAATTATTCAATTAAAATATTGATTAAACTCTTTTAGGCTCATTAGCTTGTATTTTAGCATTAATTCTTGCAGTTTTTCATGAAGTGAGGGATCCTTTTTTATTGCCAATTTAAAATATGAAAGAGATTTTTCCTTACTGATATGAACATTAAAAATTCCTAAATTATAATATGTTCCAGATAAAATCCTATCATCATGTGGGAATTTTTGAAGTACACTAAGGCAAAAATTTATAGCTTTCATGGTATCACCACTAATAAAATAGCATTT
Organism: Chitinophagaceae bacterium; assembly: GCA_035328345.1. Classification (GTDB taxonomy): domain Bacteria; phylum Bacteroidota; class Bacteroidia; order Chitinophagales; family Chitinophagaceae; genus JJ008. Next base: position 107,431 of record DAOLIV010000006.1, on the reverse strand, counting down.
ACCTAAGTTAGAATTTGCATTATAATTATTCGTGTTAAGCAACAACGATTTTTGGAAATAATTAACCGCATCTTTATACATTTCCATTTTTTGAAAAACAGCACCTAATTTTGAAAAAGTCTCGTCATCATTTGGGTTTATTTTAATTGCTCTCTCCAGATAAGATTTTGCCTTGCCATATTCCTTTTTATTCAAATACAGTCCGCCGATAGTGCTGAGACTCCAATAATCATTGGAATCAATTTTCAAAATTCTTTCAAGACATGAAATAGCATAAGAAGTGTCTTTTAAATATACATAAGTTAATGCCAGATCACTCATTGTAGCAATATCCTCAGTTGAATCAAAATTTAACGACTTCTCGTAACAATCTTTTGCATTCTTATAATCCAGGTTGTTAAAATAAAATTTGCCAATTCCTCGCCAAACAATCGGGCTTTTAGGATCAATACTTATAGCCACATCAAAACATTTTCTTGCACTATCAAAATTATTTAATCGCAGGTAATAGTAACCAAGATTAATCCAAGAATATATATATTCTTTATTAAGCTTTATAGCTTTGCTAAAATATTCCAGTGCATTCTTCCTTTCATTTAGATTTAGGCATGATAATCCTAAAACATTATAATAGACATAATCGCTTGGATTTTCCTCTACTTTTCTTAAGCTCAATTTTTTTGATTCCGAATAATTACCTAATTCAAATTGACAATAAGTGTTCAAATAATAAAAACTCCCATATTTCGAAATATTATCAATCTTTGAAATTAATCGAATTGCTTTTAGCCAATTCATTCTTGCAAAAGCAGAAAAAGCTCCAAATCCGTATATAATATTCTCAATCTCTTCTTGCCCAGAACCATTCCGTATATCATAGAGGCCCGAAATTTCCGACATATGATAACTTGTATCATCTTGTTTATCCCCGTAAAGATAGAATTGCATTGGGTCAGTTCTATAATTATAACAAATCCGACCCTTTCCATCATTTTCACATTCCTTCAAGGAGTATGAACCATAAATAACCTGACTTGCGTTATGAAATTTCATTAATGTATCAGCACTACTGTTGGAAAAATCTGACACCTCAAATTCATTACCAAGAAATTTTACAACAATCCCCAAAGTGTCATCAACATTGAGACTCGCAAGTCGTTTCGAAATAACATAACCAACATCATATTTCGCTCCCATATATTCACATTCACTACGAAATGGCAATATGAGAATCTTAAATCGATTATCATGTAAATCAAATGCCGGAATAATCGTTTCAGGAATATTTGATATTTGCAATTTCTTGTTAGATGTTTTTTTTGAATTAAGTATTAATGGCACCCAAAGACAAATTAAAACACCAATTAATGGCAATACAATCAAACGTCCCAAACTTAAAACTGTAATTCTTGCCCCTTCTTTTGTTTGCCAAATAATTTTTCTTTTTTTAACCAAGACGTATAATAAAATATATAAACCTATTATCGAAACGGTAGCCCAGATTGAAATTGAAAGATCAATAAATGCAACTGCATTTGAAAAAGTATTTATAACAAAGTTGAAAGCCGCAATCCCAAAAAATAAATAGGTTAGATACTGAATAATGGTTTGAATAATTGGCTTTCTTACACTCATATTTACAATGAAAATTAAAATTTTCTTCGCCTAGGTTCGTGTACCAAGAACCAATTTTTATTTCAATTTGCCCTTAATCCCTCCCATTTATGGAGAGGAAACATTTTTTTGCTGATTAAATGTAAGAAGTTTTCTACGCCACCGCCTTCTCCGGTATTTCGGCGCTAAAACTAACTCTTGTGCCTTCACCGGGAGTGCTTTCCACCAGCAAAGCCCCATTAATGGAAACCGCCAGTTGCTGCAGGTTCTGCAGTCCCGCTGCCGGGAGCACCTGTGCAGCGTCAAAACCCTTGCCGTTATCTGCAATAATTATAGTCGTCTGGCTGTCTCTTTGCTCCACGGTTACCCATACCTGCTGCGCCGCTGCATGTGCGGCTACATTCTCCAGCGCTTCCCCACATACCCGGAAAAAATCGATCTTCAGTTCCCGGCTCATCCTGCTTTCATCACAACCAAACTGCAAATGGCAGGGAATACCTGTTAGCCGGGTAAACTCGCTGCATTTCCACTGGAATGCCGCTTCCAGCCCCAGGTCGTCTATCATATTCGGGCTTACTGAAAACGATAATTGCCGGATCTTCTGTATCATCAGTTCGCACAACAAAGCAGTTTCTTCCATCCGTTCATGAAAGGCTTCCGGCAGCTCACCCAGTTTATCGCTCAGCCATTGGATATTCAGCTTTTGCACAGCAGCCAGTTGCGCCACCTGTTCGTGCAGTTCTTCCGCCATGTATTTCCGGTCTTCTTCCGCCCTTGTTTTAAAATGAGTGGCCAGGTTTTTAAATGTGTGATATCTTTTTTCAATTTCCTGCTCCCGGCGTTTGTTATCAGTAATGTCTTTGGCAATGGCAAACACCAGCTCTTTTTCCGGCAGGTAGATGGAGGTCCATTGCAGCCAGATGGCGTCACCGCTTTTAGTGATATAACGGTTTTGAAAATTGACCAGCGTTTTACCTTTCAGCAGTTCGCTTCGTTCACGGCCGGTATGTTCCCGGTCATCAGGATGTATAAAAGAAGCAATGGGGCTGGAAAATAATTCTTCCTTGCTGTATCCTAATTTTTCATAAACAGCAGGATTTACTTTTTTGAAATAACCTTCCCTACCGGCAATACATACGAGGTCAGGCGTCTTTTCAAAAAGCTCAATCATTCTGAATTCCATAGCACGGTGGTTTTACAATAGTTTATCAGTATTAATAATAATATGTACCAGGCCAATATTATCTGATAATTTCAAGAAAAACAAGTGGCACCAATACCTCATGGATCTTCTAAAAGAGACGAATTAAAATTTATAATCTTTCCTCAAGATCAAGTCCATGTTTTTTCGCTGTATCTGCCGCTATTTCATAGCCAGCATCCATGTGTCTTATCACTCCCATTCCCGGATCATTCCTTAATACTCTTTTCAGTCTTGCTTCTGCATCATCGGTGCCATCGGCAACAATCACCATCCCGGCATGTATGCTATAACCCATACCTACCCCGCCTCCATGGTGCAAGGAAACCCAACTGGCGCCACCGGCGGTATTCACCAATGCATTCAATAATGGCCAATCGGCCACCGCATCACTTCCATCCAGCATAGCTTCTGTTTCCCGGTTAGGAGATGCCACACTACCTGTGTCTAAATGATCCCGACCAATAACGATCGGAGCTTTTACTTTTCCCGTCCGTACCAGTTCATTAAATGCAAGTCCGGCTTTTTCTCTTTCACCTTGTCCCAGCCAGCATATTCTTGCAGGCAAGCCCTGGAAAGCAATTTTTTCTTTGGCAAGTTTCAGCCAGCGCATCAATGCCTTGTTCTCCGGGAACAGTTTTTTTATCACTTCATCTGTTACAGCAATATCAGCCGGGTCGCCACTCAGCGCTGCCCAGCGGAAGGGCCCTTTACCTTCACAAAACAGGGGTCTTATATATGCAGGAACAAAGCCTGGAAAATCGAAAGACCTGCCCAATGCTGAAGGTTTAATGCCTAATGCATTTTGCGTTTTGCGTTCAGCGTTCTTCTTTTCGTATTCATCAGCTCTTGCTCTGATATTGTTCCCATAGTCAAATGTTATCGCTCCTTTATCCATCAGTTGCAGCATCAGTTGCACATGCAGGTACATGCTTTCATAACTCAGCTTAATATATTCATCAGGATTGTTTTCTCTTAATACATTCGCCTGTTCATTACTCAGGGTATGCGGCACATAGCCGATCAGCGGGTCATGAGCACTGGTTTGGTCCGTAAGGGTATCAGGAATAATATTTCTCTCCACCAGTCTTTCCAATAATTGAACAGCATTACACAATACACCAATGCTTAAGCCTTTGCCTTCAGCTTTCAGCGTTAAGCTTCTGTCAATCGCTTCATCAATATCCGTATACTTCTCATCGAGGTATTTTGTTTCAATACGTTTGTCAATCCGCCATTCTTCCACTTCTGCTATCAGCGCCACACCTTCATTCATCGTAATGGCCAATGGTTGTGCACCACCCATGCCACCAAGACCGGCAGTGACATTCAGTGTTCCTTTGAGTGAACCATTATAATGTTTGTTGGCTAATGCCGCATAGGTTTCATAAGTGCCCTGCACAATTCCCTGGCTGCCGATATAGATCCAGCTGCCGGCAGTCATTTGTCCATACATCATCAATCCTTTTTTCTCCAGCTCATCAAAATGTTCCCAGGTGGCCCATTTAGGAACCAGTTGCGAATTGCTGATAAGCACCCTTGGTGCATCTTTATGTGTTTTTAAAATTCCAACCGGTTTGCCGCTTTGAATTAATAATGATTCATCATTCTCCAGCACTTTTAATGCTTTGATGATATTATCCAGCGCTTCAAAATTCCTGGCTGCTTTTCCACGGCCTCCGTATACAATCAATTCATCAGGACGTTCAGCCACTTCAGGATTGAGGTTGTTTAGCAACATTCTTAGTGCCGCTTCCTGTATCCATCCTTTGCAATTGAGTTTGGTGCCGGTAGGAGTTTTGTATTTAATGGCATCGTATCGTTGTGTCATCGTGTTCATATCGTAAAAATTACGAATGAAGAATTAAGAGTTATAAACCATTCTTAATTCAACATTCAACATTTATAATTCATAATCTTTACAAAAGTCGTTATTCCCGATAAATTAAATAACTTCATCACTAAGAAACTTTAGCTAATGAGTATTCATATCAGTGCCCAGAAAGGAGATATTGCATCCGTTGTATTACTGGCGGGTGATCCGTTAAGAGCAAAATTTATTGCAGAACAATCATTGCAGGATGTGAAACTGGTGAATACCACCCGTAATGCCCTGTATTTTACCGGTACTTATAAGAATAAAATGATCACGGTAGGCTCCAGCGGAATGGGTTGTCCTTCCATTGGTATTTATTCTTTTGAATTATTCACCGAGTTTGATGTGGACTGCATCATTCGCATCGGCACCTGCGGTTCTTACACAACGAGCCTGCAATTATTTGAACTGGTAAATGCGGAAAGAGCATTCAGTGAATCTACCTACGCTTTTAATGCTTTTGCCTACCCCGGCCGTCATATGTACCATGAAGGAAATGCATATTCAGCAATTAATGATACTGCAGAACGGATGAATCTGCCTGTTCATAAAGGTCCCATACACTCCAGCGATGTTTTTTACAGAACAATGAAGGGAGTTCCTGAGATCGCAGAAGTAAATGAATGCCTGGCTGTGGAAATGGAAGCCTTTGCTTTATTTGCTAACGCCAAATACACAAAAAAATCTGCTGCAACATTACTGACTGTTTCGGATGTGCTGCCCACTCATGAAAAAATTTCAGCAACTGAAAGAGAAAAAGCATTATTACCCATGATGACCCTTGCTTTGGAAAGTTGTTTGGAACTTTAGAATTTTCCCTGTGTTTTTATGCAAGACGTCTCACCCAATAAATTGGGTTCGACGTGACAAGTATCCTGGAGATTGGAGGACTCCGATTACTACAAAATATTTGTCACTTCGAACCGCCGAAGGCGGTGAGAAGTCTTAGAACACAAACGTTATTCCCCTTTATATATCTTTTTCGGTGGCCATGTTTTACATACAGCAGCATTCAGAAAATTCCATTCAGGATTCATTTGTTCTACCAGTTTTACTTTCTGTTCTCTTCTTCACTTCTTTATCTCTTTCTCTCTGAGTATTGCATTGTTGATATAAGGGAAGTATTCATAGTAAATAAGATTATAACAATAATACCTGCCCGCAAAAGTCCCCGCCTTTCCCCGGTTTACCCAATGCTCGGTCAACCTTTGGGAAAGATCATTTGTCACACCAGTATATAAAACCGTTTTCTCTGGATTGGTAACGATATAGACCCAGTAATGATGTTGTTTATAGATATACATGACCTAAGTATACCCAGGAATAATTATAATTGAATCCTAGTAATCAAACTCCTCGAACCCACTATTTAAATGAATTTGCTTTTGAGCAGCAAAAGCATTTACTTTTCTTACAAAAGAAAAATCTTTTATAAGCCCGGCAACTTTATTGATATCATCCGCAAAAACCCTGTCCTCTTCAGCAAAGCTGACAAAGTCACGAACGAAATGATGAGCATACTCGAGCAGTTCACTGCTTTTTAACGGTCTCCTGAATTCAATAGCCTGGCAGGCCGATAATAATTCAATGGCGAGAATATTTTCCAGGTTATCCAATACCTTGTTCAGTTTTCTCCCGCTGATGCTGCCCATACTTACATGATCTTCCTGGCCTAAAGAAGTGGGAATACTGTCAGCGCTGGACGGATAACACAATGTTTTATTTTCAGAAACCAATGCAGCCGTTGTGTATTGCGGGATCATAAAACCTGAATTCAGACCCACATCTTTCATCAGCAATAACGGAAGTCCCCATTTTCCTTCCAGCAACAAATAACAACGGCGATCAGAGATATTTCCTAACTCAGATGCTGCAAAGCAGGCATAATCCAATGGTAATGCAAGAGGTTGCCCATGAAAATTTCCACCACTGATCGTATCATCAGCAGAAAGAATGACCGGGTTATCTGTTACCGCATTCAATTCAACTTCTGTAAGTTCTTTCAAATGCAGCCATGCATTGCGGGATGCGCCATGCACCTGTGGCATACAACGCAATGAATAAGGATCCTGCACACGGCCACAATCCACATGACTTTGCATAATGTCAGAATTATTCAGCAACATTCTTAACCGCTGCGCTACTAATTTATTTCCGCCAAAAGGACGAAGGGCATGCAATCGTTCATCAAACGGCGCTTTGGTCCCTGTTAATGCCTCCAGGCTCATCGCACCAATAATATCAGCAGCTTCGAGGCAATTATGCATTCGTTGCACTGCCTTCACCGAAAAGGATAAAATGAATTGCGTTCCATTGATGAGTGCCAGGCCCTCTTTGGGACCTAATACGACAGGAGATAATTTGAACTGGCTTAATACATCCTGTGAATTTTTTCTCACCCCTTTATAAAAAACTTCTCCCAACCCGATCAATGGCAAAAACAAATGTGCCAATGGAGCCAAATCTCCGCTGGCACCCACACTGCCTTTTTCAGGCACCACAGGTATCACATCATTTTCAATATGCCAGATGATCCGTTCAACAGTTGATAATTGCACCCCACTAAAACCCTGTGCCAGTGCATGCACTTTTGTGATCAGCATAAGTTTGGCAATCTCTTCAGCGATCGGGTCACCTACTCCTACACTATGACTTTGCAATAATTTGTATTGGAGTGTAGCTGTATCAGCAGCGGAAATGGGTGTGTTTGCCAGAATTCCAAAACCGGTATTGATGCCATAAACGGTTTTGCTGTTTTCCACAATATCTTTTACATGCTGATGACTTTTTTCAATTTTTACTTTGGCATCCTTTGTCAGCAGTGCCTTTCTGTTGCCTGATGCAACTTCAATCGCAACTCCGGTCGTCAAATGGTCAATTCCGTAATGAAAATCATTATTCATAGATGGCAATGTGACCCCAAAGTAAATGATTCAGTCAATACGACCAACACAGCCCGGAAATGATTTACATTTACAGCGTTAATACTCAGCAATGAAAACTGTCTTTATATACTTATTCCTTCTGCTTTTCACTTTACAGTCATCTGGTCAAAGCCTGAAAAAATATGCGATCAGTAATTCGGGTTGTTTTATTTACAGTTATTGCGAATCAAAATTTAAAGCCGAGTATAGTTCGGATTCTTCATTAGTGTACAGCGGGGAATGCAGGCAGGGTGAAATAACATATGGTGTGATCTGTGTTAAATTATTAAACCCGGTAGAAAATCTTGTGATGGCCGAGGACCTGGTGATCTCCTATGCAGATTTCCTGAAAAATAATTTTGAGATCGTTCAGTCAGCCGGGTATGGAAGAGGACACTTGCTGAATGATAATAATGAAACAAGAGGCATCCTTGATTACTGGAAAGACAAGGAAAGCAATCAGTATAAAATAAAAGCATGGACCGATGGAAAATTTATCGGTTTTGTGTATGCCTACAGCAAAAAAAAATTACCTGAAGAAAAGATCAATGCATTCCTCGATGGATTCAGGTTGCCGGGGATGTAGATAAAAGATTTAATAAATAAAAAAGCCTCCTGTTTAGGAGGTTTTTTTGTGATCCGGATTGGATTCAAACCAATGACCTACTGCTTAGAAGGCAGTTGCTCTATTCAGCTGAGCTACCGGACCGGCGCTTTAAATGAACGAGCCGCGAAGGTAATTTTTTTTTAGCTTGCAGCCAAAGGAAAGAGCATGGATGTAAAGATCGAAGAATCATGGAAGGAAGCACTCAAAAATGAATTCAGCAAACCTTACTTTCAGCAAATAGCTCTTCATATAAAGACAGAAAAATCCCAGGGCAAAACTATTTATCCACCCGGCCGTTTCATCTTTAATGCATTTGACACTACTCCACTTGATAAAATAAAAGTGGTGATATTAGGACAAGACCCCTACCATGGTCCCGGGCAGGCACATGGACTTTGCTTTTCTGTACAATATGGAGTTCCGCCTCCCCCATCACTGGTCAATATTTTTAAAGAATTGCATAGTGATATAGGTATTGCGATCCCCAATCACGGCAACCTGACACATTGGGCCGAACAAGGAGTGTTTCTATTGAATGCATCATTAACAGTCCGTTCAGGAGAACCTATGAGTCACTCAAAGATCGGCTGGGCCAATTTTACAGACACTGTTATTAAAACAATTTCCAATCAAAAAGATCATGTAGTATTTATGTTGTGGGGAAAATTTGCACAGGAAAAAAGAGTGCTGATCGATGAATCGAAACATCTTATCCTGAAAGCGGCTCATCCTTCTCCCCTTTCTGCCAACGCCGGTTTCTTTGGTTGCCAGCATTTTTCGAAAGCCAATGCTTATCTTGTAAGTAAGGGTATTGATCCTATCGACTGGAGTTTATAATATGAATTTTGTAAAGAACATATTGGGAAGATTGTTTGCCCTTTGGGCGATGATCACATTTATCGTGACATTCCTGGTCGTTTATATTCCTTCTATGCTTTGCTGGCTGATCCCTGATCCCTTTGGCCAGAAAATTTTCATCGGTATTGCAAATCTCTGGATGAAAGTATGGTTACCCTTATCAGGTTGCAGGTATGTTATTAAAGGAAAAGAAAATTTTAAAAAAGGAGAAACCTATATCGTTGCCTGCAATCATAATTCCATGATGGATATTCCGCTTTCATCTGCCTTTATTCCCGGCGGCAATAAAACCATTGCCAAATCATCCTTTACCAAAGTACCGCTGTTTGGTTTTTATTATATGAAAGGCTCCGTGATCGTTGATCGTAAAAGTGAAAAAAGCCGGAAAGAAAGTTTTGAGAAAATGAAAGCTGTACTGCAAAAACACATTCACATGTGTATTTACCCGGAAGGTACCCGGAACAAAACTTCCGATCCCCTAAAAAAATTTCATGATGGTGCTTTCAGGCTCTCAGTAGATTCAGGCAAAGCGATTATACCCACGGTGATACTGAATACCAAAAAAGTATTGCCACTGCATAAATCATTTTTCTTCTGGCCAGGAAAAATTGAAATGCATTTTCTTTCCCCCGTTGAACCAGGTTCGTTATCGGTAGATCAATTGAAGGAAAAGGTATTTATAATAATGAGAGATTATTACACCAGCCGTAATCAATAATCAGTAAAATACCGGGTGCGGTTGATCTTCAGATCCTGGAGTATTGCAGATTTTGGACTGATGGTAAAATTAAAAAAGCGGTAAAGCCCGACAGGTGTTACATTAATCGAAATCTGCCAGCAATGCATGTCCCTGTTTATTCCCATCTGGAAGGTTTGCAGTTTCCTTGTATCAAAATCGTAATAACCGTTTGCAGTTATTTTCCATTTTGGGGTCAGGTTAAATCCGCCGCCGAAATTCATATTGGCATTAAAATCTTTTTCAAACCCGCTGTAATCTTTTTTCAACTGGCTGAAAAATGAAAGTGAAAGACCGATATTCAAATCCCAGTTAACATTAAAGTCAACAAAGTCACCGGAGTTCTGCTGCATGAAATCCAGCAATCGCTGCTGGTCTGCAATAAGGTTAGGATCGTTGAGTCGTTTTTCCAGTTGTTTCTTTCGCTCCGCTTCTTTATTAGCATCCTTTGGCTGGCTCCTGAAACTTGAACTAAGCGATAAACTTCCATAAGTAAGTCTTCCCAGTTTAAACTTACCTCCTTCCCATGCAAATTTGTCAATATCAGCACCCCGTTCATTGGTCTGGTAAGGATCGAGAACCGTATTGGCCGTAATATTGATTTTCTCAAAAAGAGTGGTACGGAAATAAATATTAAAAAGATCAAGCTTCATTGAATCTCTCAGGAAATTATAACCTGTTGTAAAACCAAATCCATCAATCAAACGAACTTTTTTAATAGCATTGTCACCGGTATCCTTTTTGGATCTCATTTTCATTTCGAGGTTATTATCAAACTGGAAACTCAAACCTCCCACTTTTCCTTCTCCGTAGCCGGGGTATAAAGCACCTTCAAATTCAGAGAACCTGATCTTGTATCCTGTTGTGTCAATCTGTTCGGAATAATAATGGCTTTTGGAAAGATCGGGTTTATAATTAAAACTTATTGATGGCCTGATGACATGCCGCAAGGCCACAATCCTTGATTTTTTAAACTGGTAAGTTCCAAAAATGGCTGTATTAAAACTCAAGCCAAAAAACAACTGGTGATCCGTAAAAAATCCTTTGGTCACCATTGTATCCACTTTTTTATCTGTGTTATTCCACTTCCTGATAAATTTCTGTTGAATCCACACCTGTGAGTAGGATACGGAAGGGGCGACTATCACTGCACCCCCCAGGATCGGTGGAAGCGAAACGTTGATCGGGAAATTATGTTGTGCACCCCATTGTAATGTATCAATGAGTCTTTTGAAATCAAATGCTGTATCATAAAAAGAAACCTGGTTACGGAAATTTCCATTATAACCAATACCCAGTTTCTGATACCACTTAAGAGTTCCGGCTGATTCTTTTTTCTGAAAAGGATAAATAGTGCTGACAGTAAAGCCTACATCGGGTAAGCTTACATTAATTAACCTTGTTACGTTGTTCTGGTTATGATTGGCACTTACAGTAAGATTATAAGGTTTACCTGCCCATGATTTTGAATAAGCAATGGATGATCCCAACTGGTTCTGGAAATTAATTCTGTTACTGTTTGGAACCAGTTCATTAAATTTAGTGGAACCTGCATTCACACTTGCTGAAAAATTAGTTCCCGGTCTTGCTTTTCCATCAACCGAATGATTCCAGGTAAGGAAGTAACTCCTGTTTTTTAAATAATCCGGGTCACCTTTAAAGTTGAGTTTTGTTGTTTGTATAGCAAAATTAAAAGCACCGCTATACCGGTATCTTTTCCGGTAAGTGGGATTGATGTTCAGTGACCAACCGCCGTAAGAATAAATATTTCCGTAAAATTTTACATCCCAGTAATCACTTAAAACTTTGTAATAACCCAGGCCCTCTAATCCAAGTCCGTATTGTTCGTTTGTAGTAAACTGGGGGGGCAACAAACCGGAATGACGACCCTGGCTCAATGGATAAAATCCAAATGGCAACCATATTGGAACAGGCACTCCCTCAAACTCCATATGTGCCGGACCAGACACAGCAAGTTTGTTATTAATAACCTTCATTTTATTGGTCTTGATATCAAAATGAGGTTCATCCAGTAAACAGGGAGTAAATCTTGCTCCTTTAATGAATGTAGTATTCTCATTTACTTTTTTGGCCACTTCCCCAATCACCAGCATCTCCCCCTGCTGAGAGTACGTATTTTTTGTGAGACCGATCTGTGTTTTAAAATTATACCGGATTGTATCGCTGGTAAATTCATCATCACCACTTTTAAAATGTGCTGTTTCTGTTACTTCACCTGTACTATCCTTACTGTTAACAGCCGTAACAACCTGTGTTTGCTGATCCACTTCAACTTTAGGTGCTGTTAAAGTGATATCCTTGTACTCCGTTTTTGTTTTTCCGTACAGGTATATCTTTTTCTCTACGATCATCACAACCGCTGAATCGGCTGCTTCATATTTTAAAGGTGCATCCAATGAATCTTTGGATATTCTGATGGAGAAAGTATCCGTTTTTTGAACTTCAGGAATTGTATCAACAGCGAAAATCCTGGTAGTATCTCTCACCGGTTCTATAACTGCACCTGTACTATCTTTTTTTACCGGTAATTTGGTTGTATCTGATGCATTTGTTAAAGGACTGCGAAAATCTCTTGCCTGGTTACCCGATGCCGCCGTTTTCCACGTCTGTGCATAAAATATACTGGCAGTCAGCAGCGTATATAGAAAGTAATTTGGCCTAAATTTGTAGAATTGTTTCATCAGGTAAGGAGCAAATGTAAACCTTTATCCATAGCAGGCATACTGCCGGTTTCAAAGAAAATGTGAAGATTCAACCACTTGTGCAATCAAAGTTTGCCGGATTCAAAATGAAAAACAAATGATCAAACGAACCCTTTTCTTTTTTCTAGCCGCTTCCTTAAGCATTACAATTTTTTCTTTTGTTAAAGAAAATAACACCCCTAAGCAAAGAGTGATCCGGACCATTGTGATCGATCCGGGACATGGAGGAAGTGATGCAGGGGCCAAAGGTTCCTTTTCATATGAAAAAGATATTTGCCTGGATGTTTCATTGAAGCTTGGAAAAATGATCCAAAAAGAATTCCCGGAAATTAAGTTATTATACACCCGTACTACTGACTCTTACCCGGCCCTTCATGCAAGAGCTGATTTTGCTAACGAGAATAAAGGTGATCTGTTTCTTTGTATCCATGTTAATTCCGCTCCCGGCAAAAGAATGTCTGAAGTGGTAGGCTACAAAACAGTTACCTATTATACCGGGAAAGGAAAGAACCGGAAAAAGAAAACCAAACAGGTCCCTAAATACCGGTACTGGACAGCCCCCAGTGTTGCGAAAGGAACAGAAACGTATATATGGGGTGCCCATAAAAGTGAGGACAAAGAGTTGGCCGTTAGAGAAAATGCTTTTATGCTGAAAGAAAGTAATTATGAAAAAAATTACGGAGCCAATTTTGATCCTGAATCTCCGGACTTTGTTGCTTTTGCATTGCTAAAAACAAAACAATACTTTAAAAGAAGCGCTACACTGGCAGGTTATGTACAGGATGAATTTGCAAAAGTTGGGCGAGTTGACAGGGATGTAAAACAAAGAGGCGTTGGCATCTGGGTGTTGCAGGCTACTGCAATGCCGAGTGTGCTTGTTGAAACAGGTTTTATCTCAAACCCTGAAGAAGAAAAATACCTGAACAGCGAATCCGGACAAAACGAAATATCAACCTGTATTGTAAATGCTTTAAAACGTTATGTAAAATGGCTGGAAGACAAACAGGGAGATGATATTAAGGACGATAAAGCACAGAACAATCGTTCGTCCAACGATACAAAGAAGTTTCTTGAAATGATTGAACAAAACGAAAAAGCTGTCCGCCCAAAATAATTTATTATTACGATTTGAAAGGCGGCTTTTTACAGTTTCCCCACCCTGCCGAATCTTTTAAAATAATTGGTTAATTTGGCGTTCTGAAAAGGCATTGACCTAAAAGAATCGCATGAAGATCAGCAACGAAACCAAAGTAGGTGTTCTTACCATTTGTGCCCTCACTCTCCTTATCCTGGGCTTCAATTATCTTAAAGGAAAAGATATTTTCAAAAAAAGTGAAAAGATCTATGCGGTCTTTAACGACCTGGGGTCACTTTCAAAATCCAATGAAGTAAAGATCAATGGTTATGTAATTGGCAGTGTGATCGGGCTTGATATAACCGATAAGGATATGACGGGTATTGTGGCAACCATTAACCTGACACAAAACGTAAATATTCCAAAAGATTCCAAAGCACTTATTTCTACCCCGCTGGTAGGCGCTTCTTTTATTACGATTGAAAAAGGTAAGTCAGCTGAATTTCTGAAATCCGGGGATACTTTAACTACCAAGGTTGATGTGGGCATTCTTGATGATGTGAAAGCACAGCTTACACCTACACTTACTAAAGTGAGAAATACTCTTGATACGCTGAATACTGTTTTTGCAGGGATCAACCAGGTATTAAAATCAGAGAACCAGGAAAACCTGAAACAGGCAATTGCAAACTTTAACCGGGCCAGCAATGCATTGAATGGTTTACTCGATAATCAGACCGGTGCTTTGGCAAAAACATTTAACAACACCAGCGATCTGACTGAGGCATTGAAAAAGAATACCGGCAAGATCGACAGCACAATCAATAACCTCAAGGTTGCATCTGATAAATTTGCAAAAATTAATATTCAGCCAACTATTGATTCACTGAATTCCGCAATTACCGAAATAAAAACCATTGCGGCCAAAATAAATAGCAGTGAAGGAACCATGGGTGCCTTGGTTAATGATAAAACACTTTATAACAAACTGAATGATTTTATTCTCAGTACCGAAATATTGATTGATGACCTGAGAGCTCATCCTAAACGCTACGTTAATTTGTCCATCTTTGGCAAAAAAGATAAGGGAGGCTATTTAACTTCACCACTTCCAAAAGATACCGTCCCTTCCGGTAATAAATGATGCAATTAACCAAACTATTTTTCTGTTTATTAATAACAGGTTTTTTGACTTGCCCTTCCTTTTCATTGGCGCAGGTTATCACTCCTGTAAAAGAATATTCCCCTACTCCCACCGGTGACAGTCTTGTTGATGTAGAGATACTGGGTTCAAGACATCTTACAATTCAAAAATTAAATGATAGCACAACATTGCAGATACTTGCGGGCAATGTAAGGCTGAAACAAGGTACATCTCTATTCTATTGTGACAGTTGTGTAATAAACAGCAATACCAGGATATTCGAAGCATGGGGTAAAGTGCATATCAATGATTCTGATACTGCCTATGTTTATTCCAATCATTTGCGTTACCTGATTGACAAAAAAATTGCTTACCTCGATGGAGGTGTCCGGCTTACGGATGGAAAAGGAACATTAACCACGCCTGACCTTGAATATGATATGACCACTAATATTGGCATCTATACGCATGGAGGTACGGTGGTCAACAAAAAAACCTTACTGACAAGCCAGGAAGGATATTATTATGCAGATATCCGGGATGTATACTTCAAAAGAAATGTAGAGCTAAAAGATCCGGCTTATTATATAAAAACAGACTCCTTATTATATAATACTGAGACACAAACAACCCGGTTCATTTCACAGACCTTTATCAGGGACAGTAGCGGTAGGATTGTTGAAACAAAAGAAGGCTACTATAATGTTTCTACGGGTAAAGCAGAGTTTGGGAATAACCCCATAGTAAGAGATGGTCCGAGGATTTACAAAGCAAAACGAATGGCCTTTGATGATAGTGCAGGAACCGCACAACTGCTCGGAAATGCTATTATAGTTGATACGGCAGAAGGAACAACAATTCTTGCCGGTGAAATATTCAGTGATAACAAGAAAAACAGGATACTGGCCACCCGGAAACCATTAATGATCGTAAAGCAGGATAATGATTCCATTTATATCTCTGCTGACACATTATTCAGTGCCCGGCTTTCTGATCTCAATGGCGATAAAGACTCTGTAACTGTTGATACTTTAAAAACGACCAAAGTAATTGATGTTGGCAAAAACAAGGATAGTGCTAACCGCTATTTTGAAGCATACCGGCATGTAAGAATATTTTCAGATTCGTTGCAGGCAGCTTGCGATAGTTTATTTTATTCTTTTAAGGATTCTGTATTCCGGCTATACCAGGATCCTGTTGTCTGGGCCAAGGAAAGCCAGATAACAGGGGACACTGTATTACTATTTACGAAAAATAAAAAGGCGGACAGGGTCAAAGTTTTTGAAAACAGTTTTCTTGTTAATATGCTTGATCCCGAAATATTCAACCAGATCAAATCGACAAGAATGGATGGATATTTTACACAGGGCTCAATTGATTCCGTTCGGGCAGCGGGTCTCGCTGAATGTATTTATTATTTGCAGGATGAAGACAGCGCTTATGCAGGCATCAATGAATCCAGGTGTGACGTAATGGATATTTATTTTTCAAAAGAGGAGTTGCAGAAAGTAGTTTTCAGAAGCCAGGTAACAGGCACTATCTGGCCTATCCGGCAAAAAGATCCTAAAGACATGAGGCTGGAAAATTTTCAATGGCTGGATGAAAGAAGACCAAAGACCAAATATGAAATGTACGAGTAGGACTTTATTACTTTCCTACCATCCGGGAACAATTTTATCCTGCAGTATATAAATAAAAGCTCCCGACAGGTATCCGATAAAAGCAAGCCATGCTACCTTTTTTAAATACCAGATGAAATTTATTTTCTCCAATCCCATAGCGGCTACCCCTGCTGCGGAACCTATAATAAGTATACTTCCTCCAGTACCGGTGCAATAAGCAAGGAATTCCCAGAAATAGTGATCGGTAGGAAAAGTTTGCAAACTATACATACCCTGGGCAGCGGCCACAAGCGGAACATTATCCACAACAGATGACAATACACCAATGCTTGTAACAATCAGGTTCCTGTCTCTCATGTGATCATCCATCCAGCCTGCCAATAACCGTAATTGGCCGGTAGCTGCTAATGATGATACTGCCAAAAGAATCCCCAGGAAAAATAAAACGCTGCTGCTATCAATTTTTCTAAGAGCATGAGCCACTGTAAAGGGTTTCCTGTTCTCTTCATCCTTACCACTGTGTATTGTTTCTGTAATCATCCACATTAATCCCAATCCCAGCATCATTCCCATAAAAGGAGGCAAATGGGTGACAGATTTAAAGACAGGAACAAAAAGCAAAAAACCAAGCCCGGTAAATAAAACAATGATTCTCTCTCTTGCAGTGCTTTTTGTCGCACCTCCGTAGCCGAATTTTTTAGAAGTATGTTTGAATTTTCCCTTAAAAGTCACTTGCATAATGAATAAGGGAATTAACAAACAAAAAAGACTGGGTAGGATCAGCTTTACAATAATATTGAGTGCGGTGATTTGGTTACCTATCCATAACATAGTTGTTGTTACATCTCCGATCGGCGACCAGGCGCCGCCAGCATTGGCCGCTATAACTATTAGCCCGGCCACCACCCAACGGTCCTTTTCCTCATCGATAAGCTTTCTTATGAGTGATATCATTACAATAGTTGTAGTAAGGTTATCCAGTAAAGCTGAAAGAAAAAAGGTCAGAAAACTAATGATCCAGAGGATTTTGGTCTTATTCGTCGTCTTGATACGGCGGGTTATTGTTTCAAAGCCGTCGTGAGCATCTATCAATTCAACGATCGTCATAGCACCCATCAGGAAGAAAAGGATCTGGGATATATCGCCCAAGTGGTGAGCCAGCTCTTCATTCACAATTTCACTATCTGAAAAAAAGATGTAAACAGTCCAGCACAAAACACCGGTTACTAAAGCTGTTGCTGATTTGTTAATTTGAAGATTATGCTCAAATGCAATTCCAAGGTAGCCCAATACAAAAATGATAATGATCGCAGTGGCCATAACCCGGCTAAAATACATAAAGATTGACGAAGGGGTGGCATTTATGCGATACGACTTTTACATTTTGTTTAGACTTCGTTGGCACTATTTTTCGTTCACTTAGTGAAAAAAATCAGAAGTCATGAAAAAAATCTTCTTCCCCGTTTTTTTAACCATCTGCATTGGAGCATTTAACAGCGTAAATGCACAAGATTACAAAACTGCTCTTGGTGTAAGATTAAGCAGTTCAAATGCAATTCAGAATAACTCCGTTTCATTCAAACAATTCATCACAGACAGAACCGCAGTTGAAGTGCTGTTTACATTTGGCGACCCACTGGCACTTGGTGCATTAGCCGAGTTTCATAAACCCCTGGCACCTGCAGGTCTCTCTTACTTCTATGGGGCGGGAGGCTACATTGGATTTATCAAGAACTATAATACCAATACTCAAAAAACATCTACTGATCCAAATTTTGGGGCACAGGGCATTATTGGTCTTGATTATAAGTTCAATAATATTCCTTTAAACATATCCCTCGATTGGAAACCTGAATTGAATATTGTTAATGATATAAATTTTGAACCTGCCGCAATTGGTTTTACAGCAAGGTTCACTTTTGGAAAATAGTTTCTTACATACCAGTTAGTGTTTAAAGTCCTGCCAAATGGCGGGACTTTATTTTAAGCAAGTGATAACCATGGAAAAATGCCATTAGTTGCCTTCTTTGTAGTTATCCACATTTAATTATTAACCTGCAAATTTTTTCAGGTTTCTGCGTGTTTGTGCAGGAATTTGTCCTATTTTAGGCTTCCAAAACTGACGGATGCTTAAAAAGGAAAGGCAGGCTTATATTCTTCACCAGGTGAACCTTCATAACAGGGTTCTATCTTCTTCCCTTTGCTCTGAGATAAATGTTTCAGAAGATACCATTCGTCGTGACCTGCAAGAGTTGGCAGAAGAAGGAAAACTGATCAAAGTTCATGGAGGTGCTTTGTCTCACTCATTCAACCAGGTTTCTTTTCCAAATGAAGGCGTTTATTCTCAGAATAATAAACAGGTTATAGCTAATAAGGCTATAGAACTGATCAGTAACGGGATGTTTGTTCTTACAAGCGGTGGCACGACAATAATGGAACTGGCCAGATCTCTCCCTCCGCAATTAAAAGCAACTTTCATTTCCGGAAGCATTCCTGTTATCCTTGAGTACATGCATCATCCGAATATTGAAGTGATCCTGATCGGTGATAAGATCTCCAAGAATTCAAAAATAACTGTGGGTTCAGATGCGATCGCTAAAATAAAACAGATGAAACCGGATATCTGTTTTTTGGGTACTAATGCTCTCGATATTGAACATGGCATTACAGATAACGATTGGGAAGTAGTGCAATTAAAAAAGGCAATGATTGAAGCCTCCAAGAAAGTGGTATTTCTGAGTATTGCTGAAAAAATAAATTCAGTTCAACCTATTAAAGTGTGTGATCTGGAAGATATTGATTTATTGATCACTGAACTTGATACAAATAACCCGATCTTAAAACCCTATATCCAGGCAGGGGTTAATGTTGCCTGAGTTTAGCATTGTAAATGCTATATAAATTTTGGAACTGCTTAATTAATATATTAAAAACTAACAGTTATGAGAAGAATTCTCCAATTGTTCTTTGCATTATCGTTATTTCTTATAGTACTTCCCCCGCCGGTTAAGGCACAGGAAAGAACTATCAGTGGTACCATTCTTTCAGAGGACAGTAAAACACCACTTGCGGGTGTAACAATCAGGGTTAAAGGCACCCGCCGCATCGTTCAAACTGATGCGAATGGAAAGTTTTCCATTTCAGTAAACCAAGGCGAAACACTACAGATAACTTATGTGGGTTACGAAACCCAGGAAGTTAAAGTAGGTTCGGGTGATACACTGGGTATCAGTTTGAAACAGACGGATAATACAATGGGAGAAGTGGTTGTAACAGCCATGGATATAAAAAGGAGCCCCAGGTCTCTTGGATATTCGACTCAGGGAGTCGACGGCAAAGATATTGCTGATTCAAGAAGGGAGAATTTTATTAATAGTCTCCAGGGAAGAGTTGCTGGTCTGACAATTACACCTTCAACCGGACAGGCAGGTGCTTCTTCAACAATCGTTTTAAGGGGATTTAACTCTTTAACAGGGAATAACCAGCCATTATTTATTGTGGATGGTATTATTTTGGATAACCAAACCATTAACGAAACATCAAATGGTGGTTCTGGTTTGGGCCTTGCTTCAGACAGACCTAACAGAAACAACGATTACACTAACCGTATTGCCGATATCAACCCAAATGATATCGAATCAGTAACTGTGCTTAAAGGTCCTGAGGCCACCGCTTTGTATGGTAGCCAGGCAAGTGCAGGAGCTATTGTAATTACAACTAAAAAAGCTGCACCCGGTAAGATTAGTTTCTCTTATGATAACAGCTTCAGAGTTCAGGAAATAGTTCGTTATGCGGATCTGAACAATGAATATGCTCCCGGTTCAAACGGTGTTCCCGGAAATATATTCAGTACAACTGCCTTCAGCTATTTTGGTCCAAAGTATCCTGCAGGAACTGAAAGGTTTGACAACATCAATAACTTTTTCAGGACAGGATTTTCACATACTCATAACCTTACCGCAGATGTAGGCTTTAAAGATGTAGGCTTTAAGGTTACGGGTTCATACCTGAATAATTCAGGCGTTGTTCCTGGTAATGAGTTTAAAAAATATAATATAAGAGTAGCAAATACAACCAAGATCGGAAAATGGATAGATATTACACCTTCTTTCCAGTATATTAATTCAACAACCGAAAAGCCGCTCAGGAGTGCCGGAGGATATTTGCTTGGACTTTATACCTGGCCTGTGAACAAGGATGTAAGAACTTACGAAGACGCAGATGGAAATAAATTAAATGTATTCTCATCTGATCCAACTACAGAAATTGACAACCCGCTTTATAACACTTTAAGAAATCACAGCCAGGATAAAACTCAAAGGATGATCTTTTCAGGTGGTATCAATCTCAACCCCTTCAAATGGCTTAGTATAGCCGGTCGTTTTGGTTATGACACCTATAAAGCCAATGGTTATACTTTTTACCATCCTCTTTCCAGCCTTTCATCAAAATCTCAGCGTGGAGCGTTGGATAACTGGTGGAGAGAATATGAAGGATATAATCATACGATCACGGCTACTGCCAAAAAAGATTTCGGCAAATTTTCTACCCGCCTGATGGTTGGTACTATGTGGCAGGATTATGAAACTAGAATGTTTGCAATTTATGGTACCGGCTTAGTAGATTCAATCGGCGTTGATGGAAGAATGTATAAAGGTGGGGTCGTAGTAACTGATGCAACATTTGATCAGATTGTTGGTTCCCGCACGGATAGTAGCATTACAAGCCCAAATACAAGAGTTCGTTTACTTAGAAACAATTTTGGAGAATACAATCAATTTATCAATCGTCAATTAGCTTATTTCGGCGAAGTAGCAGTTAGTTTTAAAAATCTTGTTTATTTCAGTTATACCCATAGATTTGAAGAGTCTTCTCTATTCCCGAAAGCACAAAGAAGATATGACTACCCGAGTTATAGTATCAGCGTAATATTATCTGACATAATACCTCAGATCAAGGGTAGTCTACTTAACTACTGGAAGCTGAGGGCATCAAGAGCAAGCACTGCCCGTCAGCCTGATCCATACAAAAACCAGTCTGTATTTGTAAATAACTTCACAAGCAGTAATGTTGGCCTTATCTACTCATACGGTTTTGATAATAATAATCCCAACCTCGGTCCTGAAAGACAGAAAACATACGAGATCGGAACAGAATTGAGACTGTTCAACAGTAGGTTATCATTCGATGTGGCTTATTACAATACTCTTTGTACAGATCAGATACAGAATCAATTCAGAGCCAGCTATGCAACAGGTTTCATCCTGAATACGCAGAATGCTGCCAAATCAAGAAACCAGGGAGTGGAAATCGTAACAGACATAAACATTCTTAAAAAGAAAGAATGGAACTGGAATGTTAAGTTCAACTTCAACCACACATGGGCCAAAGTTCTTGATCTTCCAAAAGCTCTCACGGAGTCATATATTGCTGATACCTGGTTATATGGTAATGCAAGAGGCGGTATGTTCAGAGGATTACCGGCAACTACGATCACTGGTTTCCACTACCTGAGAAACAACACTGGTCAAATAATCATTAGTCCCACAACAGGACTTCCGGTTGTACAAGGAACCTTTACAGTGATTGGCGACAGGATGCCTGATTTTACATTAGGAACACTGAACTCCTTACGTTATAAAAACTGGAGTTTAAGCATACTTTGGGATCTGAAAGTAGGCGGTGATATTTTTGACGGAACTGACATGTATCTAACCTATGCCGGCAAGAGTCAGCGTACGAAAGACAGAGAAACCCCAAGAATCATTGACGGAGTTTTGCAGGATGGAAAAGAAAACAGTGCAACACCTACAAAGAACACCATCGCAATTGTTCCTTATTTTCAGCAAGCTTATTACACAAGTATGCCCGAAGAAGAGTTTATCGAACATGATGTTAGCTGGATGAGATTAAGAGATGTAACTCTTAGCTATACCCTGCCTGACAGAATGTTGAGGGGGATGAGATTCTTTAAATCACTCAGTGCTTTTATCACCGGTAATGACCTTGTGTTACTCACAAATTACAGGGGTGCAGATCCTGCTGTTAGCGGTAATACAGCATCCGCAAATGGTGTTGGAGGTTTAGGATTTGATTACGGAAGCCTTCCAACTCCACTTTCTTTAAACTTTGGTATAAAAGCAGTATTTAAATAATTAATAATACAATTTGATATGAAACATACTTTAAAATATATAGCGATATCAGTTGTAACAGGATCTGTATTCTTCAGCTCTTGTTCCAAAAAGATTGATGAAGCCTATCCAAACCCCAATGCCCAGGTTCGTCAACCTGTCGAACAAATCTTTCCCAGTCTTATAGGTAGTATCGTAGGTAGTTCTTCTGCCGCCGGTAGTGCCTATGGGCTAGCAGGTGATGCCCTTTTGATTGGCAGGTATATTCAATTCTGGGGTACTTTTTCAACCACCTCTTCACCCGTCTCCCAAACAGCGGCTAATGCCTCTAATTATGACCAGATGGGTGGCACAGTTGGTGCAAGTGATAATCTTGGCTCCATGTGGGCAGCCCATTATTATGGAATGGGACAGAATTTAAATAGAATAGTTGAATGGGGAACTGAAGAAGAAAAATGGGATTTTGTTGGTGCTGCATGGGCACTCCGTGCCTGGAGTATGCTGGAGTGCACCAATGAATATGGGGAAATGGTATTGAGAGAAGCTTTCAATACAAGCTTGCAACAATTTAATTATGAGTATCAGTCTGAAGTCTATGATTCAGTTCGGGTAATTTGTCATAGAGCCATCTCTTTCCTCAACATGACAGGAGGAAATATGAATCCTACAAATTTTGCCAACAGCGATTTCTTTTTTAATGGCGGGGATCTGAATCGTTGGAAAAAGTTTGTCTATGGCATCCTGGCCCGTACTTATGCTAATATCAGCAATAAGAGTACTTATAGCGCTGACTCCGTTATTAAGTATGCAGATCTTTCCTGTACCTCAAATACCGATAATGTTACCTGCAAGTTTCAAAATACCGGCATAACCGGTACTTCGAATTATTTTGGTTCATTTCGCCAAAATGTAAATTCTACCGCTACCGGAATCAGGCAATCTGCATTTATCGCCGATTTGATGAGTGGGAATAATCCACAGGCTTTTACAGGGGTTTTTGATCCAAGATGCTGGTATATGCTAAGAGAAAACAATAACGGTACATTCAAAGGAATCACTCCATGGTTAGGTTCAAGCGGATTAGCTACCGACGATCAACCACAAAGTTTCATGGGAACACCATATGCTACCGGTGGATATCCCTATACCCCAGAAAGAGGCCGTTATATTTTCAGAAATGATGCAGAATGGCCGGTCATGACAGCTTCTGAAATGCAGTTTTTAAAAGCTGAAGCTGCTCTCCGTAAAGGAGATAAACCGGCTGCATTAGCTGCTTATATAAATGGTATCAGTCTGAACTTCGATATGCTTACAAGCAATTATTCAGCTCTCATTCCTACCGGAAATGAGATAACACCAGCCAATAAAGCAGCCTACCTGGCAAATACAGCGATCGTTCCCGCTACAGCAGCAGGAATGACATTAACCCGTATCATGTTGCAGAAATATATTTGCCAATATGCGTGGGGTGTACAGGTTACATGGGCTGATATGCGTCGCTTTCATTATACTGATATAGATCCTGCAACCGGCGCACAGGTATATGCAGGATTTACTCCTCCTTCTGGTTCATCTTTACATGCAACCAATAAAGGGAAATTGGTTTACCGTTGCAGACCCAGGTATAACTCTGAATACCTCTATAATATTCCGGCATTAACATCAGTTGGCGCTTATCCGCCGGGTAATGATTACCACACATTGGAAACCTGGTTCTCAAAGCCATAATTAATTAAAAGAAAACTAACTACAATGAAAAGACTTAATATAATCAGCATGTGTGCAGTTGCGATCGTTGCCGGCTTCGCAATAAGCTCATGTGTAAAAGAACTTGGAAAAGAAGTTGCTTTTGAAGACATGGATTTCAGCAATAAGGCACAGGTGCAGGTGTACAATGGTACAATCAGCAGTACAAGGAACTTTGTATATGTTGATGCAACTCCTGTAAATGGATCATCAATGGCATATGGAGCAACATTCCCTTCTACCCCTTCAAATTTTGCCATTACACCCGGATACAAGAATTTCCTGATCAAGGATACCCTGACAACATCAACTCAACCCCAAATGTCGTTTGCAGAGAATCTCGCCGCGGGAAAGTATTATACAATCTTCATGTATGATACTGTGAATAGTCCTAAGCAGAAGATAGTTACTAATGACATTGTATTTCCGGATGATACAACTGCAAGAATGCGGTTTGCAAACTTTGTTTTCTCAAAAACTGCTGTTCCTGCAGTTGATATCTATTCAAAGAGAAGAGGTGTAACCCTGTTTACAAATGTTCAGATAACTGAGGTTACTAATTTCATCCCTGTTCCCTCATCCTATACTGACACATTTTATGTGAGAGAAACAGGTACTACCAATTTGCTGGCAACTTTGAACAGCGTTAACCCGGTTCAGAAAAGAAGTTATACGCTGGTATTTCGTGGCAGGTATCAATCTACATCCGGGACTCCGGTCAGAACATTATCAGTTTTTGCAAATAATTAATAAAGACGGAAAAATGTTTTTAAATTGTCCCGCTTATAGCGGGACGATTTTTTTGTAAGGTGATTTTTATCAGCCAAAGAAAAGATACGCCAGCAGAATGGATGTCAGAACTCCGACGAGATCTGCCAGCAACATTGACCCGATTGCATATCTTGTATTTTTAATCCCCACGGCTCCAAAATAAACAGCTACCACATAAAAAGTGGAATCTGATGAACCTTGCATGATGCTTGCCAGTCTCCCCGCAAAAGAGTCGGCTCCATAGGTGGTCATTGTGCTTACCATCATCCCTCTTGCACCGCTTGCACTTAAGGGCCTGACCAATGCCGTTGGCAAACCCTCTACAAAACGGGTATCGCCGCCGAACATACCAAAGAAACTTTTCATACCATCAATAATAGCATCAAAAGTTCCGCTTGTGCGAAGCATGCTGATAGCTACTAACATTCCTACGAGATAAGGAATAATTTTGACAGCCGTTTCAAATCCGCCTTTTGCTCCCTCAATAAAAGCATCGAACACATCGATCTTCTTATATATAGCTCCGAGGATGATCAGCAGAAAGATGAGCAATATCAATCCATTACTAAGCAAGCCTGAAAAAGATTGTAAAGGACCTGCTTCCAGTGAAACCAGGTAAATCACAAGAAGTGTGATCAACAGCGAAATACCTGCAATCCATGCTAAAATAACTGGTTGAAAAAGATTGATCCTTTGTTTTATAGAAACGATGATCATTGCCGCAAGTGTTGAGGCGAATGTTACGATCATGCATGGAATAAATATATCTGTTGGATTTGCTGCATTGGCAGATGCCCGTATGGCAATTATACTTACAGGGATTAATGTCGGCCCGCAGGCATGTAAACAAAGAAACATCAATTGGGAGTTGGATGCTCTTGTTTTATCAGGGTTCAGTTCCTGTAAACTTTCCATTGCTTTTAGTCCGAAAGGGGTGGCGGCATTGTCTAGCCCGAGAAGATTTGCAGAAAAATTCATCATCATATGCCCTGTAGCTGAATGACCTTTTGGAATATCCGGGAATATTTTTGAAAAAAAAGGATAAATGATCCGTGATAATAACCTGACACCCCCTGCCCTTTCCGCAATATTCATGAACCCCATAAATAAAGCCATGATACCAATCAATTTCAGGCAAATATTGACGGCTGTCCAGCAGGTTTCAATGATGCCATCTGCATGAGAAAGATTTGTTGGATCATCGGCCTTACCGATTACCATCCAATTAAAAATATCATTATTCCCGAAAAAGAAACATTTAATTGCTGCAACTACGATAGCAACAACAACAAATGCAGACCAGATCCTGCTTAAAGACATAGAGTAAATTGAAGATTGAAGATAAAAGAAAGTTCCGTAATCCTGTGCTGGCAGCTATTCATCTTATAAAACCAGCCATATATCAAAAAAGTGATGGTTTCAAAATTTATTGAGTTTACATTGGATCAGTAAAATAAAATATTATGCGGATAGCTTTAATTCTATTGATGCTTGGTATATGCGCCGGAATAAATGCCCAGCAGTTCAGCTTTGGTAATAATACTTACAAAACAGTTTACCCCGAAGATCTTTGCAAAACGCTAAAAGAAAACCCTGGTTATTCAATACTTGATGTCAGGAGCTATGGAGAACATTATGATACATCGTCATCGAAAGATTACAACCTGGGTTATTTTAAAAACTCCCTTCACATTCCCGTAAACGAACTTTCAAAAAGATGGAGAGAATTGGAGGTATTAAAAGACAAACCTTTATTTATTTATTGCTCTCACAGCCAGCGAAGCCGAAGGGCTTCCAAAATGCTTGCCGACAGTGGCTTTACAAGGATATATAATATTAATGGGGGTATGACCAACATTCTGTTGAAGAAACAGGATCTTGACAAATGCTTTGAACAGCTTTATGAAACAAAAACTGCTTATAAACTTATTTCCCCGGGTTACATTGCTGAGCAATCAAAAAAATCAAATCCCTGGTTTATTATCGATGTGCGACAGGATTCTGTATTTAAAGGAATCAGCACCTATGAAAAAAGAAATACGTTAGGACATTTTCAAAGCGCTGTAAATATCCCCATAAATCAACTGGAAATAAATCTTACCAAAATACCAAAGAGCCAACCACTGCTCATTATAGATGAATACGGAAGCGATAGCCCCGCAGCAGCAGAAATGCTTATTGCCAAAGGCTTTAAAGATGTATCAGTTCTTTTTAACGGGATGAATGCATGGCTTGAATATTCTTTGGATCATAAAAATATTCATACTGATGGATGGGAATCTCATACTCCCTATAAAATTATCAATGTAACTGCATTTGATGAATTGATGAGAAAAACTCCGAATGCTGTTTTAATTGACCTCAGAAAATCAGATCAGTATAAGAATCAATCAAAAAATTATTGGGAAAATATCGGAAAGATCAAAAATGCGATCAATATCCCATTTGATGAATTTGAAAAGAAAACAAGTGAACTCCCTGCATCAAAGAACCAATCGGTAATACTCTATGTTTTTAGCAACCAGAATGAAGTGTATGAAATTGCTAAAAAGATGGATGACATGGGTTATAAAAACGTAAACGTTCTTTTTGGCGGAATCTGGAACATAAGATGGACCGCTTACAATATTAAAGGCAAATCATATCTGAAAGATTGGGTAATTGACATTCCGCAAGAAAACATGTAGTTGGTTTCGCCAAGAGGCATATTACTGTTATCTTTGCGCCTCAAAAAACAGAAATGGGACTTCAGGCTGGAATCGTTGGATTACCGAATGTGGGCAAATCAACTTTATTTAATGCAGTAAGTAATAGTGCCAAAGCACAGGCCAGTAACTACAGGTTTTGTACGATTGAACCTAATGTAGGGCTTGTGGATGTTCCGGATCCACGTTTGCACAGGCTTGCAGAACTTGTAAAACCCAATAAAATAGTTCCAACCCAACTGGAGATCGTAGATATTGCGGGTCTTGTAAAAGGGGCCAGTAAAGGAGAAGGATTGGGTAATAAGTTCCTCGCTAATATCCGTGAGGTGGATGCCATCATTCATGTGATTCGTTGTTTTGAAGATGAGAATGTATTAAGGGAAGAAGGAAAAATTAACCCGGTAAGTGATAAAGAAATCATTGATACCGAGTTGCAGCTTAAAGATCTTGACAGTGTAGAAAAGAAAATTCAAAGGACAGAAAAGCTGGCCAAATCCGACCCAAAACTTAAAGCAGAACTTCAAATCCTGGTTCAATGTAAAGAGCACCTTGAAAAAGGGAAGAATATTCGTGAGCTCAAGCTCACCAAAGAAGAAAAGTCTGCCATTTCGGATCTATTCCTGTTAACAGACAAACCTGTACTTTATATCGCTAATGTGGACGAAGCTTCCATGCATACAGGCAACAAATATTCTGAGATCCTTATACAATCTGTGAAAGATGAAAATGCAGAAGTGATCGTTATGAATAACTCCATTGAGTCACAGATCCAGGAAATGGAAGACCCTGCTGACAGAAAAATGTTCATGGATGAGTATAAAATGAAGGAGCCTGCACTTGACAGGTTAATACATGCTACGTATAAACTCCTTGGCCTCTATACCTATTTTACTGCAGGTGTGCAGGAAGTAAGGGCATGGACTATTCATGATGGCTGGAAAGCTCCGCAAGCTGCCGGTGTTATTCATACTGATTTTGAAAAAGGTTTTATCAAAGCCGAAGTGATCGGCTATGACGATTACATTTCTTATGGCTCTGAAGCTGCCTGCCGTGATGCAGGAAAACTAAGAATAGAAGGAAAAGAATATGTGGTGAAAGATGGTGATGTAATGCACTTCAGGTTCAATGTTTAGAACCACGATTAAGATTGGATTATCAGGGATACAGACTGTCCATCCTTTGAACACACTTTCTCTTTGCTGAAATCAATTTTAAATGTTCTAAAACAAATCTTTACCCTGGCGATATTGTATTTCATACTTTGTGCTAACAATTGGCAGGTTTGCAAAGCCAATAGTTCTCTATTCCTCCTCTTACCCTCTTCACTTTGTGGTTTATCTTTTACTAATATGGCTTAGAATAATGCGGTGATACCGGCTCTGCCGAGATGCACTGTTCTGGCAGTTCCGGCTTTTCTGCCATCATACTGGAAATTCAACTCAAGGTTATTCAACAATCGTTTCGAAAGTCCCAATGACCAAAGAAAATTCTTACCGGGCAGTAAGCCGTCAAGCATTATGTAGCTTACCGTTGTGTTTGCAACATTTCCATTCGCAGCATCCTTATAGTTAATATTATTAAATGTAAACTTACCTGTGACGGAAGTATTCTGAAGAATATTATACTTTGTCTCAAGATTCACTGAATTGGAAACGGATGTCTGTCCCCCGTATAATGGTAAGTTTTTCTTATTATCATATCTATAACTTCCAACCAGCCTGAAAGTAGTTCGGACAATATAAGTAAGTGAAGGCTCAACACTGTAAATATCCAACTGATAATTCCGGTTTGCGAAGGTGGGTGTATAAAGAGCATTCTGCCCTTTTTTAAAATTAATATTCACTGAGAAACTCCTGTTAACATTCCATCTCCATTTTACGATCCAGTCATTCTGTTTCCTGCTTTCATACCCGTATGTGAGCAATGACTTGCCATTTATTCTGACATTTGTCAGGTCCACTCCCCACTTAGAACTGAACCTGTTAAATGACAAAGTAGTTGGTATACGGGTATCGAGTGTAATTAACGCAGTATCGTTGATCCCGTATTTAAAAGGATTGAATTCAAAATCACCTTTAGCGATAGATTTTCTGCTCGTCTGGAAAGTTGTAGTAATATTCAACCTCGATAATATCTTTTTAAATCCTTTCAGGTCTGACCGGTTCAAAACAGATCTTGGATTAATATTCAGACTGTAATTAAAGGTGATATAATTTGCTTTTACAAATTCATTGGTTGGGGTGAAAATCCTGATGAACTTGGCCTGATCTGAAAATACTGCAATTTCAAATTCGTTTAATTGCTGGATGCCATCGTTGTTATAGTCAATCCATGCATAAGCACCGGTACCTGCAGGAACTTCCAGGTAGGCAAAATCTCTTTTTTGCTCCTGTCCCGCTCCTACTTCGTAAAGAATGTTTCCGGTTAATAATCCTTTCCATTCATTCATCACATACTCGGCTCTTCCAAGAATTGTTTCATCTTCTTTTTGATTTGAGACGGTTGAATTATAAACTTTGAGCTTTCTGAAAGTTGTATTGACAAATAACCTGCGGTTGGGATTTTTGATAAGTTCAGCCTGGAGATTCAGGTTTAAGCTTCTGTCACCTCTTATAAAATCCTTACCAAATGGATATTTATCTGAACGGGTGAAAAAAGTAACACTGTATTTGTTTTTATTTTCCGCATTTTCATCCGACTTAAAATAAACAGAATAGGTATCAAAAGAAAAAGAAAGTGGGATAAGAGTGTCCGCTACTTTGTATTTGGTATTATTCTGTTCCAGCGCATACCTGAATCCAAGACGCCAGTTATTAATTTGCTTCAACTGTTTGCTCAAATCAATTACCGGCCGAAGAAAATATCCCTTATCATTTGATGTTTTGAAGTTCGTTATAACAAACTGATTATTGAACTGCCATCCCCCGACATTAAAAAGATGGATCAATGAATTTTGAAACCCGTTATAGTTATCGCTTCGATGATAATTTGTAAACAGGTAATTGAGTGTATGATTCGATTTATCCTTCAGACCAGCGCCTGCCCTGAAGATATTTTCATCAACAGCTATTGGAAGTGCCTGAACAGGCAAGCCCCAGTCCCTCGTAAATTCTACTGTTCGTAACCGCTCCAGTGGCTTAAACTTGCTTTGCACATATTCATAGTCAAGGTTTGTAGACAATTGCAGGTTTTTGGAAGTATTCAGTCTCTTCTCATTCAAAAACTGAAACTTAGCTGCCCAGCCCCTGTCATCACCATCTTCCTTAGAAGAAAAAGTATTCACATCATTATTACTTGTTGCAACTTCCGCCTTTATTGAAGTGTTAGGCCCAGGTGTATAATCAATACCAAAGTCAATTATCTGTTGTCTTTTGGGTGTAACAAGGATCTGAACAGGTTCATATTGGCCTTGTTTTACGCCGGCAATAGGTGCCACATACTTAAAGACTTTACCGTTTGCCCCGTTAAAGTCCGGAACATAGTTACCATTTCCCTGCTTTACATCAGTAAATGAAAGATTGTATTTCGCAACATTTGGATCAGTAGAATAGCTATAAAAAGAATCGGCGCCTACATAAACTTTCTCGTAAAGGATTTTACCTGTTGCGAATGTATCAATTGATACCGCCGGGTAAAATGCCTTCTGAACACTATCACCCAGTTGTGACAGGAATTGTTTTTGATCAGTATCCAGTACCTGGTTGATCTGTGAATTCTTTGCATCGTTATTATTAAATGCCCCTAATCTTATCTTCAATTTTTTATTGAACTCAAATTCCTGTGACAGGTAAAGATTGGCATTCAGGTAATTTCTGTCTGCATATTCAAACTCAACCTGTATCCTGCTGTCTTTGGTGATCATTCGCTTTGGTGTAAAGGTGATCTCCGCAGAGTTATAATTAATTACATAATCCTGGTCTTCACCACGCTGCAACAATTCTCCATCAACAAAAACCCTTTCAGTATTTGCCAGTACAATAAAAAAAGTTTCGTTGTTGGCACCGGTCAGCCTGTAAGGCCCCTGGTTACCTTCCAAAGCCTGGATCACATTCCTTGTAAATTTTCCTTTGGCAATAGAACCGCTCACCAGTGTTTTTGAAACAGCATTATTGGAAATACGATTGGTGGTCTGGAATGATATCCCCTGCAGTCTTTTATAAAAATTCAGAAAATAATTTTGATTTTGACGAATATCAATATCGCCGAGGTTTAGCTGCCAGCCTCTTTTCTTGAATTGCAAATACACCTGGTCAAACTCATTTAGCTGTTGCGTTGTGCCATCAGGCTGAATCGGAATGTTATTATCAGTTATCGCTGCCTGCAGTTCGATACTATCTCCGAGATAGCCACTCAACTGAAGATTTAAAGTTGAGTTCAAAACAGCATCCTGGCTGTTTCCAAAACCAATCTGTCTGCCAAAACTTCCTTCGGCCCTTAATGTTCCAAAATCAAAAATTCCTTTTTGAGAATTGGTCAGCCCATTATTGAATTCATAGGGCTTCACATAAAAATTGTTCAAAACACTGTCATAACTCATTCGCTGAACAGATGGATTCAATTTAAATGGAAAGACTCTGTATGTAAGCACTATATTTTCAGCCTGTGGCTTTTTATTCCAATGAATAACTGCATTCACATAGTCGATCCTGTAATCTGTTTCAGGGATGTCAATAATTTTAAGAGAATTTGGCACAATACTGAAAGTGTCGATCCTGACGCTGTCTGACTCTACTTTTAGAATTTTTTGTCTTAGATTGGATGCGTTTGAGGAAACAGGTAACTGGGCACTGCTACACAGGGATATCAGCACAAAAGAAATAGCACAGGATATTCGTCCTAACAAACTCAATAGCAGTGAGTTTTATTAAAAATCGTAAAATTCATGCTTTTTATTGTGTGAAAGTTATCCCATGCTGTTAATTCCTGAAAAAAGCAGCAATTTTACGTACCGGGTGTCTTTCATATACGGCTAAATAACCGGCCAATTGAGAAAAGAATTTATTATATGCTGTCTCCTTTTCCATTTGACTTTTGTTGTTTACTCTCAGCAAAACAACTATTGGTATTTTGGAAGAAAAGCTGGTTTACGATTTAGTGCTCCCGCAGGCCAATCAATTCCTGTATTATTAACCAACAGTGCTATGGATGCAGACGAAGCAGCGGCAGCGATTTCGGATGTAAATGGGAATCTTTTGTTTTATACAAATGGTGCTACTGTTTTTAATAAAAATCACCAGGTAATGATAAATGGTGATAACCTGGCTGGCAATTTTTCAGCCACTCAAATTGCTATAGTCCCCCGGCCTAACAGTGACAGCATTTTTTACATATTTACCACAGATGCAATTGAAAATGGATTTGTCGCCGGATACCGATATTCTATTGTAGATATGAGTCTGGATAACGACAATGGCACAGTAACTACAAAAAACAGCCTGCTTTTTAGCTCCTGCACCGAAAGAATGGCAACAGCCAGACATGCGAATGGAATTGATGTATGGCTCATAACAAATGATAACAACTCGAATATCTTCAGATCCTGGCTAATCACCTGCACTGGCATTCAGCCTGAAGTTGTATCCACAGCAGGTACAATTATGAATCAGCATAGCGGCACCAACTCAGGTGTTATGAAAGTGAGCCCCGATGGAAAATTTTTATGCCAGACCCATTTCCCTATTGCCGATGAGATCGGACATATCCCCAATTTTATACAGCTTTTTGATTTTAATAATATAACCGGTGAAATAACAAATCCACGAAGTATTTCATTTCCAGATGCACAATACACTCATTGTGAATTTTCACCTGATTCAAAATTACTTTATATAACCCGGCCTTATGATAGAAAAATTGATCAGTTGGATATCAGCACTCCTACCATAGCTGCAATAACTGCATCAAGAGTAACTTTTCCAACCCAGGGAGAGTATTATGACATTCAACTGGCCCCAGATGAGAAAATTTATTTAGCCCAGCCATCCCAGTCACTTGCAGTAATAAATCAGCCTGATATTAATGGAGTTGGCTGCGGGTTTCAGCAAGATGCTGTTCAACTTTTCCCAAAGAACTCTTACCTGGGTCTACCCTCACATATAAATGACATTGTAGCGACTACGGATCCCAATAATGGCTTCACCTACGCTATACTTGATAGTTGCTCAGGCACAGTACAGTTCAATTCTTTTTCTACAATTGGAGGCACACCAACATGGCTTTGGGATTTTGGGGATGGAACTACTTCCACTTTACAAAATCCTGTTCACACCTTTACTCCATCCAGCGTAAATTATAATGTAAAACTATCCGTATCATCTCCTGTTTCGTGTGGGAAAATTTATAAATCAAGGATCATCAAACCAAGCGGTGTTCTTATCGGCAAGCCTGACTTTGATATAATACGTAAATGCGATTCAGGTTATGTAAGATTTGTAAACAAAAGCGCATCTGTTAACCAGGCAGGCATTCAGTTTCTCTGGGATTTTGGAGATGGCACTACTTCCACCAATGTCCATCCAATACATATTTATACACAGCCCGGGACCTATACAACCAAACTTAAAACCATTACCACTACTCCTTGCCTGAATGATTCTGTATCAAAAACTGTAGATTATGATGCCTTTGTTGTCAATGCCTCGCCTGACCAAACCATAAAAGTCGGGCAATCTGTGCAACTTAATGTAACGGGCCCTCCGGGCATATATGAATGGAGTCCCTCATTATGGCTGGATGATGAGCATCGAAAAGATCCGGTTGCTATGCCACTTGAAGATATTCAGTATAAAGTAACAGTCACAAACGGGGAGGGCTGCAAAAGTGAAGATTCTGTTCGCATTAATGTAATTCAGTATGATGATATTTATGTACCCAATGCATTTACTCCCAATAATGATGGAAAGAATGACATTATCCGGCCATTTTATCCCGGGTACATATTTCTCAAGGAATTCTCTGTTTATAACAGGTGGGGCCAAAGAATTTATTCTACATCACAAAGAAGCGCTGGGTGGGATGGCCGTATCGGTAGCCTCTTACAGAATAATGGTGTTTATGTATGGATTTTAAAAGCTGAAGATAAAGACGGAAACTCAATAGAGAAGAAGGGAAGTTTTGTTCTTATTCGCTAGTTTTATATGAATTATTATATCCTGAACCCATTTTTTAAAATGCTTAGATCATTTTTTCTTTTTTCACTTTACTTATTTCCAATCTTCTTATACAGCCAGGAAAAAGATGAAAAAAGCAATGTTCCGGCAGGCCAAAAATATATGACCTCTTTTGGTGTTTCATTACCGTTAGGCGATTTTTCTTCCACTCACTTCTTAGGTTTTAATGCAGAATTCTCAATCAGTAATCAACGTTTTGGGCAGATGAAAAAAGTTCCTGTAAAAAGAATGGCTTTAATAGCAAGCGGTGGAAGTGAATTCTTTCTGGGCAAAAAAGAAAAGGTAGTTACTTCTTCTTATAAGTACCCTGTATACATCGTTCCTTACATAAATGGCGGGATCATTCTGAATCCATTTAAAGAGTTTTCTTTTTCATTCATTGCAGGGCCTGCACTTGCCCTTTATAACAGCACAACCCGGTTTAGCCTCAGGGCCGCATTGCAGGGAAATTATTTTATTACAAAAACAATATCTACCGGCATAAGGCTTTCCATGACAAAAGAATCAATCAGCGAACCCCTTTGGTATGGCTCGCTGATTGTTGGTTATGTTTTCTGAATTTAATTGGTAATACCCTCCAGCGCAAAAATGAATGCATATTGTAAAGCCACTTCTTTCAAATAGTCAAATCTTCCGGATGAACCTCCATGACCGGCTGACATATTTGTTTTCAGTAACAACATATTATTATCTGTTTTCATTGCTCTTAATCTTGCTACCCATTTCGCTGGTTCAAAATATTGAACCTGGCTATCATGCAGACCTGTTGTCACAAGTATATTCGGATAATTCTTTTTCTCAACATTATCATAGGGAGAATACGATTTGATATAGAAATATGAATCTTTATCAGCGGGGTTACCCCATTCGTCATATTCATTGGTTGTTAATGGAATTGTGGGATCAGACATTGTTGTCAATACGTCCACAAAGGGTACTTGTGCCACTACCCCATGCCAGAGATCAGGAGCCATATTTACAACAGCACCCATTAACAGACCTCCTGCACTACCGCCCATAGCATAGAGATGTGATTTGGAAGTATAATTTTCTTTGACAAGATATTCGCCACAATCAATAAAATCTGTAAAGGTATTTTTCTTCTTCATCATTTTACCATCTTCATACCATTGTCGTCCCATCTCCTGTCCACCCCTGATATGTGCAATCGCAAAAATGAATCCCCTGTTCAGCAAACTCAAACGGCTGCTGTTAAAGTTGGCGTCCATACTGGCTCCATAAGAGCCATAACCATATAATAACAGAGGGGCACTTCCATCTTTCTTTGTTCCTTTTTTATATACAATTGAAATAGGCACCTTAACACTGTCCCGGGATGTAGCGTAAATCCGTTCTGTTACATAATCATCCTTATCAAATCCTCCCAACACTGCCTGCTCTTTCATGAGAGTTTTTTGTTTCGATTTCATATCGTAGTCATATACTGAGTTAGGAGTCGTTAACGATGTGTAATTATATCTTAACAAAGTTGTATTGTATTCAGCATTGCCTGTTGGGTATGCTGCATAAGCAGGTTCCCCGAAATCCAGATAATGTTCTTTACCGCTGCCTATTTCACGAATCCTGAGTTGAAGCAAACCATTTTTTCTTTCGCTGATCACCCAATAATCCTTAAAGACCTCTATACCTTGCAGAAGAACGTCGGCCCGATGAGGAATAACATCTTTCCAGTTTTCCACTCCGGTTTGATCAACGGGGGTTTCCACCAGTTTGAAATTCTTAGCGTCCTTATTGGTAAGGATCAAAAATTTATTGTCCCAATGATCAATATCATAGATGACTTCCTTCATCCTGGGTTGAAAAATTCTGAAGTCTTCATCAGGTCTGTCAGCATCAAGAATCCTGTATTCAGATGAAAGGGTAGCCGCGGAATAAATACCGATATACCTGTCAGATTTTGTTTTGAAAACACCAATATAATTTGTTTTATCCTTCTCCTCATACACCTGTTTATCAGCAGAAGCATCTGTCCCCAATTTGTGCTTCATTATTTTCTCAGAAAGAAGTGTGACAGGATTTTTGGATGTATAAAACAATGTTTTGTTATCGTTTGCCCAAACAATACCTGATTCAGTGTTCCTTACTTCATCCTTCAGTATCTCTCCTGTTTCAAGATTTTTGATGTAGATAGTGTATTGACGACGTGATAGTTTATCAACACCATAAGCCAATAGTTTATTATCGGGGCTGACACTAAAGCCGGTTACAGCAAAATAATCAGACCCTTCTGCCATTTTATCTACGTCAAGCAGAATTTCTTCTGCAGCATCAAGACTACCTTTTTTGCGGCAATACTTATAATACTGTTTACCCTCCTCTGTTTTCCGGTAATAATAGTATCCTCTACTTAAAACCGGAACTGTTTCATCTTTTTCCTGGATACGTCCTTTCATTTCCGTAAATAGCTCCTCCTGGAATTTTTTTGTACCTGACATCATTGTATCGAGATACGTATTTTCTGCAGTGAGGTAATCCACAACAAGGGTACTGTCCGGGCCCTTCTTAAAATAGTCATTCATCCAGTAATACTCATCTATTCTTGTATCTCCATGAGCAACCAATTCTTTATTCTTTGTGATAGCTACGGGAGGTTTTACACCCTCCGGCCATTTAAATGCTTCTCGTTCCTTTGCAGCATCATTACATGACATAAACAGGATAACTAATAAAGGCAAGGTGGGAATGATTCGGTATTTCATATAAAAAAGTTGAAATTGAATATACGAATACCCCGCAATAAAAAAGCCCTGATAAAAGGGCTTATAATCAAATATTTGAGATTTTATTTCTCTGAGCTCATCCCTGCCAGCATATATTCTTTGTTCAGCCGGGCAATATTCTCAATCGAGATTTCTTTTGGACAAACTGCTTCGCAGGCACCAGTATTGGTACAGGCACCAAAACCTTCTTTATCCATTTGTGCCACCATATCAAGGGCCCTTGTTTTTCTTTCAGGCGAACCCTGTGGCAGTAATGCGAGATGAGAAACTTTTGCAGATACAAACAACATAGCTGAAGAATTTTTACAGGCAGCTACACAAGCACCACAACCGATACATGCAGCTGCTGCGAAAGCCGCATCTGCTTTATCCTTTTCAATGGGTATTGCATTGGCATCAACTGCATTACCGGTGTTAACTGAAATATAACCTCCGGCCTGAATAATTCTGTCAAAGGCTGTACGATCAACAACAAGATCTTTGATAACAGGAAATGCATTGGCTCTCCAGGGCTCAACAACAATCGTATCCCCATCATTATAAGCTCTCATATGCAGCTGACAGGTTGTATTTGCATGCCATGGACCGTGTGGACGGCCATTGATATACATGGAGCACATTCCGCAAATACCTTCACGGCAATCATGATCAAAAGCGATTGGTTCTTTGCCTTCGCTGATCAGCCGCTCATTCAAAACATCAAACATTTCAAGAAAAGACATTTCCGTAGAGATATCCTTTACTTCAAAAGTTTCAAAACGTCCCTGAGACTGGCTGTTTTTTTGCCGCCAAACTTTCAATGTCAGATTTATATTCTTATGTTCCATATCTAAAATCAGATCTTAAATTATTTGTAAGAACGTTGGGTTGGTTTTGCTATTTCAAATGTCAGATGCTCCTTATTTAAATTCCAGTTGCTATCTCCTTTGTATTCCCATGCAGCTACATAAGCATAGTTATTATCATCCCTTTTTGCTTCACCCTCTTCTGTCTGGCTTTCTTCTCTGAAATGACCTCCACAGCTTTCCTTTCTATCTAAAGCATCTATACACATCAATTCTCCCAGTTCAATAAAGTCTACAACACGGCCTGCTTTATCCAACTCAGTGTTCATTTCGTTGATTTCTCCCGGAATTCTAACATCACTCCAGAATTCATTTTTCAGAGCCCTGATCTCTTCAATGGCTTCTTTTAATCCCTGTTCATTTCTAGACATACCACATTTTTCCCACATGATCTTTCCAAGCCTCTTATGAAAACTTTCAACAGTTTGCTTTCCCTTAATGCTCATAAGATTCTCAATCCGTGACTTTACATTCTTTTCAGCTTCCTCAAACGCCTCATGAGTTACAGGGATCGGCTTTGTGGCAATATCATCAGCCAAATAAGAACCGATAGTATAAGGGATCACAAAATAACCATCTGCAAGGCCCTGCATTAGCGCAGAAGCTCCTAGGCGATTGGCTCCATGATCAGAGAAATTGGCCTCTCCCAGTGAATAAAGACCTTTTACAGTTGTCATTAATTCATAATCCACCCAAAGTCCACCCATGGTATAGTGAACCGCAGGGTAAATTCTCATCGGCACTTCATACGGATTCTCACCGGTAATCTTTTCATACATATCAAAAAGATTTCCGTATTCTTCCTTTACCACTTCTTTACCCAAGCTAATCAATGTATCAGTATCAGGATTATCTATGCCTTTTTTATTGGCCTCTGCCCTTCCGTATTTATTAATCAGGTTATATTTAAAATCAAGATAAACAGCCTGGCCTGTTGTTCCTACTCCATAGCCTGCATCACATCTTTCTTTGGCGGCCCTGGAAGCAACATCTCTCGGAACAAGATTTCCAAATGCAGGATAACGTCTTTCGAGGTAATAATCTCTTTCCTCCTCAGGAATATCGTTTGGCTTTCTCTTATCTCCTTTTTGTTTCGGAACCCAGATCCGTCCGTCATTTCGAAGTGACTCAGACATCAACGTTAACTTGGACTGATGATCTCCCGAAACGGGGATACAGGTAGGATGTATCTGGGTAAAACAGGGATTTCCAAAAAATGCTCCTTTTTTATGCGCCTTCCATGCTGCAGTTACATTACTACCCATTGCATTGGTTGAGAGATAAAATACATTACCATACCCACCAGTGCAAAGCAACACTGCATGTCCAAAATGCCTTTCCAGTTCACCTGTTACAAGATTTCGGCAAATGATACCTCTTGCCTTTCCATCAATAATAACCACATCCAGCATCTCATGACGGCTGAACATTTCTACGCTACCCAATGCGACTTGTCTTTCCATGGCCTGGTATGCGCCGATCAGCAATTGTTGCCCGGTTTGACCGGCGGCATAAAAAGTTCTTTTAACCTGTGTACCACCGAAAGAACGGTTA
Source organism: Chitinophagaceae bacterium (assembly GCA_035328345.1). GTDB lineage: Bacteria > Bacteroidota > Bacteroidia > Chitinophagales > Chitinophagaceae > JJ008. The sequence continues at coordinate 67,386 of DAOLIV010000006.1, read as the reverse complement.
TTTAATAAACCACCATATTCTCTTGCAAAAGGAACTCCCTGCGCCACACATTGATCAATGATATTTACACTCACTTCGGCCAGCCGATGCACATTCGCTTCTCTTGCCCTGTAATCACCCCCTTTAACTGTATCATAAAACAAACGGAAAACAGAATCACCATCGTTCTGGTAATTCTTGGCTGCATTGATACCCCCTTGTGCTGCAATGCTGTGAGCTCTGCGTGGAGAATCCTGGAAACAAAATGCTTTTACTTTATATCCCAATTCACCTAATGCAGCAGCAGCTGAAGCTCCGGCCAAACCGGTTCCTACAATTATTATCTCCAGTTTACGCTTATTAGCAGGGTTTACCAACCTTACATGCCCCTTATAATCTGTCCATTTCTCTTCTAATCGCCCGGCAGGAATTTTTGAATCCAACATAACTTATTATTACTTTGAAATAATGTTATGAATATTTTTTATAAACAAAGTCATTGTACTAGTTCAGCCATCCGAAATAAAAACTGATCGGCATCAAAGCAAACGCAAGTGGAACGATTATAGAAAAACCAATCCCGATTGCATTTAACATTGACAAATATTTTGCGTTGCTAACGCCTATGGTTCTGAATGCACTTTGAAATCCGTGCAGCAGGTGCCATGCCAATGAAATACATCCAAGGACATATACAATAACTACCCATTCCTGCTGAAACACTACTTTCATTCTGTCATAAAGATTGATCTCTTCTCCCAACACCCAACCCTGGCTTGATCTGTTTGGCACCCAGAAATGTGACAGGTGAATGATCAGGAATATCAGGATCAATGTTCCCAGCAACCCCATACTGCGACTGTACCATTTACTTCCTTTATTCCCCATAGAAACTGCATAACCCTTTTTCCTTTTAGCCCTGTTTTGAAATTCAAGCATCAGGCCCTGGATTATATGCAAAAGGAAACCGGCAATCAAACCAATCTCAAGTATCCGGGGAACAATGTTGGAACCCATAAAGTGAGCTCCTGTATTAAACATTACGCCGCCATCATTAGCCCATATGCAGGCATTGAGACCAACATGAACAATTAAAAAAAGAATAAGAAAGATACCCGTCAAACCCATCACCCACTTTTTGCCAATCGAGGAAGTGAATATTTCAGACCATTTCATACAAGTGAATCTTAAAAGAAAAAACTGATTTCGGCAAAAATACTACCGGAAGATTAAATATCGGCAAAAGATTTAAGTGCCCGGGAGGTGCCAAAAAGCTCTTTTTACCCATGATCACTTAATCTCGCCATTAATTCATTATCAATTTTCTTAAACAAATGAAAGGGCTTGTAAGTTCGCCAGTTATCCAGTTCCATAAGTTCAATAAAACGATTCAGATGAGCATGTTTAAAGTCATATTGTGTTTGCTCAGGCATGTTTAAACAAACGATCCAGCCATTCTCATCAGCCAATTCTTCATAAAGCTCTTCATAATAGTCTCTCCCATCGCTGTGAAAATTCAGCACATTCTCCCCGATCAGAATGAACTTATATATCCCTTCATACATGAATTTTTCCAGTACTTCCCGCTTCAGTTCCATGATATCATTTTCAATAGCATCATTCCACTCGCCGATCATTTCAATAACAGCATATTTCTCGTCATAATCTGCCAGTAAAACTTTAAGGTATAATGTGCGGCTGCCAAAATCATCCCATTGCGGATGTATGTAAAAATTATAAACCGTTTGTGAGAATTCAAACTCAGAGTAGGATCTTCCGTAAAATGGAGACCGCTGATCTTCTTCACTGATATAAATATGTCTCCAGTTATAAAAGGGTTCAATGTCTTGCATATACAACGCTTCACTGCAAATATAATGAACGGCTACAGGAGGTAAAATAAGTATATGATTAATAAATCATTTAAGTAAAAAATCTCTTAATTCTTCGTAGAAAGGTTTTATCACAGTACTTTTTTTATCCCTTGCCAGGATTTTCTGAATGGTTCCGGGAATTTCGATTTTATTGCCAGTATTTTTTTCAACCGCACCAGGAAATTTAACCGGGTGAGCTGTTTCGAGAAATATCCCTTTTTGTTCCGGATTTTTATAGAGATATTTTTTAAGCGATAGATAACTTACCGCACCATGTGGATCCAATGTATACCCACTTTCATTATATACTTCTTTTATCGTTGCCTCCGTTTCCGCATCTGTTATAGTAAATGATGATAGCTTATTCTTTAATTCCGGAAACCGGTGATTAAATATTTCAAGTATTCTTACAAAATTGCTTGGGTCGCCAACATCCATAGCATTACTCAATGTTGCTCTTGCCTTTTTGGGGTTCAGTTCCTGTGTTTCTAAATATCCGGAAACCACATCATTAATATTGCAGGCTGCAATAAAATGCTTTACCGGCAACCCGGATTGCATCGCCAAAATTCCCGCACAAATATTCCCAAAGTTTCCACTCGGGACAGAAATAACAGGAGGGTTATTTTTTTCCCTCCATTGCTTATATGCAAAAAAATAATAGAACTGCTGTGGTAGCCATCTTGCCACATTAATCGAATTCGCAGAAGTGAGAAATCTTTTTTGAGAAAGATCCTTATCCACAAAGGCTTTTTTTACCATTTGCTGGCAATCGTCAAAAGTGCCCAGTACTTCCAATGCATGAATATTGTTACCCAGTGTGGTAAGTTGTTTTTCCTGCACAGGACTCACTTTCCCGGATGGATAAAGGATAATCACATCAATACCTCTTACATCATAAAAACCACTGGCAACAGCACCACCTGTATCACCAGAAGTTGCTACCAGCACTGTTACTTTTTCTTCCCGCTCTTTCAGAAAATATCCAAGGCAGCGGCTCATAAATCTTGCGCCAACATCCTTAAAAGCCAGAGTTGGCCCATGATATAATTCTAAAGATGAAATGGTATCGGTAATCGCTACAAGTGGAATAGAGAAATTGATTGTTTCAGCTATGATCTGGTATAATTTCTCATTTGGTATCTCATTAGCTACATAAGGTTGTATAACACGAAAAGCAATTTCTTCATTCGAAAGATTTTCAATGTCGTTTATCAGATCAGGATCTGCCTGTGGAATTTTTTCAGGGAAATACAAACCCCTATCAGGGGCCTGACCTTTGATGGTTGCTTCTTTAAAATCAACTGTTCCGGTTTGCCTGTTTGTACTATAATATCTCAACGCCTTTCTTATTTATTGTAGTTACATAAGTGTTATACTCAATGCCGATCCTGTAATAAATATCTTCCATTACCTGTTCCACTGAGTTTGCTATAGCCTTATCACTGCTCAGCATAAAAACAGAAGGTCCGGATCCGGAAATACCACCTCCTAAAGCACCGGCTTCTTTACATTTTGATTTTACTTCATCAAAGCCGGGAATAAGAATGCTTCTTATAGGTTCAATGATCACATCCTCCAATGAGCGACCAATAAGATCGTAATCGCCTCTCATGAAACCAGTAACCAATCCTGCAATATTTCCCCATTGCCTGATCGCATCTTTCAACAATACCTGTTGTTTAAGAATTTGCCGGGCATCAGAGGTTCTCACCTCTATTTGCGGATGAACCACTGTTACAAAAAGTTCAGGAGCATCAACTGAAACAATATCGAGAGGATGAATGGAACGGATGAGACTGATACCCCCGTAAATACAAGGAGCAATATTATCTGCATGTTTTACTCCTGATGCCAGCTTTTCCCCGTTCATTGCAAACTGAACCAGTTCTTCTCTTGAAAAGATATCCCCCAATAAATGATTGGCAGCAACTGCGGCACCCGCAGCACTTGCTGCACTTGAACCAATTCCGCTTCCGGGTTTAATATGCTTATCAATTTCCAGGTCAAAACCAATTTCGTTATTCATTTTTTCGATGATCGAGAGCAATACCACTCCGGCAACATTCTTTTCCGGGTCAACAGGTAAATTAAAATGATCTTTATTGCAAATATTTACTCTGGGTTTGCTTGTTAATGTCAGCTCCATTATATCGCATGGTTCCTTTAATGCCATGCCCAGGATATCAAACCCGCAAACGAGATTGGCAACTGTTGCCGGACTATGAACTTTTACTTTCTTCATTATTTAAACTTTGCTTGCCCTGATGATATCTGCAAAAACACCGCTGGCTGTAACATCGGCCCCCGCTCCTGCTCCCTTTACAACAAGTGGCTGCTCTTTATAACGATCAGTATAAAATAACACAACATTATCTTTCCCATACAAATGATATAAGTCATTTTCCGGACCAATATGCTGAAGCCCGACAGAAGCTTTTCCTTCATTATACTCCGCCACGAATTTCAATTTGCAGTTTTTATCATTGGCTTCTTCCAGGAGTTTTTTAAAATGCTCTTCATGCACTTCCATCTCTTTATAAAAATCAGCCACCGATCCCTGCATACAACTTTCAGGCATAAATGAAAGGTTGACTACCTGGTCCATTTCAATATGTTGTCCTGATTCTCTTGCAAGGATAAGTATCTTTCTCATAACATCTGTTCCACCAAGATCCAGGCGGGGATCCGGTTCTGTGTATCCTTCATCCTGAGCCTGCTTTACAACTTCAGCAAAGTTTTTACTTCCATCATAATTATTAAAAACAAAATTCAATGTACCGCTTAATACGGCTTGTATCTTATGAATATGATCGCCGCTATGAACCAGGTCATTGATTGTGGCAATCACAGGCAACCCAGCACCAACATTAGTTTCAAATAAAAACTGGCAATTAAACTCACGGGAAAGGTCCTTCAATCTTTTATAATTATTATAAGATGAAGAAGCAGCTACTTTATTGCACGCAACGACAGATATACTTTTTTGTAATAATCTTTGATATATCTCGGCCACTTTATCACTTGCTGTAATATCTACAAAAACAGAATTTCGAAGATTTCTTTTTATTATTTCACCTGCAAATTCATCAAGATCCGCGGTTTCGCCATTATTCAACTCATCCTTCCATTTTGAAAGGTCAACACCTTCTTCTCTAATGACCATCTTACGACTATTGCTGAGGCCTATTACCCTTACCTGGAGACGAAGTTGCTCTTGCAAAAGATCCAGTTGCTGTTGCAATTGACCCAACAGCTTTGCTCCGACATTTCCTGTTCCTATTATATATAAGTTAACCTGCTTGTAAGTTGTCTCAAAAAATTCTTCATGCAATACATTGATCGCTTTCCTGACATCATGTGTTGAAATAACTGTTGAAATATTTTTTTCTGACGAACCCTGTGCAATGGCCCTGATGTTCACCCCGTTTCTTCCCAATGCGCCAAACATTCTGCCGCTTACACCGGTATGGTTCTTCATATTCTCTCCCACAAGAGCTATAATAGATAATCCACTTTCAACTTTAAGCGGTTCCACTTTCTGAAGCATTATCTCATTGGCAAAGGTGCTGTCAACCGCATGTCTTGCCTTTTCTTCAAAAGCACTTTCAATACCTACACAAATAGAATGCTCCGAAGAGCTTTGTGTGATCAGGATGACATTGATCTTTGCTTCACTCAATGCTTCAAACAATCTTTTTGAAAAGCCGGGAATACCGATCATACCGCTTCCTTCAAGACTGATCAATGTTATATTGTTGATACTGGAAATACCCCTGACAATATTCCCGTTTGTTGATGCGACAGATTCAATTACGGTGCCCGGATCTCCAGAAGCAAATGTGTTTTTAATCACAACAGGTATGCCTTTATTCATCACAGGTTGTATAGTAGGGGGATAGATCACTTTTGCCCCGAAATGTGACAACTCCATTGCTTCCTGGTAAGAAATATGCGGGATGATCTTCGCATTATTTGTCAATCTCGGATCTGCAGTCATCATACCGCTTACATCAGTCCATATTTCGAGAATGGAAGCATTTAGTGAGGCAGCCAGTAAAGCTGCTGTGTAGTCTGATCCGCCCCTCCCAAGAGTAGTGGTCACTCCTTTTTTATCTTTTGCAATAAAACCCGGGAGAATTAATAGCTGAGATGAATTGCCTGCAAAAAATTCTTCGATATTCCGGTCAGTAATTCTGAAATCAACTTCAGCAGCAGTGAAGGATGAGTTTGTTGTAATCAACTCCCTGCTATCTTTCCAAAAAGCATCCTGACCATTTGCTTTAAATGCTTCAGCGATGATCCGGGATGATATCCATTCCCCATAGCTTGCAATCCTGTCTTTTGATCTTGTTGTAAGCTCTCCCAATAAAAAGATACCATTACAGATATCTTCAATTTCATTACACGATTTTTTTACAAGGCTCAGCAATTGACTTTGCTGAGCTAACGGAATCAATTGTTTTACCGCTTCAAGATGACGCTGTTCAATAACACCCAAATTATCTTTATATGAATCGTTACCATCAGCCGCCTGTTCCGCCGCTGTTAATAAAAGATCTGTTACTCCCCCAAGTGCAGAAACAACAACTACTGTTCTTTCTTTTTGTATGGCTTCTTTAACAACCGCAATTACTTTTCTAATATTTTCCGCATTGGCAACGGATGTTCCCCCGAATTTTAAAACCTGCATATTGTATAATTAATGAATAAAGATTTAATAAATGACCTTTTCCGGCCCAAAAGCAAAAATGCCCATTAATTGATATGAAAATATACAACCCTTAACGGGTTGTTGTGGTAGTTGTTGTGGTTGTAAAAACCACTGAAGAAGCGTTGATATAATTTGTTGTCGGTACCACTTTGTAATTCAGATGCACAATATATAGATAAGGCGCTTATTTAACAACAGAATCCGCAGCTTTTTTTACGCTACCATATTTTAAGAGAAGTTCCTTCGCTTCATTATAATCAGTGAGGCTTACTCTTTCCATCAGCATTTTGGTCCCCCTGTCAACCAACTTATCGTTCGTTAGCTGCATGTTTACCATTTTATTGCCCTCAACCCTTCCTAATTGTATCATCACTGTTGTAGAGATCATGTTCAAAACCAGCTTTTGAGCTGTACCGCTTTTCATTCGGGTACTTCCTGTTACAAATTCCGGTCCTACAACAACCTCAATAGGAAAATCTGCCGCAGCGCTAACCGGTGATTCAGGGTTGCATGAAATGCTACCGGTAATAATCTTTCTTTTTCTGCATTCTTCCAACGCACCTATTACATAAGGAGTGGTTCCGCTAGCTGCAATACCAATCACTACATCTTTTTCACTTACATTGAATTTCTGGAGGTCCTTCCAACCCTGCTCTTTATCATCTTCAGCAAATTCAACCGCTGTTGTAATAGCTTTATCGCCACCTGCGATAATACCAATAACCAAACCATAAGGTACACCGTACGTAGGAGGACACTCACTTGCATCGACAATACCGAGCCTGCCGCTAGTACCGGCTCCTATATAAAACATTCTGCCTCCCATCAGCATTTTATCGCTGATCACTTCTACTAACCTCTCTATTTGGGGGATTGCTTTTTCAACAGCAGCGGGAACGACTTTATCTTCTGAATTAATATCGGTAAGAATTTCTCTTATCGACATTTTCTCCAGGTTATGGTACTGGCTCTGTTTTTCCGTAATTTTTTCAAATGCCATACATCCGGTCATTTAGCCATGAAACTCTACGAGGCCCTGAACAGGATTCTTTAGGACTCGTCCAAGTTCAAATTCGTAGCTGTAGCAAAGTTGCTGCAAGACATCTTTAAAACCAAATGCTACCCCACCTGTAAAATGTACCGGCATTTTCCAAACCTCACGGTATTTGCATAAATGAGTAAAGAAAAAATCGTTTAACCCGTCCTCGATAATGTTTTCAATCATATAATGGCCGCGGTTTTCTGCAAGAAATGTTGCAAAACTGGCCAAATAACGGTTGGGTAACGGCATTTTATATACGTTTTCCAGTATTTCGGTTGGGGTGGTCAGATAAGTTGCATCGAATCTTCCCCTCAGTTCATCATCAAAAGTCCCATAGAGATAATATTGAATGACCTTTTTGCCCAAATAAGCCCCGCTCCCCTCATCGCCTAACACATACCCTAGTCCGGGACTATTCTTCACAATTTTTTTTCCATCATAATAACAGGAGTTAGACCCGGTTCCCAAAATACAGGCTACTCCCTTCTGTCTGCCACAGAGAGCCCGGGCAGAAGCCATCAGGTCATGCTGAACCTCAATATGAGCTTTGTCAAATATTGAAGCAATAGCTTTCTTTACCGAACGGGCATTTTTGGGATTGGCACAACCAGTGCCATAGTAATACACCTCATCTATTTCGATGTTTTTAATCTTTGGAAAAAGTTCTTTTCGAAGAATTTCAGTGATCTGTTGTGTATTTAAAAAATAGGGGCTGATGCCCTGTGTAATAACAGTTTTTGTTTTGTTCCCATTTGTTACACACCATTCTGCTTTGGTAGCGCCACTGTCAGCGATTAGTTTCACAATGATTTTCCAACTTTAAATTGTTCAATTTGTTTCTGATCAAGATGCCCTTCGTTTATTTATAAAAGTATGATAAACTGTTTATCAGCAACTTCAAACTATCAACTTTTATCTATTTTGCATCAAATTACGTAATTCAGGACTATGATGGGGAATAAAAAATTGCAGGTGTGGCTTCCGTTGATCTTTTCAGTTGTAATGATTGTTGGAATGTTTTTGGGTTATGGCCTTGGAAGCAAATCGGGTAATAGCAAAGGTTTTTTTTCATCCAATAAAAGAGGGTCTGTACAGGAGGTTTTGGATCTTATCAAAATGCGATATGTGGATAATGTCCAGGTAGATTCATTGGAAGGAAAAGCAATACAGGAGATGATGAATGAACTGGACCCACATTCTGTTTATTTCCCACCCGTTGATGTGCAGGAAGCCAATGAAGATCTTGCCGGAAATTTTGAGGGCATAGGTGTTGAGTTCAATGTTTTCAGCGATACGGTAAATGTTGTATACGTTATTCCCGGAGGACCGAGTGATAAAGCAGGTCTGATAATCGGAGATAAGATTGTTAGTGTTAATGATTCTTCTTTGACAAGAAAGAAGTTTTCTACTGATGAAATAAAAAAACTGATCCGTGGCGAAAGAGGTTCCAAAGCAATCCTTAAAATCGTAAGGAATAACCAACTTCAGACAGTCGCTGTAACAAGGGGCACCATTCCCGTTCCTTCTCTCGATGCTGCATATATGCTTAATAAAGAAACAGGCTACATCAAACTGAATAAATTTACGGAAACCAGTTATGAGGAATTCATGAAAGCCCTGGAAGATTTGAAAGGTTTAGGTATGAAGAGTCTTATTCTTGACTTAAGAGGTAATGGAGGCGGTTTTATGAATGAGGCAGTTGATATGGCTGATGAATTCCTGGATGGCGATAAGCTTATCGTTTACACCGAAGGTGCTAACAACAAGAAGAAAGAATACCGTTGCAAGAGGCCTGGTCTATTTGAAAAGGGTGATCTTGTTGTATTGGTAGATGAACTATCTGCCAGTGCCAGTGAAGTTTTAGCCGGGGCTTTGCAGGATTGGTGCCGGGCCAAAATAATCGGCCGCCGCACCTTTGGAAAAGGCTTGGTTCAAGAACAATATCCATTAAGTGATGGGGCTGCAATAAGACTTACTGTTGCTAGATACTATACTCCGCTAGGGAGAAGTATTCAACGTTCATATGAGAAAGGCAAAAAAGTATATATGGATGAACTCTGGGAACGCTTCAGCAGTGGTGAAATGCTTTCAGCAGATTCATTAAAGAATCATAACAACGGAAAGCAATTTCTTTCTGTATGTAAAGATACTCTTTACGGCGGTGACGGGATCACTCCCAATATTTTTGTGCCATTTGATACAAGCAGATCACTACAAAGAACGTTCCGTTATATCAATAACAGTAAGTTCAGCAGTTTTGTATATAATTACTACCTGGAGCATCGGCAGCAAATTGATCAGTTAAAATCACCAGATAATTTTATTGCAAAATTCAGCCATAATGAAGACTTGTGGACCGGTCTATTGAAATATACAGCTGATGATACGATCAACTATCCTTCCGCGACCTCTAAAGAAAAAGAATTGCTTGAGTTAAGACTGAAAGCTCTGCTGGCAAGATATATGTGGAGAAACTCAGGTTTTTACCAGGTATTGAATAGTGATGATCCGGTAGTCAATAAAGCATTGGAAGTAATTAATAAAAAATAAAAGCAACCCGGGATTACCGGGTTGCTTTCTTTGACATACTATACTCTAAGGCTATACTTTATCTTTATTCTCGTCCCACCATTTTTTCTCCATCCTGTATGAACCGAACAATCCAAGTCCACCACCAATAGCGATCAGTGAGAAATAAATGGCTTCGCTTCCGTCATGATGGTAATGAGGTCCAGGGTTTAATGCATAATTATCGAGGAAATAGGCTAAAAACAATCCCAAACCAGCACCAATGAGCAGTAATGCCCATTTAAGGTTTTTATAAGGAGCCGGCCTGTTGGCAAACTCTTTTGGGTTCATGCCTTTTTCAATCATCGCCAGGTTCTGGCGGGTTTTCAGGTAAACGATGCCAAATACCATGGCAAATCCTCCTGCGAACATTGTAATCGGTACTAAAGCTTCTCCGGCGTCCATAAAATCAATTTTATTGTTTGAATAATTTTTGTTTGCTTTTGCCCAATATGACTACCCGTTTTTAAACCAGGTTACAGCCCTAAAGAACTTTTTTTGAAACTGTTTACAGCAAATATGACTACGGACTATCCGCACAGGTTACAGGCAGTCAATTTTTCCCTTCCTGCCCGAATTTATGACACTTAAATTGGTGTACCTTGTATTGTAACCTGATATATAATAATGTAGTCTTATCTACAGAATGTCTACCGGACTGAATGATAATGAAATCATTAGCAAAGTATTGGCTGGTGATCACCAGGCATATGAAGGGCTTGTAAACCGCTACCGGAATTATGTTTTTACCCTGACATTGAGAATGATAAAGAGCAGGGAGGATGCAGAAGAAGTGGCCCAGGATGTATTTATAAAGGCCTATAAATACCTGGCTGACTTCAGAGGAACGGCTAAATTCTCTACGTGGCTTTACACGATTGTAAACAACACCTGCATCAGTTTTTTGAGGAAGAAGAAACCAGATATTCATTCATTAGACAATGAACGGGTTTTTGAAGTGGCCGATAGTGTGGAATCCGGAATGGGGGCCAACCAGGTTGAACAAAAATCAAGAATAGCAATGGTCAACAAAGCTATTTCTCTGCTGGGACCCGACGATGCGGAGATAATAACTTTGTTTTATAAAGCGGAACAGTCTTTGGATGAAATAGCACAGGTGCTGGGCTTGGAAGTAAATACGGCAAAAGTAAGATTGCATCGGGCAAGGGTAAGACTGAAAGAAAAAATGGAAACTCATTTTGCAGAAGAAGTAAAAGATCTGAATTAAAAATATCGCTGTATGGAAACACAACAAAATATGGAGAATCGTCTTTGGAGTTTTATTGATGGCACAGTTTCCAAAGATGAGAAAACTGTGATTGAAAAACTGCTGGAAACAGACGCAGCGTGGAAATCGAAGTATCATGAACTGCTACAGGCAAATGATTTACTAAAATCGTCTGAACTGGAGCAACCTTCCATGCGATTCACCAAAAATATAATGGAAGAAATAGCAAGGTTGCATGTGGCGCCTGCGACACGAACGTACCTGAACAAAAAGATCATTTGGGGGCTTGGAATATTTTTCATCGTCATGCTGGTTGGATTTATTATTTATGGATTTGGACAAATGAGTTGGGGCGGCGGCAATGAAGGTGACATTGCAAAAAATATGGACAAGATTGATTTCAGTAAATTCTTTAATAATACATGGATGAATGTGCTGATGATGATCAACGTGGTGCTTGGATTATTCCTGCTTGATAATTATTTCAACAATAAAAGAAAAGCATTCCGCAAAGAAGCTTGATGATGTAATATCATTAAGTCCGGTAGGCCTCCTCTTTTACAGAGGGGGCTTTTATTTTGTAAAACCGCAACCCTCCTCCGCCTTATTAATCGTACCTTTGCAGAACAGAATTGCATGTCATGGATATAAAGAATAATATACTTGAAACAATAGGGAATACGCCGCTTATTAAGCTTAATAAGATCACCAAAGATTTTCCCTGCACTGTTCTTGCCAAAGTGGATTATTTCAATCCCGGGAATTCTATTAAAGATCGCATGGCATTGAAAATGGTGGAAGTAGCTGAACAGGAAGGAAAATTAAAACCCGGTGGAACCATTATTGAAGGAACCAGTGGTAATACGGGTATGGGACTGGCCCTGGCAGCAGTGGTGAAAGGTTACAAATGCATTTTTGTAACTACTGATAAACAATCAAAAGAAAAAGCAGATATTTTAAAAGCTGTTGGAGCTGAAGTGATCGTTTGCCCGACGAATGTGATGCCGGAAGATCCCAGGAGTTATTACAGCGTCGCAGCAAGGCTGGCCAAAGAGGTTCCTAATTCATATCACATGAATCAGTATGATAACCTGGCGAACCGCCTGGCTCATTACGAAACCACTGGCCCTGAGATATGGAAACAAACTGATGGAAAGGTCACACACCTTGTTTGCACAGCGGGTACTGGTGGAACCGTTACCGGTACAGCCATGTATCTTAAAGAAAAAAACCCTGATATACAGATTTGGGCCATTGATGTGTATGGATCATTACTCACAAAATATTTTCGTACTGGTGAAGTTGACATGAACGAAGTGCACCCTTACATCAGCGAGGGTTTTGGTGAGGACTTTGTGCCTAAGAATTATGATATGAGTGTGATCGATCATTTTGAACAGGTAACAGATAAAGATGGTGCAGTAATGGCAAGAAAGCTGGCCAAAGAAGAAGGTATCTTCTGTGGCTATAGTGCAGGAAGTTGTATACAGGGCTTAATGCAACTAAAAAGCAGGTTGAAAAAAGATGATCTCGTAGTATGTATCTTTCATGATCACGGCAGCAGGTATGTTGGAAAAATATATAATGATCAATGGATGATTGAAAGAGGATTCCTCGACGTTAAAACATTCAGAGATGTGGTAAGTGCAAGAGGAGCAAAAAGACTTATTACTCTTGAACCGACCCAAACCGTTTCAGATGCAGTGGAGATGATGAAGAAATATGATATTGAACAAATACCTGTTATGAATGGAAATGGCCCGATCGGCGCCATCAGTGAAGGCGGTTTATTTCAAAAAATATTCAATAATCCTGAGATAAAGAATGCAAAAGTGGAAGAAGTACTTGAGCCTGCATTCCCAATGGTTTCATTTGATACAGCAGTTGAAAAACTCAGAAATCTTATTAATAAAGAAAATGGAGCTGTACTTGCAAAAGATGAAGCCGGCAATTTTCATATCGTTACTAAGTATGATGTGATACAGGCACTCGGGAATTAATACAATAATCAATTCGATAGCAAACAAAGGGGCGGTTTCAATAACTGCCCCTTTATATTCGTAGAAATACGATAAAAAATATTGCAGTTCCCGCAATCTGGCAATAGCCACATTACGTATTTATTAGTGAAATCCGTCGTAATAAAATCGGGTTAATTTGCTCTGTTTTGTGAATGATCTGCCAATTATTTTTGTTCTCCAATCATCCAATCCTATAGAAAAGTCGAATAAACCGATCCTTGAAAAACCAAGTAAGATCCAACGTCCAGTCCGAAAAACCAACGTCCAGATCCTTGAAAACCGACCAAGTGTCACCGTGTCCAAATCCTTGAAAAAAATTCAACATCCGGAACCCACCTGCTAAAAAATTTTAGCAGGTGGCGCGGTGATGTTCAGCTTCACTCCTCTTACATTTTTCCCTTTTTACATTCTTATCAATTTACCTTAAATTAAGGCATGCCTGTTTTTACCGATCAAACCGGAAGAACCATTGAATTGAAAGAAACTCCGAAGAAGATTGTTTCCGTTGTGCCTTCGCAAACAGAATTTCTCTTTGACCTGGGGCTTGAAGAAGAGGTTGCAGGCATAACGAAATTCTGTGTACATCCTGAAAAATGGTTTCATAGCAAACCAAGAGTTGGCGGTACCAAGCAATTGAAAACAGATATCATTAGGCAACTGCAGCCTGATCTTGTTATCGCCAATAAAGAAGAAAATGTAAAAGAGCAGATCGAAGAACTGGGAAAAGAATTTCCGGTTTGGATCAGTGATGTAACTGATCTTGACAGCGCCTTTGATATGATGCAGCAAATTGGCCTTATGACCAATAAAAAATCCAGCGCCGATCAGATTATAGCTGAAATAAGCCAGAATTTTAAGAAGCTCACAACTCCCGGCTCACAATTATCAACTTGCTATCTTATCTGGCAAAATCCCTACATGACTGTAGGTGGTGATACATTCATCAATTCAATGCTTGAATCAGCAGGGTTTGATAACATTTTTAAACAAAAAGAAAGATATCCCGAAACAACGATTGAAGAGATCAGATCATTAAACCCTGATCTTTTGCTGCTCTCATCCGAACCTTTTCCTTTTAAGCAAAAACACATTGACGAACTGCAATCCCAGCTACCGGGAACAAAAATTATTTTAGTGAATGGTGATCTATTCAGTTGGTATGGTAGCCGATTATTATATGCCCCGGAATATTTTAGCGATCTTCGTAACAAGTTAGTGAGTTAAACGCTTTATATCATCAATGATCTTCAGTGACAATAAGAATAACAGGGAAATAAATGAGAAGGACAAACCTTCCCGCAAAAAACCGATGTTCCCGGTTACCGATAAGCTGCGCAAATACCTGAAGACCCATGGAAGAGAGGTTAAACTTCCTGTAAGTTATAATGACCTGCTTCGCTTTACTTATTCTATCCCAATAAAAGACAAAGAAGGTAAGGATACACTCTGGGAAAAACTTTCTTATGATAGCCACGATTGGGATTTCATCCGTCAAGGATTGGTCAACATTTATGCTATATTAAAAACAGAAGGTGATCTCACTTTTACCAAACACCTTGATGTGGCAAGAGTTGATTATTGCACATTTGGCAACTCCCACCCCTTCCGCATCCGTATCGTAAATATGTTCAATGATAACTACGATCATTATTATATCAAGATAGCCGATGCATCACGGATCTACGGTCTTGAACTGGAATATATCCTCTCCCCTAACCGTATCACTTTTTTTACACACGGAAATACATTGGTTGAGGAACATATACCGGGCATTCCGGGTGACATTTTTATTCGTGACATGATGGATGCACCTGAAACCAACAAAATCAGACTGGCCAAAGAGTTTGTAAAATTTAATGAACGTTCTTTCATTCGTTTATTGGGCGATATGCGCAGTTACAATTTTGTGGTGGATATAACTCCTGATATTGAAGGTTATCAATATCGTATCCGCTGTATTGATTTTGATCAGCAATCCTATGAAGGAAGAAAAAATTTGTACCTGCCACAATTCTTTAAGGAGAATTACCCATTTGTTGAACTGGCATTGAATCACCTGAACAAAGACTCGATTGAGCAATATCAAACAGAAGAGAGAACATTGGTTGCGATGCGCCTTGCTGCATCCCGCTATCGTATTAAAGAGTTGCTCGACATTATGGGTGAGGACAATATATCCACTCCTGAAAAAGTGAAGCAACTCGCAACTGAACTGGCAGAATATCATCATAATAAAACATTTCTGAAATGTAAATCACAGGGAGAAATTGTAAAACAGAATATGAAACAGATGCTGAAGAAAAACCTGAAACTCATTCCTAAATTAAAAAGCCGTCCCGGGGATTGATAACTAACAATCGTTTACTACTCCTGCCAGAAAACTTCTGAATCCTTATCTTTGGCACTCTTAAAACAAAACCGAAATGGCGAATAAGAAAATTGTTGACTTATTAGGTGATAAGGCTGAATACCTGCTTACACACCAATCAAAAACTATTTCAAAAGATCAATTACACCTGCCCGGACCTGACTTTGTTGACCGCATCTGGATCAACAGCGACAGAAACCCTCATGTGCTGCGTAATCTCCAATTAATGTATGATACGGGTCGCCTTGGCCGAACAGGTTATTTATCCATTCTACCGGTTGACCAGGGTATTGAACATAGTGGCGGCGCTTCTTTTGCCAAAAACCCTATCTATTTTGACCCCGAAAACATTATCAAGCTGGCAATGGAAGGTGGTTGTAATGCTGTTGCCACTACTTTTGGCGGTTTGGGATTTCTTTCGAGAAAATATGCACACAAAATTCCTTTTATTGTAAAGGTGAATCATAACGAATTCCTCACCTATCCCAATAAATTCGACCAGATCATGTTTGCTTCTATTAAAGCAAGCTGGAACCTGGGTGCTGCTGCCGTAGGCGCTACTATTTATTTTGGTAGCGATGAATCTACAAGACAGATACAGGAAGTGAGCAAAGCATTTGAAATGGCACATGAACTGGGTATGGCTACCATCTTATGGTGCTATCTCCGTAACCCAGCCTTCAAAACAAAAGAAAAAGATTATCATGTATCAGCTGACCTTACCGGTCAAGCCAATCATTTAGGTGTTACTATTGAAGCAGATATCATCAAACAAAAATTACCTGAGAATAATGGTGGTTACCTGGCATTAAACACCAAGGAATCTGCTTACGGTAAAAATGATAAACGCATTTATGATGAACTGACTACTGATCACCCGATCGATCTGTGCCGTTACCAGGTAGCCAACTGCTATATGGGCCGTGCCGGGTTAATCAACAGTGGAGGAGCTTCTTCAGGTGCCAGTGATATGTCCGAAGCAGTGACGACTGCCGTTATTAACAAAAGAGCCGGTGGTATGGGGCTGATCAGCGGACGTAAAGCCTTCCAAAGACCGATGAAAGAAGGAGCTGAAATTTTACAGGCTATACAGGATGTTTACCTGGATAAGGACATTACAATAGCATAATAAAATAAGAATCTTAAAATACAGACCCCGCTTTGCGGGGTTTTTTTGTGTTGTATATTTATTCACTAATTATTGAATCAAAGGCAAAAAATTGAAGGTTGTAAAAATAAAATCTGTGCATACCTCAAAATACAGGGTATACGCCATTGAACTAAAAAAGAAAGTGTTTAGCGAAAATGCAAAGTTCCGAGCAGCCAATCCGCAATTCAATGGCGTACTTGAGTGTTTATATGTAGGTATGACGAGCAAAACACCGGCAGAAAGATTTCAGCAACATAAAACAGGTTACAGAAATAAAAAAGGTTATAATATTTCCTCTAGCATCGTCAGAAAATATGGCTCTTACCTAAGGCCCAGTCTTTACGAACATATTAATGAAAAACCCATGAACCGGCAGGAAGCATTAAAAATGGAAGAAAAACTTGCCTGGGATCTTCGCAGACAGGGCTATGCGGTTTGGTTCAATTAATATTGCATCTCCGTGAACATCAAAAAAGCAAGTCTGGAAGATTCAGCGACCCTGACCGAAATCGGCCGCATGTCTTTTATCGAGTCACATGGGCATAGTGCTTCTGAAGCAGATATCAATGATTATGTAAACCGTGTTTACACAGAAAATGCTTTTTCAAATGAATTAAGTGACCCGACCAATATTTATCATATCATTTATTATCAAAAAAAACCGGCAGGCTATTCAAAGATCATCTTCAACAAGCCTCATCCGAATATTGAGACAAATGAAATAACAAAGATGGAGCGGATCTACCTGCTCAAAGAATTCTATGGGTTGCAGCTTGGTCTGGAGCTCTTTCAATTCAATGTTGATTTATCAAAAAGCAACGGGCAAAAAGGCATGTGGTTGTTTGTATGGAAAGAAAATAAAAGAGCTGTAAATTTTTATCAGAAGATGGGTTTTAAAATAATCGGCGAGCATGATTTCAGGATATCACCCAATCACACGAATCCCAACCACCAGATGCTGCTGGCCTATTAAACCCGAATTCTGCAAACAGAAATTGCAGACGCCTATCTTTACAAAAAATCAGCATGTTCAATACGAAGCGGACAGATTCAGAAAACACTGATTTTATTGAGCTGGTAAAACTGCTGGATGCTGACCTGGCAAAAAGAGATGGAGAGGATCATGCATTTTATGCACAATACAATAAGATCACAATGATCAGGCATGCCATTGTAGCTTATGATAACAATAAGGCCATTGGCTGCGGTGCTATTAAAGAATTTGATACAGGCTCCGTGGAAGTAAAAAGAATGTATACCCTCCCGGAATACAGAGGCAAAGGAGTTGCTGCGATGATTTTAAAAGAACTTGAAAAATGGGCGGCTGAACTTTCTTATAAAAGATGTGTGCTGGAAACCGGCAACAAGCAGCCGGAAGCTCTTGAATTATATAAAAAGAACGGTTATCAAAGAATTCCTAATTACGGGCAATATGCTGGTATTGAAAACAGCCATTGCTTTGAAAAAAATTTACAATGATATTCAGAGAAGCTACAACTGATGATATCAAACAGATACAGATCGTCAGGAATTTGGTAAAAGAAAATGTGTTGTCAGATCCTTCAAAAGTTACTGATAAGGATTGTGAAGAATATCTTACCCAAAGAGGTAAAGGCTGGGTTTGTGAGATCAATGACGAGGTCGTTGGTTTTGCCATTGCCGATCTGCAGGACCGGAACATCTGGGCCCTATTTGTAAATCCCGAGCATGAGGGTATAGGTGTTGGCAGGCAATTGCATGAACTGATGCTTGACTGGTATTTTTCAAAAACCAGTGAAACCGTCTGGCTTGGAACAGCTCCAAACACCCGGGCTGAACAATTTTACCGGAAAGCAGGTTGGATGGAGACCGGTATGCATGGAAAAGGCGAAATAAAATTTGAAATGAGTTTTGAGAAATATAAAGGGCCGTTCGTTTAGAGAGACGACCCCTTGCTTGCCGTTAGCGTATTATTTGGTTGCGACTAGTACTTTATAAATTTTTGTCTTATAGACAACCCGTCTGCTCTTTTCGCTGCAAGAAAGTAAACCCCGGCTGGCAGACGGCTGATATCGACCACCTGGAGTTTTGAACTGATAATTGTGGTAATAACCTGTTGTCCGTGCAAATTGATAACCTGTAACAGGTTCCCTACCCAGCGGGCATCATAGTTCAGGTCTACGATAAGTTCATGATCGGCGGGGTTGGGATAAACTCTTGGCTCCAGCCATTTCGGATCATCTTCCGGCAGAGGTATTTCAAATATCAAAGGGGGGGTCAAACCTTTTGAAGAAAGTATCGAGCTTCTCGGGCCACCCTCATTAAAAAGGGATTTCATCCTTGCTTTTTGCCCATAGGTAAACATCACCCTGCAGGCATCATTGGTAAAATCCATATAATCCATGTACAGATCACCATTTGGACCGTTACTACAGGTAACCCTTGCACCAGTCGGACAACCAATAGTATAGCTTGCTTGTTTTGGCGTATCACCCACCCCATCATCGCCACAATACTCATCACCCCAGAGATGTTTCAAGCCCAGCCAGTGGCCCGACTCATGCACCAATGTTTTTTGATTGGCTCCAAACGCTTTTAATCCCATGACGATGCCATCAACATTTTCAGGACCGCCGATCACACTGGAGTAACCAGCATATTTGTCGAGGTTACACACCCAGATATTCAGGTAACTTGAAGGATCCCATGGATCATCACCCATCTCCTCAGACGATTTGACTTTGTCATCTGCATCCCAACTGGTAACAGGAGTATATTTTTTTATAATGCCGGTTGTATATTTCTTTTGAGGATCAGAGGTGGCCAGTTGGAATTCAAATTCACAGTCAGCTACAAGGTTTTTAAAATATGGCGGAATATTACTTGTATCATTATTCTTCAACCGAAAACATTCGTTCAATAAAGCAAGCTGATTATAGATAACATCATCCCCTATCTTTTCAGACGGGAAATGGTATAATACATGAACTACAACGGGTATTTTAATAACTGTATTATCCAGCCTGTTGTTTTGGCCTGCAGCAATACTTTGATGTATGAAATTCTCAACAGATCGGGATGCAGAAATAAGCGATGTATGGTTGGAGAACTGTTTTTGCTGGTACAGGTAGGTACCACAAGGCTCCTGTGCATTTAATGCAAAGGCAAATGAATACGTTATCAATGTAAGGATCAGTCCCGCCTTCATAGTTACCAAATAAATTGTCATAACAACATGGTCCTGCAATTGCAGCCACGAGTTGATCATGAGAGATTGGAACTAAAAGGGTACTTGAAATTTTAATTGAGGTGTCTCAGGGATCAGATTTCCAGGGTGGGAATTTACCGGGATTGGTTATTGTTCTTCAAATATACCCTTTTTAACGGATTGTGCAAGAACTAATTGCATCGTAATTTCCCTATTATATTAATTCAACTTTTTAAAGCTTTAACAGGCTAATAATCAGTGAGCACTTATTTTTGCGGATAACCCATTACAATATGAAAAAAGCTCTGTTTCTCGGTTTACTCAGCTGTATTGCGATCATCTCATGTAAGAACAAGGATTCTAACGATGATAACGGCGAGAAGCCCAAACCTGTTGCCAGCATGAGTTATTCCATCGTAAATACCTATCCCCACGACACATCATCTTATACGCAGGGCCTTATTATTTATAACGGAGAAATGTATGAAGGCACCGGGAACTACGGCCGTTCAAAATTGAAAAAAGTAGACTGGAAGACAGGAAAAACAGAAAGAGAAATTCCCTTAGATAATAAATATTTTGGCGAAGGCATTACCATTCTTAGTGATACCGTTTACCAGTTAACATGGAAAGAGCAGAAGGTTTTAGTGTATACTCTGAATGACTTCAGGAAAATAAAAGAATTTGATGTTGATTTTGAAGGATGGGGATTGACTAATGATGGTACCAACCTTATCGTCAGTACCGGCGGAAGCGATCTTCTTTATTTTGATCCCTCAACCTTTAAACTGGTAAAATCACAAACAGTTATTGAAGCAGGAGCCCCTTCTTTTAACCTGAATGAACTGGAATATTTCAATGGCTTTGTTTATGCGAACCAGTATGAATATCCTTACATCCTAAAAATAAACCCTGCTACTGGTGAAGTGGTGGCCAAAGCAGATCTTACTGATATGTGGAACAGGGTAAAGGCGATTGACCGTGATGCCGATGTACCTAATGGCATTGCATATGACAGCGCTACAAAAAAGATTTACATCACCGGCAAATGGTGGCCGGAGCTATATGAGGTTCAGTTTGGCCAGTAAATAAACTAGAGCAATTATTTACTGATGATATAAATTACCGAACTGCATTTTTTGGGATTACCAATGGCTTTCAGGTTCGAAACAAACCCATTCCATACTGAAGCAATAAGATTTGTTTTACCATTTTTGTATTTGCTGCTCAGCATCGAAACATAAAAACTGTCAAACCACATTGGTTTAAATTTTTGAATTTTTAAACCATGCTTTTCCATCAGTAGCCGCATAGAAGCGGGAGAAAAATGGTACAGGTGTCTCGGCACATCATATGCCGCCCAAAATTCCTTGTAAATAGCTGCATCCTTTGAGGTATAATTAGGAACAGCAATAAACAGTTTACCATTTTCTTTCAGAAGTTCTTTTAACTTCCGTACATACCCCTGCAGGTCATGCACATGCTCCAAAACATGCCAGAGTGTTATAGCATCAAAAGTTCCCGGAGCCAATTCATACAATTTTTCAATAGCGCCCGGCTCTATATTGTATTGTTGCTTCGCAATAGCTTTTGCATCTTCATCAGGTTCAAGGCCGGTTACCTGCCAGCCATTCGTTTTCATCTCATATATAAAAGACCCGATGCCACAACCAACATCTAAAATGTTACCGTTTTTGACACCGGTAGCTTTTTCGACCAATTTTCTTTTTTCCCTTAATGTTTTTTTGCGAACCAATTGATAAAGCCGGTTGATCAATCCCTTTGAGGTATTGGTATGAGAGATGTAATCCTCCGATTTATAGTAGGCGCCTATCGACGCCGGATCAGGAATATCCTGTGTGAATCTTGCAGAACAGTCGTTACATAAGAAAACCGGAAATGATTCTCCGCTGACAGTATGATCTTTTACATTAAATACAAATTGTATCGCTGTGGATGAACAAACGGGGCAGTTGTTGTGATGTATCCTGGAATTCATTGATGCATAAACAAAATAAAAAGCACAGTTAACTTTAAATATCTAAGGCATTAATTGGTATGAAGGTCCCGCTTCAGCAGGCGCTGCTTTCTTTATATTCCCTGTTGATGATACAGAAATACCATTTTCAGAAAAATACCAGCCAAGGAACATTATTGTAAGCAGGGCTATAACAAGTGCCAAAGCCCACCAGTTAGATTTCTTCTCTTCAGTCCTGGTCAGCATTTTTGTCATCTCATCAGAAGTTCTTTCATCTTCCCCCACCCTGACTGTATGTTCCGCCTTTTCACGGATCACTTTTTCTGCATGTGCTGGTTTTTCAGGAATGATCTCTCCGGGTGATGTAAACTTTACTTCCCCATACTGTCCTTTATTTAACGAACCCACTCCTTTCCAATCGATCGTATCACCCTCATTGATCAGCCTCTTCATTTCAAAAGCAAAGTCGTTGAATTTTATAACTGCCTCCCTATCCGGAATACGAAGTGAATGGCCCAGCCATGAAAAAAAACTTACCGGAGGAGCCGCTGAGGGATAATGATGTGAAATGTAATAGGTGGCGGGATTTATCTTTTTCCCCGGGAAATCCAACACCGGTGCATTTCTATGCAGAACAAATGTTCCTACACCGGGTATTGACAATTCATTATGAAAAATTAAATATTCATACAGCGTTTCGTACATCTCAGTTCTTTTGATCGAACGAAAATACGATTCCGCCGACAAAATTGAACCCATAAACAGGATACTGGTTCCAACGCTGGTATTCTTTATTAAAGAGATTATTGAATTGTGTCCAGAGATTCAGGTTTTTAGTGATCTTGAATTCAAGGCCAGCATTCAGATCAAATGCACCGTCCAGCTTTGCATTGCTCCCATTCATTTTCAGATATTGGGGTCCTGACCATGCAAACAAGTCGGATTTTAACCAAAGATCTTTGATGATCTGCAGTCGCATCCCTGCCCTGAGTTCAAGTGGCAACAAGCCCCATGCTTTTGCATTATCCTTAAATGCTGAATATTGATTGTAAGTGACACCAGCAATCAATGAAAACTTTTCATGAATATTATAACCCAGTTCACCTCCAAAATGCACTACATTCATTTTCCTTTCATTTACTACTACAAATGATTTACCATCACTTCCCGCAGTAGTATCATTGATAAATAAAGGCTGGTTATTGATCTTATTAAAACCAACTTTAGCTGAATAAGTAAAGTGATCCCCTACCGAACCCTTAAAACCAGCGAATCTTTCTTCGATCCAGGTATTTTTAAAAGTTGCAGGCAACCAGAGCCATGGATTTTGTGAGGCGAGATATTGATAAGTTGTTTTCCTGATATAACCCGTCCAGCCGGCCTGGAAAGTGAAACGACTATCGTAGGTACTTATATCAGCAAGAATGTTCGGGAACATTTTAAATGTCTTATTATCCCAGGAAGGACGTATCCCTGCCTGTACATTCAGGTTAGCTGTTTTATATAATACCGATGGTGAAATAAAATACATGGTATTATTTATAGCCGATTTGTTATCCGGAGAAACTCTTGTGAGGTCAAATGTAATTCCGAGGTTTACAGCGAACTCTTTTCCCAGTGTTTTTTCCAAAGGAAGATTAAGCACGGTGTTGCTTTCTGAGTTCTTATGATTGTCGCTGAATACATCAATTTTTAACTCGGGTGCATAGGTCAATCCAAATTCTGTTTTATTAATATTATGTACTGAAACTCTTCCTCCTATTGTCTGAAAACTCTGTTTCAAAGAATCAGTCGGGAAACTTAATGAAGCAGGCATATAACCATACTTATAAGTTCTGTCCTGTTTCATTCCAATACCAGCATTCCACTCCAGGTTATTTCCGGATTTGTAAAAGCCTGTCAACCTTACATTGGTACTAGCAAATTTTTGGTAATCCATTTTACCGTCTGAACCCACATGTTTAGCATATATATTGAGCCCGGCGGTATTGCCATCTCCAAATGAAATTCCTGCCTGAACAAAAGGAGTTCGCAGGCTTCCGAAGCCGGCTTTAATGTAACTGTTATTATCAAATCGCCCTGTTGAATCAATATTCAAAGCCAATGGTTTTAAAGAACCCGGCTGATAGGCAAACAATAAATTTTGGTTAGGAATATTATAAGTAAGCCTGGGTTTTGTGGTATCAGCAGAAGGAGGTGACGCATTAAAGTTGATTTTAGCCGATTCTTTCAATACAGGTTTGAAACTGGATATAATATCAATCCCTTTTTTTGTAGTGTCTTTCTGTGCCTGTACAGTAGAACTTATAAGTAACAGAGCACTTATCACCATAAAAACTTCAAAATATTTCCCGATGGTTCTCATTGTCATTTTTGTTTCAGTTAATTAGCTCCGCTTACTTTACTTGATTTACTTTCTTCGTCTTTAACTCTATCCAGTTTGGCTTGTGCCTCTCCCCTTAATTCAGTATTCAGTGTATTATCCACAACACTCTGGAAAGTAGCTTTGGCGTTGAAATAATCTTTTTGCCTGAAATAAACATCACCCAGCAATATGTAGGCCTTTGTGATCCAGTAATCGTATGATCCGGATTTATTTATCGTTTCAAACCCTGCTTTTTCAGCATCATCAAGCCTGTTGAGGCTAAGGAAACAACTGGCAATTTCATAACGGGCCTCAGCCGCTAATGCGGCTTTATTAATTTGTATCACTGACTTATAGCTGCTGATCGCTTCGCCATATTCTCCATTAACCTGGTAGGATTTAGCAATAGCCATGTTTGCTAAAGATTTGTCGTCGGTGCTGCTTCCTTTTGCTGCTGTAAGTTCTTTGGCATTATCCATCGCCTCTGTCCATTTCTGTAACTGGTATTGACTGCGTAAAAGGCCCCGCATTGCTTCCAGCTTATTCTCCTGCCCTGTTGCGAGATCTTTTAACTGTTTGAAGTAAGTCTCAGCTTTTGTATAGTCTTTTAATTCGAAAAAACTGATCCGGGCAGCAGTAAGAACTGATCTTTCTGCATATTTATTTGGTGCATTAACTGCAACTTCATTATAAGCCATTAAGGCATTGCTCCAATCCTTTTTGGAATTATATATCTCTGCACGGTTAAAATTTGCATCCAGCACATAGGCACCATTCGGAAATCTTTGCAGGTAACTATTGAAGGCCGCTAAGGCTGCATTGATATTCTGGTCGTCATATTGTTTTTCAGCAGCAGCATAAGTAAGTGAATCCTCCGTGCTTACACTCAATGGACGTCCCGCCTGCCGCATAAATGAAGCATACTCATCGGGCTTACCCATTTCTATATAAATATTCTTTACATTATCCAAAGCATCCTCTGCTTCCTGGGTGTTGGGATATTGATCAATCAAAGTTTTGTATTGCTTCAGCGCCTCTCCATTATTATCAAGATTGTAATAAGCCGTTCCAAGACGTAACAAAGCAACCGGTTTGTAACTTGAATTGCCGGAAGCTTTTATAACATTGGTCAAATAAGGTATTGCATCACGAAATTTTTCATTCCCCATATAAGTTAATGCGATCTCCATGTTTGCATCATTCACCAATGATGAGTTCGGGAATTTCCTCATCATTGTATTTAGCAAGGATACCTTTTCATTGGAACTTTTAACCCCGGCCAGCATTGCATTCTGGAAAGTTGCATAATCTTCCGCCGGCCATGAAAGCCTGATCACATTATCATACATGCCCTGAGCTTTGCTATAGTTTTTCTGCATGTAATAACAATCTGCTGTACGTAAATAGCAATCCTGGGTAAATGCATCTGAGTTCAGAGCAGGATTTTTACTAAACGGCTCGAAAAATGTTTGAGCAACGGGATAGTTTTCTTTGCGCAGGTAACAATATCCCAAATTATATCTTGCAGTATTGGAGTTTGCCTCACCACTGGCAGGCGCCCCGGCACTAACATAAGCATTATAATATTTTATGGCATCATCAATTTTATTATTCCTGTAAGCCAATTCGCCTTTCCAGAAATTAATAAGTGGTAACACTGATCCATTGTTGGGATCTTTCTGAGCTTTATCAAGTAATGCATCGGCTTCTGCCAGTCTTCCGTCATTGATCAATTCAGCTGCCCTTCCGAAGAGTATTCTCGGATATAATCTTTTTGCATTCTCAGTAGGCTTATCAAGGCTTTCCAAAAGACTTTGGGCATCCTTATAATTATTGGTATTCGCTAAAACTCCTACCAACAATTCCTTTGCTTCCGCATTATAAGTTGAATTTGGATATTCAGAAAGAAAAGAACTGAGTCCGTTCAAAGCTTCATCCTGGTAACCGAGTTCATAAGATAATTTTGCGTACTGGTACTTCGAAATCTCTTTTAAAGCAGGATTGCTTATGTTGGATGAGCAAAAAAGGAATGCATTCCTGGCATTAGATTTTTGACCGGTTTTCAGATAGGCATCTCCCAGCAAATACATCGCATGCTGGCTCAGGGTATCATCCTTGCCACTTAATTGTTTGAATCCTTCAATGGCTTTTGAAAGATTATTGGCCTGGTAATAACAATAGGATAATTCATACAAATCCTCACGGCGTACCTTTTCAGATCTGCCGACATAATCTTCAAGATAAGGCAATGCCTTTGCATATTCTTTCTTTTCAAAATAAGCATGACCGATCAGTTGTTTCAACTCGAGGTCATAATATTGGGAGTTGCTACCTGCTTTTAATTTATTGCTGATATAAGTGATAGCTTCATCTTTCTTGCCCTGTATGTAATATATCTGGGCAATATAATAAGGCACTATGTTCTTATAATTGGTTTCATTTTCAACAATCTTAAAACTTTCCAAAGCTTCACTATACTGCCTGTCGCGGAAAGCAAGAAAACCATAGTAGTAATTCGCATCTATATAATTTGGGTCATCTTTAATGGTCCTGATACTATTAAATAATGGTTTTGCCTGTGCAAATTTTTGCAGATTGAAATAAGCATACCCCTGGTGAAATTTCATATCGGCTATTTCCCGGTTACTCAGGTTGCCGATATTGGTCTGTTCATATTTAAAAGCTGCATCAGAAAATCTTTCCTGCCTGAAGTAATATTCTCCCAGGTGAAAATTCATCATCTGCACCCGAGCTGTATTTTTTTCTACATCTATAAATTGTTGTGCTTCTTCTTCGGCCCTGCCTTCATTTTGTTTTAAACCGCAAACAATGGTATAATAGTTTATCTCCTGTACAGTAACGGGGCGATTGGCCTTATCAGTTTCATGAACCGACTGTTTCAATTCTTTTAATAATGGATACGCCAGGCTGTACTGTTCTTTCTGAAAATACTCTTTGGCTTCTTTGAATTTTTCCTCCGGATCGGAATAAAAACGGGTCTGTTGGGCAGATACGGAAACACTTAGCAAGATGGCTATTACCAGGAAACTTTGATTCTTCATTAAAATGTCCTTTAAACCGGTGGAATACGCTTTGGGCGATTTAAAATTTTAAACGTTGCGAATATTCAAATTATTTCAAGGGAGACCAAACATCATTCCAAACAGGTGTGGATAAGTCCCGCTATTTTAATTGTTTAACATTTTATTGTTGAATTTCGGTTCCCGAAAAGCAATTTCCGTCATTTCGTAATATTGCATTTCGAAAATCAATACCAATGAAAAAATTATTCAGTACAAAATTTTCAAATAACTCTGCTACTTTCTCTTTACTGTTATTAAGGATCGGTTTTGGGGGCCTGATGATACCACATGGTTATGATAAATTGATACACTTTGCTTCCAGGTCAGCAGGTTTTTCTGATCCTTTTCACATCGGCGGCCCTATATCAATGGCACTCGTAATTTTTGCTGAATTTTTCTGCGCCTCCTTTGTTGTGCTGGGATTAATGACAAGATTTGCCTGCATACCACTGATTGTAACAATGAGTGTTGCTCTTTTTCATGCTCACCACGGACAGGTATTTGGAGCAGGTGAAAAAGCAGCACTGTTTCTTACCGGGTTTATAGCTCTATTATTGATGGGTCCCGGCAAAGTAAGCATGGACCGGTTGATAGGCAAATAATCCTTAGTTTCGAAAATGTTTGTTACCGAAACAAGAATAAGAGTACGTTATTCAGAAACGGACCAGATGGGAGTTGTTTATCATAGCAACTACTTTCCCTATTTTGAATCGGCAAGAGCTGAGTCTATCCGTCAACTCGGATTAACCTATGCTGATATGGAAAAAATGGGGATCATTATGCCGGTTATTGATGTTCATTGCCGGTATCTCCGTCCTGCTAAATACGATGATCTGCTAAATATCAAGACAACACTTAAGGAACTACCGGTCCATCATAAAATTGAATTTCATCATGACGTTTACAACGAAGCCGATGAATTGCTGGCTACTGGCAAAGTAGTTTTGTATTTTATGGAAGCAGGTACCATGAAAAGAACAACGATGCCGCAAGAACTTATCGTAAAATTGCGACCTTATTTTCCCGCATAATCCTTAATTAACTCCTGTTTCTGGATTATTTTTACCCGATGGAGAATAATAATGATTCATTGATGGGAATGAACCAGGAAGAACAACCGGTTTCTCTTAATGAAGTAATAGTATACCCGCCGAAATTTGAAAAAAGTGATCAGGCGTCTGCAATCTGGCTTCGCTCAATTATCAGCCTTGCTGCTTATTTAATATTGGGTTATTACATCTTCCCTAATTATTTTATTCTTTTATTGATCACTGCGATCATTATGATCCATGAGATGGGGCATTTCCTGGCTATGCGATATTTCAGGTATAACGACCTCGGTATATTTTTCATTCCGCTGCTTGGTGCCTATGTATCAGGAAGCAAAAGAGAAGTATCGCAATTGCAATCAGCTGTAATTTTATTGGCAGGACCTTTACCTGGTATAATCATAGGAATTGTATTATATCTGTCAGGGCAAAATCATGAGCTTTATTATTTTGGTGTTTCTCTTTCAAGGATCGGGCTATTATTTATAATTCTGAACGTCATAAATCTTTTCCCTGTTTACCCGCTTGATGGGGGACAATTATTGAACCGGGTGTTTTTGGACGAAGAAGGAATATGGAGTAAAGTTTTTGTTTTCCTGTCCGCAGCGTTTATGAGCTGGCTGGCAATCAAAATACCTTTTTACCTTCTGTTAATCTTTCCGGCTATGATGCTTTTCCGGTTTTTCGGAGAACAAAAGTTTGGACCTATTGAAAAAAAAATTGAAGC
The DNA here is from genome assembly GCA_035328345.1 of Chitinophagaceae bacterium. Taxonomy (GTDB): domain Bacteria; phylum Bacteroidota; class Bacteroidia; order Chitinophagales; family Chitinophagaceae; genus JJ008. The sequence continues at coordinate 38,053 of DAOLIV010000006.1, read as the reverse complement.
TGAAGGCATCAATACAGATATTGATTATGCAGATCTGCCAGATGAAGATTACTGGAAGATCAGGAATATTTTAATTGAAGAAAACCCATCATTCCGGGATGTGCCCCCTTCCCCTCCATTTGAATATAGCCATAAGGAAGATAAGATCATGTCAATGGTACAGAGCCTGCTTCACCGTCACCTGATACAGGATGTATCAATTGCAGGAAAGATCCTCATCTTTCTGCTGTGGGCAGCGGCTATAGCCACACCATGGTTAATTGATATGGATATGAGTTTCTTTAAAAGGATTGGTTTCTAAACCCGGTTAAAATCTGGTCTCCAGTTCTCAATAGCTTCTTTTATCTGTTTTGAAGAAAGTTTTTCTTCCACTGCCTGTTTTGCCAATTGAGGCATTTCTTCATCACTGGCAAACCTAAGTGCAATTATCTGTCCCATCCGAAGTTGCTTATCAAGTGGCTTGCCCGTTAGAATAAAATGTCGGAAATTCTCTTCTGCCCTTATAGCCCTGTCCTGAGACCGCAATGCAAATGCACGGGCATACCAGAAAAGAAAAACAAGAATCAGGAAAACAACAACCAGAAGAGCCGCTGAGTAATGGGCATGAGCATCTGCGTTTATTAAATTGACAATACTGCCTCCAAGGCCAAGAAAAACAAGTCCACCTGTTACAAAATGATATAAAGGAACATAACGGGTATGGTTTTTATAATTCTGCTCATTCATACAATTAGTTTTTGCTGAAGGTATGCTTTTAAATGATTCTCAACTTATGCTGTCAACTATTTCAATTCATCCAGCACTTTATACATCTTGCTGACAACTGATGAAGTTCTGCCATTATAATTATTGACGAGGAAAGAGAAAATATACTCTCTACCGTCTTTTGCTTTATGATAACCACAAAAACCTTTTACATCACGAATAGTGCCGCTTTTCATTTTCATTCCGTTGTACTCTGGTAATGCATCAAAGAAGTAAGGAAACCAATCTTTTGTCCTGGCATCTTTTAGAATTTCGACCTGTGCATGTGTGGTAACCCTGTTTTGCGGAGAAAGCCCGGAACCATCACTGATGTTGAGCTCATCTTCATCCATTCCTTTTTGTTTCCAAAAATTTTTTACAATCTCAACCCCGCCATCAGTACTCCCAAATCCTTTCTTTTCATGAGCCAGTGTTTTAATTAATGATTCCCCGTATAAGTTGATACTTTTCTTGAGGAACCAATATACCAGCGAATCCAGTGAAGGTGATGTATGGGTATATTTAAAATGTACATGTTCAAGTAGTATTTTTTTATTATCCGTGTTTTCACTTTTAATTTTTATCCCTTTTTTTTCTAAAGCATCAGTAAGTGTGCTTACAAATTCCCGGGAAGGATCCTGCATGGAGCCGGAAATCTCGAATTTATTTTCATTTATGGGAATTGTTCCCCGTATAACATTAGGATGCTGATATATGTATGCATTATCGCCTGTGCCTTTATTGGCAGATTTTACTTCTGAAACATAAGTTGAATGATATAGTTTCGGCTTATATCCAACGATCTCAACCGGTTCGTCAATTTTTGATCCTGCCTTCAACAAAACATCAAACTGGTTCTCTCTCCAATTCAGTAATACGGCCCCTGCCCCATAATAGTTCCCGACATCCTGTTCAATCCATCCATCAGGGGTTTGTTGAGAACTCCAACCCTCATCAAACACTCTTATCGTACCGTTTATTTTTTTTATCCCTAATGCAGTTAAAGCATTAATGAAGTTGGTCGTAATTTCCTGTTCAGATGTTGTACTCCACCTCCAGCTACCAAAGCTTGGATCACCGCTACCTGTTATGATTATATCACCCTTTAGTTCATCATCATCCAACTTCCCATCATATCCAAGTTCTGTCTTGTACCTGTAATCTTTACCCAATAATTCAAAAGCTGTTGTTGCCGTAATTATTTTCTGTGTTGACGCCGGCGCCAAACCAACCTGTGAATTCTTATCAAAAACTACTTGCCCGGTTTTGGCATCAATTACATACAAAGAACTAATGGCATGTTTTAATTGCGGATCCGTTTCAAATTGTTGCCATGCTTTTTGAATCTTTTGTGAAATGGTCTGTGCGAAAACACAAACCCCGAAAATCAGGAAACTGGTAATCAGTAAGAAAACTTTTTTCATAGTTGAATGGTTATAACTTTGCGCCTGCCATCAGGCAGGTTCAAATTACTTTAAATCTTTCTAATCATTTCTTAATCCATGCAACCGGCTTCTGTTTTTGCTTCCATCATCACCATCGGAGATGAACTTTTGATCGGACAAACCATTGACACCAACAGCGCCTTTATTTCCCAGGAACTGAACAAAATCGGTGTTTGGGTTCGCCGCAGAGTAGCTGTCGGCGATGTTTATGAAGATATTAAACAGGCTCTTGATGAAGAATCACGGGATTCACAGATCATCATTATGACAGGCGGCCTTGGCCCGACCGCCGATGATATTACAAAACCTATGCTTTGTGACTATTTCGGGGGGAAACTTGTAGTCAATGAACAAGTGCTGGAACATGTAAAATATCTTTTTGAAAAAGTTTTCCGCCGTCCCGGCCCTATTCTTGAAAGAAATCTCAAACAAGCAGAGGTTCCGGATAATTGTACTGTGCTTTTTAATAAAAGAGGAACCGCACCTGGAATGTTATTTCAGAAAGATCATAAAGTCTTCGTTTCATTGCCAGGAGTTCCCCATGAAATGAAAGGCCTGATGCTTGATGAAGTAGCTCCAAGGCTTTTGAAAGAATTTAAAATGCCTGCCATCGTCCATCGGACAGCTTTTACTGCCGGGCAAGGTGAATCCATGATCGCTGAAATATTAAAAGAGTTTGAACCCTCACTCCCATCACATATTAAACTGGCCTACCTGCCTAATTATGGCATGGTTAAATTAAGATTAACAGCTACAGGTGCCAATGCAAAAGAACTTGAAAGAGAATTAAATCCTTTGTTTGAAGAAATGATGGGGCTTGTAAAAGAATATCTTGTAATCAATGAAGACAAAACATTAGAAGAAGTAATCGGAAAAATATTAAAGGGAAAAAATAAAACCATAGCAACTGCAGAAAGTTGTACCGGTGGTTATATAGCTCACCTTATAACATCTGTTCCCGGTTCATCGGCATATTTCAAAGGAACTATTGTCAGCTATGCCAATGAGGTAAAAGAAAATTTATTGGGAGTCAGTCCCGAAATATTGGAGACAAAAGGAGCCGTAAGTGAAGAAACTGTCATTCAAATGGTGAAAGGAGCCATTAAAACATTAAAAACAGATTATGCACTCGCAACATCGGGGATTATGGGACCTGATGGAGGCACTGAAGAAAAACCAGTTGGTACTGTCTGGATAGCGGCGGGAAACCAGGATATGATCAAAACAATAAAATTGAACCTGCGTTTCGACCGTCAACGGAATATTGCAATGACAGCATCCAATGCTTTAAACTTTCTGAGGAAATTCATCCTTGAAACACGTAATTAAGTCAAACTACCGATTACCCGGAAACATTTACCTTTGCCCCGATTGCTGCTGACTTCTTTTATTTGCCTGGCAAATACTTCCGGCATATTTGTCAAAATGCAATCCAAATACTAAAATCAAAATTGCAATATGGCTATAGTTGATCTTGTAATGCCAAAATTGGGCGAAAGTATTATGGAGGCTACAATTCTGAAATGGCACAAACAACCCGGTGATAAAGTGGAAATGGATGAAACAGTTCTTGATATTGCCACTGATAAAGTAGACAGTGAAGTACCCAGTATATCTGCAGGAGTTATAGAAGAGATTCTTTACCAGGTAAATGATGTGGTGCCTATCGGGGCTGTTATTGCAAAAATCAAAACAGTTGCAGAGGAGTCTTCGTCACCAAAGCCGACTGAATCAGCACCAGTAAAAACTCAAGAGGCAAGTTATAAACCACAGGAAGCAGATGTTGTAGAAACCATTCAACATAAGTCTGCTGGCTATAAACCCCAAACAACTAATGGAACTTCAAATCGTTTTTACTCCCCGCTTGTGTTGAATATTGCAGCAAGTGAAGGTGTAAGCATGACTGAACTTGAGGCGATTCCCGGATCAGGAAATGAAGGCAGAGTAACCAAAAAGGATATTCTTCAATACGTAAGTGATAAAAAATCGGGAAGCCCGCGGCAGGAAACAAGAACATCTGAAATGGTCATTCCCGTTTCAAGAGTTGAACAGCGTCAGCAAACCAACAATGACCAACAGGTTGGCGCTTATACAGGTAATGTTGAGGTCATTGAAATGGACAGAATGAGGAAGCTGATTGCCGATCATATGGTAAGGAGTAAACACACCAGCCCCCATGTTACCAGTTTTACGGAAGCCGATGTTACCAATATAGTGTTATGGAGAGAAAAAGTGAAAAAGGAATTTGAAAAAAGGGAAAATACCAAAATCACATTTACTCCTCTGTTCATTGAAGCAATTGTTCGCTGCATTAAGAAATTCCCACTTGTCAACTGTTCTTTGGATGGAGATAAGATCATTGTAAAAAAAGATATCAATATCGGCATGGCCACCGCCCTGCCCAATGGAAATCTTATCGTACCAGTTATTAAGAATGCAGATCAACTAAATCTTGTTGGCTTAGCCAAACAAGTGAATTCATTAGCTGATAATGCCCGTAATGGGAAATTGAAAGCTGATGATACACAGGGAGGAACATTTACAATGACAAACGTAGGAACTTTTGGCAGCTTGATGGGGACACCGATTATTAACCAACCGCAAGTAGCAATTCTCGCAGTTGGCGCCATCAAGAAAAGGCCTGTTGTTGTGGAAACTCCTCATGGCGACAGTATTGCCATACGTCATATGATGTACCTGAGTATGAGTTATGATCACAGGATTGTTGACGGAAGTCTTGGAGCCACATTCCTGACAGCTGTTGCAAAAGAGCTGGAAAATTTTAATTCAGACAGAGATTTCTAAAAAAATAGACATCAATAAGTTATTAGTCCGGGTTCCCGGACTTTTTTATTCAGAAGGCTTTCCAAACTTCTGCGGCAGAAAAGTGAATTTTTGACCTTTTCGCTTTACGACAAAAAGATTATCGTACTGGTGATCTGCAAGATCATTGGGAATTTTTGCTTCACCGCAAAGCATATTGACAATATCATCAACTGTATTGGAGTGGCCAACTATCAACACATTTTCCTTTTTTGATTTCAAAAGATTAATAAATGAGGAATCAGGTCGTGGACCATATTTGTTTATTGACAACCCAAAAAAATCAGCCGTTGGCTGGGCTGTTGATTTTGTCCGGATGGTATTAGTAGAATAGATGGATTTTATATGTTTATTTTCAAGAACTTCCTTCAATGCGGCTGCTCTTTGCTCACCCGCTTCAGTCAATGGAACGTCGCTGCTCATGTTTTGTCCCTGTGCAGCCTTCTCTGCGTGACGAACTATATAATAATAATTGCTGCAGGAAAGTAACGTAAAACAAACAACCAGGCCTGTAAAAAAGTACTTCATATTAAAATGTTTAACAAACTAAAGATAAATCCCTCTTTAATAATCACAGTCTTTTTATTAAATTAGATTATTAAACTTTAACCCATACAGCTATGAAGCAGTTATCCGAAACCTGGTTTGCCGAAGGCCGTATCGATTTTGAGTTAAAAAAATATACGCTGCTGGCTTATTTGCAGGAAGTAAACAGGTATTTTAACGAAACCAAACTATATCCGCAGCTTGCGGATATAATCTTCCACTATAATAATATTGTCGCCTTCAGGGAAAATAAAAAATACCTGCAGGAGCATTTCCCCAAAAAAATGAATGGAATACAGCTTGAAAAACTTCAGTTGTTATACGAACAAATGATCGAAGATGATGAACTGATGCAGGAATTGGAAGACATAATACACTATTCCGCTTCGCGGATAAAAAAGACAATTGAGAGCGGAACAGAGATTTATGAATTTGTAGAAGAAAAACTAAATATCTGCCCGGTTGGAATAATACCCCTCGACACAAAAGAAGGTTATTTCTTTCTCTCATCCGGCAATGAAAAAAATACAAGGGTTTACCAGTACCGTTTATCCATTTTTGAAAAGCATGATGAAAAATACAGGAGCATAAAAACAACTTATATTGATGACAGGAGCAAGAGTATTTCAAGCACCTATGAACATATTAAATCCGAACTGATCCGGCACCGGAGAGATTTGCCAAATCCTGCCGTCTATTCTATTGAAACCGGTTATGGCTTTCCGGTAAATGAAACGCTATTACCCATAGCCAAAAGATGCCTGGTGAAGTTCATTACTGAAGCAGCAGCATAATTAATTCTGTCATTTAACTCAGTCTGGCTTTTTACCAGCGAAAAGACCATATTGCCATAACGATCTTTTCATTCCTGCATACTGATATTTACAAGCCAGTATATTTTTCTTCTGTATTTCTGTTGCAGGCTTTGAGAAGTTAATCTTTTTCCAGAGAAGATATAAACTACCCAGGTAATAGTATTTAAGCAATCTGCGGGATGAATGAGTTGTTTCTTTTGAAATATTTCGGTAACGTATATCAACAAAACCGACACCCATCATAAATTGCTCAAATCGTTGAGGTGTTTCCAGGAAATTGACCTGCCAGCCATCAAGCCATTTACGTATTACAGGATGTTGGTTATTATCAAAGTCAGAAACAAATCCATCTGCAATCACTATTCTTCCGCCGGGCTTCAATAGCCGGTAAGCTTCACGAATAAAATCACTCTTGCTTTCTGCATAACAGATACTTTCACACCCCCATACCACATCAAAGCTGTTGTCAGGGAACGAAGTTGAACTGTAATTCATGACCTCAAATTTCACTTTACTTTCAACCCCCTCTCTGTTGGCAAGAATACTTGCCCTATCAACCTGTTGTTTGCTCAAACTAATACCCGCCACTTTGCAGCCAAGTGTTTTTGCCAGGAAAATGCTGCTACCCCCTATTCCACAGCCCGCATCCAATATATAATCAGCTGATTTAATTGCAGCCGTTTCAATCATAACCTCATTCATACGCAACAATGACTCCTGAAATGATTTTACTTTTTGATCCCAATATCCATAGTGTATAGCGAAGCTGTTGTCCAGGTCCCAGGAATCTTTATAAGAATTTTCTGTATCCCTGTAGTAGTCAATTATCTTTTGATGATATGGATTCAATTGTTGCATAAAGAGATTTTCGTCTTTCTTCTTTCAGCAGGAGTAAAATATGAATAATCAAAGCGGCCGCAATCATAGCGAAGCCAATGAAAAACCATTTGCTCAATAGTTCATTTTCTTTATAGACAACAAAGGCAAGAATAATTCCGTACACCGGCTCCAGGTTAAAAGTCAGATTAACGGTAAATGCCGACAACTTTTTCAAAGCATATGCAGAAAACTGAAAAGCAATAACAGAGCAAAACCATGACAGAGCCAATAGCCACATCCAATCATTAAGATCCGGGAAAATGTAATTTGTTGGAAATCGGTTCAGATATACAGGCATGAATATCGATAGTGTGATCAGCCCGCCTGTTAACTGGTAGGTAAGTAAAGTCTCCGGATTTATTCTTTTAACCAGTTGTTTCAATAGTATAATTACAATCGCAATAAAGATAGCCGAAAGAATGCCCAGTACTATGCCAGTTTTATATTGCGGGTCAAAGTGAAAAATGAGATAAATACCTGCTATTACTATGATTCCGAGAAATACTTCCATCCACTTTATCCTGGTACGAAGTAACAATGGCTCAAGTAACGCTGTAAAGAAACCTACTGCTGAAAAACAAACCAATGCTACGGATACATTCGCATACTTTATAGCCCCGTAAAAAGTTACCCAGTGAAGAGCAGCTAAAAAACCTATGCCACTTAATTTAAGCATGTCACCATAGGATATCCGTTTTAGCTTTTTTGTGAGAGAAAACAATATCCACATCGTTGCCGAAGTGATCAGTAACCTGTACCAAACAAGCAACCCCTCATTTAATTCAATCAACCTGCCCAGGATTCCTGTAAAGCCTGCCAAAAAAACTGCAATATGTAATTGGAGAAAGGCCTTTTTCATCAGCCATGAAACTAAGCAAAATGATCAATACAAAGTGCTGGTTTATTCGGCCAGCATTTCTTTAGAATGCATTGAACTAACTGTATCAATCTGAATTGTCGTTTTTTTTACCCGTTTTCTGTAATTAGTAAACAGGCTATGCCAGCGGAGTTTAAGTACACCCAATATTCCTTCCTTAACAATACCTTTATTCATTTTTGAAACACCCTGTATTCTGTCCTGGAATATAATAGGAACTTCTTTTATTTTAAAACCTAATTTCCAGGCGGCAAATTTCATTTCTATCTGGAAAGCATATCCCGTAAAACGGATTTCGTCAAGATTAATAGTATCCAGCACTTCTTTTTTGTAACACATGAAACCCGCTGTAGGATCTTTTACCGGCATCCAGGTAAGCATCCTTGTATATAATGAAGCGCCTTTTGATAATGCGATTCTGTTACCCGGCCAGTTTACTACGCCGCCTCCCTTTACATACCTTGATCCGATAGCCAGATCGGCACCTTCAACTTTACAAGCATTATAGAGCCTCATAAGGTCGGATGGATTATGAGAAAAATCAGCATCCATCTCAAAAATGTACTCATAGTTTCTTGCCAGTGCCCATTTAAATCCATGGATATAGGCAGTACCTAAGCCGAGTTTGCCTGATCTTTCTTCCAGAAACAGCTGTTGGGGATACTTATCTATTAATTGACGAACAATGCCTGCTGTGTCATCGGGTGATCCATCATCAATTACCAATACATGAAAATTTTCATTCATGTCAAAAATTGCCTGAAGAATATTACTGATATTCTCCTTTTCGTTATAGGTTGGTATGATGACCAGTTTTTCCACTTCGGGCAATTGGGAGTACTAAATTTACGAATTTATATGATGAGACTTTTGTTAATTTTCACAACTGGTTGTGAATTCTGATCAACCTTTCTTTATCATTGAACGGGTATAGATTTCTGTAAGTTTTTGCTTGGTATGCTGTGGAAAATCACCTTTCATCATCCAATCATAATACTGAGGTTCTGCCTTTAACACATCTGCCACAGGTTTTCCCTTGTATTTTCCGAAGTTGAATACTTCAATCCCATTTTCCAACACAAACCTCCTGGCAAAATCAACGATCTGGTCTTCACCAATCACTTTAAGAATTGAATCAACATTATTACCGAGATCAGGATATCGTTCAAGCTGGGCTTCCAGAATCTCATGCGTAGCAGTTGCATCAACTTCTGCACTATGTGCTCCATCCAGTGTCTTATTACAATAAAATTTATACGCTGCAGAAAGGGTTCTTGGCTCCATTTTATGAAAAACATTCTGAACATCCAGGAGCTTCCTGTTTCGCATGTCAAAATCCACCTGGGCTCTTAAAAACTCTTCCATCAACAAGGGAATATCAAATCTATTTGAGTTATACCCGGCAAAGTCACAGCCATCAAGCATTTGTTTAAGTTCTTGCGCTACCTGCTTAAAAGTAGGAGCATCTTTAACCATATCGTTTGTAATACCGTGAACGTCACTTGAACTTTGTGGAATGTCAATTTCCGGGTTGATCAGCTTTCGTTTTACGCTTCTGGAACCATCGGGTAGTATTTTAACTACAGCAATTTCAACGATACGGTCCGTACCAAGATTCACTCCAGTTGTTTCGAGGTCAATAAAAGCAAGGGGTTTTTTTAGTTGCAGCATCAGCTTGTCATTTTCTCTTTTGCGGTGGCAAAGGTAATTGTTTTGCAGCCTGCGAAATCAATCTTTTTAATATAATCCCATCAAATAAGCATTGAGTAATATTAACTTATATCCAATCTTTTAACATAAATAATGCCGGATATTAGGGTTTCCAGAATAGCATATCTTGTATATCTTTGTCACAGTAAAATAATAGGTTATATTATCCGTTAAACAGAAAACAAACTCTAAATGAAAAACAGGTTTTTAATCGCATTTCTTCTGCTCATAGCAACTATAGCTATTTCTTCATGCTATTCTTCAAGAAAACAAGGCTGCCCGATGAATGCCCAGGCTAATTACAAGTTCAAGGCCTAGGTCACCTGAAATTCAAAATTAATCTTTTGTACTAACAGTTGTTCTGATCTTGGCCATGATTCTGATCAATCATGAAAAAAACTTGGCACCAATGTGCCGGGTTATTAATTTTGACAATATGAATTTTACTCATGTACATAATCATTATCATTTCCTGCATCATCCGGGTAGGCCGTGATATGTTATGTATCAACATAAAAAAGGGGCTTACTAAAGTAGGCCCTTTTTTATTTGAATGATTTTAAAAAGCAATAAACAGACAATCAATTATGCCAGAGATATTGAAACTAGCGATACAAAAATCGGGTCGTCTGTATGATGGCTCTCTGAAATTACTGCGTGAATGTGGTATCGGCATCAATAATGGCAACAACCAGTTACGGGTTAAGGCTGCCGATTTTCCCATAGAAATTTTCTTCCTGAGAGATGATGATATACCAGAGTATGTTCAGGATGCCGTCGCAGACATTGGTTTTGTAGGCGAAAATATTGTGAATGAAAAAAGCAAAACCGTTGAGATAGCCGAAAAACTGGGATTTGGAAAATGCAGGTTATCAATTGCAGCACCTAAAAACGGTAACATTAAAACTATTGAGGATCTGGTTGGAAAAAGGATTGCCACCAGCTACCCTTCCATCCTTTCTGGCTTTTTATCGGAAAATAACGTTGGAGCTTCCATACATGAAATTAGCGGTTCTGTTGAGATTGCTCCGAAAATTGGATTGGCAGATGCTATTTGTGACCTTGTTAGTTCTGGAAGTACCCTGTTTACAAATGAATTAGCAGAGATTAAAACTATCCTGCAATCAGAAGCAGTAATGATCTGCAATAAAGAACTTTCAGCAGATAAAAAACAACTTTTAGAAAGATTGCAATTCCGGATCCAGGCCGTAAAAAAAGCAGCAAATAACAAATATGTTTTATTGAATGCTCCAAATGAAAAACTGCAAACTATCTGCGACTTATTGCCCGGTATGAAAAGCCCGACCATCCTGCCTTTGGCAGAACCGGGATGGAGTTCTGTTCATTCAGTAATAAACGAATCAGACTTCTGGAATGTAATTGAAAAATTAAAAGATAACGGCGCCGAAGGCATCCTGATCATACCAATTGAAAAAATGATTATATAATGGAAGTATACAGTTATCCTGAAAAAGAGTTGTGGGAGGAAATCGTTCTTCGTCCTGTAGTCAGCACATCCCCTGTCGAAAAGACTGTAAAAAAAATTTTGCAGAAGGTAAGGGAGAAAGGAGATAAAGCTGTTCGAAAGTTTACAAAAGAGCTTGATGGGGTTAAATTAAAGAAACTGACAGTTACGGAGAGAGAAATAGAAAGAGCCAAAAAGCTTATAGATGAAGATTTAAAAAAAGCTATTGAAGCGGCCGCTAAGAATATTGAACTATTCCATACTGCACAGATCGAGAAAGTAAAAAAAATTGAAACTGTTCCCGGTGTGGTTTGCTGGCGTCAATCAATAGCTATTGATAAAGTTGGATTATATATTCCCGGAGGGACTGCCCCATTATTTTCTACTGTTCTCATGTTAGCAATACCCGCAAAACTTGCAGGATGTCGTGAAATTGTTTTGTGTACTCCCCCGTCCACCAACGGCACCATTCATCCTGCTGTTTTGTTTGCAGCCAATCTTTGTGGCATTAAAACAATTATTAAAGCAGGGGGTGTACAGGCAATCGCAGCAATGGCATATGGAACAGAATCAGTTCCCAGGGTATTAAAAATATTCGGGCCAGGCAACAGGTATGTTACATACGCAAAACAATTGGTACAAATGGAAGGCGTCGCCATTGATATGCCAGCCGGGCCATCAGAGCTATTAGTACTTGCAGATGACACAGCAGAACCCACATTTGTAGCTGCCGATCTTTTATCACAGGCTGAGCATGGAAAAGATTCACAGGTAATGCTTGTTACAACCAGCGAATCACTTGCCAGGAAAGTTTTGGCAGAAACCGGTAAGCAACTTGGAAAACTGAAAAGAAAAAAAATAGCTAAAGAAGCCCTGGAAAACAGCAAGCTTATAATCCTTAAGTATAAAAAGGATGCCATTGAATTTACGAACCTCTATGCGCCTGAACATCTTATCGTTGCCGTATCAAAACCCTATGAAACAGTGAAAAGAATAACTGCTGCGGGTTCAGTTTTTATCGGTAATTATTCACCGGAAAGCGCCGGTGATTATGCCAGCGGTACTAATCATACGCTTCCAACCAATGGTTTTGCAGCAATGTTCAGCGGAGTTTCTGTTGATAGTTTCGTTAAAAGGATCACTTACCAGGAATTAACAAAAGAAGGGTTACAAAATATTGCCGATACTATTATGACCATGGCCAAAGCTGAAGGATTGGATGCTCACCGAAAGGCAGTTTCGATCAGATTAAAAAAATAATTATGGAATTTGATATAGAGAAATTGGTACGAGAGAACATAAAGGAAATGACACCTTATTCGTCAGCTAGGCATGATTTTTCAGGCAACGCATCTGTTTTTTTGGATGCTAATGAGAATCCATTTGGCTCCCCTCTTACTGAAAATTATAACAGGTATCCCGATCCTTTACAGCTAAAACTGAAAGAAAAGATCAGCCAGATTAAAGGAGTACCGGTTGAAAACATTTTTTTAGGTAATGGAAGTGATGAAGCAATTGATCTTTTATTCAGAATATTTTGTGACCCTGGCAAAGACAATGCGATAATCTTTCCCCCTACTTATGGTATGTACGAAGTATGTGCAGCAATGAATGATATAGAGGTTAAAAAGATTCCTTTAACCGAAAAATTCCAGTTAAATATTGATGCGATTGAAACTGCAATTGATGATCGGACCAAGCTCATTTTTATCTGTTCGCCTAATAATCCCACCGGGAATAACATTAACAGAAACGACATTGAGTTAATTCTGAATAATTTTAATGGGTTAGTTGTAATTGACGAGGCCTATATCAATTATTCCCGCCAAAAAACTTTAATCCCTGAACTTCTTGAATACCCCAACCTGGTGATCCTGCAAACACTTTCAAAAGCATGGGGCCTTGCGGGCCTTAGACTCGGCATGGCATTCGCCGGTCTTCCAGTAATCGGTTATATGAATAAAGTAAAATACCCCTACAATGTAAATACTGCCACTCAAGTGCTGGCAATCGAAGCACTAGGAAATGTGTCCAGTACAAATAGCTGGATAAAAACAATTACAGAACAGAAAGAAATCCTGGCTAATGAATTCATGAAGCTTCCTTTTGTAAAAATCGTTTACCCCTCTGATGCAAACTTTTTATTAGTAAAAATGAAGGAGGCAAGCAATGTATATAAATATCTTTCAACCTGCGGAATCATAGTAAGAGACCGGTCAAACGTTGTATTGTGCGAAGATTCACTGAGGATCACCATTGGTACTCCTGAAGAAAATAAACAATTACTAACCGTTCTAAACGACTATACTAAATGAAAAAAATATTGTTAATTGATCGGGACGGCACACTTATTAAGGAAGCTTCCCCAACATACCAGGTAGATTCATTTGAAAAACTGGAGTTTTATCCGGATATATTTACATGGATCAAAAAAATTGCTACTGAACTTGATTTTGAGTTGTTGATGATCACTAACCAGGACGGATTAGGCACCTCTTCTTTTCCCGAAGAATCATTCTGGCCTGTCCACAATCATATAATAAAGACATTTGAAAACGAATCCGCTTCTTTTAAAGAAGTGTTGATTGATAGAACTTTTGCTGCTGATAAAGCTCCCACACGAAAACCCCGAACTGGCTTATTGACAAAATACCTGAACAACTCTGATTACGATATTTTCAATTCATTTGTTATCGGAGACAGAATCACAGATGTTCAGTTAGCAAAAAATCTTGGATGCAAAGCTATCTGGCTGAATAATGATCCCTCATTAGGTTTGAATGAAATAGCGGATGATATAAAAGAGCTTCAGTCTGTGATAGCATTAGAAACTACAGAATGGAAAGAGATATATAAATTCTTGCGTCTCGGTAACAGAGAAATAAGACATCAAAGAAAAACAAATGAAACTTCAATAGAAGTCTTTCTTAATCTTGATGGAAATGGGGTTGCTTCCATTGACACTGGTTTGAATTTCTTTAACCACATGCTGGAGCAAGTAAGCAGACACAGCGGTGTAGACATTTCGATAAAAACCAAAGGCGACCTGCATATTGATGAGCACCACACTATTGAAGATACCGCAATCGCATTAGGTGAGACATTCTTAAAAGCCCTTGGAGACAAAAAGGGTATCGGAAGATATGGATTCACTTTACCCATGGATGATGCATTAGCACAGGTTGCCATCGATTTTGGCGGCAGAAGCTGGCTTGTTTGGGAAGCTTCATTTAAAAGAGAGAAAGTTGGCGACATGCCGACTGAAATGTTCTATCACTTTTTTAAATCATTTTCTGATGGTGCAAAATGCAACCTGAATATTAAAGTTGAAGGAGACAATGAACATCATAAAATAGAATCTATTTTTAAAGCATTTGCCAAATCACTAAAAATGGCCATTGAGAGAAATCCTGAAAATATGCAATTACCAAGCACAAAAGGTACCTTATAATGAAAGTTGCAGTTATAAGATATAATGCCGGGAATATTCAGTCAGTTCTCTTTGCACTGGAAAGAATAGGTATTGAGGCAAACGCAACCGATGATCCGGGATTAATTAACTCGGCAGATAAAGTAATTTTTCCTGGTGTAGGCGAGGCAGGCTCGGCCATGAAATTTCTAAAAGAAAAGAAGCTTGATGAAACTATCAGGAACCTTCAACAACCCGTCTTAGGAATTTGCCTTGGTATGCAGCTGTTGGCAAAACAATCAGACGAAAACAATACCGAATGCCTGGGAATATTTGATGAGCTGATAATAAAGAGATTTCAAGGGAGTGAACCTGGCTTAAAGATTCCCCAGATCGGCTGGAATACGATCAAAGAACTCAGAGGTCCGTTATTCAAAAATATTCCTGATCAAAGTCACTGCTATTTTGTACATGGTTATTGCGCTGATAAATGTGAACACACAATTGCGGAAACCGATTACCTGATCACATATAGCTCTGCTATTCAAAAAAATAATTTTTACGGGGTGCAGTTTCATCCCGAAAAAAGCGCCGAAACAGGAGAACAAATTCTCAAAAACTTTTTATCCCTCTGATATGGACATCATACCGGCAATAGATATTATAGAAGGAAAATGCGTACGGCTCTCGAGAGGGGATTATGCCCAAAAAAAAGTATATAATGAGCATCCCCTTGAAGTTGCATTGAAATTTGAAGATGCCGGGATCAAACGTCTTCACCTGGTTGATCTTGATGGTGCCAAAGCCGGTGATGTAAAAAACTGGAAAGTGCTGGAAAAAATTGCAGGTAAAACCCGGCTGTCCATAGATTTCAGCGGTGGCATCAGCTCAAAAAAAAACCTTGATATAACATTTAACTCTGGGGCAGCCTTTGCTTCAATCGGAAGTATTGCAGTCCAGGATGAAATTACTTTTACCGAATGGTTATATATATATGGATCCGAAAAGTTTATAATCGGGGCAGATGTTAAAGAGGAAAAGATTGCCGTAAAGGGCTGGACAGCCTTATCCGATATGCTCGTATCTGATCTTATTAAAAAATACTTAGGCAAAGATGTAAAACAATTTTTCTGTACTGATATCAGTAAAGATGGAATTTTAGCAGGCCCTTCCTTTGATCTATACGGCAAGATATTGGCAGATAATCCGGGAATATATCTTATCGCAAGTGGTGGAGTTGCTGCACTCCGGGATATTAAACAATTAAACGAGATCGGTTGCTCCGGAGTAATTATTGGTAAGGCGCTTTATGAAAACAGGATTACATTGACAGAATTGAAACCCTATTTATAAATGCTTACAAAGAGGATCATACCTTGTTTAGATATAAAAGACGGAAGAACCGTCAAGGGTACTAACTTCATTGATCTGAGAGATGCAGGCGATCCGGTTGAGTTAGCAGTACGATATTGTGAGGAAGGTGCCGATGAATTGGTATTTCTTGATATAACAGCCACCCACGAAAAAAGAAAAACATTAGCAGCATTGGTCAGGGATATTGCTACACATATCAATATCCCCTTTACTGTTGGCGGAGGCATCAATACTGTTGCTGATGTAAGTTTATTGCTTGAAAACGGAGCAGATAAAATATCTGTGAACACAGCGGCAGTAAATAATCCTTCTTTGATCGATGAATTGTCACAGAATTTCGGCAGCCAATGTATTGTTGTTGCTATTGACACCCGGTTGGTAAATAATAATTGGATGGTGGTAACACACGGCGGACGAAATCAGGCTAACTTTAATACATTGGCATGGGCTAAAGAAGTAACTGAAAGAGGTGCGGGGGAAATATTGCTTACTTCAATGGAACATGACGGCACTAAAAAGGGGTTTGCCCTGGAGATTACAAAAGCAGTAAGCGATTCAGTTAATATACCTGTTATAGCATCAGGTGGTGCTGGCGAAATGGAGCATTTTAAAGATGTATTCAGTATTGGAAATGCCGATGCTGCCCTTGCTGCGAGTATTTTTCATTTCCGGGAAATACCAATCAGGGAGCTTAAACAATATTTAATTAATCAAAATATACCGATCCGGTTATGAGACTTCTGATCATCCTGATTTTTATTCTTGCCGGAGCTGCTATTTATCTTTTCCGGTATTTCGAGAATAAACGAAATGAAAAGCAAGAAAGAGAACATGAAAGAAAGAGAGAGTCTTTTCAAAAATTACCTGATATCATCCGAAAAGAAACAGATAAAAAAAATGAAAACAATGAACCCTGATTTTTCTAAATATGCAAATGGACTTGTGCCAGCTATCATACAAGATGCATCTACACAAAAGGTTTTGATGCTGGGATTCATGAATAAAGAAGCATTTGAGAAAACTACTGAAACAAGAAAAGTCACTTTTTTCAGCCGGAGCAAGCAAAAACTTTGGACAAAGGGTGAAACATCCGGTCACTTTCTTATTTTGAAAGAGATTTTATTGGATTGCGATAATGACACTTTGCTTGTAAAGGCAACACCTGAAGGTCCGGTATGTCATACCGGCGCTGATACATGTTTCAACGAAAACAACCACGAATTCACACTTGAGCATCTTGAAACAATAATCCACAACAGAAAATATAATCCTATTGAAAATTCACATACTTCAAGCCTTTTCAAAAAAGGGATAAATAAAATTGCTCAGAAAGTTGGAGAAGAAGCAGTTGAACTTGTGATTGAAAGTAAAGATGATGATAAAGAAAAATTTCTGAATGAAGCTGCCGATCTGCTTTATCACTACCTTGTTTTATTGGAAGCAAAAGATCATTCGCTTTCTGAAGTAGTTAAGATTCTTTCTGACCGCCATAATAAAAAATCCGGATCTCCTGGCTAGTAAATCGGGTTAAAAAGTCTTTCCAGGCTATTGCTTAATAAACTGAACTGTTTGATAATTTCCTGAATTATCAGCAATAACAGCTGTGTAAATACCCGATGACCGGGATGAGAAATCAAGTGGAGTTTTATTTACCCCTTAGCAAAATTTCCATTATAAGTAAAGACTATTGTACGGGCCATATCCCTGATCGAAATAAGAATATGAGCCTGTTATAAATGGCAATTCGTATAATTATTGGAAAACAGGAATGAAGACAAATAATGTACAACCTTTCTTAGGCGCTGTTTCAAGTTCGGCAACACCATTATAAAAACGGGTTCTTTCGAAAATGTTTGAAAGTCCTATTCCTCTCCTGGTCTGTTTTGAATCAAAACCAATACCATCATCCTGAATTTTCAGAATTACGTTGGTTTCGTCATTTCCCAAAGAAAGAGTTACCTTTTTTGCTTTACTATGTCTTATAATGTTTTTTAGCTGCTCCTGGATAATGCGAAACAAAGTAACCTGTATACCAGGGCTAAGAATGCAATTCACAAGCTTGTATGAAAATTTTATTGAGATTTTAGTTGAAGTATGAATATCATCAATAAACGTCTGAATACTTTCTTCGAGACCTCGTTCTTTCAACTGCGGCGCTACCATTTCTTTTGATAGACACCTGATCTCCTCAATTGCATTTGTGATAAGATCTAATGACCTTTTTTTTATGTCCTTTTGCTTTTTATCTTCGGCTGAAAGTATCTCAATGAATAACCTTGCTGAAGAAAGAATTTGATTCACATTATCATGCAGTTCATGACCAATTCTTGTTCTTTCCATTTCCTGAACCCGAATAACAGTTTCAGAGATATCCTTTTGCCTTTCAAGTTTTTCTTCGATGAGCTGACTTTCCAGTTTTTTAAGACTTGTAACATCCTGTAATGACCCAATCATCTTTACGGGCAATCCGTTTTCGTAAACTATATAGCCTTTGTCTCTCATGTGCTTATAATTGCCATCTGCACATTTAAACCGGTATTCCCCTTCCCATGATTGTTTATTGTTATCTGTACTTTCCTTTACCTTATCACTTACCATGTTCCGATCTTCTGGATGAATTCTTCTTAACCACCATGATAATCCTTTTGAATCATCGTTATTATAGCCGATCATATCCATCAGGGCATCATTCCGGAAAATATGACCCGTTTGCATATCCCATTCCCAGATCGCATCTGTAGTAGTTCGGGTCAATAACAATAACCTGTCATTTGCTTCCTTTAGTCTTCTCTCAATTGAATATTTATCAGTAAGATTTACGGCATGCCCTCCAATTTTCTTCTTTCCCGGCACACCTTCAATCGTAAAAAGATTTATATGAAATACAATATCTGTCCCATCGGCCCATTTAATTGTCTGAACAAGTTCCACGGGCTTTCCTGTCACCATCGTTTCTATATGTTTATCATACAGCGCTTTTACAACTGGTTGGGGGACTAAATCAGCGATCTTTTTGTTTAATGAGTCCGTCTCATCTAACCTGAAAAATTGATAAAAAGACTGGTTAGCAAAAACAAGATTGGTATCTTCATCTATTACCCATGCCATATTCGGCGTCCTCTGCATAAATGACTTGAAAATTGCCTTTCTCTCCTTTAACTCGGAAATTAATTTTCTTTCATGAGTAAGGTCTGCCAGGTTTGAAACCACTGAAATCGGGGATTCTTTATGATCATCAAAAATTGGTTGGGAACTGAAGTGTAACCATCTTTTTTCGCCATTATTCAGGCGGACGATTAACACTTCAGTTTGTGGCTGACCGGTTTTTAAAGATCTGATGAAAGGTGTATCATCAAAAAAAACTTTTTCACCGCTTTCAGTCCTCACATCCCAAATGGTATTCCATAGGTTTTCAATATCATTTAACTGGTATAATCGCTCCAGCGTAGTGTTAAATATTTCTGCCGCCTTTTGATTGGCTGCTATTAATTCTCCCTTCGTATCCTGAAAAAGAACCCCTGCATTTAACCCATCAAAAATTAACTGATAATATTTTTCGCCCAGTTTATTGAACTGTCCAAGCCTGTTATCATCGAGAATTTTATGTCCCAGGCATAAATAGACTTCACCGGTTTCACTTTTAGCAAGGTTTTTTATTTGCCATTTCATTGGGTGGTAATGCCCGTTTTTCAGATATACTTCTGCTGAAGTAATTTCTTCCTTCAAAGAAGAAAGATTAAGTGCATGTTGAAACTCGGGAATGTGGGAAGGACTTATGAAGTCAAATAAGTTACCTTTGACTTTATCATGCAAATGCAACTCATTTCTCATTTTGGCATTTACATTAAGGATGTTGCCTCTTTCATCTATAATCGAAAGAAATATCCCTTTTTGACCTTGATAATTACTAATAATTTTTTTTATTTGATGCCTCATCGTTTTCCTCCACACTAATTTTATCCTGTCGTTTTTATTTACCGGAATTAAGTTTTAAATAGTGATTAACAAGTGTCGGAACTTGTGCAAAATCATTTGATTTATCAAGAAAATGCTTTGCTCCCAGGTCAATGCATTGTTGCCTGTAATATTCATCAGCATGATTGGTAATCATAATAACTTCACACTTTTCATTTTTCTCCCTGATATATCGCAAAAGATCGATACCGTTCTTTCCGGGCAAGTTTATATCCAAAAGTGCTATTTCTGGCTTTTCATGAATTAAAACTCTTTTTGCTTCATCAAAATCTGACGCTACCATAACATGAATATGTTCTTTAATATCCTCCAAAAGCATAATAATCCGATCAACAAAATTCATATTGTCATCAACAATCAATATAGATCCCGTCTTTTCCAATTGGGTTGCGAACATTAGATTTATTCGATGCAAAAAAACGAGGATTTTATAAAAGATATTGTACTGCGAAGACTGAGTGTAGTGTAGTTTTTAACCTACAAAAACAAAGGATGAGATGATTTAAATCAAGTTATGTTCAGTAGCATAAATCGCCAGTTCAGCATTACTTTTCATTTTCATTTTTTCCATAACCCTTGACCTGTAAGTACTGACTGTTGTTGAGCTAAGTGAAAGTTGCGCTGCAATTTCAGAAACAGATTTTCCTATAGCCAGTTGTTTGAAGACATCAAACTCCCGGTCAGAAAGTGTTTCGTGGAGCATAACATTTTTATCTTTATCAAACGTCTCGGCAAGTCTTTGGGCCACATTCGGAGTAATAAACTTTTTCCCTAAACGAACCGTTTCAACCGCTTTGATCAGGTCGTCGTGAATAGTTTCTTTTCCAAGATATCCGGAGGCGCCAGCTTTAAGAACCCGAAGAGCATACTGCTCTTCCGGATACATACTCATTATCAAAACAGGAAGATCTGGCAGGATAAGCCTTATGTGCTGCAATGCGTCCAATCCGCTACGCCCCGGCATATTCATATCACAAACAACAACATCCCATTTTTCTTTATTGACTTCGTTAAGCAGTTCTTCCGTATTTGACACCTCACCAATCACAGCAAATGGATAATGCTCCAGTAGAAGTTGCCTCATGCCCTTTCTGACAATTGCATGATCGTCTGCTATCAATATTCTCATCTATGTAAGTTATTCAATTTCTTTTACTGGTACTCTTATTGAGACTTTTGTGCCCTGACCGGGTTCGGAAATTATCTCATAGCTGGCTCCTATCATCATACTTCTTTCATTCATTCCCAGGATTCCTAAAGTTCGTCTTTCTGAAATTGCCTGTTTATCAAACCCTTTCCCATTATCTGCTATTGCCAAAATTAAATCTCCATTATTTTGCACAAAACTTACTGATAGTGAATCTGCTTCTGAATGTCTTGCCACATTTGTCAGTGATTCCTGGAATATTCTGAAAAGAGCAGTCTTTACATCATTTGAAAGATTTATTTCATCATCAGGAGCAGAAAAAGAAGTTTTGATACCTGATCTCTTTTCAAACTCATTCAATTGCCATTCCATTGCTGCGATCAATCCGAGATCATCCAATAAACTCGGCCGGAGTTCAGAGGAAATCCGTCTTACTGATTTTACAGTATTGTCCAGCATGTGCAGTAAACCCTGCAATCTTTCTTTTACCGGACCTTCGCTTTCAGTAATTTTTTTATTTATCCATGAAACATCCATCTTCATCACCGTAAGCTGCTGACCAAGTTCGTCATGGATTTCTCTTGCAATATTTGACCGTTCTTCTTCTCTTATTTTTTGCAAGTGAGCTGTTAGCTTCCTTACTGCCTTATAGGATTCGTTTAGCTCCTGCTCTTTCTGAATTCGTTCCGTTAAATCCCTGACAACTGACAGGAACCTTCCGTCCGGCAACTGCTGGGACCTGACCTCAGTGATAACCACGGAACCATCTTTCCTCTTCATTCTTCTTTCCTTAACAGTAGATTGTCCTTTTTCGAGGATATCGTATCTCACCGGATTATCATTTATTTCCTCTTCAAGAAGAATTTCATATAAGTACATTTTCGATAATTCTTGTTTAGAATATCCGAGTAATTGAGATGCTCCGGAATTTACATCCAAAAGTTTACCATTTTCATCATAAAGAGCTATGGCATCCACAGCTTGTTCAACGAGTGTTCTGTATCTTTCTTCGCTTTGTTTTAATTCAATTTCTGCTTTCCTCTTTTCAGTAATATCAATTGTCACTCCCAATGCATATATTATCTCTCCTTCAGCATTTTTAAATGGTACTATGTTGATTTCACACCACCGCTTTTTTCCTTTAAACGTAAGCATTTCAAACTCCATCTTTCCCGAAATTCCACGAAAAGCATCTTGTATAAGTTGCTCGGCTCTGTTTCTTTGGGCTTCTGCAACAACAGATAGTATTGAATGACCCTTTATTTTTTCAAAATCGTCAGATTCAAGCATCTCAAGACCAGCCTTGTTGATTTCGTATAATTCACAGTTGGGCCCCATAAGTTTTATACATTCAGGATCCGTATCCAGTATAGTGCGAAGCCTGTTTTCACTCTCAGTCAATTCTTTCTGCGCATTATAAACGGGAGTCATATCAACCATGGATCCAATCATTCTTATGGCCTTGCCTTCATTGTCTCTTATTATGTATCCCCTATCCAGGAAACTAAGATAGGTCCCATCAGCTTTTTGATACCGGTACTCATCTCTCCATGCATTGCTTTTTCCGGATAGGGTTTTCTTGATCTTAGCTCTTACTTTATTAACCTCGGCGGGATGTATATGCGAGTACCATTCTTCAATATGAACGATCTCATCATTTTTTGTATAACCCAGGTTTGCATAATAATTATCATTCCACCAAAGAGTACCGGTGGTAAGATCCCAATCCCAAACTATATCACTTGTCGCTTTTGATACAATACCGAACCTTGCATTTGTTTTTATAATCTCTTCTTCAGCTCTTTTCCGTTCAGTAATGTCACGAATTATCATACTGGTTCTTTGGTTACCAAAAGCGTCAATAAAAATTGCTGAGGTAACTTCAGCAGGGAACTTACTGCCATTCTTCTTTACCAATGTTAATTCACCTGAAGCTTTCCCTTTCAAACGTCTTTCTTCCAACAGAACAGAAAGATTTCCATCTGTAGAATCGACAAGCATCCTCCTTCCTGCCTGAATAATTTCATCTTCCGTCATACCGAACATATGGCAAGCAGCCGGATTAGCCGATAAGATACCTCCGTCCGGAACTGTAAGCATGATTCCATCCAAACTGTTCTCAAAGAATGTACGATACTTCTCTTCACTCTCCTGTAATTTTTTTTCTGCTTTCTTTCTCTCACCAATATCTACTATACTTCCCCTGATAAGAATACTTTTCTCTGAAGGTAATCTAACCAATCTTACTTCACATGTAATAGGTTTCTTTTCATGATCACAATGAACCCATTCGAATGTAATTTTTTCCCCTGCAATAGTCCGATTAACATACTCCATTGCAGCTTCGGTTGAAAGTCTTCCATCCGGCTGAAATTCCGGGCTTATATCAGCAGGGCCGATTTTTTCCAACTCCTCCCTGGATATACCGAAAAATTTTACTGCGCTTTCACTTACACTGACAAACCTCCTTAACTCTATGTCAAACACAACTAATGCCTCCGGTGCGTTTTCAACCAGGCCTCTATATCTCTTTTCACTGTCAATCAGCTCTGACTCTACTCGTTTTCTCTCTGTGATGTCCATCATACTCCCCATCATTCTCACAGGTTTTCCGTTTTCATCACGAACTATATAACAACGATCGTATAAATTTCTATAGCCTTCTTTTTCTGTATAAAAACGATACTCAGAAATAAATACATTTTTATCTGATGCCAGTATCCTCGCCTGCTTTTGTACCACTTCGTCTCTGTCATCCGGGTGGATACGATTTGCCCACATATTCTCCGATGGTACCGGATCATCCATCGTAAGACCATATAATTGCTGGTGAACTTCGTTACACCATAATTTACCTGAAATAAGATCCCATTCCCACACTGCGTCATTAGTAGTGCGACTGATCATTTCGAACCTGTTGTTAATTCGCCTTATCTCTTCTTCCGCAAGTTTTCTTTCAGTTATGTCCCTCGTCACAACGATAGCACCGGTGATCTCATTCTTTTTATCGTATACAGGCATATAGTTCACCTGTACCCAAAATTTATTGTTACCCTCGATACGTTCAAGTTCATATTCTATTTTCTTTCCTTCAAATACTTTTTTGAAATTTTCAAATATTTTTTCTCTTTGGTCTTTCGGCACTACATCAAGAACATTCACCCCTACCGCAACCTTATTCCCCCATGCTTTTGAAAGATTTTCCTCAGCCCACTGATTAATCAGGGTTATACGAAAACTTTTATCAATAACGTAGAAATCATCCGCAGAACTTGTAAGAACATACCTGAGCTTTTCTTCATTTTGCCGGGACAGCATCTCCGCCTTAACTCGTGGCGTAATATCCCGAACAATTGTCATCACTTCATTTTCCCCGATCTTAGAATACGAGGACTCATAAAAGCCTTTTTCAGGATTTTTATCTAATTCATAAGAACTTGTAAATGGTCTGTTATCTTTTAATACTTTCCTGATATTGACAATTATTTCCTCAGCAAGATGAGTTGGCAAAACTTCCTTTACATTTTTTCCGATGAATTGGTCCGGAGCAACCAACAATGGGTTACCAAATGAATTACTATAATCGATAAAATTTCCAAGACCATCCATAATAAAAATAGTATCCGGAATAGCCTCTACGATTGCATGATTTCGTTTTGATGATTCTTCCAGTTCCGCCGTCTTAAGTGCAACTACTTTTTGCAGTTTTGCCGGCCGTTTTAAGATTACCCAGATGAACCAGGTAAAAAGAATTGTAAATAATATCCCCAAAATAATTAGAGGAAATATTTCAGATAATAGAGATCTGTTCGCACCAGATATTACGGACAATTTCCACTCACCATCCGGCACTATGACAGAGACAGATTTTTCCAATGGTTTTGAATGCAGCGGGAGAAAGTATTCTTCCTTTCCCGTCTCTGCATTTATTTTTGATAACTGAAATTTATACCCGGATACCCAGCCAGTATCAATGCCTGCTGAATTTAATAAGGTCTGTAGTTTGATTACAACCGCTGAAAACCCCCAGAACTTATTATCTACAAAAACAGGAAGTCTTCCTACAACACCAATACCACCTTGTTTCAATGAAAATGGACCTGCAAAAAATAATTTCCGCAATCGAATTGATTTGTATGCCTCTTTGTTCCTCTCAGGATCTTTGAATATATCGTAATTAAGAACAGCCTCATTGCCTTTAAGCGGATATACATATTTGATAACGCCTCCAGGTACCAATTGTAGCGCATCGATATATTGGTTATAGGAAAGTAAACTGGCCGCTGCAGAATCAAAATTGGCCGTTAACCCATTCTTGCTTACCAGAAATGAAAGAGATTGTGTAGCAGAAAGGCTTTGGTTAAGGGCAGATTGCAAGCGATCTTTTACTGTTTCGAGAACTTCTCGGTCTCTGGCATGATTCCGGTTTTCAACTCTTTGGTATTGCCCAATTATTAAGAAAAACGAAAGACTGCCAATTATTATAAAAGTAAGAACACTAAAAAAACCGGGTCTGTGAAAGATTTCATCCTGTATCTTCTGGATTAATGTTTTCGGCTTTTTATTTTGATCAGACATTTTCCCGGTATGCGTTAAAATAGTTTGAATATCCTATCTGGCTGATAGTCGTGTACCGAAGTTAATATCAATTATGAATCTAAGTAAAGGAACTTATTTACAGGCCGTGAGTATTGATGAAATTTACGAGTGCCGCAGTGTTTTTAAGACCTAGCTTTTTAAGAATATTATACCGATGCACTTCGACAGTTTTAAGAGAAATATCAAGCCTTGAAGCTATTTCTTTAGATGATAACCCCTCCTTGATCAATTGGATAATATCAATTTCTCTCCTTGACAGCGCATTCATATCCGGATGACTGCCATCTTCTTCCAGTTCTTGCTGGGCAAGTATATTCTTCACCTCTTCGCATATATACTTTTTACCTTTACTGACCTCTACAATTGCAGCCAGTAATTCATCCTTGGAAGAGTTCTTTGTTACATAGCCCATAGCACCCATTTGTAACATTCTGCGGGCATATGCTGGCATCGAATGCATTGATATACCAATGATCTTTGAAATTGGAGAATATTTCCGGACCTGCTTGGTTGCCTCAAACCCATTTACAGGAGACATATTGATATCCATCAATACTATATCCGGGTTTTGTTCTTTGGAGATTGATACGGCTTCGTCAGCATTACTAGTTTCGCCAATTACCTGGAATCTGGGGTCGCTGTTAAGAATGAATGACCATGAATCTCTGATTAATTTATGGTCATCCACAAGTAGGATAGTAATTTTTCCCATTCGGATAGTGGTTTTCTCTAAGAGATAAGGTTCGTTTCTTCCTTTTTTTATAAGTAGAAACTCAATGCAATCTGCACAAAAGATGGGATTTCAGCCACTTTTTAAATGAAAAAGATACGTTTTTAAGTAAATCCCCTTAGTAAAGGGGGTAAATATATGACTTCCTAATAGAAATAATTCTACAAGATAATTGGCCGGGGAATTTTGGGCTTGGGCCAGTTATAACTATTTAAAATATAACTCGCTTGTCCGCAATTCATTCTTCAACTGATGAATTGTCGTTTGTGGATTAATATTGACACATTCAACCTGTGCCATCTCTGCAAAGTCCTGAAGGACTTCTACGCTCAGATTTTGACTGTAGCAAGTGTGATGAGCTCCTCCTGCCAATAACCATGCAGCACAACCGGTTTGCATATCAGGCATTGGCCTCCATAATACCCTCGCTACAGGAAGTTTAGGTAATTTATTTTTTGGTTTTAATGCTGCGACTTCGTTTATCAATAAACGAAAACGATTACCCATATCAATAATTGATGCGTTCAAAGCAGCTCCGCCGGCCACATTAAAAACTAACCTTACCGGATCAGCCTTACCTCCTATTCCCAATGGGTGGATTTCGCAGGAAGGTTTACCATCAGCAATACTTTCACAGATCTCAAGCATATGCGAACCCAAAACCATCTCATTGCCTGGTTCAAAATGATACGTGTAATCTTCCATGAAAGAATTTCCTCCGGGCAATCCAGCTGCCATAGTTTTCATTGCCCTTACTAGTGCAGCAGTTTTCCAGTCCCCCTCAGCACCAAACCCATATCCGTCCGCCATCAATCTTTGAACTGCTATTCCTGGCAGTTGAACCAAACCATGCAAATCTTCAAATGTATCGGTGAATCCTTTGTAGTCGCCTTCTTTTAAAAATTTTCGTAACCCGATCTCAATTTTAGCAGCCTGCCTGAGTGATTCATGTTGCGGGTTTCCTTTTTTAAGTGCAGTTATAACTTTGTATTGCGCTTCATACTCATCACACAATTTGCTAATAGTATTTTCTTTCACATCATTTATCATCTTAACAAGATCGCCTACACCATGAGTGTTTACGCTATAACCAAATTTTATTTCAGCTTCAACTTTGTCCCCTTCTGTCACAGCTACATAGCGCATATTATCACCGAAGCGTACAAATTTTGCACCCTGCCAGTCATACCACCCAGCAGCAGCTCTTGTCCATCCTGCAATTTGTTCAATAGTTTTTTTGCTTTGCCAATGGCCCACAACAACTTTGCGATCCAGTCTCATCCTGCTCATAATAAATCCAAACTCCCTGTCTCCATGAGCACTTTGATTCAGGTTCATGAAGTCCATATCAATTGTATTCCACGGTATATCCCTGTTGAACTGAGTGTGTAAGTGCAATAGTGGTTTATGAAGAATTTTCAACCCGTTGATCCACATTTTTGCTGGAGAGAAAGTATGCATCCAGGTAATAATACCTATACAACTCCTATTTGTATTTGCATCCTGGCAAAGATTGTAAACCTCTTCAGTTGATTTTAAAACAGGTTTGAATACAATCTTAACCGGAATTGAAGATTGATTATTCAACGATCTTGCAATTTCAGAGGAATGTTTTGCTACTTGTTTTAAAGTCTCATCTCCATACAAATGCTGACTCCCCGTTACAAACCAAACTTCCAGCTTTTTTAAATCAATAGTTGCCATAAAGAGATTCTTATTTTACTGAGAACTTGTACAAAGTTGTTTGGGTATATGTTTCTCCTGGTTTTAAAATTGTATTAGGGAAGGACGGCTGATTGGGACTGTCAGGGTAATGTTGTGTTTCCAAACACAGGCCAGCATATTTCACATATTTCTGATTGTTCCTGGTGTGCTTTAAAGTGCCATCCAGGAAGTTACCACTATAGAACTGGATACCTGGCTCTGTAGTAAACACCTCCATAAACCTGCCACTTGCCGGATGATAGAGAGTTGCTATTTCTTCTATATTATTATTTGTTCTGCTCAATACCCAGTTATGATCAAACCCTCCCTTAACTGAAGCAATATCTCTCCCTATCGTTTTTGGAGTTGTAAAATCCATTGGTGTGTTATTTACATCCGGAAGATTCCCGGTTGGGATTAATAAATCATTCACTTCTGTATATTTTCCGGCATTCAAATAAAGTTCATGATCCAGTATTGTTGAGTCTGTCCCTGCAGACAGGTTAAAGTAACAATGATTGGTGAGATTAACAGGGGTGGCTTTGTCTGTTTCAGCTTTGTAATCAATTCTTAAAGCATTATCAGCCGTCAATGTATAAATCACTTCCACTGTAAGGTTTCCTGGATAACCTTCTTCTC
This sequence comes from Chitinophagaceae bacterium, assembly GCA_035328345.1. Lineage (GTDB taxonomy): Bacteria > Bacteroidota > Bacteroidia > Chitinophagales > Chitinophagaceae > JJ008. The sequence goes on along the minus strand of DAOLIV010000006.1, from coordinate 9,172 downwards.
CATCCTTACTTAAATAGGTGAGTTTAATGCTGCTATCACCAGGAAGAATTTCTGAATTCCACATTACTTTATCAAAGCCTTTATTACCACCATGCAATGATTGACCATTATTATTCGGCGCTAATGAATATTCTTTTCCATCAAGTGTAAACTTTGCGTTTGCAATTCGGTTCCCATACCTTCCGACCAAACACCCAAAATAAGGATTGCCCGTTTGTAAATACCCGGCCAATGAATCATATCCAAGTATCACATCCCCCATTGTTCCACTCTTATCAGGCGTTAAGATTTTGGTCACCGTGCCCCCATAGTTAATAATTCCAACCTGCATTCCATGGCTGTTGGTCAATGTGTATTCAGTAATTGGCTGCCCATCAAACTCGCCATATTTATTTTCCGTTATTACACTCCCGGAAACTTCTGATTTCTCCTCCTTTTTGTCTTTGCAGGAGGCAATCATAAATGTCATCAGAAATAAAATAAACAGTCGCATAACTAATTATTATTAAAAAATTATTGTCCATAATATGAACCGGGGCCTTGCTTTCTTTCAAAATGTTTTTTTATAAGGGCTTCTTTAAGTTTTGCCGCATCCGGGTTTACCTGTTCTGTTATAAACGCCATTTCAGCTATGAATTCTAACACAGCACTGTTATGAACTGCTTTTGCTGCATTTTTTCCCCATGTAAATGGTGCATGACTACCTACTAGTATCATTTCAATCTCTGTATAATTCAATGATCTCTGCTTGAAACAATCCAAAACCTGGTGACCGGTTTCATACTCATAATTTCCTTTTATCATTTCATCACTCATTGGTGGTGCACAAGGAATATCAACTGTGGTGTAATCAGCATGAGTAGTTCCATAAATGGGAATATCTCTCAACGATTGTGCCCAAGCAGTAGCGTATTTACTATGTGTATGTGAAATGCCTGCTATTTTTTCCCAGTATTTATATAATACAGCATGAGTTAAAGTATCGGAGGAAGGCCGAAGCTTACCTTCTACAGTTTTCCCATCAAAATCAACAACAACCATTTGATCCGGTGAAAGTTGTTCGTAAGGAACCCCGCTTGGTTTTATCGCAAAGACACCGAGGTCCCTGTCAGCTGCACTTACATTTCCAAAAGTGAATAGAACTAATCCAAGTTCTGGTAATTGCATATTGGCTTCAAATGCCTCTTCCCGGATGTTCTTGTAATTACTCATACAGTTTGTTCGATAAAATTACCTAAGGCTTTGTATTTTTTAAACCTGTTTCTATAATATTCAAATTTTGAAGGATCTGGCTTGATCGTTTTTTCAAAACCCTGTCCCATTGCTTTCATAGCATCTTCCACTTTATTATAAATGCCTGCAGCCGTTGCAGCAAACATAGCCGCTCCGTTGGCACAGGTTTGTTCCGCTTGGTGTATTCTTATCGGGTTTTCCAATACATCAGCCATCACCTGCATTACATAGCCTGATTTTTTTGCCACACCCCCCAATGCAATAATTCCTTTTACAGGGATACCTTCCTCAATAAATCTTTCTACAATGGCCTTACTTCCGAAACAGGTAGCTTCAACCAGTGCTTTGAAAAGCTGTGGCGCATCGCTACCGATATTCAAACCCGTAAATGCCCCTTTCAATAATTGATTGGCATCAGGGGTCCTTCTTCCATTCAACCAGTCACTGGCCATCACATCATCATCAGATAAAGGTAGTTTTGAAGATGCATCTGCTAAGGATGCTATCATTTTATTTTTTATCTGCTGCTGCTGGTCTTTATTATTGATAAAATGAACAACAGGCCAGCTTAACAAATTAGTAAACCACGCATATGCATCCCCAAATGCACTTTGACCTGCTTCCATTCCTACCATCCCCGGAATAACGGAGCCTTGCACCTGGCCACAAATACCTTTAATTAATTTTCCCTCCACATCATTTGAAGGAGCGACCATAATATCACAGGTGGATGTTCCCACAGTCCTGCTTAGGTAATAAGGTTCGATCTGTCCACCAACGGCGCCCATATGGCAATCAAATGCGCCGACTCCTATTACGACATTTTCAGACAATCCTAATCGGCTTGCCCATTCTTTAGAAATTATACCTGCAGGTTTATCCGAAGTATAAGTCTCATTAAAAAGTTTATTTGTAAACCCATCCAGTAAGGAATCAACCGCTTTGAAAAAATCATTTGGAGGTAATCCATTAAACTCAGCAGCCCATAATGCTTTATGGCCCGCACTGCATACTCCTCTTTTTATCTGCTTTGCATCTTTGCCACCAGTCAGCAAAAAAGGAATCCAGTCACAATGCTCAACAAATGAATAGATATTATTTCTTACTTTTTCATCCTCCCTGAGAATATGAAGGAGCTTTGCCCAAAACCATTCACTGCTATAGATGCCCCCAACATATTTCAGGTAATTAACAGGGAACTCTTTCGCTGTTTTGTTGATCTCATCTGCTTCACGGGTAGAAGTATGATCTTTCCATAGCACAAACATGGCATTAGGGTTGTCCTCAAAACCCGATAACAAACAAAGAGGTGTACCCTCTTTATCCACCGCTATTGGTGTGGAGCCGGTTGTATCAACTGAAATGCCGACCACAGATTTGGCAACTTTATCTCCCGCCTGCTTCAAACAATCTTTGATTGTAGCTTCCAGACCTTCAATGTAGTCGAGCGGATGCTGACGAAACTGGTTCTTTGATGGATTGCAAAATAGTCCTGACTTCCAGCGAGGATAATGGAATACAGATGAAGCTATCTCCTGCCCGTTCATTGCATTCAGCAAAACGGAACGGACTGAATCCGTTCCATAATCTATTCCAATTACAAACCTATCGGGCATTTTAATTTCAAACTTTATTTAATTACTGATGCAAATAACTCCGGCGAATAAGAATCAATAAACTTAATGATGTTCCCGTTATTAAGCTCCTGCTTTTGATGCATGATTGTCAAAGCAACGCATTTCATTCCAGCATTTTTTGCCGCCAGTATCCCCATCGGAGAGTCTTCAAAAACAAGACACTCGCCAGGTTTCAATCTTAGCCCTTCAGAACATTTCAAAAAAGTTTCCGGGTCCGGTTTACTTTTAGCAACATCGTCAGCACTGACAATCACATCAAAATATTTCCTCAAATTCAGACCATCCAGAATAAAGTTAACATTAAACATAATGGCTGCTGTACCTATAGCCATTTTAATTCCTCTTGCATGGGCTATTTCAAGGAATTGATCTAACCCCCTTATCAATTTCATGTGTGGCCGAAATGCATCCTGGTATTGTCTTTCTTTTTCAAAGCTCATTTTATTCTTTTCTTCTTCAGAAAACCGGCCCGGAAAGATCCTGTCGAGTAATTCATGATTCTTCCCATAACACTGCAGCCTTGTTTCTTCCATTGAAATTTCAGCACCTAACTCGTTTAAAATACGGTGCCATGCTTCAACATGATACTGCATATCATCAATGATGGTACCATTCAAATCAAACAAAAAAGCTTTTATCATTTTCATTAATCAATATTGCAGTAATATACCTCATCAGCAATATTTGCCTTAAGTTATAAGTAAAATTGATGTCAGAGAAATGATAATTGAAAACTAACGACAGTTGATATAAAATCAGAAAGGTGGAGGCGACCGGATTCGAACCGGTGTCCAAACATATTCCTCAAAAGCTTTCTACATGTTTATTTTGTTTTGAATTGTCGGGAACTAACTGGGAACAAACAACCGATCAGTTCCGTAGCTGAATGGTCTTAAGCAATCATCACAGCCTTTGATTGCAGCAACCTGTTTTGTTTTTAAGTCGGCGGCGGGGCATGGTAACAAGTCAACCGGCCCGGCGGCCCAAATGACTACTTAATCACTGATTAGGCAGCCATGGCATACTGAGTATTGCCATTTGTAGTTTTCGTATTCAGATTTAGCTGCTAATTACGCAACGCAGCACATGCTTACACTTTCAAAGATCTATGCTGTCAAAACCAAACGCCCCCATTATTTATAAGACGAGAATTAATGAATATACTTTTATATGTAGATGGGCTTAAGTTCACCTTCCCCATCCAAACCAGTCATTTCCGTTAGCATATAACATCAAGCCGAGCAATAAAACCATTCCTGCAATTTGTGCATACTCAAGGAATTTCTCATTGGGCTTCCTCCTGGTTATCATCTCATACAAAGTGAACATTACATGCCCCCCATCTAATGCAGGTATCGGCAACAAGTTCATAAAGGCCAGAACAATTGATAAAAAAGCTGTGATGGTCCAAAAGGCTTCCCAATTCCATTGGTATTTCGGGAAAATAGAACCAATTGCTTTGAAGCCACCCACACCTTTATAACCACCCGTTTTAGGATTAATAATTTTTTTGAACTGTTCAATGTAACTCTGCAATTCATTTCCTGCTTTTCTTACGCCGGCAGGGAATGCACTGAAGAATCCATATTTTTTTACATTCAATGTTAACCAGCCCAAACTATCCATTTGCTCATAATCCCCTGTGTTCCCATAGGGATAAAAGCCCAATTTTCCTGTGCTGTCAACCTGTGCCGGGAAACTCATTTCAGAGCCATTCCTGATCACACTTAATGTGATATTCTGATTTTTTCTTCCATTAAGTTGGTTTTGTAATTCATCAAAGAATTGAAACCTGGAAGAATCAATGCCGACAATTACATCATTTTTTCTAAGTCCTGCTTTGTAAACATCAGACGAATCGGGCACATATAGTACCATTACAGGTTTACGGGGCTCAACAAAACCTCTTACATCTTTATTCCTGTTTTCGACCAGTTGACCAATAAGATCAACGGGAAGGTCAAGATTTATTTCATTTCCGTCCCGTAAGATGGTCATGCTATTTCCGACAATAATTTTCCGTTTGAGTCTTTCATAATCATCTATCTGCTCTCCATCTACTGCAAGAATTTTATCACCATTGCGTATTCCGATCTTATACAAAGTGCTGTCAACGACATGCACACCATATTTCATAGAAGCTGTAGGGATTTTTTTCTCACCCCATATCATTAATATAAATGCATAGATAACAAACGCAACCAGGATATTCATGATCACCCCGCCCAACATTACAATCAATCGTTGCCAAGCTGGCTTACTTCTGAATTCCCATTCTTTCGGAGGTTGTTTCAATTGATCCTTATCCATACTCTCATCAATCATCCCGGAAATTTTTACATAGCCTCCAAGTGGTAACCAACCAATCCCATATACGGTATCCCCTATTTTCTTTTTTACCAGTGAAAACCAGGGATCGAAAAAAAGGAAAAACTTTTCCACCCTGCATTTGAACCACTTGGCAGTAATATAGTGACCAAATTCATGTAAGATTACCAGTATCGAAAGCGCCAACAAAAGCTGACCTGCCTGCAAGCCCACATTTGACCAGTTTATAGCGATTAAATTCATATAATATTTATAAAGATGCTAAGCAGATTTTTATTATTCAATAATGACTCTCACAATACTCTTTACAGTTTAATTAAATCGGCTGCAAAGGTACGAGCCTCCCCATCGCTGTCAAAATATTCCTCAAGCGTAGGAGTCTCTATAAATGGAACTTTTTCCATTGTTTTCTCAATCACATCTGTCATATCAAGAAAGTTGATCCGGTTGCGAAGAAAAGCGTATACGGCTATCTCATTTGCCGCATTCATTATACAAGGTAAATTGCCGCCCTTAAATAATGCTTCTGTAGCCAGGATGAGATTTCGGAATGTCTTAACATCCGGCTCTTCAAATGTGAGTGTACTGATCTTTTTAAAATCAAAACGGGGGAAGTTATTGGGAATCCTTGTAGGGAAGGCAAGTGCATACTGAATAGGGAGTTTCATATCAGGCAATCCCATTTGAGCTTTGATGCTACCATCTTCAAACTGCACCATACTATGTATGATACTTTGGGGATGAACCACAACCTGCACTTGTTCTGGTGCCAGGTTGAATAACCACCTGGCTTCAATCATCTCAAGTCCTTTGTTCATAAGGGTTGCTGAGTCAATAGAAATCTTAGCCCCCATGCTCCAGTTCGGATGTTGTAAAGCATGTTCTCTTTTTACATTAACGAGGTAATTTGGCTTACGTCCGATAAAAGGGCCCCCGGATGCAGTTAAAATTACTTTTTCAATCTTGTTTCTTGTTTCTCCAACCAGGCATTGAAAAATAGCTGAATGTTCAGAGTCAACGGGAATAATTGGTACACGGTTCTCTACTGCCTTTCTCATAACAATATCACCCGCTACAACAAGAGTTTCCTTGTTGGCCAATGCTATGATCTTACCGTTTTCTATTGCTCTTAATGTTGGCTTAAACCCGGCATAACCCACAATGGCTGCAAGCATCAGATCATAACAGTCCATTGAAGCCACTTCCTCCAATGCTTTTTCGCCGGCAAATACTTTAATATCCGTTTGAGAAAGAGCCTGCTTTACTTTTTCGTATTTTTTTTCATCCACTATTACGACAATATTGGGATGAAAACGCATCGCCTGTTCAATTAACAGTTCTTCGTTGCTATGAGCAGTAATAATTTCTGCAGAAAATTTATCCGGGTTTACAGCAATCACATCCAATGCCTGCGTTCCTATGGAACCGGTAGATCCAAAAATTGCAATTCTTTTTACTGGCTGAGCGTTTGTCATTAATTACTAAAGTCGGGAAAATTAAACTTTTTCAAGCTTCTCTGTCCACTTTATCAAATCATCGGCAATTTTTCGGTCGTTACTGAGCCGGGGAACTTTATTTTGGCCACCCAGCTTACCAATAGACCTCATATATTCAATGAACCCGTTTTTCTGGACGGGCCTGATCCTTAGCGGAGCCAATATATTTCCGGCAATAAGATCATCATAATATACATTCTTTTGCCTTAGGTTATTTTCCAGTTTTTGAGCAAACTCCTTCATATTACCAGGTTTTTGTTCAAACTCAACAAACCATTCGTGATATGACCTGCCTTCATCTGAACTAACAAACGGAGCCACCGTAAACTCAGTAATCTTTACATTTTCTTCTGCAGCTGCTTTTAACATGCTGTGCTCGACCTCTTCCCCGATTACATGCTCACCAAATGCTGAAATAAAATGCTTTGTTCTGCCTGTAACTACAAGGCGGTAAGGTTCTGTTGAAACAAATTTTACAGTATCACCGATATTATATCCCCACAGTCCTGCATTACTATTAATAACCAGGGCATAATTTTCTCCTTTTTGAACCTCTTTTAATGAAAGTCGTGTTGGATTTTTACTGAAAATTTCTCCCGCCGGAACAAATTCAAAAAATATCCCGCTATTAGTATTCAATAAAAGGCCTTCTTCGTTCTGCGAATCCTGGAAGGCAAAGAAGCCCTCACTGGCAGGGAACAGTTCAATGGTATCGATCTTTTTTCCGATGCTTTCAAAAAGTTTTGCCTTATAAGGTTCAAAATTGACCCCACCCTGAACCATAACACTGAAATTGGGAAACAATTCGCCAACATGCTTACCGCTTCGTCTCGTCAGTTCGTCAAAATACATTTGCATCCACGGCGGAATGCCACTGATCAGGGTCATATTCTGATCAATTGTTTCGTCTACTATTTTCCCAAGTTTTGTTTCCCAGTCTTCAATACAGTTGGTTTCATATGAAGGCATCTGGTTTGTGCGTAAATACCTTGGCACATGGTGGTTAACGATACCACTCAATCTGCCTGTAGGTATTCCTGCAATTCTTTCTAATTCCGGTGAGCCGGATAGAAAGATCATCTTACCATCGGCAAACCGGGTATTGCCGGTCTCAGCCATATAACATAGCAATGCGTTTCGGGCTGTGTTGATATGATTCGGTATTGAATCTTTTGTGATCGGGATATACTTGGTGCCGCTGGTGGTTCCGGAGGTTTTTGCGAAATAGATCGGTTTACCTTTCCAGAGAATATTATGCTTTCCCTCTTTGATCTTCTCAATCCAGGGTTTTAGCTGCTCATAATCTCTGATAGAAACAGCCTGTCTGAATTCCTCGTAGCTGTTCACCTTGTCCAGCCTTGAATCTTTACCAAATTCAGTATTACGACCTGTTTTTATCAGGTTTTTCAGGATGTTTTCCTGGTCCACAACCGCATTCGCCGCAGCCTTCTTTATACCTTTATATATATAATTCGCAAACGGCCGGGCTAAGAAAGACTTGATTTTCATACGTTATCCTGTATAGGGCCCATAAAGGTCAGCAAATATAACGGAATGGGGCCTTAAAATAGGGTGATTAAATGTTCACAAATCTTTGATTTTCTGTTTGCCGGTATAGATTTTCCCCCTACCTTTGCCGTCCTAATTTTAAGCGTATGATAGCTGTAATTAAAGTAGCTGGCCAACAATTTAAAGTAGAAAAGGACCAGACATTATATGTTCCTCATGTTGAAGGTAAAGCAGGCGATAAGGTTGAGGTTGAGGTATTGTTAGTAGATGCTGATGGGAAACTTGCCGTTGGCGCTGATGTAAAGGCAAAAGTAAAAGCAGAAATCGTTGACCAGGTTAAAGGCGACACAGTTATAGCTTACAAGCAAAAAAGAAGAAAAGGATTTCACAAAAAGAAAGGCCATCGTACTGCTTACACAAAAATTAAAGTAACTGACATTAAATAATAACAAATCAAAAATTCGAGTAGAAAAGCACAATTACTATTTGAATTGATCCCAGAAAATTAAAACCAGAAAATCATGGCACATAAAAAAGGTGAAGGAAGTGTAAAGAATGGTCGTGACTCACAAAGCAAACGCCTTGGAGTAAAAATTTTTGGTGGTCAACCGGCAGTTGCAGGAAACATTATTGTTCGTCAACGCGGAACCGTTTATCATCCCGGAAAAAATGTTGGTGTAGGTAAAGATTATACTTTGTTTGCATTAAATAGCGGTGTTGTTGAATTTAAAAAAGGAAGAAACAATAAGACATTTGTTTCTGTAAATGCTGTTGAAGCCTGATCGCAAGAATCTTCCGTTGTCAATTTTGTGGAAAAAAAATTTGGGTAGTATGAAATAATTATTATTTTTACTATCGTTAACCCATTTTTACTAACATTAAATTCTAACAAATGGCAACAAAGAAAAAAGCAGCTAAGAAAAAAGCAGCTCCAAAAAACAAAGCCGCTAAGAAAAAAGCAGCTAAGAA